>NZ_JACYXF010000076.1 GCF_015352985.1 Noviherbaspirillum malthae | reverse complement strand
GCACATGAATTTCCATCCACTCTTCCTTATGTAACACTCGGATCTCGCGCAAAAAGATCCAACTTTACGAAAAAGTGGCTCAGATTTACTTCGCGCGTAGTGGCTCAGTATTACTCCGCGCGTAACAGCACCCCATGCAGCCATCGGAGTGAGACCTCGATTTCAAAAGAACAGGCTGTATCCACCTGAGCAGGCGGGAGGAATCAATACCAGCACCATACTTCCCGTGCATGGTCTTACGGCGGTAACCATGCCGTGACTGCGCTAGTCTTCCCAAACAATGGTCCTGCGCGTCGCTTTGCGCGTCACCACAGGTACTAGGCTTGGCTCTAACCGATTCACCAGGCGTTTGGCTGGAGTCGGTGGCGCTATATGCTGTGCTTTCGCTGCCGGCATGATGCTGGCCACCATGTGCTTATAGATGAGTTGTGTACCTGTTCCCTGGCGCAGTAACACGGCATGCTGATCGAACGACTCGATCATGCCCATCTGCTTCATCCCGTTGACCAGATACACTATGACCGTCGCACGCTGCTTGCGCAAGTCATTCAGATAAGTCGCCTGCAGCGCATCGTTGTTAGTGCGTGCCATCGTCTTTCATTCCTTCGTGTACTGCCTTGCTCCGTCCTGCTCTAGATATCGTACCTTGCCAGCATGGCGTCGGCCGTCAGCGGTAGTGCAAAGTAAGGGGCTTCAATGGTAATGCTGCCACCGTCCTTCTTCTTTCGCCTATTGGGCTGTGGGCTGGTCATGGCGAGCAGCTGCTGGCGCAGCAGCTTGGCCAGCGAGATACGCTTTTGCGAGCGTTTCAAGCCGATCCGGCTACGGTACTGAAAACCGTCTTCGAATACGATCTGGATCTGGCATTGGCCTTCGCCCTTTTCCGGGGCATCTGCCGCCCAGCGTTCCAGCACCGCATTGGCCAGCACCAATGTACTGACACGAGCTTGCATGACGACGCCATCAATGCGTTCGATCAGAATGCGCGCGATATCGATTTTGTCACAAGATTCAATGACCAATTGCTATCCTTTTGGCGCGCCGTTGCGCCTCGTCCGATAAAAAAGATCAAACCACTCCACCTTACCAACCAGACCTGTGCCGGCAGTGGTACAAAGAAAAAAGCCCGCAGTCCTTGCGGAAGTTGCGGGCGAATCCAATTCAAGAAGAGTTGGAGGAGACAAGGACATAGTACCGGTGTACAACACTGCTGTCTTCTTTCGATTGCGAATGACAGACATTCGGGAAACGCATAACAAGCTTGAATGAAAAAGCCCACAGTACATGTGCTGTGGGCTTTTAGGTGTCTCCTGCCGTCCTCTTTGGGATTGGATTTTTTACTGCATGGTGATTCTGCACCAAGCCGATGCAAAAGTCATATGGCAGCGCAATATGTCCCGCCGGGTTTGAGTCCTAACGGCGTATGCTTCAAGATTCCGCGGCGGCCGGTTATGCGATGCCGTGAGACTCATGGAGTTACCCAGTGATGGCACTCCACGTCGTCTTACCAGTAACACTGCTGCAGCCTCTCGATCAGCGAGTTGTATGGTTGCAGCCGGCCGCCTTCCCTGTGACACTGTGACATATCGTTTAACCGCTTTAATACCCCGGGACTTTGATGGTCTCGTAAAGAGTTCTTGCGGTTGGACAAAGACTGGCTAAGCTGAAGATCGCGGCTCACCGACAAGAACGTAAAAGGGAGACAACCATGTCCGTTCATTTGGAAAAGTGCAGCAATCCGCTGTGTCACCGACTCTACGCCCTTGAACACTTCAGTCGCTGCTTCGCCTCGCATAGGATGTCCGCCGGTGTGATCACCTGTCCGCATTGTGGTGCAACGGTACCAGCCAATCCTGCCTTGGTCTATTCCGCACGCCCATTGCCGGCCGCCCTCGAGCATTGGCCAGAGGAGGACTTCCCTCCTCGGTCCGAGTACAAAGGCCACCCTGTCATCGCAATGCGGTGACAGCGGCTTTGATGAACCGCGATGATCCTGCAGTAATCAATCACTGCCCGGTCAGACCAATTGTCGATTATGCGGCCGGACGCGGCCGACGGAATTGCTTCTTCTTCGGATAACCGTTGCTCTGCCCTTTTCCATTGCCCTGCTTGCGTGGCCAGCCGGCCGCCGCGGCGTTCATCGTGCCGGGATTATTGAGCCATGCATTCAGTTGTTCGCGTATCTGCCCAATCCCGCCGGTAATACGGACATACCTGTTTCCGAAGGTCTTCCTAAGGAACTCATCGGCCGGTGCCGGTACATCCTCGCGCAAGCCGATCATCCGCTGACAATTGCGCAATGACGGTGCGGTTCGCAGGTCTTCAAGTGCGACCACATTCAATTCCAGTTGCGGATAGAGCTGCTGTAAATCCTCGAAGTCACGTGTTCCTGTTGCGATCAGCGCGATCACCGGCTTGAAGCTGCTATTGGCAGAGGGCGGCAGTTTGGGATCGAACAGCGGTTGCACATCGTCGGCAAAATGGTCATCGTCCGAAGCGTCATTCGCTTGTATCGTTGACTCGGCAACAGCACCACGTATCCCATGGATTGGAGATCCCGCAGCTGCCTGGAACAACGAGGCCAGGCCCTGTGTACCGCCCTTCTCCATCATCGTCTTGACCAAGGCGTTGGCAAACTCCTGGCACACCATCGCAACGAACGGACGGGCCAGCTCAATCAGATCCTCGCCTGCACTTTGTGGCAGCGCTTGACGTGATGGTCGACGCGAGGTTGCGTGTGCAAACTTTGCTTTCTCATCAAAAGGAATTGGTGCGCGAAGCAGCACAGCTGGCCGCGCCCTTTCTTCCATCGACACCTCCTCGTCGCTCACTGTCACGGCTGCAGGCGCCCGTTGTCCTGGTGACGGTGTGGTACTGACGGCTTCGATCTCCTGTGGCGGTACCTCGACAGGCGTTCCCGCTACCGGCTCGGAATTGATCGTTATGGGACCGTTGGAAGCCTCTGTCGTCGACTGACCAACCAATGCTTTCTCAGACGGAGCAGCTCCGCTATTAACAGCTGGTGTCGGTACGGTGAACAAGTCATGCTGGGGAACGGGTTCCAGCGTTTGCAAAATGCCCCGTAAGCGCTGTCGAATGGCTTGAAATCCTTGTGAGATCGAGATCAGCTTGCGATGCCGGCTGTCCGGCAACACATTCTGTGCGTGAAACACGTCTTTCGCTTTGACCTCCTCCAGCTCGGGTGAGTGCAGGAGAGTGGGGCCTTTGTCTTCAAGGACTCGCGTGGCGATCGCTTGCCACTCTTCTTCAGTCCATTTAATGACGTTGGAAGCCACTACAGGTTCAGGTTTACGAGGCATAACTTTTCAATCGAAATAGGAGTCTTGACGGGGCACGATCGCCCTGTTGGATTAATAGTCGCACTTGGCCTTGCCCGGACCAGGCAGCAGTTCTCTGTGAGAGGCAGAAAAGCCTAGCTTAAGTTCCTGGAAATCGTCTTCGCATGAATGCTTACTGCATTTCAGGGCTGCATGGATTTCACTTGCGTGCCGTGCAAAAAGCCACCGACGCCACATGCCGGCTAAGGGAAGTGAATAGCGAAAGAATAGCACGAACCTTCACAAAAGCAATGTCGCGTACTATCCTGTAAGAGAAAGGAGCTGCGGCGATCTCAAATAATGCGTCCAGCAACAAGCCGCTCCAGCGCATGCCCAACGATCAACCCAACATCCTGGTCGCCGAAGTTCCGCGCGTCATCCCTGTTGTGCAAGAGGCTTGGGCTGACCACTTCCGGCTTACCATTTGCAGCACCATGCCGGAAGCCGAACGACTGCTTGCGACGCGGTTCGATGTCATCGTCTGCGGAACGCATTTTGCTGAAAGCAAGATGTTCGAATTGCTGCGCCATGCCAAGGCCTCCATCGAGTCGCAGCAAACGCCATTTCTGTGTGTGCGGGTACTGGAAGGCGAACTCGACGACCCTGCTTTTCAGCGCATCAGCATGGCGGCCAAGGCGCTGGGAGCCGCTGGCTTCATCGACCTCAACCGCTGGCGCCGGGAAGACGGCTTCGATGCGGCACGCATTAAGCTGCGCAATCTGGTGTCGTCACTGGCGCAGGCCAACAAGTCATACTGTTCGTTACAACACGACCACGCCGGACACGCCCGGCAATTCAGCGATCAATCAGAGCGATAACCTCGCGTGCTTGCAGCAGCAGATCGTCTCGCACAGGATCTGGCTTGTCGCCAGTTGCCAGCTTGATGTATCCGGTCAGGTCCCGAATGAGTTTCAGCACCGCGGTACGATCATCTGCCAGGTCATTTCCATGGAGCGCCCCCACTTGGGCGACCAGTTCGAGAACCGATGCCGGATCGACTGCTTCGCAGTAAGCGGCATGCCAATCCGCGTGTTGGCGTGCCTCTTCGAGCGCTTTCTGGCAGGCTGATTTGATTGTGTCGAGTGGCTGCATCTTGATACAAAAATCCACAAAGTCGTTATTTTTCAGTGTACTATCCGGCCGTAGCACATAAAAATCCAAGGCTAGAGACGGCGAGAAGACACCCAGTAAGCCCGCTTGGTTGATGTCCGAGCGGGCTTATTCATTTGCAATATCACCATGGTTTATCTCTCTTATAAGAACAATAAAGAGGACAACTATGGTGCATCGCAGTATAGTAACACCTGTCTCCTCCAACTCTCCTTGAATTGGATTGAACCCGCAAGCTTCGGCCTGCGGGTTATTTTTTCGCCGATAGACAACGTAATCTCTCCCTTAACAGTTGCCTCCAGCTTAGTTCGTTACGACACCCACTATCGGACAGGGAAAATACTAAGACCTTCTTTTCCGACAGTGAGATGCATGGCACTGCTGCTCACTCGTTGACTTCGGAAGAAAGACGCATATTCTGCTTATTGAGATTAATCATTTTGCAAGTTGAACAAAGCGTATTAAATACCAGTCCATCAGGGGCTTAATAACACCCTCTCCTCATTCCTCTCAAGGAGCGTCACATGGCGAATATTGGATCGGCTGCACAAGCTGTCAAACTTGAATTGCTGCATGCTCGCGAAGGCATGGCGTATTACACCAAGCTCGTCGAGAACCTGGAAGGGGTTCTGGAAACCTTGACTACTCTCGACAGCCCTTCTACGAGCGGACGAGCCAAATCGCGTACTGCGAGAACCGCAAAGGCCAGTGGCAAAGCCACCAGCAAGGCGAAAGCGACGACGACCAAAAGTACTCGGCAATCCAAATTGCCGGCCACGGGCAAGGAGTTTTGGCCGACATTGTTGACCGACACGCCGCAACCCGCTTCCGAGATATTCAAGGCTGCAATCAATGCCCTCGGTATCAAACCGAGCGCAGAAGAACGCAAGAAGCTCGCCCAACGTATGTCGAACGCGTTAAGCGTAATGTCAAAGAACGGCGATATCAACGCCGAAGGCAAACACCGTGAACGCCTCTATTCGAAAAAAGCGGTCGTTCATTAAAGGCAGCTTGCGTTGCGTTGAATGGCATCATCTTCAGCACCGGATCGACGCCAAAGACGATGGCGGGTTAGTGTTGTAAGCTGGCTTGAGCCATTGCATGAGGCCGAACTATCGGGCTTTATAGAATCGTTGGCATAATTACGCATGGATGGAGAGCATGCGACCGGGTGGCCTGGAAATCATACTTTGCTCATGGACAGCCATCGTTACTGATTCCGGCCGTTGTTAAAAGCATTACGCTGCACCGTGTGACGATCGACGCACTCTTGCCGGGTGAGGGACAGAGGTGGCGGGCGATACGCGGCGAGTATCGCCGAAGCACCTCAGTGCGCGGACGCAGCACTTTCCGGAGTTGGATGGCTAACAGCTACGCTCCTGCGGCTAACACACCACAAGTTGGGCGATCGCAAAAGGCGAATACGGATTTGCTTTGACATTTCTCTGCGGCAACGCGAAAGTAGTTGTTCTTCGCACTGCGACACCGCTAGAGAATGAACCGCTTCAGCCCTTCCCGACGTCCTATTTTTGGGCTCAAAGACCACGCCGCCAAACGACGCAGCAGGTGGTATATGACAGGTAGCGCTTTACTGGCCTACATTGCCTTCCTCTCATCGTTTTGACCATAGTTTAGTCGGCATAGGGGGTCGTTCTCACCATGCAGCAAAGCGCATTGTTCTACGCGGGGCGGAGGATCTCGCTTCCTCCGTTGAACAATGCGCTTTCTGGTATTCGTACGCCACCCTACGGGAGAAGCAATGCATGACGAGCAGATCCAGCTACTGAAACAAATTACGATGGCTTTTTACCTGCCGAATCACCTTCGCGGGTTAGCCTGGAATTTGCAAAAGAGATTCGATCAGACCAGGTACGAATGGCTGATAAGAGAGGTCACAAGCTTCGAGACAGGGCAGTCATGTTGAAGCAGACACATCAGCCATCTTGAATGGATTCCTAAGCACAAGTCCTATTTTGACAGCCAAGGTATTGTATGGACGTCCAAACAAGCAACGCGCTATCACTACTCAGAAATGAGGAGCCGTGTATTGTGATGACAAAAGAAGGCAGGAAGCGAAGTGCTGCTTGGCTTCGCCCTCTCCACAAGTTTTGGTACAAAGACGAACCTCAGGGACTAGCCGACTCGTCTGAAATCGAAGAGTGGTGGCCAACGGCATTCATGCGCTAGCCAGGCATGTGCTCAGAAAAAGCGTCGCGTATCGCCCATCAGGTCGCGCAGTTCACGAATAGTCAGACCCGACATCTCGTGCATGTTGAGCAGCATTTCCGCCGATATGTCGGCATGCTTGTTCCGTATCTTCGAAATATTGCTCTTCGTGACTCCTAATGCAGCTGCTAACCCTACATCATTCTGGCTCGGAACGAAGCTTATTAACCTGTCCAGCAATGGGTTCGGGTCATAGGATTCTAGCTTCAACACACGATTGGGACGGGCCATACGTAAAAGTAACGTGTCTATTAAACAGATTCCTTTCCGTTCGTGACGCTATCACGGATGGAAATCAAGAATGACAGCCATTCACTTTCCTTGACGTACAGTATGCCGTCAACATTGATGGTATGACCATTCGGTACGCTTGCAAAGATAGGGGAATCATCGGGAACAGGACGACAAAACTCTATACCACCTGAATACACGGCTTGCTCCAATATGTTTCTTATTGGCACTAATTTTCGCATACCTTTGGCTCGGGTGCTGATCGTTCCATCAGCGTGGTGTATAGAATAGGCGACAGGATGAACTTTTATCAGTGCTCGTCATGCAGCCTATTGTGGCCGTTGAATACCGCTCTAACGTGGATGACAGACAACCGTCCGTAAGCGGACGAATTTATCAAAGAACTGTGTCGCCCCCTTGTAGAATGCCAGCTTCATCCTGAGCTTCAATCTCTCATGGCAGTTCTCAAAAATTTAATTGGTCAACGATTTGGACGGCTTGTTGTGGTGTCGCGAGCACCAAACGAACTTCGGAAAAACGCGAAATGGAACTGCCTTTGTGACTGCGGAAGTACGACTGTGGTGGCTGTTAGCAGCTTGATAAGTGGACGAACGCAGTCTTGCAAATGCAAAAGAGTCGACTTCGCGAAAAAGGCGTTCACCGACCATGGGAAATCAGAATCCCTTGAATTCGACGTTTGGCAGGGAATGAAACAGCGCTGCTATAACCCGAATAATTCGAGGTACGCAATTTGCGGTGGTCTTGGCATAAGGGTATGCGAGCGCTGGCTTGAATCATTCCCCAATTTTCTGGCAGACATGGGAGAACGTCCAAGCCCAGATCATCGCTTTGGGCGCATCGACATCAACAAGGACTACTCCCCGGAAAACTGCCGCTGGGTTACCTCAAAAGAGCATGCATTCAATCGCCGCAGCACTGTGATAGTGGAAATGAACGGCGAATCCCACCCTATCACGGAATGGATTCGCCGCTTGGGGCTGAACACATCCACGGTCTATAAACGACTCGGTCGCGGCCTAAGTTTAGTCGAAGCACTTCAGCCACCGAAACCGCGAAGAAACTCCGCTCAGGCTAAAAGCCGCTCACCTTCTTGAATCAGAGCGTCGAGGATTTGCGCCGCACGACCAGAGGCGAGCAGACCTTACCTCTGCAGCATTTCTACGCCGGCGCGGGTGTCCGAGTAGTACGAGGTCGACGCGTGACGGCCGGCGACATACAAGAAGCGCTAAGGCGGCGATTCCTCAGAAGAGGCGGCGATCATCACCCATGAGGGTGCGCATGTGTCGAATACTCAGCCCGGAAATATCATGCATTCTAAGCAGAACCTCTGCTGAAATTGGCTTATGCTTATTGCGAATCTTCGACATTGCACCTTGGGTAATACCTAATGCCTTGGCCAACGCATTGTCACTCTTGACTGATATAGCCGCGCTGATTGCATCGAGCAAGGGCACAGGATTGTATGACTCCAACTCGAATAGCGGACTTGGAAGCTTCATGGAATTGGGAGCTAATTTGTGGCAAGGATATTATGTCTCAATCCCAAGAATAAGGCAGTATTTGCGTTGCGGGGCATCGCCAAAGCAATTTGGTGCGGCTGGGTCCTTCTTGAGCGTCCCGACATGTACAAAGGTAAGAGGTTGCTATTTTGGCTTCCTGTGGCCGGCTAAGGCCGTAGCACAGTGCCGGCGCTACCAGTGAGCGAACGCAACACAGAGGATAGCTAGCTGCACAATGAGCTTCCCAGCGTTAGACTCGATATTGACATCTTGTAAAAGGCAACGGCATACATCGAAAAACGGTAAGCTTACTTTTCGTGCATCGAAAGCAAATCTATCCCAAAGCGGAAGTCGCATTTTACTGCTGGGCCACTCCCATTACTGCCAGATTGTCAAACGCACCACTCCACACCGCTAACGATTGATGCACTCTGACATCGGCGATTTCACACACTGTCTCACACAAGAACAGTTGTCTTTAGGTCCAAGCGCCCTCGTCCGGCCAATCGCCTACGTTGTCTGGCAAGCGCCGAGTGATATACGTCATTGCAGTATCCGCTTCAACCCGCGTGCCACACTGTGGGCACACAAAAAAACCGATATCACCGCCGTCACCCGCCGATGCACAGGATCGCTCCATTAGGAAGACATAACCACACTGCTTGACGACACACTTTTCCAGAGGTACAGACATGGGATCTCCAGGATTCGCAAATCCAAAGACGTGAGAATAATCTCTTTATGAGGAAGTGCAATGAGTGTCTCGCACGTCAAAACGCAGTCTCATGTTTTGCCTAGGTTCCTGGCCAAAAATGCAATTTAAATTGATAGCTTGATAATGGCCGGTACGTTACCCAAGTGATTCAACCAAGGGTTCCGTAGCTTGGCGAAGTCGACCAGTTTTGTGAAACGGTAGTTGGAGCCGGCTTCCCCACCTTTCCGTTATTGTGATGGTCAATGACCGCTTTACAGACCTTGTGGGCAGCCAGACCGACTACGGTTTCCGCGACGAGTCACATCCTGCCGACAGCCTGATTGGGTGGGCAGTTGGTGCCAATCCAGTTAATCGTCTCATGTTGTTACAGTTGCAGGCTTTCTCTTCGATGAGGTCGGCCATATGCCACAGCGGCAGGTCGATCAGCTGTTCGCATCTGCTTGTCGACTTGGTCGTCGCCAAATCATCTCAATTGCAGTCAATTACAGCCTGATTTTTAGTTGGCTCCATGGCAGCAAACTTGTTATCAACCGGACGAAGACGCTTTGCGATCACCTGTCCAGCACGGGAGATGAAGGCTGCCATACCAAGACGGTAAGTACAATACCGGGTTATTCTATCGCTACCCGGCTGGACGGCTGCGAATGCCTGCTCTGGCACGATCTGCATGCCGAATGACTTCGCAAGGACCGACGATCTCGTATTGAGTACTCGTGTCTGGACGTTGACAAAATCGAGGCCCGGAGCCTCCATGAATAGGGCTTGAACGGCCATCGCTGAAAGAAGTTTGGCGATTCCCCTGCCTTCGACTTGATTCAATAACGCATATGCGAGATTGCACCCTTGCGTGCCATCGCCTGTAAGGATGTGTCTGCTCCAGGCTGCAGCAACGACCTGACCATGCAACGCTGCCGTGAAACAAAATGGAGCACTTGCCGCACAGTGCCAACCCGTCTTGTTCACGGCGTTGTGGCCTGGACCGATGACATCGGCAAAGCGCTTGGTGTTTGCCCATACAAGCTCTTGCGCTCGCTGAGGAAATAGGCGGCGCCCCTCGAGAAAAATTTGAAACTCAGCAAAATAACCTATCAGCACGGGTGCCGGATCGTTCGCATTCCAACTAATACGCATGCAGCTAAAAACTTGAATATAAGGGTGTCATATGGTGTCAACCGCTCGAACGAAAGCTGTGGTTTCAGAAAAGCGGTCATCACTGGCGATTGCAGTCTACGGGAGCCGGGCGCTGGCTACTTCCCGCCTAGCTTACTAGGAGGCTTAAAGTGAGGGAGCAGTCAACGTGTGGTGCGTGCTGCCGAATTATATTTGTGGTGGGTCGGCGCTCTCTTCCTTCAGGTGCTCTTGCAGAGCAGCCCGTACGGCTGCGATTCGGTCCTTGCACACCTGGTAGGCTTTTGCACTTTCTTCGACAATCGGCACCAAGCTGTCGATATCCAGATCGTCCTGACGCCGCAGCTTTTCCGCATTGGCTTGCAGTATTTTGTAGGCGGCGTTAAAGCCGTTGATGTCACTCATGTAGATTCCTTTTTCACGCGTATTGTTCCGTCGCGGAACTGTATGTTCATCGTTTCCTGTTGTTGAGCCGCATGGCTGCTCGATATTGGCATGCCTGTCCTGTCCTTAACTACGGCGAATCCACGTTTGAGCGTCGGATCAATGCCATGCGCCAGAATCGTGGCCATCACATCTCTGGTCTGTTCCTGTGCATCGTCGAGTGCCTTACGTGCAAAATGCCGTATATCGGCCATGTCACGTTCCAAATGATGTGTTGCCGTGCCCAGCATCCGGTGCGCGGTCGCTGCGACGCCGAGCCACTGATCTTGCAGGTGCTCGTCAATGCCGTCGATACTGCGTCGCGTCGCCAGCGTAATACTGTTGAATGCACCCATGACGTCACGCTCGACGCGCTCTACTGTGCTTTGTGCGCGGTCGTTGACGCTTATCGACAAGTGCTCAGCCTTGGCAGCTATTATGTCGACCTGGGCGCCGGCTGCCGTGAGCGCCATGTCATGCAGTCTGTCTGCCTGTTTGACCGCGAGATCCAACAAGGCGGTACCCTGCCGGCTAACCAACTCCTGCTGTCTGATCGTTGCGGTTTCAGCCTGTGCAAGGCGCCGATCGGTCAGTGTGCTGATCTCGGCTCTCTTTTGCAGCGCCCTGCTTTCTGCCAATGCCAGGCGTGCCTGTGCCGCATGGACGATCGCCTGCCAGTCTTCCAGTCCTCTGAGTGCGCGCGTGGCGATCTGCTGTCGAATATGGGCAATCACTTTCGATGGTGTGCCAAATGAACGGTGCGCATACTCGTCAAGGATGGTTGTGTCCCGCTCATGCCCGATGCCTACCAATACCGGGCAGGGAAACTTGCAAACCATGCCGGCAAGGACATACTCATTGAGCCAATGCAGGTCAGCCAGTGCACCGCCGCCGCGGATCAGTACCAATGCACAAAAGGTGGAATGCTGGTGTACGCTCAGTGCGGCCATGAACGCATCCTTGAGCGACTCCTTGGCCCGTTCGCCCTGGAAGACGGCGTCGAAGTAGGTAAAGCGGCATAGGCCAGCTGCATCCAGCCGGTCAGCTTCCGCCTGGAAGTCTCCTTTGCCTGCCGCATCCGGCGGGCTGATCACGGCCACGTGGGCGAAATCGGCGGGCGTTGCCAGTTGCTTGTTGCGCTGTGCCAGTCCTTCGGACTTCAATCGTTCACGAATGCGTTTGAGACGTGCCTCCATATCTCCCAGCGTATAGTTGGGATCGATATCGACGATGTCTAGCGAAAATCCGTATTCTGGCTTGAAGACCGGCTTCGCATAGACCAGCAGCTTGATGCCTGAAGCCAGCTCGATGCCGGTCTGGCCAGTGAACTTGCGAACGATTCCCGGAACTCGGCTTGCCCAGATTTGCGCACGGGCTTTTGCCTTTTCCTTGCCATCCTGATCCCTGTCGACCGCAGCGATGTACAGGTGCCCGCTGTGCATCTGCAGCTGGCTGATCTCGATCCGCACCCAGACCGGATCCTCGAATGCAGTTTTGATGGCGCCGGCGACTCGGCCTAGCAGATCGCTCAGTGAAACGCCGCGGCCCTGCAATATTGATATGGCGAGGCGCTCCCGACTCGAAGGCAGCCACGCAGAGAACGGTGCTAGTGCCAGTGTCACCGGCACATGTAAATTGATACAGGATCGGCAGGTGAGAATTGATACACCTCGACATAGGGATAATTGTCGCTTTTTGAGCGGCAATGGTTTCATACGAGGAGTACATGCAAATCAGGATATTGCACAAGCAGGGTAAGAGCCTTCGTGCCATTGCGTGCGAACTGGGCTGCTCAGTCAATACGGTACGCAAGTATCTGGCTGACGACGCGGCACCTGCTTTCAAGGGCCGGATGCCACGTCCGACCAAGATTGCACCGTTCGAGGACTATCTGCGACAGCGAATTGCTTCGGCCGCCCCCGACTGGATTCCAGCTACTGTACTGTGGCGTGAGATCCAGCAAATGGGCTTTGCCGGCAGCGAACGCACGGTGCGCAACTTCGTCTCCGCATTACGTCCCACGACGCCACCGGATCCGGTGGTGCGCTTTGAGACAGAACCGGGCGATCAGATGCAAGCCGACTGGATCGAGTTCAGAAGGCGTAAAGGGGCAAGCCTGTTCGCCTTCGTAGCGACATTGGGCTATAGCCGTGCCAGCTATGTCGAGTTCGTTTCCGATATGCGGCTCGAGACATTGCTGGCATGCCATGCCAACTGCTTCGAGTGGTTCGGCGGCGTTCCGCGGCGGGCACTTTACGACAATATGAAGACCGTCGTCCTCGAACGCAACGCTTACGGTCCAAAGCAACATCGTTTCCAACCCGGCTTCCTGGACTTCGCCCGACATTATGGGTTCCGGCCCGAACTGTGTCGGCCATACCGCGCCAAGACCAAAGGCAAGGTTGAACGCATGAATGGCTACCTACGGCGTAGCTTCTATGTACCGCTGATGGCCCGGTTCAAGGCCGTCGGACTTGAACTCGATGTATCGACCGCCAACACCGAGGTCTGGCGTTGGCTGCGGGAAGTTGCTGATCAACGCGTCCACGGCACTACCAAACAGCGTCCCGGCGAGCAACTACAACTGGAACAACGTTCGCTGCAGCGTTTGCCGGCGCCCTATGCCGCCCTGGTAGAGCCGGCGAAGCCAGCCAGCAGCAATGAACTGCGTGCTCGCTTCCATGACTGGCTGGCACCATTGCAGCATCCGTTATCGGTCTATGACCATCTCATGGGAGTCGCAGCATGAATCTGGCCCATGAACGGATTGCAGAACTATGTGCCCAGCTCAAGCTCTCCACGGTTGCCAACACATTACCGCATCTGACGCAGAAGGCAGTCGCTGCCGATATCAGTCTGACGGAATTCTTGGAGTCCGTACTCAAGACCGAAGTGGCGGCACGGCAGTCACGGCAAAGAACTACACTCTCCAGACTGGCCAGCTTCCCGGCCATCAAGACACTGGACGGGTTCGACTTCAGCGCTGCTACCGGCGTGCCCAAAGCGCAGGTTCAGGAGTTGGCCAGTCTGGCCTTTATTGAGCGCAGCGAAAACGTTGTGTTGCTTGGGCCAAGCGGCACGGGCAAGACACATATTGCAATAGCGCTGGGCTATGCCGCTACACAGGCAGGGATCAAGGCGCGCTTCATTACCGCGGCCGATCTGATGCTGCTGTTGACGACGGCCCATCGGCAGAACCAGCTGGCTGATGCGCTAAAGCGCTTCATCAATCCGTATCGCCTGCTCATCATCGACGAGATCGGGTACCTGCCGATGAGCCGGGAGCAGGCCAACTTGTTCTTCCAGGTGATTGCCAAGCGTTATGAGAAGGGAAGCTTGATCGTCACGAGCAATCTACCGTTCGGACAATGGGATCAGACGTTCGCTGAGGACGCCACGCTGACGGCGGCAATGCTTGATCGGCTGTTACACCATGCACACGTGGTGTCGATTCAGGGCGAAAGCTTCCGTCTGCGTGACAAGCGGCGCGCTGGTCTGCTGGCCCGAAACAAGTCCATCACAAAGGAGGAGATGCAACTGTAAAGACGTCGGCAACACCAATGACACTACACACTGGTGTATCAAATCTCAGTTGCCGATGCCGAACAAAACTGTATCAGTTTTAGATTGCCGTTGACAGCCAGGCCCTGGGGCACGAACAACTGGCCTGTCGCTGCGTCGAGCTGAGCTCCACACGCCAGGGCCAGTTCACTGTCTTCCGCGGGAACGGACAAGAATGTTTTCATTACGATTGCGTCAATCCAAACTGGAGAAGTGCTTATCAGTTCGTTATCCAGTATGTATGTTTGAGACGGTATCAAACAATCAGACTATGAATTCACCGAACACTTCTCATGAACACCGGATATTACGCGAAGCCAATACCGGGCGTCATATGCTCACTATCCCATGTCACCTGCGTGGGCAGCCATTTGTCGCCATCGCGTTGAAGCGGTCATACCATCGTCCAAGCCAGCTGAAATATCATTATACTGTATACATATCCAGTATAATCAATTAGGAGCACGCTTAATTGTTGCTTCAAAGCCAGGTATTCGCCAACACCCATGAAGTCACTTCCCAAATACTTGATAGACGGCGCCACCCTCTCGGCTCCACAGCGTAAAGCGTTTCGTGGCACATCCTATACCGTTCACCTTCCACGCCGGCTCAAGCTACAGGCAGGCATACGAAATCCCGAACTGGCGCAACTGCTCCGAACGCAAGGCGCAGCTACTGCAGCTGTCATTACGGCTTGTAACCCGGCGGGATGTCCCTTGCCACCCACGAAAAACAAGACGCGACATGCAGCACTTGCTACTGCGATCAAAGAGCTCAAGTTGAAGTCTCTTCCCGCAGAACGTCAGGCGACAAACGAGGATGACGCTTCTGATGAAGCTTTCCTCATACTGAATATCAGCGGTGCCCAGGCCGAATCGTTACTGATGAAGTTCGACCAGTACACACTGTTGTGGTGTAACCAGTCCAGTCCACCGGAGTTGATGTTGCATCCGCTGGTCCGGCAGCGGGGGCAGTGACGGCCGATGGTAGTGTTATCTGTTTTCAGGCCGCATAGATATTTGGGATTTCCCGCCTGACATGGCAAACTTGATCTGAACTGTTTTCAGCCGATCACTTTTGATTTCGGCAGAAATTCGATATTGGTTTTGCGGACCAGTTCCTCATAGCTTATCGGTTTGCTTGCACGTGCCTGGTCAGTGTTTTCAATCCAGTGCGCCCATGCACGACCTGTAGCGGGGTCATATACCAGCTTGTAGAGATATCTCGGAACCCAGATACGATTTCTTCCAATGGTCTTCGGCTTACCTTCGTACACCGGGCCGCTGATGACGTAGACGTCCCCTTTTGCCCGCATGACGTACTTGCGTGTCGCCTGCTCAATCCCGCTCCAGGCTTTCTGGTTGTTCTTCGGCGCTTGAGGAACCACGTTCGCCAATGAAAAGCTCTGGGCCATGGCGCGTGCACTTGGCATGTCACCTGCAGGCGCCATGTGGCCACGGTCAAAGCCGCTTCCCTTGTAATCGTCAAGTTCCGCGCGTTCGGTCTTGCGCAGTCTCGCATCTGCAAAGAACCGGTTCGTTCGCTTTTCATCTTTCGCGTCCTCCAGCTGTGCCCGGTTCAATCTCTCGGCAACAAATACCGGCGTTTTGGAAACGCCGGAATACAGAATTGCGAAAGACTGATAGCAAAGCGCGCGCGGAGCTACCTGAAACGACTTATTGATACGGGGGGAAGTCGCTCCGGCGAAAAACTGAGGGCAATCGCGAAATTTTGGGGTGGTGTTGGAAGATGCTGTTTCCCTAGCGTGTGCGGAGGTTGAAGCAAGCAGAACTAGCGTCAGGATGAATTTTTTCATGGCGAGATTCTATCGACACCGCCATGGCCTGCGGAAGCGACATGCTAATGAATTGGTTTCAAAATGCAACGCAGACGATTCAATCCGGTCGTTTGCATCGCTCCCTCCCATGAGAGCTCGATAGAGCCCTAGCCAGATACAACGGCGGCGATCCAATATGCGCTCAATCGCTGCGAGGGCGCGGCCCTGGTTCGCAAGAACGACTTGTTCGCCGGTGTGGACTCAGGAGGTGGGCGTGCTGCCGCGATGTACTGGCTCACAGGCTCGGCAAAATTGAATGGTGTGGATCCGGAAGACTATCTGCGCCATGTCCTGGACCACGTTGCCGACCATCGGATCAACCGCATTGATGAACTACTGCCTTGGAACATCGACAAGTTGCCAGGAAGTGATTACGGATCGGCTTAGTGCTTGCAGATCAGAGTCTCTAGTTTAGAATACTTAAAGAACCAGATCGAATGATGTAAACGCCTAGGTCAAAGAATCAAATGAAAAAGAATGAACTTGAAAAAACAGCGTGGGCAAAAGAGTTTAAAAAAATGTGCTCCTGTCTCCTATCCCGACGCCATCAAATATGCACTAGATCCGGACCTGAAGGTTGATATCATGCACGCCGATCTTAGGGACAAGGGGTTAAATGGATAGTTACTGCGGGTGATCATGATCCAACGTTCCTAATGGAAGTATGCGCCACAAAGAAAGACGCACTAGCTTTATGCCGTGAAATGGGTTGGAAGCTACTTCGATAACGGCTAGTAATAAAAGCTACTGCCAACGTCGCTAGAGCGTCTTCTGTCAAACACGGTTACAAGAAGACGCTTAGGCCCGTCGGAAGAACGCTTCCTGTCTGCCATAATGTCGCAAGAGTGCTAATACGCCGAATGGGGCTGATTCATGATTCCAAATCAGAAACAGTCCATACAGGAGGTGACCCAATGTGATTCCTCAGCCTATCGAGAAAGAGGCTCACCCGAGCGGCTGGCTGTCTTAGCGCCCGCAAGGCGACGATACTGGTTCGCCCGCGAATTTCTTTCGCGCAGTGAGGCAGGACATGGATTAAACGACTTTCTAGAATATCCGCACCTATTACCCAGTCTGGCAGAAAACCAATGCCCATGCCTTCCAAAGCCGCAAGCCGCATCGCTTCAAAATCGTCACATAGAAAAATGGGCTGTTTTCCAAGCTGACGCGTCGGGTTTCCAAGTACATCTGACCAGCATAGCAAATCCGCGCCATGTATTTTGTCGATCAACCTGTGGTGTAGCAAGTCAGCTAACGCTTCAAGCTTTGGGCCTTTTGCCAGGTAAGCTTGGCTAGCACACAATATCCTCGTTTGAGGTGCCAGAAAAGTAGCAATAAGCGAACTGTCAGTGACATCTCCGATACGGATAACCAAGTCCAGTCGCTCTGACACCGGATCGGCCAATCGTTCGGTCAGGTCGAGTTCGACATTCAACTGTGGATATTCTTGAACAAGTTCGCTGACTACCGGTATGACATAACGTTTCCCGAAAGTTGGGAAACATGCAACACGCAGCGTTCCAGTCACCTCTCCTTTGATTGACGCAATTTCCTGCTGTGCATCGACTAAAGCGTCCAATATCTGGCGCGCGCGAATAAGTAGCGCTTCACCTGCTTCTGTAAGGCGCAACATGCGAGTCGACCGTAAAAACAAAGGCGTCGCAAGTTGCGACTCTAACAAGTCGATCTGACGAGCGATCGATGACGGTGTAATTCCACGACGTCTGGCGGCGCCTGAAAAACTCCCTTCGCGCGCCACATCAGCAAAAACTCCTAAGAACTCCGCAAATTTTTCTGAATGCATTTATGCGCACCACGCAAAGCAGTTATTGGCATTTAACCGATTATCAAGAGGAGATCTGAGGGGTACTCTCCATCCCTATGCAGTTTACACCTCTTTGCTAACACCTAAACAGCGAGCACATATGACGACCCTGCAATACGACTCACTTTACTTATTCATCGCGGGTGAATGGCTGTCTGCGGAGGGAAGAGACACATCCCCAGTAACAAATCCCGCAAACGGCAAGGTTATCGGCAGAGTGCCTCTTGCTACCTCGGGTGACCTCAATCGGGCGCTCGGCGTAGCCCACACAATGTCGAAGGTGTGGGAGTGCACACTACCTGTTGAGAGAGCAAAGATCCTTAAAGCCGGGGCTGACCTCATACGCACACGAGCTGACCATATCGCGACTCAAATGACCCTAGAAGAGGGAAAACCATTAGCTGAAAGCAAGGATGAAGTGCTGCGGGCAGCAGACTACTTCGAGTGGTTTGCCGAAGAGGCGAAACGGCTTGACGGTAGGTTCGTACCGGCAAACCGTCCCAACGTGCAACAGATCGTCAAGCGGCAAGCCATAGGCCCGGTAGCCGCATTCACGCCATGGAATTTTCCGGCCATCACCCCGGCGCGAAAGTTGGCGGCGGCGCTCAGCGCAGGATGCAGCGTCATCATCAAGCCTGGAGAGGAGTGCCCTGCGACTGCTTTGGCTCTGGCACGCTGTCTTGATGATGCAGGGCTCCCGAAGGGTGTTCTGCAAATGGTGTTCGGCGTTCCTGACGATGTCTCAAAGCACCTGATCGCCTCGCAAGTGATTCGTAAGGTGACTTTTACCGGTTCAGTACCTGTTGGGCGTTTGCTTGCAGCGCGTGCTGCTGCCGGGGTCAAACCGATCACTCTGGAGTTGGGTGGGCATGGACCGGTTCTCATTTTCAACGACGCCGACATTGCTTCGGCCGCTGCCCTAGGTGCAGCAAACAAGTTCCGGGGGACTGGCCAGATATGCATTTCGTCGACGCGGTTCCTAGTGCAACGAGCAGTTTATGACGAGTTTGTTGAGCACTTTGTGGCCGCAACAAGAGCGCTCAAGGTGGGCAATGGGATGCATCCCGGTGTAACGATTGGCCCTCTGGCGAATCCCAGGCAGATTGCAAAGACCGAAGCCTTGGTCGCAGACGCCATTCAGAAAGGCGCCCGCCTGCTTACAGGTGGTCAGCGAATCGCGTCTGAAGGATATTTTTTTGAACCAACAATCTTGGCAGATGTGCCTGGCGACGCTCACATTCTGAGCGAAGAACCGTTTGGCCCGATAGCGGTTGTAATCCCCTTTGATGAGATCGATGATGGATTGTCCGAAGCTAATCGGCTCCCTTATGGGCTATCAGCATATGCTTTTACCAGTAACGCCAGCACCGCAATCAAGGTCGCAGACGGATTAGAAGCCGGGATGATCGGAATCAATCAATTCCGCATCGTGGCGACCGAGCTGCCATTCGGAGGCATAAAAGAGAGTGGCATCGGGTCTGAAGGCGGTCTCGAAGGAATTGATCATTACCTTACCAACAAATTCATAAGCCAGGCGTACTGAGGCCCACAATTGATGCTTTGAGGGACAGCCTGTCGAAGCTGTCACAACGAGAATTACCACGAAAGATTATAAGGATACATGATGAAAGCAATCGAATTCGACACTTTTGGGGATGCTGACGTACTCAAGCTTGCCGATGTTGCCGAGCCTGAGCTTCGTAGCACAGATCTGTTAGTCAAGGTCCATGCTGCTGGAGTCAATCGCGCCGATATCATTCACCGCCGTGGAGGCTACGGTCGTCCGCATTTTGGCGATTCTGCAATCATGGGGTTAGAGATTGCTGGAGAGGTTGTAGCGACAGGTGTTGATGCGAATGGCTTCAAGATCGGTGATCGCATTATGGGAATCGTTGGCGGCGGCGCGTATGCGGAGCTAGCCCGAATAGACTATCGTATGGCAATGCGGATCCCTGACTCCCTGACTTTTGTCCAGGCAGCCGCTATTCCCGAGGCCTTTGTCACTGCCCATGAAGCGCTTGTGCATCTTGGGCGCCTTAAAGCCGACGAAACGGTTCTCATTCATGCAGCAGCGAGCGGCGTCGGCTCAGCAGCAGTACAGTTAGCGCGGCTAATAGGAGCAAGGATTTTTGGAACAGCCGACGTCCAGAAACTGGGTCGGGTTAAAGAATTGGGCGTCAGCTATGCCGTTGACTACAAAGTCGATGACTATGCTGAAGTCATTGCGCAGATCACCGATCGCAAGGGTGTCGATGTCGTGATCGACTTTATCGGAGCACCTTACTTCCCACGTAACATCGCATCGCTGGCAAATGGGGGGCGTTTGGTACAGGTAGGTCTGTTAGGTGGTGGCGGACGCGTAAATGTGGAAATCGAGCAAATCCTGTATCGGCACTTGCAGATTATGGGCACCGTCATGAAGTCACGGCCGCAGACGGAGAAGCACAATATGGTTCAACGTTTCAGTTCCGCATGGCTCAATCATTTCGGCGATAACCGACTGGTCCCCGTATTAGATAGCGTGTTTCCTCTTAGCCGTGCGAAGGAAGCTCATTTGCGCATGGAGTCCGGCCAAAATTTTGGCAAGATCATCCTTTCGATGGAGTGATCCAAGGCCGGCTCTATGCATAGTTTATGTCTTGCAAAGCCGGAGCATCCATTCGCGAAAAGAAACGCTGCTTTAAAATTAACTACACCGTATGTAGGAGACCATTATGTTCGTTAACAAAAAAATCCTTGTAGCAGGCATGATCTCGCTCGCCGCGATAGGTATGTCTTCGGCGGCATTTGCACAGTCAGCATTAGAAACCTATCCAAGCAAGCCGGTCACGTTGATTGTGCCATTTCCTGCAGGCGGGGTTACGGACGTTGTTGGACGAGAAATTGCTGCCAAACTAACCGAAGCTCTCCGGCAGCCTGTCATCGTGGAAAACCGTGCTGGCGCTGGCGGAAATATCGGGACACAAGCGCTTGCACGGTCTAGCGCCGATGGCTATACACTGGGAATCCTTACCGTCAGCGCGATATCCATTGCACCCCACATTACAAAAAAACCTGGTTTTGTTCCGGCAAAGGACTTTGTTCCGATTACAAACATAGTAAATGGCCCTGGGGCCATCATTGCCTCAACCAATGCACCATTTTCGTCCCTGAAAGACATGGTTGCCTATGCAAAAGCTAATCCTAACAAGCTTACTTACGCGAGTGTGGGTTCAGGTTCCATACCCCATCTGACGGCCGAAATGTTTGCAAAGGAAGCCCAGATCCAGCTTACGCATGTGCCGTACAAAGGTGCTGCGCCGGCATTTCAGGACCTGTTGGGCGGTCATATCGACTTATCGTTCGAGACCTCTCTGGTTACAGCATCAACAAACTATGCCAAAGGCAAGATAAAGGTCCTTGCAACAACTGGATCAACGCGGGCGGCAGCCTTGCCCAATATTCCTACCGTCGCTGAATCCGGTTTCCCGGGATTCGTTGTTCAAGGCTGGTTTGGACTGTTTGCGCCGGCTGGTGTGCCCAAACCTATTGTGGATAAATTAAACACAATCACGCAAGATGCCCTGCGCGATCCGAAAATACGTACAAAGTTCGAGCAATTGGGTCTTCAATCTGCCGGCTCGTCGTCCCATCATTTCGCTCAGTTCTTAGTTGAACAAGATCGAAAATGGTCTGCGCTAACCAAGTCTTTGAACATTCCACTTGAATAATGTACTTCTACATGGCTGGTTCCGGTTCCGGCAATGTGAACCAGCTTGTCAAAGCTCCGGCTTGGAGCCTTAAGCAGCACTTCCATAGCCTCCATATGGCCGTTCCTGCTTGTGTGTAAATTTTGATAAGGTCCGCTTGTCCGTGCTTCACTGACGTACGGCCCTGTTCAGCCTAACAAATAACGGTCTCAGAGTTTGAACAAACAGCTCACACCATCTCCGCAAACCCTATCCGATCCGTCGTTGCCGCCCGTGCATCGTCGAGGTCCACCTTGTGCAACGCCAGCAGGCTTTCCAGCACGCTGTTCATGGTATGGCAACCGGGATCTCGGCCCGCATTCATATGCGCGCGGATGATGCCCAGGTCACCCTCTTCGATCATCGACGCGACAGTCGGGCTGATGGTCAGGCACTCGGTCGCCAGATAATAGCGGTTACCCTGCTTGGACGGCAGCAGCGCCTGGCACAGAATACCGCGCAGCGCGTGTGCCAACGCCTGGCTTTGAGCTTCAGAATTACCGAGCAGCCGCAGCATCTTCTGCAAGCCCAGCTCTGTCGAACGCGCGTGCAGGGTTGCCAGCACCAGTGGACCGGACTCGGCCAGAGCCAACGCTTCCTGCGCGGTTTGAGCGTCGCGGATCTCGCCGATCATGATGACGTCGGGGCGCTCACGCAGCGCGTCCAGCGCGCCCAGATAATAGCTGCCTACGTCGGCGTCCTCGCCTACCTCGCGTTGGGTGATGATGCACTTGCGCTGTGGGATCAGGGTCTCGACCGGATCTTCGATCGTGATGATGTGGCCGGATCGTTGCCGGTTGATCTCGTCCAGAAGGGACGCAATTGTGGTCGATTTGCCCTGGCAGGTGTCGCCGATGATCAGCACCAGGCCGCTGGTCAGGCTTGCGAATTCCTGCTCGTCGGCGTGCAGGCCAAGTTCGGCCAGTGCCAGCGGCTCCTTCGGAAAGCGGCGAATCACACAGCCTAGCCGCTTCTTTCCCTGGAAACTGAAGCAATTGGCGCGAATACGTGCCGTATGCAAGTCGATCGAGCGGTCGAATGCGCGCTCGTTGATCCGCTCGGCCCAGTTTGGCTCGATGACGTCGAAGAACTCTTCCAGCTCTTCCTTGGTGATAGGCGAATCGGTGACAGCCACCAAGCCCTTCGGCTGGCGCAGCATCAGCGGGCTGTTCTGGTGGATGATGATGTCGGAAAACACCAGTTTCGAATGCAGCAGGTGCAGGATCTGCTCGACCAAGGTGCCAAACACCGGATGGTCTTCATTTTCGATGTACGACAGGGTCGGAATCTGCGAGGACTGGTGGTGTTCCATCATGTTGGGCGAACGAGGCAATTGGTGCGGAAATTATAAAACCTCCACGCCCATAAAGTTCCACATGGAAAGATATTTTTTACTAACAAGCCCTGCTTTGTCGGGTCGGCACAGTGCAAGGCATGCTGCCGGGCGACTGCGCCGCGGTACCAAACAGATCTTCTTCCACCCTGTCCTGCGTTTCAGCGCAGACCGGATGCATATGGATGGCCTGATAAGATTTGTTAATCAAAACGCGTCTGCTTCTTCACGCCAAGGATTCCAGTACATTGACGCCTCGCTAGTCCGCCTTTGGGCCAGAAGGTATGCGTATGACAAATTCTTGAGACTGTAGAAGTTTAGGATATAACTACTCGATAGACTTTGCGGTCATCTTTCCTTAGAGCTTTGAGTGTGTAGAAGCCGCTTAATATCAGGAAATCTTTTGGAAAACTTTTTTGCTTCGCCACCGCTGCACTATTACCTAAAGCTCGTCGTCAATAGATGATGTACCTTACAGCCTCTGTTCAACTGATATAGGCATCTGTGTAAGCAATCGGAGCGGGATGACAGTAATTTTGTCTGACCCGCTATTATCGTTGCAGCTTGGCTGGTCTCTTGGCGGCGGGACAGGTTACCGGATCGCTGGCATAAGCGTCCAGGCCCAGCTTACGCAGCCGCTCCAGATAGCATCCGTAATGATCGGCCCAATTGAAGGCCACGTCGTCGGCAAGCAGGCCGGGCAGATTGGTCAGGTCGATCTCCGCAATCTGGAGAGAAGACGTGCGAGTTGCCGTCATCAATCCTTCAACCAGCAGCATGTCGGACAGCAGATAACTTGCATAGTCTTGTGAAAGAGAGAGCCTTGCCGCTGTCTCCTCAAGCGTCAGCCGGGAAATCAGGCGGATCGCAACCGTCAGGTGACGGCCGCTCAAATTTTTCTGGTCCATGGGCTTACCAAGCAAGTGCGACACGGCCGGAACCACGCCTTGCGTCACGGGACGGCTAACCGCAGTCATTGTGATTTGCTCCGGCAATGCTTCGTCAATCCCATGCAGTTCCCGTGCAAGTAATGCGCGAGCTGTACCTATTTCCCGGCCTGTCAACGGCTGCAGGCTGCAAGGATGATTAGCGGTATGACGGATTGCCTGGCATAGTTTCTGATGCCAGACTTTTTGGCCGAGTGCCTGCCCAAAGGTTGTGCTTTCACCGGCGATCTGCATGCTGCCGCCACCAATATCGAGCACATGACTGCTCTTGAGATTTTCTGCCAATAGTCGACGCGCGCCATAGTAACCATAGGCGCCTTCGACTTTCTGGGGAATGACCACCACGGCAACACTACTTTTGGCTTCAATGCGGGCGAGATCCGATGCAAGTTTCCCGCGATCTCGTTGCAGAGCCAGCCGCCAGGCGGAAAAGCCGCCGCCGACTCGTACACAGTTTTCGGCAAAGCCTGCTTGCTTCGGCAAATCCTGCAAGGTTGCGATCGTTGGGTCAATGGCTCCATCGAGACCACCGCCTGCTTTCAACGGCGCCAGGTAATCAAACCCGGTACGGACCACGGTCTGGCTGTTCGACGCGCCGGCCCGGATGCCGGATGACCCCATGTCGAACGCAATCCGGCAGCTATCCTGGGCAAAGGACGGCGCCGCAAACAGCCCACACGCCAGGGGCAGCAAGACTCTAGAAAAGAGATAAGCAGGATGCATCGCATCTCATATATGCAGATAACCCATCACCCCGACGCCCAGTCCGAGGGCGGTCGCACAGTAGACGGCGCCTAGCATCCAGCGCTTGCGCGTCAACAAGGTGATGGCTGCAAGTGCGATGGCTACCTGGATCAGGGTCGTAGCCAGCGCCCAACGCTCGTGCACGTGCATCTCCTGATCGCTCTTGTCGTTGGCAAGTTTGGCCTTTTCCTCAAGCTTTTCTGCTTCGACCTTGATTTCTTCTTTCTCCTGCTTGTAACGCTCCACAGCTTGACTATTTTTTTGTTGCACTTCACCGCTGGTCAGCGTGACAGAAAGCTCGCTCAGGTTTTGCTTATTGCTTTTGGCCTGGTAGTAGTTCCACTGATTCGATGCCGCCGTTTTCTGAATAGCCGCTTCGTTTTTATATAACAGGGCAGCATTCTGCGAATGCCCACCCAAGTAACCGAAGATTGCACCAATTGTAGAAAGTATGGCAGTCAGCACCGCCAGGCGTGAGGTAAAACCATCGCCCCCGTGTTGGGCGACATGCTCGACTTCGTGGTCGTGCGGGCCGTGCACATGAAATCCATGACCAGACATCGGACACTGCTCCTTCTAATGCGCAATTCAATAAGTGACAGGCAAGATTTTATCGTATCACTACCAAGTTCAACCGAAATACTCGCCAATCTTGTAACGCAAGGCAATGCATAGCCGCTGAAACGGTAAGTTGTCAGTAGAGTTCGTGCCACGCCTAACATACTACGGCGAGGCACATAACGGCGCGCTGTGCCCTGCTATCCTGTTGCCGTGTGCAGCGCTGTCACAGTGACAATCAAAACGAAATCGAGCCCACCTATTTTATTGAATAAGACTTCAACGGCCTCGCTGGAAGTAGCTTGACGGCTTATGTCCATTCATGGACATAAGCCAGTGCCATGCGCATTTGTAATCGCAAGGCTATCATGCGGGCCCATGTCTTTTGGAGACATTACAGTCACACACTTTCTACCAAACGCTGACCGGCCGCTTCTACCCCGTTCTTGCATGCGATGGAGTTTTGACGATGGGCTGCTCATCCCTATCCCTGTCTTTCCAAAGATCCCGGACCCACCGAGCAGTGAGCTTTTAGGCATACTGAACCAAGAACAAGGACATTCCCAATTGGTTTTTTGAGTGCGATCGGAAATGGACCTATGAGGCCATAACAACCTTTAAGCTGTAATTTGACTTTACGCCTTTTAGATTGTAAAGTATTTTACATCTTTAAGGTTGGTTAAGATTTTTACAGCTTACACGTTGTTAAGATCAGTAAAACACTGTTCCGACAGAGGGTCGCGTCGACCCAATCAGTAGGTGAAGTTGCTCAGCGTCCCGTTGACGATATGTGCTTCCGTGTAAGGGAGGTTACTCCAGTTAGAAAAATTGAAGGACTGGCCATCGGTGATCTTGCGCACGGTCACACCACGCATGGTGAGCGGCTTCCCGGAAAGGCAAGTTTCTGGCGCGATGGACGGCTGCAAAAGATAAGTCGTGGCCGAACCTGGCGCACCGGGATTGCTTACGCGCCGGGCTGTCTGCGAGCCGACTGGCCCCTCGATCAAAAGCGCGGTCTGTATCGCCAGTCCGACAGCGCGGGCGCCATCGGGTGCACCGGCTGAACCTGACAACGTGCCGCCGGCACAGCCTGTAGCGCCCTCTTGCCGGATAAGGCGTGCCATGAACGTCATCAACCTCCCCATGCGATCACGCTCGTCGACATGGGCGTCAACGATCGCAGTCTCAAAACCCGGCGCAACAATGAAAGCCGGCTGAGCGCTGGACGACGGTTCAATAGTCATGTACTTGTTGAACGGATCGGCAAGGGCTTGGGCCGAAGTGACAGAGCCTCGCAGTGCTGCGAAATCAAACCGGGGCAGCACCATCATGCCGGCCGAGGTTCCGCCGATAGGCACATTGCGAGACACTGCTTGGTTGATAGTTCGTTCGAGCGCGGTACCACGCCAGTTTTTGTAATAGTCGGCCTGATCGCCGCCTGCGATCCAGATGACGTCGGCACGCCCGACTATCTGGTTGACCGTGGTGTCATTGGCAGCAGTTGCCGACGGGATGACAAGGGTTTCCACTGACGACAATCCAAGTGAGGCACCGCCCACCGAGCCGGGCTGAGGTACGCCCTTGGAACTGCAGGTCGGGTAATCTGAGTAGTACACATAACAATTGTAGCCGTCGGCTCCGGTGGCGCGGATGATCACGAAGCGCCCGCCCGAGGACGACGTGATACCTGCACGTGAGATCAGCCAGCGAAACGCTTCGTCGACATCATTGTCGCCGCCCATGAGTACCGTTGAAGGCGAGCGGGGTCGTTGCTTGATATCCGGTGTGCGATTGGGGTCGTCAGTGGTGACATAGTAGGCGTACGAGGTCTTGCTGCTGACGTTGGGGCCGCCTCCGGATACTTTGTCAGAGCCTGCGTATGCGAACAGGCAGGTAGATGCTGCGGCAGCAATGAGTGCGTGGGCCAGATAACGTGTAGCCTGTCGGTGAACTGGAAACTGCATGGCGTCTCCTTGGTTTGGCGGCAGTTCGGCCGCACATCAACTATGCCGTACCACGTGCCCTGTGCCACTTCCACATACTTACCAATTGAGCAGAATCAAAGCGTCGTTGCGTTCGTGCAATGGTGCTCATACTTCCGAGAAGATTATGTACGTCTGTAATTACTCTTAGCGGTCGCCGAATGTCTTCGCTCGCTTGGTAGTGCTTGCCATAATTCGAAAAATGCCTTTTTACCAATAATTTGGACAATCGGGTTCCCAAGCCGCCCTCCTCGCCAAAGAAGTCTAAAATACGGCTGCTATTTGTTCAGTTCCAGCCATTGGCGTTTAGCTGACTAAGTTCCTGACGCAACCTAAAAGCAGATGTGTGACGACAATCTCAGCGCATAATGGCTGCCTGTGCATGACGCGAAACGTTGCAATCTAGGACTCCTCAATAAGTTAAAGTGAACGAGCAAATGAGCATGTGAGGGTTGCGCGGTAGAGATTGTGACCTGATATGGAAATTTGTAGCCACTGCTCTCGTTAGTCTTCTAGTTCAAGCACTCTGATTTTGCCATCGTTGCTGGCCTACCGAGGCCGGCGTCCGATTGCCGAGCGCAGAATGCGGCCGCTC
>NZ_JACYXF010000075.1 GCF_015352985.1 Noviherbaspirillum malthae | reverse complement strand
TCACCCGTTCGCCACTCGCCGCCAGACCGAAGTCCGCGCTGCCGTTCGACTTGCATGTGTAAGGCATGCCGCCAGCGTTCAATCTGAGCCAGGATCAAACTCTTCAGTTCAATCTCTGTTGCGCCCTTGCGGGCAACCTCGTAAGAGGTGTCGCTCACTCAAAATACTGACAGGTGGCATCTTGCGATGCCGACCTATTTGTTTCTTGTGCGAGCACTTCATATGCTTTGAGCCACGCAGCTTGCGCTGCCGGCCCGCTTCATCGAGCGCCCACACTTATCGGTTGTTGGTTGTTAAAGAACCTTGCCTGACAGAGCGTCGTGTCTGTCGCCGTCATGCTTATATAAGATGCGGCTGCCGGGTTTCAAGAGTCAGTCAAACATCTGCTGCCCTTTACCGCCCTTGTTGCTTCCTGTCGCTTCGCGCTTTGTTTGCTGCGTTTCGCGACGGGAGCCGAACTATAGCAAAGCCCTCTGCATCTGCCAAGCACTTTTTTCTGTGTTTATGAATCGCAACGCTAATGTCGTTTGTCAAAGGTAGCACAACGTATTTGCATTGTTTTCAGCTTTGCCATGACTTGTCTGGACCTCGCATACGTTCTCAATGAAAAAGAAGCTTAATGAAGAAGCAGAACTTTTGTCGTCCTGACAAGCCTATTCGTTAGGCCGGCGGCATAGCGTGCGTTTCGGCATTCGTGATCCCAGGAGGCATTCATGCGGTTGCGTCTGAAGAAGATATCCGACCAAGTTATCGTAATTACCGGCGCGACCAGCGGCATTGGACTGGCCACTGCGCGCATGGCAGCTGCACGGGGTGCGAGCCTCGTGCTTGTAGCGCGTAATGAAGACGCATTGCAGCAGTTGACTGAAGAACTGCGTAGTTTGGGTAGCGATGCGAGATATGTCACCGCCGATGTCAGCCTCGTTGATGACGTCAAGCAAGTTGCAGCGAAAGCCGCCGAACAGTTCGGCGGCTTCGACACCTGGATCAATAACGCCGGTGTCGGCATTTTCGGCAAGGTAACAGAAGTCGGCAGTGAAGACATGCACCGTCTGATGGACATCGATTTCTGGGGGACAGTTCATGGCTCCCGTATCGCTCTGTCGCATTTGAAGACGCACGGCGGTGCGCTGATCAATGTCGGCAGCGCCTTCGCCGATCGCGCAGCGGCGCTGCATGGAATCTATTCAGCAGCCAAGCATGCGGTCAAGGGTTACACCGATTCCCTGCGCGTGGAGGCTGCCGAGGCGAACATGCCCGTTTCCATTACCTTGATCACCCCGTCTGCAATCGACACAATGTTTTCTGTCCATGCGAAGAATTATCTGGACAGGATGCCGAAACTGCCGCCGCCCATGTATGTGCCTGAAACGGTGGCTAGTGCGATTCTTCATGCCTGCGAGCATCCAAAACGCGAGATCTATGTCGGCTCCACGGCAAGACTATTGGCCACGGCTGCCTATCAGACTCCTCGGCTCGTGGACAAGGCGATGGAACTGCTGATGTTCAGCCTGCAGAAGACCGACCGCCCTGCGAGTGAACAGCCTCCACACAATCTGAACGGTCCGCAGCGCGACCTCGACGAGCGCAGTGGACGGACCATGTACGCACAAAAATCGAGCTGGTACACCGAGGCTGTGACTCATCCGGCCGCCGGACTTGCCCTGCTTGCCGGTGCAGCGGTCGCAGCGGCCGTGCTCTGGCCGCGTCCGCAGCGCTAAGCATTCCTGCCTGATGTGGAACCAAGTATGCAGTTTCTTGACTATTTCTTAAGCATTTGACTGAAAAACCAACTGTCCATTTCAAGGAGAAGTCCATGCCCAAATCCACGATTGCCGGCCATCCCTTGCACCCCATGCTGGTCGTCGGGCCAGCCGCGCTGATTCCATTCGGCTTTGCTCTTGATGCGATGCATCGCTCGACCGGCAAGGAATCCTACGCGAACGCCGCTTATTACAGCCTGGTCGGCGGTCTTGTCACCGGTCTGGCGGCGGGAGCCGCAGGTGCGGTCGACTATATGTCCATCAAGCCCGAGACCGATGTCAAGCGCACTGCCAACACGCATGCGATGCTTAATGTCGGCGCGCTGGTGCTGACGGCAGTAAACGTGATGAACCGCAGAAACGCACCCGAGCATCAGGGCGGGTCGGTGGCATTGTCGGCTGTCGCCGCAGCTGCGGTGATGATTTCCGGCTGGTTCGGCGGACGCCTTGTCTATGAACAGGGAATGCGGGTCGAAGGCGTCAGCCCGATCGATCCCACACCGGAACTGAAGGCTCCGGGAGATGATGCCATGCATCATTTCTTCCTGGGGCAGGAGGAAAGAGTGCCGGCGAGGGGGCCCTACATGAATTGAGGAAGAGGCTCGGAGGAACGCGGCATGACTTCACCGCATTCCTCTGCCAATTCATCAGGCGGTCTGCTTGGGCCGCTTGTCGACCACGCGGCGCGCCTTGCCGGTGAGGGTGCGTTCGATGCTTTCGCTGTTGAGCACGCTGACCCGCACGGTTACGCCGATATAGGTCTTGATCTGGTGCTGCAGTTCGCCGCACAAGGCCTCGGTATCCTGCACGGAAAGTTTTCCCGACAATTCCGGGCGCAATTCGGCCAGCACTTCGAGCTTGTCGAGATGTCCGTCGCGGGTAAGCACCAGCTGATATTGCGGCGCCAGCCTGGACTGCTTGAGGATAAGTTCCTCGATCTGCGACGGAAAGACATTCACTCCGCGGATGATGAGCATGTCGTCGGAGCGGCCGGTGATCTTGTCCATGCGCCGCATGGGGCGCGCGGTGGGCGGCAGAAGGCGGGTCAGGTCGCGGGTGCGATAACGGATGATGGGCAGCGCTTCCTTGGTCAGCGAGGTGAACACCAGTTCGCCTTCTTCACCGTCGGGAAGGACTTCGCCGGTATCGGGGTCGATGATCTCCGGATAGAAATGGTCTTCCCATATCACCGGGCCATCCTTGGTTTCCACGCACTCGCTGGCCACGCCCGGCCCCATCACTTCCGACAAGCCGTAAATATCCACTGCGTCGATGCCCGCTCTTGCCTCGATTTCGGTGCGCATCGCATTGGTCCAAGGCTCGGCGCCGAAGATGCCGACCTTGAGCGAGCACTCTGCGGGATCCATTCCCTGCCGCTGGAATTCCTCGATGATGTTCAGCATGTAGGACGGCGTGACCATGATGATGTCAGGCTTGAAGTCCTGGATCAGCTGCACCTGCTTTTCCGTCTGGCCTCCCGACATCGGAATGACCGTGCATCCCAGTTTTTCCGCGCCGTAGTGCGCGCCGAGTCCGCCGGTGAACAGGCCGTAACCGTAGGAGATATGGCAGATGTCGCCGGCGCGTCCGCCGGCCGCCCGGATGGAGCGGGCCACGAGGCTGGCCCAGGTATCGATATCCGCCTGCGTGTAACCGACCACGGTGGGCTTGCCGGTCGTGCCGCTGGAAGCATGCACGCGCACGACTTCTTCGCGCGGCACGGCAAACATGCCGAAGGGATAGTTCTCGCGCAGATCCTTCTTGGTCGTGAATGGAAATTTCGCCAGATCGGCCAGGGTCTTCAGGTCGTCCGGATGCACGCCGGCGGCATCGAAGGACGCACGATAGTGCGGCACGTTTTGATAGGCATGCCGGAGCGAAGATTTCAGCCGCTCCAGCTGCAGCGACTGCAGTTCATCCTTGCTGGCGCGTTCGATAGGCTCCAGATCGCCAGGGCTCGGCGTACGTTGTGGCATGACGGTCTCCTTGTTTGGGTCTATGCGGATTTATCGTGTTCCGGCTTGCGGGTTCGGATTGGCTGCGCCTAAGCCCTGCAAGACTTCTCCTTGGATCTGGTGCGACTTGCCGCGAAACAGCGCGATGCGCCTGCCGTCCTGGTTGGTCACCGTGACGTCGTAGACGCCCGTCTTGCCGCTGCGCACCTGCTCGACGGCTTCGGCGGTGAGCACATCGCCCGCCCGGCCCGGCGCGAGATATTCGATGGAACAGCCTGCGGCGACGGTATTCAAATTGTGGCTGTTGCAGGAGAAAGCGAACGCGCTGTCCGCCAGCGCGAAGATGAAGCCGCCGTGGCAGGTCTGGTGCCCGTTCAGCATGTCGGGCCGAACCTGCATGCTCAGCTTCGCATAGCCCGGTGCCATGCCGACGATGCGCATGCCGAGCGATTTCGATGCCTCGTCGCGTGCATACATGGCTTCGGCGGCTGCCTCTGCCAGAGCTTGTGCATCCGTATTGCGCTGCAATTCACTCATCCAATCTCTCCCAATCCCGCAGTCTGTGTTTATTCGCCTTTGAAATTCGGCGCGCGCTTCTCCATGAATGCGGTGACGCCTTCCCGGTAATCCTGGCTGTAGCCGAGCTCGCGCATGAAGTCGCGTTCGAGATCAAGCTGCTGCGCCAGCGAATTCTGAGGGCTCGCATAGATGGCCTGCTTGGTGCGGGCAAGACCCTTGGTGGGTGCGGCGGCAAAGTGCCTGGCGAGCTTGTCGACTTCTGCCGCAAACGCGTCGTCATCCACGCATTTCCAGATCAGCCCCCAGCTTTCCGCCTGTTCGGCGCTCAGCTTGTCGCCCAGCATGGCCAGGCCCATCGCGCGGGCAGTGCCGACCAGGCGCGGCAGGAAATAGGTGCCGCCCGTATCCGGAATCAGGCCCAGCCGGCAGAACGCTTCGACAAACGATGCCGAGCGCGCGGCAATCACGATATCGGCCGCAAGCGCAAGATTGGCGCCGGCGCCGGCGGCCACGCCGTTGACGGCGCAGATGACGGGAATCGGCAGGCTGCGCAGGCTCAGCACCAGCGGGCCATAGTATTTCTGGACCGACTCGCCGAGGTCGGCCGGCGCACCGCCCGGCGCGACTGCACGATCGGCAAGGTCCTGCCCCGCGCAGAATCCGCGGCCGGCGCCCGTCAGCACAAGTACCCGCACCGAAGCATCCGCCTTGACCTTTTCGATGGCCTCGCGCACTTCCAAGTGCATGGCGGCGGTGAAGCTGTTGAGCTTGTCGGGGCGGTTCAGGGTCAGGCGGGCGATGCCTGCATCGATTTCGAACTTGATGTTCTGGTAATCCATCGTGTCTCCTGCGTTATCGGGTTGGTATATTTGTCTGTCGCTTGAAGCCGGGTGCAGATTCAGGCTCAGGTGTCCTGGTCGAAATCCATCACCAGCTTGTCGGTCACCGGGAAGCTCTGGCATGACAAGGCGAATCCTCGTGCAATTTCATAATCTTCCAGCGCATAGTTGGCATCCATGTCGACCTTGCCGTCCACCACTTTGCAGCGGCAGGTGGAGCAGACTCCCGCCTTGCAGGAATAGCGCATCTCGATGCCCTGCCTGAGCGCGGCATCAAGGACGGATTCCTTGTCTTTTTCCATCGTGAAATTGACGTGAGCGCCGTCGACGATGAGCGTCACTTCGCAATCCTGCTTGCCGACGATGGGATGCACATGCTGTACATGGGCGCGCTTGGGCACGCTCGCGGCGAACAGCTCGACCTTGATGCGGTCCTTGGGCAAGCCGTTGGCCTGCAGTGCTTCGGACACTTCATGCATCATCTGCTCGGGTCCGCAGATGAAGGCCATGTCGACATCTTCCAGCGAGATCCAGCTTTTGAATAATTGCTCGCACTTCTCGCGGTTGATGCGGCCGTTGAAGAGTTCGATATCCTGCTGCTCCCGGCTCATCACGTAAACCAGCTTGAAGCGGTTCAGGTACACGTCTTTCAGCTCCGCCAGCTCTTCCTTGAAGATCACCGAGGACGACGCCCGGTTGCCGTAAAGCAGGGTAAAGCTGCTTCCCGGTTCAGTGAGCAGCGTGGTCTTGATGATGGACAGCATCGGCGTGATGCCGCTGCCTGCCGCAAAGCCGAGATAGTGCTTCTTGTTTTCCGCGTCCAGCGGCGCATGGAAATGTCCCATCGGCGGCATGACTTCGATCACGGCGCCGGGCTTGAGCGTGTCATTGGCCCAAGTGGAAAACGCACCGCCGGCTACCCGCTTGATGGCCACGCGCAGGGCGCGGTCATGCACGCCGGAGCAGATCGAGTAGGAGCGCCGCACGTCTTCATTGTTGATATGGGCACGCAGGGTCAGGTGCTGTCCCTGCAGATAGCGGTAGTCCTGCTCCAGTTCCCTGGGTACGTCGAAGGTGACGACGATGGTGTCGCGCGTTTCATTCTTGACGCTGGCGACGGTAAGCGGATGAAACTTGCTCATGAAAGACGGCTCCCCCAATCAGGCTGCCAAGCCGGCATTGTCAGTCGACAACGCGGCGGCGCCTAATGACATTTGAAATAATCGAACGGCTCATGGCAGTCGTTGCAGACATGCAGCGACTTGCAGGACGTCGAACCGAACTCACTGCTCAGGCGCGTATTGAATGAACCGCATCGCGGACACTCGATCGCAGGCTCGGCAGTGCGGCGACGGCTGAGCGCGCTGATATCGATCACCTGGTGCTCCACGGCGCGGCCGACCGGCGGCGCGATGCCGTACTCCTTCAGCTTGCGCTTGCCGTCCTCCGACATCCAGTCGGTGGTCCAGGCCGGCCACAGGCGCGTTTCGATCCGGTAGCGCTCGACGCCGTTCTTCCGCAGCGCCTCGCCGATGGCATCAGCGATCACCAGCATGGCCGGGCAGCCGCTGTAGGTCGGCGTGATGGTGACCACGCATTCGCCGCCGTCGGCCATGGTCACGTCGCGCACGATGCCGAGATCGACCACCGAAATCACCGGGATCTCCGGGTCGCCGACTTCATGCAGCCATTGCCAGACCTGCTGCGCGACTGCGGATTCGGTTGCATTCATCACGCGTCTCCAGGCTGCCTACCAGCTTGCGCCGGGATAGGCGCGCTGCAGGAACTGCATTTCCGCGAGCAGGTAACCGAGATGCTCGGTATGCACGCCCTGCTTGCCGCCCTTCTGCATCCAGGCATCCACGGGCGGAAGCTTCAGCGTTGCCTCATCGAACACCTCGGAAACATGCTTGAGCCAGGGCTCGCGCAGCGAGGCGAGGTCGGGGCCGATGCCCTGCTCTGCCATCGCCTGCTCGACCGCATCGGCCTTGAACATTTCGCCGGTGTACATCCACAGATCGTCGAGCGCCTGCTGCATCATTTCATGGCTTTGCTCGGTGCCGTCGCCGAGACGCACGATGAGGTCGCTGCTGCGGCGCACGTGATAGGCGACTTCCTTGATCGACTTGCCGGCGATGCCGGCGATGCGCTCATCCTTGGAAGCCGCGAGCTCACGCAGCAGCAGGAAATGCCAGACATCGAAATAGAACTGCCGCGCCAGCGTATCGGCATAGGTGCCGTTGGGCTGCTCGACCAGCAGCAGGTTGCGGAAGTCGTGGGCGTCGCGCAGGTAGGCCAGCTTGTCTTCATCCCTGCCCTTGCCTTCGATCTCGCCGGCATAGGTGTACCAGAAGCGCGCCTGTCCGATCAGGTCGAGCGCGACGTTGGTCAGCGCCATGTCTTCCTCCAGCGCCGGCCCCTTGCCGCACCACTCCGACAGCCGCTGGCTGAGCACCATGGCGGTGTCCGCCAGGCGCAGCAGGTATTCGAGTTTTTGATCCGCCATGATGATGGTCTCCGCCGGCAACGCTTACAGGTTCTTGACTTCTTCCGGCATCGGGAAGAAGGTCGGATGGCGGTACACCTTGCTGTTGGCGGGCTCGAACAGCAGGCCCTTGTCGCTCGGGCTGCTGGCGACGATGTCGGACGCCTTTACCACCCAGATGCTGACGCCCTCATTGCGGCGGGTATAGACGTCGCGCGCGTTGTTGACGGCCATTTCCGCATCGGGTGCATGCAGGCTGCCCACATGCTTGTGCGCCAGGCCGTGCTGGCTGCGGATGAAGATTTCCCAGAGGGGCCATTCCTTGCTCATGTCTGTCTCCAGTGAATGCTTTTTTATCAGGCGGCGCGCTGCGCTTCGGCCTTGCGGCGTTCCTGCTTGTCGGCATGGGCGACCAGGGCTTCGCGGAACCATGCACCGTCTTCGTAGGCCTTGACCCGGGTGCGCAGGCGGTCACGGTTGCAGGGGCCGTTGCCCTTGATGACGTTGGTGAATTCTTCCCAGTCGATCTTGCCGAATTCGTAATGGCCGGTTTCCTCGTTCCACTTCAGGTCAGGATCGGGAACGGTCAGGCCAAGGTATTCGGCTTGCGGAACGGTCTGGTCGACCATCTTCTGCCGCAGTTCGTCGTTGGAGAACAGCTTGATGCGCCAGGCGGCCGACTGCGCGCTGTTGACCGACTCGGCATCGGACGGGCCGAACATCATCAGCGACGGCCACCACCAGCGGTTGAGCGCATCCTGCGCCATCTGCTTCTGCTCGGGCGTGCCCTGGCACAGGGCCATCATGATGTCGTAGCCTTGGCGCGCATGGAAGGATTCCTCCTTGCAGACGCGGATCATCGCACGCGCATAAGGGCCGTAGGAGCAGCGGCACAGCGGAATCTGGTTGATGATCGCCGAGCCGTCCACCAGCCAGCCGATGGCGCCCATGTCGGCCCACGTCAGGGTGGGGTAATTGAAAATGCTCGAATATTTCGCCTTCCCGGAATGCAGGTCGGCGACCATCTGGTCGCGCGAAACGCCCAGCGTCTCCGCGGCCGAGTAAAGATAAAGGCCGTGGCCGGCTTCATCCTGGATCTTGGCCAGGAGGATCGATTTGCGCTTGAGCGTCGGCGCACGCGTTACCCAGTTGCCCTCAGGCAGCTGGCCCACGATTTCGGAATGTGCATGCTGGGAGATCTGGCGGATCAGGGTCTTGCGGTAGCCCTCGGGCATCCAATCCTTGGGTTCGATCTTGATGCCTTCGTCGACGCGCTGCTGGAAGGCGCTTTCTTCCGGCGACATTTCATCAAGGGAACGGAGTTTCTTGCTGCCGGTATCGACTAGCTGTGCGTACATGGAGGCACCTCTCGAATGCTGGTTATCCCGAATGACTTCATCATATGATACAGAATCCGCCATGTAAATGATTTTTTCTGTATCGCATTTGGAATTTCGTATCAAATCGCAGCTTAATTTATCCGGCAGCAATGAATGGCCGGCGATTCCTGCAAGACCGGCGTTATCTGGCGTTATCATTTGCAGCTTTGCACCAACCCGAACTCCACTCCGCATTCGCCATGCCTGCCAAGAACCCGTCGATAAGAAAATGGCTGGACCACTACCTGGAAACGAATCCGCCACGCGCCAAATCGCTGGTAATGACGCTCTTCGGTGACGTGATCACGCCGCACGGCGGACAAGTCTGGCTGGGCAGCCTGATCGAACTGCTCGCACCCTTCGGCATCAGCGACCGCCTGGTGCGCACCAGCGTTTTCCGTTTGGCCGAAGAAGGCTGGCTCGACGCGCGGCGCGAGGGAAGACGCAGCCAGTACGGACTCAATCCGGCCTCGGCGCGCCGCTTCGAGCGCGCCTACCAGCGCATTTATTCGCCGTCGCATCATGAATGGAACGGCAAGTGGATTCTCCTGTTCGCCGCCTCCGGCGCCGTCACGGCGGAGCAGCGCACCAGCCTGCGCAAGGAATTGCTTTGGCAGGGCTTCGGCATGATCGCGCCATCGGTGTTCGCGCGTCCCGGCAACGACGCCGACATTCTCGAAGAGGTCCTGCAGCGCATCGGCGCACAGGGCGCCGTCTTCGCCTGCCAGGCAGGGGAAGCCGAGCTACCGTCGGCGCGGCCGCTGCGCGAACTGGTCGACCAGTGCTGGGAAATGGGCATGGTGATTTCCGAATATGAGCGCTTCATCGAGCACTTCGGCAGCGTGCCCAAACTGCTGGAGGCGGCTCAGGATCTGGAGCCTGAACAGGCTTACATGCTGCGCACGCTGCTGATCCACGAATTCCGCCGCGTCCAGCTGCATGACCCCCTGCTGCCGCTGGAGCTGCTGCCCGAAAAATGGCCGGGCAAGACCGCCTACCAGCTCTGCCACGACATCTACCAGGCGACGTTTGCGCAGGCGGAAATCCATATCCTTGCCACCCTGAGCAAGGAGGATGGCAATGCGGGCGAAGCGGCCCCATACTTTTACCACCGCTTCGGCGGGCTGGTTTGAACCAGTGAAACCCTGAAGGCTGCGGGGCGAGGCTTTCGCCCTGCCCCGCGCTTTGTCTATCTTCCAGCCTTCGTCAGGCGCGCTTGGCCACCAGCGTCAGGATGTCATAGCTGGCGACCAGCTCGCCGTCCTGGTTGGTCACCTCCACATCCCATGCCACCACGCCCTGGCCGACGCCCTTGGCATCAGTCCTGCGGCGGTCGATCTTGCGCTTGGCCGTCAGGCGGGCCTGGATGGTATCGCCGATGCCGACCGGCTTGACAAAGCGCAGCGTATCCAATCCGTAGTTGGCCAGCACCGGACCCGGCGCCGGCGACACGAACAGGCCGGCGGCCGCGGACAGTACGAAATAACCATGCGCGATGCGCTTGCCGAACTGTGTATCCTTCGCCGCGATCTCGTCAAAGTGCATGTAGAAATAGTCGCCCGAAATGCCGCCGAAATTGACGATGTCGGCTTCGCTGACCGTGCGCCGGTGCGTGAGCAGGGAGTCGCCGATCTGCAGGTCGTCGAAATAGCGGCGGAATGGGTGGATTTCCGATTCATTGACCGCCGCGCCGCGCAGGTATTCGCCGGTGACGGCGGTGAGCATGGTCGGCGAGCCCTGCACCGCGGCGCGCTGGAGGTAGTGCTTGACCGCGCGGATGCCGCCCAGCTCCTCGCCGCCGCCGGCGCGGCCCGGTCCGCCGTGCTTGAGCATGGGCAGCGGCGAGCCATGGCCGGTGGATTCGGTTGCCGCCTCCCGGTCCAGGACCAGCAGGCGGCCGTGATGCACCGCCGCCATCGGGATTGCCTTGGCTGCAACCTTGGGATCTCGCGTCACCAGGGTGCCGACCAGGCTGCCCTTGCCTTTGGCGGCCAGCGCCAGCGCTTCGTCGATGTCGTCATACGGCATCAGGGTGCTGACCGGTCCGAAGGCTTCGATGTCGTGCACGCGCTCGTCGCGCATCGCATCCCGGCACAGGAGCAGGGTCGGCGCGAAGAATGCGCCGTTGGCCACGCCGTCGCCGACAGGAGCGAAGCCGTCGCGTTCGCCGTACACGATCTCATTGCCCTGCGCCAGCTGGGCGACGCGCTCCGCGACATCGGCCTTCTGCGCCAGCGAAGCGAGCGCGCCCATGCGAACGCCTTCCCGCGAGGGATCACCGACGACGGTCTTGGCAAGACGCTCGCGCAGGCGCTGCGCCACCGCATCGAGATGCTTGCGCGGCACGATCGCGCGCCGGATTGCGGTGCATTTCTGCCCGGCCTTGACCGTCATTTCCCGCGCCACTTCCTTGACGAACAGCTCGAACTCCTCGTCGTCGGGCGTGACATCGGGCGCGAGGATGGCGCAGTTGAGGGAATCGGCCTCGGCATTGAAGGGAATGCCCTTGCGGATCAGGTTGTCATGCGCGCGCAGCTTCGCCGCCGTATCGGCCGAACCGGTGAAGGTAACGACATCGAAGCCGTCGAGACGGTCGAGCAGGTCGCCGGTGCCGCCGATCACCAGCTGCAGCGCGCCCTCCGGTATCAGGCCTGATTCCTGCACCATGCGCACCATGGCTTCGGTCAGGTAGCTGGTGGCCGTGGCCGGCTTGGCGATGCAGGGCATGCCTGCGAGGAAGGTCGGCGCGAATTTTTCCAGCAGTCCCCAGACCGGAAAATTGAAGGCATTGATATGCACCGCAACGCCGCCGCGCGGCACCAGGATGTGCGAGCCGAAGAACTTGCCCTGCTTGCCCAACTGCACCGCAGGCCCTTCATGAATCAGGTTGCCTGAGGGCAGTTCGTTCGAACCCATGCTGGCATAGGCGAACAGGGTCCCGGTACCGCCTTCGATATCGACCCAGCCGTCGGTGCGGGTCGCGCCGGTATGATGCGAGATCGCGTACAGGTCTTCCTTGCGCTCGCCCAGGTATTTGGCCAGCGCCTTGAGGCGCGCCGCGCGCTCCTGGAAATCCATGGCCATCAATGCCTTGATGCCGGTGCCGCGGGCATAAGCCAGTGCCTCGCCGAAATCGAGCGCTTCGGCATGCGCATGGGCAACCGGGCGGCCGTCGATGGCGCTGGCCAGCATCTGGCCGGGCTGGGTGCCGATCCAGCGGCCGGCGATCAGGCTTTGCAGGGTGGGTGCTTGTGATGATTGTGCTGCGGACTGTGCCATCGGACTTTCTCCTGGATTGAATGGATTGGGATCGGCGCCGCCGGATCCGGCAACGCTGGTTTCACTGAATTCAATGAGCTCGCTATGCTTGCTGTCTGAATGAGGCCCTTGGAACTGGATCAGGACGGCGTTTCCGTAGCAGGCATGCGCACTGCCGGGATGCCGCCGAAGAACAGGTCGGCGACGATGGGTGCCATCGCGGCATGGTTGAGCGTGCCGTCCGGCTTGAGCCAGGTAAACATCCAGTTGATCATGCCGAACAGCAGCATGGCGAGCGGCGTAGCCAGCCGAGCCTGATCGATATCGGGACGCATCGCTCGGATGGCTTCCGAAAACACCGCGACCACGCGGCGCTCGCGGTTGAGAATGCGTTCCCGGTCTTCGTCGTTGAGGAAGCGCACGTCCTCGGTCAGCACACGGTGCGCATGCTGGGCCTCGGCATATTCTTCAACGAAGCGCCGGATCAGCGACTCGAGCCGCGTCCTGGCGTCGGCCTGGGTGTTGGTGACGTCCAGCACCACGGCTTCCAGGTGCTCGACATGGCTTTCCGCAATGGTCACCAGCAATGCGTACTTGTCCCGGAAATAATGATAGAGCGACGGCTTGGACATGCCGCAGGCTTCCGCCACCTCGTTCATCGACGTGCCGGGATAGCCGCGCTGCGCAAACAGTTGCGCGGCGCGCGAAAGAATCATGTCGCGCTGGTCGTCGTAACCGGGCGCTCTGCCTCTTGCCATGGGGGTTTCGTCTCCTCGTTTCCGGCCTGCCGTTACCGCGCTGCGCCGGTGTTATCGCTTTTATGGCCTTGGTTTGCCAATTGTTTATCAGACCTCCGCATACTAGTATTGACCGACCGGTAGGTCAATACTAGTATGTCGGTACTTGGCATTTTTACGAATAAAACAGATGCTTCCGGCCGAACCGCGACGCTGAGTGCCCTTAATTGCATTAAGCGCCCTGTCGGCACGGAATCAAGGAGACTGATATGCCCTGCTATTCGATTGAAGGCGTTGTCCCGGTGGTCGATCCCACGGCCTATGTTCATCCGACCGCGGTCCTGATCGGCGATGTCATCATCGGTCCGGAATGCTATGTGGGCCCGTGCGCTTCGCTGCGCGGCGACTTTGGCCGTATCATCCTGCAGCGCGGCGCGAACGTGCAGGATACCTGCGTGGTGCACGGCTTTCCCTCGGCCGACACGGTCGTCGAGGAAAACGGCCATATCGGCCACGGCGCCGTCCTGCACAGCTGCGTGGTACGGCGCGATGCGCTGGTGGGGATGAACGCGGTGGTCATGGACGAAGCCGAAGTCGGCGAAAAATCCATCATCGCGGCCAGCGCCTTCGTCCGCGCGGGAATGAAAGTGCCGCCGCGCTCGCTGGTGGCCGGCGTCCCCGCCAAGGTGATCCGCGAATTGAGTGAGGAGGAAATTTCCTGGAAGCTGGAAGGCACGCTGACTTACCAGGATCTGGCCAAGCGCTGCCTGACCAGCATGCAGGAAGTGGCGCCGCTGCCCCAGGTGGAAGGGGACCGGCCGCGCCTGAAGGCGCCGGACGTCAAGCCGCTCATTGCAACAAAACGCCAATGAAGAAAGATGCATTGCTGGCAGAAAATCCGACTCGGGTGATCTGAAGCGCTTGCCGAACAAGAGTTCGTTTTAGTCGAACTATTCCGTTAATAAACAATTGTTAGATTATCCCCAAGAGGCTGCTAGAATTGGCCGGCCGTGCCCTGAAATCTGAATTTCCAAGATCCGGCATGCGCGACATGCAGTAGAAGCAAGGCACAAGAAGACCAAGAGGCGACATGCATTTCCAACGCCCGGCATCCGATAAAGGGAAGCGATGAAAAAAGAGCGCCGTGGAATTCAATCGGTGGAAGTAGGAGGCAAATTGCTGACTGTCCTGGTAGAAGAAGGCACGCCCATGCTGCTGCGCGACCTCGCGCAGAAGGCAGGCATGACTTCGGCCAAGGCACATCCCTATCTGGTCAGCTTCGGCAACCTCGGCCTGATCCAGCAGGATCCGCAGTCCGGCCGGTATGAACTCGGGCGCTTCGCGCTGCAAATGGGGCTGATCAGCCTGCAGCAGGTCGATCCGGTCAAGATTGCCATCCCCGAGGCATCCCTGCTCGGTGACCGCATCGGCCATACGGTGGCGCTTGCGGTGCTGGGTTCGAGCGGCCCGACGATCGTGCACCTGAATGAATCGCGCCATGCCATCCATGTGCGCATGCGCACCGGTACCGTTGTGTCAATTGCCAACACCGCGACGGGGCGGGTGTTTTCCGCCTTTCTGCCACCCAAGCAGGTCGAGAAACTGACGGCGCGGGAAGTGACGGATGACACCATTGTCGCCGGACAGACAGACAAGACCATCTCCAAGAAGGAACATGAAGCGCTGCTGGCGGAAGTCAGGCAGCAGGGCATGGCGCGCGCCATCGGCGAGCCGATCGCAGGCATCAATGCGATCAGCGCGCCCATCTTCGACCATGCCGGCAACATCGTCCTGGCCATGACCGTCATCGGACCGATGGGCACGCTCGATCCGGACTGGAATGGAGACACCGCCGTCGAACTCAGGAAATCGGCGGCCAGGGTGTCGGAACAGCTAGGCTATACCGTATAGAACATCGGCAGCAAAAACGGCTTTCGCATGCAGGGCATGCAGGAGGAAACGACCCGGGGAATTCATCAGCACCAGCGGAACGGCACCGGCAGTTCCGACAGAATCAAATAGAAGAACAAGCACGCAGCAGTCCAACAATCGTTCAAGAATGGAGATAGACAATGAAGACCAAGCTTCTCAGCGCACTCATCCCGGCCCTGTTCGCCGCCGTATCGGGCACTGCCCTTGCACAGATCAAGGTCGGCGTGACCGTATCCGCCACGGGACCGGCGGCATCGCTCGGCATCCCTGAAAAGAACACCTTTGCGCTCCTGCCCAAGCAGATTGCCGGCAAGACCGTCGAATACATCGTGCTCGACGACGCATCCGATACCACCACCGCGACCAAGAACACCCGCAAGCTGATCACCGAAGACAAGGTCGACCTGATCGTCGGCTCTACCGTCACGCCGAATTCCCTGGCTATGATCGACGTTGCCGCCGAAACCGAAACGCCGATGATTTCGATGGCCGCGTCAGCCGCCATCGTCTCGCCGGTGGATGCGCGCCGCCGCTGGGTGTTCAAGACGCCGCAGAACGATTCCCACATGTCGACCGCGATCACCAGCCACATGGCTGACGCCGGTATCAAGAAGGTGGCATTTATCGGCTTCTCCGACGCCTACGGCGAAGGCTGGTTCCGCGAATTCGCCAAGCTGGCCGAACTGCGCAAGATCGAGATCATCGCCAACGAGCGCTTCGCCCGCAATGACACGTCGGTCACCGGCCAGATCCTCAAGATCATGAGCGCCAATCCGGACGCGGTGCTGATCGCCGGCTCCGGCACCCCGGCCGCGCTGCCGCAGAAGACCCTGAAGGAGCGCGGCTACAAGGGCCAGATCTACCAGACCCACGGCGTTGCCAACAACGACTTCCTGCGCGTCTGCGGCAAGGATTGCGAAGGCACCTTCCTGCCCGCCGGCCCGCTGCTGGTGGCCGAACAGCTGCCGGATGCCAACCCAGTGAAGAAGTCGGCCATCGCCTACAAGACCGCCTATGAAAAAGCCTACGGCGCAGGCAGCGTCTCGACCTTTGGCGGCCATGCCTGGGATACCGGCGTGCTGCTCAACGCCGCCGTGCCGGAAGCGCTGAAGAAGGCACAGCCGGGCACCAAGGAATTCCGTGCCGCGCTGCGCGACGCGCTGGAAAACGTGAAGGAAGTGCCCGCTTCGCACGGCATCTTCAACATGAACGCGAACGACCATCTCGGCCTCGACCAGCGTTCGCGCGTGATGGTGCGCATCGTCGACGGCAAATGGAAGCTCAGCGGCAGCGCCAACTGATCTTTCGCTTGATTTGACTTAGCTCAGCTTCACCGGGCGCGGAAATCAAGCCGCGCCCGTTCAACAATAAGAGATTGCCAGGAGCAACATGGATTTTTCAATCGCGGCCATCCTCACGCAGGACGGCATCACCAGCGGCGCCATCTACGCGCTGCTGGCGCTGGCGCTGGTGCTGGTATTTTCCGTCACGCGCGTCATCTTCATTCCGCAAGGGGAGTTCGTCGCCTTCGGCGCCCTTACCCTTGCGGCGATGCAGACGGATAAATTTCCGCAGTCGGCAACCCTGCTGGTCGTGCTGGGCATCGTTGCCTTCCTGCAGCAGGCCTGGAGCCAACTGCGCCATCCGCAGGGACGGCGCACTGCCAAATCCGTGCTGCCGCTCGACTTCGCCAAATTCGTGCTTTTCCCCCTGGCCGTCTATTTCATTACCCGCAGCTTCGCCTCGGCCAGCCTGCCGATGTTCTTCCAGGTTTTGCTGACCCTGCTGATCGTTGCCCCGATGGGACCGCTGGTCTACCGGCTGGCCTTTCAGCCGCTGGCCGAAGCCACCACGCTGGTGCTGCTGATCGTGTCGGTGGGCGTGCATTTCGCGCTGATGGGTATCGGCCTGGTGATTTTCGGCGCTGAAGGTTCACGCACGACCGCTTTCTCCGACGGCCGCGCCGAGTTCGGCGCCGTCACCATCTCGGGCCAGAGCATGGTGATCATCGGCGTGTCGCTGGCGCTGATCATTGCCTTGTACCTCTACTTCGACCGCACGCTGGCCGGCAAGGCGCTGCGCGCCACCGCGGTCAACCGCATCGGCGCGCGCCTGGTCGGCATCGGCACCAAGCAGGCCGGCAGGCTGGCCTTCACGCTGGCGGCCCTGATGGGCGCGCTGTGCGGCGTGCTGATCGCGCCGCTGACCACGGTCTACTATGACAGCGGCTTCCTGATCGGCCTCAAGGGCTTCGTCGGCGCCATCATCGGCGGCCTCGCCAGCTATCCGGTGGCCGCCGCCGGGGCGCTGCTGGTGGGCCTGCTGGAATCCTTCTCCTCGTTCTGGGCCAGCGCGCTCAAGGAAGTCATCGTGTTCACCCTGATCATTCCGGTCCTGCTGTGGCGTTCGCTCACCTCCAAACATGTCGATGAGGGCGAGGAATAATGATGCGCAAGTCCTTTCTGATCTTCATCGCCATCGTTGCGGTCCTGCCCGTCCTGCCGACGCCGGAATTCTGGATCACGCTGGCCAACTATATCGGCCTGTATTCGATCGTCGCCTTGGGCCTGGTGCTGCTGACCGGCGTCGGCGGCCTGACGTCCTTCGGCCAGGCCGCTTTCGTCGGCCTCGGCGCCTATGCGACCGGCTACCTGTCGACGCAATACGGTTTGTCACCCTGGATCGGCCTGCTGGTCGGCATCGTCATCACCGCAGCAGTCGCCTTCCTCATCGGCGGCCTGACCATGCGCCTGTCCGGGCATTACCTGCCGCTCGGCACGATCGCCTGGGGCCTGTCGCTGTACTACCTGTTCGGCAACATGGATTTCCTCGGCCGCTACGACGGCCTGACCGGCATTCCGGCAATCAGCCTGTTCGGCATGGTGCTGGACCGCGGCCGGGAAATGTATTACCTGATTTGGATTGTGGTCGTGCTTGCGGTGATCGGCATTCAAAACCTGCTCAATTCCCGTCCCGGCCGCGCCATCCGCGCGCTCAAGGGCGGCGGCGTGATGGCCGAGGCGATGGGCGTCAACACCGCCTGGATGAAAGTCGTGATCTTCGTGATCGCGGCGCTTTTGGCCTGCGTTTCCGGCTGGCTGTATGCCCACCTGCAGCGCACCGTCAACCCGACGCCGTTCGGCCTGAACGCCGGCATCGAGTATCTGTTCATGGCGGTGGTCGGCGGCGCAGGCCATGTCTGGGGCGCGATCCTGGGCGCCACCCTGCTCACCATCCTCAAGGACCAGCTGCAGTTCATCCTGCCCAAGCTGCTCGGCGCCAACGGCAACTTCGAGATCATCGTCTTCGGCGTGATGCTGGTGCTGCTGCTGCAATGGGCGCGCGACGGACTTTGGCCCTTCATCAGCAAGCTCTTCCCGCGCCGGCACCAGGCCGTTGCGCCGGATACGGCCCCTGCCCTGCCGCGCAGGGCGCAGGCTCCACACGGCGTGCCGCTGCTGCAGGTGGACAAGGCGCGCAAGCAGTTCGGCGGTCTGGTCGCGGTCAATGACATCAGTTTCGAAGTCAAGGCAGGCGAAATCATCGGCCTGATCGGGCCGAACGGCGCCGGCAAGTCGACCATGTTCAATCTCGTCACCGGCGTGCTGCCGACGACGTCGGGCGATATCCGCTTCCGCATCGGTGATCGCATGGAGCGCATCAACAGCCTGGAATCGCGGCAGATCGTGCGCCACGGCATTGCCCGCACCTTCCAGCATGTGCGCCTGATTCCCACCATGAGCGTGCTGGAGAACGTAGCCATCGGCGCCCATCTGCGCGGCATGCACAACGACGTGACCGGCATCGCCACCAGCATCGCCCGCCTCAATGTCACCGAGGAAAAGGCGCTGCTGCTGGAGGCGCGCAAGCAGCTCGAACGCGTCGGCATGGGCCACTTGCTGTACGAGGAAGCCGGCAATCTGGCGCTCGGCCAGCAGCGCATCCTGGAAATTGCGCGCGCGCTGTGCTGCGACCCGATCCTGCTGCTGCTGGATGAACCGGCCGCCGGCCTGCGCTACAAGGAAAAGCAGGCGCTGGCCGAACTGCTCAAGAAACTGAAGGGCGAAGGCATGAGCGTACTGCTGGTCGAGCATGACATGGATTTCGTGATGAACCTGACCGACAGGCTGGTAGTCATGGAATTCGGCACCAAGATCGCCGAAGGCCTGCCGGCGGAAGTGCAGCAGAATGAAGCGGTGCTGGAAGCCTATCTGGGAGGCATAGAATGAAACGCGAAGACCACGGCAACATGGGTACGCCCATCCTGGCGGTCAAGGATCTGCATGTCAGCTACGGCAAGGTGGAAGCCCTGCACGGCGTCAATCTCAACGTCGGCCCGGGACGCATCGTTACGGTGATCGGCCCGAACGGCGCCGGCAAGTCGACCATGCTCAACGGCATTGCCGGCGCGGTACCGACCACGGCTTCCGTTTCCGGCAGCATCGGCATGGCAGGACAGGAATTGACCGAGCTCGATGTCGAGCAGCGCGTCTATCACGGCATGTGCCTGGTGCCGGAGAAGCGCGAACTGTTCGCCACGATGTCGGTGGAAGACAACCTGGTGCTCGGCAGTTATCCGCGCTACAAGACGCGCGAGAAGAACTACGGCGACCAACTGCAGGTGGTGTTCGACCTCTTCCCCCGGCTCAAGGAGCGGCGCCGCCAGGATGCAGGCACATTGTCCGGCGGCGAGCGGCAGATGCTCGCCTTGGGCCGCGCCTTGATGGCCAAGCCCAAGCTGCTGATGCTGGACGAACCCAGCCTCGGCCTTGCACCCTTGATCGTGAAGGAAATCTTTCACATCATCGTGCGCCTGAAGGAAACCGGCGTCGGCATCCTGCTGGTCGAGCAGAACGCCCGCGCGGCGCTGCAGGCCGCCGACTATGCCTATGTGCTGGAAAACGGCGAAGTCGCTCTGGAAGGACCGGCTTCCGAGCTGGCCAATGACGCCAAGGTCATCGACACCTATCTCGGCCTGACAAAGCGAGCGGCCTGAGACGGCCGGCAGGCCGTTCGTCACGCATCCGAGGCATCGGCTGCGGCGGGCTTGCCGGCCAGGCGCGCCTGCATCTTTCCGGCCATGCCGCGTATCTTTAGCTGCAGGCGTTCCACCATCACCTGTTCTGAAGGTGACAGCAGCGGCTCAAGTTCTTTTGCCGCTGCCGGTACTGCCGCCATCACCGCTTCCGCAACCTCGTCGGCAAGCTTGGCCAGGTACCGAGGCGCCACTTTCAATTCGGCTGCGAGGGCGCGCATATGCTCGCTGCCAAGCTTGCCTGGTTCACTTTCTCCGCCGATACGGAACGCGAAATGCGAACCCAGTCCGGAGTAGACGCGGGTGCTCATCAAGTCGTAGAACGGCGCCAGCCGCAAGCCTTCGGGATTTGCCAGCAGCGACAGGTTTTTCGCGTGCGAATCGTTGTTGCCGACATAGAGATTGAAGAACAGCCAGCGCAGCAAATGCCGCTGATCGAGACCGGGACGCACCGATTCCCGCGCCAGCAGTTCATAGCAGTCGCGGAAGGATGGGCCGCCGTCGGCTTCATACTTGACGTCGGACGGCGTGCCGCTGAGCTGGCAGAAATCGGCCTGCCAGATCCGTGCAAGCTTCCCCTCACGCATCACGCGGTCATAGCGCTCCACCAGGCAGGCCTTGACTTCAGGCCGGTACGACACCCGCGCCGCGGGCAAACCGCACAATGCCGCTGCGCGCATGACCAGGGTTTCATTGACGGCCGACGCGAATACGCTGATATCGCTGCGCAGCATGTCCGGCTTCAAAATGTGGGTTGACGGCGACGCCCCCATCGGCCGCAACGGCATGCCGTTCCTGTCGAGCGACAGCAGCAGCTTGAACTGGGCGCCGGAGATCGACAGCCGCGGATCGGGCAGGCCGGCGGCCTCGGCGGCGGCGTCGATGGCCGCGCGTTCCTCGCCCTGGATGCCGCCGGCGTGCACCAGCGCGTCGATCTGCTCCCAGGTCAGTGGCTGGTAAACCGGCGCCTGCGGCGTCTGGCCCGGTGGCAGCAGGAGGACCGAGCCGGCGGTGTCACCGCCGACCGTTGCAAGCAGGCCGAATACGCTGGAGACATGATGCCTCAGGGAGAGCAGCCGGCGCTGGTCGCCTTCGGGCAGAAGGTTTTCGAAAAACGCATGCACAGCCGACGTTGCGATCGGCGCTTCGCCGAGCGGCATGGTGGTATGCAGCGGCTTCGCGCCGGGCCTCGCCAGCCAGGACGGATCGTACACCAGGGAAAGCGGGTCGGTGCGCCGCAATTCGCCGATGCGCTCGTTTTCCAAGAAAACCCATAAGGTATCCGGCAAGGAGCTCGCCATCAGTTGCCTTTCTGCCGGATGACGAGTTCCAGTCCCAGCAGCGCAAGCACGTCGAGTGCCTTTTGCATCTGCACCGTTTCCTTGCCTTTTTCGAGTTCGACAACGAAGCGGTTGCCCAAACCAGCCAAGCCGGCTACATCAAGCTGAGTCAAGCCTTGCTGCTTGCGCATGCGCTGGATGGCATTCCCCACATCGCTTACGCTGGCTACCGTGACAGGGAAGTCGCTCGGTAGTGAGATCTCTTTACCGACCGGTAATTTTTTATCCATGCTATGCCCTTTGAGGTAATAATATGACCGCTCAGTCATATTAGACCAATTCATAGCGCGCAGGACAACAATGTTACCGAGCGGTGTGCAGCTTCTGTACTTTCAAGGATGCAATCTATTGCTTTCCAGCAGGATCCTTTTCCTGCTCACCTGCGCCCTTCTTCTCGGCAGCTGACTTGCGCGGCCTGCGCGTACGCGTCGTGGATTTGCGGGCCGGCTTGGATGCGGGCTCTTCGGAAGATATTGCCGGCACGCCGTCCGTAAGATCAGGAACCGGAACTGCCATCTCCATAATCGGAGCAGCATGTTGCGGTTCACCGGTTGCGGGGGGAACGGCATCGGTGACTGCAGGCTCAACGGCCGCCGTCTTGGCGGACGCGGTCTTGCGCGCTCCGCGGCCCTTGCGTCGATTGTCGCGCTTCGCTTCAGTCTGTTCCGGCACGACTTCCGCCACCGGTTCCGGCTCTACCGCCGCAGGCTGAACAACAAATTCGGACTCCACCGGCGCGTCGCCGGGATCGGCTGCTGGCATCTGTTCCAGTGCCGCAGATTCCGGCGCAGCCGCAGCCCGAATGCTCCGATAGACGTAGGCGCCTGATTTGTCATCGCGGCCGAATTCGAGCAGACCGCGCGTCTGCGCCTCTTCCAGCAGATTGCCGAAGGTCCGGAAGCCGTAATAGGATTCGCTGAAGTCGGGCTTGCGCCGCTTGATCGCCTCCTTCAGTACCGACGCCCAGATCTTGCCGCTGTCGCCGCGCTCTGCCACCAAGGCATCGAAAGTGCTCACGGCCATCTCGATGGCCTGCCTCTTGCGCGACTCGATCTCCTCGCGGCGGCGGCTTTCTTCCTCAGGCGTGCGCCTTGCGGGCTGCGCCTCGCGCGGATGCCTTCTTGCTTCCGTACGCTTGATTTCACGGACGAGGTCGTCGTAGAAAATGAATTCGTCGCAATTGGCGATGAGCAGATCCGAGGTCGAATGCTTGACCCCGACGCCGATCACATGCTTCGCGTTTTCGCGCAGCTTGGAAACCAGCGGCGAAAAGTCGGAATCGCCGCTGATGATGACGAAGGTATTGACGTGCGACTTGGTATAGCAGAGATCGAGCGCATCGACTACGAGACGGATATCGGCCGAATTCTTCCCGGATTGCCGCACATGGGGAATTTCGATCATTTCGAAATTCGCCTCGTGCATCGGCGCCTTGAAACCCTTGTAACGGTCCCAGTCGCAATAGGCTTTTTTCACCACGATGCTGCCCTTGAGCAGCAGCCTTTCCAGCACCGGCTTGATATCGAACTTTTCGTATTTGGCATCTCTCACGCCAAGCGCGACATTTTCGAAGTCGCAGAACAGGGCCATGCTGATGTTTTCTTGGGATGAAGCCATGTTTTTCTTGTTTTCAAAGATTTGGGTTGAGGTGGAAGCCGCTGGTGGTTTCGATTATGGCACTCGGTGGCGCCAGGAGCATGAAGCCCCTACCGCAACATCAGCGCAGCAGAGCTGCTGCGAGCGCCGCAATCGCGCTTCGACAGGATTCGGCCCCGCGCACATCGTTGATATTGTCGAGCCGTACTGATTGACGGCCGAAGCGGTGGCGTGCGGCGGCACTTTGACCACGGACCGCTTCGAAACATCATTTCTTGGAAAATTTGTCCGCAAGCTGCTGCAGTTTTTCCGCACGGCGGCGCTCTGCGATTTCCGCTTCGCGCTTCGCCTTGCGTTCCTCGGCAATCTTCTTGTAGCGCTCCGCAAGCATTTCCTTTGCCCGAGTCCGATGGGCATCGGTAATCTCGCCCGCAGGATTGCCGCCGAGTTCGGCACGAGCAGTGGCGCGTTCGACTGCTTTCAGATAAGGCGTCGAATTGGTATGAATGCTTAACGCAACCCTCAGCAGTTTTTTGCTGATGTCGCTGTTCTCCGCAAGAATCTGTTTGTCAATGCCGATGGCAAGCGGAAGATAATCGCGGAAGACCTGGTATTTCTGGTGCAGCGATTTCAGCAGTTGGCGCGGCGAAGTCGGCGCGACTTCCATGGGGGTAGGAGCATTCATCAATAACGGCATGAGCAAGTGATAGGGCAAAGCTTAGCATACTGCCCCGCCGATATACTCGGAACGGCCAAAACACATGCCATGGCCTTCCACCGATCCGGGAGGCAGACATGGAATGAGGTGCGTCATTGCCACAATCGTACCCGGAGGCATCACCGCCAAGGATGTCCAATCTGCTACAGTTACGTGCTGCAATCCGGAGCGGCATGATCAGCCGCGGACATGACCGAAGCCTGCGTGTCTTGTTCGGATTTTCAAGAAACAGAGAAGATAAATGGTTGTATCGGGTTGGTTTGGTTGGTCCGCGCTGTGGCTGCTGCCTCTGATGTGGCGTATCGTCGGGACCTTTGTTTTCAAGAAGGCAAGCTTGCGCGGTCAGGGCTCGATACGGCTTTGGCTCGGAACGCTGCTTGTCGTCTCGGCCAGCAGCGGCCTGGAAGCGATGCTTGGCAGCGATGGACTGTCGCAAGCTGGCGGCCCCGGATTCGGTCATGTGTTCGCCGGCGCAATGACCGGCATTTTCGGCAATATCCTCGGTGTATTGCTGATGCTGATCATCGGAGGCGTTGCCCTGCCATGGATATTCGGCTTCGTGACCTACCCTTTCATTGCAAGACGGCTCGCGGCAAGACGAGAAGGCGTCGGCACGAACGATGCGCGTCAGCACCAGAATGCAAGACCGACTCCGGCTGCCGCCGGTCCGGCTCGTCCGGAAAAGCGCCCGCACAGGAGGCCGCATGAGCCGCGAAAGATGGAATCCTGGAGCTTGCCGGCACCCATTATCAATGGCAAGGATCCGTTGAAAAAGGTCCCGTCGACAAGTACGCAACAGCAAAGCGGACGTCCGACAGAAGAATGGGCGCCGTTCGAGAGCATCCGTCCCACCGCGCCGATGCAAGCGCGCGCCAGCGTTGCGCCTGCGGCACCGGCGCAGAATCAAGCCCAGGCTCCAAAAACGGTGAGGATCGTTTCCACAGCGTCAACAACGTCTCGCCCATTGAATCTCGCCGACAAACCTGCGGCCAGCCTGATCAGGGAACGGCATGCCAGACGCGTGTCGGAAGGATCATTGCCGCTGGATGCAACTGCCCGCACGGCTTCCGCATCCATTACCGACGTCACTGCGGCAGAAGATGCAAAAGCAGCTGCGCGTCCGGCTATCGATGTTAGCAGTCCGTTGCGCCCGGTTCCCATGACCGAGTCTCTTGCTTCAACCCGTCCGCCTGCATCGGGGCTGGACTTGTCTGCGCATGCGATACATCCTTCGGGCCTTGCTGCGACTGAGCCGCGGGCCACGGCGTCGGCAGGCACAGCGCTGCCTCTTACCGACTTGTCCTTTGCCGTGCCGGCGCCCGCGGAAGATCCATCAAAGGCGGCTCCGAACGACAGCTGGAACGGCCCGGGGATGAGTACCGGCCGAAACGGAATCGACGTGGAAAATCGTCCCGTTTCCCGCGATTCCAGCGAATCGATGGCACCATCGATGGACCAGGCTGCGAACAGCATTCAACACACGACTGTTACGGCAGAGTCTTCAAACGGCGTTGCGAGTGTCTCGCCAGACTATTCATCTTCGACGATTCACCCCGCCCGTTCAAGCGAGGGAGAGCAGACGCAGCAGCGCCCTACGGATCCGGTCGCCCGGCCTCGTCCTGCGATGGGAACGCCCTTCGAGTTCGAAGCGCTCGGAGAAATCGATATTGATCTGCCCGGCCTCGACCTGCTTGATACCGCCGAGGGCGAAGCGGTGGATGTACCGGCCGCCGAGCTTGAGGAGACCGCCCGGTTGATCGAACAGCGGCTCAAGGAGTTCAAGGTGCCGGTCACTGTACTCGGCGCCTATGCAGGCCCGGTCATCACGCGGTTTGAAGTCGAACCGGCGACCGGCGTGCGCGGTGCCCAGATCGTGGGACTGATGAAGGACTTGTCGCGCGCGCTCGGCCTGACCTCCATCCGCGTCGTGGAAACCATTCCCGGAAAAACCTGCATGGGCCTGGAATTGCCTAATGCCCGACGCCAGGTCATCCGGCTTTCCGAAATGCTGGCATCCGACGCCTACCGGGCATCGTCATCGCATCTTGCCCTGGCGATGGGAAAGGACATTACCGGCAACCCGGTGGTCACCGATCTTGCGCGCGCACCCCACATGCTGGTGGCCGGCACGACCGGTTCCGGCAAGTCTGTGGCCATCAATGCCATGATTCTTTCTCTGCTGTACAAATCAACGCCTACCGATGTGCGCATGATCATGATCGATCCGAAGATGCTGGAATTGTCGGTGTATGACGGCATTCCGCATCTGCTCGCACCGGTAGTGACCGACATGAAGCTGGCGGCCAATGCCCTGTCCTGGTGCGTCGGTGAAATGGAAAAGCGCTATCGCCTGATGTCCGCGCTTGGAGTACGCAATCTTGCCGGCTACAACCAGAAAATCCGCCACGGCGAAGCAATCGAGAGAAAGATCACCAATCCGTTTTCGCTGACGCCGGATGCGCCTGAGCCGCTGTCGACGCTGCCGCTGATTGTGGTTGTCATCGATGAATTGGCGGACCTGATGATGGTCGCGGGCAAGAAGATTGAAGAACTTATCGCCAGGCTTGCGCAGAAGGCGCGCGCTGCGGGCATCCATCTCATTCTCGCAACGCAGCGGCCTTCGGTTGATGTCATTACAGGCTTGATCAAGGCAAACATTCCCACGCGCGTTGCGTTCCAGGTGTCGTCCAAGATCGATTCACGCACCGTGCTTGACCAGATGGGTGCGGAGACGCTGCTTGGCCACGGCGACATGCTGTTCCTCCCGCCCGGCAGCGGATATCCGCAGCGCGTGCATGGCGCATTCGTCTCGGATGAAGAGGTGCACCGCGTGGTTGAACATCTCAAGCAGTTCGGTGAACCACAGTATGTCGACGCGATTCTGGCGAGCGGCCTTCCGGAAGATGCACAGGCTGAATTGGGGCTTGATGACGGAAACGCCGAATCCGATCCGCTTTACGACGAAGCCGTCGCATTCGTGGTGCGCACACGCAAGTCATCCATCTCGGCTGTACAGCGACAGCTTCGCATCGGCTACAACCGTGCGGCCCGGCTGGTCGAGCAAATGGAGTCTGCAGGAATCGTTTCGCCGATGGCGTCGAATGGAAGCCGCGAAATACTTGCTCCGTCTTCTCAGGAATAAGTGTCTTCCCGGCAGAGATACTTTCTCGTTTCTCCACCACGGTATTGCGTTCGGCAGTAAAGAATCCACTGCCCGTTATTTCTGCACAGGGTGATCCTGGTCATGGGTCCACAGATCTCGACTAACGCAGCTCAACAGGCATTCCTATACTGAGAGCCTGCTCTGCATTACCGGAGACCGCAATGGAAACCGTGCTGCCCTCCATCATTCTTGCGACCTCAACTGCAATTGCAGCTTTGTCTTCCGATTCTTCTGATGAAATCGAAAAGATTTATTGGGACTGTGAATTCATGGCAGTACAAGGCATGATCACGCCGGACCAGGCGGCAGCATGCAGTGAGATATACGAGCGCTTGAAGAACGAAAAATTCTTGGGGAATTATCACCGGTTCCTTGTCTGGTGGAAGCAGGAGAAGGAACGAGAATTCGCGACACGGTACAAACAGAGATAGCACTGCATAATCCATTGCTCAGCGCATCTTGTTCCGGTCCGGTTTATCGGGAATGTCTAGCCTGTCGAGTGGCGTGCCGCACTGGTTTGTCAGTGCGAAGCGCTGTCTCCACAACGTGGGATTATCACGTGAAAGTGGTTTGCCGCGCTTTTTATACCAATCCCAAGGCATAACGTGGCAAATGAGATCAATGGATTTCTTGTCTGGCAAGGCGTGGAGGGAATCCATGGCGGGGCTATGGATGACGAGCACAACGCCGGCAGGCGAAAAAAGACGCGATCTCATGGCAAGTTATGCCTTGGGATTGGTATTAGCTTCGCATGGAGTCGGTGGAGGCGCTCTCACAAAGGACGTCTGACGCACATCCGTGTAATCATTGATTCGCCTTGCGTCTGCAGCATTTGGCACAATGCTCAACCCACTCAACCGGAGAGGGAGAGTCATCGGTGAGAAGTAAGAGTCTTGAAAATAGAAAACCGCTTGCCGATAACAAGGTGTCGCCGGAAACAATACAGATCTTCTATCGCATTCGATCAAGCAAGGAGGCAAGCGCCAAGGCCCATGAGACGTTCTTGATGAAGCTGGAAAAAGAATCGAGTGATATGGCTTGGATGGTGGATCAGCTCTGCAGGAAGCATATCCTCAAGTTTTAGAGGCTGGCAACGGAGGTCAGGAACTGACTGCGCTTCAGGCCACCAGCAAGCATCTTCAATACAAGTGCCGCAATTCCGATTGCACTTAGAGATTGGTAACAGAGGTCAGGCATGAACGGCGACGCCTCACGCCATTGCTGCACGTGTTCAAGACAGCTACGCATCTCCATGCCTTTGGGCCTTTGGGCACCTTTGCACGTATTTCCGACCGCGCAAAGCAAACAGCCCTGCGTCCGGATGGAGGCAGGGCTGATGCGGTAGAACTAGCCTGACGATTACCTACTTTCACACTGGTTGCAGCACTATCATCGGCGCGATGTCGTTTCACGGTCCTGTTCGGGATGGGAAGGGGTGGGACCAACTCGC
>NZ_JACYXF010000074.1 GCF_015352985.1 Noviherbaspirillum malthae | reverse complement strand
CCCGACAGTTACCTGTCACGCCTGTCAAGGTAGGCTCTTCTGACGGAACAGAAGGTTCACTAGATTCCTCCTAAACAATAGATCGATCTTGAACAACTACAACAGCGACTTCGAGTCGCACTGTCAGATATTTTGTGTGCAAAGGCTACGTAGACTTTTCCACAGTGCCGCACGCCGCCCCATGTGCAGGGCAAGAGTGTGCGGCGCGGTGGTAAAGTCGTGTTCATTCTACGCTCGCAGATTGAATCGGTCGGTGTACATGATGGCGAACTGATTCATCGCCTGTTTCCAGTCATGCGCAGCACGGCTCCATTGCGCGGTGATGTTGCGCAGAGCCAGCCAGATAAGCTTGGTGGCGGCGTCGTCGCTGGGGAAGTGTCCACGAGTCTTGATGATCTTGCGCAGGCGCGCATGGACACTTTCTATGGAATTGGTGGTGTAGATGACGCGACGCACCTCGGGCGGGAACGCAAAGAACGGAATCACGTGTTGCCAGGCCCGTCTCCAACTGGCAGCCACAGTTGGAAACTTCTGTCCCCAAGGGCCTTGCTCAAATGCGCTGAGCTCGGCTTCGGCCACCTCGGCACTTGAGGCGGTATAGATCGGTTTGAGCGCTGCGGCCAGTGCCTTTCGCTCCTTCCAGTTGGCAAACTCCAGGCTGTTACGGATCAAGTGCACGATGCAGGTCTGGAGCGTGGTGGCCGGATAGACGGCAGCAAGCGCCTCAGGCATGCCCTTGAGGCCGTCCGTGACAGCAATGAGGATGTCGTTGCAGCCGCGCGTCTTCAGGTCGTTGAATACCTTGAGCCAGAACTTGGCACCTTCGGTGTTCTCAATCCAAAGACCCAGAATGTCCCGCGTCCCGTCGGCAAGCACGCCGAGCGCCAGGTAGACCGCCTTGTTGCGCACCACGGCATCCTCCCGGATCTTGACGCGCAGGGCATCGAAGAAGACGACCGGGTACATCGGCTCCAGTGGCCTGGCCTGCCACGCGGTAATCTCGCTCATGACGGCATCGGTGACACTGCTGATGAACTCGGGACTGACTTCGACGTTGTACATGTCGCGCAGAAAGGCTTGCATCTCGCGCATGGTCATGCCACGTGCATACATGGCAATGATCTTGTCGTCGAACCCGGTGAAGCGCCGCTCGTGCTTGCCGATCAGCTGCGGCTCGAATGAACCCTGGCGGTCGCGCGGGATGTCGATGCGCAGCGCACCTTCGTCGGTCAGAACTGTCTTGGCGCTGGTGCCATTACGATGATTGCCGTTCTCACCCGGCTTGGCGGCTCCCGGCGGATAGCCCAGATGGTGGGTCAGCTCCCCACTCAAGGCGCGCTCAATGACCGCCTTCTTGAATTTGCCCATCAGGGCTTCAACTGCTTGCGCAGTCATCGGCCCGGTAACGAATTGATCAAGAAGCTCCTTGGAGATTTCTGGCGTGGAAGATTGGTAAGCGCTAAATTGGACACACCTATGCTGGCTGGTTAAAAGGGAGCACGATTGCGTCCGCAACGACATTATTGCGGACGCAACCATGAACTCTGATGATTTGACATTTCTTCCCCTGAAGGTCATTCGTGCCACACCCAGCGGCAAGCGGACCTTCGAGCCTGAAGGCAAGCGGCGGCTGATCGAGGCCTGCCAGCAGCCAGGCGTGTCGATTTCCGGCATGGCGCTCAAGGCCGGAGTTAACGCCAACCAGTTACGCAAGTGGCTTCTCCAGTCTCGCAAAGAGGCCTCTCTTGCCTGCGTGACCCAGGTGCCGGCGTTCGTGCCGGTACGTCAGGTTGACAGCCCGGCGCCACATCACCAGCAGCCCACTCCAATGCATGCATCGGTGTCGCCGTCACGACTGTTGGCGCGGCTGCCCAATGGCGTGACGGTGGAATTGGAGTGCACCGGGCACGATACTGCTCTGGTGACGGCGATGATCACCGCCCTGGGAGCACACTGATGTTCCGGCTCGACGCCCACTTGCGCGTCTATCTACACCGCGATCCGATCGACTTCCGGGCTGGCATGAACAGCCTGGTGACGCTGGTCGAGCAAACCATGCAGCTCGATCCGTTCTCCCGTGCCGTCTTCGCCTTCCATAACCGTGGCCGCGATCGCATTAAGTTGCTGCTGTATGACCGTTCGGGCTTCTGGCTATTGATGAAACGGCTCGAAGCCGATCGTTTCGCCTGGCCCCGGCAGCCGCAGGCAGTCATCGAACTCTCCACCGAACAGCTGCACTGGCTGCTTGACGGCATCGATATCGAGGCCATGCGCCGGCACCCGGCGCGATCCTACCGGCACGCCAGCTGAGCGGTCACAGCCATCGGCCGTGGTTCGCGAACCACAGGCTGGGGGTCTGTTACAAATTGATGTAAACCCATTTGCCGCGGGAGTTGGCTATCGTGGCGGGTATGACCACGTACGACATCTCCCAGCTACCGGCCCCCGTTCAAGACTATATCCGCGCCCTTGAAACGCAAGTCTCGACATTGAACGAACGCATCCTGCTTCTCGAAGAGCAATTCCGCCTGGCCCAGAGCAAGCGCTTTGCCCCCAGCAGCGAGAAGCTCAAGGACCGCGTGTTCGATGAGGCCGAGCAGACGGCCCAGGCAAACGCCGACGATGAGGATGGCGATGAGGCATTCGCGTTACCAGAAACCGGGCTGCCATCGGCCGATGCGCCTGCATCCGCCAAACGGGGCCGCAAGCCCTTGCCGGCCAATCTGCCGCGCACGCGCATCGAGTACGACCTGCCCGAGGACCGCAAGATCTGCCCCTGCTGCAGTGGCGAACTGCACCGCATGGGTGAGGAAGTGACCGAGCAGCTGCACATCGAGGTCAAGGCCTCGGTACTGCAGCATGCGCGGTTGAAGTATGCGTGCCGCCATTGCGAGCGCCACGGCGTTCGCACCCCCATCGTGACGGCGCCCATGCCGGCGCAACCGCTGCCGGGCAGCCACGCGGGCGCGTCCATGCTCGCCGCGGTCACCACCGGCAAGTTCGTTGACGGCACGCCGCTGTACCGGATGGAGGAAGTACTGGCGCGTGCCAGGATCGCGGTCGGCCGCGGCACGCTGGCCAACTGGATCATCCGACCAGCCGAGCTGCACTACCAGCGGCTGGTCGATGCGCTGCGCAAGACGTTGCTGTCGCAGCCGCTCATCCATGGCGACGAGACGACGGTACAGGTGCTCAAGGAGCCGGGCCGTGCGGCGCAGAGTACGTCGTACATGTGGGTGTACCGCAGTGCCGAGGACTGCGCCGAACCGGTGGTGCTGTTCGACTACCAGCCGGGGCGCGGGCAGCAATATCCGCAGGCCATGCTGGCCGCCTATGACGGCATGTTGATGACCGATGGCTACGCCGCCTGGCGCACGCTGGAGGGACCGACGCAGTTTGGTTGCCTGGCCCATGCCAGACGCATGTTCATGGAGGCGCTCAAGGCACAGAAAAAGCCCGGCGGCCGGGCGGCGCAGGCGCTGGCGTACTTCCAGGCACTGTATCAGGTCGAGACGCTGGCCAAGGTAGAAATGCCCGCAGGTCAAACGCGCGCGGACTACCGCTACCGGCTGCGCCAACAGCACAGCGTGCCGCTGCTCAATGCGTTCAAGGCATGGCTAGACGAGCTGGCACCGCAGACACTGCCTAAAAGCCTGCTGGGCAAAGCCATTGGCTATGCGCGCAACCAGTGGGATTACTTGAGCCGGTATGTGACGGATGGGCGAGCCCCAATCGACAACAACGTCATCGAGCGGGATATCCGCCCCTTCTGCACTGGAAGGAAATCATGGCTGTTCAGTGACAGTGTGGCCGGTGCGAAAGCCAGCGCGATGGTGTACAGCCTGATGCTGACATGCCGCGCGTGCGGTGTCGAGCCCTACGAGTATCTGCTGCATGTGCTCACCGAACTGCCGCAACGTTCCCCGGAGGCAGACGTCACGGACCTGCTTCCATTCCGCTACGCCGAACAGCTTAAAGTCAGGGCAGCCACACCGTAGACTGAACGCGCCGATTACCCAGGCCATCCAACTGCCGATATCTGCTCATCGCCGATCAAAGCGATCGTCGCGATGCGTTCTCGCTCGCCCTTGATGCGATCGATTCTTAATCCAGTGTGGAGAAACTACCGCTTACGAAGATTGTTCCGGTGTCAGACCCTTGGTCTTGCGTGGCATATCGCCTCCATATCGTCAAAGATATGATATGCCTCGCACACAAAAATCAGGACAGGCTCCACCAAGGCTAACCAAGCAGCCACCTTATGTCTGCACCATCATATGCTCACCTATATCCAATCATGATGTTTCGTCTATGATTCCCATGGCTTGACGCGACGCACCCCTTTCTCGTCCATGACATTGTGATTAACCCGCCGTTTGCCGTTCAAACTCGATAGGCGCTGACCTTCCAATCCATTATCATTCATTGCATTTTTTAGTCCATTCTCATGGTTTTAAATGTATGGTAGGTAAATATTATTACTAATCAACAAGTTAGCTCGATCCTTAGATGGTGCGATAGCACGGTGTCGGTCTCCCAAGTACCGCGCCATTTCGTTTCCCAGCCGTCGAAAGATAAGTGTTGACCATGAGAAGATCGGGGTCAATCCAACGCGCGACGGCACACCAAAATCGTCTATAAAGGCATGTCGGTACCGCTGCGGTCGCCTGCAGATCAGGCAAGATCATTTCGATGAGCAATGCTGAACCGTCATGCTTCCCTTATCGCCTTCGGGCAGCGCGTTGCCGCACCAAGCTGTGCGTAATGAGGGATGTCGCTCTTTGTATTTCATTAAACGTCGTCCATTCGTTTGGTCATGATCAGGCCGTGGGTACGACGACTTTGACTTACAACTCGTCCAACATTTTCACGGTGAAAATCATGATTGAAGAAGTTGCTGGCAACTTCCTTATATATTGCCGGACAACGGGAAGTGACCATTGGACGACACGGACTACCTTCCTTGATATTGTGCGCTATATCGATGGATGGCTTTTGCGTTCATCCGCCTGCCGGAGCAGTGTCATAGGCGCTTGCCAATAACTGATCTTTATACCTCATTTGCATCCTGCCACGAACTCCGCCCGCCCTATCAATGCACAGTTCGCCACGAGCGAGGACGATTACTTCGCTGCCCGTCCTTCGGTGCGACTTACAAGAAGCAGCGGAGGTCATCAATGTCGGTTTCCAGCGCAACCATCCCCCTTGTATAACGGACAGATCGAAGCGGCCAACAGTTGGATCCTGCGTCGAGACGCATTGCGCTGGGGCTTCGCCGACCATAACAGATGGCCTAAGTACGGATGTGATGCAGAGACTTTGAAGGGCAAATTCCAGTTGCATTCGCTGTCGGCGTCAATAGCGTGTGTCACGCGTTCCTAGCCATCGTCGTCGCCATGATCTCATCACGAAATACGGGCAGGCGCGGATTGACATCGTTCTTGAAAAGGGACCGAAACCGGTGTTGACGCGACCGCTGACATCCACCTCGCCCCAGCCCTTGCGTGCAGCCGCAGGCATGGGAGCGATGGAGATTCCTACTGCTAGACGGCGATGTCCCGCCGCGAGAAGGTTCAGCGCAGCGTTGACGTCACGAGGGTGTATCGTGCTGCACTCGCAGCAAACCTATTCTCTTTTTCGTGAGCCTTCCCGGTCACAGGGACCGGCGCCTTCTTCCCGGCCGCAACAGGTGACGGTTGAATACGCTTCATTGACTTCCTCAACCAATGTGCCGGCGTGTTAATCCTTGTACTGCAGCAGGGTTCTGAACCTACTCCATCCGGCGTGTCGTACTGACTTGACCATGCCGGTTTTTGCTAGGGCAGAAACGTGCACGTTGCCGATGAAGAACGCACCATCGCGTCGAATGAAGTGGGTGTTAAGTTTATGCAGGTCATCCTTGCGCTGATTGGCCATCTTGCGTCGATTGCTTTGACGCGCTGGGTTTGGAACGCACGCTGGGCTGTGGCCGGCATGCCTTCCATGGTCCGGCACAACTGCCTAGCCTCTGCCGTGATGTTACAGTACCGTCCGCAGCGAGCATCCTGGTTTAAGCTGCCGGGTGCAAGGAACATGGCTTTGCTTCCTCATGGGCTGGCGTTGGTAAAGATTGGCGTCCTTGGGTTGTAGCCGTCCATTCTCTCCTGCGGTTCGACGTAAAGCTAATTTTCACGGTGAAAATTCCGTTGATACGATGGCGGAGACTTTCTACGCGCGCGAACAAACGAATACGATGGTCCGCTCGCCCCTTAACCCAACCCAAGTAAGTGCGTGGTTTGGCCGGCGAACAGTACTATCGTGAGTAGAGATATTTATCACGCTATCCAAGGGGTACTGATATGTTGCTGCCTGAGTCGTCCTCAGCATCAATGACACCAACTGCTTGATGCGATAGATGAAGCGAATTTGGCGTCGTTCTCGCTTATCGTGTTGTTCGCTGGGCCTATTGAGTTACGTACTGAGCTTTCTATTCCACCGCTGGCTGGGCGAAGGTGCCCCCATTCGAGCTCCTATTCCGTCGCGTGCGTTGCGACCAGCAACTGCCGGCCATGATGACAACATCGAGCAAAGCTTTGCTCTATATCTTTAGGCTTACTGCTCCCAAGGTGGGAAATTCGCCCACTTGTGTATCGGAGTCTATTCCATTCGGTTTAGGAATGTGCATTGCTCGATCAATCCAGTAGGTATCCTTAGCGGCGCGATGCTTAACTATGCGGCTGGCGGGAAACGAAAAACAGGGCACCGGTAAGTCGAGCAGTCAAGAAGCAAGGCAGCAACGTACGTCGATAAGTGGTGAGTGACAACGAGCCCTGTCTATTTTTCACGGTGAAAATTGCCGCCAATTCCAACAGGCACGACACATGCAGTGAGAATGAAGGCCAAAGACGATTCCGTTGTCTGCCAAGCCGGTATGCTCCGACGTTTACCAGTGCATTCTATCCTTGTGCTTGTGTATATATCCGATGTCCAAACAACGGCTGTTGTCGATATACATTTGATGTTGAACAACAATGTCCATGGCTGCCAGAACGACTCCAGTGATAAAACGAACACACTCAGTGCGATCGTAACAAAACAGAGCCTGCTAGGAGAGCCTTGGAATTAGCAAAATGACGTAGTCACCCCGTTGAGATTCCTTCTCTAGCTCAAACGATAAATCACTACCAGATTTTCACCGTGAAAATTCCGGCGGGTGCATCGAACAAAAGCCGCATCCCGGGTGATATGCGCGGTCATTATCCTCAATGCATCGTGTCTTGCATACTGACATATAGACTGAGAGCCGGATGCCACTGAAAAATGTCCTCAGGCATTAGATGAGTACCGCAACACCGGGCAGCGGTAGAGACTCACCAAGTACAAGTGCACCCGTGCACCTGCGATAGACAACCGCATTGCAAGACACCCGGGCGAACAACAGCCTTCACATCGATATTATTGGGGCGACTTGAACGCGGCTTATCGGTTTCCTCCGCCGCTGTCTGCACCCATGGCGGATGGAATCGCCACCACCAGCGTCAAACACGCATCTCCACCGAGTCGCGTGTCAGCCCAGTCGCATTTATTCAGGACGCAACAGCACTCGATTTTACCGGATGCGCTATGCGCACTAGGGGGTGCCTTGGCGCCGATCCAGAACATGGAATAGTCGAGCATTCCACCCTTGCTGTGGAGCTGGCAGACGCTGGCGATGAGTCGGCTTGGCCATGCAAAGGGGAGGGATCAGAAAAGGCTAGAGAACCGACGCTGTTCAGCGCCACGCCAAACAGGTACACAGCGCATGCGTTGTGAAGAAATAGGGATGACACCCCGTGATGCTTGCAGAAGTCGACCCCCTGCCGCGTGCCTTTATGCGTCAGGTCGCGAATGCGCCGTGCGGATCGACCCGCACGGGTATTACGAGTCTTTTGCAAGCGCTTGTAGCGACGGGAGCCTTTCTTGCAACACGCCATCTTCGCCGCCAGCGAACCGTGCATCTTCGACGCCCGCTGCTTCTCCGCCCGGATCCCGCGACCGGACACGATCAAGCCTTTTCCTGTAGTCGTTGTCACCGTGCATTGGTGGATCTGCCCAAGGTCTACGGTGGCGTGGACATCGCCTTCGACGTTTTCCTCGACCGGCGTTTCGATTGTGATGTGCATTTCCATAGCCAGTACGGGTCCACACCAGCTTACAGGCAGCCTTTTCGGTCAGCCAGTCAGGGCGGTCCTGGACGAGCGAAGCGCGCCCGCGGCCCTTGGGGAGGATGACTTTATTGCCTTTAATGCACATGACCTGCTTAGGCCACATCAGGGGGTAGAAGGTCTTATCCTTGTAGAGATACCGCATCTCGTTCCTTCCGGCCTTGCGTAGCCGGGTGGTAGTGTCTACATTGGCCAGGAATGCGTGGCACAGCATCTGCGCGGACGGGGAGTGCAACGCGAACCCGCCCTTGACCAGTTTTTGCAGGCAGTCGCGAGTGGGCCATTTGTCGCGTTCTGCAATGGCGCGCTTTAGTTCGTCGCGACAAATCATCCACACCTTGCCAGCCTCTATCTGTCCTTCACGGGCGACACGCACCCCGCAGAAGATGCCGTCAAGCAATGGATGCTGACAGTTTGCGTTGGCTCGGACATGGCGGGTATTATCGACCCAAGAACCCTACCCTACACACCGGTAAAGCACGATGGGCGCATTATCAGATCGCCTATCACTTCGTTTGGATATCGAAATACCGGCGTAGGATTCTGGTCGGCGAGGTCGAGGTCGCCATCATGCGTGCCATCGTCGAATGCTGCTAAATTCACGGCTTCAACTTGCTGGCCCTGGAGACAGATGTCGATCACATACACTTCTTCGTATCAGCACCACCGAAGGACAGTCCATCAAAAATCGTCGGGTTATTGAACGGGCATCGTTCCAAGAAGGTCCGCGCGCAGTTTCCGGCGCTGGCCAAGGCGACTGGCCAGGCTCAACTCTGGACCAGCGCCTATTACGTTGGCACAGCGGGTCAGGTGAACGCGGAGGTGATTCGTCGGTACATCATGGAGTGCCAACGAACATGATCCGAGGTGAGCAGTGGTCGCCTCTTATCCCCCGGCTAAAGCTTAGGGGAATTCCCGGCGACTTTCTTTGAATCGAGCGCTCGCCACTGCAAGACGGCGACGCGATAAAGCGACTGCTCAGCTTGCTTTCCGTGACGGCAGTTCGGCTGAACCAGTCGCGACAGTGGTCCTCAAAGGTCCCGAAAGACCGGTAGAGGAGGTCGTTGACCATGACACGCCGGACTTCCTTCCCAGGTTGCTCGACCAGGGATGCCCTGATCTGGCGAGCTACACCTTCTGGGGCAGAATAGCAAAGCTTGGCGGCTTCCTGGCTTGCACCAGCGACGGTGAGCTTGGCTGGCAAACCATCTGCCGTGGGTGGCACCCATGCTGTCCACGCTTCCAGGGCTCTTTCATCGGCAAAGCTTGCAGACGAGGACAAGCCGTCCAGGCCGATGCTGTTCGGGCATTCCGGTGAGACAGGCTGTTGACGCCTCGCTCTCACTTCACCTGTTTAGGCAGCTGCGCTACTGGGCAAAGCCCAAGACGCCGACGCGTTTCAATACGATGCCCGCGCTGTCTCTGCCAGGTTGAGCATGCCGCATGAGTTTATACACTGAAGTCGCAACCCCCACTTTTGCTGAGCGGCTCCTGTTTGCGATGACGGTAAATATCGGTACCTATGACGCACAACCTGTGTCGTACAGGTGGTTCGCCACCGGGTGCAGCCAGTAGACCTTTCAGTGCGTCAGCAAGCGGCTTTGATGTCGACCGCCCCTTTGATTTTCACGGTGAAAACCGTTGCAGTTATTCAGCGGCCTCAGTCAAGGTTTGGATCCGTGCAATCATGTCATCGGGACTAAACCCGTTTTTACAAGTAATCACGACCTTTACCCCATCGGTGCTGATGTCAGCGATATGCACGCCATGCAAAGTGAAGGGTACGACCGGTCGGGGTGTCTGGTGCAGCCGGTTGACCTGGGCTATGGCCCAGTTTACCGCTCCCTGCTCGGACACGCCGTCCTTGATGCGGTGCAGTGCCTGGACAGCGATGGTCCCATGGCCCTGCTTGGTCAGCTTGACCAGGCTGGCGGCATTTTTTGCGCCGATCAAGTTCGGACGTTCATCGAGCAACGCAATGCCTTCGGCTGGCAAGTCAAAAAAAGCCAGGCAGCGGCTTATCGTCGCATCCGACACACCAATCCGCCGCGCCAGGACGCGCTGCGTCAGCGGGCTACCATCAACCGGGTCGGGCATCGATAACGCACGCTGATACGCTTTGCCGCGTTCATAATCACAGAGGCCCGCCTTGGCCTCGTTGTCAGCCAAAGCGCCAATGGCGGCCTCAATGTCCGACATCCCTATCTTGACATACGCGGTGATCTCTTTTCGACCGAGGCTTTCAAGAGCGCGCATGCGGCGCTCTCCACCGATAAGTTCATAGCGGCCATTGGCGAGCTGACGTACGCTAATGGGTGACATCAACCCGGCTTCCTTGATCGAAGCCGCCAGTGCATCGACAGCCTCCGGGTCAAAGATCATGCGTGGCTGATGCGGGCTTTTATCGATCAAATTAATCGGAATGATGCGCACTTCTTCCCGATCTGGCAACGGCGACGGTCCCGTTGCCTCTGTCGTGACAGTGGTATGGGAATCAAGCTGCGCTTTCTCGGCCGGGTGGACGACGTCTTCATTAAAGCTTTTCAGCGCCGCCAGCGGCATTTGCGGGGTTAAGCGTTGTTTCATCAATCAGGACTCCATTGCGCGCACAGACGTTTTACCTTTGACCTTTGCCGCTACCGTCAGCAAAAATTCGGTGAACAGCCGGTATTCAGCCACCGGCGCTGCCGTTGGCTGTTGCAATGTCAATGGCAGATAATTTTCCTGGGTTTTCGGAAAGAGCTCGCTCGACGAGATGACGGTCGGCGACAAGTTATCCTTGTAGGCCTGTAACTGCTGCTGCATCCGGGAGACGCGCCGAATATTCGTCGAATAGTGGGTGGGCAGGATCAGCAGCTGCGGGCGAATTTCCGGCGAGCGCTCCCGCAAGCCATTGATTTCCGATACCAGCCGCGATAACCCCTTGACCGCAAACGAATCCATGCGGATCGGCGCCAAGATGATGTCGGCGGCGGCAATCGCATTGGTCGATGAAAACGAAATCGAAGGCGGGCAGTCGAAAATCACGAAATCATACTCGGCCACGTTGAACCCGGGAATATGACCTGCCGCCGACTCGTGGAATAACTGGCGAAACACCAGTTCCCGGTTGCCCTTGGCATAGGTGAACGCTTGTTCCAGGTCCCCGAGGAAGGTGTCTGATGCAATCAAGGCCGGTCCTGCCGGCCCGAATGGATGCTTAATCAGGGAGGAGACATCTTGCAACTTGGTCCCGCGCCCATTCTTGCTGTCCATGAACTGGGTGCAGATGGTCGCGAACGTGCCCGTCACGATTGCGTCCGGATGCAAGTCATGCTCCGCGGCTTCATCCACCGTCAAGTCACTTTCATAGCCCAATAGCTGCGTCAGATTCGACTGCACATCGAGGTCAATCATTAATACCCGATAACCTTGCAATGCCAGCTGAATGCCGACTTCACCGGCCGTCGTCGATTTACCGACTCCACCCTTGATCAGATCCACCGCAATCACGATCGGGGACGAGGCCACTTTCTTGATCAACTCTTGTTCACGCCGCCACTGGGCCAGGCGAAATACATCACCAATGCTGAACAGGCGCACTGCGGGCGAGGCCGGATTTTTTCGGTTCGCGCGCTGGATTTCCAGCCCGCTGTCACGCAAATGATTGCGCAACGTATTTTCCGACACATGAAGCAGCGCCGCCACGGCTTTGAGGCGGTAGATGACTTCGTCTTGCAACGCGAAGGTGGATCGCATCAACGCTCCTGAACAAACAATTGAACTAGCATCGACATTCTCAACGCTCACTCAATCCTTGTCAAGACGCATTGGTAGGGTAAAACCCCGTTTATATTGATTTAGCCTACCAAATACGACCAGTCCATTCCCGCTTCACATTGTGCATAGGTGTCGGTTGCAGCCGACGGTGCCAGCGAAGCGCGATCACCAGAGCGCTCTTGCCATGACCTACAAGGCGGCGTCCTATGGGCGAGCACGTCATCAATGCTTGGCCTATGTCATGCAGAGGGCGACAGCATGAAGCAACATATCATCAGGACCGCCATCGCTCGCCAAGTCGCCGATCGTCTGGTACCCAGCGTGTTCACCCCTGCCGCGCGTGGACCAAGTCTTCTGGCATGTGACGCGGACTGGTCAAGAGGGCATGCAGAGCACACGTGCGGTGCCCTCATCGTGGTTACCATCGCGTGAGCAGAACCAGACCTGCTCGTCGTCGGACGGCGAGCGACTGTCGGGGAATGGTCCTAGCGCTGGCCATATCAGGCCCGATGCATTGAGCGACGACGACGTCGATTTCCGCGCGAGCCAACGCAGGCGGCGATGCCGCTGCAGTTGTTCCCTGATCCGGCTAGCAGGGCTCTGGGATGGAACCAGGGTGACCGCACACGAAGGTGCGATGATTGACCATCGCCAGACACGTCAGTCCTTCCCGCGCAGGCCACCGCGCAATGCCGGACGCGCAGAGGTGAAGCGCCGTCATCGACTCATTCGTCGGTTTCCGATTCCAGAAAATCGAGAATTTGCGAGTCACTCGGCTGCCCCCACAACGTCGTTGCCAACCAATCTCCGAATGCATTGCGCACCAGCGCCATCTCCAGTCCTTTTTTCAAGTACGGCTTGAGCGACTTGTCGGCGCTGTCGGCAAAGGCATTGAACAACGGTTGCTGTTCTTCGAAGGACAGCTTTTGATAGTGCTCCAGCGCGTCCTTGGCCCGCGCGATCATGAAGCGTTCCCGCAGGCTTTTCTTTTTCTTGGCCGGTGCAGGCGGGACTGGCTCCGCGACGACACTCGGCTTGCCATTCGCATAGCCATTCTTGATTGCGGTTTTGAAGTACGCGGCGGGGGAACCAAGCGGTTGCGTATTGGATTGCTTTTGCCGCGTCTCGACCAGTTCGAGATGCGCCTTCACGCTGGCTTCATCATAGGTCGAATAGATCTGCGTGGCTTCATCTCTCGACACGCCAAGTGCGACGATGCGATCAATCATTTCCGTATTGATGATCGGTACCGAAGGCAGCTCAAAGGTCCCCTGTGCCTTCAGGTGCACCTTGAACTGGATTTCCGCCACACGCCGTCCTTCCTTGAACTCGAGCAGCTCGACATTGATATCGGTGATGGTATTGATTTCCGTGATCGATTTGACCAGGTGATCACGCTTGAAATATTTGTACTCGGGGATATTCTTGTCCGTCGTCGCGGTACCGGTGATCGTGTAATACCAGCCTTCCCACTTGCCGCGATTGGTGACATGCGACGGACTTGACGCATATCGCCGGCAGACTTCATACAACGCCAGACTCGACGCCGTGCGCAACTGGGTTTGATACCACAGACTAAAGCGCGTATAGACGGTGGGCTTGAGGACCATCTGCAGCACTTCCGGAGGAAAGGAAAAGCCCAGCCATACCGTGCCGCCCTTACTTTTCAAGCCATGCGAATTAAATATTTTGACGCCTGACAGCAGCCGCTCACTGGTCCACATCCGTGAATTTTCCGCTTCAACGCGAATGTTCTGCAACTCGTTGGCATGCGCTTTCAACGTCTCGTAGTCGTTCGAATTGTACTTTGCATCCTTGACGACTTCCTGCAACGGGATCCAGAAGTACGATTCTGCAGACGGGTCATCGGTCGGGGCATTGACGCCCGGACGCTGCTGTTTTTGCGCCGACGAGATAAACACATTGTAAAGCTTGCGCGATAACAGGCTGAACTGCCCCTCGACCACCCTCAACCCGATGCTGTCATTGGCCTTTCTGAATTCAACGATCGAATCAGGCCCTCCAGTTTCCCCCTCGTCGACGGTCGCCACCATCGGTAACGCATTTTTCTTTTTGTTTGCCATTGCAATACATGAAGAAGCCCTGAACCAAGCACATATTGCCTGATTGGTGAACTTACAGCAACTTATTCCTCACCGCTCGCCCATGTTCCCGCAGCACTCACCATGATCACTTCCCGCAGCGCTCACCACAATCATGCGCATCTTCCCGAGTCCACTCACCCCTGATCCCGTAGATCGTCACCTCATCGGCGCATGATCCTGTAAACAGTCACCGGTGTTCCCGGCCGCCGTCACCCCTGTTCCCGCGGGGCTCACGTCAACAGGCGCAACGTCAATAGCCATGCGGGTTTGCGCCGTTCCTTAAAGGTAGTTAAGGTTTACAAGTGTTTACCTTTTAAAAAACCCTCAAAGGCAGTGGTTCTTTGAGAACTACCAAAAAAACCGGTTATCGGGACTACGCAAACACAAACAGTGTGCATTCATCCATCCTCGATCTCAACAGAATGCCCGCTTTCTTGGCAAGCCTTTTCAAGAACTGCCGACAACGCAAGACCTGATGCGATGGCTCTACGCCTGTCTGCCGTGTGTGCACAATTTCTTCCCTATGAACGGTGAGCGATACAGGAACAGGGACTGCGGATGGGATCATGCGGGATCATGCCCTCCAGAAATGACAATGATATTGCGGTGAGTTCGACAGGAAATCGGGTAGACGACATTCGCCATTTCGCCGCCTTGGGTATATAAATCAGGATGTTGCGCGTACGGTGAGTTCCACAGGAACGTATGGTCATGCTACGCACTCTGCGCATTGTTTCGTCCGGGATGCCGTCATTGCGGTGAGCGTTCCTGTCGTGCTCACCGTTGGTATGGATACAGAATACGCTCGCGATGCGATCCGGCAAACTTCCTGCAAATCTGCGCCGATCGACCCACGGTGAGCGCCACAGGAACAGGTCAAGGGAAATGGGTTCATTTCGGGACCGTAAAAGGTGAGCTCAACAGGAACTACGCTTCAGACTATTGGCACCGGTGAGGCCGTCGGGAACTGCTCACCTTTTTCTGGTGGGTACTCAGTCAGTGCCCACTATCACATGAAGGGAAGATTTGGATATATCACTTCGTCCAAGTGGCTATTCTGACAGACCTGCAGACAAGTCAAGGCTACACACCAAGTAAGCACCTACATCCAATGGGCGCGCACGGGTAAAAAGTCACCATCCCCTCGCTGGGAAGACCGCGCACCCAGCATCAGCAAAGGTGAATCGTTCCTGTAGCACTCACTTTTCGCTGGATCGTCACTGTTCCTGTGTCGCTCACCTTTCCAGGAAAGGTGAAGCGTTCCTGTTGTGCTCACCGTTCGTTGCGTGTGACAGGCAGTCCAGCACCCGATCATCGATTTCCGATCACCAGCCGTCCCGGATTTTCCTGTCGTAAAGGTGAGTTGTTCCTGTCGCGCTCACCGTTGCCTACGCAGCCGCCGTGCATTTGCCTTCGTAGCACCCAATCAGTGGCCGTGCATGTGTTTCAATCGTCAGCGATCGGTGAGCCGTTCCTGTCGTGCTCACCTTAGCTTCCAACCTGAGGCAACCCGGCGATCCGTCGTGAAAGGTGAGTTGTTCCTGTGAGGCTCACCGTTGCATGGCACTGCGACTGTTCCCGCCCTGCTCACCGATGTGGCCATCAAATACTATTTTCAAGACTGAGCCGGGGAAGCGCGCAGCGTATAGCGCTCCATCAGCCATCGTCTATCCGACACTCTGGCAGTCTAATTGTCCGGTATGAAGCGATGCGCGACGGTGCCTGAACCGCTCACGAGCGATGCTCCAGACGGTTGCTAGAACCCACGCTGAGCCAACATCGACCATCCAAGACGCCTTGCCTGGCCTGGTATCAATTTTCCGGCACAACGCGTCTACTGAAAACGGTTCCATCGTCATCGATGTGCCCGCATTGGCTTGTACCATTGTTGATACGACCCAGTCGTTCGCAGCGCAACCTGGATGCCGCTCTGCCGGTGCGCCATGCCTGAGCCAGGCGATCCAGCCCAGTTGAGTTGGCGTTGGGTACATTGTCGGGCCAACGTGCACCCGATGAATGCGGCAAACAACCAACAAAGGCCTCCCATATCTATGGGACATCGCGCATTCAACACAAGTTTTATTTTAATTAACTCCAATGGTTCGGTGACGCTGCGCGTGACCAAAGGGGACCTGCAGCTCGGCGCCACGGGCACCGCAACCCGGGGCAGTACCGGTGTTGCAATCTATACAGAGACACAACAAGGTGTGACCCTCACTGACGCGCGCGGTGCAATTGTTCGCGCCGCCGATGGTGTCGTTTTCAATGGCAGCGTGACCGCGAGCGCTCGCGACTACATTGGGTTGCATGCCCATACCGCAGCGAAGGCAGCGCAAAACTCTGGACTGACCGGCGATATTGACATCACCAAGTCGTGGTGTGGGCTCGCTGGGCGACATCCGGCAGACCGGGGGTATGGCGAGTACCGGCTGGATCACCATATCCAGGCACGGGGGCATTACCGTGGCCGCCGCGACGATCCAGTGTGGACAAGGCGCCATCAACATCATTGCGTAGTCCGCTGACGGGCAACAGCGACATGGAAACGGCGTCGGGATCGATCACGCCGGACGCCGGGCCGAGCCCGAGTCCTGGTCCGGTGTCGGAGCATGCCACCCAGGCGATCGCCGGGACGGTCAATCCTACGACTAACCTGATCGTGACCACAACATCGTCAACGCCCTATGCATCAACAGCCTCCTCGTCCTCACAGGAGGGAGTAGGCACATCGACGACCAGCGCCGTTGACACTGACAGCTGGTCGTCTGGCAAAGCCGATACCGAAGACAGTGTGAAAGACGATCAAAAGACAACAACCGGTCCCGAGGACACCGGAGTAACGAAGAATGACCCCGCAAAAAAGATGTATTGCAACTTAAGGCACCCGTTCTTCTTGCCACGTTATTGTGGTCGGCGCTGGCATATGCTGCGCCGGCCGCAGGCAGGGTCACGCACCTGAGCGGTGTGTTGCTGGTCAAGAAAGCCAATGGCACGGTGAAAGTGCTGCTCCTGAAGTCCAATGGGGAAGAGGGCGATACACTACTCAGTGAAAAGGCTCCCGACGTCCGGATCAAATTCACTGACCAGAGCGAAATGACCCTGAAGCCGAACTCCCGGTTCATGACAACCTGGTCAAAGGTGGCCTGCGCGCGATGACCGGGCTTCTTGGCAAGTGCAACCGCGAGCGGTTTAGCATGACATGCCGACGACCATCGGCATACGCGGCCCCATTTTTATCACCGAGTATATCCGCCATCACAGCCGGAACTGGCGGCGTACCGGTCCGCCAGCCTGGCCGCGTGGACTGCGACTTCCTGTCCATCTGGCGTACAGGCGATGTCGGATATGCCGATGCAGCCGATACCGTTGACGATCCTACCAGTACGGGTGGCGCAACACCCCGCGCCAATACCTCAGGCCAGCCAAAGTTGCGCACCCGGCTTGTATGTCCAGGTGAGCGACGGGATGATCGAGCTCGCCAATAGCGGCGGCGCCAGCCAGCTCGGGGCGGGCCAGTTCGGGTATGCGTTCAACCAAACACAAGCACCGGTGATCATGCCTAATCATCCGGGAATTCGGGGTGAGACACCGTCAGCGTTCTCTATAAGCGCCGGGTCGCAGCCAACCGAAACCCATGGCGCTCCGGCCAGCGACATTGATTGCAAGGTCCGATAGCGTGGGACGATGCGACAGGCTGCGCCGTGCCGAGGCAGTCATGACCAGCAGGCGCGCGGTGTCAAGCAACGCGTAACGCCTCGTCCAGCAGCATGGTCGTGCTGCACCCGGCGACGGCGCACTGCGGCTCGAGGCATCATCGAGCCTGATAATGAATGGACATGCCAATACGTCACGCAGCAGGAATGCTAACCGGTGCGATCTTAAAATCCTGATAAAAATCAATGCCCAATTCGCGACGTTCCGCTACGAAAAGCGCGACATCGACTATTGGTGGCCTGTATAATCCAACCTGTTTTCGCATTTCCATTAAGAAAAATGTGCCGGGAAGGGGTAACAACAACGATGCTGGCTTCCTGGCTGAATCTGAACCACCAAGTTGTAGTCATTCACGCATGACGCGGAATGCAGGACTTGAATTACCGGCTGAATGTGTGCAATGCATTGCAACCTCAATACTGCAGTAAAACGAATCAGTGTCGTGGCGCTCGTACCGTGGTTGTTCGCCTGTGCGAACATGGAATCGGGCATGCGACTCGACCCCAAGCGCGTGCCCAGCACCACCGCGCGGCCGCAACCGACCCCGGTGATCAAACTGATTACCCCGGAGCTGGTCCAGGCGGAGAAGGCCGCCAAGGCACAACAATACAATCAGAATCTCAATCCGCTGTTGGCAGAGCCCCAGCCATACGTGATTGGCAACGGCGACCTGTTGTCGATTCTGGTCTGGAACCATCCTGAACTCAATATCGCGGCCGCCGGTGCCCAGGCGCTGTCGAGCTCGTCCGGTGCGCAGACGCCGGCGGCGTTTGTCGTGGACCAGAATGGCGTGGTCCAGTTTCCTTATGTCGGCGCGATCAAGCTGGCTGGGCTGACCGAGCTGCAAGCTCGCAATCTGTTGGCGGAAAGGCTGGTCGAGTCGATCAAGCGTCCCGACATTACCTTGCGCGTTGCCGCCTTCCGCAGTAAAAAGATTTTTGTTGATGGGGATGTCAAAACGCCGGGTAACCAGGCAATCGATGATGTCCCTATGACACTGCTCGAAGGCTTGACCCGCGCCGGCGGCGTGCTGCCGACCGGCGACCAAAGCCACATCGTGGTCACCCGGGGCGGCGTCTCGTATCCGGTGAACCTGCCGCTGCTGGTCAAACAGGGCATCGACCCGTCCCGCATCCTGCTCGCGCATGGCGATGTCGTGCGCGTCCGTAGTCGTGATGAAAACAAGATCTACGTGCTGGGAGAGGTGACGGTACCCAAGGCGCTGCCGATGCAAAATGGCCGCATGACGTTGACCGAAGCCCTCGGCGAAGCCGGTGGCCTCAATCAGCTCAGCAGTGCGGCGCGCCAGGTGTACGTGATCCGCAATGCCAGCGACGCGGAACCGATCGTCTACAACCTCGATGCGCAGTCCCCGGTCGCACTGGCGATGGCTGAAAATTTTGAGCTCAATCCGCGCGACGTGGTGTTTGTCGATGCGTCCGGCTTGGCCCGCTTCAACCGGATTGTCAGCCTGATTATCCCGACTGCGGCGACTGCGGCGACTTCGATTGGGCAGATTCGATAATGCAGAATATCCTGGTCCTTTGTATCGGCAACATTTGCCGCAGCCCGATGGCCGAAGGCTTGCTGAAGCAGGCCTTGCCCAACAAGACGATTCGCTCGGCGGGGTTGAACGCGCTGATCGGTCATCCGGCCGACCCATTCTCGGTGCAATTGATGGCCGAGCGCGGCATCGATATCAGCGCCCATCGCGCACAAAACATTTCATTGCAGCTGGTGCGGCAAGCCGATCTGATCCTGACGATGGACCGCGAGCAAAAGAAGGCGGTGGAGTCGACCTATGTCGAATCCCGGGGCAAGGTGTTTCGTCTCGGCGAATTCGACAATGTTGATATCGCCGACCCCTACCGCGAAGGCATTGATAGTTTCCGGACCGCGTACCAGTTGATTGATGACGGCGTCAAAGTGTTTGTCCAGCGCTTGGCGCAGATCGCCTGACGTCATGCGTCGCCTTGCGCCTTCCATGACGGTGTTACTTGTTTGCCATCGCATGAATGCATGTGCGCCAACTTCTATTTGAATTAGCCAATGAACCAACCTCTTCCTCCGCCGGCACAAAGCTACGCCACGTCTTCTGAGCAGGATGATGATGCGCTGGACCTGGCCAGTTATCTCGATTTCCTGATTGAAAACCGGTGGCTGATTGCCGCCATTGCCACGGTCGTCACCCTGCTCGGTGCCGCCTATGCATTTGTCGCCACCCCGGTGTACCAGGCCAACATCCTGATCCAGGTCGAGGACAGTGCCGGTTCATCAAAAAACATTCTCGGCGACTTGTCCGGGATGTTCGATCTGAAAACAGCGGCCACCGCCGAAATGGAAATCCTGCGCTCCCGGTTCGTCGTCTCGCGCGCGGTGGACAACACGCGCCTGTATATCGATGTTGCGCCTAAATATTTCCCTGGGATCGGGCGCTGGATTGCCAGCCGTAACAAGTCGCTGTCCGAGCCCGGGCTGTTGGGAATGGGCGGCTATGTCTGGGGCGCAGAACGCGCCGAGGTGTCGCTGTTCAACGTCCCGGAATCGCTGGAAAATCAGCCTTTTGAACTGGTGGCCGACGGCAAGAACGGTTTTGAACTGACGCATGCGGATTCCGGTATCACACTGACCGGCCAGGTCGGCAAGCTGGTCACGCAATCGACCCCGGAAGGCGACATCGAATTGCGGGTGGACCGTCTGGATGCGCAGGAGGGCGCCGCATTCACGCTGACCCGCGATCCGAAACTGGAAGCGATTGAAAACCTGCAGCGCGACTTGTCGATTTCCGAAAAAGGCAAGCAGTCGGGCATTCTGTCGGTGACCCTCGAAGGCATCGACCGCGTCAAGACCACGCATATCCTCAACGAGCTGGGCCAGGAATACATCCGGCAAAACGTCGACCGCAAGTCGGAAGAAGCGGAAAAATCGCTGGCCTTCCTGGAAAAGCAGTTGCCCGAACTAAAGAGCAGTCTTGAGCAGGCAGAAGTCAAATACAACGCAATGCGTAACAGCCGCGGCACCGTCGATCTCGGCGAAGAAGCCAAATCGGTGCTGCAACAATCGGTGCTGACGCAGACGCGGCTGGCGGAATTGAAGCAAAAGCGTGACGAACTGGCGTCCCGCTTCCAGAGCGGCAATCCGCTGCTCGAGGCGGTGAACCAGCAAATTCGCACCGCCACCAGCGATATCGAAGCGGTCAATGCGCGCATCAAGAAAATGCCGGAAACCGAGCAGGATGTGTTTCGCCTGACCCGGGATGTCAAAGTCAATACCGACTTGTATACCTCGCTACTGAATAGCGCGCAGCAGCTGCGTCTGGTGAAAGCCAGTAAGGTTGGCAATGCGCGCTTGCTCGATGGCGCTGCCAAGCCGCTCAAACCGGTCCGTCCGAAGCGCGCAATCGTGATCGGCCTGTCATTGCTGATCGGCGCCTTCCTCGGCGTGGTCGGCGCCTTTGTCCGCAAGTCTCTGTCCGGCGGCATTGATGATCCGCATGAGATCGAGGAAATGCTGGGACTGACCGTGAGTGCGACGGTCCCGCATAGCAAGGCGCAGGAAGCGTTGTACACACAGATCCAGGGCAAAGCGAAAAAAGTCTCGGTGCTCGCGCACGATGAGCCAGGGGACGTCGCGGTGGAGAGCTTGCGCAGCTTCCGGACGTCGCTGCAGTTCTCGATGCTGGGCGCGAAAAACAATATCGTGATGGTGACCGGCCCCACCCCGGGCCTGGGCAAATCGTTCGTCTCGGTCAACTTTGCGGCCGTGCTCGCCGGCGTCGGCAAGCGCGTGTTGCTGATCGATGCCGACTTACGCAAAGGTTATCTGCACCGCTACTTCGGCCTGGAACGTAAAAACGGGTTGTCCGAGGTGATTGCCGGCAGCCTGGCGCTGGACAAAGCGATTTATCTGAATGTGATCGACAAGCTGGACTTCATGTCGACCGGTGACTTGCCTCCCCGTCCGGCGGAATTGCTCGCGCATCCCAATTTTGCGGCGACGCTTGAGACACTGGTCGGTGAATATGACATCGTGCTGATCGATACGGCGCCGGTGCTGGCGGTGTCTGACGCCTTGGTCGTCGCGCCCCATGTCGGTTCGATCTTCAGCATTGTCCGCGGTGGCATCAGCATGATCGGTGAAATCGAAGAAACCGAAAAACGATTCCGGCAAGCGGGCAGTCGTGTGACCGGCATCGTCTTCAATGACTTGAAGCCACGCGCAAGCCGCTATGGCTATGGGTCGAAGTATGGCAAATACCGGTATGCGCAATACAAGTATTGAACGTCGTATGTAGTGACAAATCTGCAGTCGCAGGGATCATAAGCCAGCACGAGATCCCTGCTAAAAAATAGTATTAGGGAAATGCCATGAATATGGGATTTCTCGTGTTACAGGATCGGGCATACTCCGGCTGCGATAGCAGTGACATGGCGGCCGCGACGATGATCATCATCGAGTGACGCGTCGCGTCGACAGGCAGTGCGGAGCCAATGTCGCCGGAATGCTACAGAATTTAGAGCGGTCGCGGCGGTAAGCGACGCGAGTGCAAACGGTAACGCAACGATGAGTCACAATAGCGTGTGCAACCGAAAGTTGGTGTCAGGATGCCGTGATGGTCATGGTCTTCCAGACGCCGGTTAGCTGGTGATGTATGCACCCCAACCCCGTGCATGGATCACCATCGCGAGAACCAAGGCGTAACGATGATATGTATAGTTCCCCCTCGACCCCGGGGCCTTCGTGGTACCTGCTGCAGACGAAACCCAAGCAAGAGTTTCGGGCGCTGGAGCAGCTGGAAAACCAGGGCTACTGCTGTTTTCTTCCGACCCTGTCCGTCGAAAAGGTCCGTCGCGGCAAACGTGACGTCGTGGTCGAACCTTTGTTCTCGCGCTACCTGTTTATCCAGCTTGACACCGTGACCAGCAACTGGTTTCCGATCCGGAGCACCCGTGGGGTGAGCAAGATCGTCGCGTTTGGCGAGCGACTTGCGATGCTTCCCGATGCCTGTATCGCCGCGTTGCAGCATGCACCGACGATACCGCCGCGTCCTTTGTTTACGCCGGGTGACCCGGTCACCATTACCAGCGGTCCGTTTGCCGGACTGGAAGGCATTTATCAGATGACCAATGGCGACGAACGCGCGATGGTCTTGCTTGAACTGATGAGCCAGCCACAGAAGTTGATGTTTGCCATAGAAGCGTTGCGTAAGACAACGTAGCAGCACCCTAGGAGACGCCGACGCTGGCACCAGCGCTTCGGCATGTCGTTTTTATCGCTGATCACACAGGTTTTTTGGAACGCGACCGGTAATCCAAGGGCGGTAGCGTGCCTGAAGCCCGCAGTAGTCAACAAGCGCAAGCGCATACGCCTGCACCTGCACTTGCACCGAACCGACCAATGCACATGCACTCCCGGCACACCATGCCGGCTCGTGGCAATGTCAGACGAACGCGGGATACCGTACCCCAGTGAACCAGTCTCGCCAATTCAGAAAAGCGCATCGCAATAGAGCAGAGGGCCACTCTGCCAATGGGACAAACGTAAAGCAGTCATCTTCCAACAACACCACGTCTGCCGTTTTGATTTCTCCTAATGCCAACAGTTAAAAACACGGTCATAAAAAAGGTCATTGTTTTGCCGCGCTGGCAAAAGATTGGATTGATGGTCGCCACCGATCTGGTCGCGCTGCCACTGTGCTTTTTTGTCGCACTGATGCTGCGGCATGGCGGTTTTAAAGCCGCCACGCATTACGACAGCCTGCCGTACCTGCTGGTACTGGGGATTACCATCCCGGTGTTTATCAAGACGGGCTTGTATCGGGCGGTCATCCGCTTCATCGACCAGCGCTTGCTGACGACAACGGGCATGGGATTGGCGGTGGCCATCCTGTGTGCGTACCTGGTCGAATACTGGGTGCGCGGCACGCAATTGCCCCGCACCGCGCTGGTCATTTACTGGTTCATCGCGTTCGCCTATGTGACCACGTCGCGCCTCCTGGTACGCCGGTTGCTCAAGGTGCACCAGAAAGACCGGCGCAAAAACCACCATATCGTTGGCATCTATGGCGCAGCCGAGCCCGGCGCGCAACTGGCACGGGCGATGTGGGATGACGAGCGCTATTGCCCGGTGTGCTTCTTCGATGAAAAAAGCCAGTTCGTTGGCCAGACGGTGGCCGGACTCAAGGTGTACCCGCACGCACGGCTCGCCGAGCTGACTGAGAAATACGGGATCAACCTGATCGTGATGGCGGTGCCGGCAGCCTCGGCGACGCGCCTTCGCGAACTGGTCCATGACATCCACGCGGTCGGTATTGATGTGAAGATTTTCAATGACCTGACTGCACCGGCGCAGGCCAAGGTCAGCACCAGTTCGATCCGTGAGCTCAAGGTCGAGGACTTGCTCGGACGCGACCCGGTGCCGCCCCAGCCTGAACTGTTTGCACAATGCGTGGAAACCAAGAGCGTACTGGTGACTGGAGCTGGCGGCTCGATTGGCAGCGAACTGTGCCGCCAGATTGCGACGCTGGCGCCGTCGGCGCTGCACCTGCTCGATCATTCGGAATACGCGCTGTATACGATCCAGCGTGAACTGCATGCCGTGTCCCCGAGCTTACGGATTGTTGCCCATTTGGGGTCGGTCTGTGACAAGCGGCTGGTCGAGCGCATCCTGCGCGATACCCAGATTGACACCATCTATCATGCTGCCGCCTACAAGCACGTGCCGTTGGTCGAAGCCAACATCGCCGAAGGTTTGCTAAACAATGTCATTGGCGCCCAAGTCATTGCGGCGGCCGCCGAACAATATGGCGTCAGTACTTGTGTACTGGTCTCCACGGACAAAGCGGTGCGGCCGACCAATATCATGGGCGCCAGCAAGCGCATCGCCGAGCTGATTTTTCAAGCCGCCGCCGAGCAAACCCTGTCGGATACCACCTTTTGCATGGTCCGTTTCGGCAATGTGCTGGGCTCCTCGGGGTCGGTGGTGCCGTTGTTCAAGCAACAGATTGAACAGGGCGGGCCGATCACGATCACGCATCCGGATGTGATTCGTTATTTCATGCTGATTCCGGAAGCAGCTCAGTTGGTGATCCAGGCGGGAGCCATGGCCAAAGGCGGCGATGTCTTCGTACTCGACATGGGCAAGCCGGTCCGGATTGTCGATCTGGCGCGCTCGATGCTGGAAGCCGCCGGCCTGACCGAAAAAACGCAAGACAACCCGCGCGGGGATATTGAAATCCGCTTCATTGGGTTGCGTCCTGGCGAAAAGCTGTACGAGGAACTGCTGATCGGCGAGAACGCGTCAGCCAGTGCGCATCCGAGAATCATGTGTGCCAACGAACACAAGCTGGAGGCGGTCGCGCTCGAGCATCTGGTCAAATCTCTGGTGGCAGCATGCGAAGAAAACAACAGGGACAAGATGCTGCAGTGTGTGAAACTGCTGGTCCGCGAGTACGGTCCGGAAATTGCCAAACAGCGCGATGAGAGCAGCCAGTTGGTCGAGCGAGAAAGCAAGAGTCTCCATGCTGCGAGGGTCGTGCCGATGGTGCAGAGTACGTAGCGAACGCGCTGGCGCTCGATAACACCCATTATCAGCCATAAGGCGTTTCAAAAATTAATGTAATCGTAGTGTGGTAACTATTTTAAGAATCTAATTAAAGCAGGACATAATGATGAAAATCGCCATTGCCGGTACTGGCTATGTGGGTCTGTCGAATGCTATTTTGCTGGCGCAGCACAACGAAGTGGTTGCGCATGATATCGTCGCGGAAAAAGTGGAAAAGTTGAATCGCGGACAGTCACCCATTATCGATCCAGAAATTAAAGATTACCTAAAAAATAAGCCGCTCAACTTTCGCGCTACGCTCGACAAGAATGACGCATACAAGGACGCGGAGTTTGTGATCATCGCGACACCGACCGACTACGATCCTGACACAAATTACTTCAATACCAGCTCCGTCGAATCAGTCATCCAAAGCGTAATGCAGGTAAATCCAAAAGCGGTAATGGTCATCAAATCGACGGTGCCCGTTGGCTTTACTAGCAAGGCTCGGAAGAAATTTGAATGCACCAATTTGATCTTTTCGCCGGAGTTTCTGCGTGAGGGAAAAGCCTTGCACGACAACCTTTACCCATCACGTATCGTAGTCGGCGAGCAATCCGAGCGGGCATGCCTTTTTTCCAATTTGTTACTGCAGGGTGCGCAAAAGAAAAATGTGCCAGTACTATTTACTGATAGCACCGAAGCCGAAGCGATTAAGCTCTTTTCTAATACTTATCTTGCAATGCGGGTTGCATATTTCAATGAGCTTGACACCTATGCAGAAACGCACGAGCTGAATACTAAACAAATCATTGATGGCGTATGCCTGGATCCACGAATCGGAAATCACTACAACAATCCTTCGTTTGGTTATGGCGGCTACTGCCTGCCGAAAGATACCAAGCAACTGCTAGCTAATTATCAGGATGTGCCTCAGAATCTTGTCCACGCGATTGTAGAAGCTAATAGCACCCGCAAGGACTTCATTGCACAAAGTATCCTGAAACACAAACCGAAAATCGTCGGGATTTATCGGCTAATTATGAAAAGTGGATCAGATAACTTTCGCGCATCGAGCGTGCAGGGAATCATGAAGCGCATCAAAGCTAAAGGTATCGAAGTGATCGTTTATGAGCCAGCGTTAAGAGATGAAACTTTCTTCAACTCACGCGTGGTTAATGACTTGGATGTTTTTAAGCGTGAAGCAGACATCATTGTAGCTAATCGTATTATTGATGACATCAAGGATGTGAAGCACAAAATCTATAGTCGAGATTTATTTGGTACCGACTGAAAAACATTGGAAAAGCGTCGAAGATACCCATCCTAACGCAATACAAGTATCGATGATAATTTGTGGAAAAGGTATTTATAGGAATTGTAAAGCCTAATTTAGTTAGTGGAGTGAGGTCGGTAGATGTAAGGCAGTCTCTAGATTAAGAGATGAATCATCAACCTAACTACATAGAATAAAAATGTTATTTTATGTAGTCATACAATACTTTCTTGTACGCTCCGGCACTGTCTAATATTCCCTATTACTACAGAATTATTAACCGTCTTCGATTAACCCTCTTTGCTACATCTAACCTGGCATTAGTCAAACATAAAAATGTATTGTAAAGTTTTGAAATTTTGCAATAGATCAATAAAAACAGGGTGGCTCAGGTCACCATCTATCAGTACTTGACTATGGCGTGGGTAGGATGGTGCAGATTAAGCAGAAAGCTTGCAAATAATCGGAAATGAATCTAATTTTTCAATGAAAAAAATTCTTGTCACATTTGGTACTCGCCCAGAAGCCATAAAGATGGCGCCTCTCGTAAAAGCTTTGTCCCTTCAAGCTAACTTCCAAGCTAGGGTATGTGTTACAGCACAGCATAGACAAATGCTGGATCAGGCAATGCGTTTATTTGAAATCGAACCTTACTATGATCTCGATATCATGAAGCCTGGGCAAGGATTAACAGACATCACCGCAGCAATCATCACTAGAATGAAGCCTGTCTTGCAAGATTTTAAGCCCGATATTGTACTAGTTCACGGTGATACAACGACAACTTTAGCGACGGCACTTTCAGCTTATTATGAAAAAATTCCAATTGCACATATTGAAGCTGGTTTACGCACGGGGAATATTTATTCGCCTTGGCCAGAAGAAGCGAATCGAAAAATTACCACAACGATATCTTCGTATCATTTTGCTCCTACAGAATCCTCTTACGCTAATTTAATCGCAGAAGGGGTCCCTTCTAAAAACATATATATCACAGGCAATACT
>NZ_JACYXF010000073.1 GCF_015352985.1 Noviherbaspirillum malthae | reverse complement strand
CGCTTCCTGCACTTACTCACTGTTTATTGCTGCCGCTCAGCGATGTTCTGTGTTGCTCTTGACTTCCGCAAGCTTCGAGCGGGGTGAACGGTAACGAATTTTCTTCAAGAGTATTTGATACGTGCAGTCGATGAAAAGCTTGCCAAATATTTTCGATATCGTCGCCATCCCGGTTCAAGGCAGCAAATTTGGCTGCTCCACCTTCTATGGTGCGTCGGAATTCATAACATTGCCTAAGGTCTTCAACGCATGAGATGTCCGCAAAGGACAATAGGGGGTGATATGCGTCGGGATGGCAATCGATATAAGTACGGTAGCCTTGACGGGATAAAAATGGACTCTTTGCCCTTAAGCGTATTATCGCTTCGCGCATCGTGGGGCGCGATACTCCATACCTTGTACTGAGTTCCTGCTCTGTAGGCAGGCAGTTGCCGACTTTAAATTCACCGCGTCTAATTGCTTCTACGATGGCTGTCTGGACAGTTTCCACCAAGTTAGGACGGCGAGTAAGTGAGGAATGGAGATCACGTGGCATATGAAGCACCCTGATGTTATAAGAATAACACGGCAGGACTAGGTAACATATAGGAAGTGTAAGGACATCTTGTTGCAGTATAGGGCAGGGCAACCGCATCAAAACCTGTTAACAATCAATGGGTTGGATAGCCGCTTGTAAACGATAAGAAAAGCGCGTTTACTATCCTCCTTTGCATAGGGGGAAGAATGGAAGTGCGCGTCGATTACGAGGATGTGAAAGCATGTTTTGAAGGCATGACGGATCCGCGGGTTATCGGGAGGACGACGCACCGGCTGGATGACATTCTGTTCCTAACGTTGTGTGCGGTCCTGTGTGGGATGGACGACTGGGAATCGATCGAGCAATGGGGAAACCACCGTGTCGAGTGGCTGCGCCAATTTATCCAGATCGAGCATGGCATTCCCTCTCATGACACAATCAGCCGAGTCTTTGCGGCCTTGGACAGCAAGGTGTTTCAGGACTGCTTTATTCGCTGGATGGGAACGCTGGTACCGAGTCTTGCAGGGCAGGTTGTGGCGATCGACGGCAAGACCATGCGCGGGTCGCATCAGCGGCGCTGCGGCAAGCAGGCCATCCACTTGGTCAGCGCGTTCGTGTGCGGCCACGGATTGACATTGGGCCAGTTGAAGACGCAAGAGAAGTCCAATGAAATCACGGCGATACCGGAACTGATCGACGCATTGGAGTTGAAGGACAGTATCGTCACCATTGATGCGATGGGATGCCAAAAAGAGATCGCTGCAGCGATCGTGACCAGGCAGGCCGATTACGTTCTGGCGCTCAAGGCCAACCACGATACGCTGTATAGCCAGGTTAAGCGCCTCTTCGATGTCACTGAATGGCTCAACTACAAGGACTTCGCCACCATGGGGCATGCCACCGACGAAAAAGGACACGGCCGTCTGGAAACGCGTCGTTACGTGGCCTTGAGCGGTGTCCAACTCAACCAGACCGATGCCTGGGCGGGTATGCGCAGCGTGGTGATGGTGGAGTCAATGCGTTGCAGCGGTGAGCAGTGTGCATCCGAAAAGCGCTTTTACATCAGTTCACTGGAGTCGGACTCGCAACGCCTGGCCCACGTGATTCGCAGCCACTGGGAAATTGAGAATCGGTTGCACTGGTGTCTCGACGTAACCTTTGCGGAAGACGCTTCACGTATCCGGCGGGATCATGCGCCGGAAAATCTGAACATCGTCAGGAAGATTGCGATGAACTTATTGCGCCTGAATCCACTGAAACGCAGCTTGCCTAAGAAGCGTCTGGAGGCTTGCCTGAACAATGACTACCTCGCTCAATTGCTCGGCCTCCCAGCATGACCTGTTTCTCTCGTTTCGTAACTTATTGAAATGCATTCACATTTGATGCGTTTGCCCTG
>NZ_JACYXF010000006.1 GCF_015352985.1 Noviherbaspirillum malthae | reverse complement strand
GGCGCAGTGTTTCGGGCAGCAGCACCAGGATGGATTCCATGCCGATGTGGCCGGCGTCGCGCACGCCGGCGGCGGCGCCGAGCATGGTGACGTAGATGACGAGCACCAGTGCGGCGCCCTCGGCCCAGGTGGGGGTGTCGTTGAGGACGTAGCGGCCGAAGACCTGCCACACGACGACGAAGACGATGCCGAACAGGCCGAGCACCGCCCCGATCATCGCCGCGCGGCACAGGGCCGCATTCATCTTGGTAAGAAACATCGTCTTTTCCCTTTCGGCAGGCGTGACGAAGCCTGGCTTGATTGCCGTGTCCAACATGCTGATTCCAGAATCTGAAAATGAATTCGCTCAGGGAGCCATGGAACCCATGCAAGCCATGGCTCCCCGTTCATGGCACCGGATGCGATCAGTGCGCAGTCTTTTGAATCTTGGCGACGACGTCCTTGAGCGCCGGATCGGTGACGAAGCGCTCGTACACCGGCTTCATCGCCGCCGTAAAGCCCGCCTTGTCCACATCCGTGATGATCTGCGCACCGCCAGCCTGCACCACCTGCCTTGCCTTGGCTTCGCGCTCATCCCACAGCTTGCGCATCGCCGGCACCGAATCCTTGGCCGCCTTGCGGATCAGCGCCTGGTCTTCCTTGCTCAGGCCATCCCACACCTTCTTCGAGAACAACAGCACTTCCGGCGCCATCGAGTGTTCCGACAGGCTGTAGTACTTCGCCGCCTCATAGTGACGCGACGATTCGTACGACGGCCAGTTGTTCTCGGCGCCGTCGATCAGGCCGGTCTTCAGACCGGTGTACACCTCGGCATACGGCATCGGCGTCGCGTTCGCACCCACGGCCTGCATGATGGCCACCCACATCTCCGACTGCTGCACCCGGATCTTCTGGCCCTTCATGTCGGCAACAGTTTTGATCGGCTTCTTGGTGGTGTAGAACGAGCGCGAGCCGCTGTCATAGAACGCCAGGCCGACGAAGCCTTCCTTTTCCAGCGAAGCCAGCAGCTGGTCGCCGATGGGGCCGTCGAGGGTTTCGCGCATGTGGGCGGTGGAGCGGAACAGGAAGGGCAGCGAGGGGATCATCATGGCCGGGGAGATGGCGTGCAGGGCGGCGCTGTTGATGCGCACCATGTCGAGGGCGCCGATCTTGACCTGCTCGACGGTGTCCTTTTCCGAGCCCATGGAGCTGTTGGCGAAGACCTTGACGCCGAGGCGGCCCTTGGTCTGTTCGGCCAGCGACTTGCTCATCTGGCCGACGGCGACCACGGTGGGATAGTCGTTGGGATGGACGTCGGCGGACCGGAAGTCCTTGGCGTGGGCCATCACTGCGGCGCTGGCCAGCGCTGCTGCCACTGCATGCGAAAGAAGGGATCTGAGTTTGAATTGCATAGCCTATCTCCTGTTTATTAAAAAGCGCCCTTTTTTCAGGCTGCCTGGTTCAACCGTTTGCGATGACGGACGCTGTTCCCGCACGTTCCGGAAGCGCTCTGCGAAATTCCGGAAAACGTTTAACTGGATTAAACCGCTTTATTGGGAGATGCGCAAGCATTTTTCGCAGTGCCGCCGACCATGCCCTTCAGTAATGGGTAAAATCGGTGCAAGTACAGGCTATAATTTGTGCAACGTTTTCCCTAAATTACCGAAAACACCATGTTCATGAGCAGAAATCCCGTCTTTCATGAAGGCATGGTTAGCAGGCCAATGATTTAGAATTGCATATCTGTCTCTTGCCTGGATTTCCACCCGCCTGCCTTATGCCACCGATGAAAAAAAATGCTCCAACTCTCCATGATGTCGCCAAGGCAGCCGGAGTCTCGATCGCAACGGTCTCCAAATTCCTGAATGGAGCGCAGCGTTTTTCGCCGAACGTCGAAGCGAACATCAATTCGGTCGTCGCCGAACTCGGTTATCGCTCGAATGAACTGGCCCGCTCGATGGTCACCGGCGAAACCAAAACGATCGGCGTTGCCATCCTGGACATCAACAATCCGCACTTCACCGCCGTGGTCAAGGGCGCAAACCGGATCGCCATCGAGGCCGGCTATACCCTGCTCTTCGTCGATACCGAGGAAAACCAGGCGCGCGAACTGCAATTGCTGGATACCCTGAGCCGGCGCGTGGACGGCCTGATCATCAGCTCCCGCATGCCGGAGTCTGATATCAAGACGGTGATCAACTACGGCAAGCCAGTTGTCCTCTTCGGCAAACTCGACTCGACCAAGGTCACCAGCGTAGCCAGCGGCGGGCAGCGCGGCGGATACATGCTGGCCCAGCATCTCGTTACGCAGGGCTTCAAGAACATCGCCTATCTCGGCTTTTCCAAATCGCGCTGGGACAGCGACCGTGTTGCCGGTATTAACGAATGCTTGGAGCGGCATGGATTGCCGCTGCGGCGCTACGAGGCGCAAGCGCCCTTCGCATCCGAAGGCGAACGTCTCTGCTCCCTGATCATGCTGGACAAGGACCATCCCGACGCATTGATCTGCTACAACGACTTGCTGGCCATCGGATTCATGAAGGAAGCGCAGTCACTCGGCTTCCGGATTCCGCAGGACATCGCGGTCGGCGGGTTCGACAACGTTCCCTACGCCGAGTACGTGTCCCCTTCCCTCACTTCGGTCAATCTGCAGAGCGAGGGCATGGGCGAACTGGCGATGAGGAAGATGCTCGACCTGCTGGCCGGCAGAACCACCGAAGAGCATACGGTGCTCGATCCCCAGCTGGTATTGCGCGGATCCACCGGCGGAAGATCGCGCAGGGATTGACCGCGTTCACCATTGCGGAACATCGGCGCATGCAGGACGTCGTCTCTGCTTCACCACATCGACCGCAATATCAGGCAGCTCCCTCGCTGCGCGACGTGAATGCAAACGGAAAGACCCTGCACAGACATTCCATGCAGGGTCTCGCGCAGCAGAGATTCAGCCGAGCCGGCCCCGAAAAAGCCATGGCCGGAATCATGATAATCCGGCCTTCTTCCGGCTGACGAAGCCGGAAGTCAAACCTTAATAACCTAGTCCGAAGCCGTAAGGATAGAGCGTATCCTTTGCCGGATAACCCGGAACATCCGGCTGGTTGTCGATAACGGCCTGAAGATTGTTGGCGAGCGCGAAAGGCAGCTTGCCTTGCGGCTTGAATTTACCGCTCAGCACGTCAAGCAGGGCTCCATTGCTGACGCCAAAGCCCGCCACGATGGCGCCTGCGTTTTTCAGACCGCTGGCGTCGTCGAGAACGTAAGGCTGGCGGAAGTAAATGCTCAGCACGGTCTTGCCGGCGCCGACCTCGTTCATCACGGCCTTGATCTGGTCCAGTGATGGAGAGATCTTCCAGGACTGCGATTCGGCCATCTTGGTGAACGACAGGTTGTTGGCCTCCCAAGGGAAAGATCCGCCGAACATCAATCCGTTGTCCGTACATGTCTGCGTCGCATCCACGCTGCAGCGGTCATCCGCGCCGTAGGGCTTGCCGGTCAGCGGATTCAGGAACGCCGGATTGGCGCCGGTGGTTGCCCCGTTGCTGACGTAAGTGCCGGTAACGGCCGCTGGATTCGAGACCTCGACACGGATCACGGCATAGTCATGTCCGGCCGCGCTCGGACGGACGCCGTTGGCCAGCGCCTCGCCGTCGGTGACGGTGTAGCCGTACTTCTCGACGTCGGACTTCGCAATGCCCATCGTGTACACCTTCGCGCCCGCTTTCAAGGGGAGTGTCTTCGCGCCGCCGGCCTGGTCCTGGTTCTGCAGCAGAACGATCGACTTGCGCTGGATCTCGAGTCCCTTCTCCCGGTTCGCCGGTTTGCCGATGATGCCGTTGGCCTGCGCCGGATCGACATAGGGATTTTCAAACAGCCCGAGCTGGAACTGCGCCTTGAGCAGCCGTTTCGCAGCTTCGTTCACCCGCTCTTCGGTCACGAGCCTGGCCTGCACCAGATCCGTGATGGTCTTGTTGACGTTGAACCCGGACAAGGTATCGGTTCCGCCATTGATGGCGGCAGCGACGCGCTCCGGCACGGTCTTGTTTTCCAGGCCCCATGCGCGGTCGTTGATGATGCCGGTGTCCGAATTGACATAGCCCTTGAAACCGAGCTTGCCGCGCAGCAGATCGGTCACGATCTGCTTGGAGAATGCCATGCCGGTCTGGTCATACCTGACACCGTCATAGGTGACCGAGATCGGAACGCCGTAGTAAGGCATGATGGAAGCCACGCCGGCATTGATGGCAGCCATGAACGGCTTCAGGTGATAGCCGAAGTTGTTGCCCGGGTAGACCTGATTCTTTCCGAATGCATAGTGCGGGTCCAGGCCCTGCTCCTGCGGGCCGCCGCCGGGGAAATGCTTCATCGTCAGGGCAACCGCCGAGTCCTTGTTGAGCGGGCCGCCCTGAAGATTTTCGACGAGCGTCTTCATGATGTTGGCGTTGAGATCCGCGTCCTCGGTGAACGTCTCGTGCACGCGGTACCAGCGCGGCTCGGTGGCCAGGTCGGCCATGTAGCCGTACATGCCGCGAAGTCCGATGGACTTCCACTCCTCGGCCATGACTTGCGAGAAGTCCTTGATGACCGACATGTCACCGGTGCCGAGCGCAGCAGCGGCCAGGCCGCCCTCTTTCGGAAACTCCGTGAATGCGCCCGCGGCTTCGTTGATGCCGACGCGTGCATCCTTCTCGTAGTGATTGCGTGCGTTGGATTTGAACAGCGCAGGAATTCCAAGGCGGGTCGCTTCGCGCAGCGCCTGGACGGAATTCATGAACCTGGCAGCCTCTTCCGGCGTCACCGGCTGGCCGCTGCGCCCACCTGTCGCGGTGCAGGCCGGCGCTCCGGTCACCACGCTGCGGAAAATGAAGCGGGCCATTTTCTGGGTGTTCACAAAATCGACGCCTGCCTGCGGAACCGCGCCCTTGCAATCCGCGTTCAGGGTATCGATCAGCATCAGACCGGCCTTCTCTTCCAGGGTCATCTGGCTTACCAGGTTGTCGACGCGGGCATCGACCGGCAGGCGCCAGTCTTCGTAGGGGTCCAGTTTCTGATTGCCGTTCAAGTCCTTGAACTGCAGGTTGTCGACCGTGAGGAGTGCTTTCGTCCGCACTTCAAGCTTTGGCTGCACGACCGACTGGCCGGCGCTCTGGCTGCCGCTCGAACCGCCGCCGCATGCGGTCAGCGATAGCAAGGCGGTGCCGAGCAAGGCGGTCAGTGCGACACCCGGTTTTTCGCTTCGGACATCATTCAGCGTTTTCGCGATGGCGGGTTTATCCGATTGCGCACGATATGTCCTTGCCGAACCGGCAACTTGTTTTCTTGTCATCCTCGTCTCCATGAATTTCGTGGTTTGCCTGCAGACGCGCAGGGCTAAGCGGCTATATAGTTAAGCGCTTAACTAAGTATGCCAGCAAATAAATTGGCTTAGCAAGGGGAATTTGCTATTGCTGCCATTGCGGTTCAAAACATCAACAAACGCGATAATACCTGTCACGTCAAGCGATGAAAGCAGAGACACGTCCTACTTTCTGGCGTGAGGCTTGCTCAGTAGATGCAAGGCATCGGATCGCGCTCACACTTCGTAGCGCATCATTTACGATATTTAGTAAAGCGCTTTCCTATTCGCCCGAAGCTTAATGAAAGTGGCCGGCCGCGAACAGCCGTGTTTTATTCATGCATGCCTTGAGCGACCGCGACGTATCGGCTTGATCAACTTGGGCAGTGAGCGACACAGCCCCTGCGTTATAACAAAGGCAACAGGCATTGCGCCCGATTTCATCAGCCCTTGCAGATACCTTCGGAAATCTTCTCGATCGGAGAATTGGGAACCATCGGCTCCCATACGGCATTGGGATCGAAAAACGAGTCAAGCAGGCTGCCCGCTCCCATGCGTTCGGAATGATAGGTGAGATAGGTCACGCGCCACCTGTTTTCCCTGCATTCCAGCTCGATCTGCACCTTGCTTGATTTGTAAGGTCCTCTGGCTGCCAGCTTCACTTCGGAATGATCGATCAGGTGCCAGAGGCGCATATACTTTCCCGCCTTGCGAACCATGCTGGATTCGTAATAGAAGGTATCGCCTTCTGTTTCGGCGACCTTGATCCATTTCGCGCTGGCGAGGCCGCATGCAGCAAGCAGCATCATGCCCGCTGCGATCTTATTCTTGAACATACCATTCCGAGATGATTCCGCTGACGGCTGCACTTGCACCTTCATTGAGCCGCCGCACGGAGTGAAAGCATAATTCGCAGGATTCATGACGGGGTTCTCGTCCTGAAATCCGCAGCCGGCAGCATAGCGCATATGCGCAGGCAAAATGCGTTGCCAGATCAAGAAATTCAGAACCTTGCACGCCGGATTTGCAGCAGGCCTCCCCGGACCGGACTCAATGTTCTGCTGCTGCATAAGCGGCAAGAAAAACATCAACCGCGCGTTCAGAAATCGATCGCAGGTCCAGCACAAGAGGCTTGCCGGCGTCGCCGAACAGCTGGCGCTCCACCACCTCGGCTTCGTACAGGGCTTTCAGCTGCAGCGCCATCGTCTTTGCATCGGTTCTGTCGCGAAGCAGCTTCCTCTCAATCAGCGTCTGCAGATAAGTGCTCAGTTCGGCCAGCATGACTGCGGGCCCGCGTTCATAGAACTGCCTGCCGAGATCCGAGCGGTTGCCCTCTGCGATTGCCAGTCTCAACATGGCCAACGGCTCCGGCCTGGTAATGAATTCGAGATGCCGTACGCCGAATTCGAGCAGGCCCAGCCGGATGTCGCCGGATTCTTCCAGCTCGAGGAAAGCGGCCTTGCCGTGCCGTTCGCCTGACGCGAGCAGCACTTCCAGGAAGATTTCCTCCTTGGACTTGAAATAGGAATACAGGGTCGTCTTGGAGCCGCCCAGCCGGGCTGCAATTTCGGACATGGAAGCGGCTTCGAAGCCGAGTTCGCGGAAGACTTCCGAAGCGATATCCAGGATCGCCTGCCGCTTGGCTTCAGTTTTGACTCTCACAATATCCTCTTTTTTGTACCAAGCCGTACAGTTTTGCTTGACGCCGGTGATCTGTCAACCTAAACTGAACCGCACAGTATCGTTATGCGTGCCGCTTTGGATGGGGCCGCCGTGAGTAGAACACGCAGGCGAATTTCATTTCACGGCAATATTGCTCCCCTATCATCCGACGTCATCACCCGTGAACCCGGGAATAATGCGGTCGACCGGCGCACGGCGAAATTTGCATACTCCGAATCAGCTCATGACATCTTCCAACCTTTTTACCGCCATCCCCAGCGAAGCGGAATATCAGGCGGCAGTCGAAGAATTCGACGCGCTCTGGAATTCCGGCCCCCGCAGCGACCGAGAAGCCCGCATGGACGAACTGATTCTTCTGATCGAAGCCTTCGAGCAGCGGCAGATGCACGTAACAAGCTTGGTACTGGCTTGTCAAGCATGAGCCGGCATTGGTCTTGTGGCCAAAAGACTTGCTCACAGATAAAGAATGCCGCGTAACTCTTTGTCACATAAGCGATTTTCCAGTCATCCACATTGCCTGTGGAAAACTTTGTGCATAACCCCCTCTTGACAACGGGTAGTGCCAGATTTGACGGGGCGTTTCTTAAATTGCCTTTTTCTTCAGCAATCTTGAGAAGTGATAAAAATCAATGAGTTAGGAAAAATCAAATCGAGTGATCGCCAGCGCAGGACATTGGAGCAAAAATTTTTTCGATTATCTGACTTTGTGCACAAGTTTGAAATTTCGCGCTTTTGTCAAGAGCCGTAAGGCCAATTTTCAGGGCAGAAGCCGTACCGCATCGCAGGTAAGCGGCAACTTCCAGGCCAACTCGCACTGTTCAATACACCTGCGAGGCCGCCCCTCCGCCACAGTGCCAGATGAATCCGAAGCGTGGCAATGTCCGCGTGCCAGTCTTGCCGTAGTCCTTACCTGCTGGCGATAATAGACACAACAATCCCACCATCACCGGCCACTTTCAAACAAACAACATGTTGCCCGGGCATCACGATATTCCGCTGGTACTGGTTTCCATACTGGTAGCCATCTTCGCTTCCTATACCGCGCTCAGCCTGGCGGGCCGGGTCAAGAACTCGCATGGCTTGAGCGCGCGCCTCTGGATCAGCGGCGGCGCGCTGGCCATGGGCACAGGCATCTGGGCCATGCATTTCGTAGGCATGCTGGCGTTCCGCCTTCCCATCCCCATCGGCTACGACATTCCGATCACCCTTTTGTCATTGCTACTCCCGATCACCGTCTCCGGCATGGCATTGTGGCAGGTCAGCCTGCCGAATCTGCGGCTGTCCGACCTGGCCACCAGTTCGGTGCTGATGGGCGTTGGCATCAATGCGATGCATTACACCGGCATGGCCGCCATGAAGATGGAACCGGGCATCGTCTACGACCCGGCGCTTTTTGCAGCCTCGGTCGTGATTGCAATCGTCACCTCCGCCGGCGCCCTGTGGATTGCTTTCCGGCTCCGGGAAAACATGCCGCATGTCTGGGCATTGCAGATCGGCGCTGCAGTCGTGATGGGATTCGCCATCGCCGGCATGCATTACACCGGAATGGCTGCAGCGAGTTTTCCCCTCGGCAGTGTCTGCACGGCGGCCTCGCGCGGCGTCAGCCAGAATGCACTGGCCGTTCTGGTCATCATTGCCACGGTCGGCGTGCTGACCATTGCGCTGATGGCTTCCATCTACGACGCCCGCCTCGAATCGGGTTCACGCCACCTCGCGCTGTCGCAAGCCAAGGCGGAGGAACGCCAGCGCATGCTGATGCTGGAGCGCGAAGCCCGCAACCAGGTTGAACGCATGAGCGAGCTGAAGGACGAGTTCCTGGCCACGCTCTCGCATGAATTGCGCACGCCGCTCAATGCCATCCTGGGCTGGGCGCAGATCCTGCAGCGCGGCGTCAGGGACGAGGCAACGCTGCGCAAGGGTCTTGACACCATCGAGCGCAATGCGCATGCGCAGGCCCAGCTCATCGAAGACTTGCTCGACATGAGCAAGATCATTTCCGGCAAGGTGAGGCTGGACATGAAATCGATCGATCCCCTCGGCTTCGTCGAAGCGGCAATGGAAACAGTGCGGCCCGCGGCAATGGCCAAGAACATACGCATGGAAAACTCGCTGGATACCGATACCGGCCCCATCTACGGCGATCCGAACCGGCTGCAGCAGGTGATGTGGAACCTGCTGTCCAACGCAGTGAAGTTCACCCCCAACGGCGGCACGGTGCGGCTGCAGATGCAAAAGCAGGAAAATGACATCCGCATCCTGGTCAGCGATACGGGAATCGGCATCAGCCTGGATTTCCTGCCTTATGTATTCGATCGTTTCCGCCAGGCCGATGCATCCACCACGCGCCGTTACGGCGGCCTCGGGCTCGGCCTGTCGATCGCGCGCCAGCTGGTGGAAATGCAGGGAGGTTCGATCGAGGTGGCAAGCCCCGGCGAAAACATGGGCACCACCTTCACCATCCGCCTTCCGCTGCTGGATACGCAGACCTCATCCCTGCTCTTCCCGACGGACAGAAACCGTGCGAATGCTGCGCCGGTACAGAGCGATGCCGCCGATCTCTCGGGTCTCAGGGTGCTGTTGGTCGACGATGAACAGGACGCGCGCGACCTGGTCGAGCACATTCTTTCCCAGAACGGCGCAAGCGTCATTACCGCGGCAGGCGCACCCAAGGCGCTGGCGCTGCTGGAGGACTCCCGGCCCGACGTCATCATCAGCGATATCGGCATGCCCGATGTGGACGGCTATGAATTCATGCGCCGTGTCAGGATGCTGGACGAGACGCGCGGCGGAACGGTGCCCGCGCTCGCGCTGACCGCCTTCACGCGTTCGGACGACAAGATGCGGGCGCTGCGCGCGGGCTTCACGAGTTACATGTCAAAGCCGGTTGAACCCACGGCGCTGGTGGCCGCAGTTGCCAGCCTGAATCAAAGGATGGTTAGATCCGGCAAGTGAAGATAGGCAAATATGCAGCCGGCAAACAAATTGAGCCACGCAGCAGCCTGCAACTTGACCTGCTGCAACGGGTATTGAGACCTGACAACTTCGAACGTATTACTGCCACGATCTATCGAACTCGCTGACCTGATGGCAAGTCGAATCTGACTTGAAATATAACGCATGCGTGCTTTTTAGATGGAATCCATACAAGCGTTTGATGTCAGCATAGCCGAACATGCCGCCGATTCCGTCTTCATTACGGATACGTCGGCGCGCGTCATTTACCAGAATCCCGAGGCAAGAAGGGTATTCCTTTTTTCCGATGAGGAAGTATTCGGACATACCCTTCTTGACACCCTGCATCAACGCTATCCCGACGGCCGCCCAGTGACGCTTGAACAATGCAAGGTATACCGCGCCGCAGTCCTGGGCGAGTCCGCGCGCGATTTCGTCTGGCAATTCACCGGCAAGGATGGCCGTTGCGTGTATGCCTCCTGCACCGTTTCCCCCTTCTTTCACAGGGGGGAGCGCATCGGAGCCATCCTCTTTGCAGCCGATATCACCGCACGCCGCAAAGCCGAGCAGGAAGCTGCGCGCAGTGCCGAGAAGCTGCAGCTGGCGATGGAAGCGGCGGAGATCGGCATGTTCGATCATTTCGTCGGCGAGCGGCGGCTCGCCTGGTCACCGAAACTCAAGGAAATGTTCGGCTTGCGGGCTGATGCCGACATGACGCTCGACATGTTCTACGAATGCGTTCACCCGGAAGATCTGGAGGAAGTACGGCGGGTTGTCCTCGAATCGTCGAAGCCCGGCACTGATGGGCGCTTCCACTACGAGTTTCGCGCCCTCGACCGGAACGACGGCAAGGAACGGTGGATTTCCACGCGCGGAAGAACGCATTTCGACGAGCATGGACAAGCTGTGCGACGCGTCGGCGTGGCTGTCGACATCACCGAGCGCCGCGAGGCGGAGCGGCGTGTACAGGAAGCTGCGCAGCACGACAGCCTCACCGGCCTGCCAAACCGTGCATTGCTCTATGAATACTGCATGCACCTGTTCGCTCAGGCCGACCGCCTGCACGCCGACTGTGCCGTGCTGTTCATCGATCTCGATCGCTTCAAACCCATCAACGATCTCTACGGCCATGACGTAGGCGACAAGGTGCTGCAGGAAGTGGCGCGTCGCCTGCTGCAATGCACGCGCAAGGAGGATATCGTCAGCCGGCTGGGAGGTGACGAATTCATCGTCATTCTGCCGCGGGTGCTGGGCAAGGAAGACTCGGAAACCGTGGCGCAGCACATTCTCGAAAGCATTCGCAAGACCATTCAGCTCAACGGGCTGCAGATCAGCGTCTCCCCTTCGATCGGCATCAGCCTCTACCGCAAGGATGGCTCGTCGATCTCGGAACTGATCCGCTACGCGGACTTGGCGATGTATGCCGCCAAGCGCGCCGGGCGGGATACTTTCAGGCATTTCATTCCGGAATATCTGCATCTGGCGGAAGACCGCGTCGAACTAGAGCAGCGCCTCAAGGAAGCACTGCGTTCCGGCACCCTGCAGCTGCTCTACCAGCCCGTCATCGACATCAGCACCGGCAAGCCGGTCGGCGCCGAAGCCTTCATCCGGCTGCCGGATAACAACGGCAGCCTGCTGAGTCCGGACCGGTTCATTCCCATCGCGGAATCGGCCGGGCTCATCGACGAGGTCGGCTTCTGGGTGGTGCGCGAAGCCTGCCGGCAGCAGCAGCGATGGCAGGACAGCGGGCTCGGTGTGCCGAGCATGTCGATCAATGTCTCCGCCTCGCAGTTCAGGCACCCCGAATTTGCGCCGCGGTTCATCGCCGCCATCGACGAGTACGGCATCGAACCCGGCAGACTGGAAATCGAACTCACGGAAAGCGCGCTCATGGAAAACATCCCGGACGCGGTCAGCAAGCTCGACCAATTGAAATCACGCGGCGTGCGCATCGCGCTCGACGATTTCGGCACCGGCTATTCGAATTTGGGGCATCTGACCAGCCTTCCTCTGGACAAGCTCAAGATCGACCGTTCCTTCACCGACAATCTCGAATCCAATGAAAACGGCAAATCGATCGCCGACACCATCCTCGGCATAGGACGCGCGCTGAACCTGGAAGTCGTCGGTGAAGGCATCGAATCCGAGGAAGTCATGCGCTATCTGCGCGACCATGGATGCGACCAGGTGCAGGGACATCTGTTCAGCAAGCCGCTAGCGGCGCCGGAGTTCGAATCCTGGTATCGCTCCCAGCTCGGCCTTTACCATTGACGGCAGGCATCGCCCCGCGAACGCCGCATTTTTCTGAACAGATTCCTATTGCATGAAGTGAAGAGACAGCGCCACCAATCGAAACGGCCCATTTCAAATCGCCATCGACATACTGGCGCGGCAAGCAAGGAACAGCACACATACCAACAGTTGGTCGACATCTCGACCGATGTTCTCATCGCCGCCGATGCGCAGGGAAAGATTCGCCGCATCGGCAAGGCTTGCCTGCAGAGCTGGGGCTATTCCCCTGAAGATCTGCATCATCGGCGGCTTGCGGACCTGGTGCACGAGCACGACCGCGAGGACCTCGATCAGTCGCTGACGAAGCAGCGCGGCGCGGAGCGGGAGCTCACCCTGCAGACGCGATTTTTACACAAGGACGGCCGCGCCGTTCCGACCGCGCTGCGGGCAAAATGGTCCGCCGCCGACAACGCGTATTACTGCGTTGCTCAGGTGTTGCCGCATGCGGCACCGCACTTGGCGGAATCAGGCAGCACCGATGCGAGCCGGCGGCTTCAGTCCCTGTTTGAACATCATCCTGACGGCGTGTTCGCCTTCGATCTCGATGGCGCCCTGATCGAAGCCAATCCCGCATTCTCCGGCTTGACCGGATATGCGCATGAGGATCTGCTGTCCATGCGCTACCAGACCCTGATCGCTCCCGAGCACCGCAGAATGGTCACGGAGCGCTTCGTCGCCGCCAGCCGGGGCATCGCTTCGTGTTTCGAAAGCGTGGGCGTGCGCAAGGACGGCACGCGGTTCGAGGCCGCGGTGACAGCCATACCGATGACGGCGGACCACCGCATCGTGGGCGTGCACGGCATCGCGCGCGACATCACGCAGCTGAAAAACCGTGAACGCCACATCGAACGCCTTGCCACCCACGACAGCCTGACCGGCCTGCCCAACCGGAACCTGCTCGATGACCGGCTCAGGCATGCGGTGGTGCAGGCGGAGCGGTCGGGGCGGCGGGTGGCCGTTCTCTTCATCGACCTGAACCGATTCAAGGTCGTCAATGACAGCCTCGGCCATGACAAGGGCGACATCCTGTTATGCATCATCGCCGATCGTCTCAGGCAGTGCATGCGGGAGGCCGACACCGTGGCGCGCATCGGCGGTGACGAATTTGCCATCGTGCTGGAGGAAGTCTCCATGCCGGAAAGCGTCATCACGGTCGCAAGGAACGTCCTCTCCGCCATTGAACGCCCGGTCAGGCTGGAAGGGCATCAGCTGGCCGTTTCGGGCAGCGTAGGCTGCAGCCTTTTCCCGAAGGACGGCACGGAAGCGGCAACCCTGCTGCGCAATGCCGACCTCGCCATGTACGAGGCCAAGGCGGCCGGAGGCGGCGCCCTGCGCCTCTACAAGGCTGACATGGACGAACGGGCGAAGGCCCGGCTGACGCATGAGCATGACCTGCGCCGCGCGCTGGAGCGCGATGAACTCGTCGTGTACTACCAGCCCCGCGTCGACATCAACAGCCAGGCCATTGTCGGCGCGGAGGCGCTGGTCCGCTGGAATCATCCGGAACGCGGCCTTGTGCCGCCCAATGAATTCATTCCGCTGGCCGAAGAAATCGGCCTGATCAGCCAGCTGGGCGAATGGGTGCTGATGCAGGCCTGCATGCAAAACCGCATCTGGCAGAATGCGGGGCTGCCTCCCCTCAAGGTGTCGGTGAACCTGTCGCCGATGCAGCTGGACCCGGACTCCGCCATCATTGATGCGGTGAAGCATGCGCTTCGCAGCACCGGGCTGGAGCCGAGATGGCTGGAACTGGAAATCACGGAATCGAGCCTGATGCAGAACGTGGAATCCACGCTGATCAAGCTCGAGGAAATACGCAATGCCGGCGTGTCGATCTCCATCGACGATTTCGGGACCGGTTATTCATCCCTCAGCTATCTGAGGCGGCTGCCGGTCAGCGGTCTGAAGATCGATCAATCCTTCATCCGGGATATCACCGCCAGCCGCGACGACGAAGCCATCGTCGCGGCCACCATCGCACTGGCGCATACCATGAACCTGACGGTGGTGGCGGAGGGCGTCACGACGGAAGAGCAGATCCGCTTTCTGCACGCAAATGAATGTGATGAAGTGCAGGGCTTTCTTTTCGGCGCCGCCGTTCCGCCGGAAGAGCTGGCGCAGCTGCTGCGGCATGCGCCGCGAAGCCGGCGCATAGCAATCCATTAGAGCGCTTTCTCGGAAGGGGCTTCTCAGGCTTTCCCGTTTCCCTCCTTCGGCGTGTCATCCGCTTTCCTCAGGACCAGTACGTAATCATCGAGCAGGTCCATGCCCTGAGCTTGTTCAGCCGGTTCGGGTTCGGCGACTTTCTTCTGAACGGAGAAGGAAAGGTCGGCCATGTCGTATTTGCCGGTAAGGCCGGGTCCGAGTATCTGCTTGAGTTCTTTATTCGATCTCACGTTCATTCACCTTGTGTGGGCAGACGGGAGCTGTCTATGCATCAGTATCTGCCTCGGCCGATGAGAGCCCAAGCGATATCACGCGTTTGATTGACGGAAGTAAATGGTTGTCGGCAATTCGCCAATGAGGTTGAGAAACGTCAAGAATTTCCGTGGAGTCATCTTGAAAGTGAACGTGAATGCCGGAATACGCAAGCGTGCCCTGAATTACCCTTGAAGCTAAAATAGCAAGCATGCCAGCCACCTACATTCCGGCCGCCGCATCGCAGCTGCGGCGGTATTTCAACGTAACGCCACCCGATTTCGACATCGGCAACGAAGTCGCGCCCGGCGACATGGCGCCGATGATCCGCATGCCGCAGCCCGGCGACCGTGCCTGCGAGCAGGCGATATTCGGCATCGTGCCCCATTGGGCCGAAATGAAGATCACCAGCCAGACCTTCAGCCTGCGCAGCGAGGTACCGGAAGGCAAGCCGGTATTTCGCAATGCCTACAAGCGGGGCCGCTTCTGCCTCATACCGGCGGAATGCTTCTTCGAAGCGTCGTATGAACACGGCACGCGCAAGGTGCGTTACGAAATCGCCCATGCGGACGGCAGTCCGCTGGCAATGGCCGGGCTCTGGGAATTCCGGCCGGCTACGGATGTAGCCGGCGCACTGCTGTCCATGTCCATGTTCACCATCAATGCCGACGAGCATCCGCTGATGCGGCGTTTCGGGCGCCCGGAGGACGAGAAGCGCATGCCGGTGCTGGTGGACGCTTCCCGTTACGACGACTGGCTGCAATGCCCGGCAGAAGAGGCGCCGGCATTCTTCCGCCAGTATCCGGCGGACCGCCTGATCGCGCGGCCAAGTCCGAAGGCGAAACGCAAGCAGGGACAACCTTCGCTTCCGTTCATCTAAACCGAAGGAAAAGGACCGTTTCGCTCCTGGACCTTCAACCCGGCATGCGCGGTTTCAATAGCCGGCCCGGGCAACTTGTCTCGGCGATAACAAACTGCCATGTTATCTGCCTCTTTTTGTGCATGCGCTATGCCGTGCCGGGTCAATACCTGCTACCCTGAGAGCCTCTGTTACCCGATTTCTCAACCCCGATCCCCGCAGTATGTCTTATCTTCCGCTGATTCTTCCGCTGCTCTTTATCATCGCGCTTGCCCTGATGCTGAAACATTTCCTTGCCTCGCTGGCATGGGCGGCTCTGCTTGCGGTGATCACCTGGCCGCTGCATGAAGCGCTGCAGCGCCGCGGCTGGACGCGCGCGGCCAGCGCCAGCGCGCTGCTGGGGGGCCTCATCCTGCTGTTCGCCGGTCCCTCGCTGTTCGTTCTCAATGCGCTCAGCGGAGAACTGGCGGCGGTCGAACGCTTCATCGGAAGGCAGAACATCGCGGGCATTCCCGTGCCGGGATGGATCTCGCAACTGCCGGTCATCGGCGGGCATGCGGTGGAATGGTGGAGCAAGCATCTCGAAGCGCCGGGCAGCCTGGAAGCACTGATCCGTTCCACCGTAGGCGGCATGGTGCCGCAGCTGTCGGCGGCGGCAAGCGCGGTCGGCTCGACCCTGCTGGCCAATGCGCTCTACATGTTCCTGGCCCTGCTGACCCTGTTCATCCTTTATCTGCACGGCAATGCGGTGCGCCACTATGTCGACAGTGCCGGCATGCGCCTGCTGCCGGCGCATTACCCGGTACTGGCAAGACTGTTTCCGCTATCGGTGCGCGGTACGGCGCTCGGTCTGTGCTCGGTAGCCTTGCTTGAAGGCGTGGTGCTCGGCGTGGCCTATTACATTGCGGGGGCGCCGTTTCCGGCCCTGCTGGGCGTCATTACCGGCTATATGGCGCTGATTCCCGGCGGCGCGCCGCTGTCGTTCACGCTGGTGTCGCTGCTCCTGCTCGGCAAGGGGCAGGCAACGGCTGCGCTCGGCCTGTTCTGCTGGGGCGCGTTCGAACTCTTCCTGGTGGATAAATTCGTACGGCCGAAACTGATCGGCAGCCGTGTGGAGCTGCCCTTCCTCGCCGTACTGTTCGGCCTTCTCGGCGGCGTTTCCACGCTCGGCGTGCTCGGCCTGTTCATCGGCCCCTTCATGATGGCCGTACTATTCTGGTGGCTGCGCAATCTGCCCAGCACGCCGGTGCTCAAGCATTCCGCCGGCGAACAGGGCAAGACGGACGATCACCGCGAAGCGGCATAGGAAAGCCGCTTCGCAATCCCATAGGCATCAAGGCAGCAGAGGCTCGTTCCTCGCGCGCTTCTGCTCGATGGTGGAGACCAGGCGCGGAATCGCCTGCTGCCGTTCACGGAAGCCGGGATGCAGCACCGCATAGCTGTTGACCGGCAGTTCCGCGACAGGCACGGTAGAAGCAGCCTGCGCCACCCGCTCCCAGAACGGCGCGTAGGCGCGGATGTCGTAGCCGCTGCGGGCGAGCATGTACAGCGCCAGGCGGTCGGCCTGGATATCGGCTGCAGCAGCATAAGGCCTGATCTGAACCGGAGCGGCACTAGAAGGCGTGCCGGTTTTCAGGAAGCGGTACTGGTCGATCAGTGCGGCGGCGGCAGTGCGGTCGCCTGCGGCCAGCAGGTTGCGTGCAAATTCCCCGGCCATCACATAGGCGAGTTCGGTTTCCGACCTGACGAAGCCCAGCATGCCGCGGGTCACCATGACCCGATAGCCGTCGGCATAGCTGCCGATCTCTTCCGAATCACCGAGTTCGATGCCGAACGCGCAAGCGTCGGTCAGCGGCACGTCGAGCGTCACCGGCTGGCCCTGGCGGTCGACCGTGAGTTTCACCTGCTGCTTGCCGCGGGTTTCCGAAATGATCAGCACGGACGCCTCGCGCTCGGCCTGAGGACCGGAAGGCACGGGCTGGCCGTTGAAATCGAGAAGAATGTCGCCGCGCCGAAGGCCTGTATTCTGCGCGCCGCTGCCGGGCAGCACGTGGATCACCTGCAGGCGCTCATCCAGGCCGAGCGCCGCGGCTGCCGTATCGGCGAACTGGCTGGTATAGGAGAACCGGTTCTTGGCGGTAAATCCGAGGATGCGGCGCGCATTGTTTGGGCAAAGTTCGACGTTGCGGATCATCAGCGTGCCGGCCACGTCGTACAAACGGTTATGATCCGCAACCCAGGCGCGCAGCCGGTCGATGTCCTGCTGGGATACCACCGGCGCATCGGGCAGCGGCCTGACGCCGTCATCGCGCGCGCCGCCGAGGTCGACCGAATACGTTACCGGTTCTTCCTTCTGCACCGGCGCCGGCGCGGGCAGTGGTGCCGGCGCAGTCACGGTCCTGACCGGCGGCACCGGCGTATCCAGCGGTACGCGGGTTGCGCATCCGGCAAGCCCTGCTCCAAGGCAAAGGGCCAGTGCCAAATTACCGGTGCGACGCGAAGCTTGCATGCCGGTTTGATTCGCAGGTTTCATCGATATCGCCTTTCATTTCTTATTTGTTTGATTGCCGACGAAGGTCGGGGTCGCCATTGCGGATCTTGCAATTTGTCGCAATGATAGCCCGAGTTTGCAAATACTTATCTGATGCAACCGGGTAGGAAACGCCCTGCGCTACGTGATATCACTTAAAAACTATTCCGCAGGCGCCGGAGTCTACAGGTTGACCATGGACCGCCCCGGCGATGCCGCCTGGGCAAATCTCACGCGCGGCGAGCCGCATAGGCACAATTACAACGAGACATGAAGCGTTCATCCCAGCCTGAAACCCTGCCGGGCAGCTCGCCCCAACCGTCCTTCCTTCGTTTTCCTTCGCTTGCGAGAATCAGACCGCGGGCAAGATGGGCGATCGCCTTTGTTCTGGTTCTCATGCTGCTGCCGACGCTGCGCTCCCTGCCCTTTTACCTGCAGGCAGCCGTCGGGCATCTGAGCATTCTTGCGGCGGCCAAGCCGATCGATGCATTGCTGCTCGACCCGCGCACCCCGGACGACCTGAAACAGAAACTGGTGAAAGTGACGCAGATACGGGAATTCGCCGTGCGCGAGCTTGGCTTGCCGGACAACGGCAGCTATCGGGAGTATGTCGACATCGGCAGGCCTGCCGTCGCGTGGAACGTCGTCGCCACCTCCGAGTTTTCACTGGAACCGGTCGAGTGGTGCTTCCCGGTCGCCGGCTGCGTCAACTACCGCGGTTACTTCAACAAGGATGATGCAATCGCCTATGCGAAGGTCCTGCAAAACGAGGGATACGACGTGCATGTGTCCGAAGTATCGGCCTATTCGACCTTGGGCTGGTTCGGCGATCCGGTGCTGTCGAGTTTCATCCATACCTCCGAACTCAACCTGGTACGCCTGATTTCTCATGAACTCGCACATCAAGCTGTCTATGCCAGGGGCGACACCCAGTTCAACGAGTCCTTCGCCGTCGCCGTGGAGACCGAAGGTGTTGCGCGCTGGCTGGCGCGCCATGGAAGCGAAACCATGCGCAAAACCTATTTCGCCTATCAGTCGAGGAAAAAAGACTATCTCGACCTGCTCACGCGCTACCGGAACCGGCTCGAAGCCTTGTACGCCAGCGGCGAAAACGCAACCGCCATGCGCAGCGACAAGGCGAGGATATTCCGCGAACTGAAGAATGAGTTCGGCATGATCAAGGTCGGCTGGGGCGGTTATACCGGCTACGACAACTGGTTCAACCAGCGCCTGACCAATGCGCACCTTGCCTCCATCGCCGCCTATCACAGCCTGGCGCCGGGATTCCGGGCATTGATGGATCAGCAGCCGGACATGCCGGCATTCTTCGCGGCGGCGAAGGAACTGGCAGCGCTGCCCAAGCTTCAGCGCGAACAAAGGCTGCTCGCACTGGAGGCCGGCACGGCAGGAGCAGCCCCGCTTCCCGTGAACAAGCCGCAGCCCGCTCGCCCGGTGCGGGCAGCCAGGCAGACGGTCGGCTGATGATCGGCTGGATAGCCTGATAACAGCCTGCGGCCGCTTCAGCCCGTCCTGGCGGAGTTGAGCAACGTCTGCAATTCGCCGCTGGCGATCAGCTTCTGCAGTTCGCCTGCCCCGCCGATCAGCATGCCCTTGACGAAGACCATCGGAAAGGTCGGCCAGCCGGTCCACATCTTGAGCGCATTGCGGCGGCGCCAGCCGCTCAGGTAGCTGCCGTATTCGAGATAGGCATGCTGCAGGCCGGCGCTTTTCAGCAGGGCGCGTGCCTTGCGCGGAAACGGATTCTGCGCCATGCCGACTACCACGATATCGTTGCGGGCGATGGCGGCTTTGACTTCGCCAACGATATCGGCGTGATTGGCGGCGATGACTGTGCGGATGGATGGATGAATATGCGTTTCGTCAAGGATGCTGCGGCTCATGCTGGCTCCCCAAGGGCTGGAAATGCGTAGGATGATAGCCCGCTTTGCCGTACGTTGAACGGTGTCCTGCCTTGTCTCATGCGGCATTGCACCGCATGGAAGGCCCTCCGGCTGCATTCTTGCCGATCCTCACTATCAGGCCATCCTTATAACCGGTATTGGCTGTTGGCTAAATCGCCATGCCGGCAGCGGGCTACCATCCTCCAAAAAAATCTGCAGCGAATCCACACTGGCCCTCAAGGGCACCGATCAACAAGCAGCAATGCGGGCATTTGACCCATGCATTGGAGGAGATATTCATGTCAGCAAAACCCGCGGCCGACCACAACCAGGTCGGCCAGCTCGATCTCGTCGAGCAGAAATTCCCCCTGTTCCAGCTCGGAACGCTGGGCTTCCAGCACGTGCTGGTCATGTATGCCGGCACCGTCGCCGTGCCGCTCATCGTCGGCGGCGCGCTCGGCCTGTCCAAGGCGGACATCGCCTTCCTCATCAATGCCGACCTGCTCGCAGCCGGCATCGCAACGCTGATCCAGGCGCTGGGCAGCCGCTACTTCGGCATCCGCATGCCGGTGATGATGGGCGTGACCTTCGCCTCCGTCGGTCCGATGATCGCCATCGGCACCGATCCGACCATGGGCTTGCAAGCCATCTTTGGAGCCACCATCGCGGCGGGGCTCTTCGGCATCCTGGTCGCGCCGCTGATGGGCAGGCTGCTCGGCGTGTTTCCGCCGCTGGTGACCGGCACCGTCATCCTGCTGATCGGCGTGTCGCTGATGGGCGTGGCCATCAACTGGGCCGCCAACGGCCAGCCTTTCGTCAGTCAAACGATAGACGGCGTGGCGATGCAGGCGCCCAATCCGGCCTATGCCGATCCTGCCGCTCTGGCCATCGCCGCGCTGGTGCTCGGCGTGGTGCTGTGCCTGAGCCGCTTCGGCAAGGGGCTGATCGCCAACATCGCCGTCCTGCTCGGTATCGTGGTCGGCGCCCTGGTTTCGCTGGCGCTGGGCAAGATGCATTTCGACGGCGTCGAGGAAGCCGGCTGGTTCGCCGTCAGCACGCCCTTCCATTTCGGCATGCCGACCTTCCACCTCGGCGCCATTGCGACCATGTGCATCGTCATGCTGATCACGCTGGTGGAATCGACAGGCATGTTCCTCGCGCTGGCCAACATCACCGGCAAGAAGATCACACCGGAAAACCTGAGCGCGGGCCTGCGCGCCGACGGTCTCGGCACGGTGATCGGCGGCGTATTCAACGTCTTCCCCTATACCTCGTTCTCCCAGAACGTCGGCCTGGTCAACATCACCGGCGTGCGCTCGCGTTACGTGGCGGTGGCCGGCGGCGTCATCCTGATCGTGCTGGCCCTCTTCCCGAAGATTGCGCATGTAGTGGCCTCGGTGCCGCAGTTCGTGCTCGGCGGCGCCGGCATCGTGATGTTCGGCATGGTGGCCGCTGCCGGCATCCGCATCCTCGGCACCATCGATTTCGAGAAGAACCGGCATGCCCTGTTCGTGATCGCGGTATCGGTCGGCATGGGCCTGATCCCGACGCTGTCACCCTCATTCTTCCAACACCTGCCGGCCTGGGCCCATGCGGTGACCGACAGCGGCATCGTGCTCGGCACGTTGACGGCAGTGGTGCTCAACCTGTTCTACCACGGCGTGGTGTCCGCCGACCGTGCTTTCGAACTGGCTGCCGCGACGACCCATGGGACGGAATGACTTTATCGACTACATGTAGACAATGTAGAAATTTCTCAAAAATGTTGACGTAAGTCATCTATCGGTCATCAGGGGCCGGTATGATGCCGTCATCTGCTTCACATGCAACCGATATGCATGGCGGCAGGCGCAACGCCCTATCGAGCGGATCAGGTCGGCAGTCCGGAGGCACAAGCCTCGGACGGACCGGGATCACGGATGGGGCGTTACTTTTTTGGGCGGTACATTTGTGAGTATGCCGCCTAGAGCGGTTTCGTCTTGACGGCTTATACCAATCCCAAGTCATGACATGCCGATTGAGATCGATGGATTTTTTCGATTGGCAAGGCGCGGGAGGAGTCCATAGCGGGGCTATGGATGACGAGCGCAACGCGGCCAGGTGGAAAAAGACGCGCTCTCATGGCATGGAATGATTTGGGATTGGTATTAGTCGAGGCCGAGACGGATCGGCTTTGAGACAAGGCGTGGCGCCGCGACATGGCGGTGCCATGGCAAGGAGCCACAACGCGGTACCAGAGCTAATCGGTCCGGGATCGACCGTACAGACAAGTCGAAAGCGCTCTGCTACCACTTGAAAGGCATGCCATGGCATGAGATCGCATCTTTTTCCGTCTGGCCGCGTTGCGCTCATCGTCCATAGCCCTGCTATCTATTCCGGATCTGCAGTCTCGGCCTTGCAAGTTGAATGATTCCATCGATCTCATTCGGTACGGCATGACTTGAGATTGGCATAAGTGGTGCATCAATCACATGTCAGGCGCCGCCGCACGCCTACAGCAGCGTATCAGCCCAGATGTTCCGCGCCCAGACACCTGCATACACACCCTCCAGTTCGCTGGCCGCGCCTGACACCCCGCCCGCTCCCTGCACGGCGATCAGGGTCTTCTTGTCCGTGTCATAGGCGTGCACCGAGGTCACGTGAATCACGTCCTTGTCGGAGACGTAGCTGTAGCAGGTATTGGTCAGCATCGGCTTCTGCTCGGGCGCGCGGCCGGCGAAGATGTCGATGATGGCGGCGGCGCAGATCTTTGCATGCTGGTTCGCCATGTGTGCCGATTTCGGCATCAGCGGTGCGGTCTGGATCGCGTCCCCAAGCACGTGAATGTTCTTTTCCTGCGTCGATTCGAAGCTGAGGAAGTCGACCGCGCACCAGCGCCGGTTGCTGTTGGCCAGACCGGTCTGCACCGCAATGGTTGCTGCCGACTGCGGCGGAATCACGTTCAATACCGCGCCCTGCACTTCGTCGCCGAGTTCCGAGATGACGGTATTGGTCTTTGCATCCACATCCGCGGCGCGGAAGCTCGGACGGTAATCGATGATGTCCTTGTAGCGCTCGGCCCAGATGCGCTTGAACAGTGCGCCCTTGGACACCACATCCTCGTTCCCGTCAAGTACGATGACCTTCGATTTCGGCTTGGCGCGGCTGAAATAATGGGCGACCTGGCAGGCGCGCTCGTAGGGCCCGGGCGGGCAGCGGTAAGGCGCCGGCGGAATCGACATCACGAAGCTGCCGCCATCTTCCATCGCCTCCAGCCGGCGGCGCAATGCCACGGTCTGCGGACCGGCTTTCCATGCATGCAGCACCGTGTCCTGCGCATCGGGCGCGTTCAAACCCGGCAAGCTGTCGAGCAGAAAATCGACGCCGGGCGACAGCACCAGCCTGTCGTAGGCGAGCTGCCTGCCGCCTGCCAGCCTGACGATGCGCCTGGCGGCATCGATGCGCTCGGCCCGGTCGCGCACCAGCTGGATGCCATGGCGCCGGGTCAGTGCGTCATAGCCGAGCGTAAGATCGTCCAGCCGCTTCGATCCGCCGAGCACGAGATTGGACAAGGGACAGGAGATGAAGGCGGCATTCGGCTCGACCAGGGTGACGTCGATGCCGCCATTGCTCCACAACCGGAGATAGCGGGCTGCCGTCGCGCCGCCGTAGCCTGCGCCGACGACCACGACCTTCGGCCTCGATGGAGCAGCGGACACGGAAATGGACGGAAGCGTCGCAGCGGCCCCGGTGAGACTCGCGGCACCAATCGTCTTGATGAATTCACGCCGCTTCATCGTGCCTCCTGTTTTTTCTGGTTCGCGAGAAATCCTGCGATGAGCGCGATCTGTTCGTCTGTGTAGCCCTTGGCGATCTGGTGCATGATCGTCGCCTGGCGCTCGCCGGCCTTGAATGCCTGCATGCTTGCGATCAGCTGCTGTTTGGGTTGTCCCGCCAGCGGCGGCAGGCTGCCTTCGCCGGCATTGCCCGCAGGCCTGCCGTCGGTGCCGTGGCAGGCAGCGCAGTTGGCATACAGCCTGCGCCCCGCCAAGTCCTGATCCGCCGCCATGGCGGTCAACGCAAGCGTGGCGGCACCTCCCATCCAGATCGATACAGCAAGCATCCGCAAGCTCAGCATGTTCCGCTTCTCCTTGTTCAAGTTCACGGCCTCACGCCCGGCGCTTCCAGCGGCATGCCCCTGGCGCGCTCGGCGAGATACAGTTCCAGCTCCACCATTTCCTGCGCGCCGAATGCATAAGGCTGTGCCCTGACGCCGTTCATGCAGTTGCGCAACCGCCGCTGCAGCGAGCCCATCGCCTGCCATTCCAGGCGGTAGATCGGATAGCCGCCGGGATGGGCTTGCGGAATCGGGCTGCTGCCAAGGCGCTTGCCCCAGTTGTCGTCGTGGCACTGGGCGCAAGACATGTTGAGCTGGCCGATGCGCTGCAGCCACCGCTGCCGGCCCTGCTCGACATGCGGTCGCAGGGCCGCATCCTGCGGCGGCGAAATCGGCATGCCGCGCGACTGCAATGCGATATAGCTTTCCAGGCTCAGCAGGGGTTCGCTCTCTGCGGCGAAGGGTTCAGCCTGCTGGTGCTGGTGGCGGCACTGGTTGATGCGCTGACCGAGATTAATTGGCCGCCGCGTTTGTGCATCCATTGCCGGATAGCGCGCCGCCACGCCCCGCATCGCAGACTTTGCCTCGCCATGGCAGCTTGCGCAGGAGCGCTCGCTGCGGCCTGCATTGCGGTTCCACAGCGCCTCGCCTTCCTGCACCCACAGCATCGCGGGATTCTGGCTGTCGTCACGCTGCATTTCCTGCGTGGAGGGGCTCATGAAGGCCGAGCCGGGCAGGCGCCCTTCGGCACCTTGCTGTCCCCTGGTCTGCCCCTGCGCCGAGGCTTCAACAAAAGTGCCGATCATGCAGGCCAGCAGCAGTAGCAGTCGCAGCGGCGCGCCTTGCATGCTATGCGGTAACCGTGATGCCGACCGATTCGGTCTGGTTGAAACCCTGGTCGCCTTCCCAAGTGAAGGACAACGTGCCGCTTTCGGTAGCGACCGTATGGAACACGATATTGGGATTGGCGGCGATCGCCGGATGAAGTTCGGCGCTGAATACGACCTCGCCGTTGTAGCGGCAGAAAAAGCGCCGGATGATATTGCGCGGCACGACCTTGCCGTCCGCGCCGGGACGATAGCCGGTTTCCATCGGATGGCTGATCAGCGTGCGGATCTCGATGACTTCACCGCGCTTTGCCGTCGGCGGGACCTTGATCAGTGCGCGCGCCATCTCAGCTCTCCCCTTCGATGCAGGCCGCCAATGTGACCACCACATCGACGGTGTGCGACCAGTAGCTGCCGTCGCTGAGTTTCGCCACCGCCATCAGCTTCTGCGACGTCGCCAGCCGCATCCGCGTAGAGACTGACGCCTTGCCGGCGCGCGGCCCGAGCGTGAAGCGCGCGACATCCGGCAGCGGGTTGCGCTCGTTGAAGATGGCGATCGCGGCCACATGCTCCGCGGCCGTCATCGGGCTGTCGACACTGACCGTGACCGGCACGGCGTTGCCGTTGTCGACCAGCGTGGCAACATCCAGCCTGACCTTCCCGGGACTGATCTTCGCGCCGCCGGTGAAGGAACGGACTGCCGCTTCCATTTCCGCCGGCGTAGCAGCGGCAGGACGAACGGCCAGCCACAGCATCATGCCGGCGCCTGCGGCCAGCATGCGTCGGCGCGAGGCGTCAGGCAATCCATGCAGGCCTGGTTCGGAATCGGCATTATCTTGTTCAGCCATCACTTCGCCTTGTCTTTTCCTTCCGCTGCTTCGTTGCGCAGCGTAAGCAGATACGCCACCACATCCTCGATCTGCTGCGCGTCCAGTATCGGTTTGCCCTGCAAGGCCGGGCTGACGCGAACCAGTCCATCCTTGCGATAGTAAGACGGCATGATAGTCTCAGGATTCAGACGACCCGCATCCACGATGCGCAGCCGCAGCTGCCCTTCGCTCCAGCGCGAGCCCGCGCCGGACAGATCCGGCGCGAGGTTGCCTTGGAAGCGCTCCTCCGGAACCGGCCCGGTATGGCACAGCAGGCACAATCCCACCTGCCGGTTGGCGACGATGGCGCGGCCTTGGGCCGCGTCACCGCGCTTGCCTTCCAGCGGCGAGCGGATTTCATCGCCCTCGATGCTCACTGCAGGCAAGGCGCCGGCCGCATCTGCGGTTGCGATGCATACCAGCAGCATCAGTGCCCTTGCCCGCACGCCGCCTCAGGCCCGCTTCAGGCTGTGGTTCTTCAGCGGCAGGTCGCGGATGCGCTTGCCTGTGGCGGCGAACACCGCATTGAGCACCGCCGGCGCGGCCACCGCAATCGTCGGTTCGCCGACACCGCCCCAGAAGCCGCCGGAAGGCACGATCACAGTCTCCACCGCAGGCATCTCATCCATCTTCAGCACCGGATAGGTGCTGAAGTTGTCCTGCTCGATGCGGCCGTCCTTGAGCGTGCATTCGCCATACAGCGCCGCCGACAGGCCGTACACGAAGGAGCCTTCGACCTGCGCCTCGATCTGCTGCGGATTCAATGCATAACCCGGGTCGGTGGCGGCCACGATGCGATGGATCTTCAGCACGCCGTCGTCGCTGACCGAGACTTCCGCCACCGCCGCCACATAGCTGCCGAAGCCCATGGTCTGCGCGATGCCGCGATAGACGCCCTTCTTCAGCGGCTTGCCCCACCCTGCGCGCTCGGCAGCGGCATTCAATACCGCCAGATGCTTGGGATGATTGGCCATCAGCTTGCGGCGCAGGGCCAGCGGATCCTGTTTCGTCGCATGCGCGACTTCGTCGAGGAAGCATTCGAGGTAGATCGTATTCTGGTTCAGATTGACGCCGCGCCAGAAGCCCGGCGGCACCGGCGGGTTGCGCATCGCATGGTCGACCAGCAGGTTGGGAAAGCCGTAGCCGATCGAGGCTTCCGGCCCCGGCGCATTGAGTCCCTGGAACACCACCGGATCCTTGCCGTCCTTGATGTTCTGCGGGAACACGCCGGCAAGAATCGACTGCCCCGAAATCCGCATGTGCAGCGCGGTGACATTGCCGTTCTTGTCGAGACCGGCGCTCAGCTTGCACTGCGTGATCGGATGATAGCGGCCGTGCGTCATGTCTTCCTCGCGCGACCAGATCAGCTTGATCGGCGTGCCGGGCATTTCCCTGGCAATGGCGACCGCCTGGCGTACCCAATCATGCACTGCACCGCGCCGTCCGAAGCCGCCGCCCAGGTGCAGCTTGTAGACCTCGCACTTCGATGCCGGCAGTTCGGCGGCCTCGGAAGCGGCTGCGAGCGCGGCTTCGCCGTTCTGCGTCGGCGTCCAGACCTCGCAGCGCTCCGGTGTCCACTTCGCTGTGGCGTTCATGGTTTCCATGGTCGCATGGTTCTGGTGCGGATACGAATAGACCGCATCGATCCGCCGCGCCGCCGAGGCCAGCGCGGCGCGCACGTCGCCGTTCTGGTTGCCGACCACCGCGTCGTTCGCCTCGAGGCCGGCCTTGAGCATCTGCGCCACCTCGGCGCTGGACGCCTTGGCATTCGGGCCTTCATCCCATTCAATGGTGAGCGCATCGAGCGCGGTCTTCGCATGCCACCAGGTGTCGGCCACCACGGCCACCGCGCTGTCGCCCACCTGCACCACCTTTTTGACACCCGGCTTGTTCTGGATCTGGGCGGCGTCGAAGCGCCTGACCTTGCCGCCGAACACCGGGCAATCCTTGATCGCCGCATTCAGCATGCCGGGCAGCTTCAGGTCCATGCCGTAGATCTGCGCGCCGGTGGTCTTGTCGACCGTGTCCAGGCGTGCAAGCCGCTTGCCGGCGATCTTCCAGTCCTTCGGGTCCTTGAGCGCAACATCCGTCGGGGGCGTGAGCTTCGCCGCAGCCTCGGCCACCTTGCCATAGGTGGTGCTGCGGTTCGAGGGGCCATGGGTAATGACGCTGTTGGCAGCGCGGCATTCGGCCGCCGGCACCTGCCATTCATTGGCCGCCGCCTGCACCAGCATCATGCGCGCCGCCGCGCCGCCCTTGCGGACGTAATCATGCGATTCGCGGATGCCTCGGCTGCCGCCGGTGGAGAAATTGCCCCAGGCCCGGTTGCGCGCCAGGTTCTGGCCGGGCGTCGGATATTCGGTCGTGACCTTGGCCCAGTTGCAGTCCAACTCTTCAGCGACCAGCTGGGCCAGACCGGTCAGCGAGCCCTGGCCCATCTCGGATCGGGCGATGCGGATCACCACGGTATCATCCGGCTTGACCACCACCCAGGCATTGATCTCGGGAGGCGTGCTGCCCTGCGCCGCGGCGGTGCCGGCAAACGGAATGTGGAAGCCCACCATCAGGCCGCCGAATGCGGCGGCGGAAGTGCCGAGGAAACGGCGGCGGGAAGGATTGACCACGTCCCTGGCCGGCTTGGCGGGCGTATCGATGTCGGCGCGGTTCATGTCGTGCTCCCGTCGGCATGCTGGATGGCGAGGCCGGCGCTGCGGGTGTTGCCGCCCTGGGCTACGACCTTGATTGCGGCACGCACCCGGTTATAGGTGCCGCAGCGGCAGATATTGGTGATCGACTGGTTGATGTCGGCATCGGTGGGATTGGGCTTTTCCTTGAGCAGCGCAGCGACCGCCATGATCATGCCGCTCTGGCAGAAGCCGCACTGCGGCACGTCGAGTGCGGCCCAGGCTTTCTGCACCGGGTGCGAACCGTCTTTCGACAGGCCTTCGATGGTGACGATCTTCTGCTCGGCGGTCACGGTGGACACCGGGCGCACGCAGCTGCGCGTGGGTTCGCCGTCGATATGCACGGTGCAGGCGCCGCACTGGGCGATACCGCAGCCGTACTTGGTGCCGGTCAGTCCCAGTTGCTCCCGCAGCACCCAGAGCAGCGGCGTATCCTCCTCCGCCTCGAACTCTCGTACCGCGCCATTGACGTTCAGTTTTGCCATGTCTCAACTCCTTGTTGTTATCGGGCGAATCAGCAAATCAGGAGGGTGCTGCGAGCCGACGCGCCTGGCGGCGCTTTGATGCGGCCCGGATATATTACGATGTCTTTTTCCTCTTTGCTTGCCCTGGCTTCGGAACGAGGTTTCCGCTCGCTCCAACGGTTCGCTGATGAAGACGGCAAGGAATTCACTCCGATAGGCTTCCAAAAAAGCGGACCGACAAGATTGAATCTTCATGCACCGCCATGGTCTGGACTCACGAATGCACACCCGTTAATCCCTTCCTTGCAAAGAACCATGGACGCTTCTCCCGACTTTGATTTCTTTCCTCCCATCGAACCGCGCCGCACCGGCATGCTGCCTATCGATGACCTTCATACGATGTACTGGGAAGAATGCGGCAATCCCGACGGCATCCCGGTGGTGTATGTGCACGGCGGCCCGGGCGGCGGCTCGTCGCCGGAAAAGCGCTGCTGGTACGACCCCGATACCTACCGCATCATCCTGTTCGACCAGCGCGGCGCCTTCCGCTCCACTCCGCTTGCCGAAGTCGAGCGCAACACCACCCAGCTTCTGGTGGAAGACATGGAAGCGCTGCGCAAGATGCTGGGCATCGACAAGTGGCTGGTGACCGGCGGTTCATGGGGCACCACGCTGTCGCTGGCGTATGGACAGACCTATCCGGATGCCTGTCTCGGCTTCGTTTTGCGCGGCATCTTCCTCGGCAGTCCCGACGAGATCGACTGGTTCCTGCACGGCATGCGGCGCTTCTTTCCGAAGGCGCATGACGACTTCATCAGCTGGATTCCGCAGCAGGAAAAGCACGACATTCTCACTGCCTACGAGAAACGCCTGTTTGGAAAGGACGCGGATGCGCGCATGGACGCCGCGCGCCGCTGGTTCAAGTACACCGAAGCCTGCTCGCTGCTGCGCCAGGATCCGGCGTTGATAGAGGAAGCGGTAAAGAACGACCCTGTAGTCTACGGCACCGGCAGGCTCGATGCCTTCTACTTCAGGAACAGCATGTTTCTGGAACCGGGAAGCCTGCTCAGGGATATCGGCCGCATCTCGCACCTGCCTGTGATGATCATCCAAGGCGGTCATGACGTGATTGCGCCGCCGGCCGCCGCTTACAGCATTCATCGCGCCTGGCCGGGGTCGGTGCTGCATATCGCGCCAGATGCCGGGCATTCACCGGCGGAACCCGGCATCCGCAGCAAGGTCATTCAGGCAATCGAGTATTTCAAGCGAAACAAGCGTTTCGATGCAGCCGCGCTGCAGGCATCGGGCCCGGTTTGACTCCAATTTCCATTCCTTCATTTTTATTTTTTCTTTGAAAAGGGTAATCCATGGCAACTATTCGCCTCAACACCAAGGAAGTCCAGGTCGACGACACTGTCTACGTGTTTGATGTCGTTCAGGTCGCAGACAAATTCGAAGCTTGCGTGGCCGCCGCAGACGCCGCTCATTGCGAAGTCGACTTCCCCCCCGTGGCCAAGCGTTCCAGCGCTGCGGTCCCATCCTCCCAGAAAGAATGATTTTCTGAAAAATTGCCGAAAAGTCCCGGTATCAAAGCCCGGGACAGGTAAAAGTGTCTGTTCGATAACAGACACAAAATTATCGTAAATTCGTGTTTTTCCGCTTTTTTCCATCTTCATCAAGGACGGCGCAGCAAGATTGAACGAAGTGACAACATCTGCCTCGAAAAGATATTAGCTTCTTACCAACGCTTATTTCTTCGAGGTTACATGGATTCGATCATAGTCTTCTGCCATCTGCGCTGGAATTTCGTGTATCAGCGCCCTCAGCATCTGCTCTCCCGGCTCTCCCGCCACTACAACATCATCCTTGTCGAAGAACCCGAATACCGCGACGGCGAACCGGAGCTGCAGATTTCCAATCCGCTTCCCAACCTGACTGTCTGCAAGCCCCTGACCCCGGTGCGGGAATTCGGCTTCGACGACAAGCAGATGCCGTACCTGCGCAAGATGGTACGTGCCCTGGGCAAGCAGCATCCCGATCCCATCGTCTGGTTCTATACCCCGATGGCCCTGCCGCTGCTCGACGAGCTCAAGCCGCGACAGGTGGTCTATGACTGCATGGACGAACTCAGCGCCTTCAAGAATCCGCCTCCGGCGCTGCTGCCGCGCGAAGATGAACTGCTGCGCCGGGCCGACATCGTTTTCACCGGCGGCCCGAGCCTGTATGAAGCCAAGAAAGACCGTCATCCCAACGTGCACTGCTTTCCGAGCAGCGTCGACGTCAATCATTTCCGCCAGGCGCTCGACCGCAACATCGCGCATTCCGACCTGAAAGACCTTCCGCGGCCGGTGCTGGGCTTTTACGGCGTGATCGACGAGCGCTTCGACACCGAACTGGCCGGCCAGCTTGCCGATGCGCATCCGGAATGGCAGGTCGTGCTGGTCGGACCGGTGGTCAAGATCGATGCGGCAAGCCTGCCGCAGCGGCCCAACATTCACTACATGGGCCAGCAGCCCTATACCGCGCTGCCGCAGTTCCTTGCGGCCTGGGATGTCTGCCTGATGCCGTTTGCCATGAATGAATCGACGCGCTTCATCAGTCCGACCAAGTCGCTCGAATACATGGCGGCGGAACTGCCAATCGTCAGCACGCCGGTCAAGGATGTGGTGGATCTGCACAGCGATGTGGTGGAGATCGCGGTGACCGCCCCGGAATTCATTGCCGCCTGCGAGCGCGTGCTGGCTATGGACAGCGACGAAAAGCTCAGGCGCATACGCCAGATGCGCGACAAGCTCTCGCGCACTTCATGGGACGTAACCGCCATGAGCATGCACAAGCTGCTGGAGCAAGGCGCACAACAGCCCGGCAGACTGAGACAGACTGCACAGGCTGCCAATGAAGTGCCCGACGAGGCCGCCGCCGGCTATCGTCTGCAAGGTGCTGCAGGAGCCAACCGCGCCGCACTGCGCGACTGACCTTCATTAAACGTTCTTGAGACGGCAGCCATGCGCTGCCTTACCGGGCTCCGCTCATTCGGACCATCCGGCGCCTGCGTTCGCGCATTCGCCGGCTTCAAAAGCCTGACACATTCCATGGAACAGCCAACAACGCAACCAATCGAGCTATGGGGAGGACTTGAATGCACCGTCAATCGAGTCCGCGACGATTACTTCAGCCAGATGGAAAGAAACGGTCATGCCACCCGCAACGACGACCTGGAGCGCTTTGCATCGCTCGGCATCCGCGCTATCCGCTACCCGGTCTTGTGGGAACGCACGGCGCCGGACGGCATCGCATCCGCCGACTGGTCCTGGCCGGATGAAAGGCTTCCTGGCTTGCAAAAGCTCGGAGTAACGCCCATCGTCGGCTTGGTGCACCATGGCAGCGGTCCGCGCCATACCAGCCTGGTCGATCCCGGCTTTGCCGAACAGCTCGCCGAGTTTGCGGGCGCGGTGGCCCGGCGCTATCCCTGGGTGGAGTATTACACCCCGGTCAACGAGCCGTTGACGACGGCACGATTTTCCGGCCTGTACGGCGTCTGGTATCCGCACGGCCGCGACGAACGCAGCTTCATCCAGGCGCTGCTGAACCAGTGCCGCGCAGTGGTGCTATCGATGCGGGCGATCCGCGAGGTCAATCCCGCAGCCAAACTGGTGCAGACCGACGACCTCGGCAAGACCTACAGCACCCCGGAGCTTGAAGAACTCGCCGGCTTCTACAACGAGCGCCGCTGGCTCTCCTGGGATCTGCTGTGCGGCAAAGTGGGGCCGGAACACGCGCTTTGGGAGTACCTCACCGCGACCGGCATCGACGCAGCGCAATTCCTGTGGTTCCGCGACAACCCCTGCCCGCCCGAGGTCATCGGCATCAATTACTACATCACCAGCGAACGCTGGCTGGATCACCGGGTCGACCGCTATCCGCCGGAATTCGTGGGCACCTATCGCGACCATCACCACGCCGACATCCATGCCGCGCGCGCCCTTGCCACGCCGACGCCCGGCATCGGACCGCTGCTGCAGGAAGCGTGGGAGCGCTACGGCCTGCCGATCGCGATTACCGAAGCGCATATCGATGCCAACCGCGAAGACCAGATGCGCTGGCTGCTGGAAATCTGGGACGCGGCGCAGGAGGCGCAGCGCAACGGCGCCGATGTCAGAGCGGTCACGGTCTGGGCCCTGCTCGGTTCCTACGACTGGAACTGCCTGGTCACTGCCTGCAAGGGCTATTACGAACCCGGTCCCTTCGACGTGCGCACGCCGCGTCCGCGTCCGACCGCCGTCGCCGGCCTGATGCGGGAGCTGTCGGCCAGCCGTCCGTTGTCGCATCCGGTGCTGCAGGGACAGGGATGGTGGCGCAGGCCCGGTCGCTTCCTCTGTCCGCCGGTGGCGACCAGCGCCGCTATCGCCTCGCTGACCGTCGAGCGGCAGCATGGAAGAAAGCAGTTCGTCCAGCCCATCCTCATCACCGGCGCCACCGGCACGCTGGGGCAGGCCTATGCCCGCATCTGCGAAGCCCGCAACCTGTCCTACCGCCTGGTCAGCCGGCAGGACATGGATATCGCCGATCCTGCTTCCGTAGAGCGTGCGCTGCAACGCTACCGGCCTTGGGCCGTCATCAATGCCGGCGGCTATGTGCGCGTGGACGAGGCAGAACGGGACAGCGAACGCTGCTTCCGTGAAAACACGCTCGGTCCGTCGGTGCTGGCGATCGCCTGTATCCGCCACAATGTGCAGCTGATGACTTTTTCCAGCGACCTTGTGTTCGACGGACGGCAGCAGGCACCGTATGTGGAGAGCGACAGCGTGTCGCCGCTCAACATCTATGGCAGGAGCAAAGTGGAAGCGGAACGCCGGGTGCTCGACACCCATCCCCAAGCGCTGGTCATCCGCACCAGCGCCTTCTTCGGTCCGTGGGACAGCCACAATTTCCTGACGCAGGCATTAAAGTCGCTCGCCGCCGGCTCGCCGTTCTTGGCGGCCAACGACGTCACCGTCACGCCGACCTACGTGCCCGACCTGGTGCATGCCAGCCTCGATCTGCTGATCGACAGGGAAAAAGGCGTCTGGCACCTGACCAATGCTCAGCCGATCACCTGGGCCGATCTTGCGCTGAAGGCCTGCGCGATGGCCAATGTCGATCCGGGCAGGCTGGAAGCGCGGCCGGGCAGCAGCCTCGACCATGTCGCCGCCCGTCCATCCTACAGCGCGCTGGGTACCGAAAAAGCGGTGCTGCTGCCTACCCTCGACGATGCGCTGACGCGTTATACCTGCGTCTCCAGGAGCAGGCGGCCGAAGAAGACGCTTCCGGAGCGGCGGCGCAGGCCGGCAACGTCTGACACCAAGCCGGGCTTTGCGTCGGCCGCACCTGCTGTTGGGGTGTCGAGCCGCGCCCTGTTCGCTACCGTTTCACGGGAGGCGCAGCCTTGCTGATACAGCATAAGACGTGTTGCATCAGCAAGGCTGCGCTTTGCCGCAACGCATAAACCCGGTGAAAAGACAAAACCAATCTCCCTGTACCACTCTCTAGGTCTATAGAAGCGAAAGGCTTACCGCATATCAACAGGACAGTCACTTCATTCCAGGAGCGCCATGAACATTCCCGGACTTCGCGGCTTGAGCATCGGCAAGCTGTTCGTCACTTCGTTCAAGGAATTCATCGGCGACGACATGCCGACCCAGGCAGCGGCGCTGGCTTACCACATCCTGTTCTCCCTGTTTCCCTTCTTCATTTTCCTGATCGCCCTGATCAGTACGCTTCATCTGCCGGACTTCATTGACTGGCTGCGCCAGCAGGCCGAGTTCCTGCTGCCCGGACAGGCGATGGACCAGGTCAACGTGGTGCTCAATGAACTGCGCGAGCCGCAGGGCGGTCTGCTCTCCGTCGGCGCGGTGGTTGCGCTCTGGACCGCCTCGGCGGCGGCGCGCGCCACGATGAATGCCTTCAATGCCGCCTACGGCATTCGCGAAAACCGGCCGATCTGGCTCCTGTATCCGCTCTCCATTCTCTACACCATGGCCATCGCCGCCCTCCTGATCCTGTCCGCCGCGCTGCTGCTGATCGGTCCGCAGGCCATGCAATGGCTGTCCGACCAGATCGGCTTCGAGCAGTTCTTCGTCACGCTGTGGACCTGGCTGCGCTGGCCGGTGATTCTTCTTCTCTTGAGCCTGAGCGCGGCGCTGGTGTATTACTCCGCGCCGGCGGCCCAGCCGCGATTTCCCTTCATTACGCCGGGCGCCGTACTGGCGGTGCTGATCTGGATTCTCGCCTCCCTGGGCTTTGATTATTACGTGCGCAATTTCGCCGACTACAGTGCCACCTACGGCAGCGTCGGCTCGGTCATCGTGCTGCTTCTGTACTTCTATATTTCGGCGGCGGTGCTGCTGTTCGGTGCGGAGATCAACGCCTGCATCGAAAGACATGCGCCGACGGGCAATATCACCGGCAACAAGCAGGACTTGCGCGACGCCGCCGTTGCAAGAAAGCAGCCGAAATGACTGCGGCGAACTCGAGCGTGACGGTGAGCGACAATGCCGGCGACATTCCTTCCCGGCTGGACCGCCTGCCGTGGTCGCGCTGGCACTGGCGCGTGGTCATGGCGCTGGGCATCGCCTGGGTGCTGGACGGGCTGGAAGTCACACTGATCGGCTCGCTAGGAAGCGTGCTGGAACGGCAGGACACGCTGGCGCTGACCGCAGCGCAAGTCGGCTGGACCGGCTCGCTGTACATCGCCGGCGCGGTCCTGGGGGCGCTGGTGTTCGGCCGCCTGACCGACAGGCTCGGCCGCAAGAAGCTGTTCATGATCACGCTCGCGGTCTACATGGCGGCGACGCTGGCGACCGCATTCTCTACCGGCTTCGTGTTTCTCTCCATCTGCCGCTTCATCACCGGCCTCGGGATCGGCGGCGAATATGCGGCCATCAATTCCGCAATCGACGAACTCATACCGGCGCGCGTGCGCGGCCGGGTCAATCTCGCAATCAATGCCAGCTTCTGGGTCGGCGCAGCCCTGGGCGCCGGCCTGAGCCTGGTGCTGCTCGACCCGAACGTGCTCGGCCCGGCGCTAGGCTGGCGGGCTTGTTTCCTCCTTGGCGCGGTGCTGGCGGTGGCGATCGTGCTGGTGCGGCGCCATGTGCCGGAAAGCCCGCGCTGGCTGCTGATGCATGGCCGCGCGGACGAGGCCAGACGCATCATCGAAGACATCGAGGCACAGGTTGCACGGCAGCACGGTTCCCTGCCTTCTCTTGCATCCCATGCAGCCGCCGCACATGCTTCCGCTTCGGCAGGAACGCCGCCGCTGCGCCAGGTGCTGAACGTACTTCTGCACCGCTACCGCAGGCGCAGCATCGTAGTGCTGGCAATGATGGTGGCCCAGGCCTTCGTCTACAACGCCATCTTCTTTACCTATGCGCTGGTGCTGACCCGCTTCTACCAGGTGCCGGACAACCGGGTGGCGCTCTACATCTTTCCCTTCGCCCTCGGCAATGTGCTCGGTCCCTTCCTGCTGGGGCCGCTGTTCGACAGCATAGGCCGGCGCAGGATGATTTCGCTGACCTACCTTCTCAGCGGCATCGGACTGGCGCTGACCGGCTTTGCCTTCATGCAGGGCTGGCTGACCGCGTTCAGCCAGACGCTGTGCTGGAGCGTACTGTTCTTCATTGCGTCCACCGCCGCCAGTTCGGCCTACCTGACGGTCAGCGAAGTCTTTCCGCTGGAAATGCGCGCAATGGCCATTTCGATCTTCTATGCGATCGGCACCGGTACCGGCGGCTTCATTGCGCCGGTCCTGTTCGGCTGGCTGATCGAGAGCGGCAACCGCGGCTCGGTCGCCCTCGGCTATGCGGTCGGCGCAGTTCTCGCCATGCTGGCAGGATTGCTGGCAAGGTCACATGCGGTCGATGCGGAGAGAAAGGCGCTGGAAGAAGTGGCGAGCCTGTCGGGCTGAGTTCCGCCAGGCAGCATATTGGGGGTTGATGGGTGCTCCATGATCATTATTGCCGCCGCACGGTTGAGCGCCGGCAATAATGACCATGGAGCACCCGACGATTCCCATGCATGGCATGCACGACAGCATGCCATGCGCGTCGAATCGATTATTGCGGCTCGTCGATTGCCGGTGTTTCCGCTTTGGGAATACGCGACACGAGCAGACGGTCGATCCGCTGGCGGTCCATGTCCATCACTTCAAAGCGGAATTCGTCCCATTCGAAGTGTTCGGCAGCCTCCGGAATATGGCCAAGCTGCGTCAGAATGAAGCCAGCGAGCGTGTGGTAAGTGCCATTGGCTTCTTCAGGGAAGCGCACACCGGATTCCATGATGTCACGGAAACGGTCGAGCGACACACCGCCGTCGATCAGCCAGGAACCGTCTTCACGTTGCACGGCATCGGCCTCGTGTTCATCATCGTCAACGACCGATACATCACCGACCAGCGCACCCATCACGTCGCTCAGGGTGACCATGCCTTCGATTTCCCCATACTCGGAGACGACCAGCGCCAGTTCGGTGCGATGTTTCTTCAGCGCTTCCAGCAGGCCCATCGCGCTGACCGATTCGGGCACGTAGAGCGGAGGCTTGACGGCGCGTTCAATATCGACACCCGAAACCGCTTGGCCGCGGATCGCCTGCTCGAACAGGTCGCCGGCATGAACGATGCCGAGCACCTCCGAGCGATTGCCCCTGCAGACCGGGAAACGGCTGAACGGGCTGTCCGCAATCTTGTTCAGGTTGTTTTCGATCGTATCGTTGAGATCGATGAATTCCAGGTCGGTGCGCGGCGTCATCAAGGCACCAAGGTGCTGGTCATCCAGTCGCAGCGCGCGCGTGACGATGTCATGCTCGGTTTTCTCGAAAACACCCGCGTGCGTGCCTTCCTTGATGAGACCGGCGATTTCCTCTTCCGTGACGGCCGCTTCCTTGTGCTTGTGCAGGCCGAGCAGGCGCATGATCGCCTCGGTGGTGACCGACAGGATCTTGACGAACGGCGACACGATGCGGGACAGCCATTGCATCGGCGTGGCGATCACCGTCGCGACGGCTTCCGGGTACAGCATCGCGACGCGTTTAGGCACCAGTTCACCAAGCACGATGGAGGCAAAGGTGATGCCGATGACCACGATGCCGAGCGCGATTTCGCGCGCGTATTCCGCCACGACCGGGATGCCGGCAATGTGCGGAGTCAGGCGTTCGACGAGCGATGCTTCACCGAAAGCACCGTTGAAGATGCCGATGAGCGTGATACCGACTTGGACAGTGGAAAGAAAGCGGTTTGGACTGTCAGCGAGCTGCAAGGCTGCACGAGCGCCGCGGCTGCCGTTTTCGGAGAGTTTCTCAAGCCGGATGCGCTTGGAAGATACGACGGCCAGTTCGGACATGGCAAAAATGCCATTGAGCAGAATAAGTCCAAGAATAATAACTATGTCCACCGAGGCAGGACTACGCGGTTTTCCCGCTGGTCCCGGTTGTTAAGGAAGCGATATTTTACTGGCAAAGCCGCATGGATATCAGCTCGGTGCGGAAAAATGAGATTGGCATGGAAAAGCAATACCAATCCTAAGCCAGGGCATGATTGACAAATGAATTCGCCGGATTGTCCAGGCAAGGTCTTGAACACATATCGACACAACATTGTGCCCCAAGCGCGCCGCATGCTTTGACGCGCTATCGAGTGCGCAAGCGTCTTGCGAACAACCGATCGGGGGCATGCCGTCGCCAGGCCATTCAATGCATTGCATGTACGCTGCACGCACATCGATTGCGATCATGCTGGCTGTAGTTTTCTAGTTTGCCGGATGTCCTTCAAGTACACCTCAATTTGTTTGAGCTTGCGCAGTCCCTTTGCCGTATCGGCTCCTAGACTGAAAATCCATGCATGGCATGTTCAGCAACGGACGAAGACCGAGACCTTACAGGAGGACTCATGGCACTCAAGAATTACGGCGTATTGAAAGGCAGGCCGATCGCGCGCCGCCTCGGCTCGGGCTCTTCGCCGCACTACCAGATTCATGTCGTGGACGAAGCCGGCACGAACTATCGCATCGCGGTGAACGTGAAGTCGCAGCTGGCGCCGTCGGAGCTGATGTACCACATCAAGAGCCACTTCACGCATCCGCTGACGGATATCGTCGCTGTGCTTCCCGGCGGCTTTACAGCGCTGGAACGCAGGCCGGACAGCGGCGCGCTCGATCTCATTCGAGGCAATCTGCTGCAGCCGGGACTGATGACGCCCCTGCCGCCCGAACTGCCGGGGCCGGACAACGATCTGAATGAAAAACTCGATCAGATCGTTCAGCGCGCGATGGCGGACGAAGACGCCATCGTGTATGCCTTCGGCGAGCGCTGGGGCCCGGAAGACCGCAACGCGGACAAGTACTTCGGCTTCATGCCGGGTAACGGCATCCACGACATTCATATGAACCAGGGGAACACCGGCCGCTTCGTACAGGACGACGGCGTATGGCAGGACGGCGGCCTGCTGTTTCAATTTCCTCGCCAGCAGCAATGGACTGCGGTCTTTCTCAAGTTCCAGTCGCAAAGCTGGCATACCGATGACCGTACCGGACACACGCTGCGTGCACCCGATGAAGAGCAGCCGATCAATCCCGACCCCGTCGTGCCGCAGCCGACGGAAGACCTGCCTGACGGCCTGGTGCGCATCGTCGCTGCCCTGGTAAATTCAGTGCAGTCCCCCGAAAACGAATCGGTCACGCTGCTCAATCCGAGCGACCGCACCATCGCTTTGGCGGGATGGCAGCTGGCGGACAAGCAGAAGGCGAAAATGCCGCTGGACGGCACGCTCGAAGCAGGCGCGGTCCGGCGGGTGGAAGTGCGCGCGCCGATGGCCTTGTCGAACAAGGGCGGCATCATTACCCTGCTCAATGCCGACGGCTTGAAGGTGCATGGCGTGTCTTACACCAAGGCACAGGCCTCGCATCCCGGATGGACGATCGTGTTCTAGGAAGAGCAGCAAAAGTTCTCTGAAGCGTTCTGCGCTTCTCCCTCTCCCTTCTCCCGCTTGCGTAAGAAGGGTCGGGGATCAGGGGGCGTGTCAAGACCGCTCTTCGCTACAGTCACCCTCACCCCAGCCCTCTCCCGCCTGCGGGAGAGGGAGCGGAATCAGATCGGATTGCCGGTTCGCATCGCTCCTTCCATCATTCATCGGCGAACACCAACAGGCCATGGTCCATCAGGAATTGCACGAATGCGACTTTCACGGCATCCGATACACTGCATTCCATTTCGCACACCCTGAATTTTCTCTGTTCGCAAACAAACCGTCCCACGTCACGCATGTCTTCCGACAATGGGACTTGTCCCCCGATGAACTTGAGCGTGCAAGTATCGGGCAACAACGATATCAGGCAGATCTGGTCGTCGGCAATCTTCACCTTCGATTCGACAGTGACAGGCTGTCTCTGCCGATCGCCTTGCAGTTGGTCATCGGGCAGCCTGACGGACGCGTGGAGAAGCCGATCCTGAAAATCCGAGTACGCACGTTGAAGGTCTGCAGCGGTAATCTGATTGAAAACCCGCAGGAGACCGATGCCATCCTGATCGTCGTCCTGATCGCTCAGTCTGCGCAATCTGGAAAAAGGCATCGCCCTGCGCAAGTCCGCATTGCCTTCCGCGAGGCGATGGATCAGTTGCCTGAGAAAGGTCGCCTGCCTCACCACCGATACCGACAGGGTCAGGTGCAGGGAGCGGTAGTCTTCGGTGAACGCGTCATGGATATGCCCCCGCGGCATATACAGGACATCACCGGGTCTAAGCGCGAGCTCCGTGAACGCCAGGGCAGCAGGATCAGGACAATCATAGTCCTGATCCTCCATGGGCAGCAGCGGGCCGCCTTCGTAGATGCGCCAGATTTTCACGCCGTCGAGCTGCATTACAAAAACGTCCTGGTCGTCGTAATGCGCGTTCAGTCCCTTGCACCGAGGTCCGGTCAGATAAAGATTGGCGTTGCAGCGAAAGCAGAAAAACTTCTCCACTTCGCGGCAGAAGGCTGCGATGCGACTGCTCTTTTGCTGGTAATTGTTGACCACGACCGTATAGCCGTTGCGGTAGGCATCGGCCACCGCGTCGACCGTCGGCAGCCCATCGGCATAGGGATTGTCCGCCGGGTGCGTGCCGGCCCTGGCCAGGCTGACATCGCCCCATTGCGAAGAATGCCGCCAGATCTGCCGCTCCAGGTCGAGATCGTCCAGCAGGCTGCGGAAGCAGGCAGGATCGTTGCGCTCGACGTGCAGCCAGGCCTTCTCGAAGTATTCGGCAAGGAAGGCGTCAACGCTGTACGGGGCAATCAGCGCCTGCAGGCTCATGGGACACCACGGAAACGATGAATCCGGGCATCAGCATGGATGAATGCATGTGCAATGCTTTTCCAGGTATTCATATCGTCATCTGCTTTTCGCGCTCAAGCTCGATCATCGTGAGATCGTTGAACTCGCGAACGCGCTTCTCGAACATATCCGCCAGCTGATCGGCGCGACCTTCGTTGGCAAGGGCTTCGAAGATTCTAGCCGTATAGTCGATATGCCTGGCTTCGTCTCGAATGAGAGACGCGCAAAACATGCCGATGCGCTTTTCCGACGGCGCCGGCGCATACACCCTGATCACCGACCGAAGCAGGTATTGCAGGACCAGTGCGCGTATCTCCGTCAGGTGAACGCCGACCAGTTCGCTGATGCTATCGTCGGACGACATGCGGCACTCCGGCGCAGCCCGCCTGGCTCCTGGGAGATTGTCCCGGGAATACCGGGGCTGCTGCATGCGGATGCGCTCTTCGGTGCCGGCATCCATGCTCAGGCCCGGGAAGGTCAGGTGAAGCATGCTGACGAACATGGTCGAATGCCTGGATTCATCCATCGCATGCTGCCGCACGGCGTCGATGTATTCATCCTGCTGCATTCTCGTGGAAAAATTCCAGATCTGGGTGGAGCCGTAACCTTCAAGCGCCGAATTGGCGACCAAAGAATTGGCAAACCATTCGGGGTCGCGCGCCAGTTCGAAGTAGCGGCGGCCGAACCAGTTCATCGAGAACGGCGGCGGCGCGGTGCAGAAGCTGTGATCGAGGATTCGCGCGTAACCGGGATATTCGCAAGCGGTAATGTCGCGCAGATTTTCCATTACCAGGCTTGCCAGGTTGTTCATCATGGAACGCTCCTTGTCATGAATGACTGTTCCATCGACGTGCGCAAAACGGAGATCTCACACCGCTGCATCAGCGCGCACTCATAAACCGCGTGAGCCGCGTGAACGGCCCAGTCTTGGCAGCGTGTGTATCGCCGGCCAGGCCGGCGATACGTTTTCCGTTCCTATCTCACGATGCGCTCGAGAACTGGTAATTGCGGATGGTGAAGGCGCCGGGCGCTTTCGCATCGAAACTGTAGTTGCGGATCGTGAAGGCACCGGGCTGATCGGTGCTGAACGAATGGTTCCTGATCATGAAGGCGCCGGGGCGGTCCGGATCGACGTCATGCGTCACCTGCAGCTTGCCGACCGCCTTGCCCATGATGGCCAGATCGGTCTTGTTCAGCTTGAAGGAGATGATTTCGCGCTGCGCGTCCTTGAGCATGTGTTCATTAACCATGATATTTCCTCGTTGATGAAAGATCGTGTCTCAATGCCTGCGGCATACCCGTCCCGAGATGCGCTCGACGACGTCGCCGCATCGAGACGAAGCCCATGCATTGACACCGCATTTCCCGTGCGGCGACAGCAGCTTGCTCCTTGTCCCTTGCCTCTTGTGTCTTGTGTCTTGTGTCTTGTGTCTTGTCTGTGCGGGATGACAGCGACTCGGTAACCAGCCACGATTAATTATTGGTAAACGCGCGCAAATTCATACCTTCCCGAGTTTGATCAAACGCATAAGAAGCTGCATGGTCTTTCATCACTCGCATTGTGAATGCGGTCGCTAGCGGTTTGCTTGCAGCGCAGGCGCAGGCATAGGCCCCGGCGTCAGGACGAAGGCATGGCTGACGCCGTTGATGAATCCGCTGCCTGTTATCTGCCCCTTGTTGTTGATGGCCGACGCCGTGTAGAGGCTCGTCCATCCGCGTGCGGCGACAACGGCCAGATCGTTCAGATCGCGTATCTTCCCGTTCTCCCAGATCACGGCATGCAAGGCGCCGTCGGCGGTTTCGCTGGCGCCTGCTATGGTGCCGGCGTTGTTGATTGCGCCGGCATGCGATGAAGGCCCGCCCAGCGTGCCGAGGTCGTGCATCCTGCCATTGGTGTAAAGGAATGCGTGCGGCGTGCGGTCGGTGATCATCGTCGTGCCGCTGCCGCCGACGATGTCGCCCCTGTCGTTGATGCCGGTTGCGGCGCTGTGTCTTCCGCCCAGGGTGCCCAGGTCTGTGACCGAGCCATCTCTGTTGAAAATCACCGCATGCGCCGATTCCATGCCGGCAGCATAACTCTCGCCGACTACCTGGCCGTTCCGTCCGATGGCCCTGGCAATGCTGTATGTGCCGCCCGGCGATCCCAGCAGCTTCAACTTGCCGCTCGAATAAAGGAATGCCCTGGCGCCGCCCTCTTTCGGCATCGTAACCATGCCGACGATATCGCCGCTGTCATTGATCGCCGTTGCCTCGCTGTTTGATAAAACCAGTCCCGGCAAGGCATGCAGCGAACCGGATTGATAGCAGAACGCATAAACGTCGAGCGGGCTTGCATGGGCGTGTCCGACTGCAGTCTTCCGGTTATTGATGCCGCTTGCCATGCTGTTCGGGCCGCCGAACGTTCCCATGTCCGTCATCTTGCCTTCGCTATAGAGGAAGGCGCGATTGGGAACGAAGGGGCCGGAGTACCAACCGACGACATCACCGCTGTCGTTGAGCGCTGTACCGCTGCTATGGCTTCCGCCGGGAAGATCGGGCAGTTCCACGATGCTCCAGCCGTCAATGAACGCGGTGTCCGGCCTTTGCCTTTCGGCTTCAGCCGGGATCGCAGAACGTGACTGGGATTGGGCTGCGGTTGCAAGAACAAACGGTAAGACAAGTGCCAGCCGGCGGTAACGAAGCATGGACGTCATTCCTCATACGGATTGCCGCACGCTTGCGTTATCTTCGCATTGGCCCGGCGGTCTCGCTGCCCCCCTTGTTCCGCCATCATCGCGTGATCCTGCATGAAATATTTGTGCGGGCTCAAACTGCAGCGGTGCGAATTGCGCGCCGCATTCACGCAACAGTTTTTTGTATCGATGCAGGCAGCCCAGCGTTGAATTCACCCACTACATCGATATCATGTAGTTGTTCAAAAATGCACCGCGAGGAATCGAGACCCCTGTCAGGAATCCGCTACCAGGTCCGCATATTCACTATGCTTGCCGATATAGTCGGCGATGAAGCCGCATGCGGGAATGACGCGCTTTCGTTCCTCGCGAATGCGGTCCAGCGCCTGTTTCGCCAGCGCCGAACCGTAGCCCTTGCCGCCATGCTCCGGTGCGATTTCAGTGTGGATGATCGCGACAGCATCGCCGGCCGGCCTGTACTGCGCGAAGCCGATCAGCTGGCCGTCTGCCATCAGTTCGTAGCGCTGCGCGCCGGAATTGTCCTTGAGTGTGGTGCCGTTCATGTTGCTCTTCTCCTTGGGTTCGGTTCGACATGCATGTTCCAATGCGGTGTCACTTCGATACGCGCAGCAACGAGAGGTTCTGCTGCAGGCGTGCATGCATCATTGCCCGCCACGATGCATCGAGCCGGCTGGCCGCCCGCTCGAATGCGCTTTCAATGCGCAGCAGCAGTGCATCGCAGAAGTGCCCGGCTTCCTCGCGGCTGTCGAATGCGACGCGATGCGCATCCGCCAGCGCTGCCGTCCGGCATATGTCGAAGCGTCCGGCAGACAGCTGCAATGTCAGGCTGCGCGGCGTTTCCGCCGGATTGGGCACGACATCGAAGGCCGGCGACAGGCGCCAGCGCCGCTGCTCCTGACGGTACACGACCGCATGGTTGCGCACATGATCATCGTCGTTTCCGCAGAGGGCATTGAAAATCATTCTGCCGAACAGTTCCCGCCTGTCCTCGGCCGGGGCGGGCATCGACTGCCGGACGCTGCTCGCCAAGAGCAGCCAGTTCCTGCACCAGGGATTCCAGCTAAGGCAGTTTCGGACTTGCAAGCATTGCCACCGACGGCTTGCGCTCCGTGCCTACGGCGAGCGCACCCCAGGGGTCGGCGTTGCTGGCCAACACCAGATAGCGGAACAGGGGCGTCCCGGCCGGCAGATTGTGTTCCCGGCGCAGCAGTGCCTGCCCCCATGCATCCGGGCAGGCATCGCGCAAGACATCATGCAGACCGCCGTAACGTGGCGCAGGGAGTTCGGCATCAGGGCGAAATGGCAGATTGACGGATCGATAGCCCAGGCCAGTCCGGCATCGGCATAGCTTGGGGCCTATCTGAACCGGCCCTGTCCCCGCCATCGGGAGACTCGGACTGGTAGCGCCCTGCCGTGACCCATTCTCCGGTATCGGGGCGCTGAAGATAGACGTACAGCGGCTTAGAAGTAATCGGCGTCATCCCCGGCTCCTCGCTCCTGCCGGGTCGGTTTTACACGGCGCTGCGTCATGTCGGACCAGAGCAGCGGCGGCAGTGGAGGTGTCGCCTCATCGGAAACGCCCAAAACCAGCAGCGCAGTAAGGTAAGCCCCGGCGCCGGCGCCGGAGTCGCCGCGTTCCAGGCGGCGCAATGTGGCTTCGGAGATACCCATGCGCGCGCATAAATCGGCTGCGGTAATGCGCTGGCGCAGACGCTGGGTGCGGATGCAGCGGCCCCAGGTGCTCAGGCGCTCCTGGACCAGCGTCGGCAGCGAATCGGTGTCCAGCAGCTTTTTCGGCATCGGTTATCCCCTCATAGATGATGCATTATGCCCTATAAAGCGTCATCTATGAAGGGAAATTTCACCTGACACTGGCTGCAATGCAAAACGGCCAGCGCAATTTGCGCCGGCCGTTTTGCTATCGGTACCAGAATGATGGGGTGTCAGAACTCTTCCCAGTCATCCTGAGCCGCGGGTCTTGCGGCAATTGCCGGCCTTTGCACAGGCTTGCCGGCCGGTTTTTCCGAAACGGCGCGCGTCACGGCCTTGCGCTGGGCCTGCGGAGCCGGTGCCGAAGCACGCGGCGCGACCGGCCTGCTGACGGGTACCTGCTGCTGTACCTGGTTGTGATCGAGCTTGAACAGGCCGACCGTCTGTGCCAGCTTGGCCGCCTGGTTCTGCAGGGCTTCGGAGGCGGCCGCAGCCTCTTCCACCAGCGCGGCATTCTGCTGGGTCACGCCATCCATCTGGGTGATGGCGGCATTGATCTGCTCGATGCCGGATGTCTGCTCCTGGCTGGCCGAAGTGATTTCACGCATGATGCCGGTGACCCGATGCACGCTCTCCACGATCTCCTGCATGGTCGCACCGGCCTGGTTCACCAGGCGGCTGCCGTTCTCGACTTTTTCGGTGGAATCACCGATCAGCCCCTTGATTTCCTTGGCCGCCTGCGCCGAACGCTGCGCCAGCGTACGGACCTCGGAGGCAACCACGGCAAATCCCCGGCCCTGTTCGCCGGCACGCGCTGCTTCAACGGCAGCGTTGAGCGCCAGGATATTGGTCTGGAAGGCAATGCCGTCGATCACGCTGATGATATCGACGATCTTGCGCGCCGATTCATTGATCTGCTCCATGGTGCCGACCACCTGGTGAATCACTTCGCCGCCCTTGGTAGCGACATCGGATGCCGCCGCCGCCAGCGCATCGGCCTGGCGCGCGTTCTCCGCATTCTGCTTGACGGTCGAGGTCAGTTCCTCCATCGATGACGCGGTTTCCTCGAGCGAGCCGGCCTGCTGCTCGGTGCGCGCCGACAATTCCAGATTGCCCGATGCGATCTGCGCGGACTCGCTGGCAATGGTATCGGCGCTGGCACGCATTTCGCCGACCATCCGCACGATGCTGTCGCGCATGGTCTTGATCGCATGCAGCAGGCTGGACTGGTCGCCCTCCTTGAGCTTGATCGGCACGGTCAGGTCGCCCGCGGCGATCTGCTGGGTGATATCGACCGCATAGGCGGGTTCGCTGCCGAGCTGGCGCAGCACGCTGCGGGAGATCGCAAAACCGACCGCCAGCAGCAGGATGCCGAACACCAGCGTGGCGCCCAGGAATTCGAACGCCTTCACCATCATGGCTTCATTGACGGAATCGACGTACACGCCCGAACCGATCACCCATCCCCAAGGCGCGAAACCTTTTACGTAGGAGACCTTTTCCACCGGTTCGCTGCTGCCCGGCTTCGGCCACATGTACGCGACCATGCCGCCTCCGCTCTGCTGCACCGTCTTGACGAACTCAACAAAGAGACGCTTGCCTGTCGGATCCTTGTTGTCGGACAGATCCTTGCCATCAAGCTCCGGCTTGACCGGATGCATGACCATGCGTGGATGCATGTCGTTGATCCAGAAATACTCGTTGCCGCCATAGCGAAGCCGCTTGATGGCTTCCATGGCGCTCTGCTTGGCCTCCTGCTCGCTGACCTTACCCTTCACCGACAAATCATGATGATGAACCAGAATGCCGTGCGCGGCCTCGACGATCTGCTGCACGGCCATTTGCCTTTCCTTCATCATCGACTGCCTTTCCGCATAGATGAAGACGGCGGTCAGGCAGACCAGGCCGATGAAGGCGCTTGCGACCAGCAAGCCAAGTTTACGGGTAATGCTCGTGGATGATGCTATGCGCTGCGCGGCCATGATTTTCCTTGTCTCTCTTATATCTATGGCTAATCGGCATGGCTGCGCTGCATGAACGTGTAGATTATCATTCCGTCATGCCCTTTCCATGCCGACAGCTGTCTCCCTATTGCCAACAAATAACATTTGCTGACAAACAAGTATATCCATGGCCTGCGGAAAAATGGAAGTCTTTTTCCTCGCAAGATGGCCCCATCGAATACCGAGAGAACAAGGCACAACGCCCGGCAAGACGGGAAAGTCTTGCCGGGCGCTGCGGATTGAGTGGCGAGTCTTTAAGCTTTGATCACTTGGCGAATCGGCTTCGCCGGATCACCGTGCCGGCTTCCAGATCGAAACCGCAGCAGCATTGATCTTCTTCGGCAGCAGGCCTTCCGAGAAGAAGGCATCCGCGATCGCCTGCTGTTCCTTCAGCGAATCCGGCTGCACCACCCTGACCTCGTAGCTGCGGCGGCTGTTCGCAAGTTCGACGGCAGGCGCATCGAGCCCCCACAGCGGCGCAAGGAAGGCGGCTGCTTCCTTGGGATTCTGCTTGACCCATTGGCCAGTCCTGCGCAATTCCTCGTAAAGGATATGGATGACATCCGGATGCGCCTCGGCGAACGGCGTCGACGCCAGGTAGTAACGCTGGTAATCGGCAACGCTGCGTCCGTCGGCAAGCACGCGTACCTGGGACTGGCGCTGCACGCCGGCGAGGAAAGGGTCCCAGGTCACCCAGGCATCCACGCTGCCGCGCTCGAAGGCGGCCCGGCCGTCGGAAGGTGTCAGGTAAGCAGGCGAGATGTCCTTGAACTTCAACCCGGCCTTTTCCAGCAGCGCAATCAGCAGGTAATGGCTGCCCGCCGCCTTGGTGACGGCAACTTTCTTGCCCTTGAGATCGGCCACGCTGCGCAGCGGCGAATCGGCGCGCACCACGATGGCTTGTGCCGACGGCGACGGCGCTTCCTGCGCAACATACGTCAGCTTCGCGCCCGCGGCCTGGGCGAATACCGGCACCGTATCGGCCACGTCCGCGCTCAGGTCCACGCCGCCGACATTGAGCGCCTCGAGCAGCGGCAGGCCGCTCGGAAACTCATGCCAGCTCAGCTTGATGCCGAGCGGCGCAAGCTGCTGTTCCAGTGTCCCGCGCGCCTTCACGATGGTCAGCAGCGTCGAGGATTTCTGGTAGCCGATACGCACGGCATCGGGCGCCTTCTGCGCAAGGACGGGCATCGAGAACGCCAGCGGAACGAGGGCGAGGGAAGATAGCAGTAGACGGCGCGAGCGAGCGATTGTTGATGACATGACGGTTTCGTTCTTATTGGTGGTTGTGGTGATTGGATGTGAGTCGGCGGCCGCAAGTGAAACGGCCGATGCACGGCATTGCATCTATCCATGTGCAACTCAACGGAGAAGCATGCAAGACGACAACGCGATTCTATGCATGCGCCTCAACGAGCAAAACGAAACTTTTCATTTTTGAATATCGGGTTCGCGCATAAGGCATTGCGCAAAAAATCCCGCATAACCTTAACCGTTTTAATTCGTTCAATCCCCAAATCCCCGATGGAATAATTCTTCATCAACTACACAGGACAAGAGTTTCAACATGACGCATCTGCCTCCTCATTTACGGTATCTGCGGCTACAGCCGGCGCCAGGCAGCACCGGCACGGACGCCGCTTCGGAAGCGGCGATCCGGAAAGCCGTTGTCGAGCTTGCTGCAAAATTGCGCGAGACGGCCGTCGAGCGGGACCGCGCCGGGGGCCATGCGGCAGCCGAACGCGAACTGATCCGTTCCAGCGGGCTGCTGCGTCTTTCCGTGCCCATTCGTTTCGGCGGCATCGGCGCCTCCTGGAGGCTGGTGCTGGAAGCCGTGCGCGAATTGGCAAAGGTCGACAGCGCACTTGCCCACATCTTCGGCTTCCACCATTTGCAACTGGCCGGCGTACAGCTTTACGGTAACGACGAACAGCAGGCGGCGCTTCTGACTGACACCGTACGCCGCGATCTCTTTTGGGGCAACGCGCTCAATCCGCTCGACAAGCGCGTCATTGCCACCGACACGCCGAACGGTTTCCGTCTCGACGGCATCAAGAGCTTTGCATCCGGATCGGTCGGCTCCGACGTGCTGACCATTTCGGCATGGCATGAAGCGACGCAGACCGCATTGATTGCCGCACTGCCGACGAACCGGGCAGGTATCGAAGTCCAGGCCGGCTGGGACGCATTCGGACAACGCCAGACCGACAGCGGCAATGTGCGCTTCGACGGTGTGGAATTGCTCCATGCCGAAGTGCTGCAGCCGCCGGGCATTGCGCCGACGCCGCAGGCAACGCTGCGCTCGCAGGTGGCCCAGCTGATCATGGCCAATCTCTACCTGGGCATCGGTCTGGGGGCATTCGAGGAAGCCAGCCGCTATACGCGCGAGCAGGCCCGGCCCTGGTTCGCCTCGGGTCAGACCTCGGCGGAAGACGACCCCTTCATCCAGCATCGCTACGGCAACCTTTGGCTGCTGCTGCGGCCCGCGATCGCCCTTGCCGACCAAGCCGGAGCGGCACTCGAGAGACTGCTGCACAAGGGCAACGCCGTCACCGCACAGGACCGCGGCGAGCTGGCGGTGACGGTGGCGGAAGCGAAATGCCTTGCGCATCACGCGGGCATCGAGACCTCGACGCAGATTTTCGATGTGACCGGCGCCAGGGCGACGTCGGAACGCTACGGTTTCGACCGCTTCTGGCGAAACGTGCGCGTCCACACCCTGCACGACCCGATCGACTACAAGCTGCGCGACATCGGCCGTTATGTGTTAAGCGGCAAGTTGCCCGAACCGACCGCCTACTCCTGATAGAACATCTGAGACCAATTCGAACTGCCATGACGCTCTCCCTGCTCGATGCTGTGCGTCCCGCCGTGATCCGGCTGGACTCGGTCAGCAAATCCTTCACACTCCCTGACGGCAGCCAGTTCCATGCCGTCAGGCCGACATCGCTGCAGGTTCGCAGCGGCGACATCTTCGGCCTGATCGGCAAGAGCGGTGCCGGCAAGTCGACGCTGCTGCGCCTAATCAACCTGCTTGAGCAGCCTGACAGCGGTGCGGTCTGGATCGACGGCCGCGAACTGACATCCCTGGTCAAGACCGCGCTGCGCAAGGCGCGCCAGTCGATCGGCATGATTTTCCAGCAGTTCAACCTGCTGCAGAATGCCTCGGTATTCGAAAACGTCGCTTTCCCGCTGAAAGTGCACGGCGAACTCAGGGGCGCCGCGTTGAAGGACCGTGTCTACCAGTGCCTCGAACTCGTGGGTCTGGAAGCGAAGGCGCAGAGCTATCCGTCGAAACTGTCCGGCGGGCAGAAGCAGCGCGTGGCCATTGCACGCGCGCTCGCAAGCCGGCCTTCGGTCCTGCTGTGCGACGAGCCGACTTCCGCGCTCGATGCGGAGACGACACGCTCGGTGCTGCAGACGCTGCGCGACATCAATGAACGGCTCGGCGTGACGATCGTCATCGTCACCCATGAATTGCCGGTGGTGCATGAATTGTGCAGGCAGGTCGCGGTCATTGAGGACGGGCGGATCGCGGAACAGTTCCAGCTGAGCGACCACGCGTATCTGCCCTCAACCAGCCTTGGTCAGGAACTGCGCCAGTACGGCACCTTCCTCAGCCTGGTCAATGCCGAGCGTCAACGGGAGGTCAAGCATGCCTGAGAATATCGTCAACATCCTGCCCGAGCTATGGACCGCGATCGGCCAGACTTTCCTGATGCTGGGCATCGGTCTTGCGTCGGCCATTTTCATCGGCGGGCCGCTCGGCATCCTGCTGTTCCTGCTGGGACCGAAGCAGTCGCTGGCCAACCGCCCGCTGTTTCTGGCAATGGGCTGGCTGGTCAATACGCTGCGCTCGTTCCCCTTCATCATTCTGCTGGTTGCACTGGTGCCGTTCACGCGCGTGCTAACCGGATCCTCGATCGGTCCGGTCGCTGCGGCGGTACCGCTGTCGGTCGCGGCCATTCCCTACTTTGCACGGCTGGTCGAGCAGACCCTGCGCGAGGTCCCGCACGGGGTGATCGAGGCCGCCCATGCAATCGGCGCAAGCGAATGGCAGATCGTGCTGCGCGTGCTGCTGGTCGAAGCCCGTTCCGGCCTGGTGCTCGCGCTGACGGTGTTGACCATCAGCTTCCTGTCTTACTCGGCGGTCGCCGGCGTGGTCGGCGGCGGCGGCATCGGCGACCTAGCCATCCGCTACGGCTACTACCGCTTCCAGACCGACGTCATGATCTTCACCGTTGCCATCCTGATCGTGCTGGTGCAGCTGATCCAGTTCGCGGGCAACGGCATCGCACGGCACATCGACAAGCGCTGAACGCAATTGAAGCGACAGACTGCAGCAACAGATTGCAGCAACACCATACCGACAACACATAAAGGAAAACACATGTCCATCTCCCGCCGCGCACTCATCGCCACTGCTCTTGCCATCGGCTCGGGCCTTGCTCTTTCGCCCGCTTCCTTTGCGCAGGACAAGAAGGAAATCGTCATCGGCGCCACTGCCGGTCCGTATGCCGACCAGGTCAAGGTCGGCATCAAGCCCATCCTCGAGAAGAAGGGCTATGCCGTCAAGGTGGTCGAATTCAATGACTATGTGCAGCCGAACTTCGCGCTGGCGCAGGGTGCGCTGGATGCCAATGCTTTCCAGCACATCGTCTACCTCACCAAGTTCGCCACCGAGAACAAGCTTGCTCTGAGCGAATTGCTCAAGGTGCCAACCGCGCCGATCGCGATCTACAGCAAGAAGTACAAGAACGTAAACGAGGTCAAGGAAGGTGCGAACGTTGCGCTGCCTAACGATCCGACCAACCAGGCGCGTGCGCTCGTGGTGCTGGAGCAGCTGGGCTGGATCAAGCTGCGTGAAGGCTACGACCCGATCCGCGCATCCGAAAAGGACGTGGCCGTCAACGTGAAGAAAATCAAGCTGATTCCTCTGGAGGCGGCGCAGCTGCCGCGCTCGCTGGACGATACCGACTTTTCCTTCATCAACGGCAATTTCGCACTGGCATCCGGCCTCAAGCTGACGCAGGCCCTCGCGCTGGAAAAGACTTCGCCGACCTATCAGAACCTGGTGGCGATTCGCACCGAGGACAAGGACAAGAAGTGGGTCAAGGATCTCGCCGACGCCTACCGCTCCAAGGAATTTCTTGACGTGACCAACAAGCACTTCGCGGGCTTCGTCAAGACCGACTATCAGCAGTCGCTGGTGGTAGGAGCCAAATGAGTTCCTTGGCGGACCGCGGCAGGGCCGGTGCCTTGCCCAGGTTGATTCGTTTCAATGCCTTCCAGATGAACACCGTGGGGCATCAGTCCCCTGGTCTCTGGACGCATCCGCGCGACACTTCGCATCGCTACACCGATCCGGAGCATTGGGTTGAATTGGCCCGGCTGCTGGAGCGCGGCGGCTTCGACGGCATCTTCCTTGCGGATGTGCTCGGTGTGTACGACGTCTATCAGGCCAGCGCCGATGCGGCGTTGCGGCATGGCATACAGGTACCGCTCAACGATCCCCTGGCGCTAGTGCCGCTGATGGCGCAGGCCACCACGCACCTCGGCTTCGGCGTGACCTGCGCGCTCACCTATGAGCATCCCTATTCCTTCGCCCGCCGCATCTCCACGCTGGACCATCTCACGCGCGGGCGAATCGGCTGGAACATCGTGACCGGCTACCTCGACAGCGCCGCACGCAACCTCGGCATGGACAGGCAGCTCGGGCATGACGAGCGCTACGATGTCGCGGAAGAGTACATGGAAGTGGTCTACAAGCTGTGGGAACACAGCTGGGAAGACGGCGCGGTGCTGCGCGACAAGGAACGCGGGGTCTTCACCGATCCGTCGAAGGTGCATTCGATCGCGCATCACGGCAGGCACTACCGCGTGCCGGGCTTTCATTTGTGCGAACCTTCGCCGCAGCGGACTCCGCTGCTCTACCAGGCCGGCACTTCCGGCCGCGGCAAAGCGTTCGCCGGCCGCCATGCGGAATGCATCTTCGTCAGCGCACCGGCGCGGCACATCGTCGCCCGCTACGTGCAGGAACTGCGTGCCGCTGCGGTCGCCGCAGGACGCACCGCATGCGACGTAAGGATCTATGCGCAGGCGCTGTTGATCACCGCGCCCACGGAAGCGGAAGCCGTCGAGAAGTACGAGGACTACAAGCGCCATATCGACATCGAAGCCGCCCTCGCCCTACTGTCGGGATGGACCGGCGTGGACTTCAGCCGCCATGCGCTCGACGACACCATCGAGTACATGGACACCGAAGCGGGCCGCACGGCACTCGCCTCCTTCAGCGCAGCCGATCCCGACCGCAAATGGACGGTGCGGGAAGCGGCGCAATTCATCGGCCTAGGCGGCCGGGGGCCGGTGATCGTCGGCAATCCGGCGCAGGTCGCGGATCAGCTTGAGGCCTGGCTGGATGAAACCGGTATCGATGGCTTCAACCTGGCTTTCGCGCTGGCGCATGAAAGCATGCGCGACGTGGTCGATCAAGTCGTGCCTGAACTGCAGCGGCGCGGACGTTATCAAAAGGAATATGCAGCCGGCAGCCTGCGCAACAAGCTGTTCGGCAAGGGCGACCGGCTAGATGTCGCGCACCCGGCGCGCGGCATCAGCCTGCGCGGTCAACGAAGCCGCATGAAGCAAGCCTGACACATCATAAAAACAGAAAACACCATGAAACGACAACTTGCCCGCACCCTCATGTCGATCTCCTTGTTTGCGGCCTCGGGCGCATGGGCCGCCGACGAGGCGATCAGGATTGCGGTGACCGCCGGCCCGCATGCGCAGATTGCGGAAGTGGCGAAGAAGGTGGCCGAACGCGACGGACTGCGTTTGCAGATCGTGGAATTCAATGACTATATCCGTCCCAATGCCGCACTCGACGCCGGCGACGTGCATGCCAACAGCTACCAGCATCTTCCCTTCCTGGAAACCCAGATCGAGGCGCGCGGATACAGGATCTCACCGGTGGGCTACACGGTGACATTCCCGATGGGATTCTATTCGCGCAAGTTCAAGTCGCTCTCCGATCTGACGAATGGTGCACGCGTCGGCATACAGAACGATCCGTCCAACAGCGGCCGGGCGCTCGCACTGCTGCAGAAATACGGCCTCATCAAGCTCAAGCCCGGCGCCGGCCTGACGGCAACGCCGATCGATATCGCGGACAATCCGAGGAACCTGCGCATCATTCAGGTGGAAGCGGCGCAGCTGCCCCGCTCTCTCGACGACCTCGATGCGGCCGCCATCAATACCAACTATGCGGTGAGCGCCGGGCTGGTGCCTACGCGCGACAGCATCGCCATTGAAGATGCCCGGGGAAAGTACGCCAATCTGCTCGCCGTGAGAACCGCCGACAAGGACAAGCCCTGGGTGCCGAAGCTGGTGCGGGCATTTCAATCCGAGGAAGTGCGCCGCTTCGTGGATACCCAGTTCAACGGTTCGGCTGTACCGGCGTTCTGAAGTCCCAAATCCTCCATGCCCATGCGATCTTCACTGATCGCATGGGCCGCCGGAGCCGCCGATTCAGTTGTACAGCGTCGGCGAAGGCGTCTCGCCAAGCAATGCCCATTTGCCAAGCACCTGCAGCTTGTAGTCCAGCGGGTCATGCAGCGTGTGGGTGCGCACATTGCGCCAGAAGCGGTCGAAGCCAAGCGCGGCCTTCGCGCCGCGGGCGCCGACAACCTCGAACAATTCCTGACTTGCATACAGGCCGGCGCGATGCGCCAGCACCTTGGCCTCGGCAATGGCCACCGCCACCTCGCCGCGGGTTTGCGCATCCAGTTCGGGGCCGCGCACATAGGCCTTTTCCAGCAGGTCGCCGGCCCGGTCTGCCAGGGCGGTGGCCGCGGCAACCTGCACATGCATTTCCGCAAATCGCTGGACGACAAGCGGATCGTCGGCAACCGAAGCTGCGCCGGCATGCACCCAGGGCCTCGCCTGGCTGAGTGCGTAGCGGCGCGCTTCGTCCAGCGCCCCGCTTGCGATGCCGACATAAAGATTGACCAGCACCAGCTGGGCGAAGCAGGTACGCAAGGTATGGAATGCAGTCTGCTCGGCATAGTGCGCGCGCAGGATGCTGTCCTCGGGCAGCGGCACATCGGTGAATTCAACGCTATTGCTGTCGGTCTGCCGCTGGCCGATGGGATCCCAGTCGTCCAGTATGCGGATGCCGTCCTGCACCGTCGGCACCACACCGAGCATTACCTTTCCGCTGTCCTGATGCAGTGCCGACAGCGTCATGAAGTAGGAACCCGTCGTGCCGGAGCAAAAGCCCTTCGCGCCGTTCAGCCGGAAACCGCCTGCGCCTTCACTCGCCACCAGCCGGGTGTCGAGCGGATTCATCGCATTGCCCCACCAGTAGCCATGGCGCACGGTATCACCGAGCCAGCGCCGCTTCTGCGCCGGATTGCCATAGATAAGCACGGTGGCGATTTGCAGATGATGAAAGGCAAGCACATGGCCCAGCGCGCTGTCGACGCCTGCGACGCGCCGCACGATGCGATAGATCTGCGGCCACGGCAGCTCTTCCCCGCCGAACTCGCGGGGTATCGAAAGGTTGAGCAGGCCGTGTTCGCGCAGCAATGCCTTCTCGCGGGCTGCATGTCCGCCGGCATGGTCACGCTCGACAGCGCTTTCGCGCAGGGACTCGAGCAATGGCTTCAAATGATCTTGATCGTTCATGATGTGACTCCGAAATTCTTTTCTGCGCGCCATGAGGCCATGGCAAGGCATTTCAATGCCGCGCCGAACGAGAATGGAAAACGGGCAATGCTACAAACCGCCTCCGTTCCATCCAACGAAGATTTTCACCCTTGCTAATGCGCTTTTCGCGCAAGCGGGCCCCGTCTTATTTTTATACGAAAACCGGCTATGGAAGCGCGAAACAATTCGTTTCTTCGTCAACCTCCTGTCTTTAAGCTTGATCTCTTCATAACAACGATAACTCATGCCACGCCATGGACCGTAGAACCTTCCTCAAGACCGCCAGCCTGCTGCCAGCCACGGGTGCCCTTGGCGCCGCATTTTTCCATGCTGGCGCCCATGCCGCTTCGCCTGCGGAAGTGCGGCTGGATTATGCCTACTATTCTCCGACCAGCCTGGTGCTCAAGCGCTTCGGATGGCTCGAGGAAGACCTGAAGAAAGACAATACCGGCGTCAAATGGGTGCTCAGCCAGGGCAGCAACCGGGCGCTTGAATATCTCAATGGCGGCAGCCTCGACATCGGCTCGACCGCCGGCCTTGCTGCCGTGCTGGCGCGCGCCAACGGCAATCCGATCAGGACGCCTTACATCTATTCCCGCCCGGAATGGACGGCGCTGGTGGTCGCGAAGAATTCGCCCATCACCGGTGTTGCGCAGCTCAAGGGCAAGAAGGTGGCCGCCACCAAGGGCACCGATCCCTATCTCTTCCTGCTGTGCGCGTTGCGCGGCGCCGGCCTGACCAAGTCCGACGTCGAGATCGTGCATCTGCAGCATCCGGACGGGCGCGTCGCGCTGGAAACGGGGAAGGTCGACGCCTGGGCGGGACTCGATCCGCACATGGCGGCAAGCGAACTCGAAGCCGGTTCGCGCCTCATCTATCGCAACGTCAACTTCAACACCTACGGCTTCCTCAATGTGCGCGAGGAATTCCTGGCACGCCATCAGGAGACCGTACAGCGGGTGATCGCGGCTTACGAACGCGCACGCCAATGGACGGTGGCCAATCCGGCGGAAGCGGCGAAGATCCTGGCGGAAGAAGCCAAGGTGCCGCTCCAGGTGGCGCTGCTGCAAGTGAAGCTTCGCACCGATTTCTCGAATCCCCGCCCGTCGGAACAGCACATCGCCGCACTCAGGGAAGCGGCCCCCATCCTGCAGACGGAGGCGCTGGTTCGCCCCGGCACCGATGTCCATCGCGTGATTGCAGAACTCATCGATACGAAGACGGCCGCGCCGGTCTTCGCGAAGGCCGGAACCGCTGGCAGCACGCTCGTTGCCGGCGCCAAATAAGAACAGCAGGAAAGAAATGAAAAACATGTTCATCGCCACCATCAAGCACGTCATGGCTGCGGCGGCTGCCGCTGCCATGACGTTCGCCGCAGTCGCCGCCGCACCCGCCCATGCCGCCGCGCCGAAGGAAATCCGTCTCGACTACGCCTACTATTCTCCCCTGAGCCTCATCATACGCAAGCATCAATGGCTGGAAGACGAGTTCGGCAAGGAAGGCGTGCAGATCAAGTGGGTGCTCAGCCTCGGCAGCAACAGGGCGCTGGAATACCTGAACAGCGGCAGCAGCGACTTCGGCTCCACCTCGGGCATCTCGGCGCTGGTCAGCCGCGCCAACGGCTATCCGGTAAAGACGGTCTACATCTTCAACACCCAGGAAGCCTCTGCCCTGCTGGTGCCGAAGGATTCTCCGGTCAAGAACATCGCCGACCTGAAAGGCAAGAAGGTTGCGGCGACCAAGGGAACCGATCCCTTCTTCTTCCTGCTGCGGACGCTGCACGCCAGCGGCTTGCGCAAGAACGACGTGGAAGTCGTGCATCTCCAGCATCCCGATGGACGCATTGCGTTGGAGCAGGGCCGGGTCCACGCCTGGGCGGGTCTCGATCCGCACATGGCGGCAAGCGAACTGGAAGCGGGCAGCCGCGTGCTGTACCGAAATCCGGCATTCAGCAGCTACGGCTTCCTGAATACCACGGACGATTTCATCGCCAGGTATCCGGAGCATCTCAAGCGCGTGCTCAAGGTCTATGAACGCGCCCGCCGCTGGGCAATCGCCAACCCGGAGGACACGGCGCGCATCGTCGCGGACGAATCCAAGCTGTCGGTGCCGGTCATCAGGCAGCAGCTCACGCGCGCCGATTTCAGCAAGCCGGTGCCCGAGAAATTCCATCTCGACTCGCTTTACGCAACCGTACCCATCCTGCTGGATGAAGAGATCGTCAAGAAAGGCACCGACCTGCGCAAGTTCATCGGCGAACTGGTCGACGACCGTTTTGCGAAGGCCGTGGTGCAGGCCGGCAACCAGTAGCTTCATCCATCGAGTACAGGTGACCATGTGACTACCGCGGTTGAAAACAGGCAAGTGCAAAACGTACTTACACCCCTTACCCGCTCGGCAAAGCGGCCGTCGATATCGATATCCTTCTGGGGCTGCATTGTGCCGCTGCTCGCCGTCGTGCTGATGGAGAGCGTGGTGCGGCTGGATATCGTGCCGGCGCGCCTGCTGCCGGCGCCGACCGATATCCTGCTCACGCTCAAGGAACTCGCCGAGCGCGACTTGCTGCAGCATATCGGCGCCAGTACCGTGCGCGTGCTCGCCGGTTTCGCCATCGGCGCCTCGCTGGCCATTGCCGTCGGCGCGCTGGTCGGCCTGCACCGGCGCGCCGAGGCGCTTCTCGATCCCAGCTTCCAGGCGCTGCGCGCGATTCCCGGCCTGGCCTGGGTGCCGCTTCTGCTGCTGTGGATGGGCATCGACGAATTGCCGAAAGTGACGATGATCGCCATCGGCGCCTTCTTCCCGGTCTATCTCGCCGTGCATGCCGGCATTCGCGATGTCGACCGCAAGCTGGTCGAGGTTGGCGAAATGTACGGCTTGAGCGGCGTGGAGCTGGTGCGGCGCATATTCCTGCCGGCCGCGCTGCCCAGCCTGTTTACCGGCCTGCGTACCGGCCTCTCCCTTGCCTGGATGTTCCTGGTGGCCGCCGAGCTGATCGCCGCGACCAGAGGGCTGGGCTACCTGCTGACCGACGGCCGCGAGACCAGCCGTCCGGATATCGTGATCGCAGCCATCATCCTGCTCGCCCTGCTGGGCAAGATATCCGACTCGGGCCTGAAACTGCTGGAGCAGCGCAGCCTCGCATGGCGCGATTCCTTCGGCGCCCGCGAATGACACATGACGGGAAAGACAAGATGAGCGGATTGAGCGAATTGTTGAAGGTGCAAGTCACCGCAAAGCGCTTCGGCGACAGGACGGTGCTGAGCAATGTGGAATTCGGCGTGGCCGCAGGCCAGGTGGCGGCGCTGGTCGGCCCGAGCGGCTGCGGCAAGAGCACGCTGCTGCGCATCATCGCCGGGCTGGAACAGGCCTATGAAGGCGAAGTCGTTCTGGACGGCAGGCGGCTTGCCGGCCTGTCACGCGATATCGGCTTCATCTTCCAGGAACCGCGCCTGTTCCCCTGGCTGAGCGTCGCGCAGAACGTCGCCTTCGGCAGCCAGCGCGACGACGCCGACCTCGCACAGGCTGCGGCGCTGCTGGCCGAGGTCGGCCTGGGCGGATATGAAGAAGCGCTGCCCAAGCAACTGTCGGGCGGCCAGGCGCAGCGGGTGGCCATTGCGCGCGGGCTGTTCACCCGTCCGCGGCTGTTGCTGCTGGACGAACCGTTCTCGGCGGTGGACGCCTTTACCCGGATGCGGCTGCAGGAACTGCTGCTCGGCATCGCCGCGCAGCATGGCATCACCGTGCTGCTGGTGACGCATGACGTGGACGAGGCGGCCTACCTGAGCAATCGCGTCCTCGTGCTGGGCAACGGCCGCATCGTCGACGATATCCTGACCGACCCTGCCGTCCCTCCGCCGCGCCAGCGCGACCGCCGCTCACCGTCCCTGCAGCAGGCGCGCAATGCCATTCTCGAATCGCTGGAAGGCCTGCATGTCATTTGAGCACCTTGTCGTGCTCGAACGGTATTGATTGCATTGCAATACCTTCTGCAAATTCCCATATATATGGCATGTTGACCCTGTCCGTTCCAAGGTTTAATTGCACCTAGTCAACTAAAGGCCGGGTATGGAACGCAGGGAAAAGATGCTTACGCAAGGCATGGGGGTGGTGTTGCTCGTTCTCTCCGCTCTGGCAGCGGCTCTGGACTCGCCGCTCTCGGCATTGATGGCAGGAATGGTCGGCGTGATGTGCCTGTTCTGGAGCTTCCTGGAGCGCTGGCTCGACCGTGATTGACAGCTCCGGCCTGGCCTGACGGCACTTGCTCAGCATGCGGCTGCAAGCAGTCAAGTCATGATGCCGTCAAATGCCTCAGACATCGTCATGCAGGTCTTCTCCAAATGTTCATCGCATGGATTCCACCGCACTCCTTGAAGAAGACTGCGGAGTTTCCATGTCTGCTGCATGCCTTGAATACAAAGCATGCACCAGTGAATCCATGCGACGGTGATCACCGAACCCGCTCAGGCTCTTGCGTCCATCTCTTTAGGCCCCATTGCAGGCGAGGGCTATCACCCAGCCATGCCGGCATGCTCATTCGCCGCTCAGGAACGGCAGCGCTTTTGCCAGCAATGCAGCCGGCGCTTCCTCGGGAATATAGTGGCCGCAGGGCAGCGCCTCGCCGCTGACATGATTAGCCAGCCTGCGCCATTCCTCGAGCGGCTCGAAGCAGCGATGCACCACTCCGTGTTCGCCCCACAGGACCATCAGCGGCATCTTCAGGCGATGGCCTGCATCCCGGTCGGCACGGTCATGTTCAAGATCGATCGAGGCCGCGGCACGGTAATCTTCGCAGATGCCGTGCGCCGTTCCGGGAAGCGCGAGGCAGCGCTTGTATTCATCCAGGGCGCGCGGATCGAAAGGCGCCAGGCCGGCGCTGCGGCGGCCCATCACGTCATGCACATAGGCGGCGGGGTCCGCTTCGATCAGCCGCTCCGGCAGTGGCGCCGGCTGGATCAGGAAGAACCAGTGCCAGTAGGCGCGTGCGAAGGCGTCGCTGGTCTGCTCGTACATTGCCAGCGTGGGTGCGATGTCAAGCAGCACCGCACGCTCGACGGCTTCGGGATGATCCGCCGCAAGCCGGTGCGCGACCCGCGCGCCGCGGTCATGGGCCATCACGCTGAAACGCTCGAAACCGAGCTGCTTCATGACTTGCAGCATGTCGCCGGCCATGACTCGCTTGCTGTAATTGAGATGATCATCAGTTCCGGCGGGCTTGGAAGAGTCACCGTAGCCGCGCAGGTCGCAGGCAACGACGGTGAAGCGCTCGCAGAGAGCCGGCGCCACCTTGTGCCAGATGGCATGTGTTTGAGGATGCCCATGCAGGAGAAGCAGCGGCGGGCCATTGCCGCCGACCACGGCACGAATGCCGATGTGCTTGTCAACGTCGAGCGTTAGCGTGCGAAAGCCGGTGAAAAGCGGTTCATTCATCATCAGTCATCCGTATGGCCATGTGAGTTGGGACTGCTTGCTGCAGGGCGCCTGCATCCTTGGCGGGTGAACGTATCAGAAACAAGCAGAGTTTATTATCAAACTCAAGGTTGATAAATTACCGGGACAGGAATTCAGTATTTCCCTAAAGTCATGAATGATTTCCTTGCCAAACGCCAGGGTCTCTGAACCTGAACAGGATGGAAGCTTGCAGCCATAAGGAAGGACTTTGAATGGCCCGTGTAGGCCTCTGGAACAAACTGACAGTGCTGCTGAGGACCGAACTGCAGCACCTGACTGCCGTCAACCCCAGCGACCGCGTCTGGCAGATGCCGTTCGCCGCCGCACTTGCCACGGGCTTGCCGCTGCTGATCGGCGCCTATTTCGGCCGCCTGGATTACGGTCTCGTTTCATCTATCGGCGGCCTCGTATTTCTTCATCTGCCTGATACTCCTCTGTATCACCGCATGGTCTGCGTGATGGCCTGCGCATTCGGAATGGCCGCCTGCTATGCGTTCGGCATCATGAGCCAGCTCTTTCCGCCTGCCATGGTGCCGGTACTGATGTTCACCTCTATCCTGGTGACGATGATCTGCCGCTTCTATGCGCTGGGTCCGCCGGGCAGCCTGTTCTTCATCATGGCGGCGTCGATCGGTGCCTTTTCGCCGGTGCCGTTCGCAGCGCTTCCGCTGATGGTGGGGCTCATGACCATGGGCAGCCTGCTGGCCTGCCTGATTGCATTCTTCTACAGCTTCTTCATATTGCGTCGACGGGAGCCGAAGCCGGTCGCGCCTCTGCCTGCGCCAAGCTTCGATTTCGTGGTATTCGACTCGATCGTGATCGGCGTGTTTGTCGGTGTCTCGCTGGCGCTGGCACAGGCCCTGCAGTTGCAGAAAGCCTACTGGGTACCGGTAAGCTGCCTCGCAGTGATACAGGGAGCCTCGCTGCGGGCGATATGGAACCGGCAACTGCATCGCGTGATCGGAACCAGCGGCGGCCTGCTGCTGGCCTGGGCGCTGCTGCTGCTTCCGCTGGACAAATGGAGCATTTCCCTGACGATGATGGCGCTCACCTTCATGATCGAACTGATGGTGGTGCGGCACTATGCATTCGCCGTCGTCTTCATCACGCCGCTGACCATACTTCTGGCGGAAGCCGCGACACTGGGGCACGGGTCCGCGGCCCCGCTGGTTGCGGCGCGGTTTCTGGATACGCTCTTGGGCTGCCTGGTCGGCCTTGTCGGAGGCATCTGCATACATACCCCGCGCTTTCGCGAAGCGGTGGGACGCCAGCTCATGCGTTTCATACCGCCGCGCTTCCGGCCCTGAGGGCTTCCATCTGCGGCAGCGACCCGCGTATCCGACCGCGCATTCTCAGTAGGTGACGAGCACGCCCAATCCGAACACGCGCTGATAGGCGTTGTAATCGATGAGGGAATGTCCATAGCCGGTGAAATACTGCAGGTAGCCCTTCAGGCGCGGAGCCAGCGGAAAAGCCCAGCCGACTTGCAGGGCTCCCTTGTCGGTACTGAAGTTGTAGCGGCTCAGTACCGATACTTCGTGGCCGTTGCTGCGCCAGGTGCCGACGAGATCGCCCCGGCCCATGTAATTGACGATGTCGGGATTGTCGTCTTCGGCAGCGCTCTCGTTGACGCGTTTCCATACGCGCGCCAGCAGGCTGAAGTTGCCGCGCTCGAATCCGGCCTGCAGGTAGCTGCGATTCCAGCTGCGCGAAAGCAGCGAGCCTTGCCCGTTCGATTCATGCACGAAGCCGGCATTGAGAAAGCGCAGCTTGAGGCCAAGCAGGTCGACATCGAGCGGCAGCACCGCCATGACTTCCGGCTGGTAATTGGTCTCCCGGAACGGACTCGATGCTTCGCGGTTCTCGGCCTGCCAGTAGCTGATCTGGGTATAGCCGAACCAGAGGTCGAAAGGCAGTGCGCCCGGATTCTCCAGCATCTTGAGCTTGAAGCCGAGCTGGAATTTGAGTTCGGCATTGGACAGGCCGCCGGCCGCGCCGGCAGCACGAAACGGCCGGTACGGACGCGTATTGGGCGAGTCGTTGTAGGTGGCGACCAGATAGTTTTCCCGGTGCGGCCGGAAATGGAAAGGGCCGCGCTTGTCGGCGGGATCGAGCTCCCAGTAGCGCGACAGATATGACGCGTCGGCGCTGCCGGAAGCGCTTGCCGGAGCGTTTGCCGCCAGCTGCTCCGGTTCGGGCTGAGGCGATGCCGCCGCGGCGGCACGCTCCTGTTCCGGAACCGGCGCGCCGCGCGCAATGCGGTCGTAGCAGGAGAGACGCTCCCGGTCATCGGCAAGTGCGGCGCAGGCTTCGAGGCGGGTCGGCACATCCTGCGCCATGGCTCGGCTCATCGCCAGCAGCGAAATCAGAGCGGTGGATGCCGCAATGGAGATCCTTGTGTTCGGTATTTTCATGTGTGGAAAGATGCCTGCCGGGATCGCACCTTTGTTTCCACATCTTCCGTGCGAAGCGGATCAGCTGAAATCTGGCAAGAGCCACACGGAACGACCCGTTTGAAACGGGCCGGTTCCGTCAATGGCGGCTGTCCGCGCAGGAAACATGATCTGCGCCAGATATTTGCTTCTTCGCAGGTCAGGCCGCGATGTTGCCGCCCAGTTCATCCTCGACATAGCTGCGGATGATGCTGTCGAAATCCGCATCGCGCTGGAAGCCCATCGCATCGCCGCGCTTCGTGATGAAATCGCCCGGCCAGGAATTGACGATCCTGATGATGGCCGGATCCTCTTCCCAGCGAATGCGGTCGACGACGCGGCGGCCGGCGACCCGCTCCAGCGCCGCCACCATTTCCTTCACGCTGGTAGCCAGCCCCGGCAGGCTGAGCGCGCGGCTGCTGCCGAACGCGCTGCCGTCGATGTCATGGCCGTGAATCAGGCTGTTGATCGCATACCGCGGCGACAGCAGCCACATCGGCGTGTCGGGCGACACCGGGCAGACCGCCTCGATGCCGTTGAGCGGCTCGCGGATGATGCCGCTGGCGAAGCTCGATGCCGCCTTGTTGGGCGCGCCCGGGCGTACGCAGACGGTCGGCATGCGCAAGGCGCGGCCGTCGATGAAGCCCTTGCGGCTGTAGTCGTTGACCAGCAGTTCGCCCATCACCTTCTGGGTGCCGTAGGAACTTTGCGGCGTGAGCACTTGATTGTCCGGTACCTGGGCCGGCAGTTCGCCGCCGAAGACTGCCACCGACGAGGTGAATACGACGCGCGGCTTGTTGCCGTTGCGGCGGGCGCGTTCCAGGATCACGCGGGTGGCGTCGAAGTTGATGCGCATGCCGAGATCGAATTCCGCCTCGGCCTGGCCGCTGACGATGGCTGCAAGATGGAAAACGGAGCCGGTTTGCGGCGTCAGTACCTGGTCTATCGTGGCGGCGTCGGCGATGTCGCCGGTGACGACATGGATGCGCTCATCGGTGAAACCCTTGGCCGGCACGACGTCGAGCAGCGTGATACGGGAAATCGGAGTCTGTGCGCCCTGGGCATTCGCCAGCGTCCCGCGCTCGAGCAATTGTTTCGCCAATCGCGCTCCCAGCAATCCTGCGCCACCAGTAATTAGAACTTCCATGCTTTCCTCAAAAAATGCGCAAGAGCCGCGGCAATGCCGCGTCGGTCTCGCGGTCTGGCCAGGGAACCGGTCACGGATCCGAGCAAAAGCCAGTTGTGGTTTAAGTTGTGAAGTTATATGATAAGCGCATATTATGCAATCATCAATCTTGATATCAAGCGCATGAGCGACGATCCCCTGTTCCAGGTGGCGCCCCTTGAAGCGTCGGCAAAAATGCCGGAGCGCATTACCAAGATCCTTCAGGATCTGATCCTCAAGGGCACCTACCCGCCGAAATCCCGCCTTCCTTCGGAAGGCGAGATGGCGCAGCATTTCGGGGTCAGCCGCACGGTCATGCGCGAGGCGGTATCACGCCTGAAAGCCGAAGGCCTGGTCGAATCACGCCAGGGCAGCGGCGTTTTCGTGCGCGAAGCGGGGCCGGACCGACCCTTCCGGATCAAGCCCAGCGTCATCGACTCGGTGCAGGAGGTACTGCAGGTCGCCGAACTCAGGCGCGGCATGGAAGCGGAAATCGCGGCCCTGGCGGCAGAACGCGCCAGCGACGAACAGATCGCCGAGATCGGAGACCGCCTTGCCGCGATTGACGGCGATGTGGCGGCAGGCGGAGACGGCGTGGCAGCCGACATCGAATTCCACCGCAGCATCGCCCGTGCCACCGGCAATCCGCACTTTCTCGCCCTGTGGGATTACCTCGGCCAATTTCTCAAGGGCACGATCAAGCTCACGCGCACCTGGGAAGCGCAGCGCGACGAAACCCGGCAGCAGGTGCTGGACGAACACCAGGCGGTCTATGAGGCCATCCTCCGCCGCGATGCGAATGCAGCACGGGAGGCTGCGCGCAAGCACATGGAAATGTCTTCGCACCGCATCCGCAACATCGATCCGGAATTCGTCGCCGACAAGACGAAGAAACCGGTGCGCCGCCGTACGGCCGGCGCCAAGCAGTGACTGCAGTGAATGAACATATAACGGAACAAGCCACATGAGCCTTTTACTCGGATGCATTGCGGACGACTTCACCGGCGCGACCGATCTGGCCGGCATGCTGGTGCGCGCGGGCATGCGGACCGTGCAGATGATCGGCGTGCCGCAAGACCCGCTGCCGCATGACGTCGATGCCGTCGTCATCGCGTTGAAGTCGCGCACCACGCCGCCGCAGGAAGCGGTCGAGGAATCGCTCGCCGCGCTTAACTGGCTGCGCGATGCCGGCTGCCGACAGTTCTATTTCAAATACTGCTCGACCTTCGATTCCACCGACCAGGGCAACATCGGCCCGGTCACCGACGCGCTGATGGATGCCCTCGGTACCGACTTCACCATCGCCTGCCCCGCCTTCCCGGAAAACAAGCGCACCATCTTCAAGGGTTACCTGTTCGTCGGCGACGAGCTGTTGAGCGAATCCGGCATGCGCAATCATCCGCTCACACCGATGACCGACGCCAACCTGGTCCGCGTGCTGCAGCGGCAGACCAGGCGCAAGGTAGGCCTGATCGGTCATGACGTGGTCGTGCGCGGTGCGGTTGCCATCTCGGCGCATATCGACACCTTGAAGGCCGGCGGCGTGCAGATCGCCATCGTCGATGCGGTATCGAACGACGACCTCATGCGCATCGGCGTCGCGCTGGACGGCATGCCGCTGGTCACCGCGGGTTCCGGCATCGCCCTCGGCCTGCCGCAGAACTTCCGCAAGGCAGGACTGCTCGACGAAGGCGCCGTTGCCGACACGCTGGACGTGCCGCAAGGCTTGCGCGCCGTCATTTCCGGCAGCTGCTCGGTAGCCACCAATGCCCAGGTCGCGCACTTCATCGATTCGGGCCGGCCGGCATTCGCCATCGATCCCCTGCGTCTCGCGGACGGCCAAGACCTGGTGGCGATGGCACTCGACTGGGCAGAACCCTTGCTCGCGGACGGCCCGCCGCTGATCTATGCAACCGCGGCGCCGGAATCAGTCAAGGCGGTGCAGTCGCGTCTCGGCGCGGAGCGCGCCGGCCAGCTGGTCGAACATGCGCTGGCCGCCATCGCCAAAGGACTGGTTGAGCGCGGCGTGCGCCAACTGCTGGTGGCCGGCGGCGAAACCTCGGGCGCGGTCGTCCAGGCGCTGGGTGTGAACGGCCTGCATATCGGCCCCCAGATCGATCCCGGCGTGCCCTGGACCACGACGCTGGGAGAGAAGCCGCTGGCGCTTGCACTCAAGTCGGGCAATTTCGGTACGGTCGATTTCTTCACCAAGGCATGGAGCGTGCTGCAATGAACGAGTCGGCGCTGCGCGAACACATCTGCGAATGTGGCAGGTCGCTGTACGACCGCGGCCTGGCCACGGGCAGCAGCGGCAACATCAGCGTGCGGCTCGATGACGGCTGGCTGCTGACGCCGACCAATGCATCGCTCGGTCATCTCGATCCGGCGAGGCTGGCCAAGCTCGACTGGAACGGCAATCTGATCTCGGGCGATCCGGCATCCAAGGAAGCCTTCCTGCACCGCGCCATGTACGAGGAGCGCAGCGGCGCGGGCGCGATCGTTCACCTGCATTCCACCCATTCGGCCGCGGTGTCCTGCATGTCCGGGCTCGATGCCTGCGACTGCATACCGCCGCTGACCGCCTACTTCGTCATGAAGATCGGCAAACTTCCGCTGATTCCCTATCACCGCCCCGGCGATCCGAAGCTGGGCGATGCCATCCGCGGCTTGGCGGGGAAACACAGCGCGGTGCTGCTGGCCAATCACGGCCCGGTGGTGTCGGGCCGTGATCTGGAGGCGGCGCTGTACGCGACCGAGGAACTCGAAGAGACGGCGAAGCTGTTCCTGCTCTTGCGCGGCAACAATCCGCGCGTGCTCGATGCGCAGCAGATCGAGGAACTGCGGCAGGTCTTCAAGCTGGACTATCCAGGCCATGCAGGCCAAGCGGGCCAGCAGTGATTTACACTTCGTCTTCAAGCATAAAGGAAAGATCGTGCCGAAATTTGCAGCCAACCTGACGATGATGTTCAACGAGGTACCCTTCCTGCAGCGCTTCTCCGCCGCGGCAGAAGCAGGCTTTACCGCCGTGGAATTCCTGTTCCCCTACGAGCACACGGCAGAAGAGGTGGCACGCGCGCTCAAGGACAACGGCTTGCAGAACGTGCTGTTCAACATGCCGCCCGGCGATTGGGCCAAAGGCGAGCGCGGCATCGCCTCCCTGCCCGGACGCGAAGCGGAATTCCGCGAGGGCGTCGACAAGGCGATTACTTATGCCAAGGCGCTGGGCACCCCTCGGCTTCATGTGATGGCCGGATTGCTGCCCGCAGGCGGCGACCGCGATGCCGCACGCGCCGCCTATGTCGCCAACCTGCGCCATGCCTGCGCGGAAGCGGCGAAGCACGGCATCACGGTATTGATCGAACCGATCAACACCCGCGACATTCCCGGATATTTCCTCAATACCCAGGCAGAGGCACATGCGTTCCGTGAAGAAGTTGGCGCCGACAACCTGAAGGTGCAGATGGATTTCTACCATGTGCAGATCGTTGAAGGCGATATTGCGATGAAGGTGAAGCGCTACCTGCCGCATATCGGCCACATCCAGATTGCCGGCGTCCCCGAGCGCAACGAGCCGGATACCGGCGAGATCAATTATTCCTACCTGTACCGGCTGCTGGACGAGGTCGGCTATGACGGCTGGCTGGGCTGCGAGTATCGCCCGGCGAAGGGAACGGTGGAAGGACTGGGCTGGTTCGAGCAATATGCCGCCCGCCCGGGCAAGGCATGAGCGCATAGCGTTCTCCATGGCCACCGCCAATGGGGAACAATGAATGTTGTTTGTAATACGTTAAAAACTTTTCAGGAGACTTGAAAATGAAAACATCCCGTCGCAATGCCATCGCCATGGCTGCATCCCTGCTCGCACTCGGCCTGGTGTCATCCGGCGCTTCGGCGCAAACCGTGATGCGCATCAGCGTATCCACCGCCCAGAATTCGCACCAGGGCGTGGCTATCGATACGCTTGCCAAAGAAGTGGAAAAGCGCACCAACGGCCGCTACAAGATCCAGACCTTCTACGGCGGTTCGCTGGGCGCGGAACGCGAAGCAGTGGAAGCGGTGCAGCTCGGCACCCAGGAACTGACCTGGACATCGACCGGCCCGATCCCCAACTTCGTGCCTGAGGTGAAGATTCTCGACATCCCCTTCCTGTTCCGCGACTACGCCCATGCCCGCGCCGTGCTGGACGGTCCCATCGGCCAGGACCTGCTGAAGAAGTTCGACAGCAAGGGCATCAAGGCGCTGGCTTGGGGCGAGAATGGCTTCCGCCACATGACCAACAACAAGCGCGCCATTAACAACCCGGAAGACATGAAGGGACTGAAGATGCGTACCATGGAAAATCCGGTGCACATCCAGGCTTACAAGGGCTTCGGCATCATTCCGACGCCGATGGCCTTCACCGAAGTGTTCACGGCAATGCAGCAGGGCACGGTCGACGGGCAGGAAAATCCGCTGTCCGTCATCACCGCCAACAAGTTCGAACAGGTGCAGAAGCACCTGACCCTGACAGGCCATGTGTATTCACCGGGCGTCTTCCTGATGAACAAGGCGGCCTTCGACAAGCTGTCGCCGGCTGACCAGACCGCCTTCCTCGAAGCGGCCAAGGTCGCTGCCAAGGCCAACCGCGACCGCGTCGATGAAGATGAAAAAACCGCCGTCAAATACCTGGGTTCCAAAGGCATGCAGGTCGTCGAGAACGTCGACAAGGCAAAATACCAGGCCGCCCTGGCGCCGGTCTTCGCCGATTTCGAAAAGCAGTTCGGCAAGGCCAATATCGACAAGATCCGCAATTACAAGTAATACGCGCCACGCCCCGCCTCCCGCGGGGCGTTTTCCAATACGGGCCTGACTCGCAAGCCATGCGTGCCGGCCCCAATCCGTCAACACGAACAACATGAAATCCGCCTTCTTATCGCTGGGGCGTGGCATTTCCAAGTCATCGCTGGCCTTTGCCTGTCTGATGCTGGTCCTGTCTGCCTGCCTGGGCATGTTCCAGGTCGTTACCCGCTTCGTCTTTGAACAGCCTGCAGAATGGAGCGAGGTGCTCATCCGCTTCTTCCTTATCTGGATGGTGTTCATGGCCTTGCCGGAAGCATTCCGGCTCGGTTCCATGGTGTCCATCGACATGCTGCACCGCCTGTCGCCTCCGCCGCTGCGCCGCATTCTCGACGTAGTGATCATGGTGGCCTCCCTGGCGCTGCTGGCAGTCATCATCTGGTTCGGCTGGGACTATGCCCAGCGCGGCAAGGTGCAAACCATGGCGGGACTCGAAGACCTGTCGATGTTCTGGGCCTATCTTGCACTTCCGGTCGGGTCGGTCTGCGCCGTGTTCGGCGTCATTTCCAACTTCCTCGAACCGCAGAAGCTCGAACTCGAAACCGCCCAATAAGCGGCGGCCACAAAAAGACCAAAAGACCAACAAGAGTACCTATCATGTCCCTTACGATGCTCATCACGATGATCGTGTGCTTCGCCCTGTCGATATCGATCGCGGTATCCATCGGCCTGGCCAGCGTCATCGGTGTCTACTCCGCGAATGCCCCGATGCTGCTGGCAGCCAAGGAGATCTTCACATCGATCAACAAGTTTCCGCTCGCGGCGATTCCCTTCTTCATCCTTGCCGGCAACCTGATGGAGACCGGCGGCATTTCGAAACGCCTGGTCGAATTCGCCAAGTCGATCGTCGGCGGCGTACAGGGCGGCCTCGCGGCCACCTGCGTTCTGACCTGCATGATCTTCGCCGCCGTGTCGGGTTCGTCCGTGGCCACCACGTTCGCCATCGGCGCCATCCTGATCCCCGCGCTGGTCAAGCACGGCTATCCGCTCAACTTCGCGGCAGCGCTGCAGGCGACATCGGCAGAACTGGGCGTCATCATTCCGCCGTCGATTCCGATGATTCTCTACGGCGTTTCGGCAGAAGTGTCGATCGGCGAGCTGTTCATCGCAGGCTTCGGGCCCGGACTGCTGATCGGCATCGCATTGATGGTCTTCGTTATCATATGGGCACGCGTCAAGGGCTACGGCAAGAATGACCATGTCGGCAGGATGAGCTTCGGCGCCGCATTCAAGCAGGCCTGGCTGGCACTGCTGATGCCCGTCATCATCCTCGGCGGCATCTACGGCGGCGTCTTCACCCCGACCGAAGCGTCGGTGGTCGCGGTGTTCTACGCCTTCATCGTCGGCGTTTTCATCTACCGCGAAACACGCTGGTCCGATCTCGGCGCGATCTTGAGGAAGTCCGCCCTGTCGTCGGCGGTCATCATGTTCATCATTGCCAACGCCGGCCTGTTCAGCTTCATGATCACCCGTGCCGGCGTACCGGATGCGATCGGTGCCTTCCTGGCCGAGAACCTGAAGAATCCGATGTTCTTCCTGTTCGGGGTCAACGCGGCGCTGTTCATCATCGGCATGTTCATCGAGACATCTGCGGCAATCATCGTGCTGGCGCCGATCCTCGTGCCGGTGGCGATCAAGTTCGGTGTCGATCCCGTGCATTTCGGCATGATCATGATCGTGAATCTTGCCCTCGGCATGATTACGCCGCCCTTCGGCGTGAACCTGTTCGCTGCCTGCACCGTGGCACGGATTTCACTCGATCAGATCGTATCAAGGTTGGTTCCCTTCATTCTCGTCATCCTGGGCTGCCTCACGCTGATCACCTACTTCCCGCCGCTGTCGCTTTATCTGCGGGACCTGGTGTTCGTCAAGTAAGCAAGTAGAATCCCAAGCATGGCGGATGGTCCATAACGGCATCCGCCATGCATATCCTGAAGCGGTACCAGGCCTTGACCTTCCGCAGGCCGCCCTCCCCATCCCACCGCAGCAATCACTCCATTTCAAGACAAGGCAAGGCCGGCAATCCGTGCGCCGCTTCCGACTGCGATTCATAACCAGGAAATACGCCGCATAAGGCACTCGCGTTCCGGCGCCTACCTCCGTCCATGCCTTCCACTATCTTGTGACACCTTTCCTTTTCGGGATCAGGACAGGTGCATTTGATTACAATTGCATGAATAGCAAAGACACCGGGAGACAACAGGCATATGCAGTACCGGCGGCACAACCCACCGAGCTTGCCTCAGTGAATAAAGCAGCAACCCCATTGGGATGGAGGCCCATCATCGGCTATGGTCTGGGCGACCTGGCCAACGGCCTCGTCTTTTCCATGGGGATGCTGTTCCTGCTGCACTATTACACCGACGTCGCCGGCATCGGTGCCGCAGCAGCCGGAACCATGCTGATGGCCGTGCGCATCTACGATGCATTCATGGACATCGTCGCGGGCAGGCTGATCGACCGGCCGGGCAAGCCGCACAGGTCAGGAAGATTCCGCCCTTATCTGCTCTGGGCCTCGTTTCCTCTGCTTCTCCTCAACGTTGCCGTATTTGCCGTGCCCTCCAACTGGACCGAGAACGGCAAGCTGGCCTATGCCTGCGTGACTTACATGCTGCTCGGCACCGCCTATTCTTTCGTGAATATTCCCTACGGCTCGCTGGCGAGCGCGATGACCCAGTCGCCGCGCGAACGCTCGCTGCTGGGTGCGGCGCGCGCCCTGATGGGAACCTCCGCCATCGTTCTGCTGGCCTGCGTGCTTGGTCCGATATTGCGAAACCTGCATGGCGAAGCGCTGCAGGCCCGGCTGACTCACCTGACGATCGGACTGGCGGTTGCCGGCATGCTGTTCTATTTCGTCTGCTTCATCGCCACGAGAGAGACGGTGGAAAGGGATGCGCGCCATGCCGGCCTGAGCGACAGCCTCTCCACGCTCATGTCGAACCGTCCCTTGCAGCTGCTGTGCATCGCGGGGTTCTTCACGCTTGCCGGCGTGACCTGCATGGGCGCCACCACCCTCTATTTCGCGCGCTATGTGCTTGGCGATTCGAAATATTTCCTGATCATCATTCTGCTGACGACGCTCTCCGGCACCGTGGTCTCGATACCGCTCGCCCCGGCCCTCGCATCGAGGTACGGCAAGAGGGCCGCATTCCAGTCAGGCCTGGCCATTGCCATCTCTGCCCACCTTTGCCTGTTCTGGATGGCCGCCGCCGGCCCGGCAGCGATATTGTCACTGCTGGCGCTCGGTTCGATCGGCACCATGCTGGCGATGGCCATCTTCTGGGCGCTGGAAAGCGATTCGGTCGAATACGGCGAGTGGAAAACAGGAATGCGCCTCGAGGGATTGAACTATTCCCTATTTTCTCTCGCGCGCAAGTGCGGCCAGGCGCTCGGCGGTTCGATACCGGCGTTCCTGCTGGCGGGAAGCGGATATGTACCGAATCTCGACATGCAGCATCCCGCCGCCCTGCAAATGATTCGCGTCGGCGTGACGCTGGCGCCGGCCCTCGCCTTCCTGATAGCGTTTTTGATCATGTTGCTTTATCCTTTGACCGACCGCCGTTATCTGGAATTGATTCAGGAAATTGAGCTGCGACGGCGAAACTGACCCGCGACCGACAGGCAAACTCGAATGCCAAGGATGGGCGTAAACGGCGTTGCGCGCAGACGCAGTGCCGACTTCGGGCCGCAATGAGATCGGCTTCCGAAAGCAATCTGGAGCCTTACTGAATTGGAAACACGCACTCTCAGCAACTTCATCGTCGTGGCGGAGGAGAAAAGCCTTCGCCGCGCGGCGGCGCGTTTGCACATGACGCAGCCTGCCCTGTCGCGCCAGATTCAAGCCCTCGAAGAAGAAATCGGCGTCCCCCTGTTCGTCCGCAACACCAGCGGCATGGAAATCACCGCCGCGGGCGAATCGCTGCTCCATCATGCCCGCAATATCAAGACCGAAATCGAATTGGCGAAGAGAAATGCCTTTCTCACTAGTCATGCCAAGAGGCAGAAGCTCGATATCGGCGTGGGCAGTTCGACCGTATTCAATATTGCGCCTGAAATCCTGGAACGCTTTTCCCGCCTCCATCCCAATGTCGACCTGGTCCTGCATACCGCAAACGAGGAAGAACACGTCGAATCCTTGCGGCACGGAAGGATCCTGATCGCTTTTTCCCGCGGCGTGCGCAAGCCAGCCGGGCAGGACGTGGCGGATATCGTCAGCGAAGAGGTACTGTCGGAACCGATGCTGATTGCCCTGCACAAGGATCATCCCCTGACCGGCCGAAGCCATATCGGCATCAGCGACCTGCGCAATGAATTGCTGATCGGCGGCCCCGATCCCTCATACGATCAGCTCTGTCTTCAGCAATGGGGCTTCATGCCGCGCGTTGAAAAGAGATCCACCGATCTGATGAACGCACTCAGCCTGGTGGGCTGCGGCTATGGCATCTGCGCTGCCCCGGCCTCGATGCAGGAATTGCAGATCCGCAACGTGGTGTACAAGCCTTTTCTCGAAGGAGAAAGGTTTCCGTTTCGCGTGCGCTGCCTTTACAGCAAGCAGGAGAAGTCGCCCTGGCTTCCTGTCCTGCTGCAGGTAATCCATGCGTATCGCGAGGAGACTGCCGCAGCGGCAGCGCAAGCTATGGAGAGATGTGCCGTATCGACCGCGCCGGGATAGCCCTGTGCGGCCTGTGTTCAGCTTGGTCCGGCTTAGTCGATTTTCGCTTTCGAGCGAACTCCATCGATCATTTTGCTGACGGCCTGGTCTTCAGCCTGCCTCTTCAGCAGCGGCTTCATCTCGTCGAAGGACGGCACCTTCAATGGCCTTGTATCCTCGAGCTTGATCACATGGTAGCCGAACTCGGTCTTGACCGGCGCGGGAGTATATTTTCCCGGCTTCAGTAAAGTGACCGCTTCCGCAAAGGGCTTGGCGAACCTGCCGGGAGCGGACCAGCCGAGATCGCCTCCGCTGTCCCTGGTACCGGAATCCGCCGACTCCCTGGCCAGCTCCTCGAACTTCGCCCCCTTGTTCAGCCGGGCGATGATGCCCTGCGCTTCCTTTTCATCGCGCAGCAGGACATGGCGGACCTTGTAGTCGGTGTTGCCACCCTTGGCGCGCAATTGCTGATATTCGGTTTTCAGGTCGGCATCGCTGACTGGATGTTTCCCGAGATAGTCCTCGACATAGGCACGAATGATGACGGTCTGCCTGGCCGCTTCGGCCTGGACTGCCATTCGCTTCCGCTCGGCCTCCGCACGAGCCGCTACGCCGGCCTTCGTGTCGATCCCTGCCTTTCGGGCTTGCTGCCAGAGCAGTTCGCGCCTGATGAGTTCTTCCCTCACATGATCCGTCAGCTGCGGGCCCGCCGGCATGCCGTGCGCCTTGGCCTGGTTGATGAAGGCTTCGGCCATCTCCCGCGAAACCGGGTTTCCGTTGACCGTCACGAATGCAGGCTCTGAGGCCGCCGCAGAACAAGTCAGAAGCGCACCCATTAGCGCTGTACACGCTGCTTTTACCAAGGTTTGCATGATGAATTAGGATTTGAAATTCGACAGCGGTTCCCGACAGCCACCTGGCCTCAGCCAAGGAGTCGCTGTCGGAACCGGGGATGCGGGAATCAACTGCGCTTCGATCCCGCATCGCGACCGCACACCGGCTTACCGGGTGAATGTCCCGGCGGCCTGCAGGTTGGTCGAGGAGTTGCCGACATAGACCGTGTAGGTCCCTGACGGAATGACGAAGCGCTTCGACGCCTTGTCATACACGCTCAGCGGATGATTGGTCGCGTTGGGATCGATCGTGACCGTCACGTCCTTCGATGAACCTGGCGCCACGGTCACCTTCTGGAATCCGACCAGTCGTTTTTTGGGCTGCCCTGCTGCCGGTACCGCCAGGTACACCTGGACCACCTCCGCACCGTTCGCAGCACCGGTATTGCGCACCGTTGTCTTCACCGTGTACGTCGTGCTGGTCGCGGCGACGCTGGGCGAGCCGAGCTCAAACGTGGTGTAGGACAGGCCGTGGCCGAATGCGAACGCCGGCGCGACATTGTTGGCGTCATACCAGCGGTATCCGATATTGAGGCCTTCCGAATAGGTGACGGTCGGCTGTCCCTTCGCATTGTTCACGCCCGGGAACTGGTTGACGCTGGCGCTGTTCAGGAAGCCGCGGCCGGCGAACGGGAAGGTCACGGGCAGCTTGCCGGACGGGTTCTTCACGCCGAACAGCAGGTCGGCGACGATGTGGCCGTCCTCCTGGCCCGAGAACCATGTTTCGAGGATGGCGGGACCGGCTGCGCCCACCAGTGCGGGATCCATCGCCACGCCGGCATTATCCTTGAGCACCAGCGCGGTCTTGCCTGTCATCGGCTTGCCGGTGGTCGACGTCGCGGCCAAGATGTCCTTGATCATCGCAACGGTATTGCTGTTGCCGGCCTTGTTGCTGTTCTCGACCGAAATTGCGCTCGGCCGTGCGACATACCAGTCGAGTCCGTCGCCGACTGCCGTCATGGTGCCGGTCACCGTCACACCCTGCCCTGTCGTGAACGATGCCCTGTCCGCGCCTTCTTCGGAGATGGTGCCCGCCATGATGATCACGGCATCTGCGCCTGCGGCGGCATTCAATGCAGCGGCATAGCTGGCTGCGGCGCCGTCGATGGTTGCTGTTTGATTCGCATCGTCGACGAGAACGAGCTTCACCGTAGCCGACGCATTGCCCTGGCTGCGCAAGACGTTCTGGATGCCTTCGACCGGTGCGACGGTGTAGGTCGGAACCACGTCAGAGCTGCCTCCGCCCGCGCCCATCGGCTGGCCGACCATGACGCCGCCGGCGACCGCCTGCCGCGCATACACCTGGGAAGCCTTTCCCACCACCACGACATTGCGCACGGTCGAGGCAAACGGCAATACCTTGTTGTCGTTCTGCAGAAGCACCGCCGACTCTACACCGATGGCGCGCGCCTTGGCGCCGCCGGCCGCATAGTCGATCGGCGTCTGAGCGATCTTGCGGTCGAAGATGCCCAGCTTGAACATCTGCGTATAACGGCGCTTCAGTGCGGTGTCGATATCGGAGACCTTGATCTCCCCCGCCGTCAGCGCGGCGTTCAGAAGCTCCGGCGCCCACTGCAGAGGCATGGGCATCAGATGGTCGAGACCGGCGAGCAAGGTCGGCGAGGTCGACTTGGTGGCGAAGAAGTCCGATTGCACGTAACCCTTGAAGCCCCACTGGTTGCGCAGCACGTCGGTCAGCAGATACTTGTTCTCGCAGGACTGCTGGCCGTTGACGGAGTTGTAGGCGCACATGACCGAGGCAACCTGTCCGTCCTTGACTGCCATTTCGAACGGCAGCAGGTACAGCTCGTGCAAGACCTGCTCGTCAACGATGGTATCGAGCGTATTGCGGTTGGTTTCCTGCTCGTTGGCTGCATAATGCTTTGCCATGGCGATGACGCCCTTGTTCTGTACCGCCTTGGTTTCGGCAACGGCCATGACGCCGGTCAGATAGGGATCTTCGCCGAAGTACTCGAAATTGCGGCCGAGGACGGGAATGCGCGCGAGATTGACGCCGGGCGCTTCGAACACGTGCAGCGCGAGATTGTTCGCTTCCGTGCCGATGACTTCGCCGAACTGCGTGGCCACGGCCGGATCGAACGAGGCGGCGACGCCCATCGCCGACGGCAATGCGGTGGCCTTTGCCGATGAGGGATGCGTATAAGCCGCCGTAGGATTGGGTGCCTTTGCCAGCTCCATGCTGACGCAGTCATTCTGTCCGATGCCCACCGGGCCGTTGGTGATGCGCAATGTCGGAATCTCCAGCTCTGCAATGCCGGTCACATGCCGTGCGCCGAAGCAATCCGGCAGTTCCGGCACGACGCCGGGCACACTGCCCACCAACTGCTGCTGCTTTTGCGCCAGGTTCATCGCCGCTACCAGCAGGTCCGCGCGCTGCTCGGGCGGGAGACTCTTGGCCATCCATGGCTTGACCGTCGGCGCGGCGGGCGCCTGGGAAGCGGTGGAGTCGCCGTCGCTTCCGCCGCATCCGGCAAGCATCGCGGATGCGATGGCCGACGCCATGACGGCATATTTGAATTCATTCACGCACTTCCCTCTTCTCATTACTATCTCCTCGTGGAATGCCTTTTCATATCGGCATAAATGTTGTTGATGCTTTAAACATGCCATTGCTGGCCGTTGCTTAATCTTTTAATTCATGCCTGTCATGGCGCTGCCCGCGCACAGGAAAGGAAGAGGTCAAGCCGGCATCCCCCTGCACCGACACCTCATCGCTCCCGAGCAGAAAGCAGAGGGACTGTCGGTATTCAGAGAATGAATTCCCCTCTCCCGCAAGCGGGAGAGGGGCCAGGGGTGAGGGAGGTGGCAAATCCTCCTGCGGTCTTGACACTGCCCTCATCCACAGCCCTTCTCCCGCTCGTGGGAGAAGGGGGTGCAGTCCCGTTCACCAACTGCAAACAGATCCTTTTTTCGTTGTCCGGCTCGCTCCAGGTATCCCAAGACTAAACCCACGCACTTCGTTAAACGCTTTCCAAGTTGGACATGACTATGCCTCCTCCGCGCCATTCCAAGCGCTTCATCATGTTGACTGAATTAATGCTTACGGATCGGATTCTTAGGCATAAGGCGATGCCTGTCTATTGAGTTAATTTTATAGGGGTATGCTGAATCGGCATCGCAGTTGCGTCATCAAACATTCATGCGATATTGTTCCGCAATCCTCCTGTTCTCCTGTAATCCGGCTGCGTTTCGCGGCTGGCTTTCCGCGTTCGATGTCCCGTATTGCACCCGCATTCCGGCGCGGCAGACCTGCGCACCTGATATGAATTCATGAAAAGACAAGCGCCCACTCTTTACGACGTTGCAAGGGAAGCCGGCGTCTCCATCGCAACGGTTTCCAAATACCTCAACGGCGCGCAGCGCTTTTCGCCGCCGGTCGAAGCCGTCATCAACGAGGTGGTCGCGAGGCTCGGCTACCGCTCCAACGAACTCGCACGCTCGATGGTGACAGGAGAAACGAAGACAATCGGCGTGGCCATCCTCGATATCGACAATCCGCACTTTACTGCGGTGGTCAAGGGCGCAAACCGGATAGCCATCGAAAACAGCTACACCCTGCTGCTCGTGGATACGGAAGAGAATCAGAGCCGCGAACTCCAGCTTCTGGATGCCCTGAGCCGGCGCGTCGACGGCCTCATCATCAGTTCCCGAATGCCGGAGCCGGAGATCCGGAAAGTCGTCGATTATGGAAAGCCGATCGTATTGTTCGGCAGGCTCGATTCGATCCGGATCACAAGTATCGTAAGCGAAGGCCGGCGCGGAGGATTCATGCTGGCGGATCACCTCGTCAGGCAAGGGCACAAGAACATTGCCTATCTCGGCTTTCCCGAATCGCGCTGGAACCTGGACCGGATGGAGGGAGTGAAAGAGTGCCTGGACATGCATGGCCTGAAACTGCAAGGCTTCGATGTGCGGGCACCGTACGCTTCGGAAGGTGAACGCCTTTGTTCTTCGGTCATGCACTGGAAGGAGCGCCCCGATGCCCTGATCTGCTACAACGACCTGCTGGCGATGGGCTTCATGAAGGAAGCGCAGGCACTTGGCTTCAGAATTCCGGACGATATCTCGGTGGCCGGATTCGACAATATTCCCTATGGCGAATATATCTCTCCTTCCCTTACCTCGGTACATCTGCAAAGCGAAGGAATGGGAGAAATGGCGATGAAAAAGATGCTCAACCTGCTGACGGGCAAGGCTGACGATGAATGCCATGTCCTCGATCCGCATCTTGTCAAACGCGCCTCTACACGAACGAGGCGGTAGCTGCAGCACTTGAACCATCCTCATGCAACGAGCGATATGCCCTTCATGACGTTTTGAAACATCCGCTGCCGCTGTCGAGCGGAAGACTTTCCTTTACACAAAACCGACCAACGTGAACCGGCCGGAACCAATTCTTCCCGCCCTTTCGGCAACACGACTTTGCGTCTTGCTTCTTTGCGCTGAAAAAATCAAAAAGGAACCTTGCAATCGTTACTGAGTAAAGTTATATTCTTTGGAAAACGTTTAACTTTGGTCCTATGCAAGCCGCCAGTACGGGGGCCGCACGCGTTCACATCCACTTTCCTTCACAGGCACAACATGAACAATTCCGCAAATCAGCCGACAATCAACGGCACGCCGGTCGTCACCGAACTGCGCGTCATCCCGGTAGCCGGGCGCGACAGCATGCTGCTCAACCTGAGCGGCGCCCACGGCCCTTACTTCACCCGCAACCTCGTCATCCTCACCGACAGCGCCGGCAACACCGGCGTCGGCGAAGTGCCCGGCGGCGAGCGCATCCGCCAGACCCTCAAAGACGCCGCTTCCCTGGTCGTCGGCCAGTCCATCGGCCATTACCACGCCATCCTGAACAGCGTGCGCAAGACCTTCGCCGAGCGCGACGCCGGCGGCCGCGGCCTGCAGACCTTCGACCTGCGCATCACCATCCATGCTGTCACCGCCCTCGAAGCGGCGCTGCTCGACCTGCTCGGCAAGCACCTCGGCGTACCGGTCGCAGCCCTGCTGGGCGAGGGCCAGCAGCGCGAGCAGGTGGAAATGCTCGGCTACCTGTTCTACGTCGGCGACCGCAAGGCCACCGATCTGGACTACGACAGCGACGCCGATGCCGACAACGACTGGTTCCGCCTGCGCCATGAAAAGGCAATGACGCCCGAAGCGGTGGTGCGCCTGGCCGAAGCCGCGTACGAGCGCTACGGCTTCAACGATTTCAAGCTCAAGGGCGGCGTACTGCGCGGTGAGGACGAGATCGAAGCGGTCACTGCGCTGGCCGAACGCTTTCCGAATGCCCGCATCACGCTCGACCCCAACGGCGGCTGGCTGCTCAAGGATGCAATCCGCCTGTGCCGCGACCAGCATGACGTGCTGGCCTATGCGGAAGACCCGTGCGGCGCCGAGAACGGTTTCTCGGGCCGCGAAGTGATGGCCGAGTTCCGGCGCGCGACAGGCCTGCCGACGGCGACCAACATGATCGCCACCGACTGGCGCGAGATGGGCCATGCGATCCAGCTGCAGTCGGTCGACATTCCGCTGGCCGATCCGCACTTCTGGACCATGCAGGGTTCGGTGCGGGTGGCGCAGATGTGCAATGAATGGGGCCTGACCTGGGGTTCGCATTCGAACAACCATTTCGACGTGTCGCTGGCGATGTTCACGCATGTTGCGGCAGCCGCGCCGGGCAAGATCACGGCGATCGACACGCACTGGATCTGGCAGGACGGCCAGCGGCTGACGAAGGCGCCGCTGCAGATCAAAGGCGGGATGGTGGAGGTGCCGAAGGCGCCGGGGCTGGGCATCGAGCTCGACATGGAGCAGGTTGAACGGGCGCACCGGCTGTACAAGGAAAAGGGACTGGGCGCGCGCGACGATGCGATTGCGATGCAGTACCTGATTCCGGGCTGGAAGTTCGACAACAAGAAGCCCTGCATGGTGCGCTGAGCCTGAGGGAGTGCATCGGCCACGGCGCCGCCCGTCAATGACGGCGGCGCCGTTATTCCATCGGAGACGGCAGAATGTCCGACTTCGATTCGTTCAAGCCAGCAGCAGCTTGTCGTCGTCCAGCTTTTCCCCGCGCGTGCGCTCGAACATCTGCAGAAGGTCCGGCACATCCAGCCCTTCCCTGTCTCGGCCAGCGACATCCAGCACCACCCGGCCTTCATGCAGCATCACGGTACGGTTGCCGTAATCCAGGGCCTGGCGCATGCTGTGGGTCACCATCATTGCCGTCAGCTTCTGCTGCTCGACGATCTTCGCCGTCAATTCGAGCACGAAGGCCGCCGTCTTCGGATCAAGTGCGGCGGTGTGCTCGTCCAGCAGCAGGATGCGCGAGGGCTTGAGCGAAGCCATCAGCAGACTGACCGCCTGCCGCTGTCCGCCTGACAGCAGGCCGATGCGGTCGGCAAGCCGGTTCTCCAGACCCAGGTTGAGAATGCGCAGCCTGTCGCGGAATTCGTCCCGCAGCGCGCGGTTCAGCGAAAAGCCGAGGCCGCGCTGCTCGCCGCGCCGGTAGGCGAGCGCCATGTTCTCTTCGATGGTCAGCCCTTCGCAGGTGCCGGCCATCGGGTCCTGGAAAACGCGTGCGACCATGTCGGCGCGCTGCCACGCCGGTTTGGCGGTCACGTCATTGCCGTCGATGGCTATCTTTCCGCTGTCGACCAGCAGATCGCCGCTGACCGCATTCAGGAATGTCGACTTGCCGGCACCGTTGGAACCGATCACCGTCACGAACTGCCCCGTCGGTATCTCGAGCGAGAGGCCGCGCAGCACCTTGTTCTCGATAGGCGTGCCGGGATTGAACGTGATTTCAAGATTTTTGGCCTGCAGCATTACTTGCTCCCTTTCGAAACGACGCGCAGTTCGCTGCGCCCGCCGAACATGCCGGCGAGCTTGCGCTTGTAGGCCGGAATCAGCAGTGCGACCGCGACCAGCACCGCAGTCACCAGATTCAGATCCTGCGCCTGCAGTCCGATGAAATCGCTGTTGAGCGCCAGCGCGATGAAGAACCGGTAGAGCACCGCGCCGAGAATGCAGGCCAGCGTGGTGATGATCATGCTGCGGGTCGGCATGACTGTCTCGCCGATGATGACCGCCGCCAGGCCGATCACGATCGTGCCCACGCCCATCGAGATGTCCGCACCGCCCTGCGTCTGCACGAACAAGGCCCCGGCCAGCGAGACCAGCGCATTCGAAATGGACAGTCCCCAGATGGTGAGGCCGTCGGTCGAGATGCCCTGCGCCCGCGCCATGCGCGGATTGCCGCCGGTGGCGCGCATCGCAAGCCCGGTTTCCGAGGCGAAGAACAGGTCGATGACGATCTTGGTGAGCGCCACAATTAACAGCAGCAGCAGCGGCTTGATCCAGTAATCCGGCATGTCGCCGAAGATGCCGAGCTGAAATACCGTCGGTTCATTGATCAGCGCGACATTCGGTTTGCCCATGATGCGCAGATTGATGGAATACAGCGCGATCATCACCAGGATGCTCGCAAGCAGTTGCATGATGCGAAGACGCACGTTCAGCCATGCGGTCAACGCGCCCGCAACGCCGCCCGCCAGCAGCGCTGCCGCCGTTGCGGCATAAGGGTTCCAGCCCGCGACCATGAGCGTCGCGGCGACTGCACCGCCGAGCGGGAAACTGCCGTCGACGGTCAGGTCGGGAAAGTTGATGATGCGGAAGGAGATGAATACGCCGAGCGCAACCAGGCCGAAAATCAGGCCGATCTCGATTGCGCCGAGAAAGGAAATCATAGACATTGCGAGTATCCGGCAAGTGCAGCCGCAAGGCATGGGCATGGGCATATGCCTTGCGGTACGGGATGGAAAGACGGTGGAAGCGTATTACTTGACGACGACCGCCGCCGATTTGAGCAGCGCGTCAGAGAGAGCGACGCCCTGCTTCTGCGCCGCGTCCGGATTGACATGCAGCTCGAACTTGGAGCTCATCTCGGAGGCAATGTTGCCGGGCGCCTCGCCCTTGAGAATGCGGACCGCGATCTTGCCGGTCTGGCGGCCGAGATCATGATAGTTCAGGCCGAGCGCAGCTACAGCGCCGCGCTTGACCGCGCCGGTATCGGCGGCAATCACCGGAATCTTCGCTTGCTGAGCGACCCTGACGATGCCCTCGAAGGCGGACATGACATTGTTGTCGGTCGGCGTATAGATGGCATCCACCTTGCCGACCAGACTCTGCGCCGCGCTCGGCACATCGACCGTGCGCGCGGCCGCGCCTTCCACCAGCTTGAGATCGGCAGCCGCTGCTGCCTTGCGCAGCGCCTCGACGATGGCCACGGAATTGGCTTCGCCAGGACTGTAGATCACGCCGATGCGCGCCGCCTTGGGAACGATCTGCTTGATCAGTGCGATATGCTTGTCCAGCGGCGACTGGTCGGAAACGCCTGTCACGTTGGTGCCTGACGGGCCCCAGCCGCCGACCAGCTTGGCGGCAACGGGATCAGTGACCGCGCTGTAGACCACGGGAATCGTCTTGGTGGTCGCCACCACGGCCTGCGCCGACGGTGTAGCGATGGCAACGATCACGTCCGGACGATCGCCGGCATATTTTCGCGCGATCTGCGCGGCCGTGCCGGTATTGCCCTGCGCGCTCTGATATTCGAACTTCAGGTTCTTTCCGGCTTCATAGCCGGATGCCTTCAACTCTTCCTTCACGCCATCGCGAACCGCATCGAGCGCGGGATGCTCGACGATGGCGGTCACGGCCACCGTCTTGTCAGCGGCATGGACCATGCCCGCGCCCAATGTTGCAAGCGGAATGGCCAGGCATGCATAAAGTGCGGATCTTGCGAAATAATCTTTCATGATTGTCTCCGATGGAATTAAGAATTTGAATTAGGAATTCATCGCATGACGGACATGCGCGAATGTTGAGCGCATGAATGTCGCCTTGTGCAGGCGGGCCGTGCGCACGTCCGTCAGAAGGAGAAAATTCTACTCTTCGTTAATAAAAATTTATTGCGTATTGCTGCCGATGTTCATGGCAAAAGAAATATAATTTCGCGCTGCCGATGCATCAGGAGACGAAGTTGCACGAACTCGAATATGATCAGACCGACCGCAAGATCCTCGCCTACTTGCAGGAACGCGGAAGGGCCACCAATCTTGAAATTGCAGAGGTGGTTCACCTCTCCGCAGCGCAATGCCACCGCCGCCATCGCCGTCTTGAGGAACAGGGTTACATCCTCCGTTACGAAACAAGGCTCAATGCCCCCATGCTGGGCTTGGGTGTAGTGGCCTTCGTGCATGTCTCCATGGAACGCGGACACTTGCGGGATTTGCTCAAGTTCAAGAGTCTCATGGTCGACATGCCCGAAGTGCTTGAGTGCTACTCGGTGACCGGCGACTTCGATTACGTGATCAAGGTTGTCAGCCAGGATCTCAAGTCCTTGTCGGAATTCCTGCTCGACAGGCTGATGCGTCTGCCGGGCGTCAGCGGCGTGAAATCCACGGTATGTCTCGACGAAATTAAATGTACAAATTCCTTACCCTTGCCGAGATAATATTCGGTGAAAGGCGTGTTAATCGCCTTGCATATTAAGATTGAGATATCTGAACCGGCTCTTCACCGCAATTTAAGAATGAAGCGCAGTCCCACTGCATCTTAATGTTGCGCATCGAAGCGGTCCCGGCCATGCATCATCGTTTCCGCTTCGCGTCCGTCAGGGCGTCTGCAGCGATACTGTATCGGTCATCCGGCCGAAACAGATCCAGTAACAGCTGCGGCACTAGCCGCGCCGTTTCCGGCGCGGCGTATCTGTCCGGAACCGCTTTGCCGAACTAGGCTTGCACAGGCGCCTGACATCCCGCAGCGCTGTCTGACAGGCTTAGTGCGTGACGGTAATCATCGAACGCTTTCCGCCCTTGTAGGTATAAAGCGTAAGCATTCCATCCTTGACGTCGCCGCGGTTGTCGAATGCGATATTGCCGGTCACACCCTTGTATTGAATCTTGGCGAGTTCGGGCAGGTATTTCTGCGGCTCGGAGGAATTGGCCTTGTGCATCGCAGCCACCATCAGCATTACCGAGTCATACACATACGGAGCATAGATTTGCAACTCCATGTCGAACTTCTTCTTGTAAGCCGTCTTGAATTCGTCCAGGCCTTTCTTCTGGTTGTCCTCGACGCCGCCGGCTTCCGCACAGACCACCGAATTGTCGGTCAGGGCATCGCCTGCGAGCGCGCCGAGGGACTCGGAACAGACGCCGTCGCCGCCCATGAATTTCGCATTGATGCCGAGCGCCTTCATTTGGCGCAGCATGGGGCCGCCGACTGCGTCCATGCCGCCGAAGAACACCACGTCGGGATTCTTGGCCTTGATTGCGGTGAGAATCGCATTGAAGTCGGTCGCCTTGTCGTGCGTGTACTGGCGCGCCACGATATTGATGTTGGGATTCCTGCTCCTGGCGCCCTTGATGAATTCGTCGGCGACACCCTGGCCATAGGCGGTGCGGTCGTCGATTACGGCAATGCTTTTCGCCTGAGCGGTTTGCACTGCATAGCGGCCGAGCGTGCCGCCAAGCTGGCTGTCGTTGGCAACGACGCGGAACGCCGTCTTGAATCCCTGCTGCGTGTACTTGGGATTGGTGGCCGATGGCGAAATCTGGGGAATGCCCGAATCGGCATAGATGCGCGACGCCGGAATGGTGGTTCCGGAAGTCACGTGGCCGATCACGCCGTGAACCTTGGCATCGGCGAGCTTTTGCGCGGCGGCAGTCGCCTGCTTCGGATCGGAGGCGTCGTCCTCGGCCAGCAGTTCAAACTTCGTTTTCCTGCCGCCGATGACGATGCTCTTTGCGTTCAGTTCATCGATCGCCATCCGTGCGCCGTTGACGTTGTCCTTGCCCCAATGAGCGATGGGGCCGGTAACCGGCGCGACCAGGCCGATCTTGACGACCTGCTCCTGCGCGAGAGCGGAATGGGATCCGGTCGCCGCGACGGCACCTGCCGCCATGAGCATGGCGGATTTGAGCTCTTTGACCTGCATGATTTTCTCCTTTTCGTTCTAGTAATGAATGATGCTGCTTGCACCGGAAGGCGAACGCCGGTCACGGTCGATTCACGCCGCGCCGGATTCGCTATCCGGAAAATCTCCACCTTGTTGCATAATTCTTTGCCAGTAAGCACGCTTTCTCGGATTGCGTTCGCGCTTGTGACGCGACGCTGCCGCTGCCTCGATCGGCGAGATATTCGCCATCTCCGCAAGGCGGAAAATTTCGTAAGGATCTGCAGGCAATATTCCCTTTTTTATTTCGGAGAGACGCGCAGGATGAATGCCCAGCGCGCCTGCCATCTGCATATCGGACGAGAATCCGGCAGCGGCTCTCGCCGCTTCCACCAGGTCACCTTGGTTCACGAGCAATTTGTCCTCACTCACTTCTTGGCACACCGCGGCCCACCCGCTGCGGGCGCACACTCAACAACACGCGCCGCATCGATGCGCTACACTTTGCGCGTCTCATGACGCGTTGAAAATATAGCGTTGCGGCTCGCTTCCGCACAAACGATTAATACTTACGCTAACGTTTAGATTTACTAATCCATGTCACACAGACTTCCTCCGCTCAGCTCGCTGCGTGCATTCGAAGCAGTCGCCAGACTGCAAAGCATCAAGGCCGCGGCGGGAGAGCTCAATGTCACCGGCGGTGCGGTCAGCCTGCAGATACGCAATCTTGAAGAATGGCTCGGCATGCCGCTCTTTGTCCGCAAGGCGCGGCGCCTGGTATTGACGAATGAAGGCAAGCGCTACTTCACCTCGGTGAGCGCAGCCTTCCGCGTGCTGGGAGAAGCGACGCGCGGCCTGCGCGGCAGCGGCAAGTCGACGCTGACGGTCAGCTGCACACAGGGCTTCGCAATGCAGTGGCTGGTGCCGAGAATGGATCGCTTCACGGCCGCGGCGCCTCACATCGATGTGAAGATCGATGCCACGCATCATCTCGTGGATTTCGAGCGCGATGACGTGGATTTCGCCATCCGTCACGGGCTCGGGATTTATGAAGGGCTGGCCAGTGAAAAACTGGTCGGCGACGATCTCGTACCGGTTGCGAGCCCGGCGTTGATCGGCAACGCCACGTTCGCATCGCCCAATGACCTGCGTCAGTTCACGCTGCTGCATGACGAACACCGCGACGACTGGCGTGCATGGATTGCATCCGCCCACGCCGATGCGCTCGATGCGGAACGAGGCGTCCTCTTCATGGGAAATGCGGTGGTCGATGCGGCCAAGGCAGGCCGCGGCATCGCGCTGCTGCGGCGGTCCCTGATCGAAGAGGAACTGCGGTCGGGCAATCTGGTGCAGCTCTTTCCGCAAACGCTGCGGGTGGATATCGCCTATTACCTCGTCTACCCGCAGGGCGTGCTCGACAACGGCGATGCGGAAATTTTCCGGCAATGGCTGCACAGGGAAGCGCGCGGGATGTAGAAGGTCTTCCGCGCCTTTTCCGCTGCATATCATGCATGCCCGGCAGTTGATGCCGGAATAAAAAAAGCCTGCATGCAGCGATGCATGCAGGCTTAACTAACGCCCGTTCAACGTTAGTAGGCAAGGAATGCCAAATATAAACACCGGCTGCCGGGAGTTCAAACGATTAATACTCGCGTCATGGTTTAGAAAAACTTTCCAAGGCCCGTGAGAGCCGGCTCGCATCACAAAGCTTCAAGACACGTCTTTGCAACCCCGCTAGATTGTCCGCACGGCGCATGGCCGCAGAAAAGGCATTCTTGAACAACGGAGGAGAACGGACATGGATATCGGCTTTATCGGGCTCGGGGTCATGGGACAGCCCATGGCGCTCAATCTGGCGCGGGCGGGCACGCCGCTCCTGGTGTGGAACCGCAGCATCGAACGCTGCGAAGCGCTGCGTGCGGAAGGCGCGAGCGTGGCCGGCAGTGCCGATGAGGTATTTTCGCGTACGCGCATCGTGTTTCTGATGCTGATCAGCGGGGAAGCGATGGATGGAGTACTCGGCCGCGGGACGTCGCACTTTCAAGCGAATGTAAACGGCCGTCTGATCGTGCATATGGGCACCACCTCGCCGGAGTATTCAAAAGCGCTGGAGACGGACATTCTTGCAGCCGGAGGAAGTTATGTGGAATGCCCGGTGTCGGGCTCGCGCCTGCCGGCAGAGGCAGGCCAGCTGGTCGCCATGCTTGCGGGCGATCCTTCCGCCGTCAACGAAGTACTGCCGCTGATCAAGCCCATGTGCCGCGACAGTTTCGTCTGCGGCGCGGCGCCGTCGGCTTTGCTGATGAAACTTGCGGTCAATCTGTTCCTGATCACGATGGTGACCGGCCTGGCCGAGGCATCGCATTTCGCCGAGCGGCACAATCTGGACATGCAGACATTCCGCTCGGTGCTGGATGCGGGACCGATGGCAAGCGCCGTGTCGCGCATGAAAATCGCCAAGCTGGTCGAACGGAATTTCAATGTGCAGGCCTCCATCCTGGATGTGTTGAAGAACAACCGCCTGGTGGCTGATGCCGCACGTCGCTGCGACATCGCTTCGCCCCTGCTCGACGTCTGCCATGCGCTATATGGAGAAACCGCCGAGCTTGGACACGGAAAGGCGGATATGATCGCCGTCGTGCATGCGATCGAAGCCCGCACCCTGGCAGCGCACGAACTCAGCGCTGCGCGGCAGCCCAGTGCGCAGGCGTCAGGCCATACGCCTGCTTGAACTGCCGCGACATGTGAGCCTGGTCGGCGAAGCCTGCTTCCAGTGCAGCTTCGCTCAGCGCGCATCCCGATGCCAGCAGCATTCTCACCGCATCCAGCCGGCGCAGCGTGCGGAAGCGGCTCGGACTGGTGCCGAAGGCTGCGCGAAACTGCCGCGCAAGCGTCCAGCGATCGATGCCGGCAATGCGTTCAAGCTCGTCCATCGAATGACGCACGGAAGGCGCCGCAGCAATGCACTCGCGAACGCGCTGCAGCGGGGCGAGCGCAAACCGGGTTACGGATGCGCCATGCGGTGCCGCGACGCCGTCGAGCCAGGCCGCCAGCGCATCGACGATGCCGATGCGGGCAAGGTCATCGAGTTCGCCGTCGATATCCCAGATCTCAGCGGGCACGCCCGGCTTCAGTCTCGCGGCATCTATCACCGGATTCGCGACGAAAGGCAAGGGCCTGCCCTGCAGCGCTTTCTGGACAAGGGCGGGATCGACATAGAGGATGCGGTAGCTGAAGCCCTCGTCCGTACCGGCGCCGCCGTCATGCAGTTCGTCCGGATGCAGCACATGGCATTGTCCCGGCAGGCAGTGCCATGTTCGCCCCCGAAAGCGAAAGCGCTGTACGCCGGACAGGGTGATGCCGACGGCATAGGTATCATGACGATGCGGTGCGAAAGCCTGCCCATGCAGGCATGCCTCCATGCGTTCGACTCCCGGTGCTCCCTTCCCGTGCCTGATGCGGTCTGCGGCGTTGAACATGTATCGCTCCTTGGTCGTCTGCGGTTGCTGCCGTCATTGCGGGCGTTTCACGCTTCTGCTTGTCGAATTGAAATCAGTATAGAGCGCCGTCATGCAATGCTGAATTCATAAATTTGCAAGAGCGGTATCTGAATTTCGCATTGCTCGAACACGGAAGTTGCAAGCCTTTCATCCACGCGGGTTCGATGTTGCAAGCTGTTACCTTATCGGTCGTTGTTTCATGACGCTTCGACATTGGCACTCTGCTTTCCTGCGGCTAACATTTCGCCTCGTCAAACCAGTGCTATTTCGACTTTGCCCTTTTCCCTCAAGGCTGCAGGACTTGACAGCCGTCACGCGGCCGGCCGCAATCAGCCGGCGTCTCAAGTCAAACCCGCCATGGGCGGCTTGTATAACAATCTCTGGCGCTATGCCGCAGGTGCCCGGCTTCAGCTCATCGCTTGCAGCCTGATGCTCGTCGGCGCGGCGATCCTCGAACTGGTCTCGCCCTGGCTTGCCTCTCGTGCAATCAATATCCTGCAAAAGAATGAACCCGGTGCGCTGGCGGAAGCCGCGCTGCATGTCGTTGCCATTCTGATCGTCTCGGGCGCCGCCTGGGCGCTGCATGGTCCGGGGCGCATCGGCGAGCGCAAGGTCGCCCTGCGCATTCGCCAGCAATTCACCGATGCGCTTTACGCACGCCTGATGCGCCTGCCCATGTCGTGGCATGAACAGCATCATTCGGGTGAAGTGCAGCAGCGCATCAGCCAGTCCACCTTCGCCCTGTTCAACTTCGCGCAGAACCAGTTCTCCTATCTCAAGAGCGGCGTGCATTTCATCGGCGCAGCGGCGGCGCTCGTCATGTACTCACATGCGCTGGGCTTGGTTGCCCTCGCGGGTTACTTCGGCATTGCCTATCTGATGTTCCGCTTCGACCGTCAGCTAATGCGGCTGGCCAGGGAGGAAAACGCGGCGGAACGCAGCTACCAGGCGAAGATGCTCGACTTCCTCGGCAATGTGGGGACAGTATTTTCGCTGCGGATGCAGCAAGGCTCACGCCGCGTCGTCAACGAACGCCTGGACAAGGTCTTCGAGCCGCAAAAGAAAAGCATCGTGCTGGTGGAAGCCAAATGGTGCGCAGCCGATCTGCTGAGCGTGGTGCTGACCTGGGCGCTGGTGGCGGCGGCCGCCTGGCCGAGCGAAAGCACCGGCGGCGCGATCCTGCTGGGCAGCGTCTTCCTGGTGCATCAGTATGCGCAGCAGGCGCGCGGCGTGGTGCTGTCGGCCGCGGACAAGTTCCAGTCCTTCGCCCGCACGCGTACCGACGTGGCGAGCGCGGAAGCGATCTGGACCGCCGATGAAGCGCCCGCGCCGGGCGAGCCTCTTCCCGCAGGATGGAAACGATTGTCCATCAAGGGCTTGTGCTACGAGCATCCGTCATCGGGTGCAAACGCGGCGGCGCAGGCACCCGCAGGCCTTCATCACGTCTCGCTCAATCTCGAGCGCGGCGACCGTGTGGCGCTGATCGGCCACAGCGGTTCCGGCAAGAGCACGCTGATGAAGGTCATTGCCGGCCACTATGCGCCGACGCAGCAGCATGTGGAAGTGGACGGAAAGGCCTATCCCGCAACGCGCCACCTGGAAAGCATTGCCACGCTGATTCCGCAGGAGGCCGATGTGTTCGAAGCCAGCCTGCGCGAGAACATTTCCCTGAGCGGCGCCCACGGCGACGCGGAAATTCTGCGGATGATCCATGCCAGCACTTTCGATGCGGTGATGGCCGACATGGACATGACGCTGGAAAGCGCCGTCACTGAACGCGGCGCCAACCTGTCGGGCGGCCAGCGCCAGCGGCTCTGCCTGGCGCGCGGACTGCTCGCAGCGCAGTCGAGCTCGCTCATCATGCTGGACGAACCTACCAGCGCTCTCGATCCGGTTACGGAAGACGCGGTGCTGGGCAGGATTTCGAAGACCTTCCCGGACGCCTGCCTGATGATGTCGGTACACCGCATGAGCCTGCTTCATCACTTCAACAAGATCGTGCTGATGGCGAACGGGCGGGTGCAGGATGCCGGGACGGCGGAGGAATTGCTGGAACGGCAGCCCGCATTCCGGCAGATGCTGAAGCTGCCGGGCTCTGTCCTTGATACGGCGGCCGTCTCCGGCGGGAATTAGCCTCCTTTGCGCGTCATGCGCTTCATGCGCTTCAGCGGTGAGCCTGTCCGGCGACTTCCGTGTGTTCCGGTTCCGCCTTTGAAGAGGCGCTGCGCAGCGCTCCCACCGCAGCCGCATCGGTGACGAAGATGCGTTCCGCACCAATGCGGGCAAGGAGACCTGCGCGTTCCAGCACATCCGACACCTGTTTCTTGACGGCGCTCATGTGAAGCGCGACGCCTTTGGCTTCCAAGGTCGTGCGCATGGCTTCAAGCGCTTCGACTCCCGAGGCATCGATGTCATTGATGCCGCTTGCGCAAAGCAATACCCGCCCGACCGACGGATCCCGGGTGCAAAAGGAAGACACGAAGCGGTCCAGCGGGCCGGCCGTCAGGAAATTGAGGGCGGAGTCCATGCGCACCGCGAGCACGTCGTCGGCAAGCCGGGGCAGTTCGAAGCGCTGGCGGTCGCGCAGGGTGCCGTCCTGGTGAAGGCTGACCTCGATGATGCGGGGATGCGAGCGGCGATACAGGAAGGAAGTCATTGCCAGTCCGATGCCTGCGAACACGCCCCAGTGGAGATACGGCATGGAGAAGAGGGTAACCGCAAAGGTGACCGCTGCCACCATCGCGTCATCGCGCGACATCACCATCAGGCGCTTGAATACGCCAAGATCGAGCAGTGAAAAGGTCGGCACGATGATCATCGCCGCCAGCGCGGAACGCGGAAGATAGTAGACGACATCGAGCAGGAACAGCAGCGCAAGCAATACGCAGGCGGTGGAAAACAGCGTAGACCAGGCGCTGGTGGCGCCGGCATACAGGTTCAGCGCCGAACGCGAGAACGATCCGCTGACCGGGAACGATCCGCTGATTCCGCTGGCAATTTTTGCCAAACCCTGACCGATGAGTTCCTGGTTCTCGTCCCAGGGCTTCTGCTGCTTGCGCGCGAGGGTGCGGCAGCTCGACATGGCTTCGGTAAAGCTGACCAATGCGAGGATGAACGCAGCCGGCCACAGTGCCTGGTGCTGCTCGAAGGTAATCGACGGCGGCAATGAAAGTGCCGGCAAACCCGATGGCAGATGGCCGATCACGGCGCCGCCGAGCGCCTCGTAGCCCAGTTGCCAGCTGGCTGCAATGGCCAGCACGCTGACTGCAAGAATGCCTGGAAAGCGCGGCAGCAGGCGCTTGAACAGCACCAGAAGCACGACAGCGGCGATGCCGAAGGCCGAAGCGATCGCGGCGCCCGGCGGCAGCGGCACGGTGTTTCCCGCAGCCAGCTCCAGCCACCGAGACACCGGCACGCCGCGCACGCCGAACAGGTCGGGCAATTGCGACACGATGATGATCAGCGCGGCTGCATTGATGAAACCGTGAATGACCGGCTGGGATACGAGGTCGGCTACCCTGCCGAGGCGGAAGGCGCCGAGCAGAAACTGGAAGACGCCGGCATAGACTGCGAGCCATACTCCAAGCGCCACCCATTGCCCGCTTCCGTGCGCAGCCATCGGTGACAGGGAGCCGAAAACCAGCAGGCTGGTCAACGCGACGGGACCGACTGCAAGCAGCTGGCTCGATCCCCAGAGCGCGCCGACGATGGCAGGAAGCAGCGCCGCATACAGCCCCGTCTCGGGAGGCATGCCGGCCAGCGTCGCATAGGCAATCGCCTGGGGAATCAGGATGAGGCCTACGCTGAGGCCTGCCCATGCATCGCGCGCCAGTGAACCGGCGCTCGGACGTGGCCAAGCCAGAAAAGGCAGCCAGCGCAAGAATCGGGATTGCATCGAATGAGAAGGAGGAGCCGGGGTAACGGCACCATGATGCCAGAGTTTCGCGGTGGAGGGTGGGCGGGGTATTCGCGCACTGGATGGCGGCGATGCGATTGAACATGCCTTGACAAGGCCGCCATCGCCTTTCGCTTGACGCCGCACGGTCCTTCGCCCGTGCGCTCCGCTCTGTCCCGAGCGTTGGAGCGGACCCACCCGCCCCCTGAACTGACCCCGGCGCTTCTGCAGACCAGCGAGCTGCAGGCGCAAGACTGCAGCTCGCCAGCTTTGGCCGCTAACCGCTCGCGGTTAGTTCACTTCAATGAAAAAAGCAGGGAAGGCAGCAAAGAGCTTGTCCGGATACGGAGGGCGGACTTGCTGCTGTCTGCTGTCGGTCAGAACACGTGCATGATGCCGGCGGAGATGCCCGTCTGGCGCGTCTGGTTCAGGCGGGTGGTACCTCCCGTCGCATAGCCGCCGTTGAGCTTCTGGATATCGATTTCGGAATACAGCGTGGTGCGCCGCGACAGTTCGTAAGTCAGGCCGACCATGTACAGGTCGCGCTTCGCATCGCCTGCGGCGACGGAGGCCGATGCGGCGGTATTGAACACCTTGTTGCGGTACCACGCGCCGGTCAGTCCGAGCTGCGGTGTCAGCTTGTAGGCCAGCCCGGCCCACATCCATTTCGCAGTGCTGTCGCGTGCCGCGCCCTCCTGCGTCTCATCCACATAGCCGACCGATGCGGTTGCCTTGCCGAAGGTATAGGCGCCGCCGACGGCGAAATGGTCATAGTCGCGGTAATTCGCCGCTGCGGCCGTGCCGACGTTGCGCTCCGCCCGCGTATAGGACGCGCCCAGCTTGACCGGTCCGCTGGCATAGGTTGCGCCGACGGCCTGCGCTGCGCCCTGCGACGTGCTGCCGGCGACTTCGCCCAGCGCATACTCGGCGCGCAAGGTTACGTCGCCGAAGTTGCCGGTGTACTGGATATCGTTGCTGTTGCGGGTGCCGGCAGTGGACGACAGCGCGTAAGTGACGCTCGGGTAGCGATAGACGAACGGGTCGAAGGCAAGAATCGTCTTGTAGGCGACCGTGTACTGCCTGCCCAGATCGACCTGCCCCCAACTTCCGGCCAGCCCCACGCGCGCTTCGCGCTGGAACAGCTGGCTGTTCGTGTTGTTGAGCGCGCCGGTCCCGGTGTTGAAGCCGGCTTCCAGGAGAAAGACCGCCTTCAGATTGCCGCCGAGGTCCTCGCTGCCGCGAAAGCCGATGCGGTTTGAACGGAAGGTGCCGTTCGAACCCATGGTCAGCCTGTCGTCGCCGGCGGCATTGACGTTGGTGACGTTGCGCAGGCCGGCATCGATGGACCCGTAGACGGTCACATTCGACTGTGCATGGGCGAGCGTGGACATCGCGCCAAGCGCGATCGCGGTAAGCTGGTGCTTCATAGTTCTCCTGAGTTGTTGTGTGGTCTTGCGGTGATGAAATCAGTGAGCCTGGCCGGCAGCCTTGGCTGCCCTGGGCGCGACGCGGGTATTCAGGGCGGGCGGCTGGAAGCGGGTATCGAAATGGCAGCCGCCGGAAAACCGGGCCGACCATTTTTCGCAGGCGGCGGCAATCTGCTCAGCAGTCGGCTTGCTTCCTTCCGTGGTCCACAGCCGCATGGCATCGAACACCGCCGCATATTCGGCGTCGGACAGCTTGCTGTGCTCGTTCTCGTTGGTGAAGACCTGCACCAGCCTGGCGTCGTTGCCCCTGGCGGCGACCAGGCTTCGATAATCGGCTTCGTACTCGACCATCGCCGTCGGATCATGAATGGCATGCAGGCTGATGGCCGGCACCGTCAGGTCGCCGCTCATGTCGGAGTCATCCGCAAGCTGCCTGACGGCCACAGGATCGGCATCGAAGCGCTGCACGCCGCGGTTGAGCGCTTCATCGTTGTCGGAGCCTCGATAGACGACGTCGCGGTTGGTAAAGGGATTGCGGCCGCCGAGTACGCGCTGCGTCATGTCGCGGAACAGGAACGTGGCCCAGCCCAGATGCGAAACAAGGCTTCGCTCGGGAATGCGTATCACTCCCAGTATGTTGGCCAGGTTGCGCTTCTGCTCGGCGCTGCGCTGTTCCGGCTTGAGGCCGACGCCGGTGCACTCCCTGACGCGCTCTGCGAGTTCCTTGTTCGTCATTTTGGAATCGGCGGGCAGGCCCATCCACAGCGGATATTGCGGTTCGTCGGGACGCGGATGATTCTTGCAATAGTACTGGTAGACGGCGCGCAGGTCGGCGCGATGCAGATAGTTGCGCGAGCCGCCGGCAAGCATGCCGTTGGTATAGATGACGCCGTCATAGTTGCGGCTGCCGTCCGCATTGCGCGCATGCAGTTCGATGCCCTTGGCGGCGATGTTGCCGCCCCAGGACTGGCCGTGCAGGATTGTGTACGCCGGCTTGCCGAAGCGTTCCACGAAAATCCGGCGCAGGTTCTCGGTGTCGTCTGCTGCCATGCGTACCCCGTAGCCGGGGCGCCGGTAGCTTGAACCCGCCCAGGCGTAGCCCTGCTTCACGGTCACGGCAAAGCGTTCCAGGTCTTCCACGCTGATGTCGCGCGAGATCGGCGCCAGGCGCGGACCGCCGTGCGCATGCATGACGAGCGTGCGATTCCACTCGTGAGGAATGGCAATCCAGTAATGCGCTCCCTGCTGATCGACGCCGGTATAGCAGCGGGCGGCCGTGTCGAGGCCGGCAGGGCAGGATGCGGACGCAGGATTGCTTGCAACGACGGGATTTGCCGGCACGGATGCGGCGGCAGCCTTTGCAGGCGTTTGAGTGGCCACTGGAATCTGGCTGCACGCGGTCAGGACACCGGCGAATGCGGCGGCTGCCGACAGGCGCGAATAGGACATGCTGTCTCCTTGTGAATTCACTATGTTCTTGGTCCGTGAAACCCATGGATTCAACGGAATCAATGGAATCGGCGGGCCTGTTCTTTATGAGCGGGATAGTAGAAATGAATTCACTGCGTGTCAAATATCTCAATAACCATATTCCGATACTTTTTATATATGCATTGCAACGTCGCGGAGCGAAGCAATGACGGAATGGCAAGCGCGGCGTAAACCATGCAACTCCCCTCTGCCGCCGGCATGAACTGCTGTAGAATCGTCGCACCACTCACGCCTGCAACCGCTTGGCTCCATGCGCAGGCCTACGACAATCATGAAGAGACTCTCAGTGCCGAGCCCGTTTGCACAAATGGCATTCGCCATCGCCGGCGGCATCCTTCTCGGCTATTTCAAGCCATCCCTGGCCATGCAGATGAAGCCGCTCGGCGACTGGTTTCTTGCCGCCATACGCCTGCTCATCGTGCCTATCGTTTTCTTCACCGTGATGACGGGCATAGGAGCGCTCGTGCAGGTCAGGCAGGTGGGCAGATTGGGAGTGCGGATCTTTTTCTGCTTCGAACTGATGTCGACGCTCGCGCTGCTGGCCGGCTTGCTGGCCGCGCATTTCGCGCAGCCCGGAGCCGGCTTTCCGCTGAGCGCGGAAGCCTTGCACGGCGCTTCAGGCATACGCGGTGCCGCTGCGATTGCAATGCCGGATCTGCCGCAGACCGTCTTCCAGGCATTCGGGAAAAGCAGCATCCTGCAGGCGCTTCTGTTTGCCTGCATCTGCGGCGTGGCGACAGCCCTGCTCGGACGCCGCGCCGCAGGATTTTCCGCCCGCTGCGACCGGATAGGAGCACAGTTGCTGAAGCTGGTGCAATGGCTGATGTATCTTGCGCCTCTGGCAGCCTTCGGCGCGATTGCCTTTTCCGTCGGCAGATACGGCGTGCATTCGGTCACGCCGCTGATCCGCCTGCTGGTCTTGCTGTATGCGACCACGGGGCTGTTCGTCTTGGTGCCGCTGGGCTTGCTTGCGCGCAGGGCCGGCATCCGCATCGGCGCCTTCATCCGCTATCTCAAGGAGGAGCTGCTTCTGGTCTTCGGCACCTCTTCGTCCGTGACCGCCATGCCCGGCCTGCTGAAAAAACTGGAAATGGCGGGCTGTCCCCGCATCGTCGCCGGCGTGGCGATCCCGTCGGGTTACTCGTTCAACCTGAACGGCAGCAATATTTACCTGGCGATGGCGGTGGTGTTCCTTGCCCAGGCGTTCGGAATCGAACTCGGCCCCGGCGAATACCTGACGATCCTGGCGGTGGCGATGGTGACGTCCAAGGGAGCAAGCGGCGTGGCCGGCTCTGCCTTCATGGCGCTGGCGGCGACCATCGCTGCCGTACCCGCCCTGCCGGACAGCAGCCTGCTGCTGATCGTCGGCATAGAAAGGCTGCTCAAGTGCAGGCCGCTTGCCAACGTGATCGGAAACGGCGTGGCCTGCATGGCGATCGCGGCATGGGACGGCAGACTGGAAAAAGACGCGCTTGACAGGCAGCGGCTCCGCTAGGCTGCAGTTGGGCGCCATGCACACCATGCACGCCATGCACGAATTTCGCGAGCAGTGCGAACCGCGAAATCACCGTCGGCTTCTTTTCGCCGCCATGGAGCCATTGATGCGTTCGGCTTCTTCCACGAACTGCCTGACGGTCGGCGCATCGCTGCCGCTTCGATAGGCCAGCGTGAGCGGCGCGCTGAGTTCGCGCCGCGCATCCTGGAAGCGGCAATACACGACCGCATCGGCATGAAAGCCCTGCATCGAGGCCGGCACTGCCGACACGCCCGCGCCCGCGGCCACCAGGCTGATATTGGTGATCATCCTCTCCACCTCGACCGCGATGTTGGGCGTGAACCCGGCCCTGACGCAGGCCTCGATCAGATTGGAGTACATGCCGGGCGCGCCGTGCCTGCGCACCAGAATGAACTGTTCGTCCTTGAGCGACTTGAGCGGAACGATCGGCATGCCGCGTCCCGCATGTTTTCTCAGAAGAGGATGGCCCAGCGGCAGCACGAGCAGCATTTCCTCCTCCAGCAATTGACTGAATGCAAGTCCGTCAGGACGGCTCACCGGCAGGCGCAGGAAAGCGACATCGACCGTTCCCGCAACCAGCGCTTCGGTAAGCTCAGCCGCATTGCCTTCCTTGTATTCAATGGCGACGCCGGGCTTGGCGGCGCGATAGCCGCGCACGATCTGCGGAATCAGTCCATGCGCCGCAGCCGAACTCGTGAAGCCGATGGTCAGCCTGCCTTCGGCACCGCTGGCCGCCCTTGCCGCGCGCGCGGCGCCCTGCTCCACGCTGTCGAGAATCGCCTTGGCTTCCTGCAGGAACGCGGCCCCGCCGACGGTCAGCTCCGCACCTTTGGGATGCCGCCTGAAGAGTTCGAACCCCAGGTCCTGTTCCAGTGCGCGGATCTGCTGGCTCAAGGGTGGCTGCTGCATGCCCAGCCGCTGTGCGGCGCGCGTGAAGTGCCCTTCTTCCGCCACGACAAGGAAGTAGCGCAGATGCCTGAGTTCCATGAAGAGTCCCCGTGTTTTTTATATATGGAAAATGTCTGCTCGCTGCAAGCGCCAAACATTTTACCTATGCTTGAGGCAGGAGCGCTTCCTGTCTGCGTTCGTTATTGGTATTTCCGCAGATAGGCGAGCAGGTCGGCAACCTGCTGTTCACTGCGGATGCCGAAGAAGCGCATCTTGTTGCCCGGCACCACGTCGTCCGGGGATTTCAGGAATGCGGCGAGCCGTTCTTCCGTCCAGACGATCCCTGAATTCTTCATCGCGGCAGAGTACTTGTAATCTGCGGACGTTCCCGCCTGCCGGCCTATGATGCCGTTGAGCTGAGGACCGAAGCCGGCGCGTGCCGACGGCCCCACCTGGTGGCAGGATGCGCACTTGGCGAAACCGCGCCGGCCGGCCTCGGCGTCGCCCGCGGCGTGCGCTGTCCATGCCGTCATCGCCAGCACCAATGCAAGCACCACGAATACTCGCGGCGCCGGAGGGCTCGACATATCCCTGGCGTGAACCCCGCGCCGCTTCCTCAACATCACGACTTTCCTCATCTATCAATCCCGACTTCCTGATGTGACGGGAAAGCCTACCTGAATCCGCTCGAGGATGCCGCGTATGGCAAAACACCACTGCTGCGTCGGCGCGGCCAGTGTCGGGCTGCTGCGATTGAAGGCGAGAACGAAGCGGCGGTGTCCGTGACTTGTGCAAGAATGGCAATAAGCTTTATCTGCTTCGCGGGGAATTCCTCACGCGCAAACTCCTCGCGGCAATGCTGCCCTTCTTCTGTACAATCACCGTCGACGCAACCCGATTTTCATCACAATGCCTTCCGATCTGCACGCCGTCCCTGCACTTTTCCCGCTGTTCTTGCGCCCCTGCTTCGATGGAGCCTGCTCATGAAACTGAAAATGGCGGAAAGGTCGCTCTTCGCAATCCTGCTGCGTTCCCCCTGGTGGATCAGCTTCGTGATTGCCGTCGTGCTCGGACTGCTGGCCAGCGCCATGCTGCCGCGCCAGTACGCCGCTCTCGGTCCGTCGGCCGGATTTCCCTTCCTGGTGATCGGCTTCATCGCCGCCTGGAAGCAGCTGCGGGCACCCAGCGCGAGCCGCATTGCGCAGGCCAGGCAGGCACTTGCCGCGATGAGCTGGAACGAACTCTCCGCTGCCATCGAGCAAGCCTACCGGAACAAGGGATGTACCATTACACGCTATGCCGGCAACGGCGCCGACTTCGAGATCGTCGGCCCGCAGGGCAAGCAGCTGCTGGGCTGCAAACGCTGGAAAGCGGCGCGCACCGGCGTGGAACCGCTGCAGGAACTCGCAGCTGCCGCGGAGAAGGAAGCCGCCGGGATGGTGTTCATGTCGCTGGGGGAGCTGACCGAAAATGCCGGCCGCTACGCCGCCCAGCAGCGGATCGCACTGATGCATGACGCCGACCTGGTCATGCTCGCTTCAGCCGCGGCAGGCACGCAGAAGGTTGCGCAGGCCCCGAAAGGCAAGGCACGCTGATTCGCGGAGTCGCAGCCTCAATATCCTTTTCCCCTTCCCTCTCAAAGGCATCATCGCCGAATCCATTCGCGATGATGCCCGTCCGATGCAATGCATGGGCGCGATCATCGGCATGCGTGGCATCGTTTCTCAGCGTCACGGCGTCTTGTGCAATGCACTTGATGCGAAAGACGTTCGAAATGCCGCTTTTGCATCCTGATTGTGCAAATGTTCAGGCGGTCTGACCGTTTGTCCAGTACTCTCACCTTTTCATCTGCTGCACTGCAGGGCCGACACGCCGGCGTTAGTCCATTGAGATTTAATAAGCTCTCACTATTTGGGGATTTACAAGCTTTCCATTGCGTCAATACTGGATCGGAGGAGAAGCGAACAAAAATAATCTATCAGGATTCGCTTGGAGACATACATGAAAGCACAGGAACGTCGTTTGACAGCTGTCCCTCTTCCGTCCACGCACCATCCGCACCCTCTCTTTTCACCTTCCTCGCTACGCATCAAACGCTCCGCATCGTTAATTGCGATGGCAATGGCAGGCCTGCTCAGCGCCTGCGGCAGCAGCGACGGCGATCAGCCCGCCGCCGCATCAGGCACGGACACAAACCAGCAGGCACCGGCGATTTCACAGTTGAATACCCTGACCGGCCCGACCCGCGAAGTCACGGTCGATTTCCAGCAAGGCACCAACATGGCGGCCTCGCCGTCTCCGGATGGCAATCGCATCGCCTTCACCGCGCAAGGCGCGCTGTGGGTCATTCCCGCTGCCGGCGGCACGGCGACGCGTATCACCGGATGGGAAATCGAACCTACCGCACCGGTGTGGTCGCCGGACGGAAAGCTCATCGCGTTCCAGAACTACACGCCCGAGGGAAATTACCATCTCTATACGATCGAACCCAACGGCGCGAATCTGAAGGAAATTACCACTGGCTTCTTCGATGACCGCGAACCGGCATGGACGCCTGATGGCAGCTCCCTGGTATTTGCCTCCGACCGCAGCGGCGACGGCCAGTACAAGATCTGGCGCGTGGCTCTGAGCGGCGGCGCTCCAGTGCAGATCACGAAAGGCCCGGGCGCGGAAAGCAATCCTGTGGTCTCTCCCGACGGCACACAGATCGCCTATGTCGATACCAACCGCGTGTTCCGCGCCGCATTTTCCGGCGCGGATACGCCGGCCCTGGCCGGACCGGGCAGCTTCCCGGCATGGACGCCGAATGGCCAGGGGCTGGCATTCCAGACCGAGGCGCGGGCGCTGAACCTGGGCGGCAAGGAGGTGACCAGCGGCGAGGACCTGTTCCCCTTCCCGGTCCGCTGGCTGCCCGACGGACGCTTTCTCTATACCGCCGACGGCAAGATCCGCATCCGCGACAGCGCGGGCGGAAGCGTGCGCGACGTGCCTTTCACCGCATCGATCACCGTCAAGCGGCCCGTCTTCACCAAGACCAAGGACCGCCATTTCAACGACGTCACCCAGCGTCAGGTCATGGGCATCAGCGCCCCTGCGCTCTCACCCGACGGCAAGCGCATCGCCTTCGTCGCACTCAACGATGTCTGGGTGATGACCATCGGCGAAGCCCCGGTGCGTCTGACCAATGACAAGGACCGCGACGGCAGCCCGCAATGGACCGCCGACGGCAGCGCCGTGTATTTCTCTTCCGAAAAAGGCAATGCCGGCGCCTTGGCGGTCGATCAGGTCGAAGTCGCTTCCGGCCGACGCACGCGGCTGGCATCGATCGCCGCCAAGTCCATGGTCACGCCGAAGATGTCGCCCACCGGCGACCGCATTGCCTACACTACGGGATCGGGACAGCTGGAAATATGGAATATCGCGGCACGTTCGGCACAGGTCGTCACGCCGTCCATCAGTACCCAAGTCAGCACGCCTTACTGGATGCCCGACGGCTCGCGCATCATGCTGGTCGACAATGAGCGCATCAACAACCGCTTCCGCGAGGGCTACAACAAGCTGCGCGTCATCGACGTCGCCAGCAAGGAAGCCAGGTTCTTCCCGGTCGCTCCTCCGCCGCAGCAGATCTCGGAGCGCGACGAAGGCGCCGCCGCCCTGTCGCCGGATGGCAAGACCGTAGCCTTCATCATGGACTCGGTGCTGCACGTGATGCCGGTCAATGCCGACGGCTCGCCTGCCGGTGCGGCGCGCAAGCTCACCGATGAAGTAGCCGATTTGCCTTCCTGGAGCGGCGACTCGTCCACCATCCTCTACAAGTCGGCCGGCAAGCTCAAGACCATTCCCGCCGGCGGCGGTTCGGCGACCGAAGTGCCGGTCAACCTGCAATGGCGGCAAGCGGTGCCGACGGGAACCACCATCGTCCATGCCGGCGCGGTCTGGGACGGCGTGAGTCCGCAGCTGCGGCAGAACGTCGATATCGTCATCACCGGCAGCCGCATCACCGAAATCCGACCTCACCAGGATTCGGCGCAGGCCTCGGCGGAACGCTTCATCGATGCCTCGGCGCTGACCGTCATGCCCGGCCTGTGGGATGCGCATATCCACCCGCTGACGCTGTACCAGGGTGGCCAGTACGGGCAGATCGCGGCACTGATGCTGGCTTATGGCATCACCTCCACCCAGTCGGTAGCCGGTCCGCTGCATCAGAGCGTGGAAATGCGCGAGGCGCTGGAAGCCGGCAACCTGAACGGCCCGCGGCTGTTCATCTCGCCGCCGCTGTGGGAGGGCAACCGCCTGTTCTACAACTTCGCCCGCACACTGCGCACGCCGCAGATCGCCGACCTGGAAATCGCCAAGGCGAAAGCCATGGATACCGATTACATGAAGTCCTATGTGCGCGCTCCGATTCCCATCATGACGCGCATCGCCCAGGCCGGCCTCGACCTCGGCGTACCGACCGGTACCCACATGCTGGCGCCGGGCGCGGCGGCCGGGCTGGGAGGCACGACCCACCTGTCGGCGACCCAGCGCATGGGCTATGGCTGGTCGAAGTCGGTCGGCGGCTTCACCTACCAGGATGCGGTCGACATGCATGCGAAGACCGACTTCCGGCTGGTCGACACGCTGTTCTCGGCGATGGCACTGGTGGGCGAGGACCCGACGCTGATCACCGGCGAACGCTTCAGTCTGCTGGTGCCGCCCAACTTCATCAGCGGCTTGCAGACCACGCCGCGGCCGACGGCAGCGCAGGTAGCAACGGTCAGGAAGGATGCAGAGCAATCCTCGAAGATCCTGTCCGCCGGCGGCCTGCTTGCCTACGGCACCGACTCGCCGCTGGTGGCGCCGGGCATTGCGCTGCACATGAACCTGCGCGGCGCCGGCCTGGTGCTGAACAATCACCAGGCGCTGCAGACGGTGACGATCAACGCGGCGAAGATGAGCATGGTCGACAAGGACCTCGGCACCATCGAGGCCGGCAAGCTGGCCGACCTCGTGATGGTCAGGGGCAACCCGCTGGCAGACCTCAAGACCGCAGCCAATGTCGAGTATGTGATGAAGAATGGCTTCAATTATTCGGTGAGCCAGATCCTGGAACCATTCAAGACGCCGGCCGCCATTGCGGCGCGCAAGAAGTCGCTGATGGCCTATCGCATCATGTGCGCCAAGAATCATGATGACTGCGGTCCCGGCATGCATGCGCATTAAAGCCAATGCCGGTTTCTGACTCCGTCCGAACCGGCGCGAATCCGGGCCATGGCGACATGGCCCGTTGTTGCATCCGCGCACCTGATTCAAATCCTGATTCAAAACGCGCATGACCCGATGCCCTCATTGAATTGGACAGGCAGCCTGTCCGGCAGCGACACTTGCGCTCGCCAACCATGAATTGCCATGGATTCAATCGAGGAGACCCAATGAAACTGAAGTTGCTGCTGTGTGCGATGCTGGGTAGCGTCGTTCCCATGCTTGCCTCCGCCCAGGCCTTTCCGTCCAAAACCATCACCATCGTCGTCGGCGGCACCGCAGGCAGCGCCACCGATGGTCTGGCTCGCGCCATCGCGCAGGAAATCACTACCGAAACGAAAACCCCGGTGATCATCGAGAACAAACCGGGCGCCAACGGCGCCATCGCCGCCCAGATGGTGGCGCGCGCAGCGCCGGACGGCTATACCGTCTTCATGACCACCAATACGACGCAGGCCGCCAATCCTCACCTGTACAAGAAGCTGCCCTACGATCCGGTGAAGGATTTCGCCCCGGTCGGCGCGATCGCCAAGGGCTATCTGGTGATGGTCACCAAGCCCGATCTGCCGGCAAAAAGCATCGGCGACGTCATCAACCTGGCCAAGAAGGAACCCGGCAAGCTCAGCTTCGGCGCCGGCACCTCATCCTCCCGCGTCGCGGTCGAACTGGTGCAGCAGATGACCGGAGCGGAACTGCTCTATGTTCCCTACAAGGCCAACCCGCCGGCGGTGACCGATCTCATCGGCGGTCAGATCGACATGATGATCGTCGACCTCGCCGCCACCATGTCGCACGTGAAATCCGGCAAGCTCAAGGCGCTGGGCGTGACCAGCCCGAAGCGCTCGGCGCTCGCTCCCGAATTGCCGACGCTCAGCGAGAGCGGCCTGCCCGGCTACGAGATGAGCTACTGGAATGCGCTATACGCGCCGGCAGGCACCTCGCCCGCCACCGTCAAGCGTCTCAATGAATTGCTGACCAAGGCGACACAGACCGAATCGGTGCGCAAGTTCATGAACCAGACCGGCATGGAAATCTATACCTCCACACCGGAAGGCCTGGCTTCCTTCCAGACGGCGGAATTTTCCCGCTGGGGCAGCATCATCAAGAAAGCCGGCATCCAGCCCGAATGACGCGACCCGGACGTGAACCCTTAATTTTGATAAACATGAACCCGACAAGCACTTACACTTCCCTGAGGCAATCCCTCAACGGCATTTCCGGCATCCTGGTCACGCCCTTCGACGCGCAGGATCAGATCGCGCCGCAGCGCCTCAAACCCGTCGTCGACCGCGCCGTCAATGCCGGTGTCCATATCCTGGTGGCAAACGGCAATACCAGCGAGTTCTACGGCCTCACTGCCGCCGAAGCCGAACACATGATCCATGCCGCGGCCGAGCACATCGACGGCCGCATTCCGCTGGTGGGCGGCGTCGGACGCAGCGTCCACGAAGCCTGCGCGCTCGCCAAGGCCTCCCGCAAGGCGGGAGCCGCCGCGCTGATGGTGCACCAGCTGCCGGACCCCTTCGTCGCGCCCAGCGGCATCGCGGCCTACCTCAGGCGCATCGCCGACGCGGCGGAAGGCCTGCCGCTGGTGCTGTATCTGCGCGACGCCACCGTCGGCAATGCCGTGATCGAACAGCTGTGCCGGATTCCGGAAGTTGTCGGCGTCAAGTGGGCATCGCCTACGCCGCTGCAGCTGGCGGAAGTCATGGATCGCGTCGCCGACCGCGACATCGCCTGGGTGGGCGGTCTGGCCGAAACCTGGGCGCCGCCGCTGTATGCGGTCGGTGCGCGCGGCTTCACCTCGGGGCTGATCAATGTCTTCCCCGAACTCTCGATGCAGATCCATGGCGCGCTCGAGCGCGGCGATTACACTGCCGCGCGCACGCTGATCCGCAGCATGGCCGATTTCGAAGCGCTGCGCGCGCAGGAGCGCAACGGCTCCAACGTGAGCGTGGTGAAGGCGGCGCTGCAGCTGATGGGTCAGGATTGCGGCGCGGCGCGTCCGCCGGCCACCTGGCCGCTCTCGCCGCAGGATCTCGATCGCCTCGGCGAGCTGCTGAAGCAGTGGGAAACGCCCCGCTGAGATAAGATGTGGGCCTTACGCATGCGAGGCCCACGGACCTTTTCCCATTCGTCTCTTCCGTCGGATGAATGGGAGCGCATCCCAATAGTCAAGTACCAACGATGTACTAACAGGCCCGAACCATTCATCATTCATGCTGCAGCTCAATCAAGTCCAATGCTTCGTCGAATTGGCCAGGGAGCTGCACTTCGGCCGCGCCGCCGAGCGCCTGAACATGACGCAGCCGCCGCTCAGCCGCGCAATACAGCAGCTGGAATGGGAACTCGGCGTCATCCTGTTCGAGCGCAGGCAGAATGCGGTGGCACTCACCGCCGCCGGCCGCGCCTTCCTGCCCAAGGCGGTGCATCTGCTCGACCTGGCCGACGCCACGGAATCGCTTGCCCGCCGCAGTGCAACCGGTACTGCCGGAGCGATCGCCATGATCGGCTACGTGCCTTCGGCGGGTTTCGACTTTCTGCCGCGCGTGATGGCGACGGTGTCGCGCGAGCTGCCGGGCGTCGAAATGATCCTGCATGAAATGTCGACGCCCGAAGCGCTCGCCGCGCTGCATGCGGGAAGGCTTGACCTTGCCGTCGTGCGCGCACCGGCGCAGTTCGCGGGGCTGCATGCGCACCGCGTGATTCGGGAGCCGGTAGTGGCAGCCATTCCCGCGGCGCATCCCCTCGCCTCGAAAACCCGCCTCGTCATCGGCGACCTGCATGAGCAGCCCTTCATCATGTACAGCCCCGGCCAAGGCGGCTATTTCTACGAACTGACCACCGCTGCCTTCCATACCGCCGGCATCGCGCCGCGCTACATGCAGCATGTGCAGAAGACCCACACCATCCTGTCGCTGGTCGGCAGCGGACTCGGTCTTGCGCTGCTGCCGCAGGAAGTCTCCGCCGCCCGTTTTGCAGGCGTGGCATTCCGGCCGATCGATCTTCCGGTACCCATCGTGTCGGAGCTTTACCTCGCCTGGCCTTCGGGCGGCAGGTCAGCCGCACACCACATTGAACGGCTGCGCGAACTGATTCTTGATCTGCCTATGTCTTCGCCTGCGACAGGATGAACCTGCGCATTTCGTTGACCACCGGATTGTCCTTTTCATCGGCGCTGCGCCAGACCAGGTGAAGTTCCGCTATCGGACAGGCTTCAGAAGGTTCCGGCGCCAGCGGCCTGAAAACCACCTCGGGATAAGCCATTCGGGCGGCGGAGGCCGGCACGAGCGCAAGTCCCGCGCCGAGGTTGACCAGAGCGAGGATGGAATGCAGATGACGGATGAACTGCACATGGCGCGGCGCCACGCCGTGAGCGGCGAACATCGCGCTCAGCAGCTGGTGATGGTGACCTTCGGCGCCCGGCGGGTACATGATGAACGGCTCGCCTTCGAAGTCCTGCAGGCGGACATCGCAGCGCCGGGTATCCTTCGCCAGCCGGTGTGCTGACGGCAATGCCGCGAGAAAGGGTTCCCGCAGCACCGGCATGGATGAGAGGTCGGGCAGATCGGGCGCCATCGGAATCAGCGCCAGATCGAGGCTGCCGCCGCGCAGCCGGTCCAGCTGCTCGTCGACCAGCAATTCCTCCAGCTCGATCCGGACGTTCGGCAGGCGCACCGAGGCTGCCGTGACCAGATCCGGCACGAATGCATAGCTGACGCTGTGGCCGATGGCAACACGGCCGGCGTCGCCGCGAAAGGCTCGCTGCGCCGCATCGACCGCCGCCTCGCCGGACTTGAGCAGGTGAATCGCTTCCGGAAGAAAGGCACTGCCGGCCTCGGTCAGCAGCACCCCGCGCCGGTCGCGGTCGAGCAGGCGCAGGCCGAGCGTCTTTTCCAGCTGCTGTATCTGCCGGCTGAGCGGCGGCTGGGTCATGTTCAGGCGTTCGGCGGCACGGCCGAAGTTCAGCTCCTGCGCCACCATGACGAAGCATCTGATCTGGCTGAGTTGAATCATCTTGCTATGAGCTCCATCGACGCAGCGGCATTCAATGTGCGTGCGGAGCCGTAAAGTTGCGACCGGAGCAAGTATAGGCGAGCTTTACCTGAGGCGGCTGGCGCTGCGCAGGCGCTTACCGGAATGACATTGCTGTTCCAGCCGGAAAAGTGCAGCCCGGCTTGGCCCGCGAAACTGAACGGCCCTGGCGGGCAACGTTCTTCCTCTGAAAATTTCCCCGCTTCACCAACTTGTGATCCATGTCATGTCCTGCATCCGGGCAGCGAACCTTTTCCCCGGCTTTGTCTCGCAACGAGATTAACCAGCGGCTGGTACAAATCTTGTGCTGCGCTCACCGGCGGTACGGGTATCGGCTCCTTTCCATTCAAGTCAGGCGCAGCTGCGGCAGGAGATGAGCGCGGTCCATGGCCAGTCTTCCCCGTGTCAGCCTGCCGAACCGGGGTACGACATGCCAGACAGTGCGCGCGCATCTGTTTCGACCGCCTCCGCCGCCGCTCTCCCGCGACCGACGCTCGGCCTTCCCCAAGCGGTCGCACTGATCGTCGGCGTGGTCGTCGGTGCCGGCATCTTCAAGTCGCCCTCGATGGTGGCGGGCATGACCGGCAGCACCGAATGGATGTTTGCCGCCTGGGTCTTCGGCGGCGTCATCTCGCTGATCGGCGCCCTTTGCTATGCGGAATTGACGACTGCCTATTCGCATGCCGGCGGCGACTACCATTTCCTCAACCGCGCCTATGGCCGCTCGGTCGCCTTCCTGTTCGGCTGGGCCCGTCTTTCCGTCATCACCACCGGCTCCATCGCGCTGCTCGCCTTCGTGTTCGGCGATTACCTGCACCGCCTGCTGCCGCTCGAATTTGCCGGCAAGGAATGGGGTCCGGTACTCTATGCTGCGGCGGCCGTCGTGGTGCTGACCGGCATCAACCTGCTGGGCATCCGCGCCGGCGCGTCCATGCAGACCTGGCTGACGGTACTGGAAATCCTCGGCCTGCTGGTCATCGTCGCCGCCGCGCTTGCCATGCGCGGCGGCGCACCGGAGCCGGCCTTGCCCGCAGCACCGCCCTCGGGCACTTCCTTTGGCCTGGCCATGGTGTTCGTGCTGCTGACCTACGGCGGCTGGAACGAAGCGGCCTATATCAGCGCCGAAATCAAGGATGCGCGCCGCAACATGGTAAAAGCCCTTTCGCTGTCCATCATCGTCATCACCCTGCTGTACGTGATGGTGAACTGGGCATTCTGGAAGGGGCTTGGCATCGGCGCGATGGCCAGGTCGGATGCGGTCGCGGCTGACATGATGCAATCCACCCTCGGCCCCGTCGGACAGGCCTTCATTGCTCTGCTGGTAGTGGTATCGTCGGTGACTTCCATCAATGCCACCATGATCGTCGGCGCGCGCACCAGCTATGCGCTGGCTTGCGACTGGCCGGTGCTCGGCAGGCTCGCCGTCTGGGATGCGCGCCGCGACAGCCCGGCTACGGCGATGCTGGTGCAGGGCCTTGCGGCGCTGTGCCTGCTTGGGCTGGGCGCGATGATCGGCAGCGGCTTCAAGGCCATGGTGGAATTCACCGCGCCGGTCTTCTGGCTGTTCTTCCTGCTCTCGGGCCTGTCCCTGATCGTGCTGCGCATCCGCGACCCGCATGCCGAACGGCCCTTCCGCGTGCCTTTCTATCCGCTGCTGCCATTGTGTTTCTGCGCCACCAGCGCCTTCATGCTGTGGTCCAGCCTGTCCTATGTGTACAGCCAGGAACTGGGCGGGCTCAATGCCGCCTGGATCGGCGTGGCGGTCCTGCTCGCCGGCTTCGTGCTCCTGGGCCTGATGCATGTGCTGCATCCGAATCCTTCCCAGCGCCGCCTCCCACCTCAAGCCAGCAAGGAGTAATGCCATGGAATCGCAACCCCGTATCAGAATCCGCATCCGCCTGCCCGGACTGTTCCTGTTTGCATTGTTCTGGGCCCTGGGCATCGCAGGGGCGCAGGCGCAAGCGCAGACCACGCCCAAGCTCGACGTGCCATATGTGCCGACGCCGAAAAACATCGTCAACCGCATGCTGGACCTGGCGAAGGTCGGAAAGAATGACGTGCTGTACGACCTCGGCTGCGGCGACGGCCGCATCGTCATTACCGCGGCGAAAGATCGCGGCGCGACCGGCGTCGGCATCGACCTCAATCCCGTGCGCATCGAGGAAGCCAAGGCGAATGCAAAGACAGCCGGCGTCGAAAGCCAGGTGGAATTCATGGTGGGCGACCTGTTCAAGGCCGACGTGTCGAAAGCCACCGTGGTGACGCTGTACCTGCTGCCCGAAGTCAACCGCAAGATCCGGCCCATGCTCTGGAAGCAGCTGAAGGTCGGCACCCGTGTCGTTTCCCACGATTTCGACATGGGCGCCGAATGGCCGCCGGAAAGGGAGGAACGCATCGGCGGCAAGACGCTCTACTACTGGACGATCACGCCGGCGCAGAAGGCGGCGGGCAATTCCACGAAGAGCTGACCCGGCCGGCTCCGCAACCGGTCCGGCCGCCGGCGGCCATACTTACGGAGCCAATCAATGAAAACACGAACGACGATCACCATCGACGGCGCCTCCTACGAGTTGAGCGCCGAATTTCTCTCGCATGTCCTCGAACTGGCGGTCGAAGGCGGCAGCTCCTACTGGGCCGACGCCAGCGGCGAAGCGGCCGACGACCGCCAGGGCAACGAAGGCGTCCGCGACTTCGACCTGACCGACTATGTCGAACATGATTCGGATGCCGACGACGACGATGCGCCGCTCTACACATCGGCCACATTTCTTGCTTCCAAGGACCCTGCGCAGGGCGGCACGCTCGATCTGCAGGGCGTGGCCGATGCCATCGAACGCATCGTCGGAGGCGATGCCGAAGTGCCGGAAGCCATCCGGGAAATCATCAGCGCCGCCGTCGAGGAAGGCGACCCGTCGGACATCGATACGGAAGCGGCCGACTGCATCGTGCAGATCGGTTTGTTCGACGAAATCGTATTTAGCTGAATGTCATCCTTGGCTGCTCCGGCACGGCGGCTCAACCGTGCGAAGCAGCCGTACTGAAACGCCATTGCATTTCATGCAATCTTTCTGACTGACATAGTCGCACCTGCTCCTGCAGTTTTAACGTCGATTCCGGCCCAAGCATCCTGCATTGGCTATAATCTCCGCCTTCCCCTGCAGCCGCTGCCGCCTGATCGGATTTCACCATGTCGCTCCTTGCCCACCAGCTCGAATTGTTGTCCCCCGCCAAGACCGCCGAGATCGGCCGCGAAGCCATCCTGCACGGCGCGGACGCTGTCTATATCGGAGGTCCTGCGTTCGGCGCGCGCCACAACGCCAGCAATTCGCTGGAGGATATTTCCGCCTTGGTGGAATTTGCGCACCACTACCGCGCCCGCATCTTCGTGACCATGAATACCATCATGCACGATGCCGAACTGGAAACGGCGCGCAAGCAGATCTGGCAGCTCTACGATGCGGGCGTCGATGCGCTCATCGTGCAGGACATGGGCCTGGTGGAAATGGACCTGCCGCCCATCCAGCTGCATGCCAGCACGCAATGCGATATCCGCACCGTCGACAAGGCGCGCTTCTTAGGCGCGGTCGGCTTCTCCCAGCTGGTGCTGGCACGGGAACTCACCCTGGACCAGATCAGAAAGATTCGCGAGGAAGTCGACACGCCGCTCGAATACTTCATCCACGGCGCACTGTGCGTGGCGTTTTCCGGGCAATGCTACATCTCGCACGCCGATACCGGCCGCAGCGCCAACCGCGGCGACTGCTCGCAGGCCTGCCGCCTGCCCTACACGCTCACCGACGGTCAGGGGCGCGTGGTGGCCTATGAAAAGCACCTGCTGTCGATGAAGGACAATGACCAGAGCCGCAACCTGGAAGCGCTGATCGACGCCGGCATCCGTTCGTTCAAGATCGAGGGCCGTTACAAGGACATGGGCTATGTGAAGAACATCACCGGCCACTACCGCCAGCTGCTCGACGAGATCCTGGAGCGCCGGCCGGAGTTTTCACGCGCTTCCAGCGGTCGCACGCGCCTGATGTTTGCTCCCGACGTCGACAAGAACTTCCACCGCGGCCACACCGACTATTTCGCGCAGGGACGCCAGGGCGACATCGGCGCATTCGATTCGCCGAAGTATGTGGGAGTGGAAGTGGGTACGGTCAGCCGGATCGGGAACGAGTATTTCGACCTGCTGGCGAATGCGCCGCTGGCCAACGGCGACGGTCTCAATTACATGAACAAGCGCACCACCGTCGGCATCCTTGCAAACAAGGTGGAGAAACTGGGCGAGGATGAGGAAGGCCAGCGCTGGCGCATCTATCCCAATGAAAGCCTGGCCGCCCTGCCCGGGCTGAAAGCCGGCATCGTCATTCATCGCAACCGCGATCACCAGTGGGAAGGCGCCTTGCAGAAGAAATCGGCGGAACGCAAGGTATCGCTTCGGCTGACCCTGTCCGAGAATGAGAATCGCGACGGCTTGCGCCTGTCGATTACGGACGAGGACGGCATCGTCAGCGCGACCGATTCCGTGATGGCGCTGCAGCCTGCGCAGCAGGCAGCGCAGGCGGAGTCCGGCTTGCGAGCCAGCCTCGGCAAGCTCGGCAACACCATGTTCGAAGCGGCCGAGGTTGAGCTGTCGCTGTCGCAGCCCTGGTTCGTGCCGGCAGCAGCCATCAACGCGCTGCGGCGCGATGCCATCGCCTCGCATGAAGCCGCCCGTCTCGCCGCCTGGGAGCGTCCGCCGCGCAAGGCGCCCGCGGAGCCGCGCCCGGCCTATCCCGAGACGCAGCTTTCCTACCTGGCCAATGTTTACAATGAAAAGGCGCGCGCCTTCTACCACAAGCACGGCGTGCAGCTGATCGATGCCGCCTACGAAGCCCATGAAGAGCCGGGCGAAGTGTCGCTGATGATCACCAAGCACTGCCTGCGCTTTTCATTCAACCTCTGCCCCAAGCAGGCCAAGGGCGTGCAAGGCGTGCAGGGCCAGGTCAAGGCGGAACCGATGACGCTGGTCAGCGGCAACGAGCGCTATACGCTGCGCTTCGACTGCAAGCCTTGCGAGATGCACGTGGTGGGCGCGATGAAGCCGGGCATCCTGAACTCGCCGCCGCCGTCGGCCGTGCCGTACAGCCCGATGGTCTTTCACCGGCGCCGGCCTGCCGCCTGAACAAGGCGGGCTTTGCACTGGATGAGGACCGCGCTTGGGTGCCAGAACCCAGTCGGCGAGTCGCACGGATAGCATGTTCCTTTCGACGAGCCGATCGTTTTCGCCGGAAGCTGTTCTGCGCCCAAGCATCCTGTCTTGAACCAGGATGCTTCGCTTGCCAAAGGCACGGCAGAACGCGGGCGCTCATGACTGCCACGGCCTGAAAATCTCGATCAACCACCTACGCGCTTATACTCAAGCGCTTTCGGCTTGATTGCACTGTCGATCCCGTACGCCTTGCCTGCGCCACGGCGTCGTGTGCGGAGGCCGGCCCCACCTTGCCATGGTCCGAGCTTGCCATGTCGCGTCAACACGCCTTCGCCCGCAGGAAAGTCTTCCCGGCCACGTCGCCTAGCTACTCTATTTGCCATCGATAGACTGGGCAGCACTGAAAATGATCCGGACCAAACAAGAATCGGACCATCAGAATTTTTCTGATCGAATGGAACTGGAAAAGAAAATTCGTCACCCATGACGCATGCCTCCCGGAGGCTGTTTGAAAGCGGCAGCGAGCGGCCTGAACCTCTAGGAGCGCACACGTGCGTGAGGCAGGCCGAGTACCTCAGTACGGGAATCACGACGCGCATCAGCTTTTCAAGCAGGCTCTCATTGAATCAGTCTGGTTCAATGCTATCTACCGACGCCTCGCGTCACGAAGATAAGGATGCACAGCGACTTTTGTTAACAATTTTTTTGGAATTTCCCAGTCATGCCAATATCTGTCTCCGGCGCGCCCCACGCATTGCTGCCGCAGTCCTTGATTTCTCCTGAAGCGTATTCAGAAAGTACCCAAGTCACTCGACCGGAATCCTCCGGCCACCTCGATATTTCCCAAAGGCCGGTACGTCCGTATTCGCTGGTTGCGACGGCAACTAGGTGGCGGGCTCTTCACCAGGAGTACGCGCGGTCGCAGCAGCACGTCATGCCGCGCCTTAAAAGAATCTTGACTATCCTCATGCATGAGGCTGGAATTCCGATGGCGACTACGCTTGCCACCAGCACAGCCGTGTATCTGGCAAGCCGAATGCTGGATCCCGCCTCCTCGCCGCAAGAGGAAGCATCCAATGCACGCGGACAGGCGGCACCTGCGGGATTAGGCCATCAGCCTTCTTGGAGCTTTGGGGATAGAAGCGCGTTGATTGGGGGCATCAGCGCAACCGCCGCGACTCTGGTGAAGGACCTTATTCCAGCCCTGATCGCGGCCGGCAAGAAGGCCTATCTGGAAGACGATAAAGACATGTCGGTGAAAATTCTCCGCTACATTCATGAAGCATTCAGAAAGGAAGAAAAGGAATTTTTTGAGAATAGCCATGTCCTCGAAGCGAACAAGAAGGCATTGCAAAAACTGAATGACGAGCTTGATCGAGCATTCGCCGCAACATTCGACGAAATGCTGAGGCCCGCAGGTAATCTTTCCCCGATGGAGCGGGGTATCGAAATGTTGAAGGAAGACCTCGAGCGATACGTCTGGATCCGGGCAATCCCACAGACGCCAAAGAACGTGTCCCATATGGAAAACGGCGGCGACCTGGCGGCACGAATGCGAATTGACCAGAATGTGAAGGCGCTGGTTGCGGGTTATGAACCCACCCTGCAGTCCAGGCTTACAGACTATGTCGCGACAGTGCGGCAGAAATCACTGGATGGGAATGGCGCGTCCTTGCTCTACCTTGCAGGTTCGCCAGGCACCGGAAAAACCCACCTTGCCAAGAACCTTGCAAAGGCCCTCGAACTTCCCTACATAAAAATCATGGCCAAAGGGAAGCGGCTGGACCAGATTTTCGGCCAAAAAGACGGGGAGGGCATCTATGGAATACGAAGCGACAAACCCCTGCTTGAAAGAATGGGAGACTTCTTTGTGAAGCTCATAGCAAGTGAGCCGAATGCCATCATCCATTTGGAGGAATTCGGCGATGAATTCAACAGCGATACGGTGTGTCAAATCCTTCAGGACCTGAAGGAGAGGCTGGACCGGGAAACGCTGGCAGTTCCCGAGCTGTTTCAGGCAGTCATTCCCAATCAGCTGAATATCATTGTGACGTCCAATACCACGATGACTCCCGACCTGTTGCCGGAAAACTCACGGGATTCGTTAAGAGCGCTGATGAGCAGGATAACTTACCTGGAGATGCCTCCGATTCCTGATGGGCTCAAGGAAACGCTGGCGGAGAAGGCTTGGGATACCGCCATCGATAATCTCAGGAGAAACGCAAACCCGGTCGAGCCTGTGAATGCGTTGAAAAAACTGGTTATTTCCATGGTGCTCGAGGAGGACAAGGTGCGCGACGTACCTGGAACGCGGCTCGTCGAAAGAATCACAGGTGCCGTCGCTGCCCAGATCTTCAGCAAGAAATACGATGGCGTGTACGACATGACAAGTGAGGGTCATGACATATCAACGGCTTACATAAAGCAACTCATCGAGAATCGCTTTGATGAATCGCTTCTCAATGAAACACCCAAAACGAGCAGTGCAAGGCCCGGTATCCCTCGTATCTTCAGTATATCCGGAGGCTCTATGGATGGCAGACCGGAAACTCCTTTGACCGGCCTTCAATTCCGACGCAGCATGGGTTCTATACGCCGCGTTGCCGGTGCACAGAAGGAGGCGCCTGCGGCCAATACGTCCAACGCGGATACATCGGTGGCGGAGAATTTTATTGATCGGGCAATCCAGACGGAGGCGTAGGTGATCACTCGCTGAAATACATCTTCAAAACCGGCGCTTCACAAAGCGGCTTTCGATGGCAATGGCTTTGGCCGAAAATCGGTATCCTTGGTTTTATATAACGCAACCACCGAGCCATATAAGACGCCGAACCAGCCGGCAAGCGCTTTCGGCGCAGCACGAGTTGACCGAATAGGCATGCGCCTCTTCGGTCAACTACGGATTTAACGCCCATGTCTGCGGTGAGACAAATTGATGGGACAGCCATTCATTTAAAAAAGCCCCCTGCGGCGGAACCGCAGGGGGCGTAAGTTAGTTCATCCGGAACTAACGAGAGACACGTTACGCATTCAATACCGTCCGCCTTCAGAGGCTGTTTGAAAAATCGCTGCGCGGCGTGAAGCCGCACCGCGGTGCCCGCCCTACCTCGCGTACGCGTGCGCTCCTCGTACCGGGCTCAAACCGCTCGCGACAGTTTTCATACCAGCTCTCAAGCCTTGGGCACGGGCGCACCTGCAAGTTTCCTGTTCTTTTCGGCCAGCGAGCGGATCAGGCCGTCGATGCCGCTCTTGCCGATCTCGGCGGCAAAACTGCCCTTGTAGGTTTCGATCAGCCATGCGCCGAGCAGGTTGACGTCATAAACCTTCCAGCCGTCCGCCGACTTGTACAGGCGGTAGCTGAGCTGCATCGGATCGCCGCCCCGCGCCTGCGACACCTGGAAGCGCACTTCGGCTTCAGACTCGTCGGCATGGCTGCGCTGCGGCTTGAAGTCCGGCTTCTGTGAACCGATCTGCGACAGTGCGCCGGCATAGGTATGCATCAGCAAAGACCGGAACTCGCCGATCAGCTGCTGCTGTTGCTGCGGCGACGCCTCGCGCCAGTAGCGGCCGACGGCCATGGACGTGGTGCGCTGGAAGTCGACATGCGGCAGGATCTTGGTTTCGACCAGCTGGTGAATGCGCTTTCGATCGCCGGCCTTGACATCCTTGTCATTGCGCGCAATTTCAAGCACTTCCTGAGTGACACGCTGGATCAGCACCTGCGGCGCCTCGGCTGACTCTGCCACAGTTTGCGCTGACTGCGCTGTCTGCGCGCCGGCGACGGGAATGTAAGCGGCAAGGCCGAAGGCAAATGCCGCGAACGCCGGCAGGAAAACTTTCTTGTAATGATTCACAACAACCTCTGCTACCTTGATTGACCGCCATGGGGCTGGAAACTGATATGGCGTTATTGTAGGGAGAGGCGTGCGCGGGATAAACAAGCGCTGTGTGAACTCACTGTTCGATCAGCATGCACAATCGAGGCTGGATTGCGGCTTCAGCCCGTCCGAATCTGGATTTCTGGATTCCTGGAGCGCGAAATCGGGGAAATTCCGGATGGCCCAATGATGATTCCGTCATGCGTCCGTCAAGGCCGGATATAGATAGTGTTGACGGATTTGAATCGCCGGCCCGGGCGCCGGCGAGGATATTTTGCTCAGTTGTCTTGCCTAGTTGCCTTCTTTTTGCTCGACGCTCTGCTCATGCACGACAGGCGAAACCGCAGTGGCCGAGGCTTCGGTCTCGAGCGTTTCCGCTCCCGGCATATCGCTTTCCAAGGCAGTAGCGGCAAAGCCGGTCTTGACGGCGGGTGCGCTTTCGGCAGGCGCTATGCCGTGCTCGAGCATTTCATGCTGGTCCACATGACCCGAGCCGATGGTGACTTCCTGTCCATTGTCTTGCAAAAATGCGGTAATCCTGTCCAGGAACACCTGCTTGTCGGAGCGGTCGTCCATTTCGTCATCGCCTCGCATGCCGAACAGGTCTTCCGCATCCTCCGGGCTCACGTTGAACAGGTGCGCCATCGCGAGTTCGAACCGGCTGGTGAAGCGGCCTTCGATCTGCCAGAACGCCTCGATGCCGTAGGCTTCCCGGTTCTCCACGAGCGGCCAGACGATGTCGATATACGCCGGGCACAGGGAGAGCCAGATATCCGGCGTCAGAACCAGACCGTCCCAGTTGGACGGCTCCAGGTAGCGGCCGCCGCTGACCCCGATGCTGGTCATGTCGGGCGCAATGCTGACCTGCTCGATGTCCAGCGTGATCTGCTGGTCGGGAATGCCGCCTATCACGGCGTAGGCTTCGCCCAGGCGTTCGAAGTAGGGTCCAGTGCTCATGTCAATTGCCTTTCCATAAATTGTGCAGATTGTACATGCTGTTGCCCGCACCGCCGCATCCGCTGCATGGCCCCTATATTGCGGCAAGCGCGTTCGCCAGGTCCCGGCGCAAGTCCTCCGCATCTTCGATCCCTACCGACAGCCGGATCAGCGCGTCGCTGATGCCGAGCCGCGCACGCTGCGCGTCGGGAATGGTCGCATGCGTCATGATCGCCGGATGCTCGATCAGGCTCTCCACGCCGCCCAGGCTTTCGGCAAGCGCAAAGACTTCGCAGCGCTCGAGAAAACGGCGCGCGCCGGCGAGATCGGTCTTCAGCTCGATGGAAATGATGCCGCCGTAGCCGTCCATCTGCCTGCGTGCAAGCGCATGCTGCGGATGCGAGGCCAGCCCCGGGTAATAAACGCGCGACACCCTGGGTTGCTCCTCCAGCCATGACGCAAGCTCCATCGCATTCTGGCAGTGGCGCTCCATGCGCAGCGCCAGCGTCTTCACGCCGCGAAGCGCCAGAAAGCTGTCGAACGGCCCGGCGATCGCCCCGACGGAATTCTGGAGGAAGGCAAGCTGTTCCCGCCATGCCGCCTGGTGCGCCTCGCCGCCGACGACCGCGATGCCGCCGATGATGTCGGAATGGCCGTTGAGATACTTGGTCGTCGAATGGACGACGATGTCGAAGCCAAATTCAAGCGGACGCTGCACGCGCGGGCTCGCGAATGTGTTGTCGGCGACGGCAATGATGCCGCGCTCGCGGCAGATGCTGCCGATGGCCTGCAGGTCGGCGAGCTTCAGCATCGGATTGGTCGGCGTTTCCACCCATACCATGCGCGTATCCGGACGCAGGGCGGCCAGCAGGTTTTCAGGATTGGTGAAGTCGACATAGCTGAACTGCAATCCGGCGCTGCGCTTGCGCACCCGCTCGAACAGGCGGTAGCTGCCGCCGTACATGTCGTCGCCGGCGATGATGTGCGATCCGGCATCGGCGATTTCCAGCACGGTCGCGATCGCCGCGAGCCCCGACGCGAAAGCGAATCCCTGCACTCCGCCTTCGAGATCGGCCACGCAGCGCTCCAGCGCCCAGCGCGTCGGATTGTGCGAACGTCCGTAATCCAGCCCCTTGTGCACGCCGGGACTCTGCTGGACGAAGGTCGAGGTCGCATAGATCGGCGGCATGATGGCCCCGGTCGATGGATCGGGCGACTGTCCGGCATGGATGACCCGGGTGGCGAAGCGCGCCCGGGATTGATCTTGCGCTTGATCCTGCATTTGATCCTGCGTAGTGGTCTTGGTCACGATAGCGTCCTGCGCAAGTGGTTGAGAAGGTCGGAGCGGGTGATGAGGCCATAGAAGCGGGCCTCGTCGGCAATGATGGCGGTCAGGCCGCGGTCCAGCGTTGACCGCAGCTGTTCCAGGCTGCCGCCGGGATGCAGCGTCTCGAGCTGGCTGGTCATGGTATCGCCGACAGGGCTGCGGAACAGGTTCGCATCGGCAGCCACCTTCAGCACCAGGTCCGACTCGTCGATGATGCCGACCACCTTGCCGTCATGAATGACCGGCACCTGCGATATCTGCGCAGCGCGCATGCGATTGAACGCCGTCATCAGCGTATCCGTTATGTCCACGGTAATCACGCCGCCCTCGTCGAATCGCTGGCCGATCAGGTCGCGCAGATCGCCATAGGATTTCCGCTTCAGCAGGCCCTGGTCGAACATCCACTTGTCGTTGTAGAGCTTGGAGAGATAGCGGGTGCCGGTGTCGCATACGAAGGTCACCACGCGCTTGGGCTCGGTCTGTTCGCGGCAGTAGCGCAAGGCCGCGGCGAGCAGCGTGCCGGTGGATGAACCGGCGAGTATGCCCTCGGCGCGCACCAGTTCGCGTGCCGCGCCGAAACTCTCCTCGTCGCTGATGGTGTAGGCCCGCCTGACCGTGGACAGGTCGGCGATCGCCGGAATGAAATCCTCGCCGATGCCTTCCACCGCCCACGAACCGCTGGTGTCGGCCACCCTGCCTGTAGCGACGTATTCCGCCAGCACCGATCCTTTCGGGTCCGCCAGTACGAATTCCACATCCTGCTTCCTGCTGCGGAAGAATCGCGTCATTCCGGTGATCGTGCCGGCCGAGCCGACACCGCAGACGATGGCGTCCACCCGGTGCTGCATCTGCTCCCAGATTTCCGGCGCGGTCGTCAGTTCATGCGCACGCGGATTGTTCGGGTTGTTGAACTGGTCGGTGAAGAAGGCGCCGGGTATTTCCTGCGCCAGTCTCGCGGCATAGTCTTGATAGTATTCGGGATGGCCCTTGCCGACATCGGAGCGGGTGACGTGCACTTCCGCCCCCATGGCCTTGAGGTGCAATATTTTCTCTGTCGACATCTTGTCGGGCACCACCAGCACGATCCGGTAACCCTTGGCGGAGGCAACCAGCGCCAGGCCGAGGCCGGTGTTTCCCGCGGTTGCTTCCAGCACGGTGCCGCCCGGCTTCAGGAGGCCTTCGCGCTCCGCCGCTTCGATCATGCCCAGGCCGATGCGGTCCTTGATGGAGCCGCCGGGGTTTTGGGATTCGAGTTTGAGGAACAGCCGGCATGGGCCGGTATCCAGACGGGTCACCGGTATCAGCGGGGTATTGCCGATCAGCGATAGTACGGCAGGAACTGCGCTCGCTTCCATGTCAACTCCTTGTATGAGTCGTGCCCGCGCGAATGAAATCGGCTTCGATCCATATCGACTGTTGCGGGTGGCGGGTAAGCGGGAAACTGCGTCGGGTAAAACGCAGGCCCGTTCGTAAGCTTACTCGTAAATGCGAGACTCGGTACGGCGTGCCCGGCGGCGTTGCGGAGGAGGATTGTTCTTGAAGCTTGATATCTTGGACAGGATGGTAAAGTCTTTGCAAGCGGCAAAAACACCGAGGATTATTGCCATATCGAAACCATACCTGGAAAGCATCGCCCCATGTCAGACGGCACAGCTGCTGCCGGTGGCCTGCACAGCTGCACTGTCTTTGGCGTCCTGCACACGCATGTCCGACGGTATCGCCACGCCATTCTTCACCGCAGTCAGTTCGGCCAGAATCGAGACGGCGATTTCTGCGGGCGTCTTGCTGCCGATGTACAGGCCGATAGGGCCGTGCAGTTTTTCCAGCTGCTCATCGGTCAGGTCGAACAGCTTGAGCCTTTCCCTGCGTTTGGCATTGTTTACGCGCGAACCGATGGCGCCCACATAGAAAGCCGGCGAACGAAGCGCTTCCATGATCGCCAGGTCGTCGAGCTTGGGATCATGGGTCAGTGCGACCACTGCACTGCGGGCATCGAGGCCCATGTCGATCACGAGATCGTCGGGCATCGCATGCACGACGCTCACGCCCGGCACCTGCCAGCCGGCACGGTATTCTTCCCGCGGATCGCAGACGGTGACGTGGTAATCCATGCCCGCCGCAATCGTGGCAAGAAAGGCCGACAGCTGCCCCGCCCCGATGATGATCAGGCGCCAGCGCGGGCCGTGTATTGTGGTGATGGCCTCGTCGGTCACGCGCAGCTGCATGTCGGGAGAAGCCGGCGTCAGCACCGCTTCGCCGCTGGCCAGATCGATGGTGCGCATCACCAGCTGGCGCTGCTGCAGCTGGGCCAGCAGTTCCCGGATGCGGCTGTGCGCGGCCAGCGGTTCGATGAGAAGCTGGATGGTGCCGCCGCAGGGCAATCCGAAGCGGTGCGCCTCATCGGCGGTAATGCCGTAGGTGACGAGCTCGGGCCTGGTTCTGGTGATGCCCTCGCTGCGCACGCGTGCGATCAAATCGTCTTCGATGCAGCCGCCCGATACCGAGCCGATCACCTCGCCGTCTTCGGACATGGCCATGATGGCGCCTTCGGGACGCGGGCTGGAACCCCAGGTCTTGATGACGGTGACGAGTTCGCACTGCTTGCCGGCGGCGAACCAGGCCGCGGCCTGGTTGAGGACTTCGTAATCGATGCTGTACATGCTTGCCTATGTCGTCTTTCTCGTCTTTCCATTGTCGCCGACCGTCGATGCGAGCGGAGCTGGCCGCTGCCGCAGTGTGCCGGCGAACCGAATGTAAACCAGCCTCTTCAGGAAAAGAAGCAATAATATTGAATCAGGTGATTTGAATTCCCGAACAATCCGGTGCGCGAATTCATGCGCCTCGCCCTTTACCGGTCTTTTCCGTCTTTGCCGCCTCCGGCACCTTGATGCCGCGAATCGCCAGCGCCAGCAGTTCACGCAGCCGGGCAATGCCGGCATCGACCCTGGGATCGGCCTGGTTGAGCCAGCGCCGCACTTCGGTCAGGTAAATGGTCATAAACAGCGAAGCGATCAGTGAGGATTCCACATCGTCGGCGATGTTTCCTGCAGCCTGCTGGCGACCGATGATATCTGCGAGAAGTTTTTCTATCTTCGGACGACGGGCATAGAAGCGCGCCGTTTCAGGCCCCTGCTCGCCCTTGATGCCCAGGAAGTCGAAGGTCTCCTGCACCGCCGGCCGCGCCAGCGCCGGCTCGCTCGCCCAGTAAGCGTAGCGGGCAGTGAAAAACGCGGTGAGCTGGTCGATCAGCGGCGAGTCCAAATCAACTGTGGCGGCGCTCGACGCATTGATCTCGTCGAGGTCGTCGTTGATGATCATCATCAGGAGTTCGCGCTTCTCCTTGGCGTAGTTGAACAGAGTGCCGATGCCGACATCGGCCTGCGCGGCGATCTCTCTCGTCGTCGCGGCATCGTAACCCTTGCTGATGAAGACGGCGCGCGCCGCGGCCTTGATTCGCCTTCTCTTGTCGAGCTTGCTGCGCTCGCGCAACCCCAGCTGGGACTGCGACGCGTCTTCCGCATCAAGGGCGTCCGCCATGGCTTGTTCTCGTTTTGACATGTTGTTCTGCAGCGATGTTGACTGAAGTCCTGGAAAGCAATGATACCCGTTCGGTGCCCGACGCTCTTTCATTCAGGCCCGGTCGCAGGATCCTCCCGGGTTTCTTGCGCGGCGCCAATATCCGATCAAAACAGGTTGACTGATCAAAAAGTCGCACACTAAAATAGAGCACGCTCATTTTTGTAGTTCGCTCATTTTATTTCAGCACTCGCGACAATTGCAACATAACAAGGAGATGTAATGCGTATCTGCCGTTTCAACGAAAACCGCCTCGGCGTGGTCGAGCAGGACAAGGTTTATGACGTAAGCGCGGTGCTCGACGCCCTGCCGGCGCTGAAATGGCCTGTCGCTCCCGGCGATCTGCTGATCGAGCGCCTGCCGATGCTGCAGGAGGCCATCCTGGCAGCGAAAAAAGACGCCAGGACTTTCGCGCTGCAGGAAGTCAAGCTGCTGTCGCCGGTGGCAACGCCCTCCAAGATCATCGCCGCCCCGCTCAATTACAAACTGCATGTGGAAGAATCGGCAGCCGATGCGCAGATCCACAACAACGTGCACAACCCCGGCTACGAAGGCTTCGCCAGCCCGGTCGCAAAATTCGGTGTCTTCCTGAAAAACGCCACCGGCCTCGTCGGCCCGTCGGAGGGAGTCGTCATCAATTTCCCCGGCCGCCGCAACGATCACGAAGTGGAACTGGCAGTGGTCATCGGCAAGAAGTGCAAGAACGTCAAGGCCGCCGATGCCAGAAGCGTGATTGCCGGCTACTGCATCGGGCTCGACATGACGGTGCGCGGCACCGAAGACCGCAGCTACCGCAAATCGGCCGACACCTATTCGGTCCTCGGCCCTTACCTGGTCACTGCCGACGAGGTTCCGAACCCGGGCGAGCTTGCCTTCTCGATTCACGTCAACGGCGAGGTGCGCCAGAACGCCAATACGCGCGACCTGATCACCGGCATCGACGAGCTGATCGAAGTGGCCTCAAACGTCTATACCCTCTATCCGGGCGACGTGATCATGACCGGCACGCCTGAAGGCGTGGCATCGATCCAGCCGGGCGATGTGATGACAGCCAGGATCGAACAGATCGGCGAGATGGAAGTACGCATCCGCTGAACCGCGCGGACGACGGAGAGAAACGAAGGAGACAGGTGCATTCATGCTGAATGAAAAACAACTATCCCCGGAAGTGCGCGCCGAGCGCGAGCGCTTCTACGAAAAGATCGGCCGCGACGATTACGCACCTCTATGGGAACAACTGCATAACCTGGTCACGAAGGTGCCGACGTCGGATTGCCGCACCGCGCACTGGGAATATGCGAAGGCACGCGCCTATCTCGACGAGGCAGGCGAACTCATCACCGCAAAGGAAGCCGAGCGGCGCGTGCTGATCCTGGAAAATCCCGGCATGCGCGGCAAGGCTGCGATCACGCCGGCGCTGTATGCCGGCCTGCAGATGATCCTGCCCGGCGAGGTCGCGCCGGCGCACCGGCATACGCAATCGGCGCTGCGGCTCATCCTGGAAGGCGACGGCGCCTTTACCACCGTGGACGGCGAGCAGTCGCTGATGAAGCGCGGCGACTTCATCATCACGCCGTCATGGACCTGGCACGATCACGGCAATCATACCGGGCAGCCGATGGTCTGGCTGGACGGCCTCGACGTACCGATGGTGGCAATGCTCGATGCCAGCTTCGCCGAGTCCGGCACCACCGAAGCGCAAGCCTTCCTGCGCCCGTCCGGCGACAGCTCCCTGCGCTATGGGAACAACATGGCCCCGATCGACTGGCAGCCTCCGGCAAACAAGGCATCGCCCCTGTTCAGCTATTCCTATGCGAATGCCGGCGCATCGCTTGCCGCGATGGCAGCTTCCGGAAAGCCCGACGCCTGCCACGGCCACAAGCTGCGCTATCTGAATCCGCTCACCGGCGGCTCCGCGATGCCGACCATCGGCGCCTATATCCAGCAGCTTCCCGCCGGGTTTGCGAGTGCGCCATACCGCTGCTCCGCAGGCACCATCTTCGCGGTCATCGAGGGCGGCGTGACGGTGACCACGCAGGACAAGACCTTCAACGCCGGCCCGAACGATGTGTTCGTCATTCCAAGCTGGGTCGCGCATGAATTCCGCGTCAAGGAGAACACGGTGCTGTTCAGCTTCTCCGACCGCCCGGTGCAGGAAGCGCTCGGCCTGTGGCGCGAGCAGCGTGACGCGCGCTAGAGCGTCTTCCGGAACTGGCCATGCATCTGCAGCGACATTCAAGACATCAATTGCGGATGCACCACGTTTCGCATTCAATTCGATAAATATATGGAACAGAAACCGATAGTGATTTCAGGCGGCGGTCCGGTGGGACTGGTCGCTGCCCTCGCCCTGGCGGAAAAAGGCGTTCCGGTCGTGCTTCTCGAATGCGCGACGGAAATTCCGCACGACCTGCGCGCAGGCACCTTCCATCCGCCGACCGTAGAAATGCTCGACCGTCTGTCAATCGGGTCCGAACTCCTGGCGCAAGGCATCAAGGTGCCGGAGTGGCAGATTCGCGACCGCCGCACCGGCGTCGTCGCGCAGTTCGATCTCGGCATGATCGCCGACCAGACACCATATCCATTCCGCCTGCATTGCGAACAGCACAAGCTGTCGGAAATTGCCTTCAGGGCCTTGTCGCGTTATTCGAATGCCCGGGTGCTGTTCGGACACCGGTGCACCGGCTTCACCCAGGATGCCGACGGCGTCACCGTCAAGGTCGCGTCCGACGGCGGCGACATGGAAATCCGCGGCAGCTACCTGATCGGTGCCGACGGCGCACGCAGCATCGTGCGCAAGACGCTTGACGTCGAGTTCGAGGGTTTTACCTGGCCGGAGCGCTTCCTGGTTTTCGCGACCACCTATGACCTGCGCGAGCAGGGCTTCACCGGCAATGCATATATTGCGGATCCGGATGAATGGTGCGCCATCTTCGTTCAGCCGCACGAAGGTCCTCCCGGCATCTACCGGATTGCGTTTCCCATCAAGCCGGAAATGGACGAGGAAGAGGTGTTGTCGGAGCGCTATGTGCAAAGCCGCATCCAGGGCTTTCTCTCGCCGGACATGGAGTACGACATCCCTTACAAGAGCGTGTACCGCGTGCACCAGCGCGTCGCCAAGACCTTCCGCGTCGGTCGGGTGATGCTGGCCGGCGACGCCGCGCACGTCAACAATCCGCTCGGCGGCATGGGGCTCAACAGCGGCATTCATGATGCAATGAATCTCGTGGACAAGCTGCTCGCGGTGCTCGAGGGCAGGAGCGACGACGGCCTGCTCGATCTCTACGACCGGCAGCGCCGCCTGACCAATATCGAATACGTGCAAGCCATCACGATCCGCAACAAGAAGCTGCTTGAAGAGCGCGATCCCGGCGTTCGCGCGCAGCGCCTGGATGAAATGCGTCAGACGGCCGCCAACCCTGAGAAGCACCGCGCCTTCCTGCTGAACTCATCAATGATCAACAGCGTGCGCCGGGCGGCGGAGATCAGCTGACCACTGAACCGCCGAACGAAAGGCGGCAGGAACTGCGATTCAAGTTCAAACTTCATAAAGACAGCGAGGAGACACTCATGGACCATCCCTTCAACCCGAAACGCCGCACGCTGCTTGCAGCCGCGGGCGGCAGCCTGCTGCTGGGCGCCGCACTGCCCGGCCTCGCACAAACAGCCAGCGGCAGCGGCCCGATCAAGATAGTCGTTCCCTTCAGCCCCGGCACCACGCCCGACCTGATGGCGCGCCTGCTCGATCCCAGACTTTCACAGCGCCTCGGCAGGCCGGTCATCGTCGACAACAAGCCCGGCGCTTCCGGCATTCTCGGCATGGATGCCGTGGCCAAGGCCGCACCCGACGGGCAGACGCTGATGATCGGCACTTCGACAGCGCTGACCATCCCTTATTTCTACAAGAAGGTGCCCTTCGACGTCATTCAGAGCTTTCAGCCGATCACCATGATCGGCCGCACGAATTTCGCCCTCGTCGCTCATCCCTCCCTGCCCGTGGCCAATGCGAAGGAGCTGATCGCCTACCTGAAGAAGAATCCCGGCAAGCTGACCTACGGCTCGCCCGGCAAGGGAACGTTCCACCATCTGGTCATGGAACAGCTGGCGTCGCAGACCGGCACGACGATCACGCATGTGCCTTACAAGGGATCGGCGGGCGTGTTCACCGATCTGGTCGGCGGACATGTCAATCTCGCCATCATGCCGCTGCACGTCGCCGCGCCGCTGGAAGCCTCGGGCAAGCTCAAAATCATCGGTGCCACGCGGGCCGAGCGCGACCGCTCCTATCCGAAGATCGCAACGCTGCAGGAAGGCGGTATCACTCCGTTCAACAACGACGCCTGGTATGCGGTCTGGGGGCCGAAAGGCATGCCGAAGGACATGGTGGCCAGCTATGCTGCGGCATTGCATGAAGCGCTGGGCAATGAGGAAGTCAAGTCCAAGCTGGACCAGCAGGGCGTCAGCGTCACGCCGGGCACGCCGGAAGATCTGACCAGGATTTCCCATGCCGAGTATGAGCACTGGGGGCGCGTCATCAAGGCGGCGAATATCCAGCCCGAATAGCCTGCTCTGGCAAAGGCAAGGCCCGCCGCGCACATCGATGCTTCCGAGCCGGCCCTGACGTGCAAGCCGAAACGCCCTTTATTGCCGCCCATGCAATGAAGGGCGTTTTCATGTTCAAGCGATTCGCGCTCGATAGCTGTTCTAACCTGCACAGCCAAGTCAAACTTGACCGAGGCAAGCTAAAAAATACATCAACGCTGTTCAGACGGCTGAAAAGCAAGGCCGGCACCTGAAACAGGGGCCGGCCTTGCTTTTCTTTCAGTCTGCTGCCAGCCCTGCCGGCTTTGCGAAGTTAAAACTCTTCCCAATCATTGCCTGAGCGGGTCAATGCGGCCGCATGTCGCTTTGCCGGAACTTGCGGTGTCGCATGACGCTTGTGCCCGTTCTGCACAACGCCGGCATTCCTTGCGAACGCCGGCATTGCTTCGCTATGCGCGTGGTCGGTCTTGAACACGGAAACCAACTGTGTAAGGTTGGCTGCCTGATCCTGCATCGATTCTGCTGCGGCAGCGGCCTGTTCCACCAGCGCCGCATTCTGCTGCGTGACTTGATCCATCTGGCTGATGGCCCGATTGATTTCCTCGATGCCGGTGCTCTGTTCCTGACTGGCCGACGTGATCTCGTTGATGATGTCGCTCACGCGCTTGACGCTGACGACCACTTCTTCCATCGTCACGCCGGCCTGATCGACCAGCGCGCTGCCCGCCTCCACTTTTCCGACCGAATCGTCAATCAGCGTCTTGATTTCCTTGGCCGCTGCTGCGGAGCGCTGGGCAAGAGTGCGCACCTCGGATGCGACTACCGCAAAGCCGCGCCCCTGTTCGCCGGCACGGGCAGCCTCGACAGCGGCATTGAGCGCGAGGATATTGGTCTGGAAGGCGATGCCGTCGATGACGCTGATGATATCGACAATCTTGCGCGATGATTCGTTGATGGAGGCCATCGTGTCAATCACCTGGGACACCACCTGGCCGCCCTTGCCCGCCACGTCGGATGCGGACGTCGCCAGTTGATTGGCCTGCCGCGCGTTATCGGCGTTTTGCCTGACGGTCGAGGTCAGTTCTTCCATCGACGACGCGGTTTCCTCCAGCGAGCTCGCTTGCTCCTCGGTGCGTGACGAGAGATCCTGGTTGCCGCTGGCGATTTCTGCCGAAGCCGTCGAAATGGCGCGGGTACCGGTCTGCACCTTGGTGACGATGCCCTGGAGGCTGGAGTTCATGGTCTGCAGTGCTCGCAGCAATTGACCGATCTCGTCCCTTGCAGACGTATCGATCCTGCTCGTCAAGTCACCGTCGGCCACCTTTGTGGCCACGTCAACGGCGTAGTTGAGCGGCCTGGTGATGCTGCGCGCAATGATGAAGGAGCACACCGCGCCGAAAGCGACGATCAGCACGGTCAGCAGCGCCATCAGATTGGAGCCGCGGTCCGCGGCTTCCTCGACCTCAATGGCCTTGGTGTCGATACTCTTGCGTTGATGGGCAACCAGGTCCTTGAGCAGATTTTCATATTCGAGGGAATAGGGCAAATACTCCTGTTCGAGAATGCGCGTCGATTCGGCCGCATTGCCCTCCGCCTTGGCTTTGGTAGCGGCATCGCGAGATTTGCCATACTTCTTCCGCACCTCACCGATCTTGTCGTACAGGGCGCGTTCTTCCTCGCTGGTCAGCAAGGCTTCGAATGCCTTCTGGATTTCATTCGAACTCTTCGTGGTTGCCTGAATGTCATCCTTGAAAAAGGCGACCAGCGAATCATCGCTGCTCTTGACAATGGCACTGGTTCGACGGATTGCACCGAAGGTGTTGCGATACCACTCGCTTGCCATCCGCTCCTTGGCGAGCGGTTTCTCCATCATTTGCTCCGTGGATTTCTTCACCCCGCGAAGTTCCAGTATGCCGGCGATCGTGGAAATGATGGAAAAGGCAAGAATAATGGCAAAGCCGACCGCCAGGCGCGTGCCGATGCGGGAATTGTGCAGGAAGTTCATGGAGTGTTATTTGTCTCAAGGGTCGGCGACAGCAACCTGGCGATGTGCAGTTCAGCCAGGCGATTGCCATAGGATTCATTTTGTATTGATGTCAAAGCATCGGCTTTACGGCAATGGTCATTATTGATATAGGCGTGCTTGGCGAGCAAGCAGGTAAAGCCGGATGTATCTCTAATGCAACAAAATGATAAGGGGGGGTGCGACTTGGACTGCGGTGCCTGTTAGGCGCCTGCGAGGGTGAGTCTCGCGGCGACGCGGATGGATTTGGAAACCGGCGGGGGTCGTTTTCGAGCAGCGGATTTCCTGCTTGAGAGAAGGATCGTTCCTATTGCGGACAGCAGACAATGCTGTCCTCAACAGTCAACCGAAGAAAATCCACTTTTATTGGGCGGATGATGTTACGGCTTGCGGCAGGTGCGGCATGAATCTGAAAATCCTCATCCCGCTCTTCATGCCCACTGCAATTCACGCCGGATGACCGAGAGTCAATCGCAGTGACTCAGGCACCCGGCGCAAGCACGCGCTTATTCGGCAACGATGCCGGCACGCTTGATGATCTGTCCCCACTTCTCGGTATCGGACACGACTGCCTTGGCAAGGTCGGCGGAAGTCCCAAGCCAGGGTTCCACGCCGATGGAACGCAAGGACTCGCTGAGACCCTTGTCGGCTACCACTTCCCGCACGTGCCTTTCCAGCAGTTTGGTGATTTCCGGCGGCGTCTTGGCCGGCACGAATATGCCGAACCATCCGATCAGGTCATATCCCGGGAGACCGGCTTCGGACATGGTCGGCACATCCTTGAGCGCCGAGACGCGAGTGGCGTTGGTGACCGCCAGGCCTTTCACGCGGCCGCCCTTGATCTGCGGAATCGCGAGCGACGCATCGGCCATCACGAAGTCGATCCGGCCGCCGATCAGGTCGGTGACCGCCGGCGGCACGCCCTTGTAGGGCACGTTCAGCACGTCGATGCCGGCCAGATGCGTGTACAGCGCGCCCGCGACCTGGCCGGTCGCGTTGCCGGTGCCGTAGCTGTACTTGGTGGGATCCTTCTTCAGCAGCGCGGTCAATTCCGCCAACGTCTTGACAGGCAGTTTTTCTGGATTGACCAGCACCACGAAACCGAGCGTCGCCACCGGCGCCACCGGCGCAAAATCCTTGATCGGATCGAAAGGCAGCTTCTTGAACAAATGCACGTTGGCGACCGGCGCGGAATTCGGCGTGAAGAGAATCGAATAGCCGTCGGGCGCCGAAGTCGCCACGTTTTGCGCGGCGATATTGCCTAGTGCGCCGGGCTTGTTGTCGACATAGACGGTCTGGCCCAAGGCTTTTTCCATGCGCTGCGCCACCTGGCGCGCCACGTTGTCGATGCCGCTGCCTGCCGGGTAGCCCAGCACCATGCGGATCGGTTTGTTCGGATAGTTCTGTGCCGAAGCCGTGCCGGCAAATGCCAGCACGGAAAATGCCTGCGCCAGCAATGCGGCTTTGATCAGCGTGCGTCTCATTGCTTATCTCCTGTGAATCGTTGTTTGTTGATTGCGCCGTTTTCAGAAACGTGCCGACAGCGCGGTCGCCGCGAGATTTGCCGCGAAGCTGCTGGCTGCCTGGCCCGACATTTCCGGAGCAAGGCGAAGATACTGTTTCACCGCACGCAGGCTGACCGCGCTGTTGGTCAGCATGGTGGCGATCAGTTTCTCGGCTTCGGCTTCAAGCTCGGCCGCAGGCAGCACCTTCTTGATCATTCCCGCCTGAAAAGCTTCCGCAGCCGTCAGCGATTCACGGCTGAACACCAGATAACCCAGCGTCTTGACCGGCACGCGGTCGATCAGCGCCGTCATCACCAGCGTGGGAGGGATATCGCGCTCCATTTCAGGAATCGAGTACGTCGCATCGTCGGCGCTCAGCGTGATATCGCACACGCAGGCAAGGCCGCATCCGGCGCCGGCCGCCTTGCCGAGTACCACCGCCACCACGGGAACCGGGGCATTCTTGATTGCGTCGTACAGCGCCAGCGGCGGCGCGGCGACCACCTTGCGTATGGTTTCCGCCGAGGGCTTCGGGCCGAGCGTCGGAATGGGCGAATCCCTGCCGCCGCAGAAGTCGGCGCCGGCGCCGGACAGGCGCACTACCTTGACCGACTCGTCGATTGCGTCCAGCGCGGCGATGATGGCGTCGCCCATCTCCGCGGACAGGGAATTGCCCTTCTCCGGCCGGTTGAGCACGATATCCAGCAGATCGCCTTCACGGCGGATGATGACCTGATCAGACTGCATTGGCTTGTCCTTCATGTTGTTGGATGTAGTTCCAGATCACGGCCGGCGTGGCCGGCATCGGTATCTCGTCGTTGCCGATGTCGCGCAGCGCATCGGCCAGCGCATTGAAGATGGTTGCGGTGGCGGGCGTGATACCGCTCTCCCCGCCGCCCTTCACGCGCAGCGGATTGCCGCTGGTCGGGTCTTCCGAGAATTCCAGATTCAGCGGCGGCACGGCGCCCGCCCGCGGCACGCCGTAATCCATGTACGATCCGGACAGCACCTGGCCGCTGCTGCGCTCGATGAAATAGCCTTCGAGGAATGCCTGTCCGATTCCCTGTGCCAGGCCGCCATGCACCTGCCCTTCGAGGATCAGCGGGTTGATCGGCTGCCCGACATCGTCGATCTGCGTATAGTTGAGGAGTGCGGTGTCGCCGGTTTCGGGATCGATCTCCAGTTCGCAGACGGCGCATCCGGTCGGATGGGCCGGCATCCGACCGTTGAATTCCGCGTCCGCCTGGAACACGCGTTCCTTGTCGTCCGCCGCACCGCGCTGCCGGATGTCGGCGGCAATCTCGAACAGGCTGACGAAGCGCCGCGTGCCGTCGTCGCGGAAGCCGCCGTCGGCGAAGGCCAGGTTCTCGGGAGAAGCGTCGAGCATGCGGGCCGCAACCACCCTTCCCGCTGCGATCAGCTTTTCGGACGCCTGCACCAGCAGAGTACCGGCCAGGCGCATGCTGCGGTCCGAGTGGGAGCCGCCGCCGAGCTTGACGAAAGCGGTGTCCCCGGTGCGCAGGCGAACCGATTCGATCGGCACGCCGAGCTGCGCAACGACGACCTGGGCGAAGGTGGTGGCATGGCCCTGCCCCTGCGTCTGCGTGCCGGAAACGATGTCAACGATGCCTTCCGGCAGGATGCTCAACTCGATACGCTCGCGCGGCGCGCCGACCGGCGCTTCCACGTAATTGGCCAGACCGATGCCGCGCAGCTTGCCCCTTGCGCGCGATGCTGCGCGCCGCGTTTCGAAATCGGCCCAGCCGGCAAGCTCCAGCGCACGGTTCATGTTCCCTTCGAAATCGCCGCTGTCGTAGTTCAATCCCATCGGACTGCGATAAGGAAGCTGGCTGCGCTTGACCAGATTGCGCCTGCGGATTTCAAGACGGTCGATGTCCAGTTCGCGCGCGGCGATATCGAGCATGCGTTCCATCATGTGATGCGCTTCCGGGCGTCCGGCGCCCCGGTAGGGTCCGGTGGGCACGGTATTGGTGAGCACGCCGCTGATATGCACCGCCGCCACCGGCACGTCGTAGACCGTGGTCATCACGCGGGTGCCGTTGGCCATCGGCACATACGACACCGTATGCGCGCCGACGTTGCCGATCCATTCATTGTCGATGGCCAGGATGCGGCCGTCCTTGTCGAAGGCGATGGCAGCGCGGGTGATCTGGTCGCGTCCCTGGTAGTCGGAGAGGAAGGCTTCGCTGCGGTCGCCGGTCCATTTCACCGGGCGTCCGACATGACGGGCACCCCAGACCACGGCCAGCTGTTCCACATTGAGCATGCTGCGCGGACCGAAGCCGCCGCCCACATCCGGGCAGACCACGCGCACCTTTGCCTCCGGTACCCGCAGCGCGCCGACCAGGCAAGCCTTCTGCCGATGCGCGCCCTGGCTGCCGGAGATGAGCGTATAGCTGTCTTCCTTTTCATCGTACAGACCGATGGCCGCGCGCGGCTCCATCTGGCAATTGACGATGCGGCTGTTGCGGAACTCGCGGCGCACCACATGGGCCGCTTCCCGGAAAATCCGCTGCGCCGCTTCCTTGTCGCCGAGCTGGGTCTGGAAGCACAGGTTCTTCGGCGCGTTTTCCCAAAGCTCCGGCGCATTGTCCTTCATCGCATCGTCGGCGGCCACCACGGCTTCGAGCACTTCGTAGTCGACTTCGATCAGTTCAATTGCATCCCGCGCTTCCAGTGCAGTAGCGGCGATGACCATCGCGACCGGCTCGCCGACATGGCGAACCTTGTCCACCGGCAGCGGCAGGTGAAGCTGGTTGAAGACCGATCCTGTCAGGGAACTGGGGAACGCCGGCTGTGTATGGACGATCGCATCGGCGGGATTGGGCACATGCTGGATGCCCTGGAAGCCGGCGTCGAGATACTCCTGGCCGGTCAGTACCGCCAGCACGCCGGGTGCCTCGCGCGCAGCGTCGGTATTGATGGCGCAAAGAATCGCATGCGCATGAGGCGAGCGCAGGAAAGCGGCGTAGACCTGGCCGTCGACATTGAAGTCGTCCGTGTAGCGGCCGTTGCCGGTGACCAGGCGCCGGTCCTCGAGGCGCGGCAGTGGCTGGCCGATCATGCTGCCTCCTTCGCGGGCACATGCTTCGGCAGGTCCGGGTACATCCGGTAGGCGGCATGCCGCACCGCCTCGATGATGTTGACATAGCCGGTGCAGCGGCAGATGTTGCCCTCGAGCGCGGTATGGATGGTGTCGTCGTCCAGCGATGCCGGACGCTCCCTGAGGAAGTATTCGATCGCCATCACCATGCCCGGCGTGCAGAAGCCGCACTGCAGGCCGTGGCATTGGATGAAGGCTTCCTGCACCGGATGCAGGGCATCGCCGCTCGCCAGCCCTTCGACCGTCGTCACTTCGCCGCCGCTCACCTGCGCTGCGAGCACGGTGCAGGATTTCACCGCCGTGCCGTTGAGATTGACAGTGCATGCACCGCACTGCGTTGTGTCGCAGCCGACATGCGTGCCGGTGAGTCCGCACTTCTGGCGCAGAAATTCAACCAGCAGCGTGCGGTCTTCGACTTCCTCGGCCCGACGTTCGCCGTTGACCTGAAATTCAACTCTTACCATTTCTTACTCGTCCTGACTTGCCCGGGAGGGCATTGCGCGTTAAGCGTGTATTACGCGTGTCCTGGCTTCATGCCTTGGCCAGCGCACTGACATTGGCATTGAAACGCTTGAAGAATTCATCGGCAAGCTTGTTGGCCACCGATGACACCAGGCGCGACCCGATCTGGGCCAGCTTGCCGCCGACTTCGGCGGTGGAGACATACGTCAGCTCGGTGCCGCCGTCGACATCGGACAGCCGCACCTCTGCATTCATCTTGCCGAAACCGGCGATGCCGCCTTCACCCTGGCCCGCGATCCGGTAACCGACCGCTTCGACGCGGTCCGACAAAACAAGGTTGCCCTTGAACTTGGCCTTGACCGGACCGACCGATGCCACCACGACGGCGAGATATTCGTCATCGCTCTTGGCGGTGAAGGATTCGCATCCCGGCACGCAAGCCTGCAGAATCGCAGGGTCGTTCAGGCATTTCCAGACCACGTCGCGCGGCGCTTCGATTGTTTGGGTTCCCTTGAATTCCATCATGTCTCCTAAGTCGAATTTATTCCCCTCTCCCGCGGGCGGGAGAGGGGTTAGGGGTGAGGGGGACAGCCAAGTGCTCTTTCGGGACAGACAAGTGCTCTTTCGGTCTTGACGATTCCCCTCATCCCCGGCCCTTCTCCCGCCTGCGGGAGAAGGGTGCGCTTTAACTGCTTAGATAAGTGTGCTGCGCGTCCAATGCCTGGATAAAACCATGCGAGCCGTGCGAATCACCCACCGTTTGTCAATTCCGCCACCGCGCGGCGGGCATGCACCTTCACCAGGTTGGCCCGGTAAGGCGCGGGCGCATGGATGTCGTCGAGCAGCATCGAATCATCCAGCGGCACGTCTCTTAACGACTCAATGCCGAAGCTCCGCGCCAGCGCCTCTTCGGCTTCCGTCCAGCGGAACACCGACGATCCCGCACCGGTGACTGCTACCCTGACCGCACCGCCGAAACGCGCCACGAACACGCCTGCGACCGCATAGCCGGACGCCGCATGCGCATACTTCAGATAGGCAGCCGCATCGGGCCGCTTGAATTCGATGGCGGTGACGAGTTCCGTTTCCCGCAGCGCGGTTTCGAACATGCCGACGAAAAAGTCATCGGCAGGTATCCGCCGCTCGCTGGTCACGACCGTTGCATCCAGTCCCAGCGCGCTTGCCGGATAATCGGCGGCCGGATCGTTGTTGGCCACCGACCCGCCGATGGTGCCGCGGTTGCGCACCTGCGGATCGGCGATCAGGCCCGCCAGGCGGGACAGTGCAGGGATCGTTTGCGCCACGGTTTCCGACGATGCCACCACCGCATGCGGCGTGGCCGCGCCGATGCGCAGGATGTCGCCGTCGACGGTGATGCCTTTCATCTCGGGTATCCAGGTCAGGTCGACCAGATGCGAGGGCGCAGCCAGGCGCTGCTTGAGCGTCGGTACCAGCGTCATGCCTCCGGACAGCGGCTTGGCGCCTTCATGGTCTTTCAGGAAGGCCACGGCTTCATCGATGGAAGCCGGGCGAAAATAGGAAAAGGCGTACACGTTGTCTCCACTTGCCGCGCCAGGTCATGCAGGCAGGCGCCATGGCGCCGTCCCGCATCAGGACTGGCGCAAAAATTCCTGTATCGCTGCGGCCAGGGCCAGCGGCACTTCGAACATCGGATAATGGCCTGAATTCGCCAGAGTTTCCATGGACGAATTCGGATACCAGGACAGCCAGGTGCGCTGCATCAGATCCGTATTCAGCGTCGGATCGTATTCGCCGACCAACACCTTCACCGGCGTCTCGTTCCCTTGCACCAGCTCGGAAAAATCCACCGTCGCCCACTGCTTGAGATATGCGCCGAAAGCGGCCGGCGTCGAACTCTCCATCGAACGCTGCGCCACTTGACGTACCCAGGTCGCAGGAAGCCGGCTGCCGGTGGAAAAGTTGATGATGAATTCGCGCTTTGCCTGCTCCGTCACGGCGCTCTCGAACATCGCCAGCCGCTGCGCATCCATGCGCGCGCTGCAAGCCGGCACTGCAGTTACCGCCACCATCTTCTCGACACGCCCGCCTGCGACAAGCATCAGCCGCTGTATTGCCACCCCGCCCATCGAATGCCCGATCAGGGAAAAGCGGTCCCATCCGAGATGGTTCACCAGACGCATGGCGTCATTGGCGCTTTCCTCGAAAGTGAATTCGCCGGACAAGTGGCGGGAACGCCCATAGCCGCGATAGTCGAACGAGACGATGGTGAAGAGGTCTGGATCGAAGGCATTCGCCATGACGCTCCAGTCGGCCGCTTCGCCGAACCAGCCGGACATGGCCAGTACTTTCACAGGTCCATTTCCGACCTGCAGATAGCCGTTCAATTCATTCATTGTGTCCCTCTCATCCTGAAGATCATGCCGGCCACGTGCGCGCCGGCTGCACGCGCCCGCGGCATTCGCCGAAACCGATCGCGACCGCGCCCTCGCGGGCCGCCCGGGCGCGGAAGATCATTTCATCGCCGTCTTCAAGCGCGGTGCGGAATTCCCCATTGCCCACCAGCAGCGGATCCTTGCCGGCATTGGTCAGTTCGGTGATGCAGGCACGCGAGATATCGCTTTCCCCCGAAATGGTGCCGCTGCCGATCAGATCCCCCGGTCGCAGATTGCAGCCGTTGCTGGCGTGATGGGTGATCATCTGCCCGAAAGTCCAGTAAAGGTTCTGCAGGTGAGTACGCGTGATGCAGACTGCATCCTGCCCGGCGCTGCGCTGCGTGGCTGTCGAGATCCACGCTTCGAGAGCGATGTCGATGCCGCCTTCGGACTGGTCACGCTTGCCGTTGAGGTGGTCCAGCGGCGGCGGGTCTCCCGCCGGACGCGCGGGCGCCGGCAGGCGGAACGGCAGCAGCGCTTCCTCGGTCACGATCCACGGCGAGATCGATGTGATGAAGCTCTTGCCGAGGAAAGGACCGAGCACCTGTTCCCACCACTGTATGCTCTTGGCCGACCAGTCGTTGAGCAGGCAATAGCCGAAGATATGCTCGCGCGCGCGATCGATCGGGATGGGCTGCGTCAGTTCATTGCCCCGTCCGATGAAGGCTGCGAGTTCGAGTTCGAAGTCCATCATCGGCGCAGGGCCGAAACGCACTTCCCCGTCCGCATCCTTGTACTGGCCGTTAGGACGCACCACCTCGGTCCCGCTGATCCGGATCGACGATGCGCGGCTGTGATAGGCCACCGGCAGCGATTTGAATGCCGGAGGCAGCGGATCCTTCAAGCCCTTGAAACGCCCGTGGCGCTCGGTGTGGTGCAGCGAAGTCAAAAAATCCGTGTAGTCGCCGATGCTGCATGGAACTTCCATGCTGACCGACTTCATGTCGAGCAGGATGGTCTCCGCATGCGCGCGGGCGCCGGACAGCATCGCCGACGGACCATCGCTGCGAAACAGGTCGGACAGCTGGGCGCGCAGTGCCGATGCAAACGGCTTTTCCATTTCCATCAGTTCGTTCAGGCGGCCGCTGGCCGTGGCATGCGCGGCGATGGCGGCATGACCGTCCAGCAGCCCATGGCTCAGCAATGCCTGCAGATCGATGACCTTGTCGCCGAGCGCCACGCCCGCGCGGCGCACGCCGCCTTCGTTGAAAATGCCGAACGGCAGGTTCTGGATCGGAAAGTCGCATTCGGCCTGATTGGCTGACTCCACCCAGGAGCGGCGAGCCGGGTCGTGCGTTGCATTCAATTGGGTCATGTTTCAGTTCTTGTTGTTGCGGGACGCTTTTTCGCGTGTCCACTCGTTGATCTTGGCGTGTGCGGTGTCTTCGTATTCCTTGTGCTGCTCCGCCGTACCGACCGGCACCGTGAATTCCATGCGGAAGCCGTTGGGATCAAAGAAGTAGATCGACCGCACGAAATGGTGGTCGGTCACGCCCACCACTTCCACGCCGGCGTCTTCCAGCCGTCGCTTCATCGCCGCCAGCTCTTCGAGCGATTTCAGCTTCAGCGCAATGTGGTTGACCCAGGACGGCGTATTCTGCGAGGGCTGCGCGGACTGACCGTCGCCGAGGTCGAAGAAGGCGATGTTGGAACCGTCGGCCATTTCAAAGAAGATATGTACATAGGGACAGTACTCGCCGGTGCTCGGCACATGATCGGCCTTGATCACATGCACCAGGCGCATGCCGAGCAGGTCTTCATAAAAGCGGCGTGTTTCCTCCGCATCGCGGCAGCGCCATGCAAAGTGATGCAGGCCTAGAACGCTGGGTATGGTGGACATGTCATTCTCCAGGATGTGATTGACCGGGCATAACGGAATTCAGGCAAGCATCAGATCTCGACGGCATCGACGTCGTAGTTGAACAGCCACTCGTAACGTTCCTTCACCCGCTCTTCGCTGAACTCGCGGTTGACGTACTCGCCGGCGCCCTGCGCGTCGGCCAGCGCCGGATTGTGGAAGCGCTTGGTGTTGGCCGCAGAGCCGATCACCACGCGCGCCGTGCGCTCCTTGCGCGCCGCCTCGTAGCGTTCGAATGCGGTGGAAATCGAATGCGGATACTTCTCCAGCGCCCGCGCCAGGATGTAGCCGTCCTCGATCGCCATGCCGGCGCCCTGGGCTAGGAATGGCAAGGTCGGATGGCAGGCATCGCCGAGCAAGGTCATGTTTCCCTTGGACCAGCGCGGCATCGGATCGCGAACCTTGAGCACCCACTTGAACGGCGTGTCAATCGCCTTGATCATGGTCTGCACGTCCTCATGCCAGCCCTTGAAGTCGTTCAGGCATTCCTCGTGGGTGCCGGCCTCGGACCAGGACTCGACTTCCCAGCGATTGCCCTCGACCGCGCCGACGAAGTTGATCAGTTCGCCGCGGCGCAACGGATACTGGATCACATGCGCGCCCGGGCCGACCCAGTTGGAACCGTAGGGCTCGCGCAGATGCGCAGGCAGCGACGACGCCTGGATCACGCCCCGCCATGCCATGACGCCGGAATAGCGCGGCGCATCGGGCCCGAACATCGCTTCGCGCGTCTTCGAATGCACGCCGTCGGCGCCGATCACGACATCGGATTCGTAGACATCGCCGTTGTGCGCGGTGAGCGTCACGCCGCCGCCATGCTGATCGTGGCCGACGATGCGCACGCCCAGCCTGATGGCATCCGGCTTGAGCCGCATGACGGACTCCGCCAGCACCATGTGCAGGTCGGCGCGGTGCAATGTGAAGTACGGATAGCCGTAGATTTCGCGCGACACGGTGCCCAGGTCGAACAGCGGCCAGATCTGGCCGGTGCTCCACAGCCTGACCCGCTTTCCGACAGGTTCGGAAGCGATCTGCGCCAGCGCCTCGCCGAGGCCTAGGCGGTACAGCACTCCGGTGGCATTCGGCCCGAGCTGGACGCCGGCGCCGATTTCCTTGAGTTCGCTGGCCTGCTCCAGTACGGAGACATCGAATCCTTTTTTAAGCAGGGCGATAGCCGCCGTCAGGCCGCCGAGGCCCGCGCCGATGATGGTGATTTTCATTGTTATGCAGCAGTGAGATGAGTTGACAGAGGGTGCGGGATGCAACGATTAGGCTTATTCAACGACCGGATTGACCTTCTTCACCAGACGGGTCCACTTCGCCAGTTCTGCTTCGATATCGCGCTTGAAAGCGTCGGGCGAACTTTTTACGGGATCGAGGCCGGTCGCTTCGATTTCGCGCTGCAGCGCAGGGTCGTTTTCAGCCGCTTGCATCGCATCGGTCAACACCTTCAGCGCATCGGCCGGCGTGCCTGCGGGCGCCATGAGTCCGACCCAGGAGTAGGCCTCGAAGTCTCCGCCGATCACTTCCCTGACCGTGGGCACGTTGGGCAATTGCGGTGCGCGGGTCTTGCCGGTGGTGGCCAGCACCTTCACGCGGTCGGTCTTGATGAACGACGATACGGTGGGAATGGTTTCCAGCGTCAGGTCGACCTGTCCGCCCAGCAGATCGTTGAGCGCCGGTGCACCGCCCTTGTAGGGCACATGCAGCATGTTGATCTTCGCCTCGTCGTTGAACCACTCGGCCACGAGATGGGTAATGGAGCCGTTGCCTGCGGAGCCGTAGGACATCTGCTGCGTCTTCGCCAGGGCGATGAAATCCTTGAGATTCTCAGCCTTGATGTTGCCGCGCGCGGTCAGCACGATGGGGCTGCGCGCCACCATCGCCAGGGGAGCGAACGATGTGATCGGCGCGTAGCTCAGCTTGGGATACAGTGCCGGCGCCACGCCGACGCTGCTGGTGCTTGCCCACAGCAGCGTATAGCCGTCGGCCTTGGCGCGCGCGACATAGGCCGAACCCGTCGTGCCGCCGGCGCCCGGCCTGTTTTCAATGATCACGGGCTGCTTGAGCCGTGCGCTCAGCGCCTTGCCGATCAGGCGGGCGCTGCTGTCGGTAGGACCGCCGGGCGCGAAAGGAACGACGATGGTGACGGTGCGTGCGGGATACGACTGAGCGACCGCAGACGGCGCGGCGATGCAGGTCATCGCAGCCAGCGTCAGGGCAGTCAGGGTACTGATCGATTTCAGCGAGCGAGCGATGTGCGAGGAATTCTTCATCATGCTGGAACGTATTGGCGGAACCGCATTGCCCGGAATGGCAACGGCTTGGTTGACGCTTAATATAAAGAACCTCGTTTGTTTGCAGAAGCAAAAAGAATTTATCGTCTTATAGAGAAATGCGAACAATGAAGACGGCCAGTCGCATTCATGGCGGCTCGGCAGTGCTGCGGTGGGTAAAAGGCAGGACGGTTAAAAAGCAGAAAAGGCGCGCACGCCGGCACGCCTCTTGAAGACAACCAACGGCACGCCTCAGGCATGGGGAATCCGTGCAGGAATTAGACAGGAATTGCGCTCAGGCAGCTTCGCTCTTGCGACGCGTGCCGGCACGCTTGCTGCGCTGCGCGAGGCTCTTTTCGAATTCCTGCGCCACTTCGCGGAAGGTATCGGAGAACTGCTCGATGATGTCGATGTTGCCGCGCCCGGAGCGGGTAATGCAGTAGAAAGCCAGTTCCAGCAAGGGCTGCACCTTGTCGAGGCGTACGCGGAAGCGCTGGCAGGTGGCCTCGGAGAACGACGGCACGATGGCCACGCCGAATCCGGCTTCAGCCATGGAAATGGCCGTCTCAAGGTGACTGACGATGGTGCGCTTGCCTGTCGTTACCCGCTCGCGCGACAGATTCTCCTCAACCAGGCGCTGGATGGGATTGTCCTTCGGAAAGGAGATCATTGGCACGTCCTGCAACGCTTTCCAGGTGACGTCGCAGGATGAGAAATCCGGCCACTCGCGCTCCTCGGTCAGGGGCGAGGCGATCACGAAATGCGTGGGAAAGATCGGCGTGCGTTCGATGCCCGACGCCTTGTCGAAAAAGGCGCCGAATGCCGCATCCAGTTCGCCGTCTTCGACCAGGCGCAGCAGGTCGCCGGGCGGCCTGTCGCTGACTTCCACATGCACGTCGGCATGGTTTTTGAGGAAACGCTTGAGCACTGTCGGCACGATGCTGACCGCCACGTGAGGCGTCACGCCGATGCGCAGGATGCGTCGCTCCTCGCGCCCCATCTTCGCCAGTTCCAGCGCAGAGTTTTCCAGCACCTGCACGATATGCATGGCCGTCGGCAGAAAAAAACGGCCGGCTTCGGTCAGGCTGACGGTGCGCGTAGTACGGTCGAGAAGGCGGCACTGGAGCTGGGTTTCCAGCTCGCGGATGATGGCCGACAAGGCGGCCTGGCTGAGGTGCAGGCGCTGTGCGGTCTTGGTGAAGCTGGAACTGTCCGCCACGCCAAGAAACACCTTCAATTGTCTGAGTGAGAGGTTCATAGCCGGATTACCTGAAACGTGCGCGGTGCGTGAGCGATCGGACACCCCGCATGCCTTGGCAATCAGGCAACAAGCGAGAGCGTATGGCGGATGCAGCCGGACAATGCATGAATGCTCGCAACGAAAACGAAGACAGCATTCATTGTAATGAAGCTTCCCGGCGATTGCATTGGCGCATCAGGACACAAGCTGGATGTAACGCAAGCAAACATCGCCTGCGCCCCCTGCATGCGGCTGGACTGCCTGTTAGCTGCCGTCAGGACCGGCGTCGACAGGAACGGCGAGCCATGGGCAGCGGGCATGTCGCTGCTGCTCGAACGTCCTGATGGCTTCCTGATGCTGAAGCGTCAGGCCGATCTCGTCCAGGCCATTGACAAGATTATGCTTGATGAACGGCGCGATCTCGAACGGATATATCCGTCCCGCCTCGTCCGCGACCGTTTGCAACGGCAGGTCTACCTTCAGCCTGTAACCAGGTGTGGCGACTGCTGCCGCGAACAGCGCATCGACTTGCCGCTCCGGCAGGGTGATGGCAAGGATGCCGTTCTTGTAGCAGTTCTGCCGAAAGATGTCGGCAAAGCTGATGCCGATCAGTACCCGGAAACCATATTGCGAAATCGCCCACGGCGCATGCTCGCGGGAACTGCCGCAGCCGAAGTTGCGCCGGACCAGCAGGATGCTGGCGCCGTGGTACCGGGACTGATTGAGCACGAAGTCGGGATTGTGCGGGCGCGCCGCATTGTCCATGCCAGGTTCGCCGATATCGGTATAGCGCCAGGCATCGAACAGATTCAGGCCGAAACCCGTGCGCGCCACCGACTTCATGAACTGCTTCGGAATGATGGCATCGGTATCGACATTGTCGCGGTCCAGCGGGGCCGCCAGTCCGGTCAGGGTTTCAAACTTGTCCATGATCTCTCTACGAGTCCCCTGCCAGGCAGCGCCTGACGTCAATGAAGCGCCCCGCCATCGCGGCGGCGGCGGCCATGGCCGGACTGACAAGATGACTGCGCCCGCCTGCGCCCTGCCGCCCTTCGAAATTGCGGTTCGAGGTCGATGCGCAGCGCTCCTGCGGCGCAAGTCTGTCGTCGTTCATCGCCAGGCACATCGAGCAGCCCGGTTCGCGCCATTCGAAGCCGGCCTCGGTGAAAATCCGATCCAGTCCTTCCTGCTCCGCCTGCGCCTTGACCAGGCCGGAGCCGGGTACCACCAGCGCAAGCTTCACATGGCCGTCAATGCGGCCGCTCATGCGCCGCACGATGTCGGCCGCGATGCGCAGATCCTCGATGCGGCTATTGGTGCAGGACCCGATGAATACCTTGTCGATGCCGATATCGTGAATTCTTTGCCCGGCCGTAAGGCCCATATAGGCTAGCGCGCTTTCCAGCATCCGCCGGCGTGAGGGATCCGTCTCTTCCGCCGGATCGGGCACGCTGCCGTCGATGCCGGTCACCATCTCCGGCGAAGTGCCCCAGGTGACTTGCGGAATGACCGCTTCGCCATCGATCTCGATCTCGCTGTCGAAATGCGCGCCGGGGTCGGAGACGAGACTGCGCCACTCGGCCACGGCGGCATCCCAATGGCGGCTTTGGGGGGCAAACGGCTTGCCGCGCAGGTATTCGATGGTCAGGTCATCGACTGCGACCAGCCCGGAACGCGCACCGGCTTCAATAGCCATGTTGCACAAGGTCATGCGCGCCTCCATCGAGAGACTGCGTATCGCCGGTCCCGCGAATTCAATGGTGTACCCCGTGCCCCCGGCCGTGCCGATACGGCCGATGATGGCCAGAGCGAGATCCTTCGCGGAACAGCCGTGAGCCAGCTTCCCGGAGACGCTGACACGCATGTTCCTGCTTTTCTTCAGCGCCAGGGTCTGCGTCGCCAGCACATGCTCGACCTCTGAGGTACCGACGCCGAACGCCAGCGCGCCGAGGGCGCCGTGCGTGCTGGTATGGGAATCGCCGCAAACCACGGTCATGCCCGGCAGGGTCAGTCCCTGTTCCGGCGCGATCACATGCACGATGCCCTGGCGCCGGTCTAGCATCCGGAACTGCGGTATCCGGTTGCGGTCGCAGTTGTCAGCCAGCCGCTCCACCTGCGCGCGGGACAGCGGATCGCGTATGCCGCCCGCGCGGCCTGAGGTGGGAACGTTGTGGTCGCAGACGCCGAAGTTTGCCATCGGCCGCCATACCGGCCGGCCGGATTCGGCCAGTCCTTCAAAAGCTTGAGGACTGGTCACTTCATACACGAGATGCCTGTCCACATAAAGCAGCGCCGTGCCATCGCTTTCGGTGCGAACGACATGGTCGTCCCATAGCTTGTCGTAGAGTGTGCGCGGTGCGTTCATGCTGGAGCAGGCGTCAATGGATTACAAATTGCGGATTGCGGATTGCGGATCAGAAGCGGTGCATGATGCCGGACACGACACCGGTCTGGTTTTCACCCGGAACGGCCGGCGTGCTGTTGGCGACACCTTGGGCGCTTGCGCCGTCGTTCTTCACATACGCCATGTTCAGGTAAAGCTGGGTGCGCTTGGACAGATCGTAGTAGAGCGAGGTGCCCAGCAGCGTGGCCTTGTTCGGGGAACCGCTCTGCGTGGCGCGCGACAGCTGCGCGGCGAGGCCGAGCTGGCCTGTGATCCCCTGCTTGAAACCGACCCAGTAAATGTGACTTGTCGTATCGATGGCCGGCACATCGTTCTCGCGGCGCACGACGCCGGCATACAGCTTGGTGCGGGTGCTTGCAATGTCATAGATACCGGCCAGCAGATAGCGGCGATCCGCTTCGGATGCGGTCGCTGCGGTCACGCCCTGCTGCTGGTCATAGCCGAAGGCAACGCTCACCGGTCCCGCTGCGTAATTCAGGCTGGCGCCCATCTGGCGGCCGATACGCGAATTGCCGGGGACTTCGCTCTGGCTGCCTGCCGGCGTGCCGGTGAGCGCGTCACGGCCGAAGCTGTACAGCAGCGAGCCCGACAGCGGGCCTGCCTTGTAGCTGTACTTGATCGAGTTGTCGGGACGCTGGGTGAAGAAGGCATTGTCGTGCGCGGTGACGCCATAGGTGGCCAGCGGCAGCGGATCGTAGACCAGGATCAGATCGAAGATCGTGTTTCTCTGACGCCCCGCCAGCACGGTGCCCCACGGGCTTTCCACGCCGACCACCGAGGCGCGTCCGAACAAACGTCCGCTCTGCAGGATATTGCCGGTATCGGGACTGAAGCCGTTCTCCAGATTGAACACCGCTTTCACGCCGCCGCCCAGGTCTTCAGTGCCGCGCAGGCCCCAGCGCGAGGCGAGCTGGTTGCTGCCGTTGAGACGCGTCAGGTTCTCTTTTCTTCCTCCGGCGGCAACGCCGTGGGTGTACTCGATACCCGCATCGACGATGCCGTAGATGGTGACATTGGTCGTGCTCTGCGCCAGTGCCGACTGTGTCGACAGCGCAAGGCCGATCGTCATGCATCCGGCAAGGCCGAGCTTCTGCATTGATTGGGACATTTGTTCCTCCAATAGAATAATTTTGGTGCCGCGTAGCGGGTTCGACATGCAGCCCTCATGACACAGCGAAGGCACGAACGATGAGGAATATAGTTGACTGCCCTGTCATACAGAAGCAAAAAGATTCTATTAATTAATCATGAAAACCGAACAGTCGAGAAAGCTTCATTGCAGTTCTACGAATCTCTCTTCACATGGATGCAGAAGCCCGGATTGCCATATTGGCCTTTCATACTTGGGAATTTTCATGGTCGTGATCGAGCCCAGGACAGCAGCGTAAAAAGCGAAAAGCAAAATGCCGATGAAGCGCGTGGCATGGCCCCGTGCTTCATCGGCAAGAAAACTACCAATACTTAAAATTGTTAACCTACTTTAAATGGCAGCGTCAATACCGCTGCGCATGCCGCCAACAGTTACTGCGGCTCGATCCCGGCATCTTTCATCACCTTCGCGAAATCGCGCAGCTCGTTGCGAATGCGCGTGCCCAGCTGTTCGGGCGTGCTCGGCAGCACTTCCGCTCCGAGGTTGGCCGCCAGCTCCAGCAGCTTCGGCGATTTCTGCACTTCCTTGATTTCCCTGTTCAGCCGGTCGACGATAGGCTTGGGCAAGCCGGCAGGCGCGACCAGGCCGAACCAGACTTCCAGCGAGAAGCCCGGATAAGTCTCGGCAATCGTCGGCAATCCCGGCGCGGCCTTCTCGGTGCGCTCCTCGGCGGTGGAGGCGAGCGCCCGCAGCTTTCCCTGCCGCACATAGGGCAAGGCCGAAGCGCCGCCCTCGAACATCATGTGCACCCTGCCTCCGAGCACATCTGTGATGGCAGGAGCGCTGCCCTTGTAGGAAACCTGAAGAAGATCCACGCCGGCCTTGTTCTCGAACATCACCGAAGCCAGGTGCGTCGATGTGCCCTCGCCGATGGTCGCCACCGAATAGAAGTCCGGTTTGGCCTTGGCCAGCGCGATCAATTCCTTGACCGATTTGGCCTCGACCGAGGGATGAACCACCAGGTAGAGCGGCGACGAGAACAGCATGGAGATCGGCGTGAAATCCTTCACCGGATCGTAGGGCAGTTTCTTGCGGGCGATGGAATTGAGCACCAGGCCCGACTGCGTTCCCATGAACAGAGTGTAGCCGTCGGCGGGCGACTTCGCCGCGGCGGCTGCGCCGATGGCCTGGCTCGCACCCGGCATGTTCTCGATGACGACCGGCTGGCCCAGCCGCTCGGCGAGCCCCTGTCCGACTGCGCGCGCAAACGAGTCGCCGAGGCCGCCGGGCGAATAGGGAACGATGAATTTGATCGGGCGATTCGGATAGCCGGCGGCACCGCCCTGTGTCTGTGCCTGGGCCTGCGGAACCATGCATGCTGAACCGAATGCGAACACCATCGCTGCGGCACTCGTTCCCGCCAAGAGTTTGCGGCGTGTTTTCGATGTCGTGGTTGCCAATTTTGTCTCCTCTAAAGATATTGCATCTGTATTTGCATTTACGTTTGCATTCCGCAGTCTTCTCTTCTCGCTGCCGTACGCTCAGCCGAAGAAATAGCGGCCTTCCTCGTCACGCGCAATCGTGCGCGTTGCACCGGTGTCTTCCAGCCAGCGCACGATCTCCCTGCCGTCTCGCGTGCCGGTCGACGTCATCAGCTGTTCGAAACTCTTCGGGCCGTCTTCGAGCGCCGCTTCAAGCGAATCGAAACGGCGGCCCTCGAACGCAGGCGGTGCGGGAACGCGATGCTCGATGGAGCGAGTCATGCCGGGGCGAAGGAAAGGCAGGGTCAGGTCGAAACCGGCCTTGGCCGTATGGTGCGAACCGCCAAGCGAAGGATCGAGCGGCATGGCGCGCATGCGGTCCTGCAATACCAGGTCGCGGTCGGCCTGGAAGCGTGTCGCCAATGCCCATTCCATCTGCTCGTCAGAGAAGATGTCGATATCAGGATCGACCACGAAGACATGCTTCACATTGGCCAGACAGGAAAAGACCGCCGCAATGGCATTGCGCGCTTCGCCGGGAACACGCTGCTGCATCGCAATGCGGACGTTGAACATGCCGCCTGTCGCGGCATTGGCATACACCGCCTTCACTTCACGTACTGCAACCTCCAGCGCGCGCCAGACGGTCGCTTCGGTGCGCAGCGCACAGAGCTGCGAGGTATCGGTCCTGGCCATGGTGCGGCCGCTGATGGTGGCTGTCTGGAAGATCGGATTGCGGCGATGGGTAATGGCGGTCAGATGGAACACCGGGTTCTTCTTGACGCCGCCGTAATAACCCAGGAATTCACCGTACGGTCCTTCGGGTTCGACATGCCCGTGTTCATCCAGGTAGCCTTCGAGGATGAATTGCGCGTCGGCCGGCACCATCAGATCGTTGGTGACGCACTTGACCACGCCCAGCGGTGCGTCGCGCAGCGAAGCGATCAGCGCGAGTTCATCGGTAGGAATGCGCATCGTCGCTGCCACGTGATCGATGGGATGCGTGCCGACCGCGAAAGCGATGGGCAGTCTCTCGCCGCGGCTGGCATGCTCGATATAGATGGCGCGCAGGTCTGACGGGGCTACCAGGTCGACGCCTGCCGTGCGGCGGCCGCGCAGCATCAGGCGGCGCACGCCGACATTGGTCCAGCCGGTATTGGGATCGACAACGAAATCGATCGATGCGGAAATGTAGGGCGCGCCGTCGAGTCCATGCTGAAGATGCACCGGCAGCTTCGTGAAGTCGCATTCGTCGCCTGTCAGCACGACCTGCTGCACGGGCGCCGCGCTGCGCGGAACCTCGACCACTTCGCCCTTCTTGCGCAGGCGCTTCAGCACTTCTCCCAGCAGATTCTCGGGAGTCGTATTGAATGCCTTGGCGAGGCGGCTGCGGCTTGCCGCGACGTTTCCTGCCAGGGGAATGCTCTCGCCGGCCGGTTGGCGAAACAGCACGGCTTGTGGATTGCCTTCAAGCATGGAGGCGACGGCTGCCAAGTCCACCGGACCGTCGATGCTGGAGAATTCCTCGCTGCCGAGTGCGTCCAGGAAACGGCGCAGATCGAATTGCTCGAGGTCGACCGCCGCTGCGTCTCCCTTTTCCTTGGCTACGCCGGACAAGACAGGTACTGAACTCAATTGCATCTCCATGTTGTTGATTGACTCGCCGATTGACACAAATGCACGCGCATGCAACGTCGGGAAATGCGGCGCGCAAGTCGTGAAAGATGTAAATCTAATCGAGACCCAAACGGAAAAGAAGCAACAATATTTGATCGAGTCATTCAAATAAGTGAACAATCAAAAAGCCCTGCGGCGGCACTCCAAATCGCGCAAACCCTCTGGTAATATGCGTGGCAACTTGCAGCCCGATAACAGAGGGCTGGCCCCGCAATCAGCGCCATCGTTCCCGGCGCGAGACGACAAAACCGACTGGATTGGAGACTTCGAATGAGTGCTGATGCGCCAACCCGCCCGCGCATGGTTGTAGGAATCAGCGGCGCTTCCGGCATCATCTACGGCATACGCATGCTGCAGGTGCTTCGCGAACTCGATATCGAGTCGCACCTGATCATGAGCCGTTCCGCGCAGATCACGCTCACCCACGAGTCCGACATGAGCCTGGCCGAGGTGAAGGCGCTGGCCGATGTCAATTATTCGAACAACGACATCGGCGCGGCCATCTCCAGCGGCTCGTTCAAGGTGTCCGGCATGGTGGTGGCGCCCTGCTCGATCAAGACGCTCTCCGAAATCGCCACCGGCGTCACCAGCAGCCTGCTGTCGCGCGCGGCCGATGTGAATCTGAAGGAACGCAGGCGCCTCGTGCTGATGGTGAGGGAAACGCCTTTGCATCTCGGGCATATCCGCAGCATGGCAACGGTCACGGAAGCGGGAGCCATCGTCTATCCGCCGGTGCCGGCCTTCTATGCAAGGCCGGCTTCGCTTGAAGAGATGGTCGATCACACCGTGGGCCGGGTACTCGATTTGTTCGGATTCGATTCGGGCGGCGTCAAGCGATGGGATCCGAAGACAAGCCGGCAGGAGCCGCAGGAATAGCGACATGGATACGGCGGCGCATCTGCGCGCTTGCCATCATCTTCATGCCATGAACCGGTGAACGCGCTTTCGCGCATTCACCGGTTCATGGCATTTCTGCTTCCCGCAAACGATTCAGGCAAGTTCGACAGGCGCGGTAACGGCGTCGTAGCCGTAGATCCAGTCCACCGGCAGAGGCGGAGGCGGCGGCACCATCTGGTTGTTGAGGAACTGCTGCCGCGCCTGCAGCTGCACGCGGCTCGCCCGCGGCTGGCGCTGCGTCTCATATGCCGACAGCGCAGCCGCGATATCGGAGCGGCCCGCATCGAGATGGCGCGCCAGCGCATAGCCGTCTTCCATCGAGATGGCCGCGCCCTGCGCCAATGTGGGCATCATCGGATGGGCGGCATCGCCCAGCAGGGCTATGTGTCCCGACACCCAATGCGCCAGCGGGTCGCGGTCGTAGATGCCCCATTTATAGGTTTCGGCCGCGCGCGACATGACCTCGAGCATGCCCGGATGCCAGCCTGAATAGGCATCGAGCATTTCATCAATGGCACTCGGTACGGCCCAGGCTTCATCGGCCCATTGCTGCGACACTCTTCCCGCGAAGATATTGAGCAGCTCGCCACCGCGCAGCGGATAGAACAGCACATGCCCTGTCGGTCCGAGCCAGCCGGTATATTCGCTTCCATCGAGCGGCACCGGCAGCTTGCCGGCCGCCTTGCGCAACTCTTCCATCGGCAGAATGAGGCGCCAGCAGATCTGGTTGGTAAAGCGGGCTTCACTCCTGCCGAAGACTTGCGTGCGCACCGCCGAATGGATGCCATCCGCGCCGATGACGGCATCGCCTTCCACTTCCTCGCCATTGGCAAGCCTGAGCACGGCGCCGCTTGCGGTATTGGCAACGCTCACGCATTCGGCGCCGGTATGGATTGCATCGTCCGGCACCAGCGACAGCAGGAGCCTGTGCAGATCGGCCCTGTGCGCCGTGTGGTAGCTCGCGCCGTACACCTCTTGCATGCGTCCTCTGAACGGCTCGCGTGCGCGCACCGTACCGTCATCCCATTTCAGCGACAGGCGCACCTCGGGTTCCGATGCAATCCGCCTGAAGCGGTCCTCGAGTCCCAGCGCCCGGATCACTTTCACTGCATTCGGCGCCATCTGCAATCCGGCGCCGACTTCTCCAAGCTGCGCAGCGCGTTCGTAGACGGCGACCTCGAAGCCCTCCATCCGGCACAGTGCTGCGGCGGCGGTCAATCCGCCGATGCCGGCGCCCACGATTACGATGCGCTGCCTGCGGCGCGCCCTGCTTGTCTCCATGCATCTTCTCCGTGTATTCATGTCCGGCAAAGCGGTGTCGCTTTCCGTATCGTTCCGCCAAGCGATGTGCCGTTCCTTGCGCCTGTGCGGCGGATTCATTCGAGCGAAATATTCCCTGCCTTGATGATTCTTTCCCAAGCCGCCCTGTTCTCGTCGAGAAATTTCTTGAATGCGTTCGGATCACCGGTAAAGAGATCAATGCCCTGCTCGGTGTAGCGATGGACGACGTTCGGCTTTTGCATCGCCTTGTTGATTTCCGCATTCAGCAGCGACACGATGGGTGCGGGCGTGCCGGCCGGGGCGAGAACGCCCAGCCATGCCACTGCCTGGTAATCCTTGATGCCGGCCTCCTGTACCGTCGGCACGTCGGGGAGCACCGATACGCGCCTGGTGCCGGTGACGGCAAGCACATTCAGTTTTCCGGCCTGCAGATAAGGCAAGGCCCCTTGCAGGTCGCTGGCGAGAAGCTCGGTTTCGCCCGAAAGTACGGAGGTGATGGCGGGCGCATATCCCTTGTAAGGAACATGCACCATCTTGACGGCGGCTCTCTGCGTCAATCCTTCGACGGCCAGATGCGAGAAGCTGCCCAGCCCGACCGACGCATAACTGATTTTCTCCGGGTTGCGCCGCGCATAGGCAATCAGCTCGCCGAAATTTTTCACCGGCAGCGAGGGATGCGTAATGATGGCCCCCGGAAGCGTCAATGCGAGAGCAACGGGAGTCAGGTCCTTCTCGGCGTCATAGGGCAGCTTCTTGTAGAGCGCGCCGTTGGTCGACACATTGGTGCTGCCCATCAGCAGCGTGTAACCGTCGGCAGGCGCTTTTGCGACTGCCTGCGTTCCGATGATTGCCGCCCCGCCCGGACGGTTTTCAACCAGCACCGGCTGACCGAAGCGCGCGGAGAGCTCCGCGGCAATCAGGCGCGCAGTGCCGTCGGCGATGCCGCCCGGCGCAAACGGCACGATGATCTTTACGGGCCTTTCCGGATATGCCGCCCGGGCCGGCGCTGCATGCAGGACAGCCACCGGAATTAAAGCTGCGCACAGCTTGAACAGTTTCCTCATTGCGTCTCCTTTTACCTGCCTTCGGCTGACCGGTCTTGCCCGGCAAGCACGGCGATTCCGGGACTGACCCTGCCGGCAGTCAGTGTGCTTGATCGATGCTTGCTCGAATGCGATCAACGACCTACAAATTTATACTATGTATAATTTAATGTGATATTGTATAATCAGTATAGAGGAGCCAAAAATCCCCGTCAATGCGGGATCACTATTTGCCGACCGACATGAAAACGCCAGCCGAAAAACGCGAACCTCGCCGGATCAAGACAATTGAAGTGGGATTCCGCATCCTGCGCGTGCTGGAACAGGAGCAGCGCAAGCTTCCTTTGAAGGACATCGCCGCCCGCGTCGGAATGCCTGCAAGCAATGCGTATCTCTACCTGATGAGCTTTGTGCACGAAGGCATGGTGGAACAGGATGCGGCGACCGGCCATTACAGCCTGGGCGCCTTTGCCATCCAGCTGGGGGCGGCGTCGCTGCGCCAGTCCAGCCTGATCGAAATCGCCAAGGATCTTCTGACCGGCCTGAGGAACGACACGCGCAACTCGGTGTATCTGTCGGTATGGGGCAACCGTGGGCCAACCATCGTCTTCAAGATCGACGGCGATGAATACGGGCCTCTCGGCATTCGCGTCGGCCATGTGCTGCCCCTGCTGGGCACAGCCACCGGCCGGGTCTTTCTTTCCTATATCGACGACGATCTGACTCGCTCCCTGGTGGAGCAGGAACGTGCCTCCAGCATCGGCCTTGCCGGCACCGTTGACGAGCGCATACGCGGTGCGGTCGTGAGCGATATCGCCGCCAAGGTCAAGACGGATGGCTATGCCCATACCGACGCCGCACTAAGCGGAGGCTATGCCGCATCGGCGGCGCCGGTGTTCGACCAGAGCGGAGATATCTGTGCGGCGATCACCATCCTGCGGCCCGAGTCCGGCTTGTCCCTGCCGGCCGACCGCGTCAATTCCCGCCTGGTGGAAACCGCGCGCGCATTGTCAATCAAGCTCGGCTGGGCGGCCCAAGCCGTTGCATGACGCAGGCGTCAGCGACGTTTGCCTGGAACAGGCGCATGGTGCGCCATCAGTTCGACGATCCAGTCGATAAACACGCGCAGCTTGATGCTGACGTGGCGGTTCGGCGGATACGCCACGTAAAGCGGCATCGGATCGAGGTGCCAGTCTTCAAACAAGGGCAACAACTCGCCGCGCTCCACGTGGGCTTTGGACATGTAATCCGGCAGCCAGAGCACTCCCAGGCCCGCCAGGCCGGCCTCGAGATAGGCGTTGCCGTCGTCGACCGCCAGCACGTAACGGCCCTGCACAGTCACCCTTTCGTCGTCGCGGCGCATGGCGAACTGCAAGGGCCTGCCGATGCGCGACCATAGAAAACCCACGATGCGGTGGTGCGTATGCTCGAGGTCGCGCGGGTGCGAAGGCGTGCCGGCGCGTTCCAGATAGCTCGGCGCCGCGAACACCCGGAGCTGAAGTTCGCCGACGCGACGCGCCATCAACGACTGATCCGTCAGTTCGCCGCCGCGAACGACGCAGTCCACATTTTCGCCGAGCAGATCCACGGGACGGTCGCTGACTCCCATGTCGAGCTGAATGTCCGGAAACTTCGCATGAAAAGCGGGCAATGCCGGTACCAGAATCATGCGGGCCAGCGGGCTGGGTACATCCACACGCAGCCGCCCCATGGGTACTCCCGACGCATTGGGCAGACTGGTTTCTGCATCGTGCAGTTCGGCCAGCAATCTTACGACCCGCTCGTAATAGGCGGCGCCGTCGGCGGTCAGGCTGATCTTGCGGGTAGTGCGGTTGAGCAGCTTCACGCGCAGCCGCGCCTCCAGCTGCTGCACCAGTTGCGTCACGGTGGTCCTGCTCATATGAAGCGTCAGCGCCGCCTTGGTGAAGCTGCCGGCTTCCACCACCCGGGCAAAGGCTTGCATTGCATCGAAACGATCCATCTTCACTCTGTGTGCTGTTCGGATTGTTTGGATTATACAAATAGTGATGGCCGGAGTTGCCCGTTTATCAGCAGTGCAACGGGGACTAAAGTCTCCCTGGAGTTAACGGCAGCTGTATCGCCCTTTCAAACTTTTAAAGGAGAAAATCAATGACGAAAGCAACTCGCGATGTGGTTTTTCCGCCCGGACGCCAGGCGCTGTATGAACGCAACCGTTATTCGCCGGCCATCCGGTCCAACGGCTTCCTGTATGTGTCCGGCCAGGTCGGCAGCCGCGAGGACGGTTCACCCGAACCCGATCTGGAAGCGCAGGTTCGAATCGCATTCGCCAACCTGAACGCGATCCTGGCCGCCGCAGGCTGTACCTTTGATGACGTGGTCGACGTCACCGTGTTCATGGTCGATCCGGAATCCACGTTTGAAAGGATCTGGAAGGTAGTGCCGGAGTATTGGGGCAATGCGCCCCACCCCACGCTAACCGCTGTCGGCGTAACCTGGCTCTATGGTTTCCAGTTCGAGATCAAGGTGATCGCAAAGCTTCCTGGGGAATAGGCAGTTTCCGGAGCCCGGCCTCCATGCATCAAAGCCGATGACATCAAAGCCGATAAGAGTCTCTGTTATTTCCTTTCGTGGCTGCCCGCCCCTGTCAATTCGATAATAGGGATACCTTCTTCCACTCCCCATGGCCCGTTGAAATCCGACGTTTTTAAAACCTTGTTATCATGCCCATTTGCTTGCTGCTCAACATTGGAGGAGTTGGTTATGGTCCCGGTAAACGACTGGCTGCTGTTCACGGGTGCGGCCATGCTGATGGCGCTGACGCCGGGGCCGAACATGGTCTATCTGATCTCGCGCTCCATCTCCCAGGGCAAGCAGGCCGGGATCATTTCGCTGTTCGGCGTGGTCGCCGGCTTCCTCGTCCACATGTTCGCAGCAGCGGCCGGCCTGACGGCTCTGTTTTTGGCCATACCCTTCGCCTATGAAGTGCTCAAGTGGGCGGGAGCAGCCTACCTGCTGTACCTGGCATGGCAATCCGCCAGACCCGGGGCGCGCTCGCCGTTCGAGGCACGCCTGCTTCCCGTCGATCCGCCGCATCGCCTGTTCCTGATGGGCTTCATCACCAACCTGCTGAATCCGAAGATCGCTTTTTTCTATCTATCGATCTTTCCGCAGTTCGTCGCGCCGGAACACGGCTCCGTCTTCGTCCAGAGCATCCAGCTGGGCTTCACGCACATCGCCGCCAGCGTTTCGGTCAACCTGACCATTGCGCTATCGGCCGCCACGCTTGCGGCATGGTTCGCCAAACGTCCTCAGTGGCTGGTCGTTCAGCGCTACCTCATGGGTTCGGTGCTGGCTGCACTGGCGGTCAAGATGGCGCTCGAGCCGCGCAGGCCGGCTTGACCGATTGATTGCTCCAAACCTTTGCGGCCGGGAAGCTGAGCAGCCGAAATCCACTCATGCGGCCATGTGACCATCATCGATGAACGTTACGTAGATGATATCCCGATGAAAGCGCGGGCATGCCTGGACTTATTCTGCTGCAGACGGGCAGGACAAGTACAATTGCAAAAAATTTAATCAAGTAAGTCTAATGCGCTTTCGAAGCCAACTGCTCCTGCTGCTGCTTTCCGTGCTTGTTCCGGCGTTCCTGGCGTCGGGGTGGAGCATTTGGTATGTGTATAGCGACGAACAGCAGGCCCAGGAAAAAAGCCTGCTCGAAGCCGCCCGCAGCTTTGCAATGATCGTCGACAACGACCTGCGCATCAGGGAGGCGACCCTTCGCACGCTCGCCAACTCGACCGTGCTTGAGAGCGGTAATATCAAGTCATTCTATGAATTTGCGAAGGCAATGGCGCCCACGCCGGAATCGACCATCGTCCTCAGGCACGCATCGGGCCAGCAGCTGTTGAACACGCGGCGTCCTTATGGCGAAGCACTTCCGTCAAAAGCGGCGTCCAGCCTTGCGGAGCTGCGGAACGTCTACGGTCCGAACGACACCGTCGTTTCGGACCTGTTTCTCGGAAAGGTCGCCAAGCGGCTCGACTTTGCAATCCAGGTACCCGTCAAGCATAACCCTCATTCCAACGCCTTCCTGGAAATGGGAGTCAATGTGTCGGAGCTGCAGACCATTCTTCAGCAGCAGCGTTTTCCGGCAACCTGGATCACCACCATCGTCGACAGAAAGGGAGTCGTGCTTGCGCGTTCGCACGATCCCGAGCGCTTCGTCGGGAAGGCCGTCAGCGAGCGGTCGCAGAAGATCCTGCAATCATCTCGCAATGGGGTCTACCACAGCGTTACGCTGGATGAGATACCGGTCAAGGCCTATTACAGCCGGGTGCCGCTTGCGGACTGGAGCGTGTTCATCAGCATTCCGGAATCCGATGTGCGCCGAACCGCGGTGCAGGCCGCCTCCTTTCTCGGGACGTCTTCGATCGTGCTGCTAGCGGTGGCGTTGCTTGCCGCGAGCTGGCTGGCGCGAAGAACCATCAAGCCGATCGAAGACCTGGGCTCGGCAGCCGAGAGAATGGGCAGGAACGAGGATTTAAGCTATACGCCCTTCGGCATCCGCGAAATTGATACGGTCGCGCGGCAGATGGCGGAGGCCAGCACACAAATCCGGCAAGCGACCGCCAAGCTGGAACAGCAGGTGGCGGAAGCGGTGATCAAGGCCGAACGCGCGGAACGCGCCCTGCAGCATAGCCAGAAGCTGGAAGCGCTGGGTCGGCTCACCGGCGGCATCGCGCACGAATTCAATAACGTTCTGCAGACCATCTCCAGCGCAGTGCAATTGGCGAAGCTGGTACCCAAGCCGGAACATGTGGTGCCGCTGATGGAAAAGTGCAGCATGGCGGTCGAACGCGCCACGGCGTTAACCGGTCAGCTCAGCGCGTTCGGCCGGGCCCAGGAAGCGAAGTTGACGACAGTCGTTCTGAACCGGCAGATCGAAGAGTTCAAGGACCTGGTAAAAGGCGTCCTGCCCAGCAATATCGAATTCAAGGTCAGGCTTTCGGACGTCTCATGGCCGGTGACGGTGGATACGCTTCAGTTCGAACTGGCATTCCTGAACGTGGTGATCAATGCACGGGATGCCATGCCGAACGGCGGAGTGCTGACAGTCGAAACCGGCAACGAGCACATGGCGCAGCCTCCCGGGGGCCTGCCGCCGGGTGAATATGTCCGTATTCGGATCAGCGATACCGGCACGGGCATGTCTGCGGAAGTGATGGCCAAGGCTTTCGAACCCTTCTATACAACGAAGCCGGTCGGCAAGGGTACCGGCCTCGGGCTGGCGCAAGTGTACGGGTTCGCGCGCCAGTCCCATGGCGCGCTTGTTCTTCACAGCGTTGAAGGCGAAGGCACGACAGTAGAATTTTATCTGCCCAGATCGTCCGCTCAAGCGGGCGGCATCGATGGCGCATCGCAAGAGCAGGAACGCAGCGCTACGGCAACCGGCACTCTCCTCTTTGTCGAAGACGACACGCTGGTGAAGGAAACGATGGTGCCTGCCCTGAAGGGTGCAGGACTTGAGGTGATCGCCGCATCGAATGCGGAAGAAGCACTGGCGATTCTTGAGTCCGGCATGGAAGTGCACAGCGTTCTTTCGGATGTCATGATGCCGGGGAAAACCAACGGCGTTGGTCTTGCCAAAGTCATTCTCGAGAAGTGGAGTTCGACCAGGGTCATTCTGGCTACCGGCTACAGCGATACCAGAATTGATCTTCCCGGAGTCAAGGTCGTCGCAAAGCCGTATCAGGTGGCCGATATCGTCAGGATGCTGAAGGATTAGCATTGCGCAGCATCCTCGTCGAGTCCTGCATCGGCAAGCAGCATCTTTAATCTGTTATGCCAATCCCAAGCCATGGCATGGCTTGGGATTGGTGCGAGGTGTTTCGGGCGCCCTTCGACGAGCGGCGCCCGGCAGTGGCTGCGCAACGATGCTTATCTCCCGCTGCTCGCCAGCGCGTCGGCAACGCCGGCATGCCGCATGACAGGGTATTCCGTATCGAAGTCGTTTCGCGCATAGGTTCCATCGGCTTTCGCCTGCTCCAGTTCGGCGAGCACTTCGCTGCGGGATTTGACTGATTTGAAATTGCGGTCGGGCGCCGGATATTCATGGTTCGAAACCACATACTCGCCGCTTGCCTTGCTTGCGTCGAGTTCGGCCATGACTTCGGCACGGGTTTTGGTCGACTGGAATCCCGAGAAATCCACATAGGGATAGGTGCTCTGCTGTGCCCAAGCGGAGCCTGTGCTGCCGAGTACGGCGAGAGTGGCGATGATTGTCTGGATACGCATGTTTGTTCTCCTGAAAACAAGATTGATAAAAGGTTTGTGATGGCGAGTGCCGCATGTGAATGCCGGATGCAGCCAACAATTTGACGAGCGTGTGATTGGGCTCGGGAGGTATTCAGCACGGGGTGTGCCAGCATGGCGACGGCACTGCCATGAGCCGGCCAAGGGCTTGAAAACAAAGGCTTTATCTTCATCGCGAACGAAGGCGGCGCGGCAAAGCCCCCGCCATGTGTTCGATGCGGGCAGACACCCGGCGGCGCTGCATTCACGACGATCCGACACCGGTGCGCGATCAAGGACGGCTTTGTCCGATCTGCCGAAAAGCCATCCGCTGGAAATTTCCCGGGCAGGTTCGAATCGAGCAATCCTGCCTGACTCGCGTTGACAAGGTATACTTGCGTTCGGGTGCTCACACTTCCGTGTGTGGCAGGTCAATGCGACGGTCGGGCCGCCTCGCGGATCTGTGACGTCCAAATGAACGCACCCGCACTCCATGCAATCGCTCAGGCCGCAGCTATAGGCCGTCCCGCTTTCCGGCGGCATTCTCATTCCCCGTCTCGCTTGGGCCGTGCCCCTCCGAAGCACGGCGCAGACGGCGACGCGATCCCGCTCAAGACACCAGCCTTTCCGGGCAACGATCAACCATTCGCCGCGTTTCAATCCATGGAAACGACTTGCGAAAAAAACAAAGACCAACCGATGACAGACATCAATCTCATTGCAGCCCTTCTTTTCGGCCTTGCTCTCGTCCACACGTTCGCCGCGAAATCCTTCGAACGCATTGCCGACAGGAGTACCAGGCACGCAGGCCTGTTTCATTTACTGGGTGAAATCGAAGTGGTGTTCGGATTATGGGCGTTCATTTTCATTTCGATCATGGCGTTCGTGTCGGGAGGCGACCGCGCCATCGAGTATCTGGAATCCCGGCATTACACCGAACCCCTGTTCGTCTTCGTCATCATGGTCGTGGCAGCGTCGAGACCTGTGCTGGAGGCAGTCAGGTCGCTCATCGATTCGGCAGCCAGACTGGCGCCGATGAACACCCTCTTGGCTCAGGTATGGCTTTGCTTCGCCCTGGTGCCCTTGATCGGTTCATTGATTACCGAACCGGCAGCAATGACCCTGGCTGCATTGATGCTGGCGCCGATGGTATTCCACCCCGGCATGCCGGAACGGCTCAAGTATTGCGCGCTCGGTGTCCTGTTCGTCAACGTTTCCATCGGAGGCACACTGACTTCCTTTGCCGCGCCGCCGGTATTGATGGTGGCCGCCACATGGCAGTGGGATACGGCCTTCATGGCGTCGACATTCGGCTGGAAGTCCGCTGCAGCAGTCGTCATCAATGCGACAGGCATCGCCTGGCTTCTGCGCAAGCACCTGAAGAGCCCCGTCGCTGAGGCGAACGGCACTCTGCGGCAACGCGTTCCCCTGGTCGTGATGCTGATCCATCTGCTTTTTCTCGGCGCGGTCGTGGTATTTGCGCACCATCCGGTGGTGTTCCTCGGGGTGTTCTTGTTTTTCCTTGGCTATACCCAGGCCTATTCGAATTATCAGAACCCCTTGATTCTCAAGGAAGGCTTGCTCGTCGGCTTTTTCCTCGCCGGCCTGGTCGTTCTCGGCGGCATGCAGCAATGGTGGCTCCAGCCCATCGTATCCAGCCTCGAGCCCACGGCATTGTTCTTCAGCGCTCTCGGATTGACCGCCATCACGGACAATGCCGCCCTGACTTATCTGGGATCGTTGATTCAAGGCATTTCCGACGAGTCGAAATACATGCTTGTTGCAGGTGCGGTTGCAGGAGGCGGTCTTACCGTGATCGCGAATGCTCCCAATCCTGCAGGAGTCGCTCTGCTCCGCGATGGTTTCAAGGACGGCAGCATCGGAATCGGGGGCCTGCTTGCCGGGGCCCTTGTGCCTACGGTGATTGCAGCAGCGTTTTTTCTGCTTTGATGAGCCTGCAACATTGCGCGGCCCTGAAGCCTGTACAAATTCGCAATGTCCAGTGCTTAAGTTTCACATAAGGGAATCGCGGTACAGTCTCGGCCTTGATTTCAAGAGAGGAAATTGGCGCCGTTTGACGTATGCAAGCGCTTAGAGCGCCAGCTCATTCCGTGCAGGCATTGCTGCCTGGCCGATACATTAAAGCTACCGGATAAAGCGCTCGCAGAGCGTTTTACCTTTGGTGGCTGTCAAGCGCATTGCCCTTCAAGCCGCTCTCCACATTGAAGAAGAAGGAGCGACAGAAGCGCTATGCCGCGGGCATCAGCCATGCATTCCAGCCATTACGGCTCATGGAGATGCAGGCTACTTCCCACTCATCCGATCCGGGCGCCGCAGCGTGCGCCGGGGCCGCAATCCATATCCGCATCAATGTAACCGGCTGCGATGCAATGCGCGGTTCCCATTCGCTACAGGAGAATTCATGCAACTCATCTTTTCCGTCGGATTGATCTTTGCCATTGTGGCGTGGGGGATCATTTCGCCTACCTCCCTCGCCTCCGTGTTCGACACGGCGCTCGCGTCGATTACGAAAAATTTCGGATGGCTCTATCTCTGGGCCGTTCTAGCGCTCGTCATATTCGCGTTCTACCTGGCGTTCAGCCGCTATGGCAGCCTCAAGCTGGGAGACGATGAAGACGAGCCCGAATTTTCCCTGGGCGCCTGGTTCGCCATGCTCTTCGCCGCCGGCATGGGAATCGGACTTGTATTCTGGGGCGTGGCAGAGCCGATATCGCATTACAACGCGGCGCCGCCCGGCCTGGTGTCAGCCACGCCGGAAGCCGCCAATGCAGCTGTCCGCTACAGCTTTTTCCACTGGGGCCTGCATCCCTGGTCGGTGTACAGCATCGTCGCGCTGTCGATCGCCTTCTTCCAGTACCGGCGCCGACGTCCCGCGCTGATCAGTGAATCCACCAGCGCATTGCCATGGCGCCCGGTGCAGCGCCTGTCCGGCCTGTTCGACAGCCTGGCTGTCATCGCAACGGCGTTTGGCGTGGCCGCTTCGCTCGGCATGGGGGCCCTGCAAATCAACAGCGGCCTGCAGGTGGTATTCGGGCTTCCAATCAGCAAGGCAGCACAGGTAAGCATCATCATCGTGACCACTGCCCTGTTCATTGCCTCTGCAGTCTCCGGAGTCACCAAAGGCGTCAAATGGCTGTCGAATTTCAACATGATCGTGGCTGCGGCATTGACACTGGCTGTCTTCCTGCTCGGGCCTACCGTCGCCATCATCGATACCTTCACCAATACCCTGGGCACCTACCTCAGTGAATTCGTGCGCATGAGCCTGCGCATGACGCCCTTCCGCGAGAGCAGCTGGGTCGGCGGCTGGACGGTGTTCTATTGGGCCTGGTGGGTCTCATGGTCGCCGTTCGTAGGCTTGTTCATTGCACGCGTTTCGCGCGGACGCACCATCCGCGAATTCGTGTTCGGTACCGTGCTCGCACCTTCGCTTCTTGCATTCATCTGGTTCTCGGTGTTCGGCGGGACGGCGCTTCACATGGAGATCTGGCAGCACGTACCGATCGCCGCCGCAGTGAAGCAAGACGTGTCCACGGCGCTGTTCAACATGCTGGGCGCCATGCCGATGGGTTTGGCGATGTCGGTCGTCGCCACGCTGCTGGTGCTGATATTTTTCGTGACATCCGGCGACTCGGCAACGCTGGTGCTGGGAACGATGAGCACGCGCGGCAACCCTGATCCTTCAGCGCGGATCAAGATAGTCTGGGGCTCACTGGTGGCCGGCATCGCAATCAGCCTGCTGCTGGCCGGCGGCATCAAGGCGGTGCAAACGGCTACCATCGTCTTCGCGCTTCCGTTTACGCTGGTGATTCTGCTGATGGTTGTGTCGCTGTGGCGCGGAATCCGCGAAGACTGGCAGGAAGAACAGCAAAGGGAGCGAGACATGCGTCAGCGGCTGCGCAAGCTGATGGCACAGGGAAGTTAGTGTGGAAGGCGGCTGTATATGGCCGCTCCAGCCATGCTCCTGCAGCTTGCATCACGCATGCTGCAAGCCGCAGGAAACGCGCTGTCCGCTGCAAAACATTCATGCACAAAAATTCAGCACACATCGAATCAACATCAAGCTCCTTCGATACTGCGCTGATTGCACGACTGCTTTTTGCATTGCCGACTTACAATAGCGCATGGAAAGCCTGAAAGGTGGCAATGAGAAAAGCGGCGCTGTTACTTCTACTGTGTTTTGTTAACTTCTGTTTTCTTGGCGCGGCGGTATCGGCGAAACCTCTGGCTTCGCCAAAAGCCAAGACAAAAAAGGCGACCGTCAAAAAGCCGCTGAAAAGACAGCGCGTTGCCCGCAAGTCCCGCGCCGTGTCCCAAGCCAAGGTGCATGCGAAAAAGAGGACTGCTTCGCTTCGCGGCAAACGTCTGGTGGCGTTCACCCCACAGCGCTCGCGCATGACCGCACCCGCATTGCGGCGCGGTGCCGACGATCTCGCCGGTCTTGCGAATGCCGGTGATCTGCCTGGGCTGAGTGCCCGGGCTGCTCTAGTTCTGGACCAGCTGAGTTCGCAGGTCCTGTTCGAAAAAAATGCCGACGATGTGCTTCCCATCGCCTCCATTACCAAGCTGATGACTGCTTTCGTCGTGCTTGAAGCCCGCCAAGACCTGCAGGAAATGGTGACGGTCACCACCGACGATATCGACCGCATCAAGCACACCTCTTCCCGGCTTCCCATCGGCGCGCGGCTTACCCGTGCCGAGATGCTGCATATTGCCTTGATGAGTTCGGAGAACCGAGCCGCGTCCGCACTGGGGCGTCATTACCCAGGCGGCCTGCCGGCGTTCGTTGAGGCAATGAATGCGCAGGCCAAACTGCTCGGGATGATCGACACGCATTATGTCGAGCCGACCGGGCTTTCAAGCGCCAACGTGTCGACCGCGCAGGACCTGGCGAAGCTTGTGGCTGCAGCGGAAAGGCATCCGCTGATCAGGAAATTTTCAACCTATCCAAAGCATGCCGTCGCACCTGGCGGGCGCGTGCTGCAGTATGCCAATTCCAACCGCCTGATCAGGCGCTCCGACTGGGACATCGTTCTGCAGAAAACGGGTTATATCTCGGAAGCCGGCCGCTGCCTTGTCATGCAGGCCGTCATCGATGCCCGCCCGGTCGTGATGATCTTTCTTGATGCGAAGGGCAAGTACTCTCGTGCAGCCGATGCGACCCTCGTGCGCTCGTGGCTGGAGAAGATCAGGTTGCCGATACTGACGCAAAGCCTGCAGGATTCTCCAGGCTAGCGCCGGCAGGAACACACGGTCAGGTCGGCTTTGTCTCGGAAATAGCCGACGCCCGCGTGACGGCTTCCGCACGCAGCATCTCGATCAGGCGCTTGAGCAGCATGTCGAGAAACGGCAGCATCGCCTGCATGTCCTGCAGATAGAATTCCGCCGCGGTGGAAGCATTGTCCTCGATGCGGATGGTCAGCAGATCGTCGTGCGGCAGACTGAACACCGATTCGTCGGTGACATCATCGCCTATGTACAGTGCGCCAGATGCGCCCGCATGTTCGCGCAACAGCTTCAATGCCTGTCCCTTGTGCGGGGCATCCGAAGGAAGGATGTTGAATACGAACTTGCCTTCCACGATTTTTGCGTCCGGCACCGTGGCTTGAATCAGTTGTCTCAGTTTCCCTTCCGTAGCCAAGGGATCCTGCGCCTGCCGATAGTGAATGGATAGCGAGTACGTCTTGTCTTCGATCCATGCTGCCGCATCGATGCTTTCGACCTTCATGGCATTGTGCAATTCCCTCAGCCATTCGCTGCACATGCTGCGGTAATGCTCCTCTCTCTGCTCGTAACCGGGCAGACCTTCCATTCCGTGATTGCCGACCACGAACTCGGGAAAGAAATCGAGCCGGAGACTGACATCTTCCACTGAGCGTCCGGTGATGATCGCCACCGGCGTAAATTCCGCCAGCGCGGCCAGGCGCCGCAGCACCGGAGGCGGAATGCGCGCGGCCGCAGGATCGTCGACGATAGGCGCGATCGTGCCGTCGAAATCGAATGCGCAGAGCATCCCTGGCTTGACGATCTCCAGCAGCCTGTCGATCCCGTGTTCCATGAAATGCGCCGCCATGCTCAGACCACCCGCCGCAGCGCGGGTGCGCGGTGATGGAGATCGATCCGCTGCATGACGCGCTCCCGCTTGCGCAGGCGCGCCGCGTCCAGCAGCATATGACCGGCCCAGCGGTAGACATTGAAATCCTTGATCAGCAATCGCATGCTGCACATCCTTTCCCGTTGTTCGGCTTCGGGCATGGTGAGGGCCCGGTACAGCGCCTCGGCGCTTTGTTCGATATGGTAGGGGTTGACGATGAGCGCTTCATGCAGCTCCCGTGCCGCTCCGGTGAACTGGCTCAGCAGCAGCACGCCCTTCTCGTCGTACCGTGAAGCGATGAACTCCTTGGCAACCAGGTTCATGCCGTCATGCAGACTGGTGACCATGCAGACATCGGCTGCGCGGTAATAGCGGTTCAGCGCATACTGGTCATGATGCTCGGTCTTCAGGATGATCGGCACGTAGTTACCCTCGGAAAAGCGCTGATTGATCCGCAATGCCAGCGCCCGCACCCGGGCCTCGAAGTTCTGGTATTCCTCAAGCGACGAGCGGGTGGGCGCGGCGATCTGCACGAAGGTGAATTTCCCGACCATGGCGGGATTGAGTTCCAGCATGCGTTCGATGGCCTGGAACCGCTCGACGATACCCTTGGTGTAGTCGAGCCTGTCCACGCCGATGCCGAGCAGATGGCTGGACGGCACGGCCAGGGCCTTGCGGATATTGAGCCGGCATTCGTTGCGGTTTTCCGAGCTGACATCGCTGGCTTCAGGCCATGCGATGGAGATCGGATAATGTTCTACCTGCGTCAGCTTGCCACCATGAGTAACGGTCGACGCTTCGGATTCGATGCGCGTCTCCAGATAACGATCCACCGTCTCGAGAAAGTTCTTGCGGTGGAAAGGCGTATGAAAACCGAGGATGGTGCTGCCCAGCATGCCCTCCAGGATTTCCTCGCGCCACGGGCAGATGCCGAACGACTCCGGGTTCGGCCACGGAATGTGCCAGAACGTGATGATGGTCGCCCTCGGCAAGGCCTCGCGGACCATCCTCGGCAATAAAGCGAAGTGATAGTCCTGCACCAGGACCACCGGATCATCGGTGCGGGCTTCCGCAACGACCGCGTCGGCAAAGCGGCGATTGACCTTCACATACTGCTCCCAGTCGGAAGAGCGAAAGACCGGCCGCACATGGGCGATGTGGCACAGCGGCCAGAGCCCTTCGTTGGCAAAGCCGTAGTAATAGCCCTGCTCTTCCTCCTTTGAAAGCCAGACGCGGCGCAGCGTGTACTCGGGACGGCCCGGCGGAACCGGAACGCAGTCACGCTCGTCCACGACCTCGCGGTCGGCGTTGCCGCTTCCGTGTGCGATCCATGTACCGGAACAGGCACGCATTACCGCTTCCACGGCAGTCACCAGTCCGCTTGCCGGACGGCTGACCTCAATGCCGTCGGCGGTTTGACGGTGACTGTAGGGTTCGCGGTTCGATACCACGATCACTTCGTCGCCTGCAAGCTCGCCACGGAGGAGATCCCGCAGACGTTCCGGCGTCCACGCCTGCGCGCCGTCGTGATGGCTTTGCCGTTCCCGATGGTACTCATGCAGCAGCGCCCGCAGATCCCCGACCAGCGGGCTGAGTTCAGGCGGCGGGCGCGATTGCGATGGCGGCAGCAGTTCGCCTTTCAGCATGCCGCGCACGCCGTTGATCCATCCCCGCCAGCTCAACTGCGCCACTGCGACTGTAATCATGGAAATCACAATGCCAAGCAGGATGAAAAAGCCGATGGCATATTTCCTGGTATCGGCGCTGCGGCGCTCAATGAAACTCATGTCATGCACCAGGATCAGATCGCCGATCGCTTCGCCTTCGCGGCTGAGGGTGCTGCGCGCGACATGCACTGGACCGCGGGGCAATTTCACCAGCGACTTGTCGGTGCCGCCGGAAGCAGCGTTTTGCTCTCCGCAGCCGAGCGACGCGGGATAAGTCGACGTGGCATAGAGCCGGTTGCCGTTCCGGTCGCAGAAGGCCAGCGCGTACAGGCGCTCGTCCTCGATCGCCTTGCTGAAGAGCTGATTGATCCTCATCCTTGACTTCAAGGTCACATGATCGAGCAGCGGTTCTTCCAGTGTGCTGGCCAGCATCCTGGAGCGAATATCGAGGTCACGAACGAACCAGCGCAGCGTCAGATTGTCCAGCAGCGGCACGACGACGTACGCGCATAGCGCCAGCACCAGCGCCAGTGGAACGACGAAGCGAACCGACAATCGCGTCCACTGGAGCTTCATGGTCTCGCTCCTTTCGTCAAGCCCCCGGACTGACGGTTCCTCCGCAACAGGCAACGACGAACTTCCTTCAATAGCAGCAGCGCCTGGCCCGCAGTGATGGCGATGACAACAGCGTTAGCGAACCGAACATCATCGGCGATGTACTCAGGAGTGTTCATCGAGTCTCCTCAAAACGACAGGCGCGGCGGCCTGAGCAGGCGGCGTCTGCAATCTGACGAAAGTCGCTGCAAGTACGCCTTGTCTGAAGTTCAATAGGACAGGTTGCAGCCGCAAGCGTCCTGCAGCTTGCAGGAAAACGCAGACCTGCTTCCCGGCAGGCAGGCTGATGCCTGCAGCGGCCAAACCGGAAGCCAGGCGGCCGGCGCACATTCAAGTGGCGATTGGCGCGGAACGCAGCGCAGCAAATCGGTTTTCTCCGTACTGGAGTGATGGCACCGTACTCGGCTGGAGGCGTCGTTCACATGTTCGCGTCCGCGCTGTTTCTGATGCAAGAGAACTATACCGGCGCTTTCTTAGGCTCAACTTAAGACTTTATTGCATGAGGGAATTGAGGCGCGACTCGGTTTTCGCAGTTGGAGGATTGAACCCGATGCTATCGGGAAGACGCTGCGGCCACGGTCAGGTATCGCGATCCATGCTTGGAAAAGCTTGAGCAGTGCCCGTCGAAAGCGCGGGTAACAAGCGATGCCGAGCAATCCATAGCCGGGAGCCGGATCATTATTGGTTATTGATCCGCAGCGAATAGTGAGAAGCCCCGACGAGGCGCAGACGTTATTCCACGCACTGTCCAATCGTGTCACCCGCAACAAGTTCCAAAGGCCATAGCACCTGGAGTTCGGAGGCAGGCGTGCCGTCGATCCGCTTCATCAGCATCTCGATGATTTTTCGTCCGGCTTCTTCAGGCCGCGGCTCCACGATGCTTGCGGGCCGCATGCTCCAATGATAGTCAGATAGGTCGCCCCATACGATCAGGGAGATATCCCGGCCCACGGCGATATCCGCATCGAGCATGGCGCGCATCGCGCCCGCTCCCGCCAGGTGATTGTCCGCGATGACAGCGGTCGGACGCGGCGAGCAGTGCAGGAGATTCTGCATGGCCTGATAGCCGGAACGGTGATCGGTGCATTTGCTCATCACCATGCGGGGATCGGTGCCAAGTCCCGCCTCCTGCATGCATCGCGTGAACGCCTCGAACCGCTCGGCTGCCGCCGACAGATCCTGCGAATCGCCGATGTACGCAATGCGCTTGTGCCCGAGCGACAAAAGCTCGGTTGTTGCCAGGCGCATGCCTGCAGGATTGTCGTAGTCCAGCCATGCATGGTCGCTGCCGTCGCCGCTGCGTCCATGCGCGACGAACGGCATGCCTTGTTTCGCCAGGTAGGCGATGCGCTCATCCTGCACGCCGCAATGCGTCAGCACGATGCCGTCGAAGCGCTGGCTCCTGACGAATTGCTCGTAGCTCTCGAGCGGATTGGCGAGCGCCGGCGGCGTCATGAAGAAATTCATGCCTCTCGAGTCCAGTTCCCTGGTGATGCCCGACAGGAAATTGAGGAAGGTCTGCTTGCCCAGGCCCAGGTGCAGTGCCGGCAGTATCATGCCCACTGCATTCGTTCGTCCCACTGCCAGGCCGCGTGCTATCGAACTGGGCTGATAGCCGACGGCCTTGGCCGCCGCAAGCACCCTCTCCCTCGTTCGTTCGCTGACCTCGGGATATCCGTTCAAGGCGCGGCTGACGGTCGTTTCAGAAAGATTGAGGCTCTGCGCAAAACGTTTCAGGTTCATTAATGATCTCGCATGACTGCCGCAGGCCACGGGAAAGCAGGACAATCCATTGCCGGATGTCAGCGCGCGGTGTGCGAGCGTCCGGGGCTGGAAGTCGTCTCCTCGATGCAGAGCTTAAAGTCGCTGCATGCACTTCGAAAGTGTTCTCGTTCTGCTCCGATGTGCCGGTTTTGGCAGGAAGACAAAGTCGTAGCAAATACAAAATTCAATTGTAGTAACTATAAACCAAATCGCCTGGCCATAGCTTCATGCGTTCCGACCGGAGAATCCACACGCCTGCGGCGCGCATCGAGCGGCAATTGCACCGGATCTGCCAGCACTCCCGGCGAAGAGCCCGAAGCAGGCATGCAGGCGTATTAGTGCCTTCTTTAGTGCAATGCCGGGTCCATGGGCTTTGCGTGTTTTATTAATTTCTCGTCGAGAATAAATCACAGACCTGCATAGCCTTCATGCCTGCCGTAGCATCTCGCAAATGTTTTGCAGGAAATATTCTGGGAAGTTCCGCTGCATAATGAAAGCCTCCGACCTACGGCCGGCAATGGACTGCAGCATATATTGATGCGAACCCCGGCGTCACATGGTTCATGACACCGAGGCTGCTTGATTGAAGTGAGTACGCAAACAAGACCCGGAGACGCACCGGTTCACGGTGCATCTCCGGCTTGCAGCCTTAAGCGGCGAACGATTCCAGTGCCGCGTTGAAGCTTGCGCTCGGGCGCATGACCGATTTCAGCTTGGACTCGTCCGGCTTGTAATAGCCGCCGATGTCCGCCGGCTTGCCCTGTACTTCGAGCAGCTCGGCAACGATCTTCTGCTCGTTGTCGGTCAGCGTTTTGGCCAGCGGCGCAAAGGCGGCAGCCAGTTCCGCATCTTCCTTCTGCGCAGCCAGTTCCTGCGCCCAGTACATCGACAGGTAGAACTGGCTGCCGCGGTTGTCGAGCTCGCCGGTTTTCGGGGAAGGCGACTTGCGGTTGTCCAGCAGCTTGCCGGTGGCCGCATCCAGCGTCTTGGCGAGAATCTTCGCCTTGTTGTTGCCGGTCTTGATGCCGAGGTCTTCCAGGCTCACCGCCAGTGCCAGGAATTCGCCCAGCGAATCCCAGCGCAGGTGGTTTTCCTCGACCAGCTGCTGCACATGCTTCGGAGCCGAACCGCCGGCACCGGTTTCATACATGCCGCCGCCGGCCATCAGCGGAACGATGGACAGCATCTTCGCGCTGGTGCCCAGTTCCAGGATCGGGAACAGGTCGGTCAGGTAATCGCGCAGGATGTTGCCGGTGACGGAGATCGTATCGAGGCCGCGGCTCACGCGCTCGAGCGTATAGCGCATCGCACGCACCTGCGACATGATCTGGATGTCCAGACCGGTCGTGTCGTGATCCTTCAGGTAAGTTTTGACCTTCTTGATGATCTCGTTTTCGTGCGGACGGTAGGGGTCGAGCCAGAACACCGCCGGCATGCCGGAGTTGCGTGCACGCGTGACAGCCAGCTTGACCCAGTCGCGGATCGGCGCATCCTTGACCTGGCACATGCGCCAGAGGTCGCCCTTCTCGACGTTCTGCGTCAGCAGCACTTCGCCCGTAGCCAGGTCGGTGATGTTGGCCACGCCGTCTTCCGGAACTTCGAAGGTCTTGTCGTGCGAGCCGTATTCTTCCGCCTGCTGCGCCATCAAGCCCACGTTGGGCACGGTGCCCATGGTGCGCGGGTCGAACGCGCCATGCCATTTGCAGAAGTTGATGATTTCCTGATAGATGCGGGCGAAGGTGCTCTCGGGGATTACCGCCTTGACTTCCTTCAGGCGGCCGTCGGCGCCGTACATCTTGCCGCCGGCGCGGATCATGGCCGGCATGGAGGCGTCGACGATCACGTCGTTGGGCGAGTGGAAGTTGGTGATGCCCTTGGCCGAATCGACCATGGCGAGCGCCGGACGATGCTCCTGGCAGGCGTGCAGGTCACGGATGACTTCTTCGCGCTGCGACTCGGGCAGTTTCTCGATCTTGGCGTACAGGTCGGCCATGCCGTTGTTGACGTTCACGCCGAGGCTGTCGAACAGGGCGCCGTGCTTCTCGAACGCTTCCTTGTAGAACATGCGCACGCAGTGGCCGAAGACGATCGGGTGCGAGACCTTCATCATCGTCGCCTTGACGTGCAGCGAGAACATCACGCCGGTCTTGTGCGCGTCTTCGATCTGCTTCTCGTAGAAGTCGAGCAGGGCCTTGCGGCTCATGAACATCGAATCGATGATCTCGCCGTCCTGCAGCGCAACCTTCTGCTTCAGCACGATAGTCTGGCCGCTCTTGGTGACGAGCTCCATCTTGACGTCGCGCGCACGGTCCAGCGTCATCGACTTTTCACCATGGTAGAAGTCGCCGCTGGTCATGTGCGATACGTGGGTGCGCGAGGCCTGGGACCATTCGCCCATCGAGTGCGGGTTCTTCCGTGCGTATTCCTTCACGGCGCGCGGCGCGCGGCGGTCGGAGTTGCCTTCGCGCAGCACCGGATTGACGGCGGAGCCGACGCACTTGCCGTAGCGGGCCTTGATGGCCTTTTCCTCGTCGGTCTTGGGATCGGCGGGGTAGTCGGGGATCTTGTAGCCCTTGTCCTGCAGTTCCTTGATGGCCGCCAGCAGCTGCGTCACGGAGGCGCTGATGTTGGGCAGCTTGATGATGTTGGCATCAGGCTCGAGCGTCTTCTTGCCCAGTTCGGTGAGCGTGTCGGGCACGCGCTGTTCCGGCGTCAGGTAATCGGAGAAGTTGCCCAGGATACGCGCCGCGACGGAGATGTCGCTTTGTTCGACGCGGATACCGGCCGGCTTGGTGAAGGTGCTGATGACTGGCAGGAATGCATGGGTCGCAAGCAGTGGTGCCTCGTCGGTAAGCGTGTAGATGATGGTCGGATCGTTGTTCATACGCTGTTTATTTGGTTTTAGCGGAGTTTTTGAGAATTCTTCGGCTACAAATCATTGCCTAGAGCCTGTTGCGCGCCGCCCGTGCTCACCCTGCCCGCTGGTGAAATGTGCGGAGTTGACGAGGTCTTATATAAGACATAAGATTGCGTCCACATTATGCATGAGCTTTTCACGCTATGCAAATTGTATGATATCGAGCGCTCACCCGCTTCAAGGTGTTCTCCAGCCGGCTGGAAAGCCTGCATAAAGGCGGGCCAGCCGTGCGGGATTCGTGCGGCGGGCCATTGCCGCCGGATGCTCGCTCCCAAGACGGCCCGGGCTTGCCGCGCCGGTTATAATCCCCTGCCAGCATGATGAGGAATCCACTGGCATGGCCACGACGACTGGCATTCGACATACCGGAGGGGCACATGGATCGGAACAAGCATCAAGGCGTTGCTGATGAACATGGCTTTCGCATCGGCGACAGCATCGATCTCATGGCAAAGCGGCAACGCCATGAAGAACTTTCCCGAAAAATCAAAAGCGGGGCGATCACCGACGCCGAGAAGGATGAGTTCGTGCGCCTCGACGACGCCATTTACGGAAAGCATGGAAATGACCGCTGATTCAGTGGCTCCGGGCAGTTACGCCGGCTCTTGGGCAAGGAGATTGCCGCAATGAGCCCGGGGAATAATTCGGACCAGAAGGCGCTGAAGGTAGTCCTGTTCGTCATCGTGGCGTTTGCCTGTCTCGCCGGGTTGGTAATCGGCATTTTCGCCGGATGGAAGGCGGCAGTGATCGCCGTATTTCTCCTGATGCTGCCGGCAGCTACCATCTACCGATCCAGCGGCATAAAGGAATCGAGTACCAAAAAGCGGAAGTGAGCCCGGAGCGCGGCAAGCGCCTCGTCGATGCCTGCGCAGGCGCGGGATTGCCGCACAAGCCCGCTGGCGGGTCAGCAGTTGACGACATTCACCGCCAGGCGCGAGTGACGAAATGCTCCCCGTCGCTCATCAATGCCATCCTGGACGCATTGACCGCCTTGATGGCCCCCATGCTATTTCGCTCGATGCACGGAATCTGCACCAGACCATTCAAGGGATCGCACGTCATGCCGAAAAATGCGCCATCGCACTCTCGGTGGCATTTTCAATCTGTTGCGGCGGGACTCCCAGCACTGCTGCGAGTCCTGCCGCAGCCATGGATGATGACACCCCGATCGCGCCGTGGCAGTCCATCTCCGCCGCCGAGACAGAAGCGTTGCGCTTGTAAAGCATGCCGATGCCGGCCGCGGTCAGCAGGAAGCGGCTTGCCACCGGCATGAGCCCACGGTGTGGGAACTGGAGGGGCCTATGTCTATCCGAAAGACATCGGAAACGCTTAACGACAGACATGCCATGTTTCTTTGTGCGGCAGTTTAAGGCCGGTGATTCATCAGGAATGGCAACCGGCCTCGCCGGTTGCGCCGCTTCAATCGACCTTATGACTTTATGACCGGAACAGCTCCGCCAGTTCCCGGTGCAGTCTGACGTAGGGCCTCTCGAACGGATGAGGCGACGGTCCCGGTGCCGATGCGAAATGCGCCACGACCAGTTCGGCCTGCGGAGAGACATAAAGACGCTGGCCATACCGGCCGCTGGCCATGAAACCGCCCACGTCGTCATGCGCGACATAGAAGGAGTTATGGTAAGAACCGCCCGGCATGGCCGCTGCGAAACGGCTCTGGCTGAACATCTCCCGATTGCCGCCGCGGCGCACCTCGTGGATGAATGAAGCCGGGATGATTTGCCGGCCGTTCCAGAATCCCTCGCAGCGCAGCGCCTCGCCGAAACGCGCAAGATCGCGCAGTGTCAGCTGCAGGCCGCCGGCCGCAAATTCCGCGCCGGTGCTATCGATCGAATACGAGCCGTCGCGCTCCATTCCCAGCGGCGCAAACAGATATTTCGAGACGAGGTCGGACAAGGTGGCGCCGCATACGCGCTTCATCACCCATGCCAGCGCTTCGGGCGGCCCGTTGTCGTAATAGAAGCGCACCCCATGTTCGCCCGATCTTTCCTTGCGCAGGATGAATTCGTAGAAATTTTTCGGTGAAGACGGACCCGGCTCGGCCAGGCCGATGATTTCGAATACGCCGCCATCCTGAGGCCCCAGCCCTTCGGCCCGGCTCTGCAGGCCCGGCCGCACGATCCCGACCTGCATGTCCAGCAATTGCTGCAGCGTGGCGTCGCCCATCGCCGTGCCACGCATTTCATCGACGTAGTAAGCGGCCTCGCGATTGAAATCCAGCAGCCCTTCATAGGCAAGAATGCCGGCGAGCGCTGCTGCATAGGATTTGCTGATGGATGCGCTCCCATGCTGGGTATGAGGCTGCATCCCGTGAAAATATTCCTCGTAGACGATCTTCCCCTGATGGAGAACGATGCAGGCGTCTATTTCGACGGAGGCCAGCAGGCTTTCAAGCGGTACTGTCCGGCCGTCCAGCCCGGTAACGGGCGTGTGCGCGATCGATTGTTCCTTCCGGCCCAGATGCGCTACCGGCCCGTCGCCCCGCCACACCGGCACGGTGCGCACCATTCTCGCCCGGTTCATCAGGCTCCACCTGAGGTAGGGCAGTTCGAACCAGTTGTTCGCATGAATGATGCCGTCGGGAGCCGGCGGAAAACCGCGCATGACCGCTTCCAAAGGTTGGATATCTTGCATCACTTCCATAGGGTCCTCAATTTCATCTCTCTACACAGTTCGCAGGATACAGGCACACCTTTAAGCCTGGATATTGCCGCGCTTCATCAGCGCTCCCCACGCCTCGGTTTCCCTCTGCAGACGCTTCTGGATATCGGCGGGCGACAGCAGCTGCCATTCGCTCCAGAGCTGGCGTCGTCTGTCGTGCCACTTCGGTGTGTTGTTCGCAGTATTCATGGCATCGGCCAGATGCTTGATGATGGCCGGCGAGGTACCGTTTTTCACAAAATACGCCGTCCATCCCATCCGGTCATATCCCTTGTGTCCGAGTTCGGCGAAGGTTGGCACTTCGGGCAGGAACTTCGAGCGCTCGTTGGCCGCCACCGCAAGGATGCGCAACTCGCCCTTGGCGTAGAACGGCCTCAGGCTGAAGATGTCCAGCACCACAAAGTCGAAACGCCCGGCCACCAAGTCCATGAGCGCCGGCACATTGCCCCGGTACGGCGCATGTTCCGCCTTGAATCCGAAATCCTCGCTCACCTGGTATCCGTACAGATGGCCGGGCGTACCGCTTCCGGTGGATCCGTAGATGGGAATGTCCTGCCGCTTCTTCATGCTGGCCAGCCATTCGTCCAGGGTCTTTTCCGGGCGCTTTGCGGAAATCGCAAGCGCGGTGGGCGCCTGTCCGGAAAGCGCGATCGGAGCGAAGTCCCTGATCGGCAAGAAGGGAAGCTTCTTGTGATAGTTCGGGAGAATGGTCATGGCGGCATTGCCGAGGAAGATGGTATTGCCGTCGGCGTCGGAATTGACCATCGACTGGGCGGCAATGATCCCGCCGGCACCCGGCTTGTTCTCGACGATGCAGGGCACGTTTTTGAGGGCGGGGCCCAGGTCGGTGACAAAGTCCCTCAACCTAAGGTCCACCGCATCGCCCGCTCCCGACTGGCTGATGAATCGGATCGTCTTGCTGGGCCATTCCGATGCCCATGCGGCGGAACCGGGCATTGCGCCCGCCAGTCCCGCTACCCCGGCGGCCGTCAGCTTGAGGAAACTGCGGCGCGACATGTCCATCGCTGCTGGATTTGTTTTTGCCATCCTGGCCTCCTAAGAATGCTGTGAATGCTATGAGTGCTGCTGATGCAGGCCATTCTCTCGAATTTGCGGCTTGCGCGTCATTGCAAGGGCCGCATCAAAAGGTATGCCGGACGCCGACATTGATCGACTTCCCCGAGTCGCCGGAACCTGCCGCGATCGGCATGGCGTTGATGTTGTCGCCACCGCCGGGAGGATTGTCGATCGTCATCATTCGTGCATACAGAGTCGTTCTCTTGCTCAACAGATGATCGACGCCGAACCCGAAAGATGTCAGCTGATTGTCCGTACCGCGCACATCGCGCCTTACCGCTTCGGCAAGCAGCGTGTTCTGCGAGGTCGCCTTCCAGATGAGGTTCAGTCCTGCATACCGGGCCGAGCGCGTGGCAGGCGCCTCACTCTTCGACGTTCCGACGAAGCCGCCCAGGCGGACACTGTCGAACCAGTATGCGGCACCCGCATACTGATGGGTCGATGCATAGGCTTCGGGCGCCGCCGCAGTGACCGCAGTGTACGACCTTTGCACCGCATAGAAGGCATAGAGCGGCCCCTTGTCGTAATCGATGCTGGCGCTCGCACCGCTTCCGCTTCGGGTACTGCCCGCCGTTTCACCGGCGGCAAGGGCTGCGCGAACGACCACGCCGTTGAAGTTGGGTGAGAGGTAGCCGACAGCATTGTTGAAGCGCGATCCGTAGGGCACATATCCTGTGCCCTGCGACGAGGTTTTCGAGATCAGCAGAATCGGCGAGGCGAAGGAATTGAAGCGAAACGCGTCGATCTTCTCCAGGCTGTAGAAGGCAGGCGTGAATTGCCGCCCCAGCCGCAGTTCGCCCCAGTTGCCGAACAGGCCGACGTAGGCCTGGCGGCCGAACAGCGAATTGTTGCCGAAAAATTCCGCTCCCGTATCCGCCGAAAAGCCGGACTCCAGCACGAACTTGGCTTTCAGATTCGGCGCAATCTCCTCGGTTCCGCGAAAGCCGACGCGCGAAGCCGACAAGCGGCCGTCATCCAGCCTGGTTACGCTGTTCGATCCCTTTGCGTAGCCGAGCGACATGTCGACGATACCGTACACCTCTACCGCTTGCGCCCCTGTCGAAGCGCTCAAGCCCGCCAACAGCAATGCTGCAGAAAATCGCATGACCTTATCTCCTGTTATGTTCTGTTTGATTCTTCCGATCCAAATTCGATACGCGCTGGTTTGCTATGCAACGCGGCGGGTCTCGCCGCTCCAGTAGCGTTCCTTCACATCCTTGCGCGACAGCTTGCCGTTGGCGTTCTTGGGAAGCTCGCCGACAAAATCGACCGAACGCGGCTTCTTGAAGTCGGCGAGATACTGGCGGCAGTGGGCTATCATTTCCTCTTCGTTGGCCAAATGCCCGTCGCGCAGAACGACGACGGCCTTGATGGCCTCGCCCCACACCGGATCGGGAACGCCGACCACGCAGACCTCATAAACTGCAGGGTGCCGGTACATGGCCTGCTCGACTTCCGTCGGATAGACATTGAATCCACCGGAAATGATCATGTCCTTCTTGCGGTCGACGATATACAGATAGCCGCGGTCATCCATGCGCGCCAGATCGCCGGTATGCAGCCAGCCGTTCTTGACTGCCGCTGCCGACAGCTCCGGTTCGCGCCAGTAGCCCGCGAAGACTTCGGGGCCGCGGATCACGATTTCGCCCACCTCTCCGGGCGCCACCTTGTTGCCGTCGTCGTCGACCAGCTGCAGCTCCGATTCGCTGAAGATGCGCCCGCAGGAGCTCAGCAGTTCCTCGCGCCCTCCCTCGATCGCCAGCCGGTGATCTTCGGTACTCAGCGCCACCAGTCCGCCCGTGGTTTCACCTGCGCCGTAGCCCTGCGACAGTACCGGCCCGAGGATTTCCCATGCTTCCCTGATGCGCGAGGGAGCCATCGGCGCCGACCCGTAAGACATCTGCTTCAGCGAGCTGAGGTCGAAGTCGCGCACGCGCGGATGCGCAACCAGCATGTTGATCATGGTCGGAACCGCGAAGCACATCGTTACCTTGTGCTTTTCAATGGACGCCAGAAAAGCCTCCGGCTCAAACCGTTCATGCAGCAGGATGGTGCCGCCCTGGAACAGGAAGGGCTGTATGAACATGCCGCTTGCGTGCGTAATCGGCCCCGCCAATGCAAGCACGTCTCCGGGTCCGACCCGCATCCGGCTCATGACGACCTTGCGCAGCGATGCCATGCGGTTGCCGACAGTCTGCATCGCCGCCTTGAGCTTGCCGGTGGAGCCGGAAGTGTAATGCAGTACAGCCAGGTCTTCCTCTGCCATTTCGACATCCGGGCTGTCGGCATCCGCCGCGCTCAGCAAGTCTTCATAGTCGAGGAAGCCATCCTGTTCCGCGCCGATGGCAATGAAGTGCGAAACCGGGCCGAGCGAAGATTTCAGGCCGGCGATGGATGGAGCATGCGCCGCGCCGGCCAGCATGATGACGGGTTCTGCGTTGCTTATCGTGTCGATTACCTCGGCTGGAGAAAGACGCGCATTCAGCGCCACCTTTACCAGCCCGGCCTTGTACAGCGCACATTCGAGTTCGATCAGTTCAGGCCTGTTCCATGCCTGGACTGCGATGCGATCGCCTTTTTTGGCGCCGAGCGCCAGCAGCGCATTCGCAAGCCGGCTCGACCGCTCGTCGAGTTCCTGGAACGTGGTCACGTTCTCGTTGAAAATGATTGCCGGTTGATCAGGCCAGTATTGCGCGTTGCGCGTGATGAATCGCCCCTGGTTCATTGCATCCCCTATCGTCAGTAGTGAGAAGGATGATAGGAGGCGGCACTACGCGCCGCGATACTCTACAGCCGAAACTCGATAACGCAGCGGAATAATGCTTTGACTTACGGGCCCGACTGCGTGCCTACGGTGGCATACCCGCGCAGCAGTTCGATGAAGCGCATGACCAGCGGGGAAAGATAGGCGTTGCGACGTGTCGTGATTCCGATCACGCGCGGCCACATTGCAAGATGAAGCGGAACGACCTTCAGTCCGGCGCCGCTCTGCTGCCGCAGGGTGGATGCGCCGATGATGCTGAGCAAATCGGTTGCCTTGACCACGCTCAGGAGAGAGGCAATCGATGAGTCCGATTCGATCACCACGTTGGGAGCCGGCAATCCCTGCTCCGAAAAGCGCGCATCGACCGCCCGCCGCGCCATGACGGCGGAGCTCGGCAAGATCCAGGACTGCGTGGTCAAGTCCCGGAACTGCAGGCTCATTGAATTGAAAAGCGGGTGACCCTCGCGTGCGATGACATGGAGATTGTCTGCGAACAGCGGATGCTGGTGGAATTCGGGACGCTCGGACTGCGAGAGCGCGCTGATGCAAAGATCCAGATCGCCCTGCCGCAATGCGGCGAACAGCTTGTCGTTGAGACCGACCATCACCTGCATGCGCGCCGCCGGCCTCTGTTCCAGCAGTTCCGCGCAGGCATGGCCGAAGATCGGCTCCGCATAGGTCGGCGAAATGCCAACCCGGATCAGGCCTGCCTTTCCGAGCCGCAGGTCGTTCGCCTCCTTGACCGCCTCGTCGAGGCCGAGGCGCGCAACGCGCACGCGTTCGTGAAATGCCTGTCCCGACGCCGTCAGGACCATGCCCTTTGCCGTCCGCTCGAACAAGGGCATCTGCAGCTCGCTTTCCAGCCGCTGGATTCCCTTGGTCAGCGCAGGCTGGGTCACGCCCATGGATTCGGCAGCGCGCCCGACGTGGCCTGCGCTGGCCACAGCCAGGAAATAATCGAGGTCTTCCAGTCTCATCTCATTCCCGCACGTTATTGAAATACGCGGCTCGATAATCACACTTCCGCAGCTTCATTGTCAATATTTGCCTTGCCTGCACAAGTCAAGGAGTCAACCGATGCTTTCCCCTTCCCGTTCCGAATTCACGGAAATCCGCCGCCGCCTGCATGATTACCTTCATGCGGAATTGATTCCATTCGAGAAAGACAAGAGTCTCGGCTATGAAGACCAGCTGCCGAAGGAAGCCGTGCGCGGAATCTGGAAACGGTCCCGCGAGCTGGGCCTGTACGGCCTGCAGCTTCCGCGCGAGCTCGGCGGCCGCGGGCTGAGCGTAAGCGAACTGTGCGTGCTCAAGGATGACGTGGCCTCTTCCGGCGCCATCCTGTTTCCGCATGTGCTGGGCGATTGGGGAGGCCCGTCCCGGATCGGCAATCTGATCAAATACGCAACGCCCTACCAGATCGAGCGCTACATCACGCCCTGCATACGCGGCGAGAAGGGTGCGTGTTTCGCGATGACCGAAGCCGGCTCAGGTTCGGACGCGGCGAGCATCAAGACGCGGGCGATCCGCGAAGGCGACGAGTATGTGATCACCGGCCGCAAGCATTACATTACGGCGTCAGCCTTTGCCGATTTTGCCATTGTCATGTGCGTCACCGACCCGGAGAAGGGAGCGGAGGGCATTTCAGCCGTCCTGGTCGACCTCGACCGGCCCGGCGTTACCCTGTCCTACGATTATCTTCCGATGACCGGCCAGCATGTCGATGCCGACATCGACATGCAGTCGGTGCGCGTGCCGGCTGCCAACCTCATCGGCACCGAAGGCAGCGGCTTCAAGATTGCAATGGACCGCGTCAATGTGAACCGGCTGCTGCATTGCCCGACCATGATCGGCCTGGCGCGGCAGGCATACCGGATGGCCGTCGATTATGCGCATCACCGCCAGCAGTTCGGCGGACCGATCAGCCGGTTCCAGGCGATCCAGCACATGCTTGCCGACATGGCAACTGCGCTGTATGCCTGCGAAAGCATGGTCCTGAACGCGGCGCTGGCCGCCGACGAAGGGCGGGACGTTCGCAAGGAAGCATCGATGTGCAAGCTGTTCGTGTCGGAGCGCTGCTTCGAGATCGCGGACAAGGCCATGCAGATCCACGGCAACGTCGGCGTCACGAAGAATCACCCGGTCGAATTCATTTTCCGCCGCCTGCGTCTCTACCGCATCGTGACGGGCACGAGTGAAATACAGCGCAACACGATCGCGAAGGAAATTCTGAAAAGGGATTAAATTCATGTAATGCATGCGGTGCGCCGCATGCAAAAGGCGCAACAGGTGCAAACCGGCACAGGCAGAACGCCGGACCATCCGCACTTGCCTGCTGCAGGAAAAGAATTCGTGCCGGAACTATCGGAGAGCCGGTCTCTCAAAAGGAGATCTTTTATCATCCCGGTTTTTCGCATTCAGTTCCCGCGACACCTGCAGAAATAGAAACAAGATCATGCGCGCCCGCATCAGCTCAGTCGGTTTTCTGGCGCCGCAAGCCGCCCCTCCCGATATCGCTTCGACAACCGACCTCGACGGCATCGATGCCGCCGGCGTGAAAGCCTTGCCCGACGGCGCCGGCATCTATCGCTTTCTGGACGCCGCAGGCTATCCCTTATACATCGGCAAAAGCGTCAATATCCGCTCCCGCGTGCAGGCTCACCTGCGCACGCCGCAGGAACGCGCGATGCTGAGCAGGACGCGGCGCATCGATTTCCAGCGCATGGCGGGAGAGACCGGTGCATTGCTGCTGGAATCGCAGCTCATCAAGCAATGGCAGCCGCGCTACAACGTGCTGCTCAAGTCGACTGCGCCGGCCTATGCCTTGTATCTGCCGAAGGGCAGCCTTCAGCCGCAGGTGGTGGACTACGACGAAGCCGCACAATACTCCGTCTACGGACTGTTCGCTTCGCGCAAAACGGCGGAAGCAGGATGGCGGGCTCAGGCAAGGCGGCATGGATTGTGCCCTTCCCTGCTGGGCATTGAAAACACGACGCACGGACGGGCGTGCTTTGCGCATCAGCTGGGCTATTGCCGCGGCGCCTGCATCGGCCTGGAAACGCCGCTGGCCCATACCCGACGCGTGCACAAGGCATTGAGGCTGCTGAGCCAGTACATCTGGCCTTATGACGGTCCGATCGGCATTCTGGAAAACGACGGCGAGCTGCAGCAGGTGCATGTGATCGAGCGCTGGGCCTATCTCGGCAGCCTGTCGGAATACCAGCCTGTGCTGCGGCTTCCGCGCAGCATCCAGCTTGATATGGATACCTTCAAGATTCTTGCGGCACGGCTTGCCGCAGGCCTTCTGACGCCTGTCGGTCTCGAGGTCACGGGGAATGCCCGCGGAAGCCGGAGCTGCACTTTCCGGTTTCATGAAGAGGCGGCCTGACGTTCAGGAATGCTTCGGTACCTTGTTTGTATTCGGCACCGAAGCCCGCTCCGCTTGCCTTTGCGATGGCTTGTTCACGTTGCGCTGAAGCTGCGCCGTCATGCGTGTTCTGGCGGCATCGGCGATGCCGTAGTGATTCAAGGGGTCGACAGCACCCCTTGAGGTTTTCATGTCCGTCGTCATTTTCTGCCTCCGCGGAACCGTATGAGCAGTCTACCCCGATTCCGCCATGAGGCGAAGTGCTGCGTTCAGGCAAGCTGCGCATTGCCCCTGACTCGATCAAGGTATTCCGTCATCCAGTAGAGGATGGCCAGCACGGGAAACGCAATGCCGGTCAACAAGGCGGCATGCCATCCAAAATCCGCATACACCCATGCGCCAAGCGCCGAGCCGAGCGCGCCGCCTGCAAAGAAGAGCGCAAAGTAAATGCCGTTGAGACGGCTGCGCACCTCGGGGCCGAGAACGAAGATGGCACGTTGTCCGAGAACGAGATTCGCTGCAACACCCATGTCGAGCACGATCGATGCAATCACCAGCGCTCCGAGTGCAATGTTGCGGGACTCCGGCACGATCAGCGGCAGCAGGAAGCCCACCACGCCAAGGCTGAGTGCGCCGGCCGTTGCCTGCAGGGTAAGTCCCTTGTCCGCCAGGCGCCCCGCAATCGGGGAAGCCACGGCGCCTGCCATGCCGACCAGCGCAAATATCGCGATGCCGGTCTGCGACAGCCTGAATGCCGGCCCGGCCAGCATCAGCGGCGCGACCGTCCAGAACAGGCTGAAGGCGCCGAACATGCCGACATGGTAGGCGCCCCGGCGGCGCAATACCGGCGTGGTCTTCCACAGCGTCCACAGCGACGCAATGAGCTTGCCGTAGGACATTGGCGATGACGGCACCCGCTGCGGCAGCAGGCGGCGCAGCACCAGCGCGAGAATTGCCATCAGGACCGCGGCGCCGCCGAACACGAAATGCCAGCTGCCATGGTCCGCAATCAGGCTCGCAGCGGGACGGGCAAGCATGATGCCGAGCAACAGGCCGCTGACGACCTTGCCGACCGTCTGCCCGCGTGTGGCCTCATTCGACAGGTGTGCGGCGAATGGCACAAGTATCTGCGCCGCAACTGATCCGAGACCGATGGCGAAAGCCGCCGGAAGGAACATCCAGGCATGCGTGCTCATTGCGGCAGCCGCCAGGGCGGCGGCGGTCGACAGCAGCGAAATGACGATCAGGCGGCGATTCTCCATCAGGTCGCCCAGCGGCACGACGAAAAGCAGGCCGATGGTGTAACCCGCCTGGGTCAGGGTGACGATCAGCCCGGCGGCCTGCGCCGACAAGCCTGTCGCTTCGCTGATCGGCCCCACGAGCGTCTGCGCATAATAGAGATTGGCGACGATCAATCCCGCGGCGACGGCCAGCAGCGCGACCATGCCCGCCGTGATGTCGGCGGATGCTTTCACATTATTGTTCATGATAGATTTCCAATCGTTTCAGAAAAGGTATGCGGCCTAGTGTAGAGAAAGGAAGGCAAAAGATAATCAGCCTGAAAGCGCGCTACACTTTTCGTTTTTCATGAACAATCGAAGGGAAGGCCATGGATAAATTGCGGGCGATGCAGACATTTGTGCGCATCGTGGAAGCCAACAGCTTTTCCAAGGCGGCGGAAACCCTCGGCCTGCCGCGGGCCTCGCTGACGACCATCATCCAGCAGCTGGAAGACTTCCTGGGGAAGCAGCTGCTGCAGCGAACGACGCGGCGCCTGTCCCTGACTGCGGAGGGTGCGGAATACCATGAAAAATGCCTGGAGATACTGGCGGCGGTCGACGCCGCCGAATTGCCGTTTCGCGAGGCCGGCGCCGGCACGCCGCGCGGCACGCTGCGGGTGGACTTGCCGGGCGCGCTGGGAAGAAACGTCGTCGTGCCCCGATTGGCGGATTTTCGCCGGCGCTACCCCGATATCAAGCTGGTGCTGAGCTTTTCGGACCGCCTGGTCGATATTACGCAGGAAGGCGTCGATTGCGTGCTGCGCGTGGGGCAGCTGCAGAATTCGTCCATGATCGGACGTGAAATCGGCAGCATGCGCTTCCTTACCTGTGCAGCGCCGTCCTACCTGGAGCGTCACGGCATGCCGCAGGACTTGGCTGATCTGAAAAGCCATCGCGGCATCATCCACTTTTCGGGGCGTACCGGACGTCCTTTCGAATGGGACTTCCTGAAGGATGGCGCCAATACCCGGATTCAGATCGACGGCGACGTCGCGGTCAATGATGCCGACGCCTATGTGTCCTGCGCCCTGCAAGGCCTGGGTCTGGTCCAGGCTGCGCGCTATCAGGTGGAGCAGTACATCGAACACGGACAGCTAGTTCCGGTATTGCCGGAGTATTCTCCGGCACCCATGCCGATTTCACTGGTGTATCCAAAAGGCAGACTGGCAACGCCGAAGCTTGGTGTGTTCGCCGGCTGGATAAGAACGCTCTTCGACGGCATTCCCAGCCTGAGCCGATGACACGGCGGCCTATCAGGCCGCGGCAAGCCTCAGTAGGCGTGCGGCCTGCGGAATTCCCGAACCGCATCCGGATCATGGCTCAGTCCCAGGCCCGGTCCGTCGGACAAGCTGACGATACCTTCAACCGGATTCAGGGACGGAGGCAGCAGCAGTTCGCGCAAGAGATTGGGATTCGAGTCGACCTCGACATAATCGCCTTCTCCGAAGGCGGCGCGCAGATGCATCGATGCCACCAGGCCCACGCCGCCTCCGAGCCAGTGCGGACAAAACATCTTTCCGGCGTCGATTGCCCGCCGCCCCACTTCCAGGCATCCGGTGAACCCGCCCCATTTTCCGAGATCGGGCTGGATGACAGACAGCGCACCGGATGCAATGGCATCCGAGAACACCTCGGTGCCGCGCAGATTCTCGCCGGCCGCCAGCGGCAGGGAAATTGACTTTGCCAATTGCCGCCACACCGGCAGCGGATAGTCGGCGGCGATCGGTTCTTCCAGCCAGGCCGGTTTGAACTCGGCGAGCCGGGCACTCATCGACTGCGCCTCTTCCGGCGTCCATGCCTGGTTGGCATCGATCATCAACGTCGTGCCGTCGCCGAAGTGTTCGCGCAAGGCACGCAGGTTGCGCAGGTCGCGCTCCGCGCCGAAGCCGACCTTCAGCTTGAACGCCCGGTATCCTTCCTCATGCTTGGCGGCGGCCAGCGTTTCGGGACCGGTCGGGCTGAGTCCCGAGGCATAGGTGCGGACCCGAGGTCCGCCTCCGAACAGGCGCCAGAGCGGCTGCCCGATACGTTTGCCGGCCAGGTCCCACAAGGCGATATCGGTACCGGCGATGGCCTGCGCAAGCGGACCCGGCTCGCCGCACTGGATGGCGAGAATGCGCAATCGCCGGCTCAGCTCTTCGAATGCCTCGGCAGGATGGGCCCACTCCCGCTGCTGCAGGATGGGGGCGACGCATGACTCCAGCAGGCGCGCCCGGTGCTCGGCGCCGACGCTCGGAAAATTGCACCAGATCTCGCCCCAGCCTTCCACGCCGTCCGAATCGATGATGCGCACCAGCACCGCAGGGCGGTCGTGCATGATGCCGAACGAGGTTTGCACCGGCTCGTCGATGGGAACCCGCAGCACGATGGCTTCGACCTTCGCCACGCGGAGCGGTGGAAGTTCGGAAAGTGTATGCATCTCAGTAGTGTTCCCGTTCTTTATGCTATGTATGTTCGGCCGGCATCGGTCTGCCAAGGGTTTGCCTGATTCCGGATTTCTGCGCCTGCAGAACAATGTCGGCGCCCTTCTCGCCGATCATGATCGACGCGGCATTGGTATTGGCCGAAATCATTTCAGGCATGACGGAGGCGTCGATGACTCTTAATCGCTCGATGCCGCGGACACGCAGCGAGGGGTCGACCACCGCCCGCGCGTCGCTGCCCATGCGGCAGGTGCCGACCGGATGGAAAACCGTGCCGCCTGCAGTGCGCGCGAATTCCATGAGGCCTTCCCGGCTGGTCCGCTTTGCGCCGGGCAGCATCTCTTCCGCCACGAGGCCGCGGAACGCCGGCTGGCTGTAGATGTCGCGCAGCATCTGGATGCCGGCGGCAAGCGTATTGCGGTCGAGTTCATCCTGCAGGTAATTCGTCTCGATGCGCGGCGGCGCCAGCGGGTCGGCGGAACGGATCTGCAAGCGCCCTCTGGACAGCGGCCGGCACTGGCATGCCGAGGCAGTGAACCCCGGGTAGTCGTGCAATGGCGTTCCCGGCTTGTCCACCGACAGCGGCATCACGTTGAACTGCATGTCGGCACGGCCGTCCCGCGCGAACTCGGTCCTGACGAATCCGCCGACCTGCCCGGCTCCCACGGTCAGCGGTCCGGATTGCCTGAACAGCCATTCCATGCCCATCGATGCCAGGCGAAACGGATTCCTCACATCGTTATTGAGTGACATCTTTTTCCTCAGCCTGACGATGGTGCGCGCCTGATAATGGTCCTTCAGGTTTTCTCCGACATCCGGCGCATCGACCACGACATCGATGCCATGCTGGCGCAGCAACGTGGCCGGGCCGATTCCGGAAAGCTGGAGTAACTGCGGCGACTGTATGGCGCCCGCACTGAGGATGACTTCCTGCGCCGCAGTGCGGCGTATCGTTCCCTTGTGGGACCATTCGACGCCGGTCGCAACGGTCCCTTCGAACAGCACCCGCAGCGTGTGCGCCTCGGTGATCACCGTGAGGTTCGGGCGCTGCCGTACCGGCTTGAGGAAAGCGGCCGCCGAACTGGAGCGCCAGCCGTTCTTCAAGGTCAGCTGGTAAGCCCCCACGCCGAACTCGGTCGCGCCGTTGAAGTCGAGATTGAACGGCAGGCCGGTCTGCTGCGCGGCTTCCAGCCAGGCTCGGCAATAGGGATGGTCGTTGCGCAGGTCGGACACCCCCAGCTCGCCGCCGCCGCCGTGGTATTCGCTTTCGCCGCCGGCATAGCCTTCCGAGCGCTTGAAGAAGGGAAGCACCGAGCGGTAATCCCATCCGGCGGCGCCCAGGCGGGCCCAATCGTCATAGTCCTGGTGCTGGCCGCGGATATAGATCAGGCCATTGATCGAACTCGATCCGCCGATGATCCGTCCGCGTGGCCAGATGATGTTGCGATTGCCGCTGCCCTCGCACGGCTCGGTATCGAAGAGCCGCGAGAACCGTTCATCGTAGATGGTCCGGAAATAGCCGACAGGCAGGTGCAGCCAGAAATTGGTGTTTTCCTTTCCGGCTTCCAGCAGCAGCACCCTCACGTTCGGATCCGCGGACAAACGGTTGGCGAGCACGCAACCGGCGGAGCCCGCTCCGACGATGATGTAGTCGTAGGAGCGCTCTTTTCCGGCTGAGGCGGTGTTCATGATTTGACGACGTCGAGATACACCTTGGGATCGAAATACTGCGATGCCGGCATGGCATTGGGGATCTTGGCGAAATCGGTGAAGAAGTCAGTGACCTGCTGCAGCCACTTCGTGACGGTGCCGTCGGTGTACATCTTCGACCATTCCGCGGAGGTGAACATTTTCTGGGCGCGCAGCTGTTCCTTCAGATCGTCCAGCGGCACTTCCTTGTAGTAGTTCTTCTGCAGGGTGTCGATGGCCTGGTCTGGATTCTTGATCATCGCATCGTTGGCTTGCGCCCACACCCGCACGATCTTGGCGAGGACGTCCTTGTTCTTGTCGTAGTAGTCGTTGCGCGCCGCCCATCCGCCAACGATCGCGGTCTTCGGATAATAGGCCGAGGCATCGGTCAGCATCTTGGCCGTCGGCACCCGGTTGCGCACCTGGATGTTGAACGGCACCCACAGCGCGACCGCCGGCACGGCTTTGGAAATGAAGGCCGTCACCGCATCCGGCATGCGCTGGTTGACCATTTCCACGGCCTTGGGATCGACGCCGTTGGCCCGCAGCGCATTGTCGAGAAACACATGCGCGGTAGTGCCGGTGGTCGTTGAAATCTTCTTGCCCGACAGGTCGGATATCTTGTTGATGCCCATGTCGGGATGCACCCACAGCTGCGCCGTCGCGAACTCGATATCGTTGATCAGGAAGACCTTGCCCTGCCCGCGCGCCGGAAAGTTGGAGAGCACGGCGCCCGTCGACAGCACGTCGATGCTGCCGCCGCTCATTGCCTGGAACAGTTCCAGGCCGGTCTGGAAGCGGATGAACTCAGGCTCCAGTCCTTCCTTCTTCCACAGTCCCATCGACTCGGCGAGCCAGATCTGGCCGTCCACGGCCAGGGTATGCAGATAGCCGATCTTGATCTTGGTGGTTTGGGCGTGCGCCAGCTGCGGCTGGACTGCGGTCAGCGCGGCGGCGGATGCGAGTTGCAGAAAGGTGCGGCGTTCCATGGTCTTCTCCTGTTGTCGAGGTGGTCAGGCTGCTTTGGCCTGGGCTTGCTGTGCTTCGTATTCACGCATGACCGACTCATGGATGCGCGCACGAATATGGTTGAATTCCGGCGTCTCCTGAAGCGAACGGTGACGCGGATAAGGAAAGGGAATGTCGACAACCTCCCGGATGCGCGACGGGCGTGCCGAAATCACCAGCACCTTGTTGGACAGGTAGACGGCCTCCTCGACCGAATGCGTGATCAGCAGCACCGTCTTGCCTTCGGCATGCAGCACCTCCAGCAGCAGGTCGTGCATGGCGCTGCGGGTCTGCGCATCGAGCGCGCCGAAAGGCTCGTCCATCAGCACGAACTCGGGATGCACCGCATAGGTCCTGGCCAGCGCCAGGCGCTGGCGCATGCCGCCGGACAGGGTTTTCGGATGGGCATGCCGAAAATCGGCAAGGCCCATCAGCTTCAAATAACGCTCGACGGTGTCGCGCTTTTCGCCGGCGCTCAGTTTGCTGTTGCGGCTCAGGTTCAGGCCGAATGCGATGTTCTGTTCCACCGTCAGCCATGGAAAGACGCCATATTCCTGGAACATCACTCCCCGGTCCGGCCCCGGACCTGTGATCGGCTGGCCGTCGAGGGTAACGCGGCCGGAGGTCGGCTCGATGAAGCCGGCCGCCATGTTCAGCAACGTGGTCTTGCCGCAGCCGGAAGGACCGACCAGCGAAATGAAGTCACCCTGATTGATGCTGAAGGACATGTCGTGCACCACGTCCAGGGTACCGTCCGAAGTCGGGTACTGCATCGAGACGTTGGCAAAGCGGATTCGTTCCTGTTTCTGTTCCATTCGGGAGCCCTTGTTATCCACGACAAGCAATCATGTCAAAGTGATTCGACCGTGGCCGACCTGCTCCCTCCCCTTCAAGGGGAGGGCTGGGGTGGGGATGGGTTTATACATGCTGCACAAAACCCATCCTCTACCTAGTTCTCCACCTTGTCCTGCCAGGACACGAGCCGCTTCGACAGCTTGCGCAGGATCAGGTCCATCGCCAGCGCGAGCGTGCCGATGCAGATGATGCCGAGGTAGATCGTTCCCAGGTCGAAGAACGACGAGGCGTTCTGTATCATCGCTCCCAGCCCCTGCTGCGCCGCCACCAGTTCCGAGGCAACCAGCGTTGCCCAAGCCACGCCCAGCGCCACCCGCAACGCAGTCAGCATGTGGGGCACGGTCATCGGCAGCATCACCTTCAGGAAAATTTCCATGTCGGTCGCCCCGAGCGTCTTGGCGACCCGGATATAGACCGGGCTGATCTGGGTCATGCCCTCGTACATGACAATGACCGCAGCGAAGAACGACGCGTAGAACAGGATGGCGATCTTCGCCACCTCGCCGATTCCCAGGTAGACGATCACCAGCGGAATCAATGCGATCGGCGGCAGCGCGCGGAAGAAATTGATCAGCGGGTCGACGAAGCGCCGTACCGGCTTGTACCAGCCGATCAGGAAGCCGACCGGGACCGCCAGCAGCATGCCGAGCAGCAGACCGAACACCACTCGCTTGACGGAGGCGTAAATATTGACCAGCAGGTCGCCCTCGGTGACCGAGCGCCAGAACACTTCAAAGACGGCTCCCGGCGACGGCAGCAACGTCGGATTGATCAGTCCGGTGGCGCGTATCATGAACCAGAATCCGATCAGGCAGACGAAGGGCACCGCGGCCCAACTGAGATCAGTGAAATAGCTCCTGCGATTGCTTCCCTTTGCCATGCTTGTCTCCGAAATTTGAACGCTTAGTCCCGGCTGCGAGTTTTCTTCCGCACTGTTTTTTTCTGCGGAAACAGGTCGGTCTCGATTTCGATCATCTGCGCCGGATACTGGATGCGTGCGTAATAGATCAGCATCCCGTCCTGGTCCAGCAACCCCCTGCAGACATCGGCGACCGGATCGCCGATGCCGATGTTGAGGTGGCCCGCCGTTTCCTCGTCTGAAATCGTCACCCGCATGATCTGCTTGCCTGCGGTGATCTCGACGTCTTCCATTGATGCAAGCGCAGGAATCACCGTCGCGCTGCTGAAACCTTCCGGGTCTCGCTTGTAAATGCTTTTCTCAAGATAGATATCAATCAGGCAATAGGGCACGTCCTTGTGGTAGTGCACGCGTCGCATCCGGTGATAGGACTTGGCCAGCTTTCCGAATTCGAATGCCGGGCCGATCACATGCTCTTCCGGGTCCAGATGCAGGAGCCGGATCTTGAGATCCGCCACGGTGGACACCAGCTCCTCGAAGTTGTTGGGCAGCTTGAACCAGCGCTCTTCCGACAAATCCTTGACCACAAAGGTACCCAAGCCTCGCGTGCGGCGAATGATGCCCTGCTCCTCCAGCCGGTCCAGCGACGCCCTCAGGGTGATGCGCGATACCTTGTACTCCTCCTCCAGCTCATCCAGCGTGGGAATCTGTTCCCCTACCCGCCACTGCTGGTTCTGGATCTTCTTCCGCATGAGGGCTGCGACCTGCAGGTATAGCGGCATGCGGCTGTTGCCAAAAACTGACTGTATTTTATGCATAAAGTCATATTAATAAGCACTTTGGAGAAAGACAAGGCAATCCTGTAATTTCCGATATTCAATTCCGTCGTTTGAGCAGGCAGTGTAGTGAGCTTGAAGGAGCGCGGCTACGAAGTTATTTGCATAAAGTTATAACAAGCCAACGGCATGCAACGACATTAAAACGAAACGCATGCCGACATACCAGTAAAAGCGCAGCGGCAGGCATTGCATAAATCGCAATACCCCCGTGCAGGACCTAATGCCTTGCCGTGTAGGAGCTCTGCCGCCGAGCAGGGCAATTTCCTTCAATACCTGACGTTCGGCTCTCACTATCATCTGCCGCATATCGCCTCCGACAGGAAAGAAAGGAAAAGCAGATGAACATGATCCTCTCCATGGCGGCTTTTGCCCTGGCCGCATCGATTTCACCCGGGCCCGTCAACATTGTGGCGCTCGGCAGCGGCGCCCGCTACGGCTTCGCCGCCAGCATGCGCCATGTCACCGGAGCGACCTGCGGGTTTTCCCTGCTGCTGCTGCTGATCGGACTTGGCCTGCATGAACTGCTCGTACATTCGCCATGGCTGACAGACGCGCTGCGGTGGGCCGGCGCCGCTTTCCTGCTGTACATGGCATGGCGCCTCGCTTCGGATTCCGGCCAACTGGACTCAGGGCCAGCCTCGAAAATGCCTTCGCTCTCGCAAGGCGCCGTCATGCAATGGCTCAACCCCAAGGCGTGGCTTGCAGCCGTGGCAGGAATGGGCACCTATGCGGCTGACGGAGGTTTCGGAGCGGTATGGCTGTTCACCGGCGTGTACTTCATCATCTGCTATCTCTCCATTGCAAGCTGGGCGTGGGCGGGCAGCTTTCTGCAGCATTATCTGCAAGCACCCCATCGGATCCGGTGGCTCAACCGAGCAATGGCCGCGATGATCGTCGCAAGCGTCGTCTACCTGGCCGCAGCTTAGAGCCGAGAGCTAAGGCCGGCTCTGGTATTGCCCAGGCGTTGCGGCGGTCAGGCGCTTGAAGATGCGCTGGAAATGCGCCTGATCCGCAAAGCCGGCTTCGAGCGCGGCTTGCGCAATGGGCACGCCTTCCCTGAGCCTGGCCTTGCCGAACTGAATGCGGCGGTTCGTCTGGTATTCATGCGGCGCGACACCGTAACGCTTCTTGAAGGCGCGGATGAGATAGGACGCCGACAGATCGGCCACGGCACATAATTCTTCCAGCCTCAGCGATTGCGAAAAATGCGCGTCGATATGCCTGGCTGCGCGCTCCGCCTTTGAAACGGATTCCATGCCGGCCGGCGCGCACGGCGTCAGTTCGCCATCCAGCAATCCGGCGAACTCGATGATGCCGACTTCCCGTATCAGCCGGTCGCTGTCGGCATCGGTCAGCTGCGAGAACAGCGACACGCCGGCATCGGCGAGATGAGGCGCATGCAGCGCCGCCCTCGCGTACGGGCGAAACGCGACGTCATCGCTGCCGCGCAGGTCGGCCTGTACGCGTCCCATCCATTCGGCATCGATATAGAACATGATGAAGGACCAGCCGGCATCATCGAGCGGATTGCAGACGTGGACGTCGCCCGGATTCATGACGACGAGCATTCCCTGTCCGACCTCTTCGCTGTGCGCGCCATTGACATAGCTGCTTCGTCCGCCCGTGATGATGCCGACGGAGAACGTGTCATGCCAGTGCCGCGCATAGCTCGCTTCCGCCCCATCGCGCATCATGCGCGCCTCGATGAAGGGCATGTCCGGGTCGCGCCAGAAAATCTGCCGCGGACCATGCTTGCTATTCTTGTCTTGCCGGGTCATGGCGCTGATTTTACTCCGTGGCCGAACGGCACGGTAGCGGACTGAATAGTCAGGGCAGCCGCCGGCCGTTCCTTCTCCCTGCGACGGCAGTCTCATTGGTTGCGGAAGCGGCATGGCGGCCGCGTACTCATTGACGACCGGTCGAGGAAGCCGCTTCGCTTTCGTACAGCCCGCGCAAATAGGCCCAGGGAAAAATGCCGCGCCTGTGGCCGTCACTGAACACCAGCTGCACCGCATAGGTGCCTACCGGATGAATTTCGGTGACACGCAGGTCGGCGGGAACGGGGTCTTGCTCATTTCCGTGCCTGCCTCGCAGACTCTTGCACTGAGCGCACTCGCAATGCGCACGCAAAAAGGCGTTGCTGAAGCGGCGCAGCAGACCGTCGGGCCAGCGGATGCGCATCTCGCCGCCCTCGTTGACGATGCTTTCGGGCAGAAGCTCAGTGCTCATGCTCGGCGTTCACGAAGTTTGTTCCGCAATCCGGATCTGCTCGATCGCGATGCGAGCCGCCTTGCGCACTTCCGGATCGGAGTCGTGCTGCGATCTTTCCAGCGCCGGCAATGCATCCACGGAGCGGATCTCGCCAAGCGCCAGCGCACTTTCCTTGCGCAGGTTGCCGATTTCATGGTCGAGCAGCGTCACCAGCGCTGGCACCGCTTCGACACTGCGCAGGCGGCCCAAGCTTCGGGCAGCGCGCAGGCGTACCTGCCAGTAAGCATCATCAAGCACCGCGATCAAGCGCTCGCCCGCCTGCTCCAGCTTGAGCTTGCCCAGCGTGGTCGCCGCTTCCTCCCTGACCTGCCAGGCCTGGTCCGCCAGCGCGCCGAGCAATGCCGGCAGCACCGCATCGTCGAGGGCCAGGCCGAGCGCGCCGACCGCCGCGCGACGCACCTCGGCATCGGCATCTGCGGTCGCGAGCTTGACCAGCGCCGGCAAGGCGGCCGGATTCTTCAGGTATCCGAGCACTGCGATCGCCTCGCGCCGCACCAGCGCTTCCTCATGACCAATCGCCGCCAGCGCCGGCACGAAGCTTTGCGCCACGCGCAGTTCACGCAGCGCGCGCAGCACGGCCACGCGCACGAAGGCATCGGGATGCTCGGCGGCCGGCAGCAGAAGGCGAGCCGATGCGCTGTTCTTGAGTTGACTCAGGCTGTGGGCCGCCGCTTCCCGCACCGCCGCGTCCTCGTCGCCCAGCAGTTCCACGAGTCCTGCCACACTCTCATCGCTTTCGAAGCCTTCCAGTGCGCGCGCCGCTTCCACGCGCACCGCAGCGGCTTCATCATGCAGGGCCGCGATGAACAGCGGCGCATGCTCGTCGCCGGCGAAGTCGTTGAGCTCCATGACGGCGATGCGCCGCACTTCGGCATCATCGGATTGCAGGCGCTGCCGGATGTCCTGCAGTTCCGGATCGTCGTTGTCTATCAGGTTCACGGATTTTCCTTATATGGCGAATTGAAGGCTGTGTGCGGGTTGTGCGATGGGCTTTCCGAGCGGAGTCAGGCGCTCCAGGGGTATGACATTGCCATGCGGGTGCAGGAGCGCCAGGCAGTGCCGCTTGAGCCGGGTGAACTCATCCGAGGTCACCAGGGCGGCGTCGCGCGGCCGCGGAAAATCGAGCTTCAGTTCCTCGATGATGCGGCCCGGACGCGGGCTCATCACCAGGATGCGGTCGGCGAGAAACAGTGCCTCGTCGATGTCATGGGTGATGAACAGGATACTGGTGCGGATGCGGCTCCAGACATCGAGCAGCAGTTCCTGCATCTTCAGGCGGGTCTGCGCATCCAGTGCGCTGAAGGGTTCGTCCATCAGCATCACGCGCGGTCGGTTGATCAGCACCCGGGCGATTTCCACTCGCTGCTGCATGCCTCCCGACAGCTGCGCCGGATAGCTTTGCTCGAAGCCCTCCAGACCTACCAGCTTGAGCAACTCGTGCGCCTGTTCACGGCGCTGCGCCTTGCCGATGCCCTTCATCTTTAGACCGAAGGCGACGTTGTCGATCACCCGCTTCCAGGGGAACAGCGTGTGCTGCTGGAAGACCAGCCCGCGATCGGGGTCGGGACCGGCAATCGGCTGTCCGTCGATGCTGATCTTCCCTTCGCTCGGCTGCAGATGACCGGCCAGCGCGCCGAGCAGCGTCGATTTCCCGCAGCCGGAAGGCCCGAGTATGCAAACGAATTCGCCTGGCGCCATCGAGATGGAAACATCCTGCAGCGCTTCGAAGGCTTGCGCACCCTTGCCAAGCCGGATATGAAGATGCTCGATGTCGATGCGGCCCGGCAAAACCGGACTGGCCTGCTCAGGCAAGCACAGATTGAAAGCGGCGGTAGCGCTAGCGCTCATCTCATTTCCTTTCAGGCAGATACCAGGGCATCAGCGCATCACCCGCCTTCTTGAGCAGAGCGCTGCTGCCCATGCCGAAGACACCGATGAACAGCATGCCGACCACGATGTCCGGGTAGTTCTGTATGGTGTAGGACGCCCAGGTGTAATAGCCAATGCCGAACTGGCCGGAAATCATTTCCGCGGTGACCAGGCAGAACCAGGCGGTGCCCATGCCGATGGCAAGGCCGGTGACGATGCCGGGCGCGGCTGCAGGCAGGATCACCTCGGTGAACACCGCGCGGCGTCCGCCGCCGAGGCTGCGGGCCGACGCGATCAGCCGCCGGTCCACCGCTTCGACGCCATGAATGGTGTTGAGCAGGATAGGGAACAGCGCGCCGATGAAGGTGATGTAGATCATCGACATTTCCGACGAGGGAAACATCAGGATCGCCAGCGGTATCCAGGCAACGGCGGGAATGGGACGCAGCATCTCCAGCGGAGGCAGCAGCATGTCCGCGCACCAGCGCGAGCGTCCGATCGCAAGACCCAGGGCGATGCCGACCAGCGCCGCGGCGAAGAAGCCTGCGAACACGCGGGTCAGGCTGGCCGCCAGATGAGAGGCGAGCTTCGGCGATTCGATCAGCAAGCGCGCCGCCTCCACGACATCAGTAGGCGAAGGCAAGTTGCGAAAGGTGATCACACCGAGGTCGACATGCGCCGACGACACCCATTGCCAGAGCGCGATGCAGGCGGCAAGCGATGCGGCACGCAGCAGCAGGCGGCTGCCCGCTTGCCAAGGAAGCTGAAACTTCTGTCCGAGCGTAATGCTGTTCATGGGCATGGCTCCATCAATTCCGGAATGTCAGCTCGCAACGCTGGCCTTGGCGCCGTTGAAGTCGAGCACCTTGCCGCCGTTCTTTTTTGCCCAGGCTTCGGCGCTGTCCTTGAGCAGGAAAACGCTGAACTCGCCCTTGCCGTGGCTGACGAACCAGGCATCGTCGGCAAACAATTTCAGCCCGCTCTCGCGGTCGTGGCCGTAGATGACTCGAATCTTCCTGCCCGCCTTCTCCAGCTTCACGAGATCGGCCAACGCCGATTCCGGCGTGGCGTAATGGCGCACCAGCGGCTCGCCCTGCACCCAGATCTGGGCCACGCGCTTCGCGTCTGTGATCGGTTTCCCGCTGACCGCATCCTTGGCGGTGACCGGCAGCTTCGCATAGTTCTTCAGGTGCGCTTCATAGTCGAGCCCTGCCTGCTTGTAGGCGCCGCGGATGTACTGGTCGTTGATGAAGGCATTGACGTCGATATCGCTGTCGGTGCGCTTGAGCAGGCGCAGGGTCTCGATCGAAGTCTTCACCGCCTGCCGGTACTCGGGCTTCCAGGTGAAGTCGCGCGTCTGCAGGCCGAGGGGACCGTGGAACAGATAATTGACTTCCGCTTCGATGCCCGTGACCTTGGCGATCAGCTCGCTGTATTTCTCAGGTTCGGCGGCAATCAGGCGGTCGGCCTCGATGGCGGCACGCAGAAAGGCGGTGACGATTTCAGGATACTTCTTCGCGTAGTCGGCGTCGACCAGGCTGCCGTGCATGGTGGGCGCATTGGCCTGCGAGCCGTCAAAGATCTTGCGCGCGAAGCCGCGGTGCGGGAACAGTTCGGCGAAGGGAACGAAGTCCGCATGCGCGTCAATCTTTCCGCTCTGCAGCGCCGAGCCGGCGACTTCGGGCGACTGGGTCGTGATGTTGACATCCTTCTCCGGGTCCCAGCCCTGCGCCTTCACCGCGCGCAGCAGCATGCCGTGCGCGGTCGATGCGAACGGCACCGAAATGGTCTTGCCCTTGAGTTCCGCCAGCGACTGCACGGCCGATGACTTGGGTACCACGATGCCGTTGCCGCTGCCGACGGTGCTGCCGGAGAGCACCGTAATGAACTGGCTCTGCCTGCCGGCTTTCTGGAAAGCCGCGCCGTTGAAGGAACCGGGAAAATCCGCCATCGAACCGATGTCGAGCTTGCCGGCCACCATTTCATTGGTCAGCGGCGCGCCGGATGTGAAGTTCTTCCACTGGATGTCGTATTGCGCATCCTTGTACTTGCCGTCGCGCGGCAGGTATTTCTCCAGCAGTTTCAGTTCGCGAATGAGCAGGCCGCCGGTGGCGCAGTTGATGGTGGTGTCCTGCGTGCCGATGGCGATGCGGATGGTTTCCGCCGACGCACTTGCGGACAGGGAAGAGAGGGAGGCCAGAGCGACGGTGAGGCTCAGGCGTGTCAGGCTATTGTTCAGGGTCATGATGGGCTCGCAGTGGGTTGGGCGAATCTCGTTATTGATGTCCGAATACGGTGTACGGATGCTCAGCGCAGCAGATAGGGAATGTCGACATGCACGGCGCCGGTCGGACAGTCCTTCTCGCAAGGCATGCAGTACCAGCATTCGTCGAACTTCATGTAGGCCTTGCCCTTGATCATGTCGATGGCGAGCACGTCGAGCGGGCAGACATCGACGCAGACGGTGCAGCCCTTGTGGGCGATGCATTTGTCTTCGTCGACGGTGACGGGGACGTTGGTGATGTGAGTGGTGACCGGCATGCTGGCTCCTTATGCTTCGGTTGCTTCGATGGTGGTAGCTGTTGGGTTCTCGGCAGGGCTTGCACCCTGCCTGTCCTTGCTGATGCGCAGTTTCTGGTAGGCGGATTTTTCCTCTTCGCCGAGACTGACGATGTACGGCTCCACCGGCCGCTTGAAGCAGCGCATCCCGTCCTGCTCCTTCTTCAGCTGCACATGCACGAACCAGTCGCGGTCGTTGCGCTCGGGATGATCGACGCGGTAGTGGTACAGGCCCCAGCGGCTCTCGGTGCGGTAGAGCGATGCCCTCGCCGCCATCTCGGCGCAGTCGCGGATCGCATGCACTTCCATGGCGCGCATCAGTTCATGCGGATTGCGTGCCGACAGGCGGTTCAGGTCTTCGGCTATGGCCTCGAAGCGGCTCAGGCCGATTTCCATCTTGCGCGTGACCTTGGGCGGCTGCAGGTAATCGTTGACCATGCGGCGCAGCTTGTATTCCACCTGATTCGGCGGCAGGCCGTCCTCGTTCGCCAGCGGCGCCCAGACGCGCGAGCGTTCGCGTTCGACCTGGTGCTCGTCGACGTCGGCCAGCAGCTGTTCCGCGCAGTAGCGGGCGGCGCTCTCGCCGGCCAGCCTGCCGTAGACGAAGGCGCCGAGCATGTAGTTGTGCGGCACGCAGGCCAGGTCACCGGCCGCATACAGGCCCGCCACCGTGGTTTCCGCATGTTCGTTGACCCAGACGCCGGACGCGGAATGGCCGCTGCACAGGCCGATCTCGGAGATGTGCATTTCCACCATCTGCTTGCGATAGTCGGTGCCGCGTCCCGCATGGAACCGGCCGCGGCTGGGTCTTTCATTGGTGTGCAGGATGGTCTCGATGGTGCTGATGGTTTCCTCGGCGAGATGATCGAGCTTGAGGAACACCGGCCCGTCGCCGCTCTGCAGTTCGCGGTAGAACTCCATCATCATCTGCCCGCTCCAGTAGTCGCATTCGATGAAGCGCTCGCCCTTGTTGTTGGTGGTGTAGCCGCCAAAGGGTCCGGTCACGTAGGCGCAGGCCGGGCCGTTGTAATCCTTGATCAGCGGATTGATCTGGAAGCATTCGATGCCCGAAAGCTCCGCGCCGGCGTGATAGGCCATGCTGTAGCCGTCGCCGGCATTGGTCGGGTTTTCGTAGGTGCCGAACAGGTAGCCCGACGCAGGCAGGCCGAGGCGGCCGGCAGCGCCGGTGGACAGGATCACCGTCTTGGCCCGCACCACGTGGAAGTCGCCGCTGCGGCAGTCGAAGGCCATCGCGCCGGCGATGCGGCCGTCGTCGGCAGTCAGCAGCCGGGTCGCCACCAGGCGGTTGGTGATCTCGACGCGCAGGCGCTTCAGGCGACGGTACAGGACCTTCTTGATGTCATGGCCTTCAGGCATCGGCAGCACGTAGGTGCCCATGTGATGCACCTTGCGCATCGCATAGTCGCCGGTTTCGTCCTTTTCGAACTTCACGCCCCAGCGGTCGAGTTCCTCGATCATCGCATAGCTGTTCTGCGCGTAGGCCATCACGGTCTTCTGGTTGACGATGCCGTCGTTGGCCGTGGTGATTTCCTTCACATACTGCTCCGGCGTCGCAAAGCCCGGCACGATCGCGTTGTTGAGGCCGTCCATGCCCATGGAGATGGCGCCGCTGCGCTTGACGTTGGCCTTTTCCAGCAGCAGCACGCGCAGCTGCGGATTCGCCTCCTTGGCCTTGGCTGCGGCCATCGGTCCTGCGGTGCCGCCGCCGATCACGAGCACGTCAACGGTTTGGATATGCGTTTGCATGGGCTGTCCTCAATCCTGATAAAGAGATTCTCTGAATGTGTTCAATCGGTGCGGCCGCGCGCCACCCGCAGCTGGTACTGGAAGGCATCGCCCCGGAAGTAGAGGAATTCGAAATCCAGCGGCTTGCCCTCGGCGGTGTGCGTCAGCCGCTGCAGCTTGAGCAGGGCGGTGCCTTCCATCACCTGGAGCGCCAGCGCCAGCACTTCGTCGGCAACGAGCGCGCCGATCTGCAGGTCGGCATGGCCGAGAGGAATGGCGTAGTCATGCTCGAGGATGAGAAAGATGTCGCGGTTGGCAAGATCTTCGCCGGCCAGCCGGGTACCGAGCTCCTCAGGCAGATAGGTGATTTCCAGCGAGACCGGCTCGCGGTCGAGATAACGGATGCGCTTGATCTCGATCACCGGGGCGTTTTCGGCCAGGCCGAGCTGCTGCGCCACCAGTGCCGATGCCGGAATCGGCTTGAAGCTGATGACTTTGTTGCGAATGGTGTAGCCCTGCCGCGACATGGCCTCGGAGAAGCCCTCCAGCCTTGCCAGCGGCTGCGAGGCCTTGGGCCGGGAAACGAAGCTGCCCTTGCCTGCCACCTTGATGATCAGGCCTTCCTTCTGCAGATCCGAGAGTGCCTGCCGCACGGTGATGCGGCTGACGCCGAACTGCGCGCTCAGTTCGCTCTCGGCAGGCAGCTGCGCATCGGGAAGATAGGTGCCGTCGCGCATGCGTTCGCGCAAGGTTTCGCGTACCTGCGAATAAAGGGAGGGCGACGGGTCCCTGACAAGGGGTGCTTTCATCGTGCTGGTTTCGTTCCGACCTGTCATGACAGGTCATGATCAGTAACGAAACCGAGTGTAATGATGCGGTCCTGCCGCAGGAACGAATCAATTCATGCTTGCATATTCGGGGAGCGTGAATACTTTTATAAGCATTCTGAATATGAGGCGTATCCGGAAGCAGCAAGTCTCCTGCCATTCCGTACGCCGAAAGACACAGCCGGACTGCAGGCGCATCCCACGCCGCCGATTGTGCTCGGTTCGTGAACAGTGAATCCAGAAAATGACGGTTTATCTATATCCGGTCACTGGCTATAGTTCACTCACCGCGTCACTTGCAAAACGAAAGTAACAAGCCGGATCCTCCGGCCGACCTGCAAGCCGCGCTTCACTTAACGTTTCAGGAGAATGAACATGAATGCCAAATCGCTGATCACCGCCCTGCTTCTCACCGTTTCCGCCACAGGCGCCTTCGCACAGGAATTCGTGCAGCCGGATGCCGGATTCGTTTCCACGAAGACCCGTGCCGAAGTCCTGCAGGAACTGGCCGAGGCCAATGCCGCCGGTACATCCTCGGTTGCCATGAAGGACAGCGACTACCCGGTAACCGCGGCAAGCCCTGCGGCAACCGCACAGGCCAAGACCCGCGCAGAAGTTCTTGCCGAGCTCAAGGAGTACAACCGCGAAAATCCGCGCGGCTACCTGTACAGCTATTATTTCGGCCATTAATCGCGGCCGTTGACCGGAATGCGCGAGCATAAGCCGCCGCCGCGGGTGCCAGACATGGCAAGCCCTGCTGCGGCGCCTCGGTCCCATCCCGCTTCGCTTTTACCGCATCCATTCCACTGCCTCTTCGCAGGCAATATCGCCGCCTCCCATTGCGCAAGCCGTACAGCCGGAACAAGAAGCGCCCTTTCGGTGTCTGCATAGAGTTGCCGATTGCGCAACAGGTTCAAGGTGCAGACCCGGTCAGGATTCCACGTCGTTCGGTAAGGAAATGACAAGACCGGTAAAATGCCGGCCTGTAGATATATCAGAGACAGATGACGATCGCCATAACTTGCGTAGCTTGTTCTGCAGCCGCCTCCAATAAGGGAAGTGCGCTACCTGCACCTTTGCAGGAAGTCGCGCTTCATGCGGAGGGCAAGGCCGAGGCGAGCGGTCGCCGGTTCTGTGGAAAACGCCCGTGTTTATGAAGCATATTCTTGTTGTTGACGATGCCGAGGCAATCGCCTATCTTTTTTCCAAGTATTTCCAGCGGCACAGGTTCCGGGTCAGCGTTGCGGGCGACGGACATGCCGCCGTCCGCATTAGTGAAACCGACCGCATCGACGGCATCGTGACCGACTTTCGCATGGCCGGCATGGACGGGCGCGAACTGGTGGAACGTCTGCGGCAGCATCAGCCCGACCTGCCGGCCATTATCGTTTCAGCCTTTGCCACCGACGTGCCGGATGAGAATCGCAATACGAAGATCTTCAACAAGCCCGTCGATCCGATGATCCTGGTGCACAGGATGAGCGACATGCTCATCGATGTCGAAACGGCGAGAAACATGAAAGCAGATTCCGGTCCGGGTCATTGAACTTCCCTCCTGCCGCAGTTGCCGGTCGCCGGCGGGCACGGCTGGACTCACCCGGCAGCGGCAAACACGGTATCCGCATCCACCGGCTTGGTGAGATGCAGGTCGAAGCCGGCCTGCGCGGCGCGCTCCTTGTCCCCTTCCTGCCCGTAACCTGTCAGCGCGATCAGCTTGCCTTGCCAGCCCGGCAGCCGTGAACGCATCATGCCGGCCAGGGCGAAGCCGTCGATGTCAGGCAGGCCGATGTCGAGAAAGGCGATGTCCGGCAGGAATTCGCCAACCAATGCCAACGCCGAGCGCGCATCGTGCGCGATGCTGACTTCATGTCCCTGCAGCTTGAGCAGGCTTGCGAGCATTTCGGCGGCGTCGGTGTTGTCGTCCACCACCAGGATGCGGCGCGGTCTTACCGCGCCGGAGGGCTGGTCATCGACGGGTTCCTCCCGCGGCGCGTCGATCGACGGCAGCGTCACCCTGAATTCGCTGCCCTGGCCCGGGCCCTCGCTGACGGCGGCCACCTGGCCGCCATGCAGTTCGACAATGCTGCGCACGATGGCCAGCCCCAGGCCCAGGCCGCCGGAAGAACGAGCGAGCGATTGCGGCGCCTGGTAGAAAGGCTCGAAGACCTGGGAGACGGTTTCCGGCAGCATGCCCGCGCCTTCATCACGAATGATGATGTTCGTCTCGTGCTTGCTCTCGTCCTGCACGACGCCGATGCTGATTTCGCCATCGGGATCGAAATGCAGGGCGTTGTTGAGCAGGTTGGTCACCACCTGTACCAGCCGGGCCTCGTCGCCCGTAACCCACGCCGCCTCGGGCAAGGCAACATCTATGCCGCGGCCGCGCCTGGCCACCGCATGCTGCAGCGATTCGACCGCCTGTTCGATCACCGGCACCAAGTCCACAGGCGCATGGCGTATCTCCAGCTTGCCGCGGGTAATGCGGGAAACATCAAGCAGGTCGTCGACGAGACGCTTCATGTGTTCCACCTGCCGGCGCATGATCTGCCGCTCGCGCAGGTTCGCGGGTTCGTGCCTGACATCCATCAGGTCGAGGGCGGCCACCATCGGCGCCAGCGGATTGCGCAATTCATGGCCCAGCACGGCAAGGAAGTTGTCCTTGGCATGGCCGGCTTCCTCGGCATTGCCCAGTGCCTTGTTCAGTGAAGCGAGCAGCCGTTCGCGCTCCTGTTCGAATGTCCTGCGTTCGTTCGAGGCGGATTCCAGTACGGTGCTGACTTCATTGACTTCCTCGATGAAACTCGGCCTGGCCTGCACCGGCTCGCTGTGCACCAGCTGGAGCGCCTGGCTTTGCAAGCCGCCGATGGCGCCGACGATCCGGCGGGCAATGAAAAAGGCGAAGGCGAGACAGGCCGCGAACGAGACCGCGATAACGGCGGCGTAAAGCGCCAGATTGCCGATCAGGGCCTGCTTGAAATAGGCGTCCGGCGCACCCACGACGACAGTCCACCCATGCCTCGTGGTGCGGGCGAATGCCGTCAGGACATCCACGCCGTCAAGCGTTCGGGTGACGCCGCTCCCCTCGTTGCGTCCCTTGGCGAGAAGCGCGGCGAGCGTCGGAGACAGGCCGGTGCCGACCGTCTGTTCATGATCCTTCGACCTGGCCACGCGCAGGTTCGCCGCATCATGGATCGACACCACCCAGTCGGGCGGCATCTGCTGGCGCTGCAGGAATTCGAGGATGCGGGTCGGCTTGATCGCCGCGCTGAGCACATAGGTCAGCCTGCCGTTTTCGATGACGGGAACGCGTACCGGAAAGGCAATCTCGCCGCGCGGCCCCTTCACGGTCTTCCCGACCAGCGGCTCGCGGTCGCTGATCACGCGCATCAGGCTCTCCGGGTCGTTGACGCGCGTGTCCACCGCGCCGAAATGATGCGAGGTCTTGAAGATGAGATTGCCGTTGCCGTCGGTGAGAACCACCGAGACCCATTCCGGCTTGGAACGTGCCGTCTCGGCAGCAACCTTGTAGAAACTCTCGAGTTCTCCGTAGACCAGCGCCTGGTTGTACGACAGCGTCTGCAGCGTGTCGACCGCGGACTCCAGCTCGGCATCCACCGCGCTGGCGAGCGCGCGCGAAAGATTGAGCATGGAAACCTCGAACTGCTGCTGCTGCTGATCGATCGCGGCGCGAATCCCCCATGCGCCGATCAGCGCAATGGGCAGAAGGCCCAGTGCCGTCAGCAGTGCGAGGAGGCTGCGTAGCCGCACGGTTTTTTTGGTCAGCATGAACTCATAGGGCGCGTGATACCGGATTGCCCGCCAAATGCCTGGTTGCGCAGGTTTCGCGCAATACAAGTTTAAGGTTGCGGCCGGTTGAAGCGAGAACGAGGATGACGGCGGGATCCGCAGGATCCGGCGACACGGCATACCCTTACCGGCACCCTGGCAGTAAAAGCCGACATTATTTCACAGACTGCGAATTCACTCCTCAAAGCCGAATACAAGCGCAGGGAGCAGAAGCAATATTGCCTGAAACCAAGCTAATTGTGTCGGTGACTTATGACTGGATGGTAAAGCGGTCGAAATTCAACACATCAAGGCGTCATCGACAGTACGGAAGGATGAGCAATTGAACTGCCTGGAGGGAAAGCATTGCATCGGGAAGTCGCTTCCTCCGCGCGAGCGAATTGTGTAGCGGCCAGGTGAATGGGTGCACGGTCATGCTATGCCTGCGCTTGAAACCGCAGTTACTCCCGAAGCGGGAGCAGCTGCCCGGTATCTGCCAACACCGTACAAAACCCGCCGGGCATTGCACCCGGCGGCATGCATCAGTCGACCTTGATATTGCCTTTTTTCACGACAGTGGCCCATTTCGCGACTTCCTCGCGCTGGAACTTGCTGAACTGCTCGATTGACATCTTGGGATTGTTCAGGCCCATCTTCGAAAGACGTTCTTCCATGTCGGGAGCCGACAGCGCCTTCATGATTTCATTGTGCAGCCGCTCGACGATAGGCTTGGGCGTGCCGGCCGGAGCAAAGACTGCCTGCCAGGACTGCACGTCGTATCCCGGGGCGCCGGATTCCGCGATCGTGGGCACGTTCGGCATGGTCGGCACGCGCGCGGCCGAAGTCGCCGCCAGTGCACGCAGCTTGCCCTGCTGGATGTGCGGGCCGCCGACGATGGTGGTTTCGATCATCATGTCGATCTGGCCGCCGAGCAGATCCTGCAGCGCCGGACCGCCGCCCTTGTAGGGCACGTGGGTGATGTCGATGCCCAGGCTCTGCTTCATCAGTTCCAGCGCCATGTGCGGCGACGTGCCGCTGCCCGGCGAACCGGAAGTGATCTGCTTCTTCGCCTTGGCCGCGGCGATCAGGTCCTGGATGGTCTTGTACGGCGAATCGGCGCGCACCAGGATCAGGTTCGGAATCATGCCCAGCATTGCGACCGGCTCAAAGCTCTTGACCGAGTCGTAGCCGATATTGGGATACAGGCTCTGGTTGATCGCATGCGAGCTGATGGTGCCGCCCAGCAGCGTATAGCCGTCGGCCGGCTGGCGCGAGACGTAGGCCGAACCGACGCTGCCGCCGGCGCCGGCGCGATTTTCGACAATGACCTGCTGGCCCAAGGCTGCACCGACCTTGGGCGCAATCAGGCGCGCCAGCGTATCGGTATTGCCGCCGGGCGGGAAAGCGGCGACATAGGTGATGGTCTTGGACGGCCATTTGTCCTGCGCGATCCCGGGCAGGGATGCGGAAAGCAGGGAAAGGCCGATGGCGGCGAGTACGCTTCTGCGAGTGGTGTTCATGATGTCTCCTTGATTGGATGTTTGTCTTGCGAGCAGCAGCCGACAATTTCTACCGGCTGCAGCGCGATCCTTCAACGCCCGGTCTTCGCCCGCCAGGCTTCGAAATCGACCTTCGACTGCTCGTCGGTGGGCGGATACAGGCCGAGAATCGACCTGCCCTTCAGCACTTCCTCGGTGACGAAGTCCTCGAAGGCCGTCATCTCCGTCGCCTCCTTCGCGATCTCATCGGCCAAGTGCGCCGGGATCACGATCACGCCTTCGCCGTCGCCGACGATCACGTCGCCTGGGAACACGGCCACGTCGCCGCAGCCGATCGGCACATTGATGTCGAGCGCCTGGTGCAGCGTGAGATTGGTGGGGGCCGAGGGGCGGTTATGGTAGGCGGGAATTTCCAGCCTGGCGATCTCGGGCGAATCGCGGAAGCCGCCGTCGGTAACCACGCCGGCCACGCCGCGCACCATCAGGCGCGATACCAGGATCGAGCCGGCCGATGCGGCGCGCGCATCCTTGCGGCTGTCGATCACCATCACCGCGCCGGGCGGGCACTCCTCGACGGCCTTGCGCTGCGGATGGGCACGGTCCTGGAACACGCTGATCGGGTTGAGATCTTCGCGCGCCGGGATGTAGCGCAGCGTGAAGGCTTCGCCCACCATGTTGCCCTTGTTCGGGTCGAGCGGCCGTACATCCTGGATGAACTGGTTGCGCAAGCCGCGCTTGAACAAGGCGGTGCACAGCGTCGCCGTGCTGACCTTCTGCAATTGTTCCTTGGTTTGCTGATTGAGTGCCATGCGAGTCCTGTCGTGGTCGGTGTAGTTGTCGTTGTCAGTAGATGTCGGGTTCGCCGACGGGGGCGCCGAAGCCGGTTTCGAGGAAGTCGAAATCGCAGCCTTCGTTGGCCTGCTTGATGTGCTGGGAGAACATCCAGCCGTAACCGCGCTCGAAGCGCTTGGGCGGCTGTTTCCATTCCGCCTTGCGGCGCTCAAGTTCCTCGTCGGAGACTTCCATGTTGATGCTGCGCGCCGGAATGTCGATGGTAATGATGTCGCCGGTGCGCACCAATGCCAGCGGTCCGCCGACGTAGGACTCGGGCGCCACGTGGAGGATGCAGGCGCCGTAGCTGGTGCCGCTCATGCGGGCATCCGACATGCGCAGCATGTCGCGCACGCCCTGCTGCACCAGCTTCTTCGGAATCGGCAGCATGCCCCACTCCGGCATGCCGGGGCCGCCGAGCGGGCCGGCATTGCGCAGGATGAGGAAATCATCTGCAGTGACATCGAGATCGTCGCGCTCGACGGCTTCCTTCATCGACGGATAGTCGTCGAACACCAGCGCGCGGCCGGAATGCTTGAAGAAACGCTTTTCGCAGGCGCTGGGCTTGATCACGCAGCCGTCCGGCGCGATGTTGCCCTTGAGGACGGCCAGCGCGCCTTCTTCATACAGCGGGTTGTCCATGGGACGGATCACGTCGTCGTTGTAGACTTCGGCGCCCTCGATGTTCTCGCCCACGGTGCGGCCGGTCACCGTCAGTTCGTCCAGATGCAGCTTGTCCCTGAGGCGGTTCATCAATGCGCGCATGCCGCCCGCATAGTAGAAGTCTTCCATCAGGTAGGTCTCGCCGCTCGGCCGGATGTTGGCGATGACGGGAACATGGCGGCTGGCCTTGTCGAAGTCTTCCAGGCCGATGTCGCAGCCGGCGCGGCGCGCCATGGAAATCACATGGATGATGGCATTGGTCGAACAGCCCATGGCCATGGCTAGGATGATGCCGTTCTCGAACGAGCGGCGCGTCAGCAGGCGCGCCGGCGTCAGGTCTTCCCACACCATCTCGACGATGCGGCGTCCGGCATCGGCGGACATGCGGATGTGATTGGCGTCGGCCGCGGGGATGGAGGACGCGCCCGGCAGCGTCATGCCGATCGCTTCGGCGATGCCGGTCATGGTGCTCGCCGTACCCATGGTCATGCAGGTACCGTGGCTGCGGGCGATGCCGCCCTCGATGCCAACCCATTCTTCCTTGGTGATCTTGCCGGCACGGCGCTCGTCCCAGAATTTCCAGGCGTCCGAACCGGAACCGAGCACATGGCCTTGCCAGTTTCCGCGCAACATGGGGCCGGCGGGCACGAAAATGGCCGGAACGCCGGCGCTGGTGGCGCCCATCAACAGGCCGGGCGTGGTCTTGTCGCAGCCGCCCATGAGCACCACGCCATCCACCGGATGCGAGCGGATCAGTTCTTCCGCTTCGATGGCCAGCAAGTTGCGGTACAGCATGGTGGTCGGCTTGACGGCGCTCTCCGACAGGGAGATGGCCGGCAATTCCACCGGGAAGCCGCCCGCCTGCAGCACGCCGCGCTTGACATCCTCGACGCGCTGCTTGAAGTGCGAGTGGCAGGAATTCATGTCCGACCAGGTATTGAGAATGGCGATGACGGGCCGGCCGACGAATTCTTCGGGCGAATAGCCCATTTGCATGACGCGCGAACGGTGGCCGAAGGAACGCAGATCGTCCTTCGCGAACCAGCGCGCGCTTCTCAATGTTTCGATGCTCTTTTTACGGATGCTCATGCAGGCTCACATAGTCATGTTGGCAACAAGGAAAGCGGCCTTGGCAAATCATGCGCAAGGCGAACGATAAAGCTGCAGCAGCTCCATCAGTTTGATCGGGATTACAACACTAATATATTAGTATGTCAAACTGACCGTAAAGATTTATCATGTTGGTATTCCCCTTATGCCGACATGCAATCGATCCTTATCCGTACCGACACCGAATGGATGCCCTGACCGCCCTGAATGAAACGCCCCTCGCCCAGTTCAATCTGGACCGGACCCGCCACGCCGCTCCGCAGATTTTCGAGCATCTGCGCGAGCTCATCATCTCAATGTCGCTGACGCCGGGCAGCGTGCTGTCGCGCACCGATCTGGCGGCGCAGTACAACATCAGCCAGACCCCGGTGCGCGACGCGCTGATCCGGCTGAGCGAGGAAGGTTTGGTCGACGTGTATCCCCAGCATGCGACCGTGGTCAGCCGCATCGATGTGAACCTGGCGCAGGAAGCGCATTTCCTGCGCCTGTCGGTCGAGATGGAAATCGCCCGCACGCTTGCAGCCTCGGCGGACGCATCGCTGATCGAACGCCTGCGCAAGTTCGTGTCGCGGCAGAAAGCCGCCCTTGAGGAAAAGGACTTGTCCGGATTTACCCTTGCGGACCAGGCTTTCCACCGGCAAATGTATGAAGCGGCGAAAGTGCCGCATCTCTATGCGCTGGTGCGCCGCCACAGCGGGCACCTCGACCGCCTTCGCAGCCTGCACCTGCCGGCACCGGGCAAGGCTGCGGCAGTGCTGGCGGACCATGATGCGATCGTGGACGCGATCAGCAGAGGCGACACCGCGCTTGCCGAACAGAGCGTGCGCAAGCATTTGTCGGGCACGCTGGCCAATGTCGAGGAGATCCGGTCGCGGCACAAGGATTACCTGAAAAATTGACCAGGGTTTTCCATATCCGCCGAGCCGCCGAGTCGGCTGCGCATGATTCTCGGTAAACCTGGCAATCGTTCCGGGCATGTCATAAATTTAATGACAGGAAGCTTGCGGCATGTTGTCTCATCAGCTTCGTCAAGCACACATTTCCAGAATTTGCTGCCCGTTATTGAAGCAGGCAAACCAACTTGGCGGAACGATCATGAACGATCCCGGCGTCCGCGCCACATTCGCAGGCAACATTCCGCAGCTCTATGAGGAGTATCTTGTACCGCTCATCTTTGAGCCTTACGCCACTGATCTCGGCTCGCGCGTTGCATCCTGCCAGCCGTCCCGGGTACTCGAGATCGCTGCGGGAACCGGCGTGGTGACACGCCAGCTTGCAAAGAATCTGCCGGCCGGCGTTTCCATCGTAGCAACGGATTTGAGTCAAGCCATGCTGGACCAGGCGGCAGCAGTCGGCGTCGCTCGCGCCGTCGAATGGCGGCAGGCCGATGCACTGCAAATGCCTTTTCCCGACGAGGCATTTGACGCGGTTGTCTGCCAGTTCGGCGTCATGTTCTTTCCGGACAAGGCAAGGGCCTTTTCCGAAGCGAGACGCGTGCTTCGTCCCGGCGGCCGCTTCATGTTCAACGTGTGGGATAGCATCGATAAGAACGAGTTCGCCGATGCCGTGACCAGCGCACTGGAAGTACTTTTTCCGAACGATCCGCCGCGATTTCTGGCTCGGATCCCCCATGGCTACCACGACCCTGCAGTCATTGAACGAGACCTTGCGCAGGGCGGATTCACCAAGCCGCCCAACGTCGTCACAATGACTGCGCGCAGTCGAGCGAGCACTGCGCGCGTTCCGGCGGTCGCGTACTGTCAAGGCACTCCGCTTCGAAGCGAGATCGAAGCCCTCGGCGCATCGCGGCTTGCCGAGGCAACCGATAAGGCTGCAGATGCCATGGCGAGGCAATTCGGCCCAGGGCCTGTCGACGGCAAGATACAGGCGCTGGTCATTGCCGCTGAGCGTCAATAGTTGAAATAATTCAAGCCGAGCGCTGACTTTACCTCCGACACTGTCTGGCCGGCGACCTGCCTTGCCTTTTCAGTGCCGCGACGCAGAACGTTCATGACTTCGCCGCGATCTCCTGCGAAATGCTGCCGCCGCGCTCGAATGGGCTCGAGGAGCGCCTGCAGATGCTCGTTCAGCCGGCGTTTCAGTACGCTGTCTGCAAGCCCGCCGTGCCGGTATTGCGCCTTCAGCTCTTCGAGAGCATTCCTGTCCGGCTCGAATGCATCAAGGAAGGCAAAGACCACATTCCCTTCCACTTGCCCGGGATCCTCCACCCGCAGATGATTGGGATCGGTGTACATGCGGTTGACCGCCTTCTTGATGTCGTCGGCGCTGGCCCCGAGAGATATCGAGTTGTTGAGGGACTTGCTCATTTTGGCCTTGCCATCGACACCCGGCAATCGTGTGACCGAGGACAATACGGCTTCGCATTCGACCAGGACCTGACGATCCACCGTGCTGTTGAATTTGCGGACCAGTTCGTTCGTCTGTTCAATCATTGGAAGCTGATCGTCACCGACCGGAACCAGTGTTGCCTTGAACGCAGTGATGTCCGCAGCCTGACTCACCGGGTACGTAAGGAAACCGGCCGGGATATCGCGTTCGAATCCGCGCAGCCGGATTTCCTCCTTGATGGTTGGATTGCGTTCCAGGCGCGAGACGGTTACCAGATTGAGCAGATACTGCGTCAGCTCGGCCAGCTCGGGAACCTGCGACTGGATGAAGATCGTCGACAGTTCCGGATCAATGCCGGCGGCAAGGTAGTCGAGCGCGACTTCGATGACGTTATTCGTGACTTTCTGGTGCTGGCCCACGTTATCCGTCATTGCCTGCGTGTCGGCCAGCAACAGGTATTGCTGCGCCTTGTGCTGCAGTTCGACTCGGGAGCGAAGCGAGCCGACGTAATGACCGAGGTGAAGCGGGCCGGTAGTGCGGTCGCCGGTCAGAATGATTGGTTTTGCGGATGACACTGGAATCTCCCTATTGAGATCCACCGGTCAAAACAGCAAGCGCAGAAACAACAATGCCGCTTCAACCGGCGGCATTGTTTGTCAGGATGAACAGAAACTCGCCGCCAGAATCAGGCGGCCCACCAATATTGACGGATTGACGTATTCGTATTCATGCCGGCAGTATATCACGCAGCATGGTCGGCTTCGTTCCAGGATGGGAAAAGGTCAGAATTGCACTTGCATCACGATCCCGAATGCTCCCGGAGCAAGCGTCGGCATGATGGCAAGCCTGGAGTTGGCGTTCGTACGAAGAGCAGTGTTATAGGCGGCAACGGTGCTCCCGACGTAAGTTCCGACCAAGGCGCCGACCGCCACATCGGAGGCGAAGTGCGCGCCGTGGTATACGCGCGCTGCGCCGGTCATGGTTGCCAGTCCATAAGCCAGTCCCTTGATCCATGGCTGATCGTAGTGGCTGGCAATTGTCGAGGCCAGCACAAACACCTGGGTCGTATGGCCGGATGGAAAGGAGGAATTCTTGTCGCTGAAAGGTTTGAGATTCAGCGATCCTTCATTCTCCCGCGGACGCCTCCGGCCGACGATGAGCTTCAATGCCGGGGTTATCACGGCAGAGGCAATGAGGGAGGATGCCAATCCGTCCTGTGCCACATACATGCTTTCGGTATTGCCCAAACTCCCTGCGACATAGAAGCCGCCCAGTATCGCCAGCACGGCCCCGTTGGTGCCGAGACGCTCGATATTCTTGGCCCGCTGCTCATGTTCGCGTTCACGCAGCTTGACCGATCGCTCATAGGCCTTTCGGTCAAGAATCGAGCCGACGACAAGTACGCCGGCCGCAGCAATGCCTGCGTTGCGCCAATCTTCGTCCGACCATTGCGCAGGAGACCGAACGACGTAGACGAGGTCATCCAGCAAAAGCTTTCCATAGCTGACTGAAAGGACCCCTGCCGGAAAGTCGGACTGCGGCCGCGTCGGATCGGTTTGCCCGGTCGCCGCTATCATGTTCGCCGACGCTTCAGGAACGTCCGATTCATCCGGCAGTTCCATGCCTGCGGCGGAGACGGCGACCGCCAGCCAGATGACGGCGACTGCAGTTTTGAGTGTCTGGCGCAATGCCATCAGATCCTCCCTCCAGGCCTGAGGTGCATGTCATTCAGCTCGACGGTCAATGACATTTGCCGGACGATGGTTCGCTGTCCGTGCCAATGATCGGCCCGCCAATCATCCAATGCAGCATCAGCGGCAATCCGGATATTGCATACCGCCTGCTGCAGCAAACTGAATGGGAGTTTCATTGATGAATTCCGCAAGCGCTCTCTTCCATCAAAATGCGTAGCTCACGCCGACTGAAGCGTGAAGCGTCCTGAGTCTGCTTTCTGCCTGGCCGTCGGCGATGTCGACATTGGCTTTGGCACGATTGAACTTCGCTTCGGCGAAGGCATATACCTGCGGCGTGATCTTGTAGGACGCACCTGCGAGCACCTGAAAGCCATGGCCCGACGATTGATAGCCGGTCTCGTGAAAGACACCATCGACCATGTTCTCCGAATGCATCCAATAGCGAGTCAGTCCGGCGCCGGCATACGGTTGAAGTCGTCCACTGAGGAGCGTCATATCGAGCCATCGATAAATGCCGTTGATGCTCAACATGTTGACCCCATGGGAAATCTCGAACTGTTGAACATAGTCGACCAGCGGCGCCGCGCCATTCACCGCCAGGCCATTCCACACGCCCTGGACCTGTACCGTCGTGCCCGTCTTTGCATAGACCTTGTAATGGGTATAGTCGACGGCAACCGCCCATGCCGGCAAGGCGGAAAAGAAGTGGGTATAGCGCAGCCCGTAGTAGGGTGCCGCGTCCAGCGGGCGTGCACTCCAGTCGACATCCCGGAACGTGATGTCGTTGCCGGATGCGCCTCGCGCGATATGCAAGTCGCTCGGCCTCGTGAAGGATGAACCTGTATATGCCGAGACAAGGTCTTCTGCCTGTACCGCACCGACCCATGCCGGCAACTGGACGGCGATCACGAATGAAAGTCTCTGAAACGTCAATCTGGCAGAAGCTGGCATGTTGACTTGATCCATAGGGAAAGCATGCTTGTCGACCTTCGGAACAGGAGTCGAACCTATTGCGATCCTATCGCGAATTTATCGACCCGACGGTTACAGATCATCTTATCCACCCGGGTAAAAACTCTCCAAGCAATCAGCATGGGAATTGATGTATCTCTGTGGCGCCAGGCGTATGGCGAGCAGCCGTTGTTGGAAGGCCTCAACTTGAACGGCGGAAGCGCTTTCCCCGCAGTAGCCTGCGAAAGGCTTGACATTGCCTTGTTTGCGTCGATTCTTATATTGGAATCCTTTTGAATTGCACAGCCTCGGACAGCTGTATCGGTCCCCGAAACAAAGCCGCATCTACAGCGCAGCCTGCCGGAATGCCAGAGCCATGAATGCAAATACGATATTCAAGATCCTTGCACTCGCCAATGCACTGATCGCCGTTCATTCGCCTGCGCGCGCGGTTGATTCCGGCTCGCTTGAACTTGCTTCGGGCAACAAGACACATATAGTTCGGTTCGGAGCGCAATGGAAGTGGGACAGACAATGGCTTCGATTCAATGATGCTCATCTTGGCGGCTATTGGGACCTTACTTTGTCAAAATGGAGAGGCGACCGGTTTCGTAACGTCGATGACAGCACGCAGCGCATTATCGACATTGGGCTTACGCCCGTATTTCGCTTTCAACGGGACGATCTGCAGGGGCCGTACGTGGAAGCCGGCATAGGTGCACACTATCTGTCCCGGCATTACGATAACAACGGCAAGCGACTTTCCACCAATTTCCAGTTCGGCGATCACCTGGGCATCGGCTACGTCTTCCCGAACAAGCTTGATGTCGGCCTCAAGGTCCAGCACTTTTCGAACGGCGGCATCAAGGAACCCAATAACGGCGTCAACCTTGCTGTGGTTCGCGTCAGCTACGCCTTCTAGGTTCTTATGTATCGGTCAGCACGCGGCGGCAGCCAGGGTGTCTCACCGACGGCGGTGGCGCAGGCTGGCACGTCTGCCTCGGTTGTCGCCGGCTACCGATGTTAAGAACGCGTTAAGATGAATCTCAACGGGTATCGGCTCTTCAACTTCGCCGGTCTGTAGGACTGCAATTCATTAAGGTTTGCAGTTTTCTCTACCTGACAGGAACAGGAATCTTTTATCTGTTTTGCTTGCCCCAGATCAGGCTTGGCAAACTCTGCTTGCAGGCTTCCAGTCACCAAAAGCAGGTCGGGATGCATGTCTGCTGATGTAATGACCAGCCCAGACCGGCACAAGCTGCCGGTGGAAGGTAGCCTGTTTGAATCCGTCATACGGACCAGAAGGGCTGATGTCATATTGGCTTGTCCCTTCCTCATCCTGCATGCACAGTTGCAACGACCTCCTCGTTGCCCTTACCGACGTTTCCGAAGCAGCAAGGGGCTGATGCCCTGAATGTGCCTCACCCCGGCAATCAACTATCGGCTCGGGGCATTTTGCACTCTACCGATGCATTGAAAGCTGACTGAAAGTCCCTGCATTTATAGTAACGGCCGGGTTGGTCCGACCCCGCATGCAGCGCGTGCACCTATCACCCGACCAGCCTGCCCGGTAGCGTCGTGTCATGCATGCCAAGCCAACCGAGAACCCGATTTATCCAAAAGCAGCTGCAAGGAGACCTTTCCGTGCTGACGGTACTAGCCTATTCAATGGTCGTCGTGTTCATGTTCCTCATCATGACAAAACGGCTCCCTGCCTTGACGGCACTTATCCTGGTTCCCATTGCTTTCGCCCTGCTGGGCGGCTTTGGCAAGGAACTTGGTCCCATGATGCTTACAGGCATCAAGAATCTCGCGCCGACCGGCATCATGCTGATGTTTGCGATTCTGTATTTTGGCGTGATGATCGATGCGGGGCTGTTTGATCCTGTCGTGCGCAAGATACTTCAGCTTGTCCATGGCGACCCGATGAAAATCGTCGTGGGAACTGCGGTTCTGGCAATGGTGGTGTCGCTTGACGGCGATGGATCGACGACCTACATGATTACCGTTTCTGCAATGCTGCCTCTCTACATGAGACTCGGCATCAGCCGTCTGGTACTCGCCTGCGTCATCATGCTCGCAGGCGGCGTGTTCAACATCCTGCCTTGGGGCGGCCCGACCGCACGTGCCGCCAGCGCACTGGGAGTGGATGTCGGCAGCATATTCGTGCCCATGATTCCCGCCATGGTCGTCAGTGCAATTTGGGTGCTGTTCGTTGCCTATATGCTGGGCAAGAACGAGCGCAAGCGGCTGGGCGTGCTTACAGCGGCAAACATGCATGATCACGCATCGGATCATGCCGCCGACCGCACCCGCGCCGAGCTTCGCGAGGGCGACGCTCCTGTCATTGCACTGAGCGATTCGCACACCGCACGTCCGCATCTTTTATGGGTGAACGCGGCCCTTACGGTAACCCTGCTCGGCCTGCTGATCTGGGGCGTCCTTCCCCTGCCAGTACTGTTCATGGCCGCATTCGCGATCGCCATCATGATCAATTATCCGAACGCCGAAGACCAGAAAGAGCGGATCGCCACGCATGCTGCGAACGCGCTTCCCGTTGTAGCTTTGATCTTTGCGGCCGGGGTATTTGTCGGAATTCTTTCGGGGACGAAGATGGTCGACGCGATCGCCCATAGCGTGATCGCTGCGATTCCTCCTGAGCTGGGGCCCTACATGGCTGCCGTGACCGGAGCTCTGAGCATCCCGTTCACCTTCTTTATCTCGAACGATGCCTTCTATTTCGGCGTCGTGCCGATTCTCGCCAAGGCCGCTGCCGTCTATGGCATCAGTCCGGCTGAAATCGGACGGGCGTCGATCGTGGGACAACCCGTTCACCTTTTGAGCCCGCTCGTTGCATCAACCTATCTGCTCGTCGGGATGGCCAAGGTCGAGTTCGGCGATCATCAGCGCTATACCCTGATGTGGTCTCTGTCGGCATCGGTCGTAATGTTTGCAGCGGCAACCCTATTCGGCGTTATTCCGCTGTTCATGCACTGAACGAAGTATGCCGAATCAATGATGTCTGCCATGCCCTGCCTTGAGACCTGAGCCGGCAAGGCACCCGGAACGCCGTCCCGGCCAGTACGGCGTCACTTCGAGGAAGCGTTGCCTTGCCCGGCGGGTTTATTGGCAACGCTTCCGTCTGTAGAGGGCGTATTGCCGGAAACTCCGGTATTTGCATCCTGAGCCTGTTGCTCGGCTTTTTCCTTCTTCGACGCCTTGTGATGGCCGATGGCGCAGCCTGCGGCGGCGCCAACTGCTCCATGGTGGCCTGCCACATGTCCGGCAACACCGCCGACTGCCGCACCTTTAAGGCACCCTTTTGCTGCAGCATCCTGCACAACTACCGCAAAAGACATGACCATGGAAATCGCAATAACCAGCTTTTTCATGTCACCTCCGAACGAGCATATAACTACGTAGGCATCCATTCGACTGGAAGAGTTCAGGGCGCTTTGTATCAATTCTTATGGCAACCGCATGTGCCGGCAAAAAATTGATTGACGCCTGCATACCGTGTTCGACGTCTCGAAGAGCCAGGTACCTGGCACGCCGCCATTGCATTCCATCCGTATGCCGCCTGGACTTGCGCCGTATGGCTCTTCCCCCAAGCCGGCCTCCATCGATGTTGGTACTGCGCCGCTGCATGTTAAATGCAGCTCCCAATGAGACGTCCGGGCGCTTTCCGGAGGCTACCTCGCGGAACGCTTTGCATGGTAAAAATTCTCTCTTCTGCTTAGTATCAAGTCTCCAGAATGCGCGGAACAAGATAGAGCCGGCCACTCTGGTCATTTATCGGAAGAGGCGAACTTGTTATGTCCCTCAAGGCTGGATGTTGAAGCCACGGCCGCATGGCGTGCGCCAAAGTCGGTTTCCAACACGTCGCCTTCATCTTCCCTCGATTGGCCCCATGTCAATCGCCGGCCATGGTTCATAACGGCTGTCCGGCCTGTTCGGCGTTCATTAATTCTCCATTTGCCCTGATTCAGGATTGGTCAAGCCAATTTGTGCGTTTGCGCAGATGCTGTGATTTTCCTGTGGATGAAAATCAAACATTACAACTGTCTCGGCACGACAACGCGTTGGCTCAAGTACCGCTGCCCCGCAGTCGCTCGGCCTCGCCGGCTGACTGGCGGAATCGTGACGAGAATAACGATCATATGGAGAAGACAGCCATGATTTGGCAACAGATATACAATCCTTTTGGAAACATGGTCATATCGACCCTGCTGGCGGCGATACCTGTCGCTGTCATGCTCATCGCCTTGGGCTTCCTGCATATCAAGGCACATGTTGCGGCTGGATTGGGATTGGCCGCCGCAGTCGCGGTCGCAGTTCTCGCCTATGGCATGCCGGCCGGCATGGCGGGCAAGGCGGCCATGCTGGGCGGCTTTACCGGTCTGCTGCCGATCGGCTGGATCGTGCTGAACATCATCTTCCTGCAGCAGCTGTCCGAGCAGAACGGAAGCTTCAAGATTTTGCAGGCTTCCCTTTCGGGCATCACCAATGACCGACGCCTGCAGCTGCTGCTCATCGCCTTCTGTTTCGGCGCCTTCTTCGAAGGGGCCGCCGGATTCGGCACTCCCGTGGCAGTGACTGCCGGCATCCTGATCGGCCTCGGTTTTTCACCGCTGGCCGCCTCGGGTCTCAGCCTCATCGCCAATACTGCCCCGGTCGCTTTCGGCGCACTCGGCACGCCGGTGATCACGCTTGCCAAAGTGCATGGCTACGACCTGATGGAAGTCACGGCAATGATCGGACGCCAGCTGCCCTTTTTCTCCTTGCTGGTGCCGTTCTGGTTGATCTGGGCTTTTGCGGGACGCAAGGCCATGATGGAAATCTGGCCTGCCATTCTGGTTACCGGTGTCTCATTCGCCGTGCCGCAATACCTGGTCTCCAATTTCATCGGCCCGGAACTCGTGGACATCATTGCCGCGATCGTATCCATGGCATCATTGATTCTGTTCCTGCGTGTCTGGCAGCCCAGGAATGTATGGACATCGCCGAGCCTCAAGGGGCATGAGAATGGAGGCAGCGCTTCTCCGGCACCTCAAGCCGAACTGCAAAAATACACACGCGCCGAACTGATCCGCGCATGGATGCCCTGGTTTATCCTCACCGTATTCGTGTTCCTCTGGGGCTTGCAACCCGTAAAGGCTTTCCTGAATGACCTGTTCTCGCCCAAATTCGTCATCGAGGGCTTGAACAATCTCATCATGAAGATGCCGCCGGTGGTCACCAAGCCCACTCCCGAGAGTGCCGTCTATACGCTTAACCTGCTGTCGGCTACCGGTACGGCGATCCTTGTCGCAGGCATCGTCGGCGGATTCGCAATGAGATACTCTCCGGTCGAGATCGTGCGCACTTTTTTCCGCAGCTTGTGGCTGGTACGTTTTTCACTTCTCACCATCGTACTGATGCTCGCACTGGGCACGCTGACTCGCTACTCCGGTACCGACACCACCCTGGGGCTTGCCTTTGCCAATAGCGGTGTGCTCTATCCTTTCTTCGGCACGCTCATGGGTTGGATCGGCGTGGCGATGACCGGATCCGACACTGCCTCCAATGTGCTCTTTGGCGGAATGCAGCGCGTGGCCGCCGAACAACTGGGTCTTTCAGCCAACCTCATGGGCGCAGCCAACAGTTCAGGAGGCGTGATGGGCAAGATGATCGATGCTCAATCCATCGTCGTAGCTTCTACGGCAACCCGCTGGTTCAACCACGAGGGTGACATCCTGCGCTTCGTTTTCTTCCATTCGATCGCGCTGGCGTCGCTGGTCGGCTTGCTGGTCACACTGCAGGCCTACGTCTGGCCGTTCACTGCGATGGTGAATTGACAGCGCCGCTCTCGGTTGGCAAGCATGCCGGTCCCTGATCATCCGAACGTGTTCAGGGACGACTCAAGCAGTACCGCCACTGGAACCGGATGGAAGAGAACATCGAGTTAAGAACGCTACTCCGTTGCGGGTGTGCAAATAGATCGTTACACTGGAATGCCAAGGGATAAGAGGAGAAAAAATGTTCAGTCACATAATGATCGGTTCGAACGACATCGAGCGCTCAAGGCGTTTTTATAACGCGGTGCTTGGAGTACTCGGAGCAGGAGAACCCTTTCGCCACAAGGCCGACTCCGGGCATACCCGGCTCTTCTACCGGCATGACGGTGGCACCTTCTGCATCACCGAACCAATCAATGGTGAAGAGGCGACCTTTGCAAACGGCGGCACCATCGGCTTCAAGTGCATCTCGGCGGAGCAAGTCTGCGAGTTTCATGACATCGCGGTTGCGAATGGGGGCAAGTCCATTGAAAACCCGCCCGGCCTGCGTGACGGAAGCATGGGTGCAATGCACCTGGCGTATGTGCGTGATCCCGACGGCAACAAGCTCTGTGCGATCTACCGCCCCAAGTAGCTGATCAGGGTTGCCCCAAGTGCCGGGTTGGTCACGGACCGTCAGGTAATGTCCGGCGGATCAACCCGGCCCCGAAGCAGATGCGCCGGGCGGATGGCAACACTGTCTTACTCGGCGGTGATCCCCTGACGAAGTCTCAACTGGTGCGAGCGTCCGGTTCGCGTCGCATCCGGCTGCCGGCACTGGCCTCCTGCGGTCAGAACCGTACATACATCCGAAGCTGCAGCAAGCCGAATTAATCAGGGGCGAAATTACGCCGTGCGGCTTACGAACCATTCGCTAAGGATTTGTCACCAGCAAACTTCCACCTCGCCTGCTGGGCAGTGGATTTACACATATAAAATTCACGGCTGTTCCGGAATGCAAAAGGCCGGCATTTTCATCCGAAAGCACATCATTGCTTGCCATCTTCCTGAACGGTGAATCAGTGTATTACGAGAACTTTCCATTCGTCATGCAGAGCAAACGCAAGGCAGCTATATCGAAGTTGCACTAAAATGCATGGGCGGTACAGGCCCATTTCAGAATGAAAGGAAAGTAATGCCATGAAAGGCAGCTTTGTGGTTGAGCTAGCCGGAGACATGGCTATTGTCCGATTTCGCGGCGAGGCAACAGAAGCCCTGCTTCTGGAATGCCATGAACATCTGCTTGATGTGGTAAAGAAGGCAGGGCGCCGGAAGATTCTTTACGATGCTCGTGAGATGACAACGCCGGACTTGGATTTGGTGTTCCTGCAGCGGCAATTGGTGGACGCAGGGTATCTTGGCGATTCTCTGCGGCGGGCAATTGTAGTGTCGAATACAAAGCTGGCTTACCTGGCCCGCCTTGCTTTCGGCGATGGTGAGTACGAAGTTTTCTACAACGATGTGAACTCGGCAATTCAATGGCTTGAGGGCGCACCATCAAAATAGTCGCTCCCGCCGACAATGAGCACGGCGTTGAGCCCCCCGCGTCAGACTCTTCCTGCAGCGGCTTAAATAGACATGGAAGCTTCGAGGGTTCAGTACGAGCCCGAGTATTGGAAGGACCTTCGGTTTGACTGTCGCCTGGTCCGGTCAAACCGAAAGCGCTCTGGCGCGTGCGCCTGGTGACGGCAGCGTGCAGCGGTTGAAAAACCTGCAGAACCGCTGCACCATGCAGATCAATGATGATGGCCGTGCGCACCATGCACGTGGCCGTGCGAAATTTCTTCCGACGTGGCGGCACGAACGTCCGTCACGTTCAGATCGAACCGCAGCGACATGCCTGCCAGAGGATGGTTTCCATCCAGCGTCACCTGTTCGTCATTGAATTCGGTGAGGGTGAAGATGACGCGCTGGGGGCTGCCCTCGCCTTCCACCATGCCTTCGAATTGCATGCCCACTTCGAGCTGTTCCGGCAGACGGTTGCGCGGCTCGACCTTGACCAGTTGGTCATCGTAGTACCCGAAAGCATCGTCTGGTTCGACGTCGATTGTGGTCGTATAGCCTGTGTCCTGGCCGTCCAGCGCTGCTTCGATCTTGGGCAGCGTGTTGCCGTATCCGCCATGAAGATACACCATCGGCTGCTTGCTCTTGTCGATCTGATTGCCCTCCGCATCCGACAAGGTGTAGTGGAGCGAGACCACGGTATCTTTCGCTATCTTCATATGACGCCCTTTCTTTGAGAAGTACGTATTGTACCTCCGTCCGCAGCCGCGGCAGGATCACGCGGACTGACCGCTTGTTCTGCGGAATCAGCGGACCGCGAAGCTCTGGAGTTGCTGCCTCAGCAATGCAAGCATCCCTTCCGCCGCAGGAGACAGAGAACCCTCCTTTCGCATGACAAGACCGATGGACCTTCGGATGACGGGGCTGACCAGCGGACGGCGCATGATGTTTTTTCCGCTGATGACATCGGCCGCCATGGACGGCAAGGCAGCCACGCCCAATTGCTCGCTCACCATTGCACCGATGGTCGCCAGATGATCCACCTCGTACGCCGGATGAAACGCGAAACCGTTCTGCAGCGCCGCGGCTTCCATGTACTGGCGCACGCTGGTGTGGCGCGACATCGAGATGTGCGGCGCAGACAGCGTATCGGTCAATGCGATCTCCGTGCGTTTCCGGCCCAGCGGATGGCCGCGTGCCGCCAGGAGAACGAAACTGTCCGTCGTGAGCGGAACATAGTCGAGGTCGGTGTAGGCAGGATTGGCTGCCGTCAGCGCGAAGTCGACGCGCCCTTCCCTCACAAGCTCGAACGCCGGTTCGGACAAGGTGTCGATCAGGGACAGCTTGATGTCGGGATATGTCTCGCCGAAGACGCGGAACAGGGGCGGAATGACATGCGCCGCCAGAGACGGCAAGGCTGCGAGCGCCACGCGCCCCCGGCGCACCATGGTGACATCCCGCACCGCAGTCACCGTGCGTTCCATGTCCGACAGCAGCTGTTCGGCCTGCGACGCAAGCACCTCTCCCGCCGCGGTCAGCGCCACCGTGCGCGTCGTACGGTCGAACAGGCGGGAACCGAAAGCTTCCTCCAGCCGCAGGATCAGGGTCGACAGTGCGGACTGCGAAAGGTGCACCTGCTGCGCCGCCTGGCTGAAACTCAAGCTGTTGGCCACGGCAAGAAAGGCGCGCAGGTCGCGGCTCGAAATATTTATCTCCATGATAGATAAGTTTATAGAAAATATGCGATTTACAGATAAAAAGTCTCGTAGCAAACTGAATTTTTCTTTTGCTAACCGGCACACATGGATACTTTGAACCCATCGTCGTCATCGCCTGCGGATCAACCAGCCGCTTTGCCCAAGCCTTCCCGGGCATGCGCACTCGTCATAGGAGGCGGCACGATGGGCGCCGATGTCGCCCTGGTGCTGGCGCGCGGAGGCTGCCGCACCATCGTTCTGGAACGCGGAGAAGCGCGGCGGCAGGCGCTTGATACCTATTTCACGAACGGCTTGCGCGGCCTCGATGCGGAGCACAAGCGAAGCGGCCTTGGCACCTGCGCGTCGCTGGACGAGGTCGATTGGGCGGCGGTCGACCTGGTCATCGAATGCATTCCCGAAAAGCTGGCGCTCAAGCAGGAGCTGTTCGCGGAACTGGTACAGCGTGCGCGTGCAGATACCGTGTTGTGCAGCAACAGTTCCAGCTTCCCGATTTCGGCTATCGGCGAAGGACTGCAAACCGCGCAGCGGATGCTCGGCCTGCATTTCTTCATGCCGGCGCACCTGGTCCCGCTGGTGGAGGTTGTGCTTGGCGAGCTGTCTTCCGTAGCACTTGGCGAATCCCTGGCTGCCTTCATGCGCGGCTGCGGCATGGTGCCGGTGCTGGTGCGCAAGGACTTGCCGGGATTTCTCGCCAACCGTCTTCAGCATGCACTGGCGCGCGAAGCCTTTGCACTCATCGATGCAGGCGTCGCGACGCCCGAGGATGTCGATGCGGCGGTGCGCTTCGGATTCGGCTTCCGCTTTCTCGCCGCCGGCCCGGTGCTGCAGCGCGACCATGCCGGCATCGACGTGCATTGCCCGGCCGCGGCCACCATGTATCCGTCGCTTGCAGCCAATACCGAGCCGTCCAGAGCACTGTCGGAACGCTACGCAACCGGAAGATTCGGCATGAAGACAGGCGAAGGTTTTTTCAAATGGACGCCCGAGAGCATTGCTGCCGAACGCAAGCGGTATGACGACCTGCTGAAGGCGGGCTTGCGCCTGCTGGCAGCCGAACTCCCGAAGATTGAAGACGATAGATAAACGGCCTGCAATGCGGCAATGAACGACATCGCAAGCTCACCTCATATTCGAACAAAGACCGACCATGCCACGCCTTGCACTTATTCACGCGCTAAGCCATTCGGTAGCGCCGATCAACGAAGCCATCGCGCACGAATGGCCCGAAGCGACACGCATGAACCTGCTGGACGACTCGCTGTCGGCGGACCTGGTTCATTCCGGTCAAGGCCTGGATGCCCGCATGCACCAGCGCTTCCAGGACTTGGCTGACTATGCAGTCGGAACCGGTGTTGATGCGATTCTCTTCACCTGCTCGGCCTTCGGATCCTGCATCGAAGCCGTTGCGCGCCGCCATGCCGATCTGCCGGTACTCAAGCCGAATGAAGCGATGATCGCCGATGCGCAAAAAGCGGATGGCTCGATAGGACTGATCGCGACATTCGGACCGACGCTGGAGTCGATGCCGCCGGAGTTCCCCGAGTCCGTCGACATCCGCTGCGCGCTCGCCGAAGGTGCGCTGGACGCCCTGAATCGCGGCGATGTTAATGAACACGATGCCTTGATCGCCGAACAGGCAAGACGTTTGTCGAACGCAGGCTGCGCCACGATTGCGCTCGCTCAGTTCAGCATGGCGCGCGCGCGCAGCGCATGCGAACAGGCCACGGGAAAGCCCGTGCTCACCACCGTTCACAGTGCGGTAATGGAATTGAAGCGGCGCCTGTCGGTGCAGGCTGCACAGACGCTGCAAAGAGGTGAATCAAGGAAGTGAAATTCCGCAGTTCAGGTAATCAAAAAACGAGGAGACAAATCATGCTTAAGAAATTGATGCTCGCATCGATGCTTTTTGCCCAGGCGCTCGGCGCCGCGGCCGGTGACGCCTATCCATCGAAGCCGATCAAGTTCGTTGTGCCCTATCCGCCCGGCGGTCCTACGGATGCCATGGCACGGCTCATCCAGGGGCCCTTGCAGGCGAAATTGAATACGCCGGTCATCATCGACAATCGCGGCGGCGCGGGCGGCAATATCGGCTCCGATTTCGTCGCCAAGTCGCCGGCCGACGGCTACACGATTCTCCTGGCGGCAAGCGGTCCGATGTCGGTCAGCAAAACCCTGTACAAATCGCTTCCCTTCGACCCGGACAAGGACTTTGCGCCGATCATCCAGATCTCCGCCTTTCCTCTGGTGCTGGAAGTACATCCGTCGGTGCCCGTGTCGAATCTGAAGCAGTTCCTCGCGCTGGCCAAGGATAGGCCGGGCGAACTCAGCTTCGCGTCTGCGGGCAACGGCACGCCGCAGCACCTGGCGGGCGAACTGTTCAACAGCACGACCAAGCTGAAACTGCAGCACATTCCCTACAAGGGCGCAGGCCCGGCGCTGAACGACGTGGTGGGCGGCCATGTGAAGGTCATGTACGACATCCTCGGCAGCTCGGTTCAGCACATCAAGACCGGCAAGCTCCGTCCGATTGCGGTCACCACTGCGACACGCAGCCCTGCACTGCCCGACGTTCCTACCCTGGCCGAAGCAGGCCTGCCGGGGTACGAGTTCTCGGCCTGGCATGGCATTGCCGCACCGGCCGCGACGCCCAAGCCTATTGTCGGCAAGCTGAACCAGGCGCTCAATGAGATCTTCGCCGACCCCGCCTTCAAGAAACGCTGGGAAGAACTCGGCACGCCGATCGTCGGCGGTACGCCGGAAAGCTTTGGCGCATTGATGCGCTCGGAATCGTCGAAGCTGGGCAAGCTGGTCAAGGACACCGGCGTCACGCTCGACTAGAGCGGTTTCGTGTTGACCGGCTTAGTCGAGGCCGAGGCGGATTGTCTCCGGGACAAGGCGTGGCGACGCGACATGGCGGTGCCATGGCAAGGAGCCACAACGCAGTACCAGAGGCAATCGGTCCGGGATCGACAAGCAGGTCACACGAAACCGCTCTAAAGGCTCAAATTCGCTTGTAATTTTAAAAGACGGCGCAAATGTCTTTCCGACCATGACCGGTACGGAAAGACATCATGCATTGATGCGGCAGCTGCCGCCGTCACACTCGCCCTTGCGAGGCGCCTCATCCGTTGCACCGTCCTTGCCCGTTGCTTCTTCCTTCGCGGTCTCGGCAAGCAAGGTTCCGATTTCGGCTCCTATTCGAAGATCCTCCACCTGCCCCAAATGCTGGTGCCTGATCCTACCGCTCTTGTCGAGCAATACCAGGCTGGGCGTGCCTCGCAGCTGCATCAAACGCATCGTGCGCGGCACGGAACCCTGATCGGCGGGCCGGTCGATGCCGATAGGCATGCCCAGCCGGTACTCGCTCGCGAATGCACGCAGCGCCGCCGGCGTCATGACGTCATGGTGTTCGAATACCGTGTGCAGGCCCAGCACGACCACGTCCCTTGCCGGGAAAGCGCGCGCGATGCGTTCCGCTTGGGGGATGCCGTACGTCACGCAGCCCGGGCACAGCATCTGGAAGGCATGCAGCACCACCACGCGGCCGCGCAGGTCGGCCAGGCGTATCGGCTGCGGCGTGTTGATCCACTCGATTACATCGAGTTCGAGATACAGGGAAGGATGCTGCATGTATTCCTCCAATCGATTGCACTCTTGAAAGCTTGAAATGTCGAGTTTGGCGGCGAACCGGCCGCCGCCTTCATCACTGCCTGTTATTGCCTTCAGCTGCTCAATGCGACGGCCGGGAAATCGACCGGTACGTTAAAGGCGACATTGACATAGTTGGTGAACAGGTTCAGCGCCACATGGGCCATGATCTCGACGACGTGCTCGTCGGTGAACCCTGCCGCACGCAATGCCGCGACGTCATCGGCCGACACCTGCGCGCGCTCGTTGACGACCTTGAGCGCGAAGGCGAGTGCCGTCGCCGTTTTGGGATCCGCCGCGCGGCCTACCTGTGCAGAAGCCATTTCCTCGGCACTGGCGCCGGCCTTCTTGCCGAGTACGGTATGCGCGGCCAGGCAGTATTCGCAGCGGTTGCGGTCAGCGATCGCCACGGCGATCTGCTCGCCGAGCTTCGCGCCGATGGTACCGCCGGCGAGCGCGCCGAACGAGCCCCACATGCTCTTCAGTGCAGCGGGAGAATTGGCCACCACCCTGAACATGTTGGGCGTTGCGCCGAATGCCGCGTGAATCTGCTTCAGGGTCTGCTGGCTGGTTTCGGAGACGAGTTCGGTATTCATGTTGACGCGGGACATGCTGGTTCCTTTCAAAGGAAAGACTTGATCACATGGGAAAGTTCCGGAGCGTCAGGATGTTCCTGTTCAGCCGCCCCAGTGATGTGCAGTATCCGATCCGGCAGCGTATGATTGGAACCATTTCATTCGATAGTCATACCTTTTCGTTCAAATGAATTCAGAAGCCCCTGTCGACCGCTTGTCAGCGCTGTTGAAGCGCTCCCCTGTACGGGCTGCCCTTTTTCATTCGGGTCCCTTGTGCGGCCTGCAGAAGTACGATGCCGGCAGCGGACATGGATTCCTGCATGTACTCAGGCGCGGCCGGATGGAGGTGACGCATCACGGCGTCGCGGGCATTCCGGAAAAACTGGTTCTGGATGAGCCCAGCCTGCTGTTCTATCCGCGGCCGCTGACGCATCATTTCCATAATCCGCCAAGGGAAGGGTCGGATTTCACCTGCGCGGTGCTGGAATTCGAAGGCGGTGCAGATCATCCGCTTGCGCGCAGCCTGCCCCCTTTCCTCCATCTGCGCCTGGCCGCCGTGGAAGGACTGGAACCCGCGCTCGCGCTGCTGTTTGCAGAGACGGACAGGGTACGCTGCGGCCAGCGCCTGCTGGCAGACCGGTTGTTCGAGGTGGTGCTGATCCAGCTGCTGCGCTGGCTGCTGGATCACCCGGAAGAAGCCGGCATGCAGCCTGGACTGATTGCCGGGCTCTCGCACGCGCGCATTGCACGCGCACTGGTGGCGCTCCACGAAATGCCCGGCGGCGCCTGGACTCTGGAACGCCTGGCGGAATGCGCAGGCATGTCGCGCACGAGCTTTGCAACGGTGTTCAAGCAGGTGGTGGGGCAGACCCCGGCGGATTATGTGACGAGCTGCCGTATCGCGCTGGCGCAGGCCGGACTGCGCGAAGGACGGCCGGTCAAATGGCTGGCCGAGCAGCTGGGTTATGCAAATCCGCCGGCGCTGTCGCGCGCGTTTGCGGCAAAGGTGGGACTTTCACCGAGGGAGTGGCTGAACCGGGACCGGGGCGACGCCGGTGGGCAAGCCGGCTGAGCCCGGTAGCTTGCGGCTTCAGCCAGCCAGACCGGCGAACGAACGCCGGCCGCGATCCCGGTGCCGGCCGTTCGGATCGAGGAACGCAGGTCCAGATTACTGTTCTGCGAAGGCGCGCTCGATCACGAAGTCGCCCGGAGTCGAAGTATTGCCTTCCTTGAAGCCACCTTCTTCCAGCATGCGCTTGAGGTCGCGCAGCATGGCCGGGCTGCCGCAGATCATCACGCGGTCTTCCTTTGCGTTCAGCGGTGGGGTACCGAGATCGGTGCACAGCTTCCCGCTGCTGATGAGGTCGGTGATACGGCCCATGTTCTTGTACTGCTCGCGCGTCACGGTCGGGTAGTAGCGCAGCTTGCTCGTCACCAGTTCGCCGAGGAATTCATGGTTGGGCAGGTGCTCCATCAGCACGTCGTGGTAGGCCAGTTCGTCCACCTGGCGTACGCCATGCACCAGCACCACCTGTTCGAATTTCTCGTAGGTTTCCGGATCGCGGATGATGCTCATGAACGGTGCCAGGCCGGTGCCGGTCGACAGCAGGTAAAGGCGGCGGCCGGGCAGAAGGTAATCGATCAGCAGCGTACCCGTCGGCTTGCGGCCGACGATGATGGTGTCGCCGACCTTGATATGCTGCAGGCGTGATGTCAGCGGACCTTCCGGCACCTTGATGCTCAGGAATTCGAGGTGATCCTCGTAGTTGGCGCTGACGATGCTGTAGGCGCGCAGCAGGGGCTTGCCCTCGACGCGCAGGCCGATCATCGTGAAATGGCCGTTGGAAAAGCGCAGCGCCGGGTCGCGCGTGGTGGTGAAGGTGAAAAGACGATCCGTCCAGTGATGGACACTCAGGACGCGTTCTTCGTGCAGGGCACTCATTTGTTTCCGTTCCTCTTAGACCAGCAAAAAGGCGACATTTTACCGCTCCGGAGCGCAGGCAGCTTGCAAGTTTCGCTTTTCCGCTGCCGCTGGCCGCTTCTGTTACGGTGGATTGCAACGGGAAAAGTTGCATTTCTTTCATTTCACCGATGATCCGGAGACGGTTTGCGAAGCAACAGACCGATCATGAAAGTTTAGACATCATACAAGCACTCCCACATGTATAATGTTTAGCGTGTACGAGCGTCCCGGCCCGTTAGCCGCGCTTGGACGCGCCATTCGCCCATTCCCGTCAGGCACGCGGCAAGCCTGTTGCCTATAGAAGATCTGGAGACCGTATGAAAAAGCTCATTTCCCTTGCGTTGGCCGCATGTTTCGGCGCCGCGCTTACCGCGCCGGCCGCTGCCCAGAGCGCCGCGGACTATCCGAAGAAAAGCATCAAGATCGTCGTGCCCTTCCCTGCAGGCGGTACTTCCGACGTGCTGGCGCGCCTGGTCGGCCAGAAGCTGACCGCAGCCTGGGGCCAGCCGGTGGTGATCGACAACCGGAGCGGCGCCAACGGCAACATCGGCGCCGATTCGGTGGCCAAATCCGATCCGGACGGCTACACCCTGCTGCTGATGGACATGGGCAACCTCACGCTCAGCCCCACGCTCTATCCGAAGCTGCCGTTCAACCCGGTCAAGGATCTCGTGCCGGTCACCATGCTGGCCTATTCGCCGCACCTGCTGGTGACCAGCAATTCGCTGCCGGTCAAGACGCAGACCGAACTGGTCAATTACAGCAAGACCCACAAGGGCAAGCTGAATTTCGCCGCCGCGGCAGGAACCGGCAGCGCCACGCATCTGGCCGGCGTGCTGTTCGCGCAGAAAACCGGTACCGACTGGGGCTACGTCCCCTATCGCGGCGGCGCCCAGGCGCTCAACGACCTGATCGGCGGCCAGATCGACGTGACCATGAACGGCATGGTCGCCACCTATCCGCACGTCAAGGCCGGCAAGATCAAGCTCCTCGCGGTATCGAGCGCCAAGCGGCTGCCGCAGCTGCCCGACGTACCCACGGTCAGTGAAATCATCCCGGGCTTCGTCACCGGCAGCTGGCAGGGCGTGATGGCGCCGGCAGGCACGCCGAAGCCCATCATCGACAAGCTCAACAAGGAAATGGCCGCCATCGTCAGGATGTCGGACGTGCGTGAAAAGATGACGGCGCTGGGCGCCGAAGCACAGACCAACAGCCCCGAAGAATTCGGCGCATGGATGAAGACCGAGATCGCAAACTGGGCTAAAGTTATCTCGGATGCCAATATCAAGTTAGACTAGAGTGTTTTCAGCGTAAACGGCAACGCTCCGGCTTGCCGGCTAGGCTGAAGGCGCTTTATATCGGTGTCTGATGGCTGGGACAGCTATCAGACCGCTTCCCAATGTCAACGGTCCCACCAAGAAAGAGAGACACTCTATGAAAAATATCAAACTACTCGCTCTCGTATTGTCCGCCGCAGTGCTCGCAGGCTGTGCCGGCATGAACAAATCGGGTGCAGGTTCAAGTGCCTCGCAGCAAACCAGCGCCGCCACTGACGACGCTGCCATCGTCAGCAAGATCAAGAGCTCGCTGGCGGCTGATGCCGATCTGAAGGATGCCAAGATCGATGTCACCAGCGCTCAGGGCGCCGTGCGCCTGAAGGGTGAAATCAAGTCGCTGGCACTGCGCCGCAAGGTCGATGCCATCGTCAAGGATGTTGCCGGCGTCAAGTCGGTCGACAACCAGCTGATCGTCACTGGCTAAGCCCGACGACAGCTTCATGCGAAGCCGGCATGCAAGCCGGCTTCATGTGAGCAACCCGTAGCAAGAACGCCCCTGCAACAAGGGGCGTTTTCGTTTGCGGAGCGAGGTTAACTCGCTCTTTCAGGCAACGAGATAGCCGCCGTCGACCGGCAGGATCGCACCGGTGATGAAACGCGCCGCATCGCTGGCCAGGAACAGTACCGGCGCCGCCACATCGGCCGGCGTGCCCCAGCGCCGCAGCGGCGTGCGGTCGAGTATCTGCCTGCTGCGGCCTTCATCATCCTGCAGCGCCTGCGTCAGCGGCGTGGCGATCCATCCCGGGGCCACCGCATTGACGCGGATGCCGTCTTCCGCATAAGCGATCGCCAGCGACTTGGTCAGCTGCATGACGCCGCCCTTGCTGGCGCTGTAGCCGGGCACCAGGCCGCCGCCGAAATACGACAGCATCGACGCGGTATTGACGATGCAGCCCTTCGATTGCCTGAGCAGGGAACGCGCCGCTGCGCAGACCCGCATGCTGCCGTTGAGATTGATGTCGACCACTTCGGCGAACGCGTCAGGATCATGCTCGGCATTGCGCCGGATGATGCCGGCGCAGTTGACCACGACATCCAGCCTGTCGAAACCGGCAATCAGCTGCTCCACCGCGCCGCCGTCACGCACGTCGAGCAGACGCACATCCATGCTGCCACTAGCGGCAGCCTCCACTTCACGTTCGGTGGCGCCGGTGGCCTTCACCTGCGCGCCCTGCCCGGCGAATGCCGCAGCGATGCCGGCGCCGATGCCGCTGGTACCGCCGACAACCAGTACCGATTTTCCAGCCAGTCCGAAATCAATTTCCGCCATGAGTCTCTCTCGCCGCATGAAAAATCAAGGAGAGGATGCGGGGCAGGCACTCTCCGCCCCGCACGATGCCATGCCATGCCTGACTGATGATCAGTTGTCGATCAGTTCCGGATTCCAGGCATGCACGGTCTGATGCTGTTCGCCGAGTCCGGCGACGCCGAGCCGCATCACGTCGCCGGCCTTCAGGTAGACCGGCGCAGGCTTCTGCCCCATGCCCACGCCGGGCGGCGTTCCGGTGCTGATCACATCGCCCGGATACAGGGTCATGAAACGGCTGATATAGCTGACCAGATGCGCGACCTTGTAGACCATGGTGCGCGTGCTGCCGTTCTGGAAGCGCTTGCCGTTGACCTCGAGCCACATGTCGAGGTTCTGCGGATCGGGAACTTCATCTTTCGTCACCAGCCACGGCCCGATGGGCCCGAAGGTGTCGCAGCCCTTGCCCTTGTCCCACTGGCCCGCGCGTTCGATCTGGTATTCGCGCTCGGAGATGTCGTTGATTACGCAATAGCCAGCCACGTAGTCGAGCGCATTCTCTTCATTCACATAACGCGCCTTGGTGCCGATTACCACGCCCAGTTCCACTTCCCAGTCGGTCTTCACCGATCCCTGCGGCAGCACGACGGGATCGTTGCAGCCGATGACGGCGCTGCTGGCCTTCATGAACAGCACCGGCTCCGGCGGCACCGGCAGGTTGGATTCGGCCGCATGGTCGGCGTAATTGAGGCCGACGCAGATGAACTTGCCGATGCCGGAATAAGGAGGCGCGATGCGGCCGGGATTGTCGATCACAGGCAGGTTGCCCGGATCGATGGCCGCCAGCTTCGCAATCGACTCGGGAGCCAGGACGTCTGCCGTGATGTCAGGCACGACGGAAGACAGGTCCCTCACCTTGCCGCCGGCATCGACGATTGCCGGCTTCTCGCTTCCTTTTGCGCCATATCGCATCAGCTTCATGTGTTTTCCTTGACTGTTTAAGGTTGTATTCAGTGATTCAATTATTCAATTCGACCAGCCGCCGTCGATGAGCTGCGCGGTGCCGGTGGTGAATGAGGACTCGTCGGAGGCCAGGTAGACCGCCAGCGCCGCAATCTCGCTTGCGCGGCCTACACGCCCCATCGGCTGCCGCGCGACGAACGCGGCCTCCACTGCGGCAATGCTCTGGCCGCTGCCGAGGGCCTGGCTTTCGATACGCTGCCTCAACGAGGGTGATTCTACGGTGCCCGGGCAAATCGCGTTGCATCGTATGCCCTTTGTGACGAAATCGGCGGCGACCGATTTCGTCATGCCGATGACCGCCGCCTTGGACGCGCCGTACACGAAGCGGTTGGGCACGCCCTTGATGCTGGATGCGGCGGAGGACATGTTGATGATGGAACCGCCGCCGCCTTCGATCATCGCCGGCAGGAAGGCGCGCATCATGCGGTACATCGCACGCACGTTGAGATCGAAGGAAAAATCCCACGCCTTCTCGTCGCATTCGAGAATGGTGCCGTGATCGACGAAGCCGGCGCAGTTGAACAGCACGTCGATGCGGCCGACTTCGCGCGCCAGCGCTTCGACTGCGGCTGCATCGGTGACGTCGAGCCTGCGCGCCGTGCAGCCCGGCAGTTCCGCGAGTTCCGGCAGCAGGTCTTCATTGATATCGGTAGCGATCACGCGCGCGCCTTCGCGCACGAAGGCTTCGACGGTGGCGCGGCCGATACCCTGGCCGGCGGCGGTGACAAGGGCGATCTTGCTGGAAAGGCGTGGCATGCGGGTCTCCATGGTTGGCCTCCCCTCGGCGATAACGCCCTGCCGTGCAGGCAGGCGCATCGAAAAGGCGAGGATGATTATTCGTGTTGAATGCCAATGGACCGTATGATAAATTGGTAAGGCCACTTTATCAATTCCTCCTCAAGGATTTTTACGCCCGACATGACGCAATCGTTATCGCTGAGCACCTTGGCCCGCCTGCCATCGTCAATCCGGCCGCATTACGACCCCGCCGCATTGCGTGCCGGAATCGTGCACATCGGCACCGGCGCCTTCCATCGCGCCCATCAGGCCGTCTATACGGAAGAAGCGCTGGCCGCCGAATACGGCGATTGGGGCATCATCGGCGCAAGCCTGCGCCAGCCGGGTGTGAGCGAGATGCTGCGCGCGCAGGACGGCTTGTACGGCGTACTGACCAAAAGTGCGGCAGGCAGCAGCGTGCGCGTGGTCGGCTGCGTCCGCGATGTCATCCATGCGCCATCCGACCCGCAGCGACTGCCTGCCCTCATCGCTTCGCCGCAGATCAGACTGGTGTCGCTTACGGTCACCGAAAAGGGTTACGGTCTCGATCCGGCGACGCATTCACTGGACTTTTCCCGGCCGAATATCGCGCAGGATCTGCGTGCGCCGCATTTGCCCGCCAGCACCATCGGCACGCTGTTCGCCGGCCTGCATGGGCGCCGGCTTGCGCACGGCCGGCCGCTGACAGTGCTCTGCTGCGACAACCTGCAGCACAACGGCAAGCTGCTCAAGCGCCTCGTGCTGGCCTATGCCGAGCAGGTCGATGCCGCGACCGCACGCTGGATCCAGGCGCATGTGGCCTTTCCCGATACCATGGTGGACCGCATCGTTCCCGCCACCACGCCGGCGACGCTGGACGAGGTCGAGGAGCGCCTCGGCCTGCGCGATGATGCCGCAGTCTGGGGCGAACCGTTCATGCAATGGGTGATCGAGGACGCATTCGCCGCCGAACGGCCGCGCTGGGAAGCCGGCGGCGCGCAACTGGTCGCCGATGTGAAGCCTTATGAAGACATGAAGCTGCGGCTGCTCAACAGCAGCAATTCCCTGCTCGCCTACCTCGGCTATCTCGGCGGCTGCGATTACGTGTACCAGGCGATCGCCCTGCCCCGCTTTGCCCGGCTGGTGCGGCGCTTCATGCAGGAAGAAGCCGCGCCCACGCTGTCGATGCCGCCGGACCAGGACCTTGCCGCGTATCAGGAGCGGCTGATCGAACGCTTCGGCAATACCGCCCTGCCCCACCGCTGCCACCAGATCGCAATGGACGGTTCGCAGAAACTGCCGCCGCGCTTTCTTGCGATCGTTCGTGACAACCTTGCAGCCGGCAGGCCGGTGCGGCTGTCCGCGCTGGCGGTTGCCGCCTGGATGCGTTATGTCGGCGGCACCGATGAAAATGGCCAAGCCATTCAAGTACAAGACCCGCTGGCACGGCAGCTGCAGGCAGCGGCACAGGGAAATGCGTCCGATATTGTCGACCGGCTGCTGAGCATGCGTTCGATCTTCGGCGAGGACTTGCCGCGCAGCGAACGCTTGCGCAGCGAACTGGTCGCGGCGCTTGAGCGGCTGCAGCAGGCCGGCAGCCGAGCCACCGTACTGGAATACGCCGCCGCTTGAGCGACGATACCGCCATCAAGGAGACCGCATGAAAATCATCGATGCCAAAGTCATCGTCTGTTCGCCCGGCCGCAATTTCGTCACGCTCAAGATCACTACCGACGGCGGCATCAGCGGTCTCGGCGATGCGACCCTGAACGGTCGCGAGCTGTCGGTAGCCTCCTACCTGACTGATCATGTGCTTCCCTGCCTGATCGGACGCGATGCGCATCAGATCGAGGATATCTGGCAATACCTGTACCGCGGCGCTTACTGGCGGCGTGGGCCGGTGACGATGACGGCCATCGCCGCGGTCGATACGGCGCTGTGGGACATCAAGGCGAAGGCGGCCGGCATGCCGCTGTATCAGCTGCTCGGCGGCAGAAGCCGCACCGGCGTCATGGTGTACGGCCATGCGAACGGCGCCGACATCGACGAGACGGTGGAGCAGGTGCTGCATTACAAGAGCCTGGGCTACAAGGCCATCCGCGCGCAGTCGGGCGTGCCCGGCCTGAACAAGGTGTACGGCGTGGGACGCGGCACGCTGTTTTACGAACCTGCCGACAGCAGCCTGCCGTCGGAGCATGACTGGAGCACCGAACGCTACCTGCTGCACACGCCCAAGCTGTTTGCCGCCGTGCGCGAAGCCGTCGGCCCGGAAGTGCATCTGCTGCACGACGTGCATCACCGGCTCACGCCGATCGAAGCCGCCCGCCTGGGAAAGGCGCTGGAGCCCTATCACCTGTTCTGGATGGAAGACGCGACGCCGGCCGAGAACCAGGAAAGTTTCCGCCTGATCCGGCAGCACACCACGACGCCGCTGGCGGTCGGCGAGATCTTCAATTCCATCTGGGATTGCAAGGACCTGATCCAGCAGCAGCTGATCGACTACATCCGCACTACCGTCGTACATGCGGGCGGCATCACGCAGCTGCGCCGCATTGCCGATTTCGCCGCCATGTACCAGGTGCGGACCGGTTCGCACGGCGCGACCGACCTGTCGCCGGTCTGCATGGGCGCGGCGCTGCATTTCGATTTGTGGGTGCCCAATTTCGGCATCCAGGAATACATGCGCCATACCGATGAAACCGATGCGGTCTTCCCGCATGCCTATACCTTCGAGGACGGCTTCCTGCATCCCGGCGATGTGCCGGGGCACGGCGTCGACATCGACGAAGAACTGGCGGCGCGCTATCCGTACAAACCCGCCTATCTGCCGGTGAACCGCCTGGCGCACGACGGCACGCTGTGGCACTGGTAAGTGACCAGCGAAGTTGAATCGCGCGGCCCTACTCGGCCAGCGTCGGTGCGTATTGAAAAGGCCGCGAGTCGATCGGCATGTCGATGGTGAAGGTGGTGCCCCGCTGCGCGGTGCTGTCGACCGTGACGCTGCCGCCATGGCTTTCCGCCACGCCGCGCACGTAAGGCAGGCCGATGCCCCAGCCGCGGCTGCCTTCTTCTCTGGCCGAGACTGCGCGCTGGAATACCTGGAACACCGATTCCATCCGCTCCGGCAGGATCGGAGGCCCTTCATTGTGAACCGATACCGCGACCCGCTCATGCAATGCCGCAACGCTCAAGCGCACCGGCCTTCCCTTGGCTCCATGCTTGACCGCATTGCCGGCCAGGTTTTCAATGCAGCGCCGCAGCGCATCGCGGTCCCAGTAGCCGGCGACCGTACTGCCCTGCACCTCGAACAGCGCGCCGTGCACGGATGCGAACTGTTCGGCCACCTCGCGTACCAGCTCCAGCATGTCGAAAGCCTCGATGGACAGGCTCAGACGCTCGCCGGTGTGAAACACCATCGCATCGAGCAGATTCTGGATCATGCCGTCCATGCGGTCGAGGTTGTTCATGATGCGGTCGGCCAGCGGCCTCATCTGCTCGGGATCGGTGGAGTGCTTGATCAGATCTGCTGCCGCCATCGCGGTTGCCAGCGGATTGCGCAGATCATGCGTCAGCGCGGCGACGAAGCGCTCGCGCAATGCCAGCTGCGCCAGTGCAAAGGCATTAATCGCATCGCGGATGGCGTTGTCGATCGACGCATTGATGCTTGAGAACTCCTCTCCGCCCAGCTGCACGCCGTGTTCCTTCAGGACGTCGAAGATAGTCCAGCGCAGCAGCTGATATTCCGAGACCACGGCCTGGGCGTTGTAATTGGTCAGGCGAGCCCGCTCGCCGCCATGCTCAGCGGCGACCGTATTGGTGTCGGTCTCGGCGCCGCGAGCGCGTCCGGGTGAAATGGCTTCCGCGATACGGTCGTACAGGCAGGGAAAGGTGTTGATGAGGATGGGATGCGAAAGATTCTCGGCTTCCTTGACCGTTGCGCGCAGCCGCAGGCTCCATGCCTGCAGCACGGCTTCGCGAAGTTCGAGCATTCGCTTCGCGTTGGCTGACAGTTCGCCGCCGTTCGGATTCTCGTTGCTGGTCAGGGTCACGGTATTACCTTCAGTTAACGAACATGCAATGCATCGTTCAGATTGTAACAACCGCTCGGCCAGCCTGATCGGCGGAACTTTGGCGGAATGACAACGATGCCGATTTGCTCAAGTTTCGGGCAGCTGCGAAGCTGCCTGCGGACCATCAGGATACTGAAGGGCAAGAAAAAAACCCGCATGCCGGGAGGCCGGCATGCGGGTTAAACCTTTGGCGACCGTTCACAAGTCATTAGCCGAACTCTATTCCGGTGCGGCCGCCACTACTGTGACGGCCGTCACAAATGCTTGCATTCCTCTGCTTGCTTTTCGTGTGGATTTATCATTGCAACATGGCTATGTTGCGCATGAAGCATTATGCAGCAGGTGACCAGACCTTCAAGAATCGACGGATTAGCTGCCATTCGACTAGCGGTACTTTGTTGAAAGTAGATTATTGAGGGTCTATGCTGGTAGCAGGAGGTCTGCTGCCATGACTGCTCGTCGCCCCTGCCCAGCTGCACCTGGCCCACTAGAGGACTATGCGGTGCAGTT
>NZ_JACYXF010000072.1 GCF_015352985.1 Noviherbaspirillum malthae | reverse complement strand
CCTGGCCGGCAATGCCGCCAACGTCTTCAGCGTCTACGGCGAGCGCGCCGACAACACCCTGAACTACACCTCGCCCAACTTCGGCGGCTTCAGCGGCCAGGCGCAGTACAGCTTCGGCGAAGTCGCCGGCAGCACCTCCACCGGCCGCCAGGTCGGCCTGTCGGCCAGCTACGCCGCCGGCCCGATCAACGTCATCCTGGCCCATCATGACCAGAATGTCACGGCAGTCGCAGCCGGCCTGACCGTTGACGCAGGCGATGCCAAGACCACCTTCCTGGGCGGCACCTACGACTTCGGCGTGGCCAAGCTGCATGCCGCCTATGCGCGCAGCAAGGGCGAAACAGCCGTCGGCGTGACCAACCTCGACCGCGACGACGCCCTGATCGGCGTGAGCGCACCGATCGGCGCCGGCACCATCCTGGCGTCCTACATCCGCCGCAACGACGACATCGGCGGCGGCACGCGCGATGCGGACCAGTGGGCCATCGGCTACATCCATGCGCTGTCCAAGCGCACCAACCTGTACACCTCGTATGCGCGCATCAAGAACGATTCGGCTGCGACCGTGGGCAGCCCGGCTGCAGCGGGTCTGGATCCGTCGGTCTTCAACATCGGCGTGCGTCACCGCTTCTGATCGCATCTGAGCGCGCTGGCACGATAAGTGCGCTCAGGTGCGCTCTGCACAAAAAAGCGCTGTTCCGCCTTCGGGAGGAACAGCGCTTTTTTGTGCCTGAACTGTGCAGTGGAACGAAGCAGTGTTGACTTAGTAATGGGAGCGTCCTCCTTCCTCAAGGACGGTCGCCGGGAGATGGCAGGGGGTTATCTCCGTCCGCCTCAACCCATCTCCACCCCGGCCCTCCCCTTGAAAGGGATGGAGACTGAGGGAGCCAGGTTGAATCGCGTCTGCATATTCCCTTGGATCGATGCGGTTTGAAATACGAATCTTATACTGAGGCTGCATGACGAGGCGACACTGGCATGGGGGCAACCTGCCAAGCTGAACGGAGTAGCTGCCGCAATCTTGCCAGGCATGATGTCGATGTTGAAAAAGCTTGGCCTGCAGCTTGCTTTGCATTTCCGTTTGCAAGCCCTCGATACTCTGACGCGGACCCAAGTGCCAACCCGGGTTGCGTCCTATAATCTTCCACCATACCTACAACAAGGAGACTCCATGCCTACACCAGGCGCCCGATTCCCGGCTGCGATAAGGCCGCTGTTTCTGGTCCTGCCGCTGCTGTTTGGTAATGCGGCACCGGCCTTTGCCGCATCGGCGGAAGCGGACTCGAGACTGCTTGAAGCGGCGCGAAACGAGCAGGCGGCCCTCATCGTCAGCCTGCAGGACATGGTGCAGATCGAGTCGCCGAGCTCAGATGCCGCCGGGCTTTCCCGCATGGCCGACTACACGGAGAAGCGCCTGCGGCAGCTCGGCGCCAGCGTGGAGCGGCGCAAGGGCTCGGAAGGGCCGGGCGACATCGTGATCGGCACGTTTCGGGGAAGCGGCAGCAAGCGCCTGATGCTGATCGCCCACATGGATACTGTCTACCCGGTCGGCACGCTCAAGAGCCAGCCTTACCGCATCGAAGACGGCCGCATCTACGGGCCCGGCATTGCAGATGACAAGGGCGGCATCAGCGTCGTGCTGCATGCGCTTAAAATAATGAAGGACTTGAAGCTGCAGGACTATGCCCGCCTGACGGTGCTGTTCAATGCCGATGAGGAAACCGGCTCGCGCGGCTCGGGCATGCTGATCGCCGCGCAGGCCGCGGAGCATGACGTCGTGCTTTCCTGCGAGCCGACGCCCGATGTACCCGAGGGCGTGCTGCTGAGCGCGGCAGGAACGGCCAGCGTAACGATGCAGGTGCGCGGCCGCGCCTCCCATGCGGGCGCCGCGCCGGAGATGGGGCGCAATGCGCTGGTGGAACTTTCACACCAGATCCTGCAGACCGAAGACATCGCAAAGTCCGTTCCCGGCACGCAGCTCAACTGGACCGGCGCCAAGGCCGGCGTGGTGCGCAATCAGATTCCCGAGCAGGCGCAGGCCGTGGCCGACATGCGGCTCACCGCGCGCGACGGCATCGAGCGCATGCAGGAGGCTCTGCAGGAGAGAGTGAAGCAGCGCAGGGTGCCGGATACCGAAACCACCATTCACATCGACCGCGGACGTCCGCCCTACGTCGCCACGCCGGCGGGCCTGGAACTCGCCCGCAAGGCCGAGGCCATTTACGCCGAAATCGATCGCAAGCTCACCCTGATTCCCGCCACCGGCGGTGCGACCGATGCCGGCTATGCCGGGCTCACCGGCAAGGCGGCGGTGCTGGAAAGCCTGGGCCTTGCCGGCGCAGGCTACCATGCGCGCGACGAATACATCGTCATCGATTCCATTGTGCCGCGCTTGTATCTGCTGATCAGGCTGCTGCAGGAAGCGGCGCGCTAGCAAGACTTTGATGAAGGCACATGGGCGAAATCATGTCTAGACAAGGAAAGAACACAATAAGACCGAGATCTCGCGCGCATTGTTGACGCGGTATTGGCATGATTCTCTTCGCTCATTGGGCCAACACATCTTTGACGCCCCAACAGGCATGTCAATCCACTGCAATAACGATCATGGGCAGTTCCAAGTATTGCAACGAAGATTTTTAGGGCAGTAGCTGATTTCTAAGGAGGTGCGAACCGCAGAGATACATGCCCGCCCCGAACATAAGCCCTATGGATAAAGGAAGTGCCGCCCCTCCTGTACTTATTGCGGCCCCGATCGCGATCGCTAGGACAGATGCGCCAACAAGTGCGTCGGTTCCGTACCAAGCAATTTTCAAGGCTGTTCGACGAGATGGGTGAAGGAGCTTTTTTAGAAACCCCTGCCGTTTCATCTGTGGCTTTTGATCTGAAAACTCGCGATATGACGACTGTTCTTTTAACCAATCATACAATCGTGTCCCAGGATCGTTAAAGTGCATAGACTCACTTGGCGGGGCTTTTGCGGCAGAAGATATAGCGCTTTGCTGGACATCGCCCCATTTAAGTATTGCGGACCTGGTACCGCGTATACGTCTCGGGTCGGCGCCGAGCGTGGGGCCCTGGCCCGTAAGTGTGTTACGCCCCGGCTCAGTATCATTGCTATTCGGCAGTCTGTGCTGCGACGAACGGTTACTTACCGATTCGAGGTCGCTGCGAGAATTGTGGAACTCGCGATGTTGATAACCGGATTGACCGTTTCTAACTGAAATTCCCATGGGATTCTCTCTGTTAAACCAAAAATAGGAATACGTGGCGATCAACAATGATTGATGTAAATCGCCTTTGTTTCTATTCCTTGAGGTACGGAGCAATTAATTCTGTTATGTGAGTGGCAGCTTGGCTGACGACAGTTCCGGCAGGGCTGGAAAAAAGCCGCAAGGCACATTCGCAGCTGAAAACTCATGTTCAATGCCGGACACCGGTACAATCATGGTCATTTCCGTAACCAAACATCGACTCAACGTGCGCAACCGACTAGCTGTTCTGCATCAGTATCTCCTGCCCAAGCAGGCGCTCACCGTCCTGGCCGGCAAGATCGCTGGCGCCCGGGCGGGCGGGCTGACCACTGCGCTGATCCGCGCTTTCGTCAATTTCTACGGCGTCAACATGCAGGAGGCGGTGAATCCCGACATCCGCAGCTACAACTCCTTCAACGAGTTTTTCACGCGGCCGCTGCGCGAAGGAGCACGGCCTTTCGCGGCTACCGATTTCCTGTGCCCGGTCGACGGCGCGGTCAGCCAGTTCGGCCGCATTCACAAGGACCGGATTTTCCAGGCCAAGGGGCACGATTATTCGACGCTGGCGCTGGTCGGCGGCGACAGGCAGCTTGCGGCACAGTTCGACGACGGCGATTTCTGCACGCTGTATCTGAGCCCGAAGGATTACCACCGCATCCACATGCCTTGCAGCGGCCGCCTGACGCGCATGATCTATGTGCCGGGCGACCTGTTCTCGGTCAACCCGACCACGGCGCGCGGCGTGCCTAACCTGTTTGCGCGCAATGAGCGGGTCGTGTGCGTATTTGAAGGGCAGGATGGGCCGTTCGTGCTGGTGCTGGTCGGCGCGACCATCGTCGGCAGCATGGCCACGGTTTGGCATGGCGTGGTCAATCCGCCGCGCTATCCGGATATCCGCGAATGGCGCTACGACGAGAAGGAGATCCGCATCGAACGCGGCCAGGAGATGGGCCGCTTCCTCCTTGGATCGACGGTCGTGATGCTGTTCCCGAAGAACACCGTGGAATTCAACCCGGACTGGTCTCCTGAGCGCCTGGTGCAGGTGTGCGAGGCGATGGGCGTGCGCCGTCCGGCAAGCTATTGATTCGGCCCGAAAAATGGCGCATTTTTCGGGCCGCTGATCTCACCCTCTACCTTGGGAGAGGGCCGGGGTGAGGGGATCCGGCTCAACATATTTTCGGGTCGGATCTATAGAGCCCTTGCAGGGAAAGGCTTTGACCGCTCCCTGCCGCCCTGGCCTGAATCCTATCTGAACAGGGAAATCATCATCGGCAAGACGTATTCGGTGACGAAGAAGGTGATGTTTTGAGCAAAAGCCATGGCGAATGTTTTCCTTTGGGATGAGTGGCCCGGTGTAACGCAACAGTTCCATCTCATCCTTGGAAACGCCGCTTGTCAGGCGCCGTCGCCGGTCATCTCGGCTTGCGGTAGCCGCTTTCTATCCAGGCTTCGGCGCTGGTGCGGGTCAGCTTGAACGTCGGCGCCACCCTCACCTCGGCGATGGTATCGCCGAAGTCATCGCGTGCACTTAATATTGCGTAAGGATCATCCTCGTCGGGCACGATGTCTAGCAGGACATTGACGTTGCCTGAATCCGTGGACACGGCGATGCTCTTGTGGAGCAGCGCATGCAGTTGCTGCTCATGCCTGCGCAGGACTTCCGATGCGGTCTTGACCAGTGTGGCGAAGGCACCGGCATCCAGCGGTTTCGGATTCTTCTTGTCGCGCCCCATGGTCCAAGGACCGACCAGGGCCGGTTCGGCTTCTCCGTCCTTGATCATTTCCACCGCCCAGCCGTCGTCATCCTCGTTCTTGATTACGCGCGCGGTCCAGCCGTCATCACGCCACAGGCGTGGCTCATAAATCGGCGCTGCCGGATCGGCGTCATTATTGGTGTCTGGAATGTCGTTCATGTTGCTACCGCTGCGGGAATGGGAAGGGACGTCATGATAGTCCACGGCGGCGGCTTGCGCTTGGCGCCAGCTTGCCACCTGCTTGGCACCTCTGCCTGGGACCTCTCTACGGCGGCGCTGCGGCGCGCCTGGAAGGATGCCGGCGCAAATCCGGCATTGCTGAATGCCGCGGGACGCGCCGGGTTCGGAAGGCGGGCCCGATCGGCCCGGCCTGGAAAGATCAGCGTGTGGCGACGATGTTCGACGCCTGCTTGCCCTTGGGGCCCTGGGTTACTTCGAATGTCACCTGCTGGCCTTCCTTGAGCGTCTTGAATCCGGACGCACTGATTGCGGAAAAGTGCGCGAACAGGTCTTCGCCGCCCTGATCGGGAGTGATGAAGCCAAAGCCCTTAGCATCGTTAAACCATTTGACTGTACCGGTTGCCATAAGAAATTCCTCTTGCATGTGCATTGTGAAGTGCCCCTGGCTCAGTATGTGTTTGTTTGTCGGGCCGGGGCGGGGTTATCGAGCAAGTGTTGCGTTGTCTCCTCCTCGACGAAACAGAGTGTATCCAAGCCATATCCAGCTGTGCGATGTGCCGCTATTGATTGAAATCAATATTCCGATGTATGTATGGCAGCCGACATAAGAAATTCATGGCGATGCGGGCCAAAGCTGCGGCGCAGCAAGCGGCAGCACCAGTAATACCAATCCCAAAGCGTAACGTGCCATGAGATCGCGTCTTTTTCCGCCTGCCCGCGTTGTGCTCGTCATCCATGGCCCCGCCATGGAATCCTACCGCGCCTTGCCAGACGAAAAACTCCATCGTTCTCATCGGTTACGTTACGCCTTGGGATTGGTATCAGGCAATGCGGCTTCGGGAGCAGCCTGGATTGTTTGCAAGCCGAGGCGCTCAACCGAGGCGCTCAGTTGGCATGAAGAGGAGGAGATTCAGCAGCGTCTGCATGCTGCTGCGATCCGCTGTTCCGGCTTTGTCTTCAAGGTCGGAAAAACGATTGGCCGAGAGAGTCAGGTAGGGCAGGCAGTGCAGGAGGATGCCCTGCACATTGCCGGAGACCGAAAGGACTGGCCTGCGCTACCTGGAAAATACGCCCGATGATGTGAAGGCGTCTCCGGGCAAGGCCTCAGAATTCTTCCCAGCCATCGGCTGCCGAGACCTTCGGAGCCGGTGCCTTCACCTTGGCCGGCGTCGAGGATTTCACTGCCACCATCGAACCGGCGGCTGGTGCGGCGGCGCGTACAGCGCGTGTGGCCTGTGCGGCAGGGCGCGGCAGAGACGCCGTGCCGGAAGTCGCAGCGGAATGCATGCCGTTCAGCTTGAATACGCCGACGGCATGTGCCAGACCGCCGGCCTGCTCGCGCATCGACTCGGCTGCAGCCGCGGACTGTTCCACCAGGGCCGCGTTCTGCTGCGTGACCTGGTCCATCTGGCTGACCGCCTGATTGATCTGATCGAGGCCGGACGTTTGTTCCTGGGTCGCTGCGGTGATCTCGCCCATGATGTCGGTGACGCGCTGGATACTCTGCACGATTTCTTCCATTGTCGAGCCTGCCTGTCCGACGAGGCGGCTGCCGGCATCGACCTTTTGCACGGAGTCGTCGATCAATGTCTTGATTTCCTTTGCCGCCGCCGCGGAACGCTGCGCCAGGTTGCGAACTTCCGACGCGACCACTGCAAAGCCCCGGCCCTGCTCGCCGGCGCGCGCCGCTTCGACTGCGGCGTTCAACGCCAGGATGTTGGTCTGGAAGGCGATGCCGTCGATGACGCTGATGATGTCGGAAATCTTCTTCGACGATTCGTTGATCGAGCCCATCGTTTCGACCACCTGCGACACCACTACGCCACCGCGGTTGGCCACTTCGGAAGCCGACTGCGCCAGCTGGTCGGCCTGGCGCGCATTGTCGGCGTTCTGCCGGACGGTGGAGGTCAGCTCTTCCAGCGAAGATGCGGTCTCTTCAAGCGAGCTGGCCTGCTGCTCGGTGCGCGCCGACAGGTCCTGATTGCCGGCGGCGATCTCGGTCGAGGCGGTACTGATGGTTTCAGTGCCGGTGCGCACCTGGCTGACGATCTGCACCAGGCTGTCGTTCATGTTCTTCAGTGCGCGCATGAGCTGACCGGTCTCGTCGTTGGACCGCACTTCGATCTTCTGCGTCAGGTCGCCGTCGGCGACGCTCGCTGCCACCTTGACCGCCACGTTCAGCGGCTTGGTAATGGCCTGCACCAGCCACCAGCCGACCAGCGCGGCGAGCACGACGCCGAACAGGATGCCGGCGATGCAGGAATTGCGCACCCACTGGTAGATGGTTTGCGACCGCTCGTACTCTGCCTTGGCGACATCAAGCTGCAGTTTGATCAGCTGGTCCATCTTGTCGCGCATCGGTGCAAACAGCTTGGTCATCGGGCCATGCAAGGCCGCGACGCCTGCCTGCGTGTCCAGTACCTGCAGGGCTTCGGTGGCCGCCTTCAGGCCTTCGGCCATATAAGCCTTTCTGGCTGCAGTAAATTCCTCGGCTACCTTTTTCTCTTCGGGCGTCAGGTAGGTTTGCATGTAGGCGCCCCATTCCTTGTCGATCATCTTGCTGCGTTCGCCGACTTCCTTGAGCGCCTTTTCCACATCGTTTTGCTCGCCGGTAAGTGCCTTGGCGACGGCAGAATTGTTGTCGTTGACGTAACGGATGATGCGGTCGAGCTGTCCAAGCGCCACCAGACGGTCATCGTAGATGGAGCGCATGGAATTGTTGGCATTGTTGAGGCTGGCGATGCCGATGACACCGCCGATGATCAGCTGCAGCGACAGAAACCCGATGACGCCGATCAGCCTTGTCTTGATGGTGAGGTTCTTGAACATGAAGCGCCTATGTGTGAATGTTTTTCAACAAATGGGGCGGAAGGCCGCAATGCAGCAACCCGGTTCGGACCGTGCCTGAGGCCGATGGCGGCAACGCTCCCCCGATCAAAGCCGTTAGCCTGGCGGTATCGCGGAAACTGCCGCAGAGTCCGTGACGTAATGACTCCGATAACATTATCCCAAATCGGGATGCCGGTTGCCAGAAGGAAATTTACCACTACGGAACCGTTGTGTACCAGTCACATTTTGTTTCAGGTGCGGATATGGGACGCGTTTTCATGCAGGTCGGAGCGCTTCAGGCCGGTGGCAGGTCTGTCAGCTTCTCCGCAAGGAAATCGACGAAGCTGCGCACCTTGGCAGAGAGATGCTTGCGGCTCGAATACACTGCGTAGATGCCCATTTCGCCTGACTGGTAGTCCTCGAGCACCTGCTGCAGCCGACCGGCGCGAAGATCGTCGCCGACGATGAAGCGGGGCTGGAAGACCAGGCCTGCGCCGCTGATCGCCGCCAGTCGCAGCATGTCGCCATTGTCGGCCCGGATCGGTCCGCTGCAGCGTACGCTGACCGGCCCTTCGGGGCCCTCGAGTCGCCATTCATCGCCGCCCTGACCCAGGGTATAGCCGAGGCAGGCATGAGAGGCGAGATCCTTGGGCGTGTGCGGAATGCCTTGCCGCTCCAGATAGGAGGGCGCGCCGCAGATGATGATGCGCTCGTCGCCCAGCTTGCGCGCGATCAGGCCGGGTTCAAGCGTCATGCCGATGCGTATCGCAAGGTCGAAGCCTTCATCGACCAGATCGACCTTGCGGTCGCTCAGAGCGATGTCAAGCTTGACCTGCGGATAGGTTTGTACGTACTCGGCAATCAGCGGTCCCAGTCGGTGCTGTCCAAAAGACAGGGGCATGGCAATCTTGAGAACGCCGCGCGGCACGGCTGCCATGGCGCCGGCCACCTGCTCGGCCTCGCTGAGGTCGGCAAGGATCTGGACGCTGCGCTCATAGAATGCGGTTCCCGATTCGGTCAGGCTGAGGCGGCGGGTCGTCCGATTGAGAAGCCGGGTGCCCAGGTGGTCTTCCAGCGATGCCACATATTTGGAAACCATTGCGCGCGACATGTCCATGCGTTCCGCAGCAGCGGCAAAGCTGCCGGCGTCGACCACAGCGATAAAGGCTTTCATGCTTGCGAGAATATCCATACCCTATTGTCAATCAGCAGGAAACAATTTGGCAAGCGGACGGCTCTTTATCTACTCATCGGCATTGAATATAGTGCATGTATTGATTGACTTGCCGAGGATTGATGGTTCGGCAAAGCCGTAACCTCATTGGAGAACTGCCATGACCACTCTACCTGCACTGTTCATCTCGCATGGTTCGCCCATGCTTGCCATCCAGGACAGCCCGGCGCGTGGTTTTCTGCTCGGGCTCGGGAAGTCCCTGCCGCGGCCCAAGGCGATCGTCGTGTTTTCGGCCCATTGGGAATCGCTCGGCGGCCCGGCGGTCAGTTTTGCCGAACGGCCTGAAACCATCCATGATTTCGGCGGCTTCCCTCCCGCCCTGTTCGAGATGCAATATCCGGCCTCCGGCTCGCCCGAACTCGCCGGCCGTATTGCTGCCCTCTTGGAAGAGGCGGGTCTGGCTGTCAAGCGCAGCCCGACCCGAGGCCTGGACCACGGCGCCTGGGTGCCGCTGCGCCTGATGTATCCGGATGCGGATATTCCGGTGCTGCAGGTATCGGTGCTGCGCGGCGGCACGCCGGCCGAGCATGAGCGGCTTGGTCTCGCCCTGTCCGGACTGCGCGACGAAGGCGTGCTCGTGATCGGTTCGGGTTCGCTGACGCACAACCTGTACGAGTTCCGCGGACAAGGCATGGACGCGCCGGTGCAGCCATGGGCCAGCGAATTCGCGGACTGGATGCACGACCAACTGCAGCATGGCCGGCGCGAGGCACTGCTCGATTACCGGCGCCAGGCCCCGCATGCGGAACGCAACCACCCCACTGACGAGCACCTGCTGCCGCTGTTCGCCGCCATGGGAGCGGGCGGCGGCAAGGTAAAGGGCGAGCGCCTTCATTCCAGTTACGAGTACGGCGTGCTTGCCATGGATGTGTATGCATTCGCATGAATTGTTTCGCCCGCCGCCGCGCCAGCTGCGTCGGCAGAACTTTGCCAGTCTTGCAACCTCTATCTGCTGGACCGCAGAAGATGCAAGGACCGCAGGAAATGCGGGCTGTGATGCAGAAAGATTTTGAACAACAACTCAACCCACTCGTTACGGAGATCTACCATGTCTAAAGTGCTTGTCCTGTATTACTCGACCTACGGCCACATCGAAACGCTGGCCAACGCCGTTGCCGAAGGCGCGCGCAGAACCGGCGCCAGCGTGGACATCAAGCGTGTGCCGGAAACCGTGCCGCAGGACATTGCCAAGAACGCGCATTTCAAGCTCGATCAGTCCGCCCCGGTCGCCACCGTCGCCGAACTGGCCAACTACGATGCCATCGTCATCGGCGCACCGACCCGTTTCGGGCGCATGCCTTCGCAGATGGCAAGCTTCCTCGACCAGGCGGGCGGCCTGTGGGCGAGCGGCGCATTGAACGGCAAGGTCGGAGGTGCATTCACATCCACCGCGACCCAGCACGGCGGCCAAGAGACCACGCTGTTTTCCATCATCACCAACCTGCTGCATTTCGGCATGACGGTGGTCGGCCTGCCATACAGCCACCAGGGCCAGATGACGCTCGATGAAATCGTCGGCGGCAGCCCCTACGGCGCTACCACTATCGCAGGCGGCCAGGGCCAGCGCCAGCCTTCGGAAATCGAACTCGAAGGTGCTCGCCACCAGGGCGAACTGATCGCCAAGACGGCGAACAAGCTGTTCGCCTGATCAGGCGAAATTGTTTCAGCGGGCCGCACCCTCAACCGCAAGCTCATGAAATAATGCGCTGGCGAAGCGGCCGGCAGGCCGCGCCAGCGCACATTCAAGGGAGGAGAGCATGGAAATCAAGGTACACCGCGGGCAAGGGCCGCTGCAGCATGTGATCGAAATCGGGAAGCACGCCATCCTCACGGATGCGCCGCGGATGTACGGCGGCGAAGAGACTGGTCCGGAACCGCATGATCTGCTCGCAGCCTCGCTGGCCGCATGCACCGCGATCACGGTGAGCATGTATGCGAAGCGCAAGAACATGGACCTGCAGGACATCGATGTGCGGATCGAGCATGGCCAGCAGGACAATGCCTATCTGTTCACCCGGCGCATTCGTTACATCGGCAACCTCAGCGAGGACGAGCAGCAGAGGCTCACCGACATTGCAAACAAGTGTCCTGTGCACAAGACGCTGGAAGGGCAGATGCGCATCGTTACCGAAACGCTGCCGCAAGGAACCTGAACGCTGCACATGGCAATCGAAGGCCGCAGCACGAAGAGCGCGGCTTGAACTCCATATTCGTGCATAAGTAAAAAGGCAGCGGCGCCGCAAATGGCGCCGCTGCCTTTTTGGCCTCAAGCGATTGTGCCGGATGACGGGTCAGGCCAGCAGATTCTGCGCAACCGCCAGCATGCCGCCCACGTTGATCAGCAGGCCTACCGCAAGCTTCATATGGCGCAGTGAATGGCGTTTCCCGGCCTCATCAAATTTGCCTTGCATAAAGACCTCCAAATAACTATTTGATATCCCAAGCTTAGGCTGGCGATATCCGGAAAAATTCATACTAGTTGCGGAAGAGCCGAATAGCCATTTGAATTCCTCAATTGAATCGGTAGGCGGCAACACTATCGGACTGGTATTGCCTGCCTTGTGTCCGCGGCAAGCACGGTGCAGGCAATGGAATGCATGGACAAAGTCAATATTGTCGAGTATCATGCGGCCCGTCACTGGGGAGTAGCCTCCTTTCATCGCTGAAACATGCTGAAGGGGCTTGCGTCAACACACTTGGTCCACAGACCATGGCGCAAGCGGTTCCAATGCTTGGCAAGACCTTTGACCATATGCCTTCCTTTGGCCGGACGGGCGTGTGGTCAATGGATCTCATGTCCGGCCAGGGAACTATAACAACATGGAAGCCTTCCTCATTTCCACCGGCATCGTCGCACTCGCAGAAATCGGCGACAAGACCCAGCTCCTCGCATTCATCCTTGCTGCAAAATTCCGCAAGCCCGTTCCCATCATTCTCGGCATTCTTGCGGCCACGCTCGTCAATCACGGCTTTGCCGGCGCGCTAGGCGCATGGATTACGTCGCTGCTGTCGCCCCAGACGCTGCGCTGGGTGCTCGGCGTTTCCTTCCTGGCCATGGCGGGATGGACGCTGATTCCCGACAAGTTCGAAGAAGAAGATGCGCAGCTGGCGAAATCCGGCGTTTTCGTCGCCACTCTGATCGCATTTTTCCTTGCCGAGATGGGCGACAAGACGCAGGTAGCGACGGTGGCTCTGGCCGCGCAATACAATTCCCTGGTCTCCGTGGTTGCCGGCACGACGCTCGGCATGATGCTGGCCAATGTGCCCGCCGTGCTGCTGGGCGACCGCATCGCCAACCGCATGCCGGTGCGTCTGGTGCATGGGATCGCCGCGGCCATCTTTGCAGTGCTCGGCGTCGCAACGCTGATGGGCGCAGGCAAGAGCCTGGGATTCTGATATCCGCCGGTACGAGTCAAGCACAATCATCGAGAAGGGCGCGGCATGCAGCATTCCCATTCAGACCATTCAAACCATTCGGCGCAGTCAACGCATCTGCAGGTGCAGGCGAGCGGCCACACGCATGACCATGTCTATGGCAGCGGCAATCCCGCCGCCGAGCGCGGCACGCGCATTGTCATGTGGATCACGGCGATTACCATGCTGGCGGAAATCGGCGCCGGATGGTGGTTCAATTCCATGGCATTGCTGGCCGACGGCTGGCACATGAGTTCGCATGCGCTGGCGATCGGGCTGAGCACCTTCGCCTATGCGGCCGCGCGGCGATATGCGCATGATCCGAGGTTCGCTTTCGGCACCTGGAAGATCGAGGTACTCGCCGGCTTCACCAGCGCGGTGCTGCTCATCGGTATTGCGGTCCTGATGGCGGTCGGTTCCGTTGAGCGGCTGCTGTCGCCGCAGGACATCCATTATCGTGAGGCAATGCTGGTCGGTGTGCTCGGGCTGGCCGTCAATATCGTGTGTGCGTTGATTCTGGGAGGAGCCCATCATCATCACGGCCATGATCATCACCATCATGGCCACGGCGATCATCATGGCCACGCGCACGAACACGGCGCGCACAGCGAACACAGCGAACACGAGGGTCGGCATGCCGACCTGAACCTGAAGGCAGCGTATGTGCATGTCATTACCGATGCCGCGACGTCGGTATTGGCCATCATTGCGCTGGCCGGCGGCTGGCTGTACGGCTGGGCATGGCTGGACCCGGCAATGGGTCTGGTCGGGGCGGTGCTGGTTGCGCTCTGGGCAAAGAACCTGATCCATGACACAGGCAAGGTCCTGCTCGACCGCGAGATGGACCATCCGGTGGTTCAGGAAATCCGCGAAGCGGTGGAGGTGGATCGCGAGGGAGAGCATACCCGCATCACCGACCTGCATGTCTGGCGGGTCGGCCGCGAGCATTACTCCTGCGCGCTAAGCCTTGTTACCGATAATCCATCGCTGACGCCGGACGAGGTGCGGAAACGCATCGGCGTCCATGAGGAAGTGGCGCATACCACGATTGAAATCCGCTACGCATGAGAATGGCAATGCAGGGAGAGGCATCACTGCATTGCCATGGTTGCCATCAATCGGCTTTCTGCGCATGGCGCGCCTCCCAGGCGGCGAGTTCGCTGCGGTAGCGGTCCATCGCCGCATAGTGGAGGTCGAAAATGCAAGGATCGCACCCGTTGCCGCAGCAATCTTCGAGCGCAGGCTCGACGGGAGGAACAGGGCGCGGATCGTCTGGCTGGCTGGACATCGCATTTCAAATTGAACTGAGGACACGCACAGTTTACTCTGACTCCTTGCTCTTGTTCAGTCTTCGCGGCAAAAGCGGTAATGATGTCTGTCGGAACTGTTTGCAGCTGGCATGACTCTGAACGATGCTTCGATCAATTGACGTTTCCGGCACATGCAGATCCCTCAGCTTGACAGCAAGACAACCGACATCCTCGCCGCCCTCGGCATTTCACCCGAACAGGCTGCACGGACCGGCTTGCCTTTTCATCCGGAAGCCGGCGAACTGGCATTGGCCGAAACCGGGAGCGACGGCTTCCGGCACCTGCTGATTCCCGCCGCCGCGCGTGCATGGCAGACGATGCAGAAGGCAGCGCGGCAGGACGGCATCGACCTCTACATCGTATCGGCATTCCGCGACCTCGCCAGTCAAGCCGAGATCGTGCGAGCCAAGATTGCGCGGGGAATGCCGCTGGAGCTGATTTTCACCTTGAGCGCACCGCCGGGCTACAGCGAGCATCACACCGGGCGCGCGATTGATATCAATACGCCCGGCTGCGAGGAACGGGAAGAGCCGTTTGAAGACACTCCCGCTTTCGCCTGGCTGAACACGCATGCAGGCCGCTTCGGCTTCGTACTGTCTTATCCGCGCGGCAACGGCAAGGGCTTCATCTACGAACCCTGGCACTGGCTGTTTTCCAAGTAAATCTCAGCTCGCCAGCAACCTTCCTGCCATCAGCACCAATACCGAGGGCAGCAGCCATTTCTTCAAGGGTGAAGTCTTGCCCTGCATTTTTCTGCCTACGCGCGCAGCCGCCACCGCATAGACGCAGTCGAACGCGAGGCCGGTGACAACCAGGATCGCACCTAGCCAGAGGAACTGCATGAGCACCGGTCCGTGCGCCGTCGAGACGAATTGCGGCAGGAACAGGCCGCAGAACAGCAAGGCCTTCGGATTCATCAGGTTGGTCAGGAAGCCGCGCAGGAAGCAGGATAGCGGCGAGCTTTCACTGCGACCGGACCCGGCCGCATCGAGCCGCATGTCCGAGCGCAGTACCTGTGCTGCAAGGTAAAGCAGATAAGCGGCACCTACCCAGCGCACGATGTCCAGCAGCAGCGGGTGGGCCGCCATCAATGCGGCAAGACCGGCGCCAGACATCAGCACATGCAGTGCGCGCGACAAGGCGATGCCCAGGCTGGTGACCAGCGCCAGGCGTTTGCCGCGCGCGGCGCCGGTGGCGATGACCAGTGCCATGTCAGGACCCGGAAGGAGGTAGACCGCGGCAAGCGCGGAAAGGTAGAGCGGCAGGATGGCAATGTCCATGGCGAGGCTTTCGGTGAATGGAATACGGGAATGACGAAATTATCGTCGTGCCACGGAGTAATTTTCTTGCCATTTCTCCTCGCCTTGCTGCTATTCTGAGCAAGAATCCACTACAAAATCACCGGATCATGGCGAAGGAACCTCTTCAGGCATTGGACAAGACAGATCTCCGTATCCTCGAACTGCTGCAGAAGGAAGGCCGGCTGAGCAATGCCAGGCTGGCCGAACAGCTGCACCTGAGCGAAACGCCGGTCTGGCGGCGCCTGCGCCGGCTGGAAGACGAGGGCTATATCACCGGCTATCAGGCCAACCTTGATCGCCGCAAGCTCGGCTACGGCCTCATTGCATTCGTGCAGATCAATTTCGCCAATCACACCGGCGAGCAGCCGGCGCAGTTCGAACGCGCAATCCAGTCGATCCCGGAAATCGTGTCCTGCCACAACGTCAGCGGCGAGGCGGATTATTACCTGCAGGTCGTCACCCGCGATCTGGAGGCCTACGGCGAATTCGTCACGCATGTGCTGCGCAAGCTGCCGGGTGTCACGTCGATACGTTCCAGCCTGTCGATGCGGGAAATCAAGTCGACCTCGGCGCTTCCGGTTTCCTGAGTTCAAGCAAGGCGCCTGACGAGGATGCAATTGCGCGCCAGAGCAAAGTCAACGGGACGAGGGCTTGTGCTGGCTCATGAAGCTCTCCGGTATGCGGGACTATGTTGTACCCATGTTCGGCGTTTTCCGAACGCGATCCATCATCGATTCCGGCCATGGCGCACCAATCCCTCAATGAGCTGCTCGAACGCAAGGAAGTGCGTTTCCTGCTGGCCGCCGCCTGCGGCTTTCTTGCAGGGCAGGGGCTGTACCTTCTGATGAACGGCGTGCATGCGATGGATATCGTGCGCGGCGGCGGTGAAGTGCTCCTCTGGGGAAGCCTTGCGATGCTCAATCTGACGCGCGTCCATGGCGGCGGCATACCTGGCATCCGCCTGGCGATTTATGTCGGCGCTGGCCTGATCGTTGCCAGCTGGCTGGGATGACCGCCGGCACTCCGTCCGATACTCCGACCATTGTTTTCGGCGCATTCGACCGGCACAACTTCGGCGACCTCCTTTTCCCGCATGTTCTTGAAGCCCTGGCAGGGCGAAGGGATTTCGTCCATGCCGGGCTCGTCGCACGCGATCTCCGGCAAGTCGGCGGGCATGAAGTGCATGCGATCGCCGACCTGGCCGAGCGCTACCGTGACCGGCCGGTACGCATTATTCATGCGGGCGGCGAGCTATTGACCTGCGGCGCCTGGGAAGCCGCTGTCATGACTCTCCAATCGGACGAAGCGGAAGCCTTTGTCTCGCGTCTCGACAGCGATGCACCGGCAAGAATCGCGTGGACACAGGAAAGGCTGGGCTTTCAGTCCTTCGCTCCCTATGTCGTCGGAAGGACGCTGTTTCCCCGCGCCGATGCGATCGTCCACAATGCAGTCGGCGGTGCCGAACTGGATGCGCTCGGCGCCGCGATGCGGCTGGAAGTACGGGAAAAGCTGGCCGACGCCGACAGCATATCGGTGCGCGACCGCCGTACCCTGGAGCATTTGCATTCCTTCGGATTGAGCGCGGAGCTGGTGCCCGATCCCGCGGTCATGGTCGCCGAACTGTTCGACGGCTGCTTGCGGACGCATGCGGCACGCGGCGAAGTGCTGCAGTGCCGGCACGCTTTCCCCGCCGGTTATCTGGCGCTGCAGTTCAGCATCGACTTCCGCGACGGGGAAACGCTGGCAGCGCTTGCGACGGAGCTGGACAGATTTTCGGCCGCAAGCGGCTGCGGCATCGTGATGTTTCGCGCCGGCGCCGCGCCCTGGCATGACGATATCGACGCGTATCGGCGGCTGGCGGCGCGCATGCGAAGCAAGACGGTGCGCATCATGACGTCGCTGCATCTATGGGATATCTGCGCGCTGCTCGCCAACTGCGCTGCCTATGCCGGAAGCAGCCTGCATGGCCGCATCGTGGCGGCAGCCTATGCATTGCCGCGCGTTACCCTGTGCCGCAGCGATACGGGCAGCGGTCATGCCAAGCATGCCGCCTACGTGCGGACATGGGAGGAGAAAGCGGAACGCCCATTGGCGGCGCCGTCGACGCTGTGCGAGACCATGCTGCACGAGATGCGCATGGCGCGCACTAACCGTGAACAAGGAAAAGCGGCTGCTGCGGAACTGGCTGCGCGGTACCGTGCGCATGTGGGAGTGCTTGATGCCGCACTGCAGCTACGGCCGAGCGGCCGCGGCTGGTGACAGGATCAACCGCTAACCGCTGACCAGCTTCACCTGTCCGCCGCGCCTGCCGTAGGTGCCGGCTGCGCCAGTTCGGGCAACTGCCGTGTCCGGTGCGGCAGATACATCGATGGCGCTGTCAACTTCCCATAGCTGTTCAGCCATGGCGCGGACCTTGCGTGCCTCGCTGCGCAGGTTTTTCTCGACCGGTACGCCGAGCACGCCCGCTTTCAAGGCCTCGGCTTCAAGCAGGCTTGCCAGCGTGCACAAGTGTTCGGCAATGCTGCGGCTGCGAATGATTTCCGACATGCTTTTCCCTTTCGTCCAGATATCTGACCGGCAGTCTCGACGGACCCATTGCCCGTATCGGCCGCAGACCGAATCAGTCAGGTTGCACCATCCTTTAACCGTACCTTTGCAGCACATCGGTGCATGCGATTTCCATTGATCATTCTTTTGCGATCGGATGGAGCGCGGCGGCACTGCTCGAGTGCATCGGCATCAATAAAGACTGCATGATTTTCCTCAATGCACAGCGATGCAAGCAGCGTGCCGTAAACTGTCAAGCCGACGAACTAACTATTGATCAATTGATCATACCGGCATGGGACGAGCACTGAAAATTCTTGCCGGAAGCATCGCCGCGATCATCGCACTGCTGGTGCTCGCGCTGGTATTGATCGCCAACATGGACATGAATCGCTTCAAGCCATGGATCAACGAGCGCGTCAGCGCGGCAACCGGACGCGACTTTGCGATCAACGGCGATCTATCATTGAGCTGGGAAAGACCGGAGGCGGTGGAAGGCTGGCAGCGCTTCATCCCCTGGCCGCATGTGAATGCCAAGGACATCAGCTTTTCCAACCCCGATTGGGCCACCACCGGCAAGAACATGGCGACCGTCGGCGAAGTCGACTTCCAGCTCAATCCACTGGCTTTGCTGAAGAAAACCGTCAGCCTGCATGACGCCACCATCAAGGACGCGAAGGTGGCACTGGAACATGACGACGGAGAGCGCAACAACTGGACCTTCGCCAAGACCGAGGAAGAAAAGAACAAGCCGTCCCAATGGCAGTTTGCTGTCGACGGGCTCGACCTGACAGGAACCGAGGTGCGCTATGTCGACCCCGGCAAGAAGGCTGACGTGAACACGCAGATCGACACCGACCAGGACGGCAGCATGGTGTGGAAGGCTGCGGGCAAGTTCAACGGAGAAAAGCTGACCGGAAGCGGCAAGGCCGGCTCCCTGCTGTCCCTGCGTGAAAAGAATGTGCGCTACCCGGTGGAAGCGGTCGTGAAGGTCGGTGAAACCACGATCACCGCAGACGGCACGCTGACTGATCCGTCGACGCTGAGCGAACTCGATATCAACATGAAGATCTTCGGCGCCAGCATGGCTGACCTGTTCCCGCTGAGCGGCGTGCTTCTGCCGAATACGCCGAAGTTCTCCACCGAAGGGCGGGTGATCGGCAAGTTCACGCCGGGCGCCATGCTGTTCCGCTACGAAAAGTTTAAGGGCAAGGTTGGCGACAGCGACATCGGCGGAACGCTCGAATACAAGCAGCAGCAGCCTCGGCCCCTGCTGAGCGGCGAAGTGGTCTCCAACTACCTCAACATCAGCGACCTAGGCGCGCTCGTCGGCGCCGGCGAAGACGACAAGGAAAATGCCTCCGAGGTCAAGCAGCCGCCGGACAAGGTGTTGCCGGTGTCGCCCTTCAAGACCGAGCGCTGGCGCAAGATGGATGTGCAGGTCACGTTCACCGGCAAGAAAATCATCAAGGACAAGAGCCTGCCGATTGACAATCTTTATACCAAGATCGAGATGAAGGACGGCGTGCTCGGCCTGGCTCCGCTCAATTTCGGCGTGGCTGGCGGCAAGCTGACCACCGAACTGCATATCGACGGCCGCAATGATCCGGCCAAGGCACGCATGCAGGTCGCCGCGCGAGGACTCAAGCTCAAGCAGATGTTTCCCGCGGTCGAATCGATGCGCGCCAGTCTGGGTGAAATCAACGGCAATGCGAAGCTGACGGGAACTGGCAACTCGATCGCGAAGCTGCTTGCCACTTCCAACGGCGAAGTCAAATCCGTCATTACCCAAGGCAGCATCAGCAAGTTCATCCTCGAGGCCATGGGCCTGAACGTCGGCAGCGCCGTGATCGCCAAGGTATTCGGCGACCGCCAGGTGCAGCTCAACTGCATGGCTGCCGACTTTGCCATCAAGGATGGATTGATGGATACGCGCACCTTCGTGGTCGATACCCAGGATGCCACCATCCTTGCCGATGGATTCGTCAATTTCGCGACCGAGGAAATGAAGCTGACGATCAACCCGGAAAGCAAGGGCATCCGCATCATTTCGCTGCGTACACCACTGTATGTGAAGGGGACTTTCAAGGAGCCGGACGTGGGCCTCAACAAGGGCGTGCTGGCGCTGAAGGCCGGTGCAGCGACAGCGCTGGGCACGCTGGCGGCGCCGCTGGCGGCCCTGCTGGCGCTGATCAATCCCGGCCCGGGCGAGGAAGTGCCCTGCGGCCAGCTCCTCGCCGACGCCAGCAAGAAGCCGACCGCGCCTCCGCCGGGCAAGAAGGCACCGACGACCGCGCAGCAGAAAGTGGAAGAAGGCCAGGCCAGCTCCGGACGTTGAGCGCCGGAGCGGTCTTGAGGGAAGCGGTGCCATGAACGGTGCATTGCTGCGCTGCATCAAGCGAGCGGTTACAATGCTGTCTCCGCGCAATATGCGGCGCACCCTTTCCTGACCGATTCACCATGGCCCGCCTCAAACTCGAATTTCCCGAAGACCAGTATTACTACTCGACCCATCTCACTGTCCGCGTCACCGACATCAACGGCGCCAATCACCTCGGCAACGACTCGATGATCTCGATGATTTCCGAAGCGCGCGCCCGCTTCCTGTTCGACTTCGGCATCGAGGAAACCCAGGACGACGGCGTCGGCATCATCGTCACCGACCTCGCCACGACCTACAAGACGGAAGCCCATGCGCGTGACCAGCTGCTGTTCGAGGTGGGCGTCATGGATTTCAACAAGTACGGCGGCGACATCACCTTCCGCATCACCCGTCCGCGCGACAATGCTCTGGTGGCGATGGCCAAGTCGGGCTTCGTTTTCTTCGATTACAAGCGCGGCAGGGTGGTAGCGATGCCCGAGGCATTTCACCGCAAATTCGAGCGCGTCAACTGGGCCGACTCGTAGGGCGCTTTTGTCAAACGGCAGAACCAAGCACGGCCGCTCGGAGTCCACCCTTGACAAGGCCGCCATGGCCGGCACTCTTCCTTTTTCGCATCCCACCATGACAACAGCAGATCAAGGACTCACGACCGCCGCCGACTGCAACCGGCCAGCATCGATGAAGCAGCCCTCGACACGGGGCGGGCTGGCATTCCTGCTGGCGGCGCTGGCGATGCTCGGCCCGTTTTCGGTCGACACTTACCTTCCCGCATTTCCGGCCATTGAAGCGAGCCTGCATACCACGCCGATACAGGTGCAGCAGACGCTGACGGCCTACATGTTTTCCTTTGCGGTGATGATCCTGTGGCACGGCGCGCTCTCGGATGCCTTCGGGCGGCGCAACATCATCATCGGTTCGCTGGCGGTGTTCTGCGTTGCCTCTCTGGGCTGCGCGGCGGTGCACAGCATTGAATACCTGTGGGCATTCCGCGTGCTGCAGGGCGTGTCGGCGGGCGCAGGCGTCGTGATCGGCAGGGCCATCATCCGCGATCTGTATTCCGGTCCGGATGCGGCGCGCCTGCTGTCGCTGGTCACCATGATCTTTTCCGTGGCGCCGGCGCTGGCGCCTATCCTGGGCGGCTGGATCGTCAAGATTCTCGACTGGCGCTCGATCTTCCTGTTTCTCTTTCTCTATACCGCGCTGCTGATCTGGGCCTGCTACAAGCGCTTGCCGGAAAGCCTGCCGGTCCATCTGCGCCAGCCCTTCAGCCCGCGCGTGCTGGTCGTGAATTACAAGCGCGTGTTCGGCTCGCCGCTGTTTCACCTGAAGGCCGGCACGGTGGCATTCAACTTTGCCGGCCTGTTCCTGTATGTCGCAGCGGCGCCGGTTTTCCTGACGCAGCACCTCGGCCTCGGTCCGGATCAGTTCGCCTGGCAGTTCGTGCCTACGGTGGGCGGCATTTTCCTCGGCGCGCTCACGGTCAACCGCCTCGCCGGCAGCATTGCGGTCGGCCGGCAGGTGCTGATCGGCTTTGCCTTCCTGATCGGCGCCGGGATATTCAACCTGGCCTACCATGCATTCCTGCCGCCGGCATTGCCCTGGTCGGTGATGCCCCTGTTCTTCTATGCCTTCGGCATGTCGGTGGTCGCTCCCGGCGTGACGCTGCTGGTGCTCGACCTGTTTCCGGATATCCGCGGCCTGGTCGCCTCCTGCCAGTCGTTCACGCAAACCATGCTGGCGGCCGTGGTGTCGGGCGTGATCGCGCCTTTCCTTTCGCATTCGGTGCTGTGGCTGGCCGCGGGGCAACTGGCGTTCACGGTGATTGCCTTGTGCCTGTGGATGGGCGGGCGCTCCTATCATCTCGCACACAAGGACAACGTCAACGCGTGGGAAACCGTGCCGGTGGAATAAGAAATAAGCACAATGACCGTCGATCTGCGCGAACTGGCGAGCCGTTTTCCGCACCCCGGCCGGGTGGCTGCGATTTACGTGCGGCCGGTACGGCGCGGGGAAACGCGCCGGCTGGAGCAGGCGGTTGCCATCGCCGGGCGCGGCCTGCAGGATGACCATATCGCGGCCCGGTCGCAGGGCGGCAAGCGGCAGATCACGCTGCTCCAGGCCGAGCATCTGCCGGTCATTGCGGCACTCGCAGGCAGGCAGGATGTCGATCCCGCATTGTTGCGCCGTAACCTGGTCATCGCTGGTCTGAATCTGAGCGCGGCGCGCAGCCTGTTCCGCGACCGGCCGCTTGTGCTTCGCATCGGCGACGAAGTGCAGCTCGCGCTGACCGGTTCCTGCGATCCCTGTTCCCGCATGGAAGAACTGCTCGGCCCTGGCGGCTACAACGCCATGCGCGGCCATGGCGGCATGACAGCCCGGGTACTGGCTGGCGGCATGATCCGCGCCGGCGATGCGGTGCGCTGCCTGTCCATGCCTTCGGATGCCGCGAAGTCGCACGCCGCCGATTTTTCCGAATAGCGGGAAACTGTCTGCGACGCGACGACTCTACAGCACATTGATGCTGAAGCGAGTTATCGCAATGAGAGTCCAAGTCTTCCACGAAGAGCCCAACGGCAGCCGCACCGACTTCGGCGTCTATGAACTGACGCACATGCCGCCGATCGCCGAACCCTTTCCGGTCAACAGCCAGACTTTCTATGTGGCAAAGGCTTACTTCGGCCCGGACGACACCGGCATGTATGAGTTGATCCTGGAGGGCGAACCCCGGGCCGTGCAGTAACCGGCAAGAGTACAGGCACAAGCTAGAACAGATCAAGCTGGCCGCCGGCAGTTTTTCCGCAAACACGCCCGGCCGGCGGCACGCTCAGCGGACGACGGAAGGCGGACGCGTCCAGCCTGCCAAAGCCGTCGGCGCGCTTGTCCAGGCCCAAGCGTGCAAGCAGCTTGTCGAAGCGCTGGCGGATCAGGTCCGCCCACACGCCCTCACCGCGCATGCGCTTGCCGAAGTCGGCGTCATATTCCTTCCCTCCGCGCATGTCCCGGATGCGATTGAGCACGCGCTGCGCCCGGTCCGGAAAATGCGCCTGCAGCCATTGCTGGAACAGGGGATTCACTTCCCAAGGCAGGCGCAGCACGATATAGCTGGCGCTAGCGGCACCGGCCTCGGCGGCTGCAACGAGTATGCGTTCCAGGTCCGGCTCCGTAATGAAAGGTATCACCGGCGCAATGCTGACACCGACCGGAATGCCCGCGTCGGTCAGCGTGCGTATCGTGCGCAGCCGCCTTGCCGGCGCCGCCGCGCGCGGCTCCAGGGTGCGGGCAATGTCCGTATCCAGTGTCGTGATCGTCATTGCCACCACCGCCTGACGCTTTGCCGCCATCGGTGCCAGCAGGTCGATGTCGCGTTCCACCAGCGACGATTTGGTGATCAGGGCCAGCGGATGACTGCATTCCTGCAGCACTTCCAGAATCCGCCGCGTCAGTTTCAATTCCCTCTCGCAAGGCTGATAGGCATCGGTGTTGACGCCGATTGCAATCGGTTCGGGCAAATACGATGGCGCCGCCAATTCGCGCCGCAGCAATTCGGGCGCGTTCACCTTGGCGAACACCTGCGTTTCGAAGTCGAGTCCCGGCGACAGGCCGAGGTAACTGTGCGTGGGCCGGGCGAAGCAGTAAATGCAGCCGATGCTTATACGTCATGAATTTTGTTCAGACGACTTTATGCAAGGTTCCGTGACTAGACTTGGTAACTAGAAAAGGTCCATTTGGGCCGTATCGGACTTGGGGATGGCAAAGAGGTCAGTCCGAAGAGAGTACTGCCTTGCGTTCAATCCATTCTTCTTGCACGCAAGCTTGAAACGCTGGGAAAGTAGCTCAGCAAACACTCCTGTTCCGCTCATTCTTGACCCGAAAGTGGAGTCGTAAATCTTGCCGTCCCTCATCTGGGACAGCAAAGATTGAACATGTTTTGCCCGCAAAGGGTAGTGCGCTTCAAGCCATTCAGAGAATAAGCCTGCAACCTCGAGAGGAAGTCGCAGCAAAATATAAGCGGCGGAGGTCGCTCCGGCAGCAGTCACACTTTCCAAGATTGCTTCCATTTCCACATCTGTTATGGCTGGAATTACAGGCGCGACAAGTACCCCTACCGGAATACCGGCGTCAGCGAGGCGACGGATGGCAGAAAGTCGTCGCGATGGCGCACTTGCGCGTGGCTCTAGAGTTCGCGAGACATCGTTATTCAAACTGGTCACTGAAACGTACACCTGAGCCAACTGCTTCTGGGCCATTCGTTGGAGGACATCGACATCCCTTACAACAAGACCCGACTTCGTCGTTATGGAAACGGGGTGGTTATACCGCTCCAAGACCTCGAGAATAGACCGCGTAATCTTCAGGTCGCGTTCAATCGGCTGGTACGGGTCTGTGTTGCCTCCTAAAACAATAACCCTTGGGGTATATCGTTTGTTGGAGAGTTCTCGCTCAAGCAATTCTGCTGCGTTTTCCTTTGCATACAGCTTCGTTTCGAAATCAAGCCCAGGGGAATGACCAAGGTATGCGTGAGTAGGGCGAGCGTAGCAATAAATACAACCGTGCTCACATCCCTGATAGGGGTTGATTGAAGTATCAAAGGGGATATCAGGCGACTTATTGCTTGATATGATGCTTGCCGCACGTTTCATAAAAACTACCGTGTCAATCTTCGGAGCGTCCTCCTTCTCATCGCCTGAATCGACTACGTCTTCAATTTCCGACTCTCTGCTCCAAGCCTCGAACCGACTATGCTTGTTCGAGCAAGCACCACGCCCCTTAACCGCGCCTAAAAAATCCTTCGCATTTCCCATAATAAACAAAGGCTTGAACTGTATAAAAACACAGTATAAATGCAAGTCGAAGTATGCGCTTAAGGGAACCTGTCTATTTTCATAGGTTCCGCGAAGTTTGCTCTTCAAGCCAGACCTCTACCTCACTTTTCCGCCACCTCAGCATTTTCGTCCCAGGAATATGCATCCGGGGCGGCAGCGTCCACGGCTTGCTTTTCATATTCCGTCGTATGGTTTCCGGCTGCTTCCCAAGCAGCACTGCGAGCTCATAAATGTCTAGATAATTTGTCATCAACTATTCCCGTCAAAGGCGTCTGAAGCGTGATGCGTTCGTTTCTTTTGCCGCTAGAAGCTAGGTATAGGAGATGTGTTTATTTCGGTAAAAGAGATGGGCGACAACCTGCAGCCGTCGCCGACATGGGTATGGGCTCTTTTCTACAGAACCTCGCGCGAGTACAGACTCGCCAGTTTTGCCAAGAACTTTTACACGTCTTTTTGATAACACTGACGAGTCCCGGCGCAGGGACAATTTTCTTCCTCACGGCGCCGCTAACCGAAATGCCAACCTTCAGGTGCTCGCCTAAAAAGGCAGACGGCCCTATTTTTTGGTTTTGGGCGGAGAGAGAAGCTTCGCCGGCGTCACTTTCAGTGCTTCCGCCAACTTGGCTAGGTTGTCGAGGGTGAGATTGACCTTTTCTCGCTCGATTTGGCTTACGTAGGTTCTATGAAATCCTGCCTGGACTGCAAGGTCTTCTTGCGAGACGCCTATCCCTGTGCGTAGAAGACGCACATTTTCAGCCAGTATTTGGCGGAGCGGGATTTCATGGTCAGGCGCGGTCATAGTCCGCAAGAATTATCGAATCCCGTTTATATGTCGACGGAGCAAGCATCTACTGCTTTTTCATATACTGTGTTTACATCTCATTGCACATCCTTTACCATTGGCTATCTCCTTGATTGATTGAGAAAATTTCTAGGTGCACCCCATTCCGCATTCCAGCAGCGGGGCAGCGAAAGTTTTTTTTTGAATGCAGAACACCTGTATAGCAAACGTATCACACCCGCATATTTATGCTTTTGATGAACCTTGATGGCTGTGGCCAGCCTCTGGAAGCAATTTCGGATTTCAGGAACCGCGAACGAACATGCTCAGACTGTTAGAAACATCACCGACCATCGAAGTTGACCCAATGAATATGCCTGACGAGCTACTCGCATTTCTGGAGGATGCTTTAACACGACATAGAGAAGGCAAGCCGATGTCCGAGCCTGATAACTACAAACTCCAGGAGTTTGTCGCACAGTGGTATTGGAAAGTACGTGATATCCATCCATCGCCCTGTTTCAAGCAATTGACAGGCTATTCGTACGAAATGGTATTCGTCGCCTTTTCAGAACTTGATTACCTAGTTCAACAAGAAATCAAGTCACGGCGCTTAGGCTATTGCACATACAAAACTGGGGTCGAAAACTTCTTTGACATCGAGCGCCTAAAGCATATGCGTCCGGACTACCTTCGGAACATCCTTAGGTACAAGGGATTTGCAACCATGGCTGACGGCGACCTGTCTGGTCCTATGAACGCAATAGTCAGGCTATTCGAGCCGCAACCTAAGGTAAATCCCTAATGAATTCAGCAACCTCGAACGCCGATATGGATGAGCTCTACGACCAAGTGCCCGCAGATTTTCCTCGCCCTGGCATATTGAGCTCACTAGCGGGTGCCCACCCCAAGCTTGCTCTGGTCCAGTACAACGGCAAGTTCTACTCGCCAGGCTGCACACCGCCGGAGGTTTGGGCACGCTGGGACATCTGCGAAGACCTCGCTAAGCATCTTGCCGACAGATGTCGCGAGACCGAGAAAGGCAAATATGCGCACCTCTCGCGCGCCGAAATCCTTAGTCAATACTACGAACGGTCCTTGAGAACAGGTTGGGGTTCAGACGAAGAAATGCGATGGATTTCCCACCGGACTGCACAGCTAGTCGGTTGGCCTGCTCTCGACATCTGAGCGCAACACCAACATATGGATAAGCTTCTTACTGCCGACAAAGTCCTTTACCTAGACTTCGACGGTGTCCTCCATCACGAGAACGTTCTGACACACCCGTATCGCGGCACCTATATTGCCGCGCCCGGGCGCATGCTTTTCGAGTGGATGCCTATTCTCGAAGCACTGCTAGCCTCGCATCCGGACGTAGCCATTGTTCTGTCAACATCATGGGTACTAGGTCGTAGCTTTGACTTTGCAAAGTCGCGGTTGAGTTCATCGCTCCAGAAAAGAGTCATCGGTGCCACATTTAACCACCGTCTCATCCGAAAAGACGAGTTCTCGCTCCTCTCCCGAGGTCAGCAGGTAGCGGAAGACGTTTCTCGCCGCGAGCCGAAGTCATGGTTCGCAATTGATGATGAAGAACTAGGCTGGCCTGCCTGGTGCCGAGACAAACTCATACGCACTGACGGCGCTGTAGGCATAAGTAATTTTGATGTTCAGCATTCAGTTAGGAAAAGGCTCGACGAGATGTAAAGAACACATCCTCAGCCCTATTGTTAGAGACTAATGGGGCTCCATCCAAAATACATTCGATTTTCTCGTATAAATTTGTCTTGTTCTTAAGGCGTTTTGTCAGGCCACTAGATGGAAACCCCCGTCGATGAAACGGCATTGATGCTGTAAAAAGTGCACAATTTTGCGATAATAAGTTTCGAGACAGAAACTACTTTGGGTTGTAGGCAATTCGAAGCGCAAATATGAGCGAGAAAATGTACCACCCTGGTCCGACGGACCCGACTCCAGAGCAGCGCCTTCTTCTGATGAGCGATGCTGGATGGGAAGACTTTATTGAGGAGTGCGCCCGGCAACTAATGAAAGAAGGTGAGTACATGCAGGTGGTGCCGATGGGGGGCGCTGGAGACAAAGGCCGTGATGTTTGCGGGTACACTCAGACTCTACCACTCGAGAGTACATGGGACCTTTATCAGGCTAAGCATTACGAAGGCACGCTTTCCCCAAGTGCTTTTGCACCGGAGCTCGCAAAATTTCTTCACAGTGTGCACGAGGGCGCTTACACTCGGCCGAGAAAATACTTGATATGCGCACTGAGAGTTGGACCAAAACTGCTCGATTTAATTCAGAATCCGGATTCGCTGCGTGCTTGGATAATCAAGGAATGGCAAGAGAAAGGCGGAAATTTCGGGACTGTCAACAGAGGGTTGACCTCTGAGTTCGAAAATTTTCTTAAGCAATTTCCATTTGAAATTATCAGAAAAATGACTGCGGCCGATTTGTTGGAAATTCATAGCCGTTCTGACAAACATTGGGCGCAATTCGGAGTTTTGGGCCACCGTGGTCCGAATCCAGGAGTTCCAGAGACACTTACGAGCGATGAGCAAGTCTACGTTTCAGCACTCTTGAAGGTGTATGCAGAGGCTGATGGAAAGCCAGTGCCGGCCGCGAACGTAATTCCTGCCAGGCACAATGGTCACGCTTGCTGCCAAAAAGCTAAAGGCCGATTTCCGAATTGCATGCACCGGTACACCTGTAGAGAACTCCTTAGTAGACTTGTGGTGTCTTTTCGACTTCGTTCAACCCGGTTTGCTTGGGGCGCTAGAGGAGTTTGGCAGGTCCTACAGGCGGCCAATCGAATGTGAGACCGATGAGCAAAAGCAAGCTCTCTCTCGACTACAGGCGGCGATTGCCCCTCAGACTTTGCGAAGAACCAAAGCAGATATCGCGTCGGAGCTTCCTAAGAAGTATTTCGCGATGAGACGGGTTAGCGACAAAGAGCTTCAGTTCAAACCAGCGCTATCAGAGGAAGAACGCCTCGAGATTTCCCTTACAGAGCATCAGCGTCTCTTGTACAAGGGAGGGCTGAAAAAGCTTCAGGATGCAGCCAATGAATCTAATGGCAGAAAGCGGGCACAACTTTCGTTTGGGGCTTTGCACCTTATGAAAGCAGTATGTGCGGAGCCTTACTGCCTACCTGGTACCAAGTTCCTAATGGACCGAGGTGGTCGAGATGTACACTTGTCAAATTCGCCAAAGCTTCGTTGGCTTCTTACGCGTCTTGAAGAGGTTCGTCAGGCAGGTGAGAAAGCTATCGTCTTCACCGAACTTAGGGAAGCGCAAGCGGCTCTGTATTACTTCTTGAAAGAAACTTTTGGCCTGAAACCGTTCATTATCAATGGTGACTCTCAAGGCCGCCAAGCCTATATCGACAAGTTTTCCGCGAAAGATGGTTTTGACATCATCATTCTCTCGACGCTCGCAGCAGGTGCGGGATTGAACGTCACAGCAGCAAATCATGTTTTTCACTTCACTCGTGCTTGGAATCCAGCAAAAGAATCCCAAGCAACGGACCGAGCATTCCGCATCGGTCAAGACAAGGACGTGTTTGTCTACTGTCCGACTGTGGTAGCAGATGATTTCAGCACATTTGAAGTACGCCTTGACCAACTACTTAAGCGAAAAGCTGGACTTGCAGGCGCGACACTTGACGATGGCAGTCTGGCGGCCTTGCTAAATGGGTCTGGGAAAGACGCTACATTAAGCGAACTAGTAGGTGGGAATGAACGTAAGCGCCCAGCCATCCCACATTGACGGGATACCGAATCTACGAGCAGAAGTTTAGGCGGGCGTCCAGCGATGCGGCAGCAGTTCGGTGACACGGCTAGCCGGCAGTGTCGGTAAGCGTTCGAGGA
>NZ_JACYXF010000071.1 GCF_015352985.1 Noviherbaspirillum malthae | reverse complement strand
GCCCTTTACCGCCCTTGTTGCTCCCTGTCGCTTCGCGCTTTGTTTGCTGCGTTTCGCGACGGGAGCCGAACTATAGCAAAGCCCTCTGCATCTGCCAAGCACTTTTTCGCATACAACAGAAAAATGGCCTTTTAATCTTTGAAAATTAAGAAAAAGACATCGAAGATACTGCTCCGGGCTTTCCATCGCGCTTGAACCAGTGTGGATACATACTGCTCAAACAGGCATGCCATTCATCTCGCCATGGATATTTATTTTGCGCCTCACGCGCCTGCTGCTGGCTGCCATGGCGATTAATGCGAGCTTCGCCCTCATCAAGCCCGTGCTTGAAAAGTCGGTTTACCTTTCGGGTTTGATCGCCAGCCCTCCCGCCCAACATTTGCGCATCCCGGTTGATCGGGTAAGGCAGCGCCAGCTGCGGGACACTTGGCACGCTGAGAGAAGCCATGGACGCAGGCATGAGGGCATCGACATTTTTGCCGCACGCGGCACACCGGTACGCTCAACGACCGAGGGAATCATCAGCCGCATAGGCACCAACAGGCTTGGCGGCACAGTCGTCTGGGTTCTGGGACCGGGAGGGCACCGCCATTACTATGCCCATCTGGATCAGGTTGCCAACGTCCGGACCGGCGAACGCATCAGTGCAGGCGCCTTGCTGGGATTCGTGGGCAATACAGGAAATGCGAAGTCGACGCCGCCGCATTTGCATTACGGCATTTATACATCAAGGGGCGCCATCAATCCATTTCCTTTCCTGGCCGGCAAATCCTCGTCTGATGATGCGGTTCACGCCGCGTCGTGACCGGCGTCATGACTGCCGCGACCGGCAAGATGCGATGGAACTCGAACGGTCCGGTGGCATCGCCTGTCCATATGAGATTGACAATACGTCGTCGCCGACCAGCCCAAGACCATGTCCACTTACCTTCTCATCAAGACGCTGCATGTCATTTCTTCGGTTTTTCTCGCGGGAGTCGGATTTGGTTCCGCTTTCTATCTTTTCTTTGCCAACCGAAGCAAAAGCGTTGCTGCTCAGGCGGTTGTGGCTCGTCTCGTCGTACGCGCCGACTGGATATTCACGACGCCGGCAGGATTTATTCAACCGATTACCGGTTTCGCATTGATGCACATGGCGGGCTGGAAGCTGAACACTCCGTGGATCGCCTGGACCCTGGTCTTGTATGTGCTGGCGGGCGCATGCTGGCTGCCGGTAGTGTGGCTGCAAATGAGAATGAAGAAAATGGCGGACGAGGCCGTGGCCTGCAACAGCGAGCTGCCGCCTCTTTACTGGCAATATGCGCGCTGGTGGGAAGGGCTGGGCTATCCCGCCTTCACCGCCATGGTCATCATCTACTTCCTGATGGTGACAAAGCCTGCTCTGACCTGGCCATGGCCATGAAGTTGCCGAATACGCGAAAGGCTTTCTAGCGTGTCAGTACCGGGAGCACTTCAGCCAGGGCTTGCAAGGCAGATACTTCCTCCTCCAGCATGTTCTCCTTCTGCCGATAATGGTCGGCCGCGGAGGAAACCCCCGAGGGCAGCTGGTGTATTTGAATGGACGAGGCCTGCAGCAGTTCTTCCATGTCGACGTCTTCGACCGGGGCGCCCAGGCGTCTGCCGTCGACGATAGTGACGGCCCCTGAACCGATGACTTCGAATTTCCTGCCGCGGCTGATCACGAGGGCCGTATCCTCATCCACGCCAATGCCGATCAACTGCGGATGGCGCGCCACGGCGATCGCAAGCCGGTCAAGCCGGCGACGCTGAGAGAAATGCTGGTCAATCAGCGCCCCGCGCAGCAAGCCGAGCCCGTCGCTGATGGAGCGCCCTGCCAGCATATTGCGCGACATGGCGGCAGCGCCGGCGCTGGTGCCGGCAATGCAGACACCGCTGACGCGGTATGCGTGATCGAGCGCCCGTTCGAGACCGGTGCCGCCGATCAGGCCGAGGAGGCGTCGCTGGTCTCCACCTGTCAGCAGAACGAGATGCGACTGCTCGATCAAAGCGGCAAGTTCAGGATTGTCGGCGTCGTCGCGCGAGCCGACAGGGACATGCCTACGGCGCGTGACCCCAAGCTCTTCGAATACTCTGTCGTAACGCCCCCATACGAAGTCAGGGAACGCGCTTGCGGCAGCAATCACGGTGACCACCGGATCCTGCCGGCCTGTCAATGCCAGCATGCGCCGAAGAATCACCCGGTCGCCGGTACGGTCTTCCGCGCCGCCGATGATGACGAGATGCCCCGCAGGCTGGCGATCTTCAGCCTGCACCATGGCTTCCGCGGGTTCGGGACCGGCAAGCAGCTTGGCACCGGAACCTTTCATGACGCCCGCAACGCTCCAGGCACTTAACAGGCTGAGGCCGGCCAAAAGAATTTTTCTTCGTTTCATGGGCAAGCAAAGGCAAAGGGAAAGACAATGGAATGGATGCGATCGCAAATCGCCGCCGGCGTTGTACGGATGTGCTGCACTTTCCCTTCTGACCAAGCCTTGCCGGAAGCGTTTCGAACAAAGCTGAAGTGGACACGTCTATGGAGTGCGCGCTTTCCCCGAACACCCCATGTACGTACTCAGGAGCAATATAATGTCATCCCGTAATGACAGCATTGGCACGGGCCACCTCTCCGCGAAACAGGTTCGTGCAGAGGCCGGCTTCCCGAGACGGGCTTCAGCCGGAAAACCCGGCGTCTTTGCCGCTCCAAAAGGATGATGCGCATGCATTGCACAACATTGCATGGCAACGACTCTTTGCAATCAGCCCATCCACTCCTATCAATCCCGGACAAACGTGCGGCGCTACAGGATCTGCCTGTCCCGCTCGCGGATGTCGGTTTCATTTTTTGCCGATGACAGACTCTACCGAGCCGATGCGTGTCGCGCCGACGCGTTCCGGCCTGCTTCAGCAAGCCGCACTGCCCATGCTGTTTCTTCTCTTGGGCGTCGTTTATGCCAGCTGGGCCGCACGCATCCCGGCCATTCGTGACGCGCTTGCACTGAATTCGGCGCAGCTGGGCATCGTGCTGCTGAGCAGCGGCATCGGCGCCGTAAGTTCGTTTCCCCTCGCCGCCTGGCTGATCAGGAAACGCGGCGGACGCAAGTCCGCCTGGCTTACCGGCCTCGTTCTGCTGGCAAGTCTCCCCGCCCTGTCGCTGGTTCCAGGATTTGAGACTCTTCTGCTTGCCGCGGTTGTCTACGGCGCAGCGTCGAGCAGCTTCGACGTGGCGATCAATGCGATCGGCGCGGATGTCGAAAAGCTGGCGGGACGATCCATCATGTCGGCCCTGCACGCATGGTTTTGCGTCGGGACAGTCTCCGGGGCGCTGATCGGCAGCGGACTGGCGGGCATGGGCCTCGACCCGGTTACGCACTTCGCGGCGATAGCCTTGCTGTTATCCGTGCCGCTCTACCTCAGCTATGCAAGCCTCGACAGGGATGACCTCGATCCGCACGGCGCCAAGCGAAGCTTCGCCATTCCGCATGGCCCTGCGGTGGTGCTCGGGGTGATCTGTTTTTCCGGCGCGGTGGCGGAAGGCTCGGTCGCTGACTGGAGCGGCGTGTTCATGAAAGACCAGCTGGGTGTAGGGGACGGTATTGCGCCGCTGGGTTTTGCAGGATTCGCGGCGATGATGCTGGTCGCGCGTCTTGTCGGGGATCGGCTCAAGGACCGCTTTGGGGCTCGGCGCGTCATTTGTGCCGGCGCATTGCTTGCGGCAGCCGGGATATTCATTGCCGTTCCCGCTCTCAACACGGTCACAACGATATTCGGCTTTTCCATTGCCGGGGCCGGAATGGCTGCGCTATTTCCCTTCGTGTACAGCGCAGCCGCCCGATATGGTTCGACTGCGCTTGCCGCGGTCGCAACCTTCGGCTACAGCGGCAACCTGATCGGTCCGCCCATCATTGGTTTTGTTGCGCACGGCTGGGGCCTTCAGATGTCATTGGCGCTGCTTGGCGCCTTATGCCTGTTTATTGCAGCCGCCGCTTCACGGGCACGCGCACTTGGATGACCCATGCAGGCAAGTGTTCGCCCCCCGAGGGTGGAACACAGTGCCGAGCATGCCGGCGCCAATCGGATCAATAGTAGGCGACGCTCGCAGAACCCGGCTCCGTCTCTATGAGAATGAGATGTTCCGGCGCCATAACGTAACCAAGCTCCCACAGGTCGGCGAGCAGGGTTTCCTTGGCTTGGGTTTCCGAAGAGGCGTTTACCGCACTGCTTCCCTTCAATCCGCGCTTGTTGTATTCGAAATGGTAGATCGACATTGTTACCTCGCTGCATTATTTTCGAGATAAAGGTAACAAGAGCGAAGCCCGGAAGGCTTGCGTGATATCAAGAAGCCTGTCTCAGGTTTGGAAAACTTTGGGAAGCGACCGTTTGCCTGATGATCTCAGAGCGGAAGAACCGTCTGAAACAATAGAAGTATCCGTGATGGAGTATGGCCGAGCTGGAAATTCCAGCGGAAGGGAAAACCAAATACGACAGCTGCGATACCGACGGCATTGAAGCGTCTGGTGCCCAGAAGAGGACTCGAACCTCCACGTCTCTCGACACAGCGACCTCAACGCTGCGCGTCTACCAATTCCGCCATCTGGGCGACAGCTACTGCCTGCTTGTTCAACAGGACAGGTATTCATGCAAAGCACCCGTCATTAAGACTGGTGCCCAGAAGAGGACTCGAACCTCCACAGTGTTGCCACCGCTAGGACCTGAACCTAGTGCGTCTACCAATTCCGCCATCTGGGCTCCGTCGTGACTCGTTGAGAATCACGTCAAAGAGGCGCGCATCTTACCTCATAGAATCGAAACGCTCAAGTGCCTGGACGCCAAATTCGAAAAAAGTTGGAAAAAATTTTTGGAATCCCATTGCCGCCCCCAGACCGAAGAAACCGGCCGTCAGACCGGGCGTGGAATGAATCCGTAATGAATCACATAGGCGCGCCCTTTGTAAACGGCGGCGGTGCACCTCTCTATTCCTTCGCACGAGTGCATGATCTCGACGAGGAGATAGTCCGGCGGGCCGGCAGGCAGCTTCTTGCTGAGGCCGGCATATTCCCTGCGAACCGCAGCCGGCGCCGGCATGACCCATTCGCACGCGGGCAGCGATGCCTGTGAAACTGCGGGAATGACCGGGGACTTGGGGAACAGGCTGTGCATGATCGAATCGGCCTCAAGGAAGCGGCACAAAAGCATTTATCGAACGCCGCCTCGAATAGCCATCAACGGGGACGCGTAATGTGTGGATGCATTCAGCCGCGGTGCGGTGCGCCCTGTCTCCGGCGGTAGAGCACCATGGTCTGGACCAGCACAGCCCATTCCATCTCTTCGCGGAAAACTTCGGCGCTGCGTTCGATATAGTGGTATGTCCATCCGCATTCGCAGCACTCCGGGCAATCGAGATCAGGGATGGCCTGTGCCATTGCCGCGGTATAGCGCATCAGGTCTTCCATTGAAACTTCATCCTTGTCCATTGTCAGCCTTGTCATTGAAGCATGGTCGATGTCATTGAGACATCGGTTTGCAGCAAGGATTCAACAAAAGCATTGCATGACCATCACAGGATGGCTGCCGATGCTGCATGGAAGAAACTATCCCACTATCATTGAGGCATGAACCAGACCAATCCCGCTGGCGCGATCGCAATGATCACGCTTGCCGCCCTGTTGTTTTCCCTGATGGACGCCGGCACCAAGTTTCTTGGCGCATTCCTGCCGATGGTGCTTATCCTCTGGTGCCGATATGCGATTCAGGCCCTGATCATGGCCGGCACGGTGCTCTTCAACCGGGGCTGGCAGGGCTTTCGCACCAGGCATCCGCGCGTTCAGTTTCTGCGCGGCAGCATGCTGATCATGCTGAGCGTGCTGACCTTCTACAGCCTGAAGTATCTGCCGCTTGCGGAATTCACGGCAATCATCATGCTCTCGCCGATTCTTGTTACCGCGCTCACCAGCCGGCTCTCCCAGCGGCCGCTCGGCCTGCTGCGCTGGCTGCTGATTCTTGCGGCCTTCGCCGGCACCATGACCGTGATTCGCCCGGGGAGCGCGCTGTTTAATGTCGTTGCCCTGCTGCCACTGGTGGCCACGCTTGTCTCGGCCGCCTACAATCTGGTGACGAGCCGGCTGGCCTTGCTCGACAACCCGCATACCACGCAGTTCTATACAGGAGTCACCGGAGTCGCCCTGCTCTCGCCGCTGATTGTGCTGCAGGCAGGCCCCCTGCTGGACATCGGCATGCGGCTCGAGAGCGGCAAGCTTCTTGTCCTTCTCGCCATCGGCCTGCTGGGTACGGTCGCCCACCTGCTGCTGGTCATGGCATTCAGGCGCATGCATCCTGCGGCGCTGATGCCTTTTACCTATACCCAGATCGCCTTCGCCGCGATGATCGGATGGATTTTCTTCCAGCACTCGCCAGACTTCTGGTCATGGCTGGGCATGGGCATCATTGCCGCCAGCAGCTGCATGTCGGCGTGGCTGGACATGCATGAATCGCGGCGGCGGGCGACGAAATGAGAGCGGCTTGAATTTGCTACCTGCCTCACCGGGCGTATTTACATCATCGTCCGCGCAGCCGGCCATGCATCCGGCGTTTGTACAAATTACATGCTCGATGCCGGCGGCACGGCGCAAACAGCAAGAACTGCTTACTTTCCGTGGCATGGGCTAATAAAAAAGCGCCATATCCGTTGCTCTCCAAGCATCAATTCCACAGATTCGCGCCCGGCACGCGCTTTGCTAATACTGCTGCACCAACGATGGTTTTGCTTGACGGCCGTCGGCAGACTATCCAGTCGCAGCGACGGTCACGATCAATACTTAAGACTCAGTGCATGCAGATAAGGAGAACTGATATGGCATACGACAAAGTTGCAGTGGCAGCGGTAAAGGCAGTGAGCAACCTCTTGCAAAAGATGCCCGACGAAACAACACGGGCAGATGCTCTCGGCGTCATGATGATGACCAACTATAACCTGCTGCGCGATGTCCACGGCGACGAATTTGTCCGCGCATGGCTGCAGACGGCACTCCAGGACCTGGAACAGAATCCGCCGATCTTCGCCAACGCGAACATGCATTGAGCATGGCGTGGCGCCTGTTCTGTTTCTGTCCGCCTCAGCGGTCAGGAACAGAACATTTCGAATAACTCAGCCAATGGTTCACATGGTGCTTAAGCGGGCTTCGGTTGACCTTCAGAAAACGCCGAAGAATGAGAGCAACAGCAATGTCAGGACGATGGATACCAGAATGGATCCGAGACACCCGAGCCGGCTCGAAAAAAAGAAAAACATAAGGCACCTTTCGTTTCTGTTTTCCTTTTGACGATCGCAGTGCGCGGGAATTCATTCTTGCCATCGCGTTCTTCCGCCAGGATATGGAAGTACGACGTCAAAAAAATCCAAAGCGCCCGTCTCGCTCTCATTGATGCTCCTTCCGTCCAATCACGGCAATTGACGGCGCAACGCTTCGAAGAAGAGTTCGGATTGCAGGCGTTCGGACTGTACCTGGCCAGCGACTTTGGCAGCGAGCGCCTCGTCCACCGGACGGAGTTCCAGGCCAGTCGACAAGGCAATCACCTGCGCCGCACAGGCGCGCTCCAGGTAATAAAGATCATCATAGGCATGGTCCACGCGTTCGCCGCACACCACCACGCCATGATTGGCAAGGAAGGCGACATCGGCGCCATTCATCGCATTGGCGATTCGTTCTCCTTCCGCGCTGTCGAGCGCCAGCCCGTTATAGCTTGCGTCGACGGCCACGCGCCCGTGAAACCGCATCGCGTTCTGCGACAGCGTCGTGTCCAGCGTGCGCGCCGACGTCAGCGTCAGCGCCGTTGCATAAGGCATGTGGGTATGCAGCACGCATTGCTTGCGGGCGATGCGGTGAATGGCCGCATGAATGAACATGGCCGTCGGCTCCACTTCATGGCGGCCGGCAATCTTGTTTCCCTCCGTATCGACGATCACGATGTCATCCGCACTAACCTCCGACCAGAGCAGGCCGCGCGGATTCAGCAGGAAATGCTCCTCGTCGGGAAGAGCGACGCTGAAATGATTGCAGACACCTTCCGCCAATCCATGATGGGCAGCGGCGCGCAGCGCCAGCGCGAGGTCTTCCCTGAGTCGTCTTACGACGGGCGCCTCAAACAAGTTATTCAGGATTGGTGCGGAAATATTCATGGCGATTTCGCTGATCTGAAAATTAAGGAAGGGCGAAGCCACCTTAGCATGAATCCGAACGACCCGTTTCCGGGCGGGTTCCGCTGCTGCAGAAGCCGATGCGTCGGACCTCATGCAGATTCGATCAAAAGAAGAGACAATGCATCAACGCGCCATATCGCCTATATCAGGTGAACGATGTCTCAGGGGCGCATCGGCCTTATCTTAGGCATAGCATTACATCCCATAACAACAACACCAAACAACAATCCAGGTGCGCCAAGCACCGGAACGATTCATGTCCAGCATTACACCTCTTCAAGCCCTCAAGCCATCGCAAAGCGAATGGCGGTCCGAACTGAAATCCACCTTGTCGCTCGGCTGGCCGCTCATCCTGACCAATCTTGCGCAGACCATCCTGACGGCAACCGACCTTGCACTGATCGGACGCCTCGGCGCCGACAGCCTGGCGGCGGCAGCCCTGGCAGCCAGCTTTTACCATGCCGTGATGATCTTCTGCCTCGGCGTCGTGTCTGCCGTGATGCCGCTGATAGCCAGCACGCTCGGTGCACGTCCGCATGCAGTCAGGGAGGTCAGGATAACGATCCGGCACGGATTCTGGATTGCCGGCCTGATCAGCATTCCCGTATGGCTGCTGCTCTGGAATGCCGACAGCGTGCTGATCCTGCTGGGGCAGCAGCCGGAAGTGGCAAGGCGCTCGCTGGAGTTCATGCATGCCCTGCAGTGGGCGCTGCTGCCCTTCCTCGGGTATATCGTGCTGCGCTCCTATCTCAATGCCATGCAGAGTCCGATATGGACGCTCGCCGTAGGCTGTGCCGCGATCGCCTTCAACGCCCTGGCCGCCTGGTGCCTGATCTTCGGCAATCTCGGCTTTCCCGCGCTCGGGCTGACCGGCGCCGGCCTGGCCAGTTTCTGTTCCAGCCTGCTGATGTTCGGCGGCCTGGCCCTGGTTGTCAGCCGCCATCGCCGCTTCCGCCGCTACCATCTGTTCGGAAATCTGTTCGACATCGACATGCGCAGGCTGCGCCAGGTATGGCAGCTCGGCCTTCCCGTCGGTGCGACCATGGCCTTCGAAACCACCATCTTCTACGCAGCCGTGGTGATGATGGGACTGATCGGTCAAACGGCGCTGGCAGCGCATGCGATCGCGATGCAGATCGCTTCCATCGGCTTCATGGTGCCGCTCGGCTTCGGCCAGGTGGCAACGATCCGCGTAGGCCGCGCATACGGCGCGCGGGATGCGGCGGGCATCGCGCGCGCAGGCTGGAGCGCCTATGCACTTGGCGTGGGTTTCATGGTGATCACGGCGAGCCTGATGCTATTCGCGCCGACGCTGCTGATCGGACTGTTCATCGATATCCGCGACCCGCAGAACGCGGATGTCGTGCAGCTGGGCGCCGGCTTTCTTGCACTGGCCGCGCTGTTCCAGCTTGCCGACGGCGCGCAGGTGGTAGGCGCAGGCATGCTGCGCGGCATCCATGACACGCGCGTGCCCATGCTGCTGGCCGCGCTCGGCTACTGGGGAATAGGCTTGCCGCTCGGCGCCGCGCTTGCCTTCGCCCTGGACATGGGCGGCGCAGGCGTCTGGCTAGGGCTGGCGGCGGGGCTGGGAACGGTCGCTGTGCTGATGACGCGCCGCTGGATGCGGCGCGGCCAGCATTACGCTATTGGGATTCCTTGATAAGCCGGCCCGCCGTCGCCTGCACGGGACGTGCGTTCATCGGATACAAGCGGGCAAAGATGGCAATCTGCTGCGGCGACAGCGTGATCGGCTGCTTCATGACGATCCACAGCACGCCTTCGCTGCAGGGCGGCGTGGTCAGCGAACCCATGTAGGTGTAATACTCGCGCCGCTGCGGCAGCAGCTGGCTCACATCCATCGTGATCGTCGGCACGAGCGGCTCATTCGCTTCCAGCGGCAGATTGTTCCACACGGTCTGGACCACGGGATTCGGATCGCCGCTTTCGATGAGCACTGCCACGATCGCAAGGCGGCCCTCCGCGTCCTTGTGATGAAGATGGGCCACCATCGGAAAACCGCGGCCGCCGACGGTTTCTTCCGCAGGATGATGGAAATGAAACTGCATCAGCTCGTAGGTGCGCCCGGTCAGCGAAATGCGATTGCCGGCGCCGAAATTGACCTGTACGGTATGCCCGTTGTTGACCACATTGAATGCCGCTGGCTTGTAATCGAAGTTGACCGTTTCCAGTTCGACCTGAATGCCTTCACGGATATCGATCGGCGACTGCCTGTTGCCGGAATGGCATTTCGCCCAGGCGGGATTGATCTTGCCCCAGCGCTGGGGGCCGGTCTCGCCTTCGTAACTCCAATGCTCGACCGGCACCGCCGGCCGCGCTTCGCCATCAACATTCGAGGAGGACTTCGGACGCCCGCCTCCGCGCTCGCGGCGAATTTCCTCCTGCCGCGTTTTCATGATGGCTGCGACTTCGCGTTCGGTCTGCTCATGCTTGGCGCGTATTGCAGCCAATTCGGCCGCGCGCGCCACGTTGACGGCAGCATTGTCGGCGCCTGCGAGCGCTGCGGCCGGAAAACAGATCCCCACACTCAACGCGGCGAGAGAAAAAAATCTGTTGCAAGGCATGTCCTGTCCCTATTGTTTGCGAGCAACTGCATTGTAGCCTCGTCTTCGGCTTGCAGAACAGAAAGTGCGTGGCGAAACAACATTGAACGGGATGGAGTCGGGCGCAGGAAAGGTGAAAAGCAGCAGATGCCTGCGAGAGACGGTGCTTGACAAAATGGTAAGCCGCACCTCGCCGAGATGTTGCAATGGCGAGGTGCGGCGTGCTGCCTGCCGGATCAGACAGGGTGCAGGAGCGCAGATCCGGCATCTCCCTGAACGAGGCCTGCAAGCTTTCAGGTGCCCGGATTGCCGGCCGTCGTGCTGCCGGGCGACAGGCAGGGCCAGATGTCGTTGGCAATCCGCCAGGTCCGCTCCGGCATGGCGATAACCTCAGTCGCCGGCTGCCCCGCCGGTGCGTCGAAGGCGCTGATTCTTACCCGCAGGTCGCCATTGGGAAATTTCCTCGGATCGAACTGCAGGCGTGCGACACGCTCGTCGACCGCCACCGTGAAGCTGCCGTATTTGGGCGCAAAGCCTTCGGGCGGCAGAAGCTCGACATTCTTGATGCGGCTGCCCACAACTTCGAGCGTGACCATGCTGCACACGTAGCTGCCGTTTTCCGGCGCGCTGGTCACCTGCGCCTTGAACGGCAGCGGCGGCTCTACACCGCCCGGCGGCAGGCATGGAAAGGAATTGTTGGCGATGCGCCAGGTGCGCTCCGGCATGACGACGATTTCATTCGCCGGCTGTCCGGCCGGCGCATCGAAGGCGCTGATCCTGAACCTGTAATCGCCGTTCGGGAACGTTCTCGCGTCGAACTGCAGGCGTGCGATCTTGCCGTCGTCGGAAACGGTAAAGGTACCGTATTTCGGGGCATAGCCTTCAGCCGGCAACAGCTCGACATTCCTGAGGCGCGTACCGCGGACCTCCAGGGTCAGCATGTGGCAGACATAGCTGTCCGCCGCAGGCGCGGAAATCAGCTCGGCCGTGAACGCGGTCGAGCTGCCCGGCGATGCGCAGGGCCAGGTATCGTTGGCAATCTTCCATGTCCGTGCCGGCATCACGACGATCTCTTCGGCAGGCTGGCCGGCTGCGGCATTGAATGCGCTGATGCGCACCTGCAGATCGCCGTTCGGAAAGTTCCTGGGATCGAACACCACGTGCGCGGAAGTGCCGTCTTCAGACACCGTGAAGGTCGCATGTTTCGGGGTATAGCTTCCCGGCGGCAAAAGCTCTACATTGCGAATGCCGCTGCCCCGCACTTCCAGCGTGGTCGGCGCGCAGATATAGGAACCATCGGCCGGCGCGCTGACAAGCGTCGTATCGAAACCGGAAACGGCACTGACTTCCGTACCGGCCAGCAAGGTCGCTCCGCTCATCGAAGCACTTGCCGGAGAATCTCCTCCACCGCCGCCGCAGCCTGCCAACAGCAGCGCCGCAGCACTCAATACCACTCCCAATAATCCCGAGGGAGCCAAGGCACGACATTTCATTTCTACTTCCTTTCTCATCATTTTGATCGGCAATCGGTCTTAACAATTGATCGCTCCCTGTGTTTTATTAGCTTCGTGTGCAGCTAAGTTATTAAGCCGGGGTCCGGAAAAGTCTGATATTTCGCAATGCCGTCGGATAAGCAACACTGCCTGTGCAGCATCCGTAAGCGATCCGTAAGTGCGCCGGCTGCATCCGTAAACAAATGCCGGCCGATGAGAATTTTTGTCTGATTCATACACACATCGATAATGAGCAAACTGCGGCTCACATGCGCTCTATATAATCTTCCGCTTGGTCTGCCCCATTTACCGTCGAGAGCGCCATGCGCGCATGAAGCGAGCTGAAAGTGTCAGTTCCTGTTGCCAATCGGAATGTAGGATCGACTGCCCCCGCCCTGCCTCCAAGCCTGCACCCGGGTGGCATGGAGCCGTCCGCCCGGTCGACCTACGCAAAGTTCTCGCGGCCCAGGGTCCACCATGCCTGCCGGCGGCCGCGCCTCTTTAATCGCCTGCACCAGGCGTGCCGCGACAATGCTGTGGTCTGGATCAGTTCGCCGCCCGGCGCGGGCAAGACCACCCTGGCGGCCAGCTATGTCGATGTTCATCAATTGCCGCATCTCTGGTACCAGATCGATCATCAGGATTCCGACCCGGCCACGCTGTTTCACTATCTCGGGCATGCGGCCCAAGCCGCCTTCGCCCTCGAGCCGCTGCCTGTCGATCCTGCCGAGGCGGAGACCGCCAGTCACGCGCGCCGCTTTTTCCGCAGGTTCTACAGCACGCTTCCCCCGGGATCGGTCATCGTGTTCGACAACCTGCATGAATTCGATTGGGACCACGCCGGCCATCTGCTGGAAATCGCCTTCAGTGAAATTCCCTTTGGACTGACCGTGCTGGCTCTCAGCAGGCACATGCTGCCGGCCCGGCTTTCGCGGATGGCGGCGAACGGACTGCTGAAGGTGATCGATTGGGACGAACTGCGTTTCGATGGCGAAGAGGTGCAAGCCCTGCTCGGACACAAGGCTGCGCTTGATCCCGCCTGCCATGCGATGCTCGACAAGGCGGAAGGCTGGGCTGCCGGCATCGTCATGCTGCGCGAAGCGATTTCCCGGGCGGCAGCGGACCGCCACCCGGATGACTTGCTTGCTGCCGGCCGCAAGGCCATCTTTCATTACTTCGCCGGGGAGGTCATGGACCGCCTGAGCGCGCGGGCGCAGGACCTGCTGCTGAAACTCGCCTGCCTGCCTCCGGAAGACGCGCATGATGCGCGGCATGAACCGGACCAGGGCGCAGCCATTGATCTGATTCACCGCATGTGCGACAGCCGCTGGTTCATTGCCAGGACAGGCACGCAACCGGCGCTTTATGAATTTCATCCGTATTTCCTGGAATTCCTCCAGCACCGCGCGCGCCAGCAGCTCGGCCTCGAAGCCTATGCAAGACTGCTGCGGCAGGCTGCTCACCGGCTGGAAGCCAAGGGGGAGTTGAACGCGGCGCTTGGCCTGCTGCACGAGGCAGGCGATCACACCGCGATGGCCAACCTGCTTCTCCGCAATGCGGCACGCATGTGCACGGGCTCTCAGGCCGAAGCATGGCGGGAGTGGACCCGGCAGCTGCCGCCGGCCACGATGGACGCCGTACCATGGCTATGCCACTGGCACGGCATTTCGCTCATCCAGAGCCATCCCGCGCAGGCGCGGCAGTCGCTGCGCCGTGCCGAACAAGCGTTCATGGCAAGCGGCGACACCGCTTCGGCCTTGCAGTCGATGGCAGCCATCGTCGACTGCCAGTATTGCGAATGGAACGACTTTTCCCCCTTGCGCAGACTGACGCAGACCATGCTGGACCGCCTGCACTCGCTGGAGCCGCTTGACATGTCCGTCGAGAAAGAGCTGCTGATACGTTCGCGCATCCTGCTCGGCCTGTTCCTGACCGACCTTGAATCTCGGGATTTCGAGCACACCCTGCACGACGTGCTCGACCTCCTGCCCGGCTGCACCAACGGCAACGAGCAGCTGGCTGCGGGAACCATTGCCTTGCATTGCCTCAACTGGTGCGATATCGCCGCGGCAAGGAATCTGATCGTGATGCTGGACCACCTGACCGACAGCGATGCGGTCGCCTCGGTGAACAAAATTTCCTGGGCGCGTGCAGCGATCCACCGCCACCAGCTCGACGGCGACCGCGAGGCTGCCGAGCGGATGATCGAAAGGATGCACAGACTGGTATCCGAAGACAGCGTCCAGCATCTGCGCTTTCACGTGCAGTTCCGCGTCGGCTTGCAGCAGCTGGCCGGACGTGATCTTGCCGCAGCGCAGGCGACGCTGGATCAGTTACGGGCGCTGATGAATCCCCAGCGCAAGCTGGAAGTGGCCTATTTCAAGCTGCTGGAAGCGTTGAACCTGCTCCACTGCGGCGATGAGGGCAAGGCGCGCCGGACCGCCGAGGAAGCGCATGCCGCCGGCGACATGCTGCCGTCGATACGCTACCAGCTCAAGCTGCTGGTGGCGTTTTGCGCAAGCCATGCGGCGGACTGGGACGGCGCATCGCGCTGGGCTGCCGATGCGCTCAGCCATGCGTACGGCCGCGACAAGAAAATCGCGAACGATGCCTGCCTGATGCTGTCGGCATACCGCCACTTGGCGCACGATGAAACGATGGAGGCATCAGCCTGCCTGCAGACGCTGCTCGCCTCGCAGATGCGTGAAGGATTGTCGCTGGATCTGTATATCGCCACCTTTCCGCGCATCTCCAGCCCGCTGATGTCGCTCGCAATGCGCGAACGCATCGAACCCGATTTCGTGCGCAAACTGATTCTGCTTCACCGCCTGCCTCCCGCCGATCGAAGCAATGCGGAATGGCCCTGGCCGGTGAAGGTAAAAGCACTCGGCCGGCTTGAACTCAAGGTGCAGGGAGAGGCGAGGAACTCTACCGGCAAGGCCCAGCAGCGGCCGATGGCCCTGCTCAAGGCACTGCTCGTCGCCGGTCCGGACGGAGCCCCGCAAACCTTGCTTGCGCGGCGATTGTGGCCGGAAGCCGCCGATCCGAAGGCGGCACTGCATGTGACAGTGCACCGCCTGCGCAAGCTGCTCGGCCATGACGGTGCCGTGCTGGTGCGCAGAGGCAGCGTGCTGCTGGCCGCCGACAGCGTCTGGACTGATGTCGATGCGCTCGGCACGCTGTGCGGGCACATCGAGAAACTGTCTCCCACGGCCCTTGCAGACGTCATCAGGCAGCGCTCGCACGACCTGCTCGACCTGTACCGCGGTGCATTCTGCGACGGCGATGATGAAAGCTGGATGATGCCGACGCGCGATGCCCTGCGCACGCGATTCCTCAGTGCCGTCACCCAGCTGGGCATGCGCCTGGAAAAGCTTGGCGAGTGGGCACTGGCCCGGCAGCTGTATGCCAGCGCGCTCAAGGCGGAGCCGCTCGGCGAAGCCAGCTATCGCGGACTGATGCGCTGCGCCTGCGCACAGAACGATCCTTCCGCTGCCTACAGCGTCTACCGGCAATGCAGGCAGACGCTGTCCGTCGTGCTGGGCAGGATGCCTTCGTTCGAAACGGAGCGGCTGTCCTTCGACCTCGGTATCAGGAACCGGGAGTAATACCAATCCCGAGTCATGACATGCCGAATGAGTTTGATGGATGTTTTAGCCTGGCAGGGCCAAGGTTGCAGATCAGGAGTCATCAGGAGTCCATAGCGGGGCTATGGATGACGACCGCAACGCTGGCAGGCAGGAAAAGACGCGATCTCATGGCTTGGCTTGGCTTGAGATTGGTATAAGACAAGGAAAGAACCCTCAGGCTGCGGCGCTCTTGCCTTGAGCGGCTGCAATATCGGCCAGCAGCGCGGAAAGCTGGCGCATGTCCATCGGCTTGACGAAGTGATGATCAAAGCCGGCCTGGCGCGCCGCGTCCCGGTCCTGCGGCTGTCCGTAGCCGGTCAGGGCGACGAGCAGCGTCCCGTCATTCAGAGGCATGCGGCGCAGGCGGCGCGCCATTTCGTACCCGTCCATTCCCGGCAGGCCGATGTCGATGAAACAGACTTCCGGCATCGCCTGCCGCGCGTACTCGAGTCCGGTCTCCGGCCGGTCGCAGATGTACACGTCATGGCCCATGTTCTCGATGAACATGCCGAGCATGGCGGCGGCATCCACATTGTCATCGACGACAAGCACGCGCAGACGCTTGGCGGCTGCAGCTGCGGCGGTGGCACCGGCCGTACGATGCGCTCCACCATCGACCTCAACGCGCGGCAGGAGAACAGTGAACCGGCTGCCCCAACCCAATCCCTCGCTTTCCGCGCCGATGCTGCCGCCATGCAGATCCACCAGGCTCTTTACCAATGCCAGACCGATGCCGAGTCCGCCCTGGGCGCGGTCTGAACTGCGCTCGGCCTGCGCGAACAGCTCGAATGCGCGCTCTCTCAGTTCCGGCGACATGCCGATGCCGTTGTCCTGTACCCAGACCGCGACCTCGGCGCCTGCGGTCTCCATGCCAAGGATGATATGGCCGCCTTCCGGCGTGTATTTCGCCGCATTGTTAAGCAAGTTGGTCAGCACCTGGACCAGACGCTTGTTGTCGCCCAGCACATGGACCGGAGCATCCGGAACTTGCAGTTCAAGGTGATGCCTGCGCGATTCGATCAGGGGTCCGACCTGCTCGACCGCATCGGCAATGATGTCTGCCAGGTTCAGCGTCGTCCGGTCGAGCGAGATCAGGCCGCGAGTCACGCGCGACACATCGAGCAGGTCGTCGACCAGGCCGGTGATGTGCTCGACCTGGCGGGAGATCACCTCGCTGGTACGCTTGACTCGCTCTGCATCCGTCCGCGCAAGGCGCAGCAGTTCGGCGGCGGAGGCGATCGGCGCCAGCGGATTGCGCAGTTCGTGCGCCAGCATGGCAAGAAACTCGTCCTTGCGCCGGTCCGACTGGCGCAAGGCTTCCTCGACCCGCCTGCGTTCGGTGATGTCCAGTACCACCGCCATGACGAGATCGGGCTGCCCGCGCATGGTGGCATGGATCAGGCTGGCTGACACGCTGCACCACAGCCCCGTGCCGTCGGGCCGGACATAGCGCTTCTCCAGTTCGAACGGCTCGCCGGTAGCGACCAGGCGGTCGAAAAGCAGCAGGTTGCGCGAGACGTCTTCCGGATGGGTGAATTCCCTCGGATGGCGGCCCAGGATGGACTCGCGGCTTCGGCCCAAGAGCTCGCAGAACCGGCCGTTGGCCTTGACCAGCTTGCCGGCGGTATCCGTCTCCACGATGCCGACGGCAGACTGTTCGAACAGCGAGGAAAGATGGGATTCGCTCACGCGCAGCTCTTCCATCGACCGCACGCGCTCGATATGCGCCCAGCAGCGCTCGACGACATCTTCCATCAATGCGACTTCGTCGCGGCTCCATTGCCGCGGCAGCTCGTCATGCACCGCCATCATCGCCACCAGCCGGCCCTCCTTCACCAAAGGACAGCAGATGATGGCCTTGATGCCGATGGCATTGAACATGTCGGCGCCCTCTTCCGGCGCCAGCTCGGCGTCGACATCATGCACGACCAGCGTGCGGCCTTGCCGCATGTCGCCGGCGGCACGTGGACCGAACAGATTCAGGGAATAGGTGCCCGCCGTCGAGACGGCTCCGGGCTTCGTCCAGTCGTTGCGGATGGTGAAGGCGTCGTTATCCGGTTCCAGGTCGGCATAGGCACAGCGCGTCACTCGCATCTGCTCGCCGATCATGCGCGTCGTGACTTCCATGACGGTTTTTGGATCGCCGGCGCTGCGGGTCGCCTCGCCGACCGCGTCCAGCAGGCGCAGGCGCTCTTCAATGCGGTGGCGCCGGCCGAGATCATCGGCCAGGAGCCGCACATTGACAACCACCGGTGCCGCCAGCGCGGCCAGCTCCGCCGCAAATTCCAGGTCGGCCGGAGAATGGCGCCGGCCCGACCGGCCCATGAAGAGCGTGAGCGAACCCACCAGTTCATTTCCGAACCGCATCGGCACCGACAGCATGGAGCGGAAGGCCAGCCCACTCATCAGAGCGAGATGTTCCTCATTGACTGCCACGCTGCGGTACCAGGCATCGTCGATACCGGCATGCAGCGCGGGTTCGCCGCTCGATAATGCGCACAGGTTCATGTCGGTGCGGGTCTGGCGCACCCACTGCGTCGGTCGCAGAACAGCTTCGGTCTCCGGATCGAGATGCGCACGGACGGTGCGCCGTACGCCGTTGTCGAGCACGACATCGAAGAAACCGAAATCGCCGAGGGCGGGAAGACATGACTGGATGACGTTGCCGAGGGTCTGTTCGAAGTCCAGCGATGAGGACAGCATTCTGGCAGCACGCCGGAAGATGGCCAATTGCTGTTTTGCAATATCATTATCGGCAAAGTCATCGAGTACGTTCATGCAAGAATTTTACCCGAGCAGTCGTCGGCTCATGATGCGGCGGGGATTTCCTCCTCACTAGCGGCCGCGGAGGCTCGCCACTGTTTCAGCCATGCGCCGATATCTTCCGCAGGCTTGGGACGGCAATAGTAGAACCCCTGCAGTTCGTCGCATTCCGCCGCCTGGAGAAGTTGGACATCGGATTCCTTTTCCACGCCTTCGGCCACCACTTTCAAGCCCAGGGTGTGGCCGAGGCCGATGATGGCTCTGGTCACCGTCAGGCTGTGCGGAGCATGATGCATGCTCCTGATGAAGGAGCGATCGATCTTCAGCTTGTCGATCGGGAAGCGGTACAGGTAATTGAGGCTGGAGTAGCCGGTGCCGAAATCGTCGACCGAAAGGGAAAAGCCGAGCGCCTTGATCGCTTCCAGTGTCTCGATGGTCGCTTGCACGTTTTCCATCAGGATGGACTCGGTCAGCTCCAGTTCGATATGGCGGGCATTGACCGGATAGGTGGCCAGCGCCGCCCGCAGGACTGGCAGCAGGTTGCCGTCCCTCAGCTGTACTGCCGAGAGATTGACCGATACCGGTATTTCGCCCATGCCCTGCTCGCGCCAGGCGAGATGCTGGCGGCAGGCCTGCTGGATGACCCAGGCGCCAATGGGCACGATCAGCCCGCTTTCCTCGGCAATGGGAATGAACTGCGCCGGCTGCATCATGCCTTCTCCGGAATGCTTCCAGCGCAGCAGGCATTCAACGCCAGCCACGCCGCCGCTTCTGGCGTCGATCCTGGGCTGGTAGTGCAGGATGAGTTCGTCGCGCTCCACCGCATGGCGCAGTTCGCTTTCCAGGTGCAGGTGCTGCACGATCCTGTCATTGAGCGCCTGCGTGAAGAATTGCGCATTGTTGCGGCCCTGGTTTTTCGCTTCGTACATCGCCGAATCGGCATTGCGCATGAGTTCCGCGATATCGCCGCCGTCGTCGGGATAGACCGAGACGCCGACGCTGCAGGAAATGTAGAGTTCCGCGCCTTCGATCCGATGCGGCGCGGTGATCATCGGAATCAGCCTGCGCTCGATGATCCTGCCGATTTCCTCTGCATTTCCGACTTCATTCAGGATGATCACGAATTCATCGCCGCCGAGACGGCTGACCGTATCGCCCTCCCTCACCACCTTGATCAGCCTGTCGGCAACCGAGCGCAGCAACCCGTCGCCAACATGGTGGCCGAGCGAGTCGTTGATATTCTTGAAGCGGTCGAGATCGATGAACAGGATGCCCAGCTTGCCGTTGTTTCGCCTGGCCTGCTGTATCGAGAGCGTGAGCCGTTCCTCGAACAGGAGCCGGTTGGGCAACGAGGTCAGCGCATCATGATGCGCAAGGAAGTGGATATGCTGTTCGCTCTCCTTCCGGTCGCTGATGTCGAGGGAGATGGCAATGAAATGCGTGATCTCGCCGTTGCCGTCCCTGACCGCATTGACGACCAGCCAGGCGGGGTAGGTCCGTTCCTTCTTGCCGGTGATCCATACCTCGCCCTGCCAGGAACCGGTAACGACGGCCGTCTGATAGATGTCGTTGGACAGCTTCCTGTCGTTGCGTTCGGCGAGAAGGAAGCCCGGGCGCTTGCCGAGCAGGTCGGGCAAACCATACGACGTGCTGCGGCAGAAGGCGGCATTCGCGGAAATCACGACGCCGTCGGCATTCATCACGAGAATGCCTTCCGATGAGGCCGAAAACACTTTCGCCCACAACTCGAGCCGCGACTCGAGCGACTTGATCTGGCCGATCGGGGTAAAGGTGCTCAGCACCGCGGGCAGCCCCTGGTACTCCACCCGGCGGGCCGACACCAGCGCCCAGCTCGCATGGCCGCCGCCCAGCCAGCGCACCTCGAATTCATCGACCCTGCCCACATCGCTGAGCGCCTGGAAGAAGCGGATGCGCGCTTCGGGCTCCATGCCGGATTTCCATGGATCCGTGTCGCGCCCGTTCAGCCAGCTCTGGGCCGCGTGATTGGCATGCAATACCTGGTGATGAGGAATGGCGGTCACCAGCAGCGGAATGGGTACGCTGTCCACCAGTTCGCGCTGAGCCTCGGAGGCGCGCGCCCGGGCCACCAGTTCCTGCTGCTCGATGCGCTGGCGATTGAGCTGTTCGAGCATGCTGTTGAAGCCGCCGACCAGACGGCCGATCTCGTCCTCGCTGTGCCATACCGCGCGCAGCGTGTAGTCGCCGGACCGGCGCACGTTTTCCGCCACATGGGCGACACGGCCCAGCGGCAAGGCGATCTGGCGGGCCACGTAATACACCACCGAGAGAATGACCAGCAACAGCAGTCCGGCGGTGCCCAGGTGCGTCCACATGCGGCGGAACTCGTGCTTGATGCGCGTCGTGAGCAGGCGGTGCAGCTCTGCCTGCGCGTCGGCCCATGCCGATTGCAGATTCGATATGGCGGTACCGTAGGCATGCGCCGGGTCGTCACGCGTCCGGTTTCCAGGCCCGGCGTCGATGATGCTGCGGCTGATCGACCGGTAAAGATTGAGCGAAACGGCGAGCGCCGCTTGCGATTCATTGAGATTCTGCCTGAGGTCCGGCGTGCTGGCGGCGAACGCCTCGCTGTAATCGGTATCGACTCCCTTGACGATGGCATCGAGCCGGCCCGAAAGAATCAGCAGTTCGGTGAGCCAGCGCTGCCGCTCCCGGCTGGACTCGGCGGGTTCGCGCTGGATCAGCCGATGCATGGCGTTGAGGACTTCCAGCAGTTCGGGAAACCGCAGCACCACCAGCGACATCGTGTAATAGCTGTCGAGATCGGGGTCGAGAATCAGGTTGGACTGGTTGCCGATGCGTGTGAGCAAAGCACGTCCCGCCGCCAGCATCGCAGGCGCCTCTGCGTTTGCGGATTGCCTGCCCGATGCCTTCGCGGATGCGGCATTGCGCACTGCGTGCACCATTGCACCGGCAAGCTCGGCAGTGTCCATGTCGAGGCCGAATTCCCGTTCGGCGCGTTCCAGCTTTTCCGGCACCCCATCCAGCGGATTGCTGCCAGGCGCCACCGCCGCAAGCGGCGTTGGCGCAGCGACGAGAGGATTAAGGAACAGCGCCTGCCGTACCACTCCGATATACTGATTCCCGGCAACTTCTTTTTCGGCGAAGTTGATTGCAATGAATTTTTCGCGGATCAGGATGCCTGATACGAAAATGACGGCTGTCAAATCGAGAAAGTAGATCAAGGCGAGCTTGCGGCTCACCGTAAGCCGGCCGATCAGGCGGGATAGATAGTGCCGCATAGCGCCTCGGAAACCGAAAATGATTGCCATGACGCAATATGCATACCAGCCATCTATGGCATGGTTGCGGCTTTTTCCGGCTGATGAGGAGCGCTACGCATGCGGCTTGGATTTTAGCTGTCTCAATGCACATGAATGGTGCACACCTGCACCAAAGCTGTTGCATTATTTCAGGGCAGCATGTGTCTGCTTGAAGCGCGGGAGCAAATTGCTGTCGGCAGTGTCAGAAAACCAATAGTCAGCTGCCGCCGGTGCGGCAGGCGAAGAATGTGAACAGGAAAGATAAGCTGCATCATGCAAATGTCTCCCCCGCTAGACCTGAGCGTCTGTGACAAGGAATCCATCCACGATCCCGAACTGATCCAGCCTTTCGGCGCGCTGCTCGCCATGGAGATGCCTGACCTGCGTGTCACGCGGGCCAGTGGAAATCTTGAACACCTGCTCGGCATTGCGGCAAGCGACGCCATCGGCCGCTCGCTTCGCGACCTCATTGGCGAGGAACCTTTCGGGCAGCTTGTCGAAGCATTGCACAACGGCGAGCTGCATTCGATTTCGCCCATGCTTGTCAGGCCGTCCGAAAGCGACCGCACCTGCCACATGTACTACAACAGCACCGGAACGATGCTGATTGCGGAATTCGAAGCCGAGCAGGAGGACACTTCGAGCCAGACCCGGCATCCGGGCCTGATCGGAGAATTGCCGTTCCCCGCCATTCACGGTTGCAGCAGCCATGTCGAACTGGCCCAGCTGCTGGCCAGGGAGATGCGCCGCGTCACCGGATTCGACCGCGTGATCGTCTACCGCTTCGACGAAGACTGGCACGGCGTCGTCATTGCCGAGGAGCGCAATGAACGTTATACCCATTCTTTCCTCGGCCACCACTTTCCGGCAAGCGACATACCGGTACCGGCGCGCAAGCTGTTCTCGCTGAACCGCCTGCGGATGATTCCCGACGTCGCCTATGCGCCGGTTCCGGTACTGCCCCATGTGCAGACCGGCGGCAGTACCCGGCTCGACATGACCTACTGCATGCTGCGCAACGTCGCCCCGGTCCATCTGGAATATCTGGGGAACATGGATGTCCGCGCATCGCTGACCGTTTCGATCATGTGCGGCGACCGGCTCTGGGGCATGGTGACTTGCCATAACAAGACGCCTGCACTAGTTTCCCTTCAGGCGAGGCAGCATTGCAAGGTGCTGGGCGAAGTAGCGTCCTATGCGGTCGCCAGCATTGCGCGCAGCGAACAAATGGAAAAAGGCGAGATGCGCCGACGCGAGCTCAAGCGCGTGCAGGACATTTTTGCCGACAGCACCGACTTTCCCGAAGCCATACATACCGCAGCTTCATCCATGTTGCATGCGGTCGATGCCGACTCCCTCGTCATTCGTCTGAACGGCCAGGTATTCGAGCTGGGCGCTACCGTGCCGCCGGCCGCTTATGAACTGGTACGCGAATCGCTCGAAAAGGAATTGCGCGGCGGCCTTGCCTACAGCCGCAATATGTCGGTTCTGAACGCCGGCCTGGCGTCGGCTGCCCGCTCCGCAAGCGGTGCCGTTTACTGCCGGCTCAGCGAGCACGGCGATTACCTGCTTGCGCTGCGCAGCGAGGTCGTCGAGGCCCGCAACTGGGCCGGCAACCCCTACAAGCCCATCGATCTTCCGGCCAGCGGACGGCTGCATCCCCGCCAATCCTTCGAACTCTGGCAGGAATCCGTGCGCGGCTATTCGAAGCGCTGGGAAAGCGTCGATCTCGATGCCGCAAAGGAATTGCGCCGCCTGCTGCTCGAGCGCAGCGAGCAGATCGCGCGCAAGGCCTTCGAAGGCGCATGGCTGCAGGAACGCGATCGCAGCAGCGACATCCTGGAAGCGATGGGCGAAGGCTTCCTGCTGCTCGACCGGGACTTCACCATCCTGCGCATCAATGCGGAAGGCCTGCGCCTGACCGGAAAAAACGCTGAAGAAGTCACAGGTCGGAAAATCTGGGACGTATGGCCGGACGCCTACGACTCTCTGTCTGGCCAGTCTTACCGACGCGCAATGCAGGAGAGAATATCCATGTCCCTCGAGAAGGATATCGGCGTCGGTCCGCAAGGCCCGCTCTGGGTGCATATCCGCATTTATCCCTCGAGCGACGGACTGGCACTGTTCTTCAGCGACATCAGCAAGCGCAAGAACATGGAAGCCGCGCTGCGCAGCATGAACGATACGCTGGAAGAGCGGGTTGCAGAGCGCACCGAAGAGCTCAAGCGTACTCACGAGCAGCTGCTCCAGAGCCAGAAAATGGAAGCGCTGGGGCAGCTCACCGGCGGGATTGCCCATGACTTCAACAACCTGCTGTCGAGCATTGTCAGCAGCCACGACATGCTGCGCCTGCGTCTGGAACAAGGCAATGTAAGGGAACTGGAGCGCTATGTCGGCACTGCTTCCCGCGCCACGGAACGCGCCGCGAATCTCACCCAGCGGCTTCTGTCATTCGCGCGCAAGCAGGATCTGAAAGCGACGCCGCTCGATGTCAGCAAACTGGTGGAAAGCGTCAGGGAACTGATCGAACAGGCAGTGGGCTCTTCGGTCCGCGTGGAGATGATCGCCGATGACGCGCTGTGGACGACGTTCTGCGATGCCCACCAGCTGGAAAATGCCTTGCTCAACCTGGCGATCAATGCACGCGATGCCATGTCACAGGGCGGCACGATTTCGGTGACCATGCGCAACATGACGGGAGCGGATGCGCACGGCACGACGGTAGCGAAGCTTGCGCCCGGCGATTATGTACGGATCAGCGTGTCCGATACCGGCACCGGCATGCCGCCGGACGTTGTCGAACGCGCGTTCGATCCCTTCTTCACGACCAAGCCGCCCGGCAAGGGAACCGGCCTGGGCCTGTCGATGATCTACGGTTTCGTTCAGCAGTCCGGCGGCGCCATCGGCATTGACACAGAGCCGGGCAAGGGAACGACGGTGCACCTCTACCTGCCCCGCTATCGCGGCGGCGAGGACATGCACTCCTGATCGGATTGCCGGGCGAAGGCGAAGCAGCCGTCAGCGGGAACGCTGCCGGCCGCAATGAGTCCATCCCGGATTCACTCTGCCGCAATGCGGCGCCAATTCGCCAGGAGGCAACATGCTCAAGTCCATGGGATACGGTGCGACCAGCGCCAGCGAACCGCTAAGCCTGCTCAATTTCGAACGCCGGGAGCCCGGGCCGAAAGACGTGCAGATCGACATCCTCTACTGCGGTGTCTGCCATTCCGACCTGCACACCGCCCGCAATGAATGGAACAACACCGTCTACCCGGTCGTGCCGGGTCATGAAATCATCGGCCGCGTCACCGCGGTCGGCAACGAAGTCACCCGCTTCAAGGTCGGCGACCTTGCCGGCGTGGGTTGCATGGTCGATTCCTGCCAGCACTGCGAAAGCTGTGCGGAGGGCTTGGAACAATACTGCGAGAACGGCTTCGTCGGCACCTACAACGGCGAGGAAATGCATTCGGGCGGCATGACTTATGGCGGGTACGCAAGCAATATCGTGGTTACGGAAAAATTCGTCCTGCGCATTTCCGACAAGCTCGATCCCGCAGCGGCGGCGCCCCTGCTGTGCGCCGGCATTACCACCTGGTCGCCGCTGCGCCACTGGAAGGTCGGCAAGGGGCAGAAGGTGGGAATCGTCGGCCTGGGCGGACTCGGGCATATGGGCATCAAGCTGGCGCATGCGCTCGGCGCCCATGTCGTGCTGTTCACCACCTCGCCCGACAAGCGGGAAGACGCGCGCCGGCTCGGCGCGGACGAGGTGGTGGTATCGAAGAATGCCGAAGAGATGGCCGCACATGCCAACTCCTTCGACTTCATTCTCAATACCGTTGCGGCCGCCCACGACCTGGATGCCTTTCTCGTCCTGCTCAAACGCGAAGGCACCATGACGCTGGTGGGCGCGCCGTCGCATCCGCATCCCTCGCCGCAGGTCTTCAACCTGATCATGAAACGCCGTCATCTGGCGGGCTCCCTCATCGGGGGCATCGCCGAGACTCAGGAAATGCTAGATTTCTGCGCCGAGCACGGCATCGTGTCGGATATCGAAACCATTCCGATCCAGCAGATCAACGAGGCCTACGAGCGCATGCTGAAGAGCGATGTGAAATACCGCTTCGTCATCGACATGGCCTCACTGCAGCAAGGCGCGCGTACCTGAAGCGCACATCGGGGCATTGGGGCATGGCGGCATGCTGAACACCAAGCCGGCCCGAAACCTATGCGCGGGATGGTAATCCAACCAGGTAAGCAGGCATCCCGCCTGCCCTTGCCGTCAAGAACGCCATGCCGAATACCATCGTCAAGTTTGTCCTGCCGCTGCTGGTACTGTCCGTCGCCGTTCCCGAATCGGAGGCGAAACGGATGGGCGGAGGCCGCTCCACCGGTCGCCAGGTACAAGGCGTCAAGAAGAGTGCACCTCCTGCTGCCCGCTCCGTTCAACCTCGCGGGCCGCAGCAGTCACCGCCTGCCGCAAACCGCCAGATCAGACCTGATGACCGCATCGCCGGCCCGCAAACCGTTCCGCAGACACCGCAGCGAGCACCTTCCCCGCCGCCTCCGACGCAAACCCTGCCGCGGCAGGCAGCCAGTCCATGGGGCGGCATGCTGGGCGGCGCCCTCCTTGGCCTGGGGCTCGGTTCGCTGATGTCGCGCGACGGCAATGCCGCGAACCAGCCCGAACGGCAGGCGGACGGTACAGGCGGCGGCGGCAGCGCGAGTGACAGCAGCGGCGCCTCTGGCGACTATGAGAATGCACCTGCCGCGGCGCAGGCAGCGCCGGAAGCCGAGCGGCAAACGGCAGGCGTCTTTCGGACCTTCCTGCCTGTCGGCCTGCTTGCGCTCATCATCTACTTCGCCGTCCGCAGGATGCGGCGCAGAAACCCCTGAGGGCTTGCGCCCGTTCGAACAGGACAGACAGACTTTCACCATCGAGGCACACCATGACACCCGAAGAAAGCCAGGCACTGCAGCAGCTCCTGTCGCAGCTTACGCAAATCCAGGGCATCAACAAGGATCCCGAGGCCGACCGCATGATTGCGCAAGCCGTTGCCCGGCAGCCCGATGCCGCCTATCTGCTGATCCAGCGCACCATGATTCTCGAGCAGGCGCTCAACGCCGCCAAGGAGCAGATCAGCCAGCTGCAGTCTCAGGCCAGCCAGAGCGCGCCGGCTTCACCCGGCCGCAGTTTTCTCGACGCGAACGCCTGGGGAAACCATGCGCCGGCATCTGCGCCGTCCCAGCGTCCGGTGGAAACCTCGGTGACCGGCCGCCCGCTCGGCAGCACCGGGCAAGGGCAAGGTCAGTGGAGCGGTCCCGCCATGGGGGCCATGCCGGGACGGGGATCAAGCTTTCTCGGCGGCGGAGGCAGCATGCTGGGCACCATGGCAGCGACTGCAGCCGGCGTCGCAGGAGGTGCCTTCCTCTTCCACGGCATCGGCAATCTGCTGGGCAATCACAACCATGGCGACGCTCAGTCCCAGGCGCTGGCGGAAAAGACGCCCGCAGCCGACAGCGCCAACGAGCTGAACAATGTCGGCTCGACGGACAACCAGTATCAATCGCTGGCGGACGAAGCCGGCGCTTCCTCACTGGATGAGTCGCTGAGCGACAGCAGCGGATTCGACGACAGCGGATTCGAGGGCGATTCCCATGAAGCCTGACTAAGGCCGCATCCCGGAGCCCTCAGGCTCCCACTGCGAACATACCCTGTTCCTGCCGGCCCTCTTTGCCTCGTACAGCTTCTTGTCCGCCCGTTCGAAGAGTTCGGCTGCCGTCTCGCCGACCGCATGAGCGGCAATACCGCCGCTGATGGTGACCTTGATCAGTCCATGGGAAGTCATGATGCCGGACTGCGCGACATGATCTCGAATGCGCCATCCCAGCTGGATCACTTCCCCCGGTTCGGCGAGGCGCACGAAAACCGCGATTTCTTCCCCGCCGTAACGGACTGCAAGATCCTCGGTACGCACGCAGCTGTTGATCAGTCGCGCAACGCCGCGCAGGACATCATCGCCGGCTGCATGCCCGTAAGTATCGTTGATCGACTTGAAGTGGTCGATGTCGAAAAGCAGAAGCGAGAACCCTCGCTCTTCATGCCTGGCATGTGCATTGATTGCGTCGTGCAGCCATTCCTGCATATACAGACGGGTATGGAGCCCGGTAAGCGGATCGCGTATGGCGGCTTCTACAAGTTTCGCCTGCAGCCTCCAGCGCTCGGCAAGGAAGCAGGCGGCCAGAAACAAGGCCGCCGCCGCCAGCGCGACCAGTCCGGTCTGCACAGCGACGGTAGGCCAGTAGTCTTCCGCATCGGCATGGAGGTAACCTCGGCCGCCGATCTCATGCATGTCGTAAGCCTTCTGAATAAAGGTTTTTCCCGGCAGCTCGGCGAACTCGACGAAGCGCATGCCGGGTGCAATCGTCCTGCCCGGGTTCATGGCTAGAGAAGGGAATTCCTGGTCGCCATATTGCAGGCTCCTGCGTAAGCCGGCCAGCCGGTCCGGCTCGGGCACGCCAATGCTTCGGAATGTCCATGCCCGTATACCGCTCATCAGCAGGATGCCGTTGGCATCGGCAAGCAAGGTGAGTCTTTCCCGCGCTTCCCAGTCTTTCCACAACAAGGCCTCGAAATCCTTGAACGGCTGAGAGATACGCACCGCCACGACGCCGCGTATCGCGTGATCGATGATGACGGGACGGGACAGGAAATAGCCGAGGGTCCGGCTGGTCGATCCGACGCCGACGAAACGGCCCATGCGCCCTGCGGCGGCATCCTGAAAATAGAGACGAAAGGCGACATTCCTGCCGATGATGGCGTCGAGCGACTTCCATCTGCTGTCGGCGATGACCTGGCCCTCCATGTCCATGATCCAGATCCTGTCGACGCCTATGCCGCCGGCTATTTCCGACAACGCCAGGTTGGCTTCGTGCCGACTTGCAGGCCCCGGCTCTTGCAATGCGGCGCGTACCGCAGCCGAACTCGCCAGGGTTTCGGGCAGGACTTCATATTTGCCCAGCCTGTCGAGGAAATACAGCTTCGCGACATCGTTGCGGCTATCCAGCGTCCGCTCGATATGCCGCAGCGCATTCTGCTTGATCCGATCATGAGCAAACACAACGATGCCGGCAAGCGCAGCGCCCAGCAGACCAAGCATGACAGTTCGGCGCCGGACGCCTGTCAGCATTCTTCTCATACAACGAACCACCCTATTCTTCATCGTTTGCGCAGCACCGGATGCAAGGCAATCTTTAACGCCGTGTCCTATGCTGCCATCCATATCGACAGCAGACGGTGCACGACGCCTGCATGCGGCGGCCGTTCGTCGCGGCCAATTCGGTATAAGTGTCTTGATCCGCCCATGAGTTCCATTGACGGCGTTACCCTTCTTTGCGTATTCACCTTGGCGCCCTCAGTATCTGTTCAAATGGCCGCACCGATCACTGGCGTCTTGAGCGCTTTCGCGCCATGGCCCATCATCGCTCGCAATCCTTGCAAAGCATCGCCTGAAAGGGACAAATCAAAAAAAAGCCCACCGCGGGGGTGGGCGAAAGGGGCTGGGACCCCTGGAGACAACCGGAAAAACTGTTTGCACCTGTATCGCAACTGATTACATGAGGAGCACTTGCTGCCTTCGCGGCTATCGCGACGACCGCGATCATGCCGTTACACCGCCTTGCGCTGGGCACGCCAACGCACCTTTCATATCGCCGAACGTTGCTGTTCAATGTCAGCCAACGGGCAAGCGGGACTATACGGATGAAAATAAGAATCTTCTAATCGTAATTTTTTATTCTTCTTATCATCGTTTCTTATAAAACCATCGTTCGATTTACGCCGGAATCAATATTCATGGTGCAATATTGAATTGTTTGCTGCATGGTTAAAGACTACGCTTGCTGCAAGTAACTAAGATAACTGTCAAAAACGCTGGTAAGCCATAGACGTATTTTGATCGAATTACGTTGGCGTTGACCTAAACGGACATGATTCTTCAGGACGTATCGACAATAAAATCCCGATTCAACAATGATCTGAACTGAATTCCGCTCGCTCGCGGCTTAATTCAGAAAAGGCAATCGCTACCAGATCAAAGCCGCTTCATTCACATGCCTGCATGACGTGCCGACCCATAGCATGGGGCACGGGATTTAATCATGCTGTTAATTCTCGCATTCATTAAGTGGTATTAAGGCTACGCTGCAAAAGTAAACGAGATTTGTTGCCAAGCGTTATAGGTGCTATTGATCTCTCCCCGTACGAATGAAGATGAAGCAGCAGACCCTGTCGATGGCCCAGGACCAAGGATTCGAGCA
>NZ_JACYXF010000070.1 GCF_015352985.1 Noviherbaspirillum malthae | reverse complement strand
TGCCTACCGCAACCACATGCTGGTGCGCCATGCGACGCCGGGCGCTCTGGTGGCCGAGTATGCCTACAGCGAAGATCATCCGGGCGGCAAGGTGGTTCGGCACTGGACCAATGCCGGCCATGAACTCGCATTCAGCTATCTGCCCGGCGAAACCCGCGTCACCGACCAGCTCGGCAGGACGCAGTCTTATCGCTACGACAGCAAGCAGCGCCTGACCGGCCAGACCGATGCGGCTGGCGGCACAAGCTCCATCACGCATAACCGGCACGGCCATCCGGTGGCGGTGACCGATGCGGCAGGAAGGACCAGCCGCTACCGGCATGATGCCCGCGGCCGCCTCATCGCCATCGAGCAGCCCGACGGCGCAACGACGAAAATCGCCTACGACCCGCAGCACGGCAAGCCGGCACTGATTACCGATGCCATGGGCGGCATCGCCGCCTTTCGCCATGACGAGCTGGGGAACATTGCCAGCATCACCGATGCGCTGGGCCAGCGTACCGCCTACCGTTATGGTGCGCACGGCTTGCCGACCGTCATCACCGATGCCGCCGGCCGCAGCCGCCAGCTTGTCTACAACGATGCCGGCCAGGTCATCCGCCATACCGACTGTTCCGGCCAGATTACCCGCTACATCTACGATGCCTTCAGCCAGCTGACCGGCGTCACCGATGCCCTCGGCCAAACCACGTCATACCGCCATGACGCCGCAGGCCGATTGATTGCCACCGTCCATCCCGATGGCAGCGAGGAACGGCTCGAGTACGACTGCGCCGGGCGCCTGGTGGCGCACATTGATGCCGCCGGCCGCCGCACCGCCTATGCGCTGGAAGCCGACGGCCTGCCGCAAACCCGCACCGATGCGCTGGGCCACACGCTGCAATACCGCTACGACAAGGCAAGGCGGCTGGCGCGGCTGGTCAACGAGAACGGCGCGGTGTATGCGTTTGCCTACGATGCACTCGATCGCCTGCACGAGGAAATCGGCTTCGACGGCCGGCTGACCCGCTACCGCTATGACGCCGCCGGCTTGCCGATTGCCAGGGAAGAACACGGCAGCCCGGCCGGTGCAAGCCGGCAGCGCCATGCCGATGCCCGCATCGATACCCGCTACGAGCGCGATGCCGCCGGCCGGCTGGTGGAAAAGCTGGTCTCGCGCATCACCGGTCCGGCGATGGCCGAGCAGCTGCGCACCCGCTACCGCTACGACAAGCTGGGCCGCCTGGTGCAGGCCGGCAATGCGCAGGCCGAGGTGGAACTGGAATACGACGCCGTCGGCCAGCTGATCGGCGAGACGGTCACCGGCCGCCATCATGCCAGCCGCATCGCGCATGCCTACGATGCGCTGGGCAACCGCATCCAGACCAGATTGCCCGACGGCCGCAGGCTCAACCAGCTGTTCTACGGCTCTGGCCACCTGCACCAGATCAACCTCGACGGACAGGTCATCTGCGACATCGAGCGCGACGGGCTGCACCGCGAGGTCGGGCGCAGCCAGGGCGCCCTGCACAGCCTGTTCCAGTACGACAAGCTGGGCCGGCTGAGCGGTCAGCAGGTCGGCGGCAATTTGGCCCGGCAGCGCCGCGCATGGCAGGCACTGGACAAGCCGGAAGTCGACAACAGGCTCATTGCAAGACGCTACGACTATGACCGGACCGGCGAGCTGATTGCCATCGACGACGCCCGTCTGGGCCGTACCGCCTACCACTACGATGCGCTCGGCCGCATCCTGTCGGCGGTGCATCCGAACGTGCAGGAACGATTCGCCTTCGACCCGGCGCACAACCTGCTGGACGAGACGCTGCCGGATCAGGGCGGACGCATCGAGCACAACCGCGTCACCGTGTTCGAGGACAAGCGCTATGCCTACGATGTGCACGGCGACTTGACCTGCAAGAAGATCGGCCGGCATACCGGGATGGCGCTGCAGTGGAACGGCGAGCATCAGCTGGTCAGGGCCACTACGACTCGGCAGGCGCATACGGATACACCGACGACACAGACGGTGACCTACGGCTACGACCCGTTCGGGCGGCGGCTGTACAAGCAGGATGCGTTCGGTATCACGCACTTCGTATGGGATGGCAACCGGCTGCTGGAAGAGGTGCGGGGCAGCTATGCGAGGACGTATCTGTACCAGCCGGAATCGTTCGTGCCGATTACGCAGGTGAGCCGGATATGCAAGCCCGACGATGAGGCCGAACAAGCCAAACAGCAAGCACAGGTACTGCACATCCATACCGATCATCTGGGTACGCCGAGGGAGATGACGGATGAGCAGGGGCAATTGCGCTGGGCGGCGAGCTACCGGGCGTGGGGGAATGTGCTGCGGGTGGAGATGCCGCAGGGGTTTGAAGAAAGCGAAGAATGGGCGCGGCAAGCGGCCTTCGAGGAAATGCAGCCGCTGCGGTTCCAGGGGCAGTACCATGATGCCGAGACGGGGCTGCATTACAATCGGTTCCGGTATTTCGATCCGGACTGCGGGCGGTTTGTCGGGCAGGATCCGATCGAGCTGCTGGGCGGGATCAACCTGTATCAGTATGCGGCTAATCCAGTTAGCTGGATTGATCCACTCGGTCTTAGCTGTGTCTGCCCAACAGCAAAAACGGCTCCCATTTGGTCCTCCACCAAAAAACTGTCTCCAGTTGAAAATGCCTACGGCCACTGGAACAAACACAAAGATGAATTTCCAGAACTGCATAATTCCAAACAGTACGTCGATGCTGCTCATTCTTATGTGAACAACCCGCCCACGAACGCGCTCGTCAAGATGCGCGACAAAGATACCTTGATTTATGATCAGAGTACGAATACGTTCTTAGTAAAAGGAGCAAATGGTGCGCCGAAAACTATGTTTAGACCGAAGGATGGAATCGGTTACTGGAGCAGACAATGAGCCATATTGATAATGTGTTTCACCCTTGCCCTTGCTGTGGCTATCGAACTATAGACGAGCCAGGAAGCTACGAAATATGTGAGAACTGCGGATGGGAAGACGACCCTGTTCAATCTAAAGATCCAGATTACGCGGGAGGAGCAAATCAGGAAAGTCTTAATGCAGCTAGAGCCAAATGGTTGGCAAGGAAAACTGATCTTTAGTCGATCTCTTTAACGTATGACGCTTGTTTCAGTTTTGCAGAAATTTTGTGAAAAATTCGCTTTATTAAAATTGAGTCAACATGGAAATCATTTTGATTAATATTTTAAATAAGGTTCATGGACAACTCATAGGAAAATTAAGCTATACATTGTCAAGACTGGCAGAAGTCAACATATCGAGTAAGGAAATCGGCAATCTAACTGAAACAGGCACTACCTTATTTGATGCTTTGTTAAAGTTACGCCTTGAACTTGAGAAACATGGATGGTTTTTACTTTGCAATGTGGCTCGTCGGGACGCCTACCCGTCTCAAATGATGATGCAAATGGCGATGGGACGAAAAATATATGTTACGAAACACGGCTTGCAGGCGCGGCGCCAAGACATTGTTGATATTTTTGGTGAGGCGACACCCGATCAGATTGGTACGGTTGAGGAACAACGGCGATACCATGAAGATTGGATAAAGAGTCTAGGGATCTCGTAAAAGTAAATAAGGAAAAGACGAGCAGACATCAATAATGGACTCTTATGATTTAACTTTTTACACATTGGGGGCATGTCGATATAACGCGCCTACGGATAATTGGTCGGCACACCGACCTCAATCAGGAAATTATCGTTCCCTAATCCCTCTACCCAATTCCCTGTCGTTTCCGCAATCCACTCCCCATCATCAAGCGCAAGATCATGCCCCGCATGGGGATGCATGCACAACCGAGCATTCCATGCTTCCGCGATACGTCTTGAACAGTTGGGCGACACCAGCCGATCATGATCCAAGGCCAGTACCAGCAACGGCACCTTGGGCGCACGGTCCCCTGCCCTGCACCGGCTTGCTGCAATCACTTTGCGCACGGCGTTGATCATGCTCACCGGCCGCGCACGCCGGCAGGCGATCCACTGCCTTAATATCTCCGGTTCAATCGGCCGCCTGCTGCTCGTCATTTCCCATACCAACTGTTCGCTTGCCACGGCATCGTTCCGGCTCATCAGGATGCGCAGCAGCGTTCCGTAACTGCGCCACTGCAGCCGATGGTAGAACGGGCTGAAGTTCCGAAGGCTGCTGTTGATCAGCACACATCCTGCAAGCTCCGCCGGATAGCGCTGCGCCAAGCGCACGGCAAGCATGCCGCCCATCGACAGGCCAAGCAGATACACCGGTCGACGATGCTCCCGGGCTGCGAGCCACGTTCTGGCATGGTCGACCATGGCATCGATCGTCAATGGACTGGGCATGTCGTTCAATACACCGTTGCCCGGAAGATCGGGCGTGAAGATCTGCGCGTCGGAAAAACGTCGCTGGAAAGCAGATGGAAAATCTCCCCAATGCCGGCTTTCGCGTATCAATCCGCGTAGGAAAACCCAACTGCTCACGCGCCGGCTCCATCGTATCCGCCATACCATTGCGTCCGTGCGCGTGCGTCAAAAGTATCGCGTGCGGCGCCGACCGGCAGCCACTGCTGCCATCCGCGCGCGGCCAACGTCAGAAACTCTAGCCAGACAAGATGGCGCCGCAAAACCCGCTGCAGCCTGTGAACGGGAAAAGGGTTGAAAAATCCTGCCTTGCTGAAGAGCTGCATTGGATATTTCCTGATCCAGCGCCATGATCCCATTTCCAGCGTAAGGGGCAGGAAAACCTGTTCCGCATGCCGGTGCTGAGCCTGCAGGTAGAGATGGTCCCACAGGTCGCCGTGCGTCATGTATTGCCTGCTTTGCGGTTCGAAGAGGTAATCATGATGCGGGTAGCTGCGGCAAAACAGTTCATGCAGGGCCGAGAGTTCCGGCAGGTGCGGAATCGGCGTCTTGCTGCAGGCACACGGAAACCAGATGCGGTCGCGCGAACCGAAGCCGGAATGGCAATCAAGCGCGATGCTGAAACGGCGTCCGAAGAACTCGTCATTGACGAAGCGGCACATCGCTTCGCTTTCTGCTTCCATTACGGCATCGCCGCGATACCAGGGCAGATGCCGGCTGATACGCTGGCCGCCCAAGAGGAAAGGCACCTTCTGTTCGGATTGCACAGGCGCGTTGCGCATCAGGTCGACGCCGCGCGGATTGCTGCGTGTGCGCCGCGCCATGCCGCCCGGATTGACCAGCGGCATGAATACCAAGCGCACGGATGCAAGCTGCTCATGCAGCGTCGCATCCCATTTCAGGCGCTCCACGAGGCTGTTCAGATAGGCAAGCACGACCTGCGTGCCGATGTTCTCCAGTCCGTGAACGCCGCCGAAGAAGCCCACCACCGGCACGTCGGGACGGTCGGAGCCGAGTGCAATGCCGTAGACGGGCAGGCATTTGCCGTCGCTGTCGACGGAACACACGGTACGAACCGACAGCGCGGCGCGGCCTCGTTCGATGATGTTTTCCAATATCTCCATTTCCTGCAGGACCGTTGCGCGCATGAAGCCGTTCTCCATCTGTGCATCTTGCCGATGCAGCATGCCAAATTCACAGTCTAGGCCGGCCCGAATATGACAACTTTGCGCGGTCACGAAACTGACACAGGTCCGTAATACGAGTGAAGCATTCGGTGTTTAGTCTGGTGTTGTTCCAGTGAAAGGACATCCGATGCAGCAACTGAATACGCTTGACGCTCCCGGCACAAAAACGCCCGGCCTCTCATTGAGCATCGCCAGCACTCCGGAAGAAGTGAAGGAGGTGCAGCGCCTGCGCTACCGGGTTTTCATCGAAGATGCGGGACTGCGTACACTCGTGAATCCGAGCCGGCTTGATCAGGACGAGTTCGATCCGTACTGCGATCATCTGATCGTGCGTGATGCTTCGAACCTGCAGGTGGTCGGTACCTATCGCGTGCTGCGTCCTGCAGGAGCGAACCGGATCGGCCGGCTGTATTGCGAAAGTGAGTTCGAGCTCGACCGACTGCAACACCTGCGCGGCAGGATGGTGGAGGCGGGGCGCGCCTGCATTCATCCGGGGTATCGCTCCGGTGCCGTCATCATGCTGCTCTGGGCCGGCCTTGCGGAGTACATGCGTCGCCATCACTGCGAGTACCTGATCGGCTGCGCCAGCATCAGCCTGACCGACGGCGGCACGAATGCGACGGCGGTGTATCAGCAGCTGGCCGCCAGCCGGCACTACGCGCCGACGGAATACCGGGTACATCCACATCTTCCCTTCCCCATGCAGAAGTCTCGGCAGATGCAACCGATGCAGCAAGAAAGACGGCTCGCCGAGGGCATGCTGCCGCCACTGCTCAAGGGTTATCTCCGCAGCGGCGCATGGGTCTGCGGCGAGCCGGCATGGGATGCCGACTTCCATTGCGCCGATCTGCTCGTGCTCTTGCCTTTGTCGAATCTCGACAGCCGCTATGCGCGTCGTTACATGCCGTCGCAGGCGCAAAGAATTTGCGTTGAGTCGCATTGAATCATTACCAGCGTTACAAAGTATGCAAATGAAGTTAATCAAGCAGGATGCCGCGGCGACACTTCAACCCGCTGCGGCATTTCCTGGAAAACATGGAGACAAGCTTCCGTCCGGAATGCCCGGTGTCGAACTGCTGACGGCGGCAATGTGGCAGGCGATGCAGGAATATGCAGCCTGCCTTACCGCGCTGACGATTCCGGGACTGGCGGAAGAAGAATTGAAGCAGCGCGAAGCGAGCTGCCTCTTGCATCGGGCAAACTATCTGGAAGCGAAAGGGGCGCTTGAAGCATGCGTAGGTGCTACTCGTCCTGCAACGGATGATAAAGCGGACGTGAAAGACTGAAGTAAAAGCTGCAGGCAGCGCTGCAGTCGGCCCATGCACTTGCAGGCAGGTCGGCTCGATCGGTTCGGCGAACCGTATATCGCGGTAAGGCGGCATCGGCTTGCATTGCGATGCCGCCTTACTGCGTCATAAGCTTGCTTCGCGCTTCAGCTTGCCAGCTTGCGGAAGGTATCCAGCACCGCCTCGCCCTTGAACGGCTTCACGATCCAGCCCTTCACGCCGGCCGCCTTGCCGCGCTCCTTCATCGCCGGGCTGCTTTCCGTGGTCAGCATCACGATGTTGACGCTCTTGTTGCCCAGTTCATTGCGAACCTTTTCCACCATGGTCAGGCCGTCCATATTGGGCATGTTGACATCGCAGACCACCAGGCGGACGCCGGGGTAGGCCTTTACCTTTGACAAGCCATCCTTGCCGTCGATGGCGGTGGCGACTTCCAGTCCGTTCTTCTTCAGGAAGCCGGCGACTTCGTCGCGCACGGTGCTTGAATCATCTACAACGAGAACCTTTGCCATTTTATTATTCCTTCTTCAATTCATCGGTTAAAACAATTCGAGTTCGCCGGAGACTTCTTCCGCCTCGCTGCCTTCCCATGCAAAATCCATGGTGCCGTAGTCGCACAGGCAGAGCGTCGCCGACAGGTGCAGCGTGTCATTGATGACAACCGCATAGCGCGCGGTAAAGCCGGGATCGAGTTCACGCAGGAACAAGGCGCAGCGGCTGTCCAGCGTGAACGGCGTCGACATGCCAAGGTCGGGAAAATGCTTGAGCAGTTCCTGGTTAATGGCACCGCAGCACAGGTTGGCCGTTTCATAGAGCACTTCGCGGAACTGCCTGCCTTCGACGCCGCCGGTAAAGTAAGCCTGGGTGTCCGGCGTCTCGTCGACATGAAACATGATCAGCAGGCGAAAATGCAGCGAGGAGATCGTCAGCACCACCATGTTCCGGCTTTCCGGTTCCTGGCCGGCAGCGTGGGACAGTAGCCTGACATCGCAGGTATCGCCGGCGTGCAGCGCCAGCCGCGAACGCACCGCCCTGGTAAAGATTCCATCCAGGCTTTGCCTGGTCTGCTCGCTGATCATGCGGCCGCCCATTCCAGCTTGTGCTGCAACTGCCCCGCACTGGCCTCGATGCTGCTGAGCGAAGCCATGAGCATCTTGCCGCCTGCCTGGATGTCCTGGAAGGTTGCCGTCGTCGTCATGTCGTTGCGATGCAGGCTGTTGCTGTAATCGCGCGACAATCCCTCCGTGCGCAGCGCCAGCGACCTGACTTCATGCGCCACCACGGCAAAGCCCCTTCCCGCCTGTCCGGCACGGGAAGCCTCGATCGACGCATTCAGCGAGACGATCACCACATGCTTGACGATGGAGGCCAGTTCCTGGTTCTTGGCGTGCATGTCCTGGTTCTGCGCCATCAGCGAATCCATCTGCTCGTGCCAGCGTTCGAAGGTGGCCGCCAGTCCCTTGAGCCGTGCGGCCTCGGAGGCAATGCGCGATGCCTCGGCGCTCCAGCCGTGCTGGCGTTCGGCGGCTTCGCGCAGCGCAGTCTGCTGTTCGCCGATGCGGTGCGCCTGCTTTCCGACCTGGTCCTGCAGCCGTTCGATTTCAGCTTGGAGCGTCTCCCGTGCCCGTTCCTGTCCGGACAGCAAGGCGGCATGCCGAGCCTCTGCCTGCGCCAGTACGGCAAGACTGTCTTCTCCCGCCTGCTGCAGTACCGCTTCTGCCTGCTTGCGTGCCTTCCTCAGCCTTGCGGCTGCCAGCATGCCGGCGAGGATGCCTCCGGCAATTGCGCCTGTCATATATTGCTCGATCACACCGCTTCCTTCTGCGCCGGGTTAGCCTGAGGCTTGCCGGCGTGCTGTTCGTTTCCCGATTGATTTCCCAATTGCGCTCCGGCCGCAGTTGCAATGGCATGCTGGCGGGCTCCGCCCTCCACCGTTGCGGCGGGTTCGCCCGAGACGGCCATATTTGCAGGCAGCATCACGATCGTGCGGAACTGGCGGTAATCGGCGCCGACCCTGTCATCGCAGAACCGGATGTCGATGCTGCCATGCTCACGCCGCACGAAGTCCTGCACCGCATCCATGCCGACCCCGCGCCCGGACACTTCGGTAACCTGCGCCGCCGTGGAGAAGCCGGGCTTGAAGATCAGATGAGCGGTCTCTTCATCGCTCAACACGGCATTTTGGTGAACCAGACCTTTCTCGACCGCGATTCTCCGAATGCGCGACAGCGCAAGGCCGCGGCCGTCATCGCCGAGTTCCAGCCTCAGCATGCCGCCGGACACTTCTGCCTTGATTTCGATGGTGCCGGCAGGCGGCTTGCCCTGGAGGCGGCGCACTTCCGCGACTTCGAGTCCATGGTCCATCGCATTGCGGATCAGGTGCATGAACACGTTCTTCAGCACGCTGCCGGCCTCGGTACGAACCCGGTAGCCGTTGTCCACGATGTGCACGGCCGGCGCTTCCTTTTCAAGTTCTCGCGCCAACGAGGGCAGCGAGTCGAGCACGTTGCCGAGAGTTTCGGCCAGGGTTTCGGTGCCGAGCAGGCGCAGATTCCTGCGTACTGTTTCATGCGCCGACAGCAGTTCATGCAAATTCGCAGTATTGACGTTTTCCAGACGATGCAGGCTTTCCAAGACATGCTCCTGGTCGACCATCAGATAGCGTCCGGCGCCTGCATGCAGGCCGGGTCCCTTGCGGCCAAGGCTGAATTCGTTGATGTCGGCATACAGTTCAACCATGTCCCGCACCTTGAACAGCTCCTGCAGCACCATGCTCTGGTCCCATGCCAGCTTGGGCCGCGGCTTGCGCAGTTCGTCGTAGGTCTGCTCGGCGAGATGCACGAGGTTCGTCAGGTGGTTCAGGCCGTAAGTCCGTGCATTGCCCTTGATGGTATGCATGTTGCGGAACAGCTGTGCCACCGCTTCGGCATGCAGTTCCGGATGTTCGCGGATGATGACTTCGTTCTCGGTGACGAACTTCATCGAGCCTGCGATGAATTCATGGAACTTCTCCTGGCTCACCGCCAGCACTTCGCCGATGATTTCCAGTCTGCGCTTCTGTTCGCCGGCTTCGGCGGCCAGCTTGCGCAGTTCGGTCACATCGCGCACGCACAGCATCAGGCGCACCGTGGTGTCGGAGGCGTCGGTAATCGGCGACCAGCTGAGGTCGAGGATCTTGATGCGGCCGTCGGCCATGGTCTTTTCGATCTCGCCTACCAGCAGATGCTGGTTGAATTCGAAGTTCATGACGTCTTCGCCGATGCTGGCGCGCACCGCCGCATCGATCTGGTCCAATGCGTCCGGACCCAGGTTGGTGCCGGAAAACAGGAGATCCATCAGGTTGCGGCCGATGATGTCGTCGGTTTCGAGGATGATTTCCAGGTAGGCCGAGTACTCGGGATGCACGCGTACACCCTCGACCACGGTCAGAATGCCCTGAGGCATGTTCTCCAGCATGGCCTGGATGTCGGCGGTTTTCTGCCTGACCTGCGCCGAGCTTTCCTCGATCTTCTCGATCATGCCGTTGAAGGCAACGATGGAACGGCCGATCTCGTCCATGGTCTGCACCGGCACCCGGCGGGTGAAGTCCTGATTCGAGGCGATTTCACTCATCATGGCCTGCATCCTGCTGATGGGGCCGGTGATTCGGCGGTAAAGCAGCATGCCGACTGCCGAGAGGACCATAGCCGCCAGCAGCGTCACCACTGAAAGCGTTGTGGTGGTGGTTGCGAGATTGTCGTTGAGTGCGGTGATCGCTTCATCCTTGTCGCGGTTCTTTTCAATGCGCAGGGTGTCGACGATCTGCTCAAGTTCTCCCTGGTACTGCACGACGTTGCCGAACAGGCTGGCCTGTGCCAGCTCATTCTTGCCGGACTCCCTGAAGCGGATGGTTTCCTCGATTGCGAAAAAATAATTGTCCAGGCTTTCTTCCACCTGTTCCATCAGGCCCTTCTGGCGGCTGCCCGCGGCTTGCCCGACCTGCTGCTCGATTGCTTCACGCAACTGCTTCTGGGAAGACACCAGTTTTTCCTTCCCCTGTTCCATCATCAGCTTGTCGGGTGCGCTGACCAGAACAATGGTGGCAAGCTGCACGTCCTTCAGGCGGGAGACCAGGTCGGCGGATGCGAGCGCGCTGGGCACCACGCCTTCGGTCACCAGCCTGACTTGCGTCTCGCCCTGCCGGGATTGCAGAAAGGCATAGCCGCCGATGCCGCAAATGGCGGCACACATCAAAACGACCAGCAGGGTAATGCGTTGTCGAATAGTCATGCGTGTGGGATATTGCTCTTGTTGTTTTGAATGCCCGTATTGTCGTGAAGAAATATGACAAGCCTATTAATACCAATCCCAAGGCATAACGTGACAGATGAGACCGATGGATTTTTTCGACTGGCAAGGCGCGGGAGGAATCCATAGCGGAGCTATGGATGACGAGCGCAACGCGGGCAGGCGGAAAAAGACGCGGTCTCATGGCATGTTATGCCTTGGGATTGGTATAAGAGGATCGACTCGATGAAATCTTCGGCAACCAACGTCCTCAAACGGATGCATTCCTTGTCAATGGAAACGGAGCGGCCTGTCATGAATTGGAAACCCCTGGAATTTCTGGCGAACCATCGAGGGGTCATCCAATTGCCTGTGCTGGCCGCAACCTTACTGCTGGGTGCTTGCGCCAGCCTCGGCTTTCGCAGCGATGGGCCCGTCGCTTGGGAGACCGTCGATTCGGACATCTATTCCGGCGTGACGGCCGAGATGCTGGTTACAGTACGCGACCAGCGCACGTGGTCGCGACTCTGGGCTGAACACAAGGGCAACCGCTACCATCCCTTTCCGCTGCCGCGCATCGATTTCAGCGAAGAGATGATCGCCGGCGTCTTTACCGGCGAACGCCCGAACGGCTGCCATGCGGTCCGCATCCAGCGCGTCTACCGCAAGGAAAGCCGGATCATCATCGAGTACAGCGAAAGAATCCCGTCCGGGCCTCGGGTCTGCAATTACGCCGTGACGCATCCCTCCCACCTGATTGCGCTGCCGGTCTCGCGCGAACCGGTTGAATTCATTCGCACTCCCGACCGGCCTAGCTGAGCCGAATGCTGTGGCCTGCAGCTTGTTCCAAGGCATTTTCCGACCGGCAAAACCATGCGTCCAAGTCTGCCGCAGCTCCAGCAGGCTTGGCGTAAGTCAGCATTGAAAAGCCGCATTCATTCGATAATTGAGAAAAATCGCAAAAAAGGCGCCCGATGGAAAAAGAACTGAAGCTTCTGATCGATGAAGGCCAGCTTGGCAAGCTTGAGGACCTGCAGCTGATTGACCGCGTGACCGTAGGCAAGCCTGCTGCGCAAATGCAAAGGGATGTGTATTTCGATACGCCCGCCTACGACCTGATGAGCAACGGCATGGGCCTGCGCGTGCGGCACGCCGGCGGCAAGCGCCTTCAGACGCTGAAGGCGGGAGGCAGCGTGCAGTCGGGTCTGCATCAGCGTGACGAATGGGAAGCGGAAATCGACGCGGACGTTCCTGATGTCGAGTCGCTGAAGCAGATGGCCAAAGCCAGCGAAGCGGCGCTGAAAATTCTCAATCTGCCGGCGCTCCAGGACAAGCTGCAGCCGATCTTCACGCTGGAAGTCGAACGCAACATCCGCCAGCTGCGCCTGCCCGGGGGAGAGGAAGTCGAAATGGCCATCGACCGCGGCCATATCGTGCATGGGGAAAAGCGCGAGCCGGTCTCGGAAATCGAACTGGAAATCAAATCCGGTTCACCCCAGCGCCTGTTCGGCTTCGCACTCGAACTGCTCGATGCGATACCCATGCGCATCGGCTCGCTCAGCAAGGCCGAGCGCGGCTACGCGCTGCTTGCTCGCGCCAAGCCCAAGGTCGTCAAGGCGGAGAAGCTGAAACTGCGCAAGAGCATGAGCATCGAAGATGCCTTCATTGCCATCGTTTCGAACTGTCTGGCCCAGATTCACGGCAACGAACAGCGCGTCATGCACGACACCGATTCGGAAAGCGTGCACCAGATGCGCGTGGGGCTGCGCCGCCTTCGTTCGGCGCTGGACATGTTCGAAGACATCATCGCAGCTCCGACCGTGATCCAGGAAGAGCTCAAGCAGCTGGCCGGCCGTCTCGGCGCCGCGCGGGATTGGCAGGTGCTGGCCGGTTCCACGCTGGAACGCGTGGCCGCGCATGCACCCAAGGAAGCCGACATCGGCAAACTGATTGCCGCCGCCCAGGAGAACGCTTCAAGGCATCGTGCTGCTGCATCGGAGGAAGTCGCTTCCCTGGCATACACCCGCCTCCAGCTGCAGCTTGCCGAATGGCTGGGAGGGAGGCAATGGCGGGAAAGCCTGGACGACGGCGCTTCGGGACGGCTCGACAAGCCAGCCACGACATTCGCCCGATCCATGCTCAAGCGCAGCGAGAAGCGCCTGCTCAAGCGCGGCAAGGCGCTCGACGACAATGAGCCGGAATCCCGTCATCGCGTACGCATCGCCGCCAAGAAGGCGCGCTATGCGACCGAGTTCTTTGCATCGCTATATCCGAAGCAGCATGTGCGGCGCTATCTTTCCGCCCTCTCCGCCATGCAGGAAGAGCTCGGCTGGCTCAACGATGCCGCCGTCGCGGATGAATTGCTTGCGCAACTGCAGCTCGCCAATCCTTCGGCCGCAGCCGATGCCGCATTTGCACGCGGCTATCTGACAGCCAGCATTTACGGCAGCGGCGCCGACATTAGGCCGCTATGGAAGAACTTCGCCCGCGCCAGGCCGCCGTACAAGCACTAGCGGTGCTTGGTTGAATTTGGCAGAAAGGGCAGAAAAGCGATGAGCAGATTCGGCAAGATTAATGGAATTGCCGAAGGAAGCATGGTTGCAAGAGCAGAAAAAACTTCTTAACTCGTTCTGATTTAACGGCTAGAGCGGTTTCGTGTTGACCTGCTTGTCGATCCCGGACCGATTGCCTCTGGCACTGCGTTGTGGCTCCTTGCCATGGCACCGCCATGTCGCGTCGCCACGCCTTGTCCCGGAGACAATCCGCCTCGGCCTCGACTAAGCCGGTCAACACGAAACCGCTCTAGCGGTCGCGCTGTCTTTTGTTTCTTGGCGTCCATTCCGCCACTGCAAGCTTTGCCGCAGCCAGTTGCTGTCCCGACAGGCCGATCTCGATATTGCGGCGATGACGGGCCGCCCGCTGTACCCCGGCCGCTTCAGCGAGGTTCAACCATTGCCAGGCCTTTACCGGATCGGCTGCACTCCCGTGTCCATAGGCAAGCATCAGTCCGAAGTTATACTGGGCACGTGCGAGGCCCTGTTCGGCGGCCTTGCCGTACCACTGCAAGGCCGTTTCATCGTCCTTGTCGACATCGACGCCGCAGTCGTAGAACATGCCGAGACGGAACTGGGCTTCCACGATTTCCTGGCGCGCGGCGAGTTCGTAGAAGCGCAGCGCTTCCCGGGTATCGCGTTCGACGCCGCAACCTGCGTCCAGGATCTTCGCTACTTGCAATTGTGCTTCCGCGTGCCCCTGCTCTGCCGCTTTGCGGTACCAGAACAAGGCGTCAGGCATATCCTGGGGCAGGCGGTCGCCTCGTGCCAAGATTTGCGCCAAGCCAAACTGCGCTTTCAGGTGACCTTGTTCGGCTGCCTTGCGATACCACCTGGCTGCCACTTCGATGTTCTGGCCGACGCCTTTGCCGATTTCATACAGGTTCGCCAGGTTGTACTGCGCGGCGGCGTGACCGAGCGCCGCAGCTTTCGCATACCAGCCGGCGGCCTGCATATGATTCTGCGGAACGCCTTTGCCGGCGCTGTACATGATGCCAAGATTGTTCTGCCCCGCCGCGTCGCCCTGCGCCGCGGCCCGGGCGAACAGGTCGAGCGCCCTGGGATAGTCGCGCGGCACATCGACACCATTCGCATAGATCAGGCCAAGGTTGTTCTGCGCGCCGGCGTAGCCGCCATTCGCCGCTTTCTCGAACCACTCGATGGCTTCCCATTTATGCTGGGCGCCCGCACCTTTCCGGCCATACAGCAGCAGGCCAAGGTTGTATTGGGCCTTGACGTGTCCTTGCGCGGCGGATTTGCGGCACCAGGCGATCGCCTTGTCGGCATCTTGCGCAACGCCTTGACCGGTCGCATGGCGTGCGCCGAGATGAAATTGCGCCTCCGCATAACCCTGCGTGGCAGCTTTCTCAAGCCATGCCACGCCTTGCTTCTCGTCGCGCGGCACGCCGCGCCCGTTCAGGTACGTGAGCGCGAGCGCGAACTGCGCTTCCGGCGTGCCGCCCTGCGCGGAAATGTCGGTCCGGCCAGCTGTCGCCATGGATTCCGTCATGCCGCTCCGACCCTGCGCGTGATTGAGGTTGACCGCGCATGCAGCAATTCACCAAACCGTTCGAGCGGCAGCGGCTTGTGGTACAGGAAGCCCTGCATGATCACGCACCCGGCCTGTTCGAGATAGCGCGCCTGCAGCTCCGATTCCACACCTTCCGCGATCAGATCAAGCTTTAATCCCCGAGCAATGGAAATCACGGCAAGAACGACCGGAAAATGGCCGTCATCATGTCCGATTTCTCGAATGAAGGCCTGGTCGATCTTGAGCGTGTCGATGGGGAACCGTTGCAGATAGGCCAGCGAGGAGTAGCCGGTTCCAAAATCGTCGATCGCGATACGCACGCCAAGGCTGCTCAGCTTCTTCAGATGCTTGATGGCGGTCTCGGGATCGCGGATGCATATGTTCTCGGTGATCTCGACTTCCAGTTGCGTGGCCGGTATCCCGTGCGTTTCGAGTGCGCTCGTCAGTGTCCCGAAGAAGTTGTCGCGCATGAGACAGGTCGGCGACAGGTTGACCGACACCCGCACGGGCTCTCTGCCTTCATCGCGCAGGCGCCGGAGGTCGCCGCAAACGCTGTCCACCATCCAGTCGCTGAACGGCACCATCAAGCCGACTTCCTCGGCCAGCGGCAGGAACTCGCCCGCGGAAAGCACGCCGCGCTGTGGATGATTCCAGCGCATGACGGCTTCGGCGCCAACCACCGCGCCGGTGCGGGCATCAATCTGCGGCTGGTAATACATTTCAAGTTCGCCGGCCTTGAAGCCGCGCCGCAGGTCCTGCTCCAGCAGGACCTTGTCATGCGCGGCGTCGAGCAGCGTACGGTCATAGAAGCTGAAGCCGTTCTTTCCCTCGCCTTTGACCTTGTACATGGCCATGTCCGCGTGGCGAATCAGGTCGTCGATCTTGTCGCCATCCTCAGGGAACACCGCGATGCCGATGCTGGCAGAAATATGAAGCGTGGTGCCGTCGAGAATGAACGGCGCGGCGAGTACCAGCAGAAATTTTTGCGCGACCACGGAGGCGGACGATCGATCGCGCAACTCCGGCATGAGCACCACGAATTCGTCGCCGCCGATACGCGCGAGGGTATCGCCCTTACGGATGCAGCCTCTCAGGCGCGCGGCGACTTGCCTCAGGAGTTCGTCCCCCTTCAGATGACCGAGCGAATCGTTCACCGTCTTGAAGCGGTCGAGGTCGACGAACATGAGTGCCAGTTCCTCATTCTTGCGCCGGGCCTGGACGATGGCCAGTTCGAGCCGGTCGCAGAACAGCACCCGGTTCGGCAGGTCGGTGAGAATGTCGTGGTAGGCCTGGTAGGCGATGACCTCTTCGTTGCGGCGCTTCTCGGTGACGTCGCGCGCGATGCCGTAAGTGCCGGTGTACTCGGATGTGCCTCGCTTGCCATTGTTCAGGTACATGCCGATGGAGTTGAACGAGATGGTGCGCAGCGAGGTTTCGAAAGTACGCACCCTCTTCGGGTCCGCGCATTTCAGCCGCAGTTCCACGTTGCGGGTGGCGCGCTCCCCGACGCGGCGTTCGTTGAAGACATAACGCGCGCGTTCGACGTCGTCGTCGTGAACAATGGTGGTATAGGAGGCGCCAATCAATTCAGTGCGGTCGAAGCCGATCAGTTCGGTCACGCGGCGGTTGATGTACGTGAAGCGGCCCTCGGAATCGAGGGTATAGATGATATCGGGCGAGCTGTCGATAAGGAAGCGGTACAGCTTTTCCGAGCATTCCAGCCGCCAGGCGAAGTTGCGGTTTTCCGCGGCAAGCCGGCGGCGCTCAAGCGCGTTGGCCACAAGGCTAAGCAGCTCATCGTGCCGGTAGGGCTTGCGCAGGTAGCCGTAGGCACGGCGGTTGATGGCGCCGATCGCCGCTTCGATGCCGCTGTCCCCGCTCAGCACGATGACGTCGGTGTCGATGCCGCGCTCGTTGATGAAGTCCATGACGTCGTGACCGCTCACGCCCGGCATGCGCAGGTCGAGCAGCACAAGGTCGAAATGCAAGCGCGAGAGCATGGCAATGGCTTCGTGCCCGCCGCCGGTCATGGTCAGCTCGTACCCGTTGCCGTCGAGCAGGGCGGCCAGGCTGGACAGAAGACGTGGCTCATCGTCCACCAGCAGAAGGCGCGGCGCAACGGGCACGATCGGTGCAATGGGTGTCGCGTCGTTCCGGTCAATGAAATCAGGAACGAAGATCGGTGCGTTCTGTACTGTCATCCGCGTTCTCCGGATTCGGGCGTTGCATGAAAGGGCACAGGGGGCAGAAGAATGTCGAACACCGTGCCGGAATTGCTGCTGCGGCAGCTGATCTTCCCTCCCGCCTTGGTCACCAGGTCGTGCACGATGGACAAGCCGAGGCCGCGGTTGTCGCCGTCTTTCGCGCTCACGATGGGCGAGAACAGGCGGGGCAGCAACGCGGCCGGAATGCCGGGGCCGGTGTCGCCCACGCTGACGGCGACCCAGAGCCCGCCGTCGCGCGGAACCAGTCCGGCATTGCGCAGATCGATCCTTCCGCCGTTGACCATCGCTTCGTTGGCATTCTTCACCAGATTGACCAGAATTTGGTTGAGAACGCGCGAGTCGATGGCGGCGCGGACCGGTTCGCGCGAGGCGTGATGCGCGATGCGTACCTCCGGATGCAAGGAACCGCTATCGGAAAACATGCGGGCGGCGTGCGCGAGCGCGCCGTTGACGTCGGCGCTGTCGTCAGTCGGCGCCTGGTGTTCCTGGGCGAAGTCGTTAATGATTTGCGCCACCCTGTCGATCTCTTCCGCCACGACCGATAGATCATCGCCGATCGCCTGCCTGCCATTAGCCTTGCGATCCAACAACGCGAGATAGTTTTTGATGATCGCCAACGGGTTGTTGACTTCATGCGCAACACGTCGCGCTGCAAGCTGGAATTCACTGGCGAGGACCGCATCCGGCACGCCGGCTCCCTCCTTATGCTGCGCCGTCCTGCTCAGGATGGTCCCAGACTGCCGGCCGAAGTCGCCAAGCAGGTGCTGCCGGCTCCGCAAAAGCTGCGCCTGCCCTGCACTCATCGCGCCGAGCAGGACCACAGGCTCGTCCGGCGTGAGAGAAAGACGCATTGCGACAAGAGCATCGGTCTTGAAAAAACGAAGCAGCTGGTCCTCGACTACCGATGCCACGCGCGGGGGAATATGGAAAACCGCCATGCCATGCAGCGCCGCCATGCCGGCAATGTTGCCTTCGTCCAGCGGCAGCGACAATCCGGACAGTCGCGTCCGGCCGTCATCCAGCACCGCAGGCGTGAGGACGGTGCCGCCGGCTGCCCCCGACAGCACGATGGCGTCGGAAAAACCAAACAGAACCACCGACGACTTCACGATGGCGCGACTGCATCCGTTCACGTCGTGGAACTTGCGAAGCTCCTCCGCCGTTTTCGACACGAGGATGAGATCACGCACCTTTTCATTCAGCCGGTCACCGCCGAGAATCGATGGCGCCGCCGGGCCGGTGCGGCGGGCTGCGAATGCCGCAGGCGTATCCTTGGGCACCTCGATGCCCAGCGAGGCCGCCAGATGCGCGATCTGCTCCGCAAGCGTCCGCGCGTGCTGGCGCGCCTCCTCCTGCGTAAAGCCGGCCATGCGCGCCACCGCCGGCGGGATCCCCTCCGGGGTGCCGGCGTGGGTGGCGACGGCATCCGCAAGGGCGGTCAGGCGCACCAGGGGATGCGCTGTCTGCAACCGTTCCAGCGGTTCGTGATGATAGCGGATGCTGTCGGCGAGGAAGGAGTCCAGCGCCAATCCTTCAATGATAAGCGCGCCAGCCTCGGGGTGCGTGATTTCCAGCGTGCGTTCTTCCGTTGCACACAGCGCCTCGTCATCGTCCGCATGGAAATTGGCCGCATACTCGTTCGGTGCGGCGGTGACCAGTGCCAGCCGGCCGATATCGTGGAGCAGTCCGGCCAGATAGGCTTCCTCAAGCTGCGCATAGCCGAGATTGGCGGCGATGGCGCGCGCGGAGATTGCGGTGGCAATGGCATGCGCCCAGAACGGCCGCAGATCAATGCTGTGCGAGGCCGCGAAGCCGTTAAAGGTCTGGTGGACCGATTCGGTGAGGAGCAGGACCCGAACCATGTCGATGCCGATGGCCGTCAATGCCTGCTCGAGATTTGGAGCCATCGTACCGCGGCGATAGACGGGGCTGGCCGCGACGCGCAGCACTTTCGTGGCAAGCGCGGCATCCCTGGAAAGCAGTTCGGCAAGCACCGCCATGCCGGCCTCTTCCGACTCGCAATGATTGACGAGCTGCACCAGCACCTGCGGTAATGCAGGCAGGTTTGCAGCCATCAGACGGTGCTGAATGTCGGGAACCGCTGTCTCCATAGTTTGCGCTCGAACCATACGCAGTGCGATGAAAAAATAACAACTCGAAACCGGCTTTTAAATCAAGGACATATGTTTGCTATTTTAGAAGGTACTTCAACAAGCGGTTTATCATAACACCAATATTGTTTCCAATTGGAAAATGTAGCAGGCGGAAGCTTGAAGGACCATCGGGATATTGGTATCGCCGGATTTTCCGGATCATTGCCGCAGGTTCAGATTCATGGAAGACTTGACGGATTCAACCTGATCACGCATCCAGCAGATGCCAGACTAGACAGAACTTGGGCAGCATGCAAAAAGATCGAACGCACATCACGCATAGAGCAAAAAGCGGATCGCAGCAGCGAAGCCAGAAGACACTGGACAATCTGTGCGAAGCCGCCTGCCGGATTCTGGAAAATGGCGAGCTTGCGGAGCTGACGACGCAAAAGGTCGCTGAAATATCCGGCTATGGTGTCGGAACACTTTACCAGTACTTCTCCAACAAGGAAGCATTGCTCGAAACGCTTGCGGTTCGTGAGCTGGACCGCATGTTGAGTGTAGCCGGAAAAATCCTCGCGACCTGGAATGCCAGTCCCACGGATGCGGTGTCGAACTCCCGCCGCCTCATCGCCGCCATGATCGAAATCATCGGAGAACGTCCCCGACTGGGCGGCATTCTTCGCACGGTGATGATCAATGCTGCGGAAGATTCGGAATTGGGCCAGGGGCTGCTGCGTTACTACGGCCTGATCGTCGGCATCGCTTGTAGAACGCATCCCGAGCGTAGCCACCGCTTGCACGCACCGAGCGCCCAGTTCGTCCTGTTCAGGGCAATCTCCAGCACGATTCAGACTGCCGCGGTCGAGCGGCCGTCGCTGCTGCGCAGCCGTGAATTCGAAGATGAAATGGTCAGGCTGACGCTTGGCTTTCTGAACTACGACATGCCCGCGGACGCCGGCCAGGCCGTCATCGATTCATAATGACGATGCCGGTAGCATGCTCATGCTTTTCCGGCGCCGCATTGGGTCTACTCCGTGACGCGCAGCTTGCTTGCACGGCAGGTTTCTGTCGTTGACGGCTCAGGCCTGAACATGCCCGATACCGGATCATCTGGCATTGCACCAGGCAGAAAACGACGCACATCGATTGCCTGCCAGGGTCTTCGAACAATTAGCGCCGCAAGCCGCAAACCGGCTCGCCGGAGAGGGGATTTCTCCCAGATGAAGAGCGGGTCCCAACTTGAGCTCATCTGGTAAGCATCACAAACCTCCGAATTTTTCAAGCGAACCGGGTTGTTTCGGTCCATATCCGAAAATCTTTCAGTTTCCATCGCCTTGGCGCCTGTTTCATTGACGCCTTTGCCTTCAAAACGCTTTAATACGTTCCTGTCGCCATCGGGGATATTCGGGCTTTTTCACCAGGAATGAATGTGTTGCTGCCAACGCTTGCATTCGTCATCGGTCAATGCTCTGCCCTCCCCCGAACGAACGTGATTGTCTAACACTTCAACAGAAATCCATGTCGCAGCTCTACATTCAATGAGGCTTCACAACGCCTTGTCCGGAAACATTTGAACTGCACCCGCGCGAGCAGAATGCTTTTCCGGCCTGAGCATCATCGCCGGCTCTTCCAGTGCACACCGTCGCACGGCAGCGGTCCGCAATGATTCGGCTGCCTGCATTGCTATTGCCGACCGCCTTGTATTCTTGCCACCTTCGAACACCATGAAAATCTCCAGCACTTCCTCAATCAATGCCCTTGCACCAGTGAATGAGATCGTCTTCCTCGATGCCGGGATCGACGGCTTTCAGGATCTGGCAACCGGGGTACGCCCGGGAATACCAGTCGTGCTGGTGGACGGACGTTCCGATGGCCTGCTGCAGATCGCGCAGACACTCGAAGCAAGCGGGCCGCTGCAAGCGGTCCACATCATCAGCCATGGCCAGCCAGGCACGCTATGGCTTGGTGCAGGTAGGGTGGACATGCAATCGCTCGCGCATTACCAGGATATCTGGCCGGCCTTCCGCCATGCGCTTGAAAATTCCGGTGAAATTCTGCTCTACGGCTGCGAGGTCGCAAAAGGTGAAGCTGGCGAGCGCTTCGTTGCCAGATTCGCGGAGTTGACCGGCGCGCAGGTCGCCGCATCGGAAAGCCTGGTTGGCAATGCCGAGCAAGGCGGCAGCTGGGATCTGCGACACGGAAATGGACTTATTGCCGCCGAGCTCGCATTGACTGATGCAGCGCGAACGGGCTTTCACGGTGTGCTTGCCGTTCGAACCGGAACCTTTACTTTTGGTTCGTCCAGTGCAACGATTTCTCCGCCGGAGACGGATAACCCTGCCACAACTTCGACCATCAAGAGCGATGGCACAGCGGGGACAGGAGCGGATACGGGCCTGATGGCGCAAATCATCACGCCCGGCTCTCAAGTTGCCTTTATCGGAACCACCCCTGCCGATTGGACCGGCGCAGGTGTCAGCGTACTTGGAAATGGAGATGGCTCCTTGACCTTCTCCGGCAGCATGAGTACCCCGGCTCTTGCCTTCGTTGACCGCATCCGACTCTACGCGGCCAATGCTGGCGACACTTTCAAGCTCGACGGTTTCGAATTCGGATTCAAATTTCCGTCTGGAGCAGCCGTTACAAGTACGAGGGTATCCCTGGTCGGTTACGATTCCGCCAGCCTTGAACTCGGAAGACTTGATCTGGGAACGATCAGCGGCGGAACACTCAAGTCGGTTTCATCGACTATGCTCGGTCAGCCGGACTCCGGCTCCTTTCAGAACATCCGTGAGTTTGCGCTTGAATTCTCGGATTCGGTATTTGCAGTTCAGCTGGACGACTTGGTGATCGCTACGGCCATCACGGCGGATACCCTGGCGCCACGGGTCTCGTCCATCGTTCGTCAAACGCCGTCTTCGGCCACGACCAATGCGGACAGCCTGGTGTATCGCGTGACCTTCAACGAAGCGGTCAGCAACGTCAATGCCGCCGACTTCTCGGTAACGGGAAGTACTGCGTCCGTCACCAGCGTAAGCTCCGCCGGCGGAAATGCGTACGACGTCACGCTGTCCGGAGGTAATCTGGCGAGCCTTGACGGTACTGTGACCCTCGGCTTTGCCGCGGGGCAGAACATCACGGATACGGCCGGCAACGCTTTGGCCGTAACCACTCCCACCGGTACGAACAACAACACATACACGCTCGACAACGTCGCTCCCCGTGTTACATCCATCGATCGGCAAACGCCTTCGGGCGCGACGACGAATGCCGACAGCCTGGTGTACCGCGTGACCTTCGATAGCGCTGTGAGCAACATCGATACTACGGATTTCACAGTGGCAGGCACGACCGGCACTGTGACGAATGTCTCGCCGGCAGTCGGAGACGCCTATGACGTAACGGTGTCGGGCGGCAACCTCGCAAGTCTGAACGGCACGGTGACCCTCGGTTTCAGCGTCGGCCAGAATGTGACCGACGCAGCAGGCAATGCATTGAACACAGCGCCGACCGGCACCAACAACAACACCTTCACCGTTAGCAACCATATTCCAACCACGACGATTGCGACGGCGGCATTCTCTGCCGATACCGGTGCCTCGGACACGGACTTCATTACGAAGACCGCAGCCCAAACCATCAGCGGTACCTTGTCGGCCAACCTGGTTGCGGGCGAGACTGTGTATGTGTCGCTTGACAACGGCGGCAGCTGGACCGCCGCCGCTGCAACGGTCGGCCAGAAATCATGGTCCCTGGCGGGCAGGACTCTTGTGAGCAGCAACACGCTGCAAGTCAGGATCACCAGCGACGACGGCATCGACGGCACCGTCTACAGTCAGGCTTATACGTTCGATACGTCGGCGCCCGCATTCCAAAGTGCGGCGGTCAACGGCAGCACGCTGGTGATGACCTATACCGACGCGGTCACGATGGATGCAAGCAATCCGCCCGCAACGGGTGATTTCGCGGTGGTGGCCGGCGGCAGCACCATCGCCGTCAATAGCCTGGCCGTCAATGCAGCTGCCAAAACGGTTACGTTGACACTGGCTTCTGCCGTGGTGAATGGACAGGCGGTCACGGTCGCCTATACCGATCCCGGCAACAGCGACGATGCCAACGCCATCCAGGATGCGGCGGGCAACGACGCAGCCACGCTCGCGGCGACGACCGTCGCAAACAACACGGCGGCGCCTGTTTCCGGCGGGGGAGGATGGGAACCAGCGCCGGTCACGCCGCCCGCGCCCCTCTCGACCACGACCATGATCGACGGCATTTCCGTCCAGAAGGTGCAAGTCACCAATTCGGACGGAACGATATCGACGAAAATCATCGTACCCGTGGTCGAGGCAACGCGCCAGGAGCAGTCGGGCAACAACGCCGTCGCTGACATTCCGCTGGTGACCGGAACCGGCGGCACGAATATGCTGACCGCACAGGTTCCTGTCGGTTTCGGATTGACAGCGCAGGGAAGCGCCTCGCCGAAAACCGCGGGCAGCTCGCTGGCAGACCTTGTCCGGGAAATCAGGGCGCATACCGACGCGGGTTCCCAGGACCAGAATGCATTGACCGGCGGAGGCGCCAGCTTCCTGGAAAGCCTGGCGACGGATGGACCCATGCTGGTGCAGACCATCGTGCCAGTCACAGCGTCCAGTTCGACCGCCCCAGAAGTGCCGCTGACTTTAACCGGAGCGCCATCGGCGCCCGGCCAAGCTATGACGGCGCTCGTGATCGACGGCCGCAATCTTCCGGGCGGCTCGGAAATCCGATTGAATGGGATCGACTATGCAGCGATCATCGGCGAGCTATCCGTGACCGGCGGAGAAGGTTCGCAGAACGTATGGGGCGACGGCAGCAGCCAGTACATCATGCTGGGCGCCGATGACGACATCCTGCATGGCGGCGGAGGCGACGATACGGTGGGCAGCGCCGGCGGCAATGACAGCATCTTTGGCGACGAGGGCAACGACCTGGTCTTCGGCGGTGCGGGCAACGATGCCATCGACGGCGGCACCGGCCTCGATACGGTTCGCCTGGCCGGCTCGGGCAGGTCGGACTACACCATGCGCGTGGAAAACGGCAGATTCACCGTCACACATCGCAATGGCGGTATCGATGGGACCGATACGGTGGCCAACGTGGAGAAGTTCAACTTCATGGGTACCGATGCCGACATGACCGTGCGCGGCATCATTAGCCGCATGTACGATGCGACCTTCGACCGGGCCCCGGATCAGCAGGGGCTGGAATACTGGTTAAAGATGAGCGGGAACGGCATGTCGCTGGCCGGCATCGCCCATCAATTCATCATTTCAGCTGAGGCTCAGGCATTTCTCGGTCGCCAGAGCGATGCGCAGTTTGTCGATGGCCTGTACCAGCGTTCACTGGGGCGCGCAGCCGACAGTAGCGGCCGCGACTACTGGATTGGCCTGCTTGAGTCGGGCAAGGCGGACCGTGCAGCAGTGATGTATGCGTTTGCGAACTCCGAGGAAAAAATCGCACGCGAGAAGGCCAATGGCTATACGCTGGATTTCAATCGCAGCGATGTCGCCATCCTGGTGCGCATGTACGGCACCCTGTTCGACCGCAAGGCCGACGCCGCCGGCCTGAATCACTGGATCGCCGCCAGCGAGAACGGTGCGGGTCTCAGGGACATTGCCTATCTTTTCACTCAAAGCGACGAAGCGATTGCCGCGTTCAGTGGCATGAACAGCAAGCAGTTCGTCGATCATCTGTACAAGGCAGGACTGGATCGGCAGGGCAGCGAGGCGGAGCTGTCGGCATGGGCATGGCAGATTGACAGTGGAGCAATCGGGCGAGCCGATGCATTGCTGGGCGTCGCCGATTCAGCGGAAAAGATCGCACTGGTCGGTATCATGAGCACCTCATTTGAGACGTTCTAGTACTACTGCGTCAAAAAAGATCCTAAACTGAAATCATCTCCGTGCAAAAGGAGATGGCCGTGAGTAGCGATACTTTCGAACAATATCTCGAACATCTGGCGGCAGGGTTCGGCCATGCTGATCGAGTCGACGCCTTCAAACAATACCGTACCGGGTTGATGTTGCCACTCCCAAGGAAGTGTGCAGAACCGCTGGCTGCGCATATCGATCCGCTCCATGCCAGCGCCCGACATCAAGCGTTGCTGCGGCATGTCTCTGATTCCATTCGGTCGTTGCGATCGGCCTTATCGCAGGCTTGGTCAAACATCTCAGGATCTGTCCATGCTGCGGTCGAGCTGGTTTATGACGCAGCGGTACTAACGAGGTGGCTGCCGGCCTTTTAGATTCAACTGTATCTGCAGGGTCGGCAGCCAGCGCGATGCGGGATCAATAAATCTGCGGCACGCAGATTTCATGCGGCACCGGACGGCGGGCATAGTCTTCATGCCGCTCGCGTTCGGGCAGCAAGATGGACGGATGCTCGATCTCCTCGTAGGGGATCTGGCTCAGCAGATGGTGGATGCAGTTGAGGCGTGCCTTTTTCTTGTTGTCGGCGGGCACGACCCACCATGGCGCTTCCGGAATATGGGTGCGCTCGAACATGATTTCCTTGGCGCGGGTGTAATCTTCCCAGCGGCGGCGCGACTCCAGGTCCATCGGACTCAGCTTCCACTGCTTCAGCGGATCATGGATGCGGCCCAGGAAGCGGGATTCCTGCTCCTCGTCCGAAATGGAGAACCAGTACTTGATCAGCTGGATGCCGGAGCGCACCAGCATGCGTTCGAATTCGGGCGCCGAACGGAAGAACTCTTCGTAGTGGGCATCGTCGCAGAAACCCATGACCCGTTCCACGCCTGCACGGTTATACCAGCTGCGGTCGAACAGCACGATCTCGCCGGCCGCCGGCAGGTGAGCGACATAGCGCTGGAAATACCACTGCGTGCGTTCGCGGTCGTTGGGCGCCGGCAACGCGGCGATGCGGCATACGCGCGGATTGAGACGCTGCGTGATGCGCTTGATGATGCCACCCTTGCCTGCCGCATCGCGCCCTTCGAAAACGATGACCACGCGGTGACCGGTGGACACTACCCAATCCTGCAGCTTGACCAGTTCGCCCTGCAGGCGGAACAGTTCGCGGAAATAATGGCGGCGCTCTTCGCGCGCGTCGTTTCCGTCGGGTGCTTCATTCTTCAGGGCATCCTCGATCCGGTCGTCCAACTCCAGTTCGAATTCTTCATCGTAGCTGTCTTCCAGGTCACGCCGCAGGCGTTCCATCACTTCGATATTGTCTGCTTTCATTACGGCCGCCATTCTGCTCGTCAATTAGTGAAACCTGCTCGCCAGGACTTCGCGCGAAACGAAATGCCCGCATGGAAAGCTTAATGGAAGCAAGTTACAAGCCTGTGTCAAACAGACAGGCGGCGCTGCAAGTTCATGAAAAATCTTACGGGCGAAAAATTTCCGGCCTTGTCATCGTCATGTAGCAAAACCCCGGCATCATGCATGCATCTGCGGTACAGCCAACCGATATGGCTGACGGCAGGCAGGCATGCCGCTAGAGCCGCGCGCGAGCGGAGCGGTATGCCGACCACCCCATCCCATTCAACGCTTAGTCGTTTCCCTGCCTGCGGATGGCAATGCAGCCGGCCACGACCGTGAAGCCGATCACCACACCGAAGATGATCCAGAATCCATAGGGATCGTTTGCCAGCGGCACTCCGCCGACATTCATTCCCAGCAAGCCTGCAACGATATTGATCGGCAGCGCCAGCACGGTGACGATCGTCAGCACGAACAGGCTGCGGCTGTTTTCTTCATTGACGGCGGCGGCGATCTCTTCCTGCAGCAGCTTGATGCGTTCCTGCAGCGATGCCATGTCGTTCAGCACGACCGCGAACTCTTCCGTCGCCTGCCGCAGTTCCTGCGCATCTTCCTCCATCATCCAGGACGGCGGTCGCTGCAGCAGACGGAACAGGGAGGCCGGTTCCGGCGCGAGCAGGCGGCGCAGGCGCACCAGCACCCTGCGCAGCGTGCCGAGATCGGCGCGCCGCTGCGAAATGCGGCCCGCCAGCAGGCTGTCTTCCACCTTGTCGACGCGCTCCACCGATTCCCGCACGATATCGACGAGGACATCGGACTGGTCGCGCAGCAGATGCGTCAGGATTTCAACCGAAGAACGGAAATCCTCGCCGCATTCGACGGCATGGCGTACACGTTCGATGGAGGTCAGCGGCGTACTGCGTGCGCTGATGACGGTACGCCGGTCCACGCTCATCCATACCGTGGAGATATCCGAAGGTTCGAAGGAAAAACGGTGGGACACATCGTTGACGACGGCGATCAGGCTGTTCTCGGCCAGACCGATGCGCGTGGAACGCGAAGGTTCGTGCAGGGACTGCAAAAATTCATCAGCCACCATGCCGTGCTGAAGAAACCACTTTTCCGTCGCGGTATTGGTGAGATTGAAGTGCAGCCAGATGAAATCGCAGCCGGCATCATCCTGCGGCTCCCCCAGACAAGCCAATGCCTCACCGGCATTGATCGCCGTGGGCTTGCTGCCTGCGGCAAAGCGGTATCCCCAGATCAGGCCGGTCTCATCGGATCCGTAGCGAAAGGCATCACGCTTCATGAGGTTCTCGTTGCGGGCGCCATTTCCTTGACATGAAAGTCCAGTATGCAAGACGTTGCGACGCCGCTACCTTACAGGCAGATTATGACGGCCGCATGACCAAAACCTTCCGCTCGCTCGAGATGCATCGCCCGGTTGCTTCGTGCAACCGATTCAACCGATTCAACCGATTCAACCGCCGATGTTGGCGAAGAAACTCTCCGCCGTGCGTTCGAACTGCAGCGGCGTCATGGCGATTTTTCCCTGAGCGACCGCGGTCGCTTCGCTGTCGGGCGCATCCTCCGCCGGCTCGCGGTGAAACTTCAGCCAGTGATAAGACAGGCCGCGCGGGTCGGTATGGTGTTCGACGTCGATGCGCTTGACGATGCCCCGGCCTTGACGGGTGAAGACCATCTCGCCGGTTTCCTCGGCCGGCCGGTCGGGAAAATTGACACCCATTAGCCGGCTAAAATCAAGAGGGAATGGGATGCCCTGGCAACTGAGACGATGCCATTCCTTCATTTTCTTACTCCCTCTCGCCCTGCATATCGCGCCCGATTCTTCTCATGCTGGCTGCAAACGAATCGCGCCAAACACCCATATGGTTCAAGCAGTCGATAGGCCGCTACCTATCTTTGCCTTGGCAGAGCTTCTGCCCCAGAAGAACGTTGGTGCCGCTTCATGTCCAATGGGTCGTCACATTACCTATGGTTGCCGATCTTCCGGCGCCAATCCTAAGATGGCTCATGTCGCAGGCGATTCGCAATGCGATTGGGTGGCGGCGCGGGAGTCCATTCATTATTGATGGTTTTACCAGTTAATTTTCCTGGCTCATCCCTGCCGCCATAACCTATGCAAAGCAGCGTGCCCCGTCGAACGGCTTGCCTTCCTTAAGAATGTAGTAGCACGCCCGCGCCAGTTTGTGTGCCAGCGCCTTCGTCGCCACTACCCCGTTGGTTTTTGCCTTCTTACGTTCATAAAAGCGTCTGGCCTGGTCGTCATAACGCCGCGCGATATTGGCGGCTTCCACGAACGCCCAAGCAAGATACTTGTTACCGTTCTTCATGTTGCCTTTACCTTTCTTCTTGCCGTTGCTGGTGTATTCGCTGTTCACACAGCGAGCATAGGAAGCGAAGTTGCCAACCTCCTTGAAGCGCTCGATAGGTCCGGTTTCAAGCAGGATGACTGGCGCAAGAGTCCTGCCAATGCCGGGCACACTATTGAGCAAGCGATATTCTGATCTTGATGCAACCTGCTCATGTATGCGCTTCTCGACCATTTCAATCTGTTCGTTGAGGGCTTTAACAATAGCCACATTGGCTTTCAGCGCGCACTTCACATCGTCATTAAGCGCCATGCCATCGATCTGTTCAGAGTCGAGTTGCTTAACTTGATTACTGCTGATGCGACTGCCATATTCACGTGCCGTGATGTTCTCCGCGGCCAGAATATGAAGAGTACGGTTCCTCACTAACTGCATGCGCTTTCTTGCCAGGTCTCGTGTGGCACGCAGTTCCTTGGGCAGCACAGCTCCTGTGGGAAGAATACCGAGGCGCAGCAGGTGTGCCAGATATCGGGCATCGGCTTGATCGCCCCGATGTTTGAGCCCGTCGTATTTCTTGATGGCGGAAGGGTTGGCCAGCTTCACTTCATGACCAGCTTCCATCAATCCGTCGACCAGCCAGTACCAGTTGTAGGTTGCTTCCACCACCACCCCGGCCAACTCGCGTCTGTAGGGGCAAAGCAGCTTCAAGATGCTGGCCAGGTCGTTTTGAACGCGCTGTTCAAGCAAGACCTTGTCGTGGCCATCAATAACCACGACAAGGCAGTTGTTCGAATGCAAGTCGATGCCACAGTACTTCATCGTTAGCCTCCGTCCGTAGGTAAAGCAAGTCGGACACTTACTTTACGCCAATGCCGTCTCGGCATTTGGTCAGCCGGCTAGATGATTTTCATTGATGCAGGCACTCGCGGCCAATTGCATCTGCAGCAGGCGCCTGATTACCGCAGGAGCATGCGTGCGCGCCGTTTCCCAGCGCACCGCGCGGCGGTCGTTGAAGGTCTGGCTCAATGCGATGGAGCGTATGCCGAAGAGCATGCCGGTCATCGCCGCGCCCACGGTACCGGAAAAAACCGTTTCCACGCCGATGTTGGCGCCGCGGTTGACGCCCGACAGGATGAGCGATGGCGGATTGTCGGTCATCAAGTGGCGCACCGCCATGACCACGCAGTCGCCCGGCGTTCCGGAAACGCCGAAGCGCCTCTCCCCGCGCTCGCTCAGGCGCAGAGGTGCATGAAGGCTGATGGAGTGCGAAGTGCCGCTTTGGTCGTGCTCGGGCGCAACGACCCACACCTCGTAGCCGAGTTCGGCGGCAATGGACTCAAGAACGGCCATGCCCGGGGCATCGATGCCGTCGTCATTGGTAAGGAGGACGCGATTCGTCATGAATAATGGAAACTGGAGTGAAATTTTGATATCTGATTGATCCCGAATCGGTCATTCGGTTCGCATCCGGGACCATGTTCTCCGGATGCATCCCTGCCTGGATCAATCGCCGTTGCATTTCACTCCGAGCCTTGCTGCATCATTCCATTCTGTCTGGCGGGCTTGCACACGGTGCTCGCCCGCCAGGCAGTCCGAGGAGGTTCGGTTCCTCAGAATGTGTGGCGCACGCCGACCTCGAAGGCGCGGCTGCCGGTGCCTGCTTCAATGGCGCTGCCAACCGTATAGCCGCGCGAACCGGCGCCGCGGCTCTTCATGTAGCCGTACGACGTGTGCAGCGTGGTGCGCTTGGACACCGAGTGGATGTAGCCCAGACCGTAGAAGTTCGCATCGGCCGTGCCGATGTCGTCGCTGCGGTGAACCACGCTGGCCAGGATCTTGCCCGCACCCACCGGCACCGACACGCCCACCATCGCATCCTTGAAGTCGGCCGTGTCGATGCCGCCGCGGTCGGCTTCGGTCAGACCATAGGCGCCGTGCAGCATGACCGGACCGAAGTTGTAGGTCGCACCCA
>NZ_JACYXF010000069.1 GCF_015352985.1 Noviherbaspirillum malthae | reverse complement strand
TTGAATCCGCTTGCGTGGTTGCGCCTTGTTCTCTTGCTCATGCTTTGCTCCTTGGTACGGTCTTTCGACCGGTTTCATCAAGCAAAGCTCCACTTATCTAGCTGTCCAGATTTCCGGGGCCACCTCTATCTTTGTTTCGCCCTCCGGCGTGCGCTCGGTCTGGCTGCGCCGGGACCTGGAATCGTTCAAGAAGCGCCTGTCTGCGCTTGAGCGCCATGTTGCCCATACCGGCGAAGTCTTGACCGAAGCGCAGGTCGTGGCGCTGGAGAAGAAGCAGGAGGATGACGTCGCCCATGGCGAGATCGAAACGGCGTATCCCGGCTACCTGGGCAGCCAGGACACCTTTTATGTCGGCACCATCAAGGGTGTGGGACGCATCTACCAGCAGACCTTTGTCGACACCTATTCAAAGTGGGCTGCGGCCAAGCTGTACAACACCAAGACACCCATTACCGCAGCGGACTTGTTGAATGACCGGGTCTTGCCGTTCTTTGCTGAACAGCGCATGGGCGTCATCCGCATGCTGACCGATCGCGGCACGGAATACTGCGGCAGGCCGGAATCGCACGATTACCAGCTCTACCTGGCCTTGAATGACATCGAGCATACCAAGACTAAGGTACGGCACCCGCAAACCAATGGCATTTGCGAGCGCTTCCACAAGACCGTTCTGCAGGAGTTTTACCAGGTCGCGTTCCGGCGCAAGATTTACCGGACCATCGAAGAGCTGCAATCCGACCTGGATGAGTGGCTGAACTATTACAAGTACGTTTCATACTACCCCATCAAGCTATGTGGTTGATAGATCGAATAAATTTTTCTGCGCCATTGGGGAGCCCTGTAGCGTGTACGCGATCCCATTGCCATACGACGAGAGCAAGTCGCGATATGGACAGAATTGCAACTCCGATAAGCAATGTGACAATCACGCTTGTGAAGGGGCCGGCCCATTTGGTGAGACGTACGAACCGTGCCAAATTAATTTGTAGTTTTGCTTTCTCGTCTAGCACTGTTCTATTCATAATTATGATGGTCGAAAAGGTGCAACGACCTTCCGTTTTTGTCATGAACGTCGCTTGGGTAAATATTCTGGGGTAGGTGGCATCACTAATCACTTGCAACATTTGCAAGGCCTACAAAGCTCCACGCCATCAATGTTCGGAAGTGAAAGGCATAGCAATTCCCAAAAGACGCCAAGAATAGCTAAGGCAACGTTAAGAGCCCGTTAAGACCAGCACCCTATGCGACGTCTATATGTTATACCATTGTTATAACTTCATAGGTGCGTCACATAAGTGCATCCTGATACCTTTGGCGCGGAGATGAGGCTGAGTCTGCGTTTTCCGGAGATCAAGCGTTAGATGAGCGGGCTAGCTGTCACGCGCGGAGTAAAACTGAGCCACTGGGGGTGCGCTTGGTTACTTCAACTTGAATATCGCAGCGATGTCGAGGTGGAGAGCCGGCGGCAGTTCACCGATCTGGGCTGCAAACTGAATCCTCAGATCGGCGAGTCATGTGCCTTGGCTCAACAGTTTATTGCCATGGTGAGAAAGGAATTACCTGTGCACCTAGACAGCTGGATCAGGCAATCTTGTGAAAGCGGTAGCTTGGAGCTGCGTCGCTTTGGAGAGGGCTTGGAGCAGGACCACGCCGCTGTGAACGCGGCGCTTACGAGCAGTTATAGCAACGGCATGACTGAAGGACATATCAACTGCCTCAAGATGCTCAAGCGGCAGATGTATGGAAGGGCGAGCCCCGTCCTGTTACGTATCCAAGTATTGCATAGGGAGTAATTTGGGGCTGTCATCACAAAAAGTGCGGAAGAGCCAATAAATAACGCCAGTGGTACGTAAGTATAAGCGTTAATTCAATTATACACTAACTCCGTGAACTTTATTCATCGGGCACTACCAAATAGATACTTGAACTCATTTCATAGATGCGAGCGCGTGCCCTCGCATCTATGAAATGAGTTTAATTGGATTGGCCGACCGAGCGAGGAATTACCCCTTGTCGTTTCCGTAGGTCTGATCGAGCGTAGAGGGACGAGTATGAGACGGGAGCGAATCGGAATTTCGATGCTGTATGCACTGGCGACTGTCACTGCACTCGGTGGTTTCGCAGCGGACTTCAATCGTACTCATCTTTTTAATCCTGCCTGGAGCGCACATGCTAAGTTCCATGATGCAATGACGATTAGCCTTGGACTCTTCCTCGGTTTGCTGGGGCTGTATTTTCTTGCGCGTCGTGCGCACGGCGATTTACAGTTGTTGAATTTGGCCAGTCTTTTCCCAGCAGTTTTTTGGGCTTCGATGGTCGTTAGCTTTTTCTTTCCTGGAGCGGGCGGACTTGATGCTGACTTTCCCCATTTAGTTCCTGTTGTTGCTGGGATGCGAATCAATGAACTGCCGGTAGCACTTCTTATGCTGTTGCTTATAGCGGTAGCAGCCCGCATGGCACGGCCAACCAGAACATTCCTCCAGCATCACCATTGATTCACCGAATGGATGGATGCATACTGTGGAGAGGTGGTTGCAGGAAATCAAACGGCAGCATAAGTAGTTGCTTTGCATCACAACGCTGGGTCAGAAAGACAAGTGGCGGGCGGCACCCTTACGTCCGCAAGGCTATACTCAACGCAATGGGATTTCTGCTTAAACAAACGGACTACCCCTGCACTGTTCATATTTCAAATTTTTGAACTTTCCTAGAGAAAGGATGGCGTAAAATTGAAAGGACCATCCGGATTGGCCGCAGCGGGGCTTCTTGCATTCGCTTATACGAATGTCGGTGCTCAGTCACTTCCAGCAGATCCCAATGCATGCCAATTGATTTCGGTGAACGAAGAGCGCTTGCAATGTTACGACCGAGTCTTTGGACGAAATGGTGACAATAATCTTCGGCAGAGTCCGAAACCGATCGAAACAGTAAGCGAACCGTCAGCTTATGACAACGGTAAGGTTCCACCGAAGACTTCGTCCCATATGGCAGAGCACTGGGAATTGGATGAAGCCAGCAAGCGAGGAACTTTCTACTTTCGCCCTCATCGAGAAAACTATCTCGTCGGCACCTATAACCCAGACCCAAATGATGCGCCTTATCGGCCTTTCCGACTGATCAACCCGGATGCTGAGTTGTCGCGCGGCGAGCTGGCATTTCAACTGAGCTTCAAGCTAAAGGTCGCAGAGAAGCCGGCAAACCTGCCTGTAGATGTCTGGTTTGGTTATACTCAGCGCAGCTTTTGGCAAGCCGGTAATCAGGAAGCCTCAAGCCCTTTCCGGGAAACCAATTATCAGCCCGAACTGATGGCGGTAGTACCGACAAACCTGAACCTGCTCGGGTTACGACTACGCTTTCTGAATCTTGGCCTAGAGCATCAGTCAAATGGACAGGGGTCTCTTCTCTCGCGTAGCTGGAATCGAGTCTATCTTCAGGCGGGGCTGGAAAAAGACGATTTCGAGTTTCTAGTGCGCGCCTGGAAACGCTTCAAGGAAGACGCGGACGAGGATAATAATCCCCGCATCACAGACTACTTAGGCCACGGCGACATCGTAGGAACATATCGTTGGAATGGGCACGAACTTTCTCTACTGATGCGCCATAACTTTAATACCGACAAAGGCGCAGCCCAACTCGGCTGGGCTTTCCCTCTATCCGAGCGCCTCAAGGGTTACGTGCAGGTTTTCTCCGGCTATGGCTATAGCTTAATAGACTACAACGTTTCTCAGCGAATTCTGGGCCTGGGCGTAAAGGTGAGCTATTGATCATAGCTTCACAGCAGCTCTTACCAGCGATGAGGTAAGACAGCGCGGAGTGTCGAAGCTCCCGTGACGTCAGTTCGGTTGCTGTGCGCGTCCTATAAGTTGGACAGCCGTCAGATGGATCATCCCAAGCACATTCTGCCCAAGCCATTCATCTGTCGGCTCGGTGTTGAAAGGACCGTTGCCGGTAGCGCGTAAATTTTACCCGAAGCGGCCGGAAATGGAAGACGCAGTGTTCGCCTCGGCAGAATCTAGCTCCTAGTAATCTGATATTCGCGAATGCTCGACGCTGTCAAGCGACACTGTCGCCAATTATGGGCTTCAAATGGAGCGACACCGTAATCGCCATCCTGCATCAGTTCATGCGTGCTGCAAGGAAGCCGACGGCGATGCAAGCATCGACGGGCACCGCGTGGGTTGACGCCGTCGGAGCCTAGCTAGTCATCCCTGAAAAAGTATGGAGTCATTAGGCTAGTGCATCAATTGACGGGAAGGAAGAGCCAAGCCGATGCAAGATTTTGCGCAAGTTGTGCCCAGCGGCGCAAAGCATGGCGTTCATCGCATCGCCGGTGACACCTTTGAGGAAGTTGCGGGCAAGGCGACCATCGGCCTTCATATGTCCGATTACCGGTTCAATTGCATTACGTCGCTTAAGTCGTTTTTTAATCAAGTTGGTCACGCCTCGTTTGGCCCCTGCTACCCACACCGACAAGCGTTGCGGCCGGTGCCCCTTGTAGCCGCGATCGACGAATGCCTGTTTGGGTGTGATGCCAGTGAGGTTGATCGTTTGTTCGATGGCTGCTTCGAGAGTGTGTCCGTCATAAGGATTGCATGGCAGTGACTGCATGCCCACCACAAAGTTGTCGCGACTGGTCGTGACGACGCTGACTTTGACGCCAAACTCATAGTGTTTGTGCGCCTTGCCTTTGGCGATGCATTCCACTTCAGGCGCATGCACACTATAGATCTTGTTTTTGTCGTGACGCTGCTGTGCATGAATCCGATGACCTATGTTGAGCCAATTCCGGAAGCGGTCTTCCAGGGCAGGGGCGGCTTGAATCTTGCGTTCAATATCACGCATGACCCGTCCGAGATAGGTGCGTAGCCGCTTTTGCTCGCGTCGTGCTCGTTTCATCTGCCGCGCATGTGCATAACGTGCGTTCATCACCAACGCTTGTTTGCCCAAGCGCTCGTAGCTTTGACGCAGGTGCATACCGGCCTTCTTCGCTTCCCGCACCAAGGCAGCACGTGCCTTGTGATAGAGCCGGCCATCAGTCGGGAAGGCGATCGCCTTCTCCTGGACAGTGGTATCCACATTGACCGCATCTAGCGAGGCTGGCACGATGGTCTTGGTGATCAGGCCGGCATCAATCGTTAGCTTAAGCAGGAACTCACAGCCGCTTGCGCCGATGCGTTTGCGAAAGCGCGACATCTGGCTGGGATCGATAGGTAAGCGATACTGGAAATACTGCTCTCCGCAAAAATACTGCCAATACGGATTCTCGGCCCAATGCATGACGACTTGTTCATCTGAGAGATTGAAGGCATGCTTAAGATAATGAAGGCCTACCATGAGTTGGACCGAAATGGCAGGCCGACCACGGCCTGGGACGTACAAGGGGCCGAACTGGGCGCTTGCCGCCTGCCAATCCATCTTGCCAGCCAAGATAACCAACGCATGGCGCGGGTCGACCATGCTGACCAACTCACGAGGCGCAAGGGCCGGATCTTGCGCAGGAGGAATCTCTTTGGGGGCCATGAATTCACCAGAAAATCGTAGCGGCGTACCCTATTTCTGGTGAATTCAAATCCCCGAAGTTCCCCACTAACCCGCGTCGGTACTGGCTTGCATCAGTACTTCAGGCTCGACTAGCTACATGGCGGGACTAGGCTTTTTTTCTTAGGCTCGCTGCGTAGCGCACCATGTCCAAGCAGGCGTCCACCAGGCGCTCCACCTCCTCAACCAGACGGAATGATTCCTTGGAGAAGAGCCAATTCCTGAGGATGCCGTCAATGGCCCCGTGGAACGTGATGGCTGCCAACGGGATGTCGAGGTCGTCGGCTAGCTGACCCTTCTTCACCGCCTGCTGCATCACCTTCTTGAGGTGGGCGCGGCCGTCCAGGAACGCTTCTTGCTGCCGGATGTACGCCGGATCCACAGGATCCACGAATTCGCACTTGTTGAACAGAATGTCGGACACCTTGCGCAGATGCACGTCGGTGGCGGCTTGGGTCAGAAAGAAAACGCAGATCTTGCGAAGGTGGCCAAGCGGGTCGTCATTGTCAGGTCCTTCGCCGGATGCTGCCAGTTCTTCCATCGGCAGTCGCACGCGGTCGCACATGGCATTGAAGAGGTCGCTCTTGTCCTTGAAATGCCAGTAGATCGCACCCCGCGTCAGCCCCGCTGCCGCCGCGACTGCCTCAAGAGTAGTGCGGGCATAGCCCGCGCGATGGAAAACATCCTCTGCGGCATTGAGCAGGTGATGCCGTGTTTCGAGCGCTGCTTCCTTGGTTTTTCTAACCATCGTCGGTGTATCGGAAATAAGTAGGTGGACGGTCGCGTAGGCATGATAGCTACATTCAAGATTGTATGTATAATACACTTTTTTTGCCCTCCACCAGAACATAGATTGCGCTGCCCGCGCCCGTCAGCCCACATGCGCACCATGCAGATCCTATTATTTTTGCCCCCGAGAAACCTTCATGAGAGCACTTAACCGATACAATCCGCTGGCGGTAGCCCTCGCTGCCACGCTGACCCTGTCAGGCTGCGGCGACCAGGTCGCAAGCGCCTACGCGCAAGCCCCGAGCGGCATGCCGCCCCCCGAGGTCTCGGTAGTGACCGCCGCGCCGGAGCGGCTCACGCTGACCAATGAATTGCCCGGCCGACTTGAAGCCACCCGCACCGCCGAAGTCCGGGCGCGTGCGGCCGGCATCGTGACCAAGCGGGTGTTCAGTGAGGGCAGCGAGGTCAAGGCAGGCGAAATCCTGTTCCGCATCGATCCGGCGCCGTTCGAGGCGGCGCTCAACAGCGCCCAGGCCAGCCTGGCCAGGGCTGAAGCCAACCTGGGACAGACCACCACCACCGTTCAGCGCTACAAGCCGCTGGTCGAGACCAATGCCATCAGCAAGCAGGAATACGATACGGCGCTGGCGGCGCAGAAGCAGGCGGCGGCCGACGTCCAGTCCGCCAAGGCGGCAGTGGCGACGGCGCGTCTCAACCTCGGCTATGCCACTGTCAACGCCCCGATCTCCGGGCGCATCGGTCGTGCGCTAGTGACAGAGGGCGCGCTGGTTGGCCAAGGAACCGCCACGCCGCTGACCACCATCCAGCAGCTCGACCCCATCTACATCAACATCACGCAGTCGGCTTCCGAGGCCCTCAGGCTGCGCCGCGCAATGAGCGCTGGCCAGTTGCAGAAGGCCGGAAAGGACGAGGCTAGAGTCACCGTCGTGACGGAAGACGGCGAGATCTACCCCCACCCGGGCAAGCTGCTGTTCTCGGACCAGACAGTCGACCCGAGCACCGGCGCCATCACGCTGCGGGCCCTGGTACCTAACCCCGACCGATTCCTGCTGCCCGGCATGTACGTGCGGGCCAGGGTCGAACAGGCCGTGCGCGAGAACGCGATTACCCTACCCCAACAAGCCGTGCAGCGCATGCCCAACGGCTCGTTCGTGATGGTGGTCAGCGAGGACAACAAGGTGGCTGCGCGCCCGGTCAAGGCCCAAAGCGCAATCGGCGACAAATGGGTCATCAGCGAAGGCCTCAAGGGCGGCGAGCGCGTAATTGTCGAGGGTTTCCAGAAGGCTCCTCCCGGTGCTGTCGTCAAAACCGTACCATGGAAGCAGGCCGCCAACGGCGCACAACAGGGAGCACAGCCTGTGCAGTCCGCTGTACAACCGGGTGCCCAGCAACAGCCGGCCGCATCCAAATAAGAGAGCAAACGAATGGGAAAATATTTTATTGATCGCCCGGTCTTTGCCTGGGTGATCGCGGTCTTTATATTGCTCGCTGGCATTCTGTCGATCACGGGCCTGCCGGTGGCGCAATATCCGACCATTGCACCGCCAGCGGTGCAGATCACCGCCATCTATCCGGGTGCCACTGCGCAGACCTTGGAAAACAGTGTTACCAGCCTGATCGAGCAGGAGCTCAACGGCGCACCAGGCCTGCAGTACATGGAGTCGCAGAGCCAGGGCAACGGTCAGGCACAGATCACCGCCACCTTCACCCCAGGAACCAACATTGACCTGGCCGCGGTCGAGGTGCAGAACCGCATGCGCCGGGTGGAATCACGTCTACCGCAACCGGTCACCCAGCAGGGCGTACAGGTCACAAAGGCCCGCAGCAACTTCCTGGCAGTGGTAACTCTGTCGTCCAAGGACGGCAGCATGGACCCGATTGCACTTGGCGACTACCTGTCTCGCAACGTGCTCAACGAAATCAAGCGGGTTCCGGGCGTCGGCGAGGCAATTCTGTTCGGCACCGAAAGCGCGATGCGCATCTGGATCGATCCGGACAAACTGGTGGGATACAAGCTCACGCCCACCGATGTCGCTAACGCCATCCGCGCGCAGAACGCACAGGTCGCCTCCGGCAGTTTGGGCGAACTACCCTCTCCAGGCAGCCAGCAGATTACCGCGCCCATTGTGGTCACCGGCCAGCTTACCACAGCGGAGCAGTTCGGAAACATCGTGCTGCGGGCCAATACCGACGGCTCCGTAGTCCGTCTGCGCGACGTCGCGACGGTGGAACTGGGCGGTCAGGCCTATGCGACTTCGGCACGCACCGATGGCAATCCGTCGTCTGCGATCGGTATCCAGCTATCGCCGACCGCCAACGCGCTCGGCACCGCCACCGCAGTACGCGCCAAGATGGAACAGCTGTCGAAGTTCTTCCCGGCTGGCATTCAGTATGAGATTCCATACGACACCTCCAAGTTCGTCGAGATTTCAATCGAGGAAGTGGTCAAGACGCTACTCGAAGCGGTGGTGCTGGTGTTCCTGGTAATGTACCTGTTCCTGCAGAATATCCGCTACACGCTCATTCCGACCATCGTAGTGCCGGTGACGCTGATGGGCACCTTTGCCACGATGTATGTGTTTGGCTTTTCCATCAATGTGCTGACCATGTTCGGCATGGTGTTGGCTATCGGCATCTTGGTCGACGATGCGATCGTGGTCGTGGAGAACGTCGAGCGCATCATGAGCGAGGAAGGGCTTTCACCCGCCGAAGCTACGCGCAAGGCGATGGGCCAGATCACCGGCGCTATCATCGGCATCACGCTGGTTCTGATCGCAGTATTTATCCCGATGGCGTTCTTCGGCGGTGCCGTGGGTGCGATCTACCGCCAATTCTCGCTGTCGATGGTGGCCTCAATCGCATTCTCGGCATTGATGGCGCTAACGCTTACGCCAGCCCTATGCGCCACCCTACTTAAGCCCGTGGAAGCGGGCCACCACCACGAGAAGCGCGGCTTCTTCGGCTGGTTTAACCGCAAGTTCAACGCCGCCACCAACGGTTACGAGCGCGCGGTGGTGTCAATGCTCGGCAAGACAGGTCGCTACATGGTGGTCTACGGCCTGATCCTTGCCGTGGTCGGCTTGCTGTTCATGCGTCTGCCATCGTCCTTCCTACCTAACGAAGACCAAGGTTACATTCTGACCAACATCCAGCTACCAGCGGGCGCCAGCGCCAATCGTACGCAGGACGTCGTCAAGCAGGTGGAAGGCCATTTCCTGAAGCAGCCCGGCGTCGAACATATCATTTCGATAATTGGCTTTTCCTTCTCCGGTAGCGGCCAGAACGCGGGCATTGCCTTCGTTCCGCTCAAGGACTGGGACGAGCGCGGCGAAGACACCGCCGACAAGATCGCCGGCAAGGCCATGGGCGTGCTGATGGGGATCAAGGATGCGATCGTGTTCGCGCTCAATCCGCCACCGATCCCGGAACTGGGCAACGCGACTGGCTTCAACTTCCGGCTGCAGGACCGTGGCGGCATGGGGCGCGAGGCATTGCTCGCCGCGCGCAACCAGCTGCTCGGCATGGCAAGACAGAGCAAGCTCGTTACCGGCGTGCGTCCTGAAGGCCTGGAAGATGCGCCGCAGCTGCAGGTCGACGTGGACCGTGACAAGGCCAGCGCCCTCGGTGTGTCCTTCGCCGACATCAACAACACGCTGTCGGCCGCGCTTGGCTCATCCTACCTCAACGACTTCCCCAACCAGGGCCGCCAGCAGCGCGTGATCCTGCAGGCGGAATCCACGCAGCGGGTAAAGCCGGAAGACCTGGGCAACCTGTATGTGCGTAATGCCGTCGGTGATATGGTGCCGCTGGCGACCTTTATCTCGGCCAAGTGGATCAATGGTCCGGTACAAATCGTGCGCTACAACGGCTACCCGGCGATGAAAATCGCCGGCCAGGCCGCGCCCGGCTTCAGCTCGGGCGACGCGATGGCGGAGATGGAACAGCTCGCCGCCAAGCTGCCGGTCGGCTTCGGTTTCGAATGGACCGGGCAGTCGCTCGAGGAGCGCACCTCCGGCGCCCAGATGCCGATGCTGATGGCACTGTCTCTGCTGGCGGTGTTTCTGGTGCTGGCCGCGCTGTACGAGAGCACATCGATTCCACTGTCGGTGATGCTGGTGGTGCCTCTCGGCGTGCTCGGCGCCGTGCTCGGCGTGACCCTGCGCGGCATGCCCAACGACGTCTATTTCAAAGTCGGCCTGATCACCATCATCGGCCTGTCGGCGAAGAATGCGATCCTGATCATCGAGTTCGCCAAGGACTTGCAGGCGCAAGGCAAGGGATTGATCGAATCGGCCGTGGAAGCCGCCAAGCTGCGCTTTCGCCCAATCATCATGACCTCTCTGGCCTTCATCCTCGGCGTGCTGCCTCTGGCTATTGCCAGCGGCGCCGGCTCGGCCAGTCAGCGCGCCATCGGTACCGGCGTGATGAGCGGCATGATCAGCGCCACCGTGCTGGCCGTGTTCCTGGTCCCGGTGTTCTTCGTCGTGGTGCGCCGCCTGTTCAAGGGCAGCAAGCGCCAGCAGGAATTCTGGGCTGCCCATTCACCGCAACCCGCCCCGCAAGCCGAAAGGGGCGTCTGAACCATGCTGAAGATACGCAACTCCGTTTCCATCCTGCTCGCCGCGGGCATCCTGAGCGCCTGTTCGCTTGTGCCACGCTATGAGCGCCCGGCCGCGCCGATCGCCAACACCTATCCGCCCGAGCCGGTGGCCACCGCCACCGCCACCGCCACCGCCGACACCGGCTGGCGCGAGTTCTTCCAGGACCCGCGGCTGCAGGCGCTGATCGAATCGACCCTGGCCAACAACCGCGACCTGCGGGTGGCCGCCCTGCGCATCGAGGAAGCCCGCGCGCAGTACAACATCGTCTCGGCCGACCTGCTGCCCAACTTCAATGCGGCGCTGGCCGGTTCGCGCGGCAGGACTTCCGCCGCCACCTCGCCGCTCGGCACCTCGGCGGTGTCCACCAGCTACCAGGTCGGCCTCAACCTTGCCGCCTTCGAACTGGACTTCTTCGGCCGCGTGCGAAGCCTGAACGAGGCGGCGCTAGCACTGTTCTTAGCGACCGAAGAGGCGCGCCGCTCGGCGCAGATCAGCCTGGTGGCCGAAGTCGCCAAGGCCTACCTGGCCGAACGCGCATTTGCGGAACAGCAGGAGCTGGCGCAGCGCACCCTCAATGCACGCGAAACCGGCTATAAGCTGGCCCAACAGCGCTTTGAAGTCGGCGCCTCGTCGGCGTTGGACCTGCGCCAACAAGAAGTGCTGGTGCAGACCGCGCGCGCAACGCGGGCCGGCTTGGTGCGCCAGCGTGCGCAGGCACAGAATGCACTGGCCCTGTTGGCTGGTCAGCCGCTGGCCGAACTGCCACCGGCGCGCAGCCTGTCGGAACAGAACATCGTCGCCGAGCTTCCGCCCGGCCTGCCGTCCGACCTGCTGATCCGCCGTCCCGACATTCGCGCTAGCGAACTGCAGCTCATCGGCTCCAACGCCAACATTGGCGCCGCCCGCGCAGCCTTCTTTCCGCGCATATCGCTCACTGCGGGCATCGGCAGCGCCAGCGGCGAACTGGGCGACCTGTTCGAGGCCGGCACCCGCACCTGGTCGTTCGTCCCGCAACTGGTACTGCCGATCTTCGACGCCGGCCGCAATCGCGCCAACCTATCACTCGCCGAGGTGCGCAACAACATCGCCGTGGCCAACTACGAAAAGACGATCCAGGTGGCTTTCCGCGAAGTCTCCGATGCCCTGGTCGCGCGCGGCGCCATCGACGAGCAGATCGATGCTCAGCGCCGGGTGGTGGAAGCGCAGGCTGACCGGCTCCGGTTGGCCGAACAGCGTTTCCAGGGCGGCATCGCCAGCTCGCTCGAAGTGCTCGACGCGCAGCGTGAACTGTTCTCGGCCGAGCAATCGCTGGTGCAGACCCGCCAGCTGCGGCTAACGAATGCAGTGGACCTGTATCGCTCGCTTGGCGGAGGGTTGAACGAAGCCACGGTCCAGTCCTCTCTGAAACAAGCGACGGCAGGAGTGGAGAGTAATCAATGACAACGCATAAGACGGCAGTGATCGTGCTGCTGATAGCTTTATCCCTGCCCGGCTGCGCTACCTTAGGGGACAACCCCCACGACCCGTTCGAGAGCTACAACCGTGCCGTGTTTAACTTCAACGACAAGGTCGACCAGATTGCGGTCAAGCCCGCTGCCGAAGCGTATCGCGCAACCCTGCCGAGATTCGTGCAGACGGGCATCAGCAACTTCTTCGGCAATCTCGGTGACGTCTGGATCGCCGCCAACAATTACATGCAGGGCAAGTTCGAGCACGGCATCAACGACACGATGCGGTTCGCGGTCAATTCCACGCTCGGCCTCCTCGGAGTGCTCGATATCGCAACCGAGGCGGGCCTGCCCAAGCACAGCGAGGACTTCGGCCAGACGCTGGGCAAGTGGGGCGTGCAATCCGGGCCGTACTTCGTGCTGCCGCTGCTCGGCCCGTCCACGGTACGCGACTCGCTCGCGACGCCACTCGATCTCGCCGCTGACGGCTGGGCCTATGTTTCTTCCCAGCCTTGGACCGCTGCAGGCACCGTGACGCGCGTCGTGGACCTGCGTGCCCGCGCGCTCGACGCATCGAACCTGCTTGAAGCAGCCGCCCTCGACCGCTATGTGTTCGTCAGGGACGCCTACTTGCAGCGCCGCCAGAATCGGGTGCACGACGGCCAAGTGCCGGCGCCCCAATATGAATACAACCTTGGGCCCACTGTGGAGTCGGTGAAGGCGGGACTGCCGGGGCCAGAACCCGGCCGGTCTGCAGCGGTCAGACTGGAAAATTATGGTCCGCTGGAAAGCAGCGCCGCTGCCGGCAAAAAGTAGCTTGCCAGACAATGGTGCCGCTCGCTGCCTTCTATTCCTAGCTGAGCCGTTAAGCCCACGCGGTCCGTACACGTCGTCGCCGCTTGGCTGACTTGAGGTCAGCTGGAAAAAGTGTCTGCCGACGGTTCGTAGAATTGAGGTACGGAGGCATAGCTGAATCGAGTACCGAAAGCGGGTTATACGAAGGAATTCCGCGAGGAGGCAGTCAAGGCGGCAGAGGCGCATTATCGGAGCCGGTTCAGTCGAATTGGAACAGGAAGGGTTGACGTTGAATCCGGCAACCCGATGAAGAGAGATAGGTGTCGTGCATTCCTTGGCGGATAACGAAAAACATGCTTTCCGGACCCTGCCGCCCCGCGGCGGTGCGGTGTTCGTGCTGGCGCTTGGTGCCTATTTTCTGCTGCATCTCGTCATCCGCATCAACGTGTCCGACTTCCTGGATCTGGACGAGGCCGAAGCGGTCATTGCTTCCCGGGAACTTAGGGCAGGATATGGGTCGCAGCCTCCGTTGTACAACTGGTTGCAGTGGCTGATGTTCCAGCTATTCGGCCTCAACCTGTTCGCCCTCTCGGCGCTCAAGAACCTACTGTTGTTCGCCACATATTTGAGCATGTTCGGCCTGGGCAAGCCTCTGATCGGTACGCGCGGTGCCATGACGGCATCGGCTTCCTTGCTGCTTTTTCCGCAGATCGGCTGGGAATCGCAGCGCGATCTCACGCACTCGGTGCTGCTGACCACCTTAGCCTGCGCCACGCTCTGGTGCTATTTCGCCTTGCTGCGTAAGCCTGTCGCTGCGTACTACGCATTGTTCGGACTGTTGATCGGACTCGGGCTGCAGGCCAAGTACAACTTCGCGGTGTTTCTAGCCGGGCTGATGTCGGCCAGCCTCTTGGTGAAAGAGCACAGGCAGACCCTGTGGAATCGCAAGACGGGTATATCGGCGGCGATTGCATTCATGACGTTGTTGCCGCATGGGCTATGGTTGCTGAATAACCTGGGATCTGCGGTCAGCGGCACTCTCGATAAAATGGCCGAAGGCACTCAGCAAGCTGGCTTCGTTCGCAATGTGGCGACCGGAATGGCTAGCATGGTGACGGCGACATTTTCCTTCGTCGCGCTGGCAGCGATCATCTATGGTCTGGCTGGCCGTGATCAGTGGAAGCAGATCGAATTCCGCTGGCGCGATCCGCACGCCCGGTTCTTCATCGCGCTTTATGCAGGCTTTTTTCTTGTGCTGACCTGCGTGCTACTCTCCAGTGAAGTCGGCAAGATCAAGGATCGCTGGCTGCAGCCTCTGCTGTTTTCTCTGCCGTTGGCATGTTTCCTATGGTGGCCCGCACTAGCGCAGGGCGCCGTGTATCGGCGCATTCTGGCGGCAGTCGCCGTTGTCGCCATGATGATATTGCTGGCGATACCGTTGCGGGCTTACCTCGGGCCAGCCTTCAACAGGAATGTGCAATCGCTGCACCCGTATCCTGAATTGGCAGAGAAGCTCGCTCGCCGCTTTCCGAACGTGCCGATCATCACCGATGAAAAGCTGATTGCCGGCAATCTGTATTTCCAGCGGCCGGCATTGCGTACTCTACTGTCAGAAGACCTGCTGAAACGGCCCGGGACCTTGCCGGAAGAAGCCCTGATCGTCACGTATGGAAGCGATGGCAATGCTGAGTCCGACCTGCTGGAGCGTTTCCTGGCCACCTATCCCCGCTGCATGGTACAGGAGCAAGGCCAGCTCAACCTGCAGCTGCGTGGCAGCAGTGCGAAAAGCGTCGTTTTCTATTTTATTCTCATCGCTTTCCGGAAACCGTAAATGCTGCTTTCAGTCGTCATCCCGGTCATGAATGAACGAGACAATATCAATCTACTGACCGCACGCATCGCCGATGCGCTGGAGGGCGTCCGGCACGAAGTCATCTTCGTCGACGATGGCTCGCGCGACGGGACGCCGGCAGAAATTGAGCGCTGCGCCCGGCCCGGCACCCGTATTCTGGTGCTTAACCGGAACTATGGCCAAACCACGGCGATGGCGGCGGGCATCGATGCCGCGCAAGGCGACTTGATCGTCATGCTCGACGGCGACTTGCAGAACGACCCGCACGATATCCCGCTCATGATAAAGCGCCTGCAGGAAGAGGACTGCGATGTGGTTGCCGGAATACGCGCCAAGCGCCAGGACGGGCTGCTGCTGCGTAAGGCGCCCAGCAAGCTGGCGAACTGGCTCATCCGTCACATGACCGGCGTATACATCAGCGATTACGGCTGCACCCTCAAACTGTTCAAGAGCGACGTTGCCAAGAACCTGAGCCTCTACGGCGAACTGCACCGTTACATTCCGGTGCTGGCCAGCATGCACGGTGCGCGCTTGACGCAAATCGAGGTGCGCCATCATCCGCGCCATGCCGGCGTCTCCAAGTACGGCATCAACCGCACCCTCAAGGTCGTCAGCGATCTGCTGCTGATGGTGTTTCTTCAAAAATATGGCCAGCGACCGATGCATTTCTTCGGCGGCACCGGGATCATCCTGTTCCTGGCAGGTCTGCTGATCAACGCTTACCTGGCGGTGGATAAGCTGCTAGGCGAGTCGATCGGCGGGCGCCCGCTACTGTTCCTCGGCCTGCTGCTGGTTGTAGCCGGCATACAGCTCACCACGACTGGCTTCATCGCGGACCTGATCATGCGCACCTACTATGAATCTCAGAATAAAAGACCTTACAGCATCAAGAAGCAGATCGTCATCTGATTTTGTCTCAAGACCGCTCAAGTTTGTGGTCCAGTCGCTGGTCTCCCTCTGCCTAGTTGTTCTAGTGGTCTGGCAGATCGACTTGAGTCAGGTTGTATCGCTGGCGCTCGAGCCGCAGCACATGGCATGGCTACTGGCCGCACTGCTGCTATTCAACCTGTCGAAGATCGTCAGCGCCGTGCGGCTCAACCTGTATCAACGCCATGCCGGCATCCTGCTGAATGAATGGGAAAACCTGCGCCTGTACTACGCCGGCATGTTTCTGAACCTGTTCCTGCCCGGCGGCATCGGCGGCGACGGCTACAAGGTCCTGGTGCTGCACCGCCGCCAGGCCGCTCCGCTCAGGACGCTGCTGTGGGTCACGCTGGTCGACCGTGTCAGCGGTGTCCTGATCCTGCTTGTGCTGGTCTGCGTGCTGCTGCCTTTCGTCGATCCGCCATGGCATGAGGACGCGGTGCGCATGGCGGCTTTCGTCGGCGGCGCGGCGGTGGCCCTGGCCAGCGTGTGGCTGCACCATCGGCTGCTGCGGATGCACGGCGCGCGTATGGCGGCGGTGCTCGTCCATGGCCTGGCGGTGCAGTGCCTGCAGCTCGGCTGCATGGCGACTCTGCTGGCCTGCCTGCCAGTGGCCGCAGGCGATTATCCGGCCTTCCTGTGCATCTTCCTGCTGTCGTCCGTCGCGGCCGCCTTGCCATTGAGCATCGGCGGGCTGGGCGCGCGTGAAGTGGTCTTCCTGTACGGCTTGCAATTGTTGCGGCTCGACCCAGTACATGGGGTAGTGGCGTCGAGCGGATTTTTCCTGGTCACCGCGGCGTCGTCGCTGCTTGGCGCGCCGCTCATGGGAGGTTTTTCGACGAACGCAGCCGTCGGGGCGCCGGCGGGCTGCGCAAGGGAGGAAGGATGAAAAGAGACGACGAAACGGTCTTGGTAACGGGAGCGGCGGGCTTCATCGGCAGTCATGTTGCAGCCCGCCTGGCGGCCATGGGATGGCGCGTGGCCGCGTGCGACAATTTCAACGATTATTACTCGCCTCGGCTGAAGGCCGACCGGGTCGAAGCGCTGTTGCGTCTCCATGGGATAGCCTGCGAAAGGGTGGAGCTGTCGGACCGCGCCCAGGTCGACGAGCTGTTCCACAGGACCAGGCCTTCGCATGTGGTGCATCTGGCGGCGCAGGCGGGCGTCCGGCATTCGCTGGAGAATCCGGCAGCCTACATCGAGTCCAACCTCGTTGCCTTTTCGCATGTGCTGGAAGGCTGCCGGCGCTGGTGTCCCCGTCATTTGGTCTATGCGAGCAGCAGCAGCGTCTACGGCGCCAGCCACGATGTCCCATTCCGTGAAGACCACATGACGGATCAGCCAGTATCGTTGTACGCCGCGACCAAGAAATCCAACGAGCTGCTGGCATATTGCTACAGCCATCTGTTTGGCCTGCGCATGACCGGCCTGCGCTTTTTCACGGTGTACGGACCTTGGGGCCGGCCTGACATGGCCTATTTCAATTTCACCAGGAAAATGCTGAAGAGGGAGCCAATCCCGGTGTTCGCGCAAGGCTTGCTCAGCCGGGATTTCACCTATATCGACGACATCGTCGAGGGCGTGGTCCGTGTATTGACGGGACCACCGGCGGACGTTGAAGGAGCTGCGCACACTGTCTTGAATATCGGCAGCCATCAGCCAGTCCAAGTCATCGACTTCATTGCGAAGCTGGAAAAGGTGCTTGGCGTAAAGGCCGAGCTGGAATTCCTGCCCATGCAGCCCGGCGACGTGCCGGCGACATATGCCGATACGTCGCGCCTGCAGCAGATGGTCGGCTTTACTCCGTCGACCTCGCTGGAGGAGGGGCTGACCCGGTTCAGGGACTGGTTTGTAGAATGGAGCAATCTTCAATTCGATGTCGAAACAAGATTGGCCGCAAAGGGCTGTGGCCCACATGCGTCTGCATAGGCGGTTGCTGCTTTTGCTGCTCATGAACGATCGATTGCCACGCAGCATATTAGTTCTGATCATTGACGATGAGGTCAGCTGAAAAAAGTGTATGCCAACGGTTCGTAGGACTTGTTAAAAACACAAGATGGCGATTTGATGGTAGCAGGTGCACAATAGAATTCATGTCACTGGTTTCGCGAAGGAGACCGCCATGACGCATTCACCGGTACATCATTGCGAATGCCCGCTTTGCCAATCACCAACGCCGCATCCGGATCAAGCCTTTCATCACTACATTAACCTCTTTCTCAGCCGGCTCAATGAACCACAGCGGCGCTGGTTCGTGGCGTTGGAAGCCCTGCGTGTCGGCCATGGCGGCAAGCAGTTGCTGGCGCAAATCACCGGCATGAGTCCGACCACCATTTTGCGGGGGCGTCGTGAGCTCGAAGCAGATCTGGCCGGTTGTCCGGATTTCCATTTGCGTGCACCAGGCGGAGGCAGGCCTACCGCGCAAGAGCGCGATCCCGAATTGGAGCAAGCCCTGGAAACCGTGCTGGCATTGGAAACGGCGGGCGATCCCATGGGACGGCGTCCCATGGCCAAGCGCAGTTCATTACAGCACCTGAGCGCAGCACTGAAGAAAAAGGGGCATGCCGTCAGCCGTCCGACCGTCTCAAAACTGCTGCGCAAACTGAAGTATTCGCCGAAGGTCAATGCGCGGCGTACCGAAGTCCGGGGTGCTTCAGCGGCTCAGCGCCATGAGCAGTTTGACCATATCAATGAACAGCGCGAGGACTTTGGCACCACGAGGGATCCCATCATCAGCGTCGACACGAAAAAAAGAGCTAATTGGCGACTTTAAAAACGCGGGAAGAACGTGGCGCAAGGTGGCGGAGCCGGTGCTGGTGCATGACTGGCCGCAGGATGCGATTGGCCAGGCAATCCCCTATGGCGTCTATGAAGTCAGCGCGAATCGGGGCTTCGTCTGTGTGGGAGATTGCTTTGACACGCCACGCTTTGCGGTGGAGGCGATTGGCGACTGGTGGTTCTTCGAAGGACAAAAGCGTTATCGTGACGCGCATCGCCTATTGATCCTGGCCGATGCCGGTGGTTCAAACAGCTATCGATCTCGTGTATGGAAAGCACAGTTGCAGGAGCTCAGTGATATTGCGGCCCTGCCGATTACGGTGTGCCACTATCCTCCGGGTTGCTCGAAATGGAATCCGATCGAGCATCGCTTGTTCAGCCACATCAGCATGAATTGGGCGGGAGTGCCGCTACGGACGTTCGACACGATGATGAAATACATCGAAGGGACCGAAACGTGCACGGGGTTACGGGTCAGGGCGATCCTCAAGCGAGGCGGCAATGAACTGGGGGAACGCGTCTCGAATGACGAAATGCGAGCCTTGCGCATTGAGCCGCATGCTGTTTGCCCGCCATGGAACTATACGATTAGCCCACGGCCAACACAGCCACATCAAATTGACCAACTTATTTATTGCTAAGCTCTAAGTACCATGAGCGCCTACGTCTTCACGCTCAAGTGCACTCGCTGCGCGAAACGCTCTTGAGCATTGCACAAGCGTTACGTATTCTCGATCCGTCGACGTCCCTCACCGATCTGCAACCAATCCGATACCGTCCACCAGAGCACCTGCCCGGCGCCGCGCTGACCCGCGCCGTTCTTGCCGCGCTGCGGCGTGCTCAACCCGCGCTTCCACAGAAATATCGACGTATGCAAGCCATCATTCCCACTTTCATGTCCCTATGACACCGTCCGCGTCCCTGCGGAGGCGGAGGAGGTCCGAGACGTGTAACGGGGTGCCTAATGCGAAGTTCGTAGAGTAGTTGGCTGTCTTCCGTGAGATGAATAGTCCACTCTTCGCCGAACTCATCGTTCAGCCGCTCTCGCGCCTGGCGGTAACGCTTGTCGTCCAGGTCATTCCTGGAATCGTGACGCGCGTTCCACTTCGCCAGGCAACTGTGAATGACATTTTCCAGTTCGCTCTTCGTCATGTGCTTCACTTCTTTCACTACTCCCATTGCTAGGAATCTCGTCGTTCCCAGCTTTATCTTTTGGTTTAGATAGGGCTCGAAAACGCAACGCTGTCAGTCCATTCCGGGCATGCCGGATGAGCGAAAACGCACGCACGGATATGTCGGCGGAAAGAGAGGCGGCGGTTCTTGATCTATGCCGCGGCGCCTTGCCATCAGTTGTCGGTCCGGGCTTCCTGCTGAAAATCGGCGCCGCCTGCGCCGTCGTCATCGATGAAGGCGCGCGGGTAGAGCTCGGCCCAGGCGGCCAGGATGTCGTCTCGCGGCACGTCCGCGAACACGCCGCGCCCGTGGACATACTCCGCATGAAGGCGACCGGAACGCCGGTATCTTGCTCGACATACTTCAGCGTGGTGCCGTTGACCTGTGCCTGTCCCGTCCGCGGCATGGCAGCGCAACCGGCTAGCAGTAGGCTGGCGAACAGGGAAAAAAGCATTATTATCAGAAGCCGCGCATGTCGCATTGCGTCTTGTTCGTCAGATAGGACGGCGGCATGCCAAAGGCGGTCTGCCATGCCCGGGTGAAATGGGCAGAATCAGCAAAGCCTGCATCGTGGGCGAGATCAGTGAGACGCTTCGCGTCTGCGATCATGTTCAGGCACCGGTGCAGACGTGCCGAAAATTGATAGCTGCGCAGCGGCAGGCCGAAGGTCCGCATGAAGGTCCGCGACGCGGTCGCATAACTGACCTTCAACTCATCGGCGAGTTCGCCGAGGGTAAGGGCCGGGTTTTCCTGTAGCAACGCAACGAGATCCTCGCGGTAACACGGCGGCTTGCAGCGTATGCCCAGGCAGCCAGCGGCATTGCCGACAATGCTGTGGAAGAGACTTTGTATGCGGGCGCTCGGCAGGGAGCCGACGAACAGTTCCTCGAGATCGGCGTCATATTCGCGGTGAACGGCCGGCGATAGTTCATGGATAGCGTCCCGGGTGACGGCCGCCAGCGGCGCGAAAAGCGGATGTGCCGGCGTGATGTTGATACTGACCAGTTTGACGTCGACCGCGGCGAGCGAACGCGACACTTGGCAGCCAACGATAGCCGCGCGGACGCTTTTCATTTGCCCTGTCTCGCCGATCAGGAAACCGTTGCTATCGATAGTGATGAGGATGGTGATGTAGTTGCGGGATGTTGCCGGCGTCAGGACGTACGGGCTGGTAAAGATGAATCCTTCTTCGCCGAAAACATACACTCGGTCCTTTTGCTTTTCGGCCAGCAGGCCGAACGAGGGCATTCCTCGTGTTCGCATGGTCTGTCTCCCACTCTCTCGCCGCATGGCGGCTCTTTCGCTACGCCTCACCGTGCGCTGATGTATCGCCTGCTGCGGGTACATGCCGCGCTGCCGGCGATTGGCCCTGCCCATCAGCCGGGGTGCCGAACGCCGGCGCACAGTTATATTTTTACCCGATGCAAACCGCTTTTATGGGCAATGTAGCACGGCCGAGCAAGCGCTGCCAACCGAGCCATGCAATGCCGGCATTTCATATCAAAAAGTCATGAATTGCTCCCCCGGCCAGATCAACAAATAGATTCAATTCAGGCAGCGAAGGCGGTGGTAGACTAATTTTTCCCGGAAAGGAGCAGTGACGTTTACCGCAAGCCTCCCTGCGTGCCCGGGAAGCTAGTCTGCGCCGGAGGGAGTGGCTGGATCACACCAACGAGAGAGAGGTTTCAAGAAGATGGGGAACTACCCGAAGAGCCCAGTCATGGGACAGATGATGAGCGAGCCCTTGCTCATCTCCAGCATCATCGAGCATGCCGACCGCTACTGCGGCGCCAACGAAATCGTATCCCGCCGCGTCGAAGGTGACATCCATCGCTATACCTATCGTGACTGCCACAAGCGCGCGCGCCAGATGGCCAACGCGCTCGGCGGCCTCGGCGTGAAGATGGGCGACCGCGTGGCCACGCTGGCCTGGAACGGCTACCGCCACCTCGAGTTGTACTACGCGATTTCCGGGTCCGGCGCGGTGATGCATACCATCAACCCTCGCCTGCACCCGGAACAGATCGCCTACATCGCCAACCATGCCGAGGACCAGTACCTGTTCTTCGACCTGAATTTCCTGCCGCTGGTGGAAGCGTTTGCCGCCCACTGCAAGACGGTCAAGGGCTATGTGATGATGTGCGCACGTGACCGCATGCCGGCCGAGAGCAAGATCGCCAACCTGCTGTGCTACGAGGATCTGATCGAGGCCAGCTCGGATAATTACGAATGGCCGCTGTTCGACGAAAACTCCGCTTCCAGCCTGTGCTACACCTCGGGCACGACCGGCAATCCCAAGGGCGCGCTCTATTCGCATCGCTCGACGGTCCTGCATTCCTATGCCTCGGCCATGCCGGATGCCCTGAACGTCTCCGCGCGCGACGTCGTGCTGCCGGTGGTGCCGATGTTCCACGTCAATGCCTGGGGCCTGCCGTACTCGGTGCCGCTGACCGGCGCCAAGATGGTCTTTCCGGGACCTGCGCTGGATGGAAAATCGCTGTTCGAGCTGTTCGAGCAGGAGCAGGTGACATTCTCCGCGGGCGTGCCGACGGTCTGGCTCGGGTTGCTGACCCATGTTGGCCAGAACAACCTCACGTTCTCATCCTTCAAGCGCACGGTGATCGGCGGATCGGCCTGCCCGCCGGCGATGATGAAGGCCTTCCGCGAACAGTACGACGTGGAGGTGGTGCATGCCTGGGGCATGACCGAAATGTCGCCGCTGGGGACGGCCTGCACGCTGCAGGCGCATCACCTGACCCTGCCGCCGGAAAAGCAGCAGGCCATCCTGGAGAAACAGGGTCATGCGATTTTCGGCGTGGACATGAAGATCGTCGGCGACGACGGCAAGGAACTGCCGTGGGACGGCAAGACCTACGGCAACCTACTAGTCAAGGGACCGTGGATCATCAGCAGCTATTTCAAGAACGAGGGCGGTGACGTGCTGGAGGAAGGCTGGTTCCCGACCGGCGACGTGGCTACCATCGACCCCGACGGCTACATGCAGATCACGGACCGTAGCAAGGACGTGATCAAGTCCGGCGGCGAGTGGATCGGTTCGATCGACCTGGAGAACATCGCCATGGCACATCCGGCTGTGCAGCAGGCCGCCTGCATTGGCGTTTTTCATCCGAAATGGGATGAGCGGCCGCTGCTGGTGGTGGTGAAGAAGCCGGGCGCGGAAGTGACGAAGGAAGAGCTGATCAGGTTCTACGACGGCAAGATTGCAAAGTGGTGGACGCCGGATGACGTCGCATTCGTCGATGCACTGCCGATCGGCGCTACCGGCAAGGTCTTGAAGAACCGCATACGCGAGCAATTCAAGGATTACAAGCTGCCTGCCACGTGATCCACCGGCCGGTGACTGGTGCGGCTGCCCGTTCCTAGGCGCCGGCACGGCGCGGTGCAGCACGCTGCCCATAGATAAACGGATTGGAGAAGGAATCGGGCATTTCGGCGACTTCCAGTACGAGATCTACTTCAAGCCACTGCAAGGCATCCTGCGGCGATTGCCTGTCGACTTCCGGACACTGGAGGCGCACTACGGCGGCAATGACGCCGTCGGTGCTCAACTATGCACACGGTGGCTGCAGCGATGACGCGACGCAGAACGGCAATGGCGCCGCCTTCAGCCACTCGAGCATCATGCCGCGGATGATGGTAAACTATTGTAAATATGAGGTGTCGATCGAGTTGTTCGGCCTGCGCTCCCCTAGCCAGTTGATCACAGTGCCGGTTGGCGTGACCGGCCTGTGCATTCAGAACGGCCACGGCGACCTTGCCGCGGTTCGGGTCTCGGTCCTCACGCAGGTTGCGTTGGTGGCATCGACACTATCCAACGATCCTCTGGAAACGATGGCGCAAACCCTTGGCGACAAGCCGGGATTTTTCCAGCTTTACACCGCAAGGACAAGGCGCTGACGGAAATCCTCGTGCGCCGCGCCGAAGCGATCCGTACAAGAAACCGCAGTAAATCTTGTTCGAGACCGATCCCGGCTGCAATAAGTAACCGGTTCGTCGTTAAACGTCATCTCCAACCAAATGACCCTATTGCTGGCGCCGCGTGGCCGGCTGCTTATATTTTTCTATGATTGACACTTCGCTTTACGACACCGATACGGTCCTCAATGTCCTCCGTGTTGAAAACCTTGACAAGGATCGATTCGTCGGAAAAAGCCACTTCATGGGGAGCCCGCGCGTTTTTGGCGGCCAAGTACTTGGACAATCCTTGTATGCTGCTTCAACCACTGTGGACGGCCGCCCCCCGCACTCGATGCATGCGATGTTCCTTCTGCCCGGCGACCTACATCTACCTATCGTGTATCTGGTCGAGCGGGTGCGTGACGGGGGCACCTTCAGCACTCGGCGCGTTGTAGCCACTCAGGAGGGCCGTCGTCTATTCGTGATGTCGGCATCCTTCCAAGCTCCGGAAGATGGTCTTTCACATCAGAAGTCCAGTGGTGAAAACCGAGATCCAGATACGATGCCCAGCTCGCTGGAAAGCTGGAAGCAGCGGGGGGAAGCGCAGGGCATAGCCTACTATCCAGTGCCGGTCGATTTTCGTGGATATCCTGACGGGGACATCTTCAATGCTGGCGTCAGCGTGCCGCACAAGCGGGTATGGATGCGAGCGCCACGCAAGATCGATGATGATTATAGAATTCACCAAGCACTGTTTGCGTACGTATCGGACTATGGCTTACTCAGCACCTGTCTGCAGCCACACGGCTATAAGGTGGGCGACCCGCGGCTACAGCTTGCCAGCCTGGATCACTCAATTTGGTTCCATCGGCCCTTCCGCATGGACGACTGGCTGCTATTTGTGATGGACAGCCCCAATGCATCAGGCGGACGTGGGCTTACCCTAGGCCACGTCTATAATCGGCTAGGGGAGATGGTAGCAACCATGGCCCAAGAAGGGATGATCCGGGTACGTGAGACAAGGTAACAGTATCCTTTCCAGGCTTATACCAAATCCGAACATAAGCGAACCGCGTGTGGCGGTGGAGGTCTGAAGAAGACACGGTTCTGTCCCGTAGGCGGCCATGTAGACGCCAGAAGCGTTGCAGGGACTGCAACAATACAACTTCGACTTGTGCTTACTAGGGAAGAACCGAACGGGCGACGACGGCTGCGCTATATCGCCCTGGCGCATTTGAAGGGAGGCAAGAGCTATACCGATGTGGCCGCCGCCCTGCGTACCACTCGTCATACCGTCGCACGCTGGGAGAGATGGTTCGAACGCGATGGCCTCAAGGGCTTGGCTAGCAAGCGCCGCTATTGGTGCAATCAGCAGCTACCTAGAACGCAGAAAGAGGAGCCTGTATAAGGATGATGCTGGAGTGAATCGATCAGAAGCAGCCCGAGCACGGCTGGCCCTTGAGCAGACGACGGTCATTCACGTGAGCAGGACTGCCTCGGCGAATCAACGCACCAGGAACCCGAGATTATCGTGATTGTCGAATGCATTTCTTTAAAGAATGCCAACAGGAGAATTCAAATGAAGATGCGCACACTGGGACGACAAGGCTTGACGGTTTCCGCGCTCGGTCTCGGCTGCATGGGCATGTCGGAGTTCTATGGCCGCGGTGACGAAGCAGAATCGATTGCCACCCTTCACCGCGCGCTCGAATGCGGCATTAACTTTCTGGATACGGCCGACATGTACGGTCCGTTCACCAACGAGAAGCTGGTCGGCAAGGCGATCCGCGACCGGCGCGATCAGGTGGTCCTCGCAACCAAGTTTGGCAACGTGCGCGGCGACAACGGCGAGTTTCTCGGTGTGCGCGGCGATCCGGAGTATGTGAAGCAGGCCTGCGATGCCTCCCTGCAGCGGCTAGGTGTCGACCATATCGACCTGTATTATCAGCATCGGGTCGATCCCAATGTGCCCATTGAGGAAACCATCGGCGCAATGGTGGATCTGGTGCAAGCAGGCAAGGTGCGCTTTCTCGGCATGTCCGAAGCTGCGCCGGAGACGATCCGGCGCGCACACCAGGTCCATCCAATCAGCGCGCTACAGACCGAGTATTCGCTCTGGAGCCGCGACCCCGAGCAAGCCATCCTGCCTGCCATGCGCGAACTTGGAATCGGCTATGTCGCGTACAGTCCGCTCGGGCGCGGGTTCTTGACCGGCCAAATCACGCGCATCGAGGACCTCGACGAGAGCGACTACCGGCGCCATTCGCCGCGCTTTCAGGGCGAGAACTTCCAGCGCAACCTGGATTTGGTGACCGAAGTTGGGCGCATCGCTGCAGAGAAGGGCTGCACCCCGGCCCAGCTCGCGCTCGCCTGGGTTCTGGCGCAGGGCGAAGATATCGTGGCGATCCCCGGCAGCAAGAGGCGGCCGCATCTGGAGGACAACGTTCGTGCGCTTGACGTCCGACTGAGCACTGAGGACCTCGCCCGTATTGACCGTATTCTGCCACCCGGCGCTGCCGCCGGAGAACGTTATGCCGCGCCGCAAATGCAGGCCTTGAACCGATGAGCCCCATGGACCGGCAAACACTGGACGGGCGCGTCGTGATCGTCACCGGCGGCGGACGCGGGCTGGGACGGGCGATGACCCAGGGGTTGGCTCGGGCCGGAGCGTGCGTGGTCGCCACTGCCGCACGGGAAAGCGCCGAACTGGAACAGGTGGCCGCCGAGATTCATGCAGAGTGCGGCGACCAGCGTGTGCTGCCGGTAATCGCGGATGTGCGCATTGCAGAGGATTGCGAACGGGTCGTGAACGCGGCGCTGGCGCGCTGGCAGCGTCTGGACGTTCTGGTCAACAATGCCGGACGCGGCATGAAGTACGCCAGCGAGCGTTTTCTTGTCGAGCCACCCCGGTTCTGGGAAGTACAGCCGGAGATCTGGCGCATGGTGATTGATACCAACGTGAACGGCCCTTTTCTGATGGCGCGCGCCGCCGTTCCGCACCTTTTACGCGCCGGCTGGGGACGCATCGTTAACATCTCGATGAACTACGAAACCATGCGCCGGCGCGGCTTTTCGCCTTACGGTCCGTCCAAGGCCGCGCTGGAATCCGAAACCATCATCTGGGCGCAGGATCTGGAAGGCACCGGTGTAACGGTCAACGCACTGCTTCCTGGCGGAGTAACCGCGACCGGCATGATCCCGCCGGCCCTGCCCGATGCAGTACGCGCTACACTGCTCGATCCGCAGATCATCGTGCCGCCACTGTTGTGGCTGGTCTCGGCGGATTCGGATGGCATCAACGGCCGCCGCGTGCTCGCCAACCACTGGAACGGCAGCAATCCGGCGCCTGCGATCGACGAGGCCGGCTGGACGCGTTCCTGACGCCTACGCCGAATTAAAATTTACTGAAGAGTAAAGTGGACCCGATCCAGTGGAGAAGGCATCGCCCTATCACTGACTGTCATACGAACCGGCGTGCCGCGTACGGCGCCGCGCAAACCCAGCCGGCGCATTGGGCTTGTCATACAACAACATGGTGATTTGCTGAGAATAGGGGGAGAATCGGTTTCATGGCATCAGTCGCTGATAAGGAGGCTGCCATGGCAACGTCGTCGATTCACCAGTGCACCTGCCCAATCTGTCGGTCAGGGCGGCAGCATCCTGACCGGGTCTATCATCATCACATCAATGTCCTCATGAGCCGGCTCAGCGAACCACAGCGGCGCTGGTTCGCTGCCGTGGAGGCGTTACATATCGGGCAGGGCGGTAAGCAGTTGCTGGCACGGATCACTGGCATGAGTCCAACGACGATTCTGCGTGGATGCGTTGAGATCAAGGCTGACCTAACTCAGGCTCCTGATGTTCACTTGCGTGCGGCAGGTGGAGGCCGGCCCGCTGCTGAAGACCAGGATCCTGGACTTGAAGCGGCACTGCTCGAACTGCTCGAGTCTGAAACCGCTGGGGATCCCATGGGGCGCCGCGCCAAGGCCAGCGCAGTTCGCTGCGACATTTAAGTCAGGCACTCACAGCACGAGGCCATCCGGCGAGCCGCATGACGGTTGCAAAATTGCTGCACAAATTCGAGTTCTCCCCGAAGGCCAATGCGCGCCGCGCAGAAGCTAGGGGAGCATCTCCCAAAGAACGCAACGAGCAGTTTGAGCATATTGGTGAGCAACGCACCCAGTTTTAAGCCACAGGCGACCCTATCATCATCGTCGACACGAAAAAAATCTATGGTCACCCTCCTTTTTGCAAGAGTAGATTTTAGGTGGTTTGATTGGCTTGCGTAAATCTATCCGGCGTCTGGTTGGAGATCGTTTCTCCGCGCCACGATGAAAGTCGCGCCTGGCAGTCCTTAAAAGAATTTCGACCTCGAAGGCCAATTTTTTTCTCAGGTTTTCCACCAGGCCGTTGTGCCATTCATGTCATCCAATTTCTACAGTCGCAAAACCAGGTAGGTGCTTCATACTTCTTAAACTTACATACTGCTTAGGCTGCTATGGGCACCTACGCAGCATGATATTCACTGCGGCGGAAAGCCATTGACCAGACTGTACGGGCCAACCTGTTTGCCAATGCACACGCCACGACATTAGAATGGCGCCGTGTAAGCATCGCACGCACCCAGTCGGCCAAGATTCCTTTTTGTTTATCGAGGTGCATCATGTACGCTCTGGCACATTGCACCAGCAGACATCTCAGATTTTTATCGCCGCGTTTACTAATGCCAAGCAGGTTGGCTCGCCCGCCGGTACTGTACTGCTTCGGCACCAATCCTATTGATGCTGCAAAATCCCGTGCACAGCCATACTGCTTTCCATCGCCTAGTTCGGCCGAAAGCAGACTAGCGGTGATTGGTCCCACACCCGGCGCTCCCATCAGCCGCTGCCCCAGGTCGTCTTCCTGCAACTGGCGCCGCAGGTCCTGTTCCACCTCGGTGATTTGCTCGTCCAAATATTTGTAATGCGAATGTAGACGTTCGAGAATGGAAATCAGCCGTGCTGGCAGAGGGTGTTCCGCCAGCACGGAAGGAAGACGTTTGATCACCCCTGGACCGACGGGTAGGCTGACGCCAAACTCCAGCAGAAAGCCATGAATCTGATTGCAAGCCTTGACCCGGTCACGTACGAGCGACTCACGCACACGATGCAGAGCGCTCAAAATTTGCTGCGCTTCAGTTCTTGGTGACACAAAGCGCATGTTAGGACGAGAGGCAGCTTCACAAATCGCTTCTGCATCAATGGCATCGTTCTTATTGCCTTTGACGAACGGGCGGACAAATTGAGGACTAATAAGCTTAACGTGATGGCCGAACATTATCGTAAGCGTGGCACCAGCAACGTCTTGACGCCGTTATCGGTTTTTGCGCGGAGGATGTTGCGAGGTTATAGGTATCAGAGCGATACGCTGGCGAGTTTGTCAGCCACATTCCACGGTAACAACTCGCCAATCCGGTTCACCGGGTGATCAGCGATGTGCGTCAGCACATAGCGCAGATAGGCTTGCGGATCAATGCCATTGAGCCCGGCACTGCCGATGAGCGAGTACATCGCCGCAGCACGTTCGCCACCGCTATCCGAACCCAGGAACAGGAAGTTCTTGCGACCGAGAGAGACCCCGCGCAATGCATTCTCGGCAATGTTGTTGTCGATCTCCACTTGGCCGTTCTCGCAATAATATGCCAAGGCCTTCCAGTGGTTGAGCATGTAGTTGATCGCTTTGGCCGTGTCCGAATGCCGCGATAGTGTCAACAGCCGCTCCTGCAGCCAGGCATGCAGACTCTCCAATAACGGTCGTGCCTGTAGGTGCCGTACAGCCAGGCGCTGGTCCGGCGGTTGGCCTCGGATTTGGGCTTCGATTGCGTACAGCTCGCCAATGCGGCGCAGTGCTTCGGTCGTGGTGGCCGTGGCTCCGCCGACATGCACGTCATGCAGCTTGCGTCTTGCATGCGCCATGCAGGCCGCTTCCCGGATGCGCCCATCGGCATAGACTTCGTTGTAGCCAGCATAGGCGTCGGCCTGCAACACGCCGCTGAACTGGGCAAGATGTGACTGCGGATGCTGTCCCTGGCGCGTTGCGGTGTAGGCAAACCATACCGCTGGCGGCGCGCTCGATCCGGCATTGCGGTCGTCCCGCACATAAACCCAGAACCGGCCGGTGCGGGTCTTGCCATTGCCGGGAGCCAGAACCTGCACCGGCGTGTCGTCACCATGTACCTTGCCTGGCGCCAGCACGTACTGACGCAGCGCTTGCACCAGCGGATCGAACAAGGCGCCGCAACTGCCTACCCAGCGCGCCATGGTGGAGCGATCCAGATCCACGCCATCGCGTGCATAGATGACCGATTGCCGGTATAAGGGTTGATGGTCGGCAAACTTGGAGACCAGGATATGGGCCAGCAGGCCAGGCGCTGCAATGCCGCGCTCGATCGGACGGCTCGCTGCTGGGGGCTGCACAATGACGTCGCAGCAGGCGCATGCCTTCTTGCGGCGGACATGGCGAATCACCTTGAAGGCGGCGTGGATCAGGTCAAGCTGCTCGGACACCTCTGCACCCAGCGGTTTGAGTTGCCCGCCGCAAGAAGGACATGCCTGTTCGGCAGGCTCAAGAATGCGGTCTTCGCGCGGCAGATGCGCCGGTAGTTGTTGACGTGGCGTGGACGGCTTGCTCACCGGCGCCTTGGATGTTGGTGTTATCTCGGACTCGGGTTGCGTGCCTTCCTCAGCCAGTAGATCTTCCAGGCGCGTCTCGAGCTGCTCGATCTGCCGGTCCAGCTTCTCGGATTTGCGGCCAAACTGCATGCGCTTGAGCTTGGCCAGTTGCAGATGGAGCTGTTCGATCTCCAACGTCCTTACGCTCAGTGCCTGCTCCAGTGTCGAAACTGTGTCACGCAACTGCTGCAGCTCGCCGTCACGTTGGCGCAGCAGCGCCTTGAGGGCTTCGATATCATCTGGCAAGGAACCGGCATCGGCTGACATGCGTGCAGTTTACGCATGTCGGCCGACGTTTACAACATCGACAGTGCAGGCGCCGTTCGCTCAGGCTGCTTCCAGTTGATCCCTTCGAGCAGCATCGACAACTGGGCTGGCGTCAAATGCACCTTGCCGCTGTCGGCTTGCGGCCAGACGAAGTGCCCTCGTTCGAGCCGTTTGGCAAACAGGCAAAGGCCATCACCGGTAGCCCACAGCAGTTTGACCACATGGCCACGTCGTCCCCGGAAGACGAAGACGTGGCCAGCAAAGGGGTCTTCCGCGAGTGTTGCCTGCACCTTCGCGGCCAGCCCATTGAAGCCACAGCGCATGTCGGTCACCCCGGCAGCAATCCAGATGCGTGTGCCCGCCGGCAGCGTCATCATCGGTTCAGGCTGGACAGCACAGTGCCCAGCACGGCTATATCGACATGGCCTTGTACCCGCACCACGGCCTGGGCAAACCGGATCTCGATGGTGCCGGTCAACGATGAAGCTTCGGAAGCTGAGCTGGGTTCCTGGCACTGGGACACAGGATCGGCTACTGTGGTGGGCTCCGATTGCAGTGTCACCGGAAGAAATGTCGCTGGGGGAGGTGATGCATCAAATTGGCCAGCTCGGTACTGACGCCGCCATTTGAACAACATGTTGGCGTTGACGCCGTGCTGCAGCGCTAGTTTGGCGTAAGCGATCAATAAACACGCCCCTCTATATACAGGGGTGACGCTTGAGGATCAGCGGAGATCTGTTGGCATGTTCCAAGGCAGGAGCGCGTCGTAGTCGTCGACGTTATTGGCCTGGGGTAGTTTT
>NZ_JACYXF010000068.1 GCF_015352985.1 Noviherbaspirillum malthae | reverse complement strand
GGTTCCTGCCAGAAGGAATAGGACGGGTGCGGTTGTCATCCTTGGCTTCTTCTCTCTGAAAGCCATCTACGACATCGAGTCACTCACTCACTCACTTCGATGTTTACAATAAAATTGGTGTGCATAACGAGGCAATGTGCATTGACGTTTTCGAGGGCGAAATGGAACCGTCGATTCACGCGTGGAACGGCGGCGATTGGTTCGTTAGCATGGAGCGGACCAAGCAGGCAGAACATGTCGCGCGATTCCGTAACTTGCCGATTGCAATTGAGCTTGAGACGTCTTCCGGCACGGTAGGCATCGTGCATGCGGAATGTCCAGTCGCAGACTGGAACGACTTGCCGATCGCGTTCGAGCATGAAAACGCCGATGCCTACATTGCCGCGTGCCTGTGGTCCCGCAGTCGTTACGATAGCAAGTGTGTGCAGTCTGTCGAGAACGTGCGCGCAGTCGTGGTCGGTCATTACGCGCTCGATAAATGGACGACACTGGGGAATCACGTTTACATCGATACTGGAGCTGTCTACGACGGGTGTTTTACGATCCTTGACGCGGAGACCTTGCGCCCTGCCCGCTCCAAAGCTTGGATTTCCTGACGGTGGGTCGAAGGCTTGGCCAAATCAGTGATTTCGCAGCAGCAGCAGCAGCAGCACAATTTTCACTATACCCTCACCCGCACTGCTGCTCTAACCAGCGCTTGCTCAATCGCCGCTTTAATCGCACCGCGCTCGGTACTGCCTTCTGTGAGAACCATCAGTGCGGCAGCGGCGTCCGCGCTGATCCAAGCGGTGATGCGCACTTCACCACGGTGGCGCTTGTCTTCATCAGATTTTCTGCGGCGTTCAGCCGGAGACATTGCTGTAACGGCTATGGGCTTGCGTGGCATTGCGTACGTACTTTCCTTATTTTGGCGGCAGTCTGCTCATGGTGCTTTGGGCATACCGCCTCATTAATCTCATTCATTATTGTCCACACCCACCCGGCTTCCTTTAAGGGCTTACAAATCACCTCTCAGGTTTCAAAAAACCTTGATCGTATCAGGCTCAGACGGGCGGGCTGCGGCAAGCGCCAATAGACAAGAACATCTACGCTTGATGGGTGGTCTTGTAGGTGTTCCATAGACACCTCCTATTTAAGGCTACTTGGCGAGCTCATGCAAATCGGACGGAGGATTTTCTTTGTCGATCGCTTCAACTACCGCCATTATCTCGATGGCGGTCGCGTTCGGCATGTCTTTCATGATCTTGAGTACCTGGTCAAGTGCCGCCGCATAGCCAATACACAGGCCATCCTCAAAGCCGGCGTCGAAGCTGACCCGCATATCATCTGTGCGCTCATCCTCATAGAGGCCATCGTAGGTTTTGCACGCCGTTACATCCAGCCCCAGCGCTTTGGCATAAGCCCTGAAGCCCGGCTTGATCGTTTTCATTGCGATCTCCTATGTGAGTGAGAGAAGGCGCCCGAAGGCCACTCATTCAGTTGATTGGGGGGACAACTTCCGGCTTATCCAGGCGCTGCATCAACCATACATCTTGTTCTGACATCTACATACAGTATGCGCTCACGGAAAAGCTGTCAATGAGGTTTCCGTCCATGAGCCCGCTTTATCTGAGCAGGAAAGGTGTTGCCCGCGCAGGCGATGGCAGCTTGAACAATGGAGGAAGTAACTTGACACACATCGACCATAATGAATGGATATCAAGGCAGCATCCGTGACGGGCCGCGCCTTCATCAGCCATAACGCAGGCTGGTTCGCCGTGTTTCATTATTGCTGTTTTGGTACAAATGCGATCTGCAGACCGAGCGCGTTGACCACCTTTAGGACGGTATCAACCTCGGGATTGCCATGATCGGATAACGATTTGTACAGGCTCTCGCGCCCGACGCCGATCTCGCGGGCAATTTTAGTCATGCCCTTCGCGCGGGCAACATGTCCAAGACCGGCGATGAATGCTTGCGGATCGCCTTGTCCCGCCAGCCGTTCAAGATAAGCTGCAACGTCCTGATGACTTTCAAGCTGCACTGCCGGCGACGGAGCGCTTCCCTTATTCGCTCTGCTCATTGCCACCATCCTCTAACATGTCAAAGTCCTCTCCGACCTGCCCTGCATAGATTGAATACAGCAATGCGGAGAATTCGTGGTGCTGGAGCGTTCCTTCGGCCACATCAACCATCATGTCTTCGAGTTTCTCGTCACGGTCGATATCGATGCCTTGAATCGACAGATAGGCCAAGGCTGTCACCAGTGCGGTACGCTTGTTCGCATCCACAAAAACATGCCCACGCCCGATAGCAACGGCATACATGGCTGCGATATCGAACACATCCTCCTTGTGTTCGTATATCACCATATTGGTTACGCGCCCCAATGCGCCTTCCAGCCGGTCGGAGCCGTAGTCCCCCGACAGACCTTCCTCGGTAGAAAGAATCAGATCGTGGATCTCAATGATCTTTTCAGCGAGGATTAAGGATTCGATCATCTCTTGGCGAGTGCTTTGATCACATCAGCATGCGTGACGAGCACACGCCGCACGGCACTACGAATCACGCGCGATCCCTCGGCACTTGCGAGCGACACTTGGATGGCGCGTTGCACCGTCTTTTTTGGCACAACTTTGACGCCGTAGGTTTTTTTGGGCTTTTCCATAGTCTTCTCGGGATAACTTACGCTATGCGTTAATTGTATTCCAAAGGATACATAGGCGCAACCCGAATGGCCGCAGACTGCTGCGTGCCCGTTGGCTGAGGAACACGGCGGGATTGTCCAGTGGCATGCGTTGGACAACAAATGCGATCATTAATATTTGCAGAGACCGAGCGCTCCTTGAAGCCCTCAAGTTAACTGCATCGATTCTTCTTTCATCGGCGATCGCTCAAGATGCAGCGTGGCCAAGCGCGCGGCCCATCAAGATTCCGCCCACCATCCGGCGGCATATCAGTAGCGAGCCGCCCTAAGGGGCGTAAAGAAGTGAAGTTTCCCCGCTGTCCCCGGTCGGACGCAACGGTTGTGCCATTAGCACTGACAAGCATAGATTTGAACCAATTGCCAAGTACAAGCAGAGCCGCCAAGAAGGACGCGCACCTTACCAACGCCAGTAGCGAATGAGGTCGGCAAACTTGCTGCTCATAGCCCAAAGCGCATGGGTAAACTCCATGATTACGTGTCATCGCGTCAAACACGGTCCTGATGTCCTCGGCGATCTGCCGATCAGTTCGATCCCACTTTCCCTGGTCCTTCGCATCCCGCCAACCCAGCAGAAAGTCAGCCACACGTTTGCCTTGCTTAGGTAAGCGTCCTGAGTTTCCGTATTCATGACATCCCTACTATCCGACCCTTCTGCTTGGGCGAATTGATCCCTTGTTCGTTATCATTCATCGCAAAAATTATCATCATTTGAGGCCACTCCATTGCGCAGCGAAAAAAGTGATTTGCGATCAGAGGCTTACAACCGTATTTTCGTCACAGGACTGCAGAACTTCATAGGCGCTGGGCGTGGAAGCGCTCCTCTTCTTTGCAGGCGGAGCCGCCGCATGGCGGCTCTCCATTTTTCGGCGAAACCTGTCGCGGTTAGTACGGATCGGCAGCGTCTTGCATGAACGTGTTGCAGCGAGACAGGCTTGAGTTGATCTACGTGAATGGCAAACTTAGTTTCTTCCACTACATCTAGGTCGAGAATACTAGGTACCTGGACAAGCGTGGCTACCTTACTTAAACCAGCCCAGTCGGCGTGACACGGCAAGGACACGATGTTTCAATCATTGTTTGAGAGCTAACCAAGTCCGCTATCAGTCACGTCTACTCGGATCGTCATGCGATGCTCGTTCCGCCTGCAACTGCTCTTTTGTTTCTCACGGCAGGGTAGATGCAACGTGACGAGCGTAGGGAACGCCTTGCAAAAAGAACCTGAAGCAGTCACCTCAGTATCTGTCTGCGGCGCCGATCGACGCGCACTTTTGAAAATCGCTAGAAAGGTCATTGCATGATCCGCTTATGGATCACCGCTGTCCTCGGGGGCGCCCTGCTCTGCTCGGTTGGTCCCTCAATAAATTTCGATGGCGCATGGGGAGTACAGCGTGAACTAGACGCCTACAAGTCGGCCCGCGCCAGCGAGCGGCGCAACGCAAGGGCAAGTGAGTTCGATGCGAACACAAGAAGTTGGAGAGGCGATAAGAAGCGCCACATATGGTGACGGATACATATGGGAAGCGGGCGCTAAAACTGGCTAATACAAGTGCTACTCTGCGCGCAGTTATTGCTTGCGCTGTTCGTTTGCGTATCACCAGCCGTCTGCGTCTCTGTCGCAGCGCCGAGGCGGCGAACGATGCCCGCTACAATCAGGGAACGGTTACGGGAAACGTCAAATTGCCCGATTAAGTTGGGCTTCGGCTTTTGCCAATGGCAAGACACGGCAACGTATCAGCCGGCGCGCCAATCACATGCGTCGCGACGTGTGCGCTGCCAAATGCGCTATGGATTTTTTTGCCCAAGAAAATCTTTGCTAACGCCGCTCGACAGGTGGTTATGTTTCCGATACTGCTGCGGCGTGAAAGCGCGCTTGAAATAGAGAAGCGCCCGGATGGTCGACGACGTAAAACGCGCAAACGCCCCTGTGGAGACAACGCCTATGGCTGCACCGGATAAGACCGCAGCTAACCGCATTTACGGACGCCGGGTTTTTGCTGGTATCGCGACCGGATACTTAATCCATCGTAACTGGTCAGGAACTCCGATAACCCGACAGATTATGATGTTGGTACTGGTTACGCTGACCCCCTCAGTGCGCAGTTATTGATTTTCAATAATCTATAGCCGAAACACGGTTATTGATTTTCAATAATTCAGTGGCAGCATGCCAGATTCGGGTTCCGTGGAACATCGGCGGGTGAAAAGGAAAAAAATCGGTTGCTCCTAACGCCATGTTTTTATTCGGTTTTTTTACTCAATGAGGGCGCTTCGGCAAATTGTTCCACGGACTTTTAGCAAGTTCTGACAGGGGCGCGCGACAAATGTATGCTCAGAACCCCCAAAAAAACTCAAGTCATTGATTTTTATGGATATTTTATTCTTGCAAGTTTTGGCGGAGTAACCGCAACTCATTGATTTCAAACCTATCTTTCCCGTACGGGAAATGAAGTTCTGTCTCATTGGAGGCAGGCTGGGCAGTTAACATTGCACCTAAGTTAATTGCAAGATAAATTATTGATTTTCAATAACTGGCTGACCAAGGTGGCTATTGAAAATCAATAATGGTCTGGCTGCGGCGATTATTGAAAATCAATAGAACCTCACTCCTCTTCCCAAGGGGCGTAGCGACACACAATGCGTTGATCTAGAGCGCTCATTCGCTCCACGAGCGCCTCTCCGTGTTCCCGCGGTCTCGCTGGGTGTGGGGCTCGATACCATTCAAGGCTTCCTGCTTGGTTTAACTAGAGGTGAAAGTTTTCACCGTGATCAATGATGGCCGTTTTGGATTTTCGAGTGTTGGCTATCGGTCATCTTCATTCCTTTCGTATGTTCATCTGGACATCTGGCATCAATCAGCCGCCAAATTATTGAAAATCAATAACCGTCATCGCCGCCCTCCTCGATCAACCGCTCAATCTCGCGACGTCGTTGTTCGAGGTTCGCCAGTACCCGCTTCAAGTTGTGCTCGATGACCCGCTCATGCTCCGCAATCGCAGCCTGAAACTTCGCCGGCGACTTTAAGACCGCGGCAACTGTAGCCCTCTCACGGAAGCCGCGCGCTAAATACTCGCTAAACTCCGTCGGCGCGGAAAAGCTCCAAATGATCTCGGCGCCCCTCTTGCCGTAGGGGTCGATCTGGATTCGCCCGTACTTGAAGGGCATTGTTTTGATGAAGGCTAGGCTGCGCTCCATCATGTCGTCACGACGTTTTTCCGCAGACGTGCGGCGCGTCGCCTCATCCGGCTTGAGTCGCCATCCGGCGCCGCCACGAGGGCCAGGGGCCGGCTCCACTAGCGGGCATTCCTTCAACACCTTCAACATGTGTTCTTTCCATTCTGGCGTAGGAAATCCTGGCCAGGTCCGACGCCCCTCCACGACAGACCACAGTTCGTTCAACGTAAATCGATTGGCACCGAAAGTGCCCCAGATATTGTCGGCAATCGTCATCTTCAGCCTCTCGCGGAACATGTTCGCAGTCAAATTGCATTGTGCACTGGGCGATACTGGTGCGCCAAATGACGCTTGCCGATCGCCTCGATCATGGCATCAGCCGCCGCAATATCAGCCACGTAGACATGCGAGGTGTTTTCGTGCCGGCTGCGCAGGCCGCCCCAAACACAACGCAACACCAAGTCCCCGAGCAGATCGCGATAGACGACCACGGTGTAAGGCCGTCGTCATGACTCCCAGCGCAACTACCTGCGCATGGCACCTCCGTAAGCAGGGTAGGGCAGGGCATCTCAGAGCCCCAATGCCTGCGCTCTCAATTTTCTCAAAGCGTTCATGAGGTCGGGAGAGCCGTCGGGCTTGCGTAAGTCCTCCATTTGCGGTTTATCGTTCTTGGCCGCCGGTTGCGGAGCGTGGGCGGCTGAGTCGGCATCAGCCAGCGTCAATTTGCCCATGTCGATCAGCCTTTGACGCTCCGCCTGGTACGAGTCACCCTTTGAGTAAGTCGTGTCGGGCGCTTCTCTCAGGTTGCCAGCGTCGATCATTGCGTAGATTTCGCCTATATCTCGCGCAACGTAGGTACGGTAGCTGTCGTCAGCCAGGTTGTGACGGACGGCTTGATCGAGGTAAAACGCGACCGTAAAGCCGTCCCCATGCAGCGTTTTCCCGTTATACTTTTCGTACTTGGCGCGATTCTCCGCGGCTTTCTGTTTCGCGGTTTTCTGGACCTCCAAATCGGCTGCCAAGCGCTCGCGCTGTGCCGCTTTCCCCGCGTAGTCGAAGCCTTTGCGGTTAATCGACCTGGCGAGGTAGCGGAATGCCGCGATGCCGACCTTCTTGGCCTTGTCTCCTTTGGCTGCAAGGTAGGGAACGGTATAGGCGAGGAAGGCTTCGAAGTTGGTGTGGCCTTTCGCGCTCACTAAGCCACGCAGCGTCATGACAAGCTTGGGCGGCACTTCATGTAGCGCCACCAGCTCTGCCGCCTTCGGGCCGATCTTCTCGATCGCTTCCTCGGGGGTGTCGTTGAATTCCTGATTTGAAGAAAATTCCGCGTGATCATCTTGTAAAAGAGTAAGTTCCTTCTTAGAGATGGCGGATTTATCCGACATGGATGGGCACACCATTGGGGTATTGTTATCCACCACCGGTGCGATGATTTCTGCCTCTCCGGCCTCATGCGGGACCACTTTGCGCGGCCTCCCGGTTTGGGGCTTCTTGGCCTTTTTGGCGTCTTCCTTGGGGTAGGGCAGGCCTACCAGGTCGCAGAGATACGCCGAGAGCCAGAAATGCTTGTAGGCGTACGTGCCGTCGGCCCGGCGCGCCGTCGATTCCTTTTCGAGCAGGCCGTACTTCTTCAAATCGTTGAGCGCTTCGCGCAACGTGTCGCGGTGCATGCCAAGCAGCGGGGCGGCTTTGATGAGCTTCATCCATATCACCCGCTTGCCGTTTGCCGCCTTGGCACGCGACACCAGTTCGATGAGCAGCTTTCGCGTGCTCTTTTTCAATTGGCTGAACTGTGTCAGGCTATTCGCCCGCAATATTGCATTTTTGATAACTTCAGGGTAATCCTTGTATGGCTCCATCAGGTCGTCGACCGTCGGTAGAGTCAGTGTACGCACGCGCGCTCTCCTTGCAGCCCTGTTTTGGGCGCAAAAGGGGTTGACGTGTGGGCTCAGGGGGATTACATTAGGAGGTGTCTGAAGTCCCCGTGTTGTGATCCCGTCCAAGGCACACGCGAAAAGTACCATCCAACGTGAAAGCCGAACTTGTCCAGAGTTCGGCTTTTTCGTTTTCAGGCTCCAAAAATCAAGTAACCATTTTCATAAATATTGAAAATCAATAATCCGGAAATTGCAAAATAGCAACAATCTCCGGTAAACCATGATGACTTTGTTGTGTTTTTGACAACGCAGTCATCCACGCATTTGTTCCAGCGCCGCACGAACCACTTGCTCCAGCTGGTCCATGTCGACACCATCAGGCACGCATTTGATGACCAGCTGTTTCTCGCCTGGTTTCCACTCGGTCGTGTACAGAGGGGTGCCGTCCAGAGCACTCACCTGTTTAACCTTGGGCTTGACGATCTGCGGCTGGTTATCCTTGGGCTTGATCTTCGATTCTACCCAATCTTTCAGATCTTTTTGCTTCATCCGGCCATCGGATACTGCTGTCAAAGCTTGCGCGAGCACTTTTTCGTGCTCGGGGTACTGCTTTGACAGCTTGGCAGCATCCGCCCCCGCCCGCGCACCGATCGCCTTTGGATTCGCCAGCATGATGGCGCGCAGCGCTTCCGGCAGTTGGAGCATCTGTAAATGCATCGACACCATCGACTGGCCGATGCCGTAAATGTCGCCAATCTGGGTTTGCGATTTGCCGGTCTTCGACAATCTTTCCATGCCGAGGGCGCGTTCGTAATCGGTCAAATCGACCCGCTTCTCGTTCTCCGTCAACGTCACGATCAGTGCCCGTGCGTCACTGTACTCGTGCACGTATGCCGGAACCGTCGTCTTGCGTGCGAGTCCCGACGCTTTGACGCGACGATGCCCTGTGACGATCTCGTAGCGCCCCGTTGGCTTCCGGCGCACCGAAATGGGCTGTGTTACGCCTTCCACGTCGATACTCTTTGCGAGTTCGGCCAGATCGGCATCAGCCATCGACACCCGATTTTGATTCTCGCTCTCGTCCAAGAGGGATAGCGGGATATCGAGCAACGGGATCGCCTGGCCTTGCAAGCCTTCAGGCAGCGCTGGCAAAACAGCGCTGCCTGAAGGCTCAGAAGGTTCGCTCGGTACCGACGCAAGCGCAGTTGGCGCTGCGGCGACTGGCGCCTCGACCTCAGGCTCAGTCGGCAACGATGGGGGAGGAGCGGCAGCCAATGCGATGGCCTGCATGAGGAGCGCTGGCTCGGAGTTTTTCGAGGCCTCAGGGGACTCTTTTCTTACCAGCCCGGAGAGTTTGAGCGGTTCGCGGCGGCTCATGCTGCGACCTCAACGGGTTCTTCCACTGCAGCGGTCATCGGGTCGGTGGACACGCCCGCCAACCGGATATCGAACGCCTTGATGATTTCGTTGGTCACTGCCCGAATATCCCCCGCGCCAGGCGAGGTCGGTTCACGTTCCATCAGCGGTGCGTTTTCAGGGATATTATCGAGCTTCACGTCACGCAGGAAGCCGACAGCCGTTTTGATAACGGTTCCCGACACAATAGTGGAATACTTCTCTGCGAGGTAATTAAGGCAGTCTAGGTGCGGACGCTTACCAGTAGATACGTTATTGCAGACGATGTGTACGCCGATTGGCTTGACATCGATCAGCTCAGCTACGGTACTCGCAAGCACGTCGAGCGCCATGAGGGCCTGACCTTCAGGATTGACCACGGTGAGAATTTTTGAGCCGCCAAGCATCAGCGTTGTGCTCAACAGACTAGATCCCGGTGCACAGTCAACGAGCACCACATCGTACCGCCTAAAGAATTCAGATTGCTTCTCAATCAAGTTCTCGAATAACCGCTCGCGCTGCTGCGCTAAGATCATCCAGCCTTCGTCGCTCATCGTGATATCAGCCGGGATCAGGTCAAGCATGCCGCCTTCGTAGATTGGCCACACGGCGTCCTCGATGTTGAAGGGGACATTCTTCTTCTGCCATTCCATCAGCTTGGAAATATGCGTGATTTGGGAGCGAGTCCAATCAACACCGAGAGCGGCGCTGATACTACCTTGTGGATCACCGTCGATCACGAGCACTTTGTGGCCGAGCATCGCTAGGCACACTGCGACATTGACCATAACGGTTGTCTTGCCGGTGCCTCCCTTGGTCATCCGACCCGGGATGATGGCGGGCAGCGCGGTTTTCGACGCATCCGGGATATTCAGCAGCTTCATCCGAATCTTGCGGATATCGGCATGCGTATAGGTGCGATGGTATTTCGGCTTCCCAGCTTCGTCCAAAACTGGCGCACCGCGAAGCTTATCCGCCATTTCGCGGAACGACTTCTCGGAACCGGAATAACCAGCGAAGGTGCGAGCCAACGACGCCTTTAGCGCCGGTTGCTTCCTTATTGTGACTGGTTTTAGCTTCATTTCAGTTTTCCTGTGCGTTAATGTGCACTACAGCGTTAGTGTAAACGCAAATCGGGTACATTTCTATAGGGGGTCGCTTATAATCTCACCTTTATTTTAGGATGTGACGGGTGGGATATTCTCGTACCCCACGGGGGTGTGCCGAAGATTTTGGTTGTGTCTCAGCCTGTTTTCCGTTGATACGCTCGAAAGTGACTTGGAATCGGGCGCTGAACTAGGCATAAATATTGGCGTGTCACAGCCAGCCGGTTCAAGTTCCTTGTGGAGCTTTTCACTTTTATAGCAACTTTGAAGCTAACCGTACTAACTGCGAGCGGTTTCAACAGGCATTGGCAGAGGAGTGCGCTGGCTACGCCAGCGGCCCAGCAGGCAAGCAAGCGCCAGGGAACCAAAAAGGGCAGAGGCATTGCTATGGCGGGTACCAAGGCAAGCAAGACCGTGTAGGCCCAAGAACGTCATCACCATCAATACGTATGGCATCCGTGTCCCTCTTCTACAAACCACCGCGCCAAGCATCCGCCGGGATAGTGGCCCAAGCCTGTTTCAAGCGCTTGATGGTCTCGGGGCGCACAAGCATATACGGCATAGTGTTAGGACTGGGATACAGCGGCCCTCTGGCACCGCAGTACCCCACTTCGAGCAGCCGAAGATCGCCGCCCCGAATGTTGGCTGAGTCGGCATAAAGCTCGTATTCGGCCATCAGATTGTAAAACCCGATGCTTTCAACAGGCACATGCCAGAGGCTCCCAAGCAGCGGCGTGAGTCGCCGGGCCGCGTCGTCCCGGTCCACGGCATCGATAAACACTATTTCATCAGACGGTGTGTGATCTTCCAGTCGGGCGGCGCTGGAGTGGCAACAGGCGCGAAACAGCGTAGGACGCGGCGAGAGTTGCTCCTGAACGGGATAGTCGATGGTTGCAGTTTCGGACATGCGAGGTCTCCAGATTCAGTTTGCTTTAGCGTTCGCTGACTGTTTCGGCATACGATCCACTCGGGGACACAACGACAGGGATCAGATCGCAGTACTGCGCAAGAATGTCGTCGGGTGCGAATGCTTCCCAGGTCCGCGCCGGCCGCCGTCCGAGTAATGCCACCCACTTCGCGCACAGCGCGGATATCCGCCAGCGTCGGGCTTGCCCCCTTGATAGGGCGGGTTGCTTAGACATGCCAGTTAAACCTTTCGAATCAATTTCGTTTCAAACACCAGCGCGTGAACACGTACGCCAACGAAGATGGCACCACGACCATTGAATACGTCAAACACGATAATTCCGTATGGGTCACGATCGTCGTCCTGGTTGACGTGGTAAATGCCGAACGCATCCGAGCAATAGATGCAGTATGCGCTCACGATACCTATTTTTGCAGCAGGTGGACGAACAGAATGCTGGTGGCGGTGAGGTTGCACACGGCAAGCTTGGCCAGCTCGCCAGGCTCGCCATCCGGGTCGCCAGCGGCCGGCATGTTGGTTACGTCGAGAGGTATGTCATCAAACTCTACCCAGTCGGGGATGACGATTTTCACGCTTCGCATTTTGCCGTGATTGATCGTTGAGATGCAGATGCGTTTGTTCAGATCGTCCATTACCTGTTTTCATTCCAGTTATCATGCGCGTTGGATATGTATGCGCTCACATTATTATTGTAGTCAAAGTTTTGATCTGGTGTGGCGAATTTCAGAACGGGGTAGAGAATTTTAAGCATGAGAGCCGACAGCGCCGGTGTTAATCAAATGTCATTCGGGCCGGACAGGAAGTTATACACAGGTGCGGGCGCCTGATTTTTTATCGATTTGATAACTAAGAGGGGTCTCGTCAGGCCGGACGATACTTTTTGCTTGGCCCGCATTTGCTGCCACACGATCATATCGAGCGATCACGCAGGCTTTGACGACGCAGTGGCCAGCGCCAGCCGGGTGCTCGACTGGCTAAATACCCTTGTAGCGGGGCTTCCTGCTCGCCTTGGCCAAGCTTAGGATCGTGGCCGCGCAGATAAACAACGTGTTCGCCGCCGCTTTCGCAAAAGCGATGTATCCCAACACCCAGCCCGTCCGGAATAGTCTCCGGGTGCTTCGCGTAGACCTGCGGCTCCAGATTCGCGTTCGGCAAGATATGCGCGTCAACGATGGTATTGATATCGTCGGCGCCGCGCTCAAAGCCATCGAGGACAACTCGCGTGTCGTCACAATGTTGGCGGCGGAAGCCGATCGGCTCAGCGACCGTCATTTCTGATTCCCCCGTCCTCTAGGCCCGCCGATGACCCGCGGAAGCCAAGGGTGCCAGCCAAGCGATCGGGGACGCTCCATACGAGCGATTGCGTTTTAAAACAGTCCATACTGGTATTGCGCCATTGGCGGCGGTTGGTCCTTGAAAGCTTCGCGTACCAGTTCCTTAAAAGCGTCCGGGCTCATTTGATGCGCCTGGTGCGACGGTAGCGGGGCGCTCGGCCATACTTCGGCGTCGGTCAGCATGCGGACAATTTCTTCTGGCTCGACGTTCGTTCCCACGATTACATACACAGCATGGCCAGGCGCAGCGACATGCGAGGTATCCGGAACGCCCATAGTCGTCGCGCACGCATGAATCACCCGGTTGCAGTTGCTGCCAGCGGGGCGATCCAGCTTGATCGCCATCGCTGGAATGTTAAAGGTATGGAGAATCGCTTGGATGTCATGGAAATGGCTGATGTTCAGACGCTCGACCGGATGGCCGATGCACTCACCGAACATATATCTTAGTTTCGCGCGCATTCCGCCGGCGCTCATTCCGTTTCGCATGTGCGGTCCCTTCGTAAAGTGATGCAATGGTTTTATCCTGTTTTTCTGAAAACGCAAGCAACGCGCCGTGCGGTGTTGGGACCACGCCAGCCGGCGCCATAAGCGCGCCAGTCGCTATAAATGCGTTTAGCGGCGCCGAGGCGTCCGCGAGTTGGCCGTCGCGGTGTCAAGCTGCGAGGATGCACCATGTGCCAAACGCCAGGTCAATGGCACCCGCGCACAGTCACCCCCGTGACGGCAAGGTGTTTGCAAGGCTTTTCGAAGCCCATACGATGCCCGGAACGCTAAGATATTTCCCAGCAGCTAAGAAACGAGGAAAGACAGGCACGACGAATTTGTAAACGTTGGCTAACGCCAACATTTCCAAATTTGTGCCTAAGAGGGGCGGGCCCCTCTTAGAAACTCCCAAACCCGCCCGTGCTGACGCACGTATCCTTTCTTCGATGGAGGCATCGATGAAACCGCATGACCCGTACTATGCCGGCCCAAGCGACTTCGAGATTGACGACCCATCGTCGGTTGTAGCGTGCCGCTTGCCTAAGCCGCTGCACGATAAAGTCATGGCCGCATGTAAGGCCGGCGGCATGTCCGCATCGCGCTTCGTTCGCGAAACGCTACAGGCCGCGTTCGACAAAGGGCAGGTCATCATCAAGCCGCCATCACCCGTGCCGGCGAAAATGAAGGTGCTCACCAGGGACATGCATCGGCTTTATGCGTCGGTGTCCAATAACACAAACCAAATCGCAAAAAGGGTCCACTTCGACCATCTGAACGACCGCTGCTCGGACAAGACATATGCGGCGGTCGCGGAGCAGCTGGCGATTCTTAACCGCGTCATGGTATCGAGGCTGCCGCCTTGATCATCCGCCAGGGCGGTGGAGACGACGGGATCATCGAGTACCTCGAACACGGCAAAAAAGCTGGCAGGCCGTACACAAGGAACGAACTCGATGAGCGGGTCGTCCTGGCCGGCGACATGGAAGCGACGCGCAAGCTCATCAAGTCGATCGAACACAACGGGGAGCGTTATATACATCTGACCGGATCATTCAGCGAGAAGGACCTGCCCCAAGAAACCATGAAATCGATCGTGGACCGGTACGTTGCGGAGTTAATGGCCGCTTTCCGGCCTGACGAATTTGCATTTTATGCCGAGGCGCACTACGCCAAGATCAAGTCGTACACCCATGAGGAAACGGGCGAGCATGTGGATCGCTCGGATCACTTTCACCTGGTTATACCGAACATCAACCTGATTTCGGGCAAGGCGCTCAACCCGATGGGCCGCGTGCTGCAAAACACCATCTGGCTCGATGCGCTGCAGGAAGCGATCAACCGCGATTACAACCTGGTGTCACCGAAGGACCGGCCCCGCAGCGATTCCACGACCAAGGCCGATATCATCGGGCGCGATCGCGTCACCGAGTTTGAAAAAGGCTCTTACAAGAAGGTCAAGGCAGTGCTGGAAGCGGCGGTCATCGAGCGCCAGATCACCGACAAAAAAGGCTTGGTTGCACTGGCGAAGGAATACGGTGAGGTCCGGGTCCGCAACCCAGGCAAGGGGCCGGAACGGGAGTATGTCGCCGTCAAGCCGCCGGGGTTCGATAAATGGGTCAATTTGAGCTCAGGGATTTTCCGCGACTGCATGGGCGCGACGCCTAAGTTCGACAGCAAGCCTGCCGGCAAGGTTGGCGTGGGTAAGAGGTCCAGCGATGACCTCGATGACCTCGTGGAAGATTGGGTGCTGCGCCGCTCGCGCGAGGTCAAGCTGCTCAACAGCGGGCGCAAGAAGGAATACGCCGAATACAAGGCCGCCGATAACGAAACCAAAATGGTGTTGTTGGGGCATCTGGAGCAAGAGTTCTATCGCAAGTACGACAAAGGGGAGACCTATGGACAAACCGACACAAGAGGACGCCGGCGCCAGCGCGCCGACCAAAACGCCGGAATCCACGCCCGCGCAGATACCGCATCCGCTGGGGCCGGCGCATCCGCCCGAGCTGCCGCTGACAAGTCGCACCTTGCGAAATTTGCCAGTGGAGCGTCGACCGCAAGTATTCACACTATGCCAAGCATGCATACACGCCGTTTGGTCAGCGACACCGGAGGGGGTGAGGGCCTTTTGCAAGGACATGCTGGTAGTGACGTGGGACGACCGGGACGCACCGATCCCGATGGAGCAGTGCGATTCGCACCAGATGCCGGGCGAACCGGACGAATAATCAATGAGGGGACCGGTCGGGCAGCGGTCAATTTTGCCGAGCAGCTGCTACGCGACCACATAGACGCGCGGGCAAGTGCTGAGGAAGGGCAGCGCGCATTGATGCGGGAGATCAAGCGCCGGATCGACCCGCATTTCCTGCTCGCTCAGCTGGCAAAGGACTACGGCGCGCGGCCGGAGGATTACGTCGTTACCGATGGATCGGAGTACCGGGACGGCATGCCGCGGATCCGGCATAGGAACTCGACCCAGAACACGAATGTAGCAGACCTTTTGACGAGGCATTTCCGGCAATCCTGGCCTGAGGCATCCCGCTATCTCCAAGGCGTGTACACGCTGCAAAACCTGAAGCAGCGTGCGGCGATCACGCCGCCACCACCCAATCCGGCCATGTGGCGCAGCTATCAAAAGGCCCGGCATGCCAAGCGGATCGACTTACGCCCGGTTGAGCAGGCGGCCATCCGCGCGGCCAAGGATGCATTGCGCAATTTGCGCCAGCAACACAAGCTGGAAATGGAGAACTTGCGCCGGCGCCGCCTGGCTTATGCGGATTTCAAGGCTCAGCGATCAATTCTGAAGATGCAGATCGCACGGGAAGAAAGGCGGCTGCAGACGGATATCCGTGCGGCGCGCGAGCGCTTGGCCGGGCTCGACCGGACCGATCCGGCACGGGCGGTGTACAGAGGCTTTTTGCTGGAACGGGCGCAAGCGGGCGATTTGGAAGCCCTACTCGAGTTGCGGCGCCAGCGCAATGAGATCGAGCGCCGCAGCAAGCCCCGGACCGGCGCGTTCGTGATGGTTGGTGTTAGCACCACAGTAGCCCTGATCGATCGGTCGGAGGACATGTCTTACCAGGTGCGGCGCAACGGGGACGTATCGTACTTCAACACGAATGGGATTGAGATTCTGCGGGATACGAGCAACGCCATCTACGTTATGCAAGAGTCCGACGACAGCATCGAGCTGGCGCTGCTATTAGCCCAAAAACGATTCGGGAATGGGCGGTTTGACCCCCTCGGGGACGCCACGTTCAATGAGCGCGTTGTCCGCATTGCGACTGAGCGTAACTTGAACATTAGATTCCAGAGCAAAGAGTTCAACGACAAATTGGACGCACTTCGCGCAGCTCAGGCCGAAGCCGGCCCGCGTGCCAGGCTATGATCTGCTGCAAGGGAATTTGTCACCCGATGACAAATCGGGATGGAAACCGCCGAAAAAAGGCTAGGGCGGCGCTCCGACAGCGCCGGGCGGCGCGATATCAGCGCCGGCTAGCACGCTATTCACTGTCACTGAGGTAGCGGCTTGGATGCTCGACGTGCACCTCCAGGATCTTATCGGCGCAGTTCTGGCCTCGATCGCGCCACATCAAGTCGTACGCCACGGGCGGGGCCGAGTCGATGATGTGCGACACAATCTCTTGCGCCAGCGCGCGGTCTAGGCCAGATGGCACCGTGATGTGCAGCGTCGCGTCATTGCCTTGCTCGTACGTCTTTGCAAGCGCAGCCAGTATCTTGTGCGGGCTCAGGTTCAGATACCACACTTGAGTGCGGTGGAGCGCCATCTGGCAGCGCGAACTGGTCCTTGTATCCGCGAATGCTGTTGTAAGGGGCAGGGACGAGGTGGACATGCGGGTGAGCTCCATCTAAATGGTGGACCTCGGTATAAACCTGAGGGAAACAGCCCCAATCGCGGCGCACGAGTGCGGCAAAGCGTTCCCATCGCTCCCGCACCTGGTCATCGGAGTAATCCAACGAATCGCTGTACTTTTCAAGCATGTCCATTGCCCTCCATGGTTGGCCTTACCAGTGTAGCGACGCAAGACGCGCGCAGGGCTGTCGCGGGCCGTGAAATCGGTCCTCCATTTTTGGATCATCAGAGCAGAATCTCGCGCTCAGTCGTTGCCACGCGGCTCGGGTTGCCACATCCATCGGGCTCAGCCCAAAATTCGATCAGTTTGCGGACCTGCCAGGCATGCTGTATGGGCGGCGCATAGCCGCGCACAACCTCGCGCACGGATTGCGGCACATCGGCCGGTAACAAATCAATTCCGTCAGCCATTCAGCAATCTTTCGCCGCAGTTTGGACAATAGTTAAATTTATGCAGATAGCGTCCGATAATTTCATCGTCCGACATTTGCGGGTTTTCATCCGGGCGACGTTTTGCTTCGGGTTTTAAATACGAGTCTGCGACCGCGAAAAGCTCGCGCGTATCAGCTGCAAACTCCCCAGACGCTACGCGGTTCTGGCGGACCAAGCCCTCGGCATCCGGCACAGTCGAAAAGCCAACAAAATGTTCGCAGTCAGTCATCAGCATCATTCCTCCGACGGCAAATATGCGTTGGCAACGGCAGCGGCCCGTCCGGCTCAATGAACATCGGCCATGACGCAAGTGAAGCACGGAATTCCGCGAGCGAAATTTCACCTGTCACATACTTGGCCGCCATCGCCATTTGATCCGATGACAGCACGACATTTGCAAATTCCGGTGTCCACAAAACGTCAAACCACGCATTGCTTAGCGCGTCGCGTCGCTCGGATAAATCAGCGTCGGGCGACACATCAGCGAACGCCGCAATCATTGCTTCCGCAAAGCTACGTGTCGTCATGTCGATTCCATCCCGGCATGCGCGACGACAGCCCGACACGCTCCAGCTCGTCGTGGAAGTCGTGGAACTCGCTTTTTGTGATGACGCCGGACAGCGCGAAGGCGATGATTTTCCCCTGAAGATACCCGAGCGATTGGTCACTGGGACGCGACACCAACGCCTTCGCCACGGCCTCGCGCAGGTCGGCAAGAACCATTTCGCGCAAACGTGTATCGACGGGCGACGCATGATGCTCTAGGCGTTCCAAGTACCGTTCGGGAAAACCGCTAACCAATTCAACCAAGTCCGCAAGCGTTGAAAGAGCATCGAATTGCTCTCTTCCCAAGCCATCAAACCGAGGCTGCACCCGCATGTAATCATATTTCTGGCTGCAAAAAACAGTAGTGCCCAATGCTGCCGCCACCGTTTTCAGCGCCTGCTGGTACTCCTGCCAGTCTTTGCGGTCGCGCATGGGGTCAGGGTGCGTGGATGAAGGAACATGATTACCGTTTTCACTCATCTTAGAACGTCCGTTTCTCGACCTTGGCGCGAAATTCGGGGTCGCTATCGAATCGCTCCATTCCTTTGACCATTCGCTCGGCCACATCGCGGAGGGCGTCTTTGCGGCGTGCTCGCGATTCGGCCCGCGCGGCCTCACGCTTTTTGCGCACGTCGTCGGGTATCTCTATTTCATCAAGCCCGTCGCGGTAGAAAAACGGATCATCCGGCGGCCACTTCGCGTTTTTTGTGTACTCTCCCATTGGCTCACCTATCCCGTCCGCCTTACGCCAGCGTTTTGTTATGCACCGCGACAATGTGCGTCGCCAGCTCCGGCCCGACATTGAAAGCCACGCTGATGCGTGCAAAGACCGGCACGCCGGCCTCGCCTTTGCTTTCAACAACTTCCTCGGTGAACACGCTGCCCTGGTCAGCGACCCACCGCATCCGGCGTGGATCACTCCCGCCCTTCGATCGGTAAGCTTTGCCGGTTGCCGGGTTGATCCCGCGCTTCACTGTGCTGTCGAGGCTTTTATCCATGAGCTTTTCCCCTTCAAGATATGGAGGCACCCGCTGGAGTTGAACCAGGCAGGCCAGATAACGAGTCTGGCCGGGTCGGGCGTTACCACGTACCCAGGCGGCGGGCGTCCCGCGCCACCCCGCGCCCACGCGCGCATGAGTGCCAAAATCTGGCGGCAGTGCCGGGAATTTAACCCGCTAGGCCGGTGCCACCGGAGAATCGGCTTTGGGGGCCGAGACGAGTGATAGCCTGCCGAAAAACCGTCTCCATCACCCCGTGCCTTCGCACGTTCACACTGCCGGGATCCACTTTAATGCACAGCCGCGGAAAATCAAGCTTATTTATAAGCCTGGCAGGCGCCACTCTTGGTCGAAGTGCGGCGGTGAAACGCTAAATTATGCAGTCCGGTGTTCCAAGAATCGCCGCCAGTAGGTTCGCCTGGCGCTGAAGTTCTTCCTCGGCTGCGGTCGGAATTGGCAACTCCGCTTCTCCCAGCAGACGCAATAGATGGCAGTAGTCGCGCTCGCCCATGCGCAGAGCCGCAAGCGCTTGGCGACGACCCATCTCGCCACGCGAATAGCAGTCAAGAATCTCTAGAGTTCCCATGATGGAATTTGCAATTAGGAATGAAAACTACAGCGGACTATAGCCAACTATAGTCAACTATAGTTTTCTATAGTCGGTGCGGCGGCGGGCGCTGATCCCCCGCTTGCCAGCCTCGCGGCATCGGTTTCCCGAACATGTGCGTCACCGCTGGCAGACCTCCCGACCATCCCTAAACGCCATGGCTACAGACTTGGGCTCGGACGCCTTGCCGGTCAGCACCCGGCATCGCCGGAGGCTCAGGATAGTCCATGCGCCAGCATTACGCCATTCCCGGCGCCGCGGTAGGGGGATTCACTCGATCACTTGGGATAAGGCAACGTTATCCGGTGGGATAGAAACGCAAATAGCCTGAATGAAACTTCTATTTGTAACTTTGAATCTAGGCGAATGAAGCAGTTCTGCACCCGATCGGCCGCGAAAAAATTGCCGATTCTGGCATCTTGACGAGCACTCGACACATTGAATCACTCGTACGTTAGTAATACGTAACGATTAAGGCGCTGCTAGATGAGACGTCAATGGTATAAGCGAGAGGCAGCACAATTCCATAGCTAATTAAACCTATGCGAGGAGCCAAACGTTTCAATCGCATTCAATCCCGGCACCGCAATGGCTGATCCATAGGGGACACGATGATGGCATCATGATCGGAACCGTTGCAAATGCGATCGCATTTCTCAAAAAGCAGAAGACTCAGCCTACTGACAGACTGACCCAGCCTGGCCCGGAGACATGCTGTATGGAGGAAACCGTGTTCACGATTTCGTTGCGCAGTGACGTTTTCACGCGCGGCGCATGGACAAGCGGGCAGACCCGATCGTGGCCAACATATCACATCCCCGGTGAGAAGTGGCGTGGTCACACGCGAAACGCATGTGTCACCATCTCCAAGCGCACGGTCATCCAACTCAGGCCGAATCCAGTCGTTATTGATCCGGCATGGGTTTGTGATTATGTTTTTCCGAAAACAAGGCCTCGAAAAGGGCAATAGTCATGATTTCGTGGTCGGACAAACCCATACCGACTTGTTATGGCGTGGCTATCGCAGATCTTCTGCCGCTTGGCCAAGATGAGCTCCGAGTCACCTGGCTGGAGCAGGGGAGAGGAAATATGATCAAGGTGGTACATGGATTCACAATCGGCGGAATTGCATCTGACGACTTGGACGTTGCTCGCAAGATGGCCGTCTCTATTGACCCGGCCCACAAATATGTTTAAGCGGCGTACTTACTCAGCAGTCGCGAATATAGGCGACAGATGGAGCATTGAAGAATGAGCGAACAAGTTCAGGGCGCTCCTGAATATCTGCAAGTTGTTTGTCGACCTTTTCTTTGAGCTGTTCACCTTTGCGCAATGGACGGCGAGCTACTGTAGATTGTCGTTCGATTGAAACCGTATGAAGCAATCACATCTGCCAGGTGCTCGCCTTCGCGGACGCGTTCAATGGCCATCAAGCGGATGGCTTCTAACGTCTGATGATCGAATGTTTTGCCGTCTCTCTTCATGCAAGTTCGACCAGAACATCCTTAGTTCGTTCTTAAATTGTCGCCTAAATTCGGGACTCCTGAGTAACATGAGGATCCCGGAAGTAGCACTTCACACGTTCGGGCTCCTCGCAAATCATCGTCATATGCGCCTCAGCCGCTGATCTGAGTTTGGCCTTGGTCCGGACTGGCGCCGCAGTGCGCACGACGTGCTTCAGATCCGCATTGAGTCGCTCCTCCGGATTGAGCTCAGGGCTGTAACTAGGCAAATGAAACACCTCAATCTGCTCCCCATGCTTTGCCAGCCATGCCTTGACCGGCTTGCAGTGATGCACCGGCAAGTTGTCGAGTGTCAGGAAGACCTTGCGCTGCACTTCCTTGACCAGCACTTCGAAGAACTCGATGAGCCGTTCATGGTTGAACACGCCGTCAATGATCATCCAGCGTGCCTTGCCCTGGTTCGTCACCGTGGCAATCTTCGACAGCTTTTCCCGTGTGCCGCCTACGGCCAGCGTCCCCGGCGTTTTGCCCCTGGGCGCAAAACTGCGTCCCTGCACATCCGTGTTCACCAGCGCTGTCTCGTCGCCCCCAGTGAATCTCGGCGTCCTCTTTCTTGGCGCGAAGCGCGATCTCCGGGTAGGTTTGCTCCAGCCACTCGCTTACCGCCTGCGATGACTGTTCATAGCTCGCCGGATCGGCTTTTGCAGCGTGAAACCCGAGAGCGTCAGATACTTGCCTACCGAGCGTACATGCAAACGAATATCAAACTTGTCGGCAATGAGCTGCATGACAGCCGCTCGGCTCCATAGCGCAAAGTCCATCTTCAGTTGTTCAGGACGCTTGTCGCAAATGATGCGGCCAATCTCGGTCTCCTGCTCTACCGTGAGCGACCGATCTTCTCCGTCACGGCGACCGCGCTTGCGCGGCGCTAACGCAGCCATGCCTTCGGCCTCGTAGCGCGCAATGATGCGCGTGACCGCCGTATGACTTAGCCCGACCTCCATGGCGATTTCTGTCTTCGACCGTCCGCGCTGATGGGCACGAATGACCTAGCGTCGCCGCTCATGTTGCTCAGCCGGGCTGAGCGTTCTCGCATCGTCTTTATCCACGTAATTCAGACAACGCTTAAGCTTAAAATTCAATCTATTTGCGGGCCCAAACTATAGATTGGGACGCTTCATCCGGCACGAGCTCGGCAGCGCGGAAACGCGAGGCTCCATTTTGGCGTCGGTCTTCCAGCCGTAGCCGGTGTTCTCGTGATCGTATTTCACGTCCTGGCCATTTACCTTGGTCCAGGTGACCATGTAAAGGGGCTGCAGGAGCTGGTGATCCTGCTTGCGCATTTCGACCTCGCCATTGAGGCTCTGCACCTTCATGTCTTCCATGGCGAATGCGAGCTTCACGGGGTCGATAGAATTGGTCGTCTTGATGCCTTTTGCAAGCAATGCGATGCCGGCATAGGTGGCCGACGAAAAGAAGTCGTCGTTGTATTTTTTCTTGAAGGCTTCCACCACCTCCTTGCCGGCGAAGGTCTCGTTGTTCGGGTGCCAGTAAGGAAGGGACTTTACCCTTCCTGCGCCAGCCGAGCCTAGGGCGGCAGGAGTGCCAGGGCTGCTGGCGAAATAGGTAAAGAATGCCGCATTCAGGTTGCCTTCCTTGGAAGCCTTGATGAGCAGGGCAAGGTCGGAGCCGGCATTGCCGGTGACGACTACATCAGCGCCGGACGCGGCGATCTTGCTGATGTAAGGGGTAAAGTCTTTTACCTGTCCGAAAGGATGCAGGTCGTCACCCACGATCTCGATATCCGGCCGCTTGCGCTTGATCGACTCTTTGGCCGCGCGGCTCACCTGCTGCCCAAAGGCGTAGTTGGGATTGATGACATAAACCTTCTTGATGCCCTTGTCCTCCGCAATGAAAGAGCTGAGCGCCTCCATGCGCATGTCGGAGTGGGCATCGAGACGGAAATGCCAGAAGCTGCATTTGCTGTTCGTCATGTCCGGATCACCAGCCGAGGTGTTCAGATAGATCACCTCCTTGCCCGGGTTACGCTCGTTGTGCTTGTTGATCGCATCGATCAGCGCCAGTCCGGCACCGGAACCGAAGCCTTGTGCCACATAGCGATAACCTTGGTCGATCGCAGTCTTGAGCATGACCAGCGTTTCCTGGGGGCTTGCCTTGTTGTCAAACCCGACCACCTCGAAAGTATGATCACCGGCCCATTTTTCGCGGTTGGCAATCTCCGCCACCATCTGCCAGCTCTTGAGTACGTTCTGCCCCGTCGTGGCAAAGCTGCCGGAAAGCGGATCAATGTAGGCGATCTTGACAGTGTCGGCGAAGGCGATCGACGCGCCTGAAAGGGCAGTCGCGCAGAGTACGATGCGGAGATTGCGGGCAAGGCTGGACATAGGTTTATCCTTCGATGGCAGAAAGGGGGGAGTTAGTCTTGCTGGCAAGCCGCTCGGCCAGGGCTTGTTCGAGCTCGTGGCGCTTGATCTTTCCGGTGGTGCTGCGCGGCAGTTCATCGTCGCGCACAAACAAAATGTCTTTCGGCAGCTTGTAGCCCGCGATCCTGCCGCGGCAAGCCTCGATGATCTCGGCAGCCTGCAGCGCCGGGTCGGACTTGACGACGAAGGCGACCGGTACTTCGCCCCATTTCGGGTCGGACCTGCGTACAACAACGGCGTCGGCGATGCCAGGCTGGGACAGCAGAACGCGTTCGATTTCCGCCGGATAGATATTTTCGCCGCCGGACTTGATCAGGTACTTTCGGCGGTCAACATAATCGAGCTTGCCGTCCGGATTGCGCACGAAGACATCGCCCATGTGAAACCAGCCATCGCGGAAATCCGCTTCGGTTTCCTTCGGCGCGCCCCAGTAGCCGCTGAACAGGGTGGGGCCTCGCACCGCCATCTCGCCGGGCACCCCGTCCGGCACTTCATTACCGTCGGCATCGACCAGCCGGATGATGCAGTGCGAACTCTGCTCCTTCGGCAGCGCCGCCGGCGTGACGCCGACCGGGATCATCGCGCGGCTGGCGGGAGGCGCGCCGGTTTCGGTGGCGCCGAATGAATTCAGGAAGGGGGCCTGCAGCAGCGTGGTGATACGGGCGATCTGTTCGCGTGGAACGAGGTCAGCCATGCAGCCCAGCGTGCGCACGCCGCGCGCCTTGATGCCGCTGCGCTGCAGTTCGTCGATGACCAGGTCGATCATGCCGGGGATCAGGGTGAGATGGCCGATCTTTTCCTGTGCGAGGCAGGATACAAGGGCCGGCACGTTCAGTCCGTCCATCACGATGACGGTGCCGCCGGTCATCAGCGTGGCCAGCGCCTGGTCAGTCGACACCATGTGGAACAGCGGCGCCCAGGCAATGAAGGTATCCGACGGCTGCACCAGGCCGTCGATGCGGCCTACCGTCATGCGGGCGATCATGGCCCGCTGGCTGATGAGGGCGCCCTTCGGCAGGCCCGTCGTGCCGCTCGTATAGAGGATGATCATGCCGTCTTCCGGGTCGAGCGGCTGGTCCGGCGCACGCGCCTCCGGGGACGCCTGCGCGAGCATGGCCTCATACGCATCCTCCAGGCGGATCACCGTGTCGATGCCGTGCGCGATGCGTTCGAGCGCCGGCGCGTGCCGCGCCGAGGCGATCACCAGACGCGGCGACACGAGCCGCAGGCAATGCTCCAGTTCGTTGTCCGCCTGCCGCCAGTTCTGGCAAGCAAGGATGGCGCCCACCTTGGCGGCGGCAATTTCCAGTTCGATGTATTCCAGGCGGTTCTCCGCCAGGATGGCGATGCGGTCGCCGTGGCGGACGCCGCGCTCGGCGAGTGCATGGACCAGGCGGTTGGTGCGCTGGTCGAGTTCGGCATAGGTGAAGCTGCGGCTGTCATCCTTCAGAGCAATGTGCTGCGGGTGGCGTGCGACCTGCTGCCGAAGGAACTCGGGAAGGCAGGGATTGGCGGCGCGTCGGACGAGTACGCTGGCCGGCGTTGTAATCTCCATCAGGTCTCCTTGTTGGGCGGTCGCGGCAGACTTCCCTTGCCGCGTTCATTCCGGCGGGATTGATTCCTGGGCAATCTAACATGGCCAGCCGAAGCCGACTTGTGAAAACATGCTATTCCCGGCCCTGGCATGGCGCTCACCGGTACCATGGCGTAACCAAGCAATTGATTGGTGCTTTGCAGAAATATGCCTTTGTCAACGCGCCGAGGCTGCCGGTGCCTAGCGCATACATCACCATGAGGGCGCGGGATTTCCGCAGGCAATGGACTTGCTATTTCTCAAATGCGTCGTAAAACCAAGCAGTTGCTTTGTATGCCCAGCCATGGCATGCTGAAAAAAGAGATCGGGATGACGCTCTGCAAAAACACATGTGCCCGACACTTCAGTGTGATGGTCCAAGACAAGGAGACTGGCGATATGACGATTCAATTTGTATTCTGCAGCGAGAAATCCTCCTCTTCGAATGCCGGCATTGCAGCCGCCGGCCGCGGCAAGCTGATGCTCATCACCCCGGACCGCATCTGTTACGCGGGTCTGCTCGGGCAACCGCATACCAGGGAGTTCGGCGCGCTGACGGTGTATGTCTCCCTAGGTTCGCCGATGCACGTCATGATCGGCAACAGCGGCTGGCAGAGCATGGAGATATGCGTGGTGCCGCCTGATACGCCACACCAGATCGCCACTGTCGACCGCAGGATCGGGGCTTACATGATCGAACCGGAGAGCATCGACATGACGCGCCTGCCGGACTGGCTGGCTTCGGACAACGCAGAAAGCACGGCCGGCCGGGCGGAACACTTGCCGCGCCTGCGCGACGGCTTCCTGTCGCTCGCCGACGGCACTGTCCACGTCAACACGATCCGGTCCCGGCTTGATGAATTCCTGCTCGGCGAGACCTTGCCGGCGCGCCGGTTGGAGTGCCGCATGGCCGCGGTGGTCAATCGCATTAAGCGCAATCCTTCCGACAGCGTCGGCGCGGAGGAATACGCGGACCAGGTCGACCTGTCGTTTTCGCGCTTCCTGCATTTGTTCAAGGATGAGGTCGGCACCACATTCAGGCGCTTCCGCGCCTGGAAGCGGGCCCGCAATTTCATGTCCTATGTGAATACCAACCTGAAGCTGACCGATATCGCGCTGGAAACTGGCTTTCCCGATTCGTCGCACTTCAGCCATACCGTGCGCCGCTACTGGGGGCTGACACCGCGCGACATCATCGCGGGTTCCCGTAGCCTTGCCGTGATCAATGACGGCAGCTTCGTTTCAGCGGCACACTGATGGACCTGAAAGTCGACACCGACGAAGCTCGCAAGCACAGGCGCAATGCCCGGTCTCAACGCAAGGCTGTCGATCCGGCCGTACCGCGGGAACGCATACTCAATTCCGCGGCCTCGATGTTCCGCCAGCGGGGCTTCAAGGCAACGACGGTGCGCGACATCGCCAGCGAGGTAGGCATCCTGTCCGGCAGCCTGTTCCACCATTTCGAGTCCAAGGAAGAAATACTCCTGGAAATCATGCGGGAAGCCGCATTCACCATCTGTGTGCGCGCGGAAAGGATCCTAGAGGACGTACCGGCACCGCTGCAGCAGCTGCGCGAGCTGGTGCGGCTGGAGCTCGAGGCGATCGTCGGCGGCGCTCGGAAGGACTACCACGCCGTGCTGTTCTTGGAATGGCGGGACGTACCGGAAGCCGCCAAGCCGGAGCTGACACGGATGCAAAAGCGCTACAACCGCAGCTGGAAGCATGCGGCCGAGGCCTGTCATGCCGCCGGACTGCTGCGCTGCGAAGCGGACGCCGCGGTGCTGATCCTGCATGGTGCAGTGCGCGGCGCGATGACCTGGTTCAGGCCGAACGGCCGCTACAGCACTGAGGAGTTCGGCGGTATCCTGACCGCGCTAGTCACGATACATAACAACGATAAGGGGAATCAACAGTGATTGACACCTTGTTCAGCCTGCGTGGCAAGACGGTTCTGGTAACCGGCGCGTCAAGCGGCATTGGCCGGCACGTGGCTGGCCTGTATGCCCGCGCCAGCGCCCACGTGGTGCTGGCCGCACGCCGCAAGGAACGCGTCGACGAGGCGGTGTCCGCGCTGCGCAGGGAGGGTTGCGCAGCCAGCGGTGTGTACCTGGACGTCACGCGCAGCGAAACCATCGCCGCCGCCTTCGATGCTGCAGAGCAGGCGGCGGGCGCGCCGGTGGACATCCTTTACAACAATTCCGGCATTATCTACAGCAAGCCCTTCATTGAGCAGGATAAAGTCGAGATAGCACGCGTGTTCGACACCAACCTGAAGGGCGCGATGCTGGTTGCCCAGGAAGCGGCACGTCGCATGGCTGCCCGCCGCAGCGGCAACATCATCAATATCGCGTCCACCGCCGGAATGCGGGCCGGCGGTACCCTGTCCAGTTACTGCGCGTCAAAGGCTGGCCTGATCCACCTCACGCACGTGATGGCCCTGGAACTTGCAGGCAAGGGCATACGCGTCAATGCGATTTGTCCCGGCAATATCGAAACCGACATGCAGGAGTCACTCAAGGACTTTGAGCAGGCACTGGTCAAGCGCACGCCGATGCGGCGCTTCGGTCGTCCGGACGACCTGGATGGCGTCTCATTGCTTCTGGCCAGCGATGCCGGACGCTACATCACCGGCGCCGCCATACCCGTGGACGGGGGGCAGGCATTGACCTGGATGTAAAGCCATCGTGCGGCGCCGCCCATTTCCTGTTTTTTTCCTACTTTCTTAGACGAGAGTCCGCAATGGCCGACGAAATTCTGACGCGCACTGAAGGCGCAGTGCTAATCATGACCCTGAACCGCCCCGAGGCACGCAACGCCGTCAACCAGGCGCTGGCAGAGGCACTGGCGCAGGCGCTTGCCCGTTACGACGCCGATCCGACGCTCCGCATCGCGGTACTGACCGGTGCGGGCGGCAGTTTTTGCGCCGGCATGGATCTTAAAGCCTTCACCCGAGGCGAGCGGCCTTCGGTGTCCGGCGCAGGCTTCGCCGGCATCGTCGAGCGCCCGCCAGCCAAGCCGCTGATTGCCGCGGTCGAAGGCTATGCAGTCGCGGGCGGGTTCGAGATCGCGCTGTCCTGTGACCTGATTGTCGCCGCCGAGAACGCACGCTTTGCCTTGCCCGAGGTGCGGCGCGGCTTGGTGGCGGCAGCGGGCGGCCTGCTGCGCCTGCCGCGTCGCCTTCCTTACCACCTCGCAATGGAACTGGCGCTGACCGGTGACACGATCGATGCGCCGCGCGCGGCTTCGCTTGGTCTGGTTAACCGCATTGCGCCGCCCGGGGAAGCGCTCGCCGCCGCGCTGAAGCTGGCAGAGGCCATCGCGGAAAATGCACCGCTGGCGGTAATGGCCAGCAAGCGCATCATCGTCGAGTCGGGATCCTGGCCAACGGAATCGTTGTTCAGCCGGCAGGCCGCGATCGTCGACCCCGTGGTGAAATCCGAGGACGCCCAGGAAGGCGCACGGGCGTTTGCAGAAAAGCGCGCGCCGCTCTGGCGCGGCGTCTGAACCGGCTGTCGCGGGCGTTAAGTTCGCTCTGACAAACGTTCCCGACTGAGCCGGCACGTATCGGACAGAGTGCCGCCAAGTGTTAACGCCCACCCAAAACCGGCGCCGGCGGCGTGCCAGCTTTCCACCAGCTGTTCCTCAATGCATGATGCTCTGAAAGGGCGCCCCGGCCCTGCCTCAGCCTGTCCTCGCGTCTTTCCCTCTTTCAGCCACTTAACGCAAGCCCGTCAATACCGCTCCTGATAGCTTAAGGCTTTCATCAGAACACCGGAATGACATGAGCGACCTGGCCACCCTGCAAGTCCACGGCACCATCGGCGTGCTGCGTATTCATAACCCACCTGTCAATGCCCTGTCCCCCAAGGTGGTGCAAGGCATTAAAAACGCGGTCGATCAGTTCGAGGCAGACCGCAGGCTGCAGGCGCTTGTCGTACATGCGGACGGCCGGACCTTTGTTGCCGGCGGCGACATCGCGGAATTTTCGAAACCGGGTTTCGAGGCAAAGACTTTTAACGGAACCCTGGCCCGTATCGAGAGCTTAGACCGCCCGGTCATTGCGGCCTTGCACGGCACCGTGCTTGGCGGCGGCCTCGAACTGGCAATGGCCTGTCACTACCGGATCGCCGTAGAAGGCACCCGTCTCGGCCTGCCGGAGGTTTTGCTGGGCATACTGCCCGGCTCGCTGGGCACGCAGCGTCTGCCACGCCTGGTCGGCGCGCGCCTCGCCCTTGACATGATTTTGAGCGGCAAGCCGATCGACGCCGCCAAGGCCCTTGATAGCGGATTGGTCGACGCGTTGGTCGAGCCGGGCGGGAACGATGCCTTGCTGGAGCGAGCCCTTGTGTATGTGCAGGAACTGCTCGGCGCAGGCAAGGGTCCGCGCCGGACGCGAGACCGCACGCCTGCCATGGAAGGCATCGAGGCGGATTTTTTCGACAAGGCACTGGCCGAAGCAAAAACGAAAAAGGGCGCCTATCCGGCACCGCAGCGCATCGTCCGCTGCGTTCAAGCGGCTGCAACGCTGCCGTTCGAGGAAGGCGAGGCAGTCGAAGCGGCATTGTTCGAGGAATGCAGGGCGTCACCGCAGTCGGTGGCAATGCGCCATCTGTTTTTCGCCGAGCGCGCCGCAGGCAAGATTCCGGGGGTACCTGCCGACTTTACGGCACGCCCGATACGCAAGGTTGGTGTGCTCGGCGCCGGCACCATGGGAGGCGGCATCGCGATGAATTTCGCCAATGCCGGCATCCCGGTCACCATCGTCGAGACCAGCGCTGAGGCACTGGAAAGGGGGCTTGGCATCGTGCGCAAAAACTATGAAGCTAGCGCCGCCAAGGGCAAGCTGCGTCCGGACGACCCGGCAAAGCGCATGGCCTTGCTGACCGGCTCCCTGAGAGTAGAGGATTTGGCCGATTGCGATCTGGTGATCGAAGCCGTGTTCGAGAACATGGACATCAAGAAGCAGGTCGCAAAACAGCTGGGTACAGTATGCAAGGCGGGGGCCATCATCGCCAGCAACACCTCTACCCTTGACGTCAACATCCTGGCGCAAGCCAGCGGCCGGCCAGCGGATTTCCTGGGGACGCATTTCTTCAGCCCCGCCAATGTGATGCGTCTTCTGGAAATTGTGCGCGGCGATGCGACGGCACCAGACGTGCTTGGCACCGTGGTCAAGCTGGCGCGCACCATAGGCAAGGTGCCTGTCGTTTCCGGTGTCTGCTATGGCTTCATTGGCAACCGCATGCTCGAGCCTTATCTGCGGGAGTCCGAATTCCTGATGATGGAGGGCGCGAGTCCGGCACAGATTGACGGCGCGATCCAGTCGCTCGGCCTGCCCATGGGACCGTGCCGCATGCTGGACCTGGCTGGGCTGGACGTGGCCGCCAAGGTCGTTATCGAACGCGGCAAGGCCGGCGGACTGCCTGATGATCCATCATACCGTGCGGTGGTGCAAAAGATGATGGCGCTGGGCCGCTTCGGCCAGAAAACCGGAGCCGGCTATTACCGCTACGACGGCCGGAACCCGGTGCCCGACCTGGAAGTGGAGCGCATTTGCGTCGCGCTGGCAGAGCAACATGGCATCACGCGTCGCAAAAGCAGCGACATCAGTGATGAGGAAATCATCGAGCGCTGCGTCTACCCGCTGATCAATGAGGGTGCAAAAATCCTGGAAGAGGAAATCGCTTACCGGCCGGGCGACATCGACCTGGTTTGGGTTAACGGCTACGGCTTCCCTGACTTCCGTGGCGGACCCATGCACATGGCAGACACGATCGGCTTGCAGAAGATCGCTGCCCGTCTCGACCATTACGGCTCACAGCGGGGCGACCGGCATGGCTACTGGTCGCGTGCCGGCCTGCTGACCGAAATGATCACTGGCGGGCATCGCTTCGCCGACTGGCCGTTCAATTAAATTTATCCCAACCGGAGTCCGACATGAATGAAGCAGTCATCGTTTCCACTGCACGTACCCCGATCGGCCGCGCCTTCCGCGGTTCTCTCAACAACATCAAATCCCCCACGCTGATGGGTCATGCGATCCGGCATGCTGTCGAACGAGCCGGCGTGGAAGGCGGCGAAATCGACGACGTGGTGATCGGCGCAGTCCTGACCGCAGGTACCGCAGGCGGCAACCTCGGCCGCACTGCTGCGCTGGCCGCCGGCCTTCCTGGCACCGTCTCCGGGCAGACGCTGGACCGCCAGTGTTCGTCGGGCCTGATGGCCATCGCCACCGCCGCCAAGCAGATCATGGTGGACGGAATGAAGATCGCGGTCGCCGGTGGTCAGGACAATATCTCGGCGGTGCAGAACCGCTACATGGCCTGGACAGCCGAGGAAATCGACCCCAACGTGGTGGCCGCGGCGCGCCATGCCTATATGCCGATGTTGCAGACCGCGGAATTCGTGTCGAATAAATACGGGATTTCGCGCGAGGCACAGGATGCCTATTCTGCCGAGTCGCAGCGGCGCACGGCGCAGGCGCAGCAAAACGGCCTGTTTGACGACGAGATCGTGTCGATGGCCACCACGATGGCTGTGGTCGACAAGGAAACCAAGGCGGTCAGCTACAAGGAAGTCCAGCTCTCCCGCGATGAAGGTAACCGTCCCGAGACCACATTGGCAAGCCTGGCTGGGCTCAAGCCGGTGATCGAGGGGGGCGTGGTCACTGCGGGCAACGCCAGCCAGTTGTCGGACGGCGCCTCTGCCTGCGTGCTGATGGACCGCAAGCTCGCCGAACAGCGCGGACTTGCGCCGCTGGGCATCTATCGCGGCATGGCCGTGGCCGGTTGCGGACCCGAGGAAATGGGCATTGGTCCGGTGTATGCGATCCCCAAGCTGCTCAGGCAGCATGGCCTGTCGGTCAAGGATATCGGCCTGTGGGAACTGAATGAAGCCTTCGCCTGCCAGGTGCTGTACTGCCGGGACAAGCTTGACATCGACCCCGACAAATACAACGTCAATGGCGGCAGCATCTCGATCGGCCATCCCTATGGCATGACTGGCGCACGTCTGGTGGGGCACGCGCTGATCGAAGGCCGGCGCCGCGGCGTGCGCTATGTAGTGGTTTCCATGTGCGTTGGCGGAGGCATGGGCGCAGCCGGGCTGTTCGAAGTCGCCTGACAGGGGAACAGGCGGCATGGCTGGCACCTGATCCAGCCCTCAAATATGTTTAAGCGGCGTACTTAACATGAGGATCCCGGAAGTAGCACTTCACACGTTCGGGCTCCTCGCAAATCATCGTCATATGCGCCTCAGCCGCTGATCTGAGTTTGGCCTTGGTCCGGACTGGCGCCGCAGTGCGCACGACGTGCTTCAGATCCGCATTGAGTCGCTCCTCCGGATTGAGCTCAGGGCTGTAACTAGGCAAATGAAACACCTCAATCTGCTCCCCATGCTTTGCCAGCCATGCCTTGACCGGCTTGCAGTGATGCACCGGCAAGTTGTCGAGTGTCAGGAAGACCTTGCGCTGCACTTCCTTGACCAGCACTTCGAAGAACTCGATGAGCCGTTCATGGTTGAACACGCCGTCAATGATCATCCAGCGTGCCTTGCCCTGGTTCGTCACCGTGGCAATCTTCGACAGCTTTTCCCGTGTGCCGCCTACGGCCAGCGTCCCCGGCGTTTTGCCCCTGGGCGCAAAACTGCGTCCCTGCACATCCGTGTTCACCAGCGCTGTCTCGTCGCCCC
>NZ_JACYXF010000067.1 GCF_015352985.1 Noviherbaspirillum malthae | reverse complement strand
TATGCCGTCGGCGGCGGGTCGGTTTTACCTCAGCACTCTCTTCCATGATGTACACGTGTCCATTTCGTTCGTTGGTGGACACGATCCTCGCCGATCAGCGCGTTTCGATTCAAGGTGCCTTCGCCGAGCGCTTACTTTTCTATAGACCATCTGTCTGGTGTACACACATTGCGTACCCTTTACGATGCCTCAGCAATCTCTGCAGGCCTATCACCAGGCAAGCATCTTCTCATCATTGGCGGCGGCTGGATCGGCCTCGAAGTAGCGGCAACAGCAAGGGAAAAGGGATTGACGGTCACAATTGTGGAAGCTGCGGATCGCCTCTGCGCCCGTTCGCTGCCAGCAGAGATCTCTGAATTCTTGCTTAGAGAACATCTTAGGAATGGAGTAGAAGTGGTCCTCTCCAGATGCGTGCGCGCACTGAATCAGCATGACGACGGCCGAATTGTTGCGGAAATCGATGGCATGCGCGTACCTTTAATGGCTGACATGGTATTAGTCGGCATTGGCTTGGTGCCTAATATGGAACTGGCGCAGGCGGCTGGATTAGCAGTCTCTAACGGCATCGAAGTGGACGAGCAAGGCCGGACATCGGATGAAAACATCTACGCGGCCGGAGACGTCACTTGTTTTTCTTCTCGATGGGCTAGTGAGCGCCTAAGACTTGAGTCTTGGGCTAATGCACAGAACCAAGGTATTGTCGTTGGACGGGCTATAGCCGGTGAACACATCTGCTACGACGACATCCCTTGGTTCTGGTCCGACCAGTATGATCTCCAGGTGCAAATGATTGGACTATCGCGGCAAGATGCTAGTCTGGTACTGCGCGGTTCGCTCAGTGATCGAAAATTTACTCTATTCCAGGTTAATGGCAATAAGATTACAGCTGCAGTATCAGTGAACTCGCCACGTGATATGAAACAGGTGAAAAGATTGATGAAAAAAGGTGCTGCTGTTAATGTCGCCGACTTGGCCGATCTTAGCAAAGGGCTAAACACGCAGTAAGGAGGTGTTCGAACTTTCTTAGAGATACTTCGTTAAAGCATCAGAAATAAAACCGGTACCAAGTAGCGTCTTTACTATTATAGAACGTTTGCTACAGCCTCCGTATGACATCGAGTTTCGTTCGGTGGCTGATTTTCTGACATTATCAACAGAGAGGTCTCAGAAAAATTCTGACATTATCGCCAAGATGTAGCATCAGCTTTTGTGACTCCAAGCACTTTGCAAAGCGCGTTACTTTATTTTGTCGTCGGTATGGGCGTGGTTGTCCTCCTGCTCTATTTTGACGCACTACGTTGGATAAGAAGCTCACTATATCGAGCGCCTTAAGGCAGATGGGTACCTAAATTTCGCCGTAACACAATAGGTACTCCTCCAAATTTTTTCTTAACCATCCAATGTGCAAGCGCCGAATCAAGATAATCTGCATGTCCGGGAAACCAGGACGCCAACGATTGAGCCAAGCGTCTAGCTTCAGATGCGTCACCACCCTCGAGGAGATACGCATGTACCTCTTTAACTGATTTCAGCACTGCGTCATGCTGTTCTACATGACAGTCAGTGTTAGGGTAAGCAGTTTCCATCATCCATGCAAGCTCTTGGGCAAAGTGAGACTCGGCGTGGGCCATGAACTCTTCTAGATACCGCAAAAGGTTACTCTCTGGACATACGAGCATCGCGTTAACAATCACGACGAATTCCTCGTGGGTCTCGTCCATTGGCATGTAACCCAACTTAAACCCATCATGCCAAGCAAAAGCAATGTCAGCCTTCATCACTATTCTCCATCATCCTAAACAATTAATACTTTTACAAGTCGCCTCTTTCGCCTGCAGAACTTCGCAAAAGTAGTTGACCACACGTGAAGTCTACCGATTCGTCGTACCGACATACACCATCTCGATATGCATTTCATTCATTTGTCGAATGCCTTTTATTAATTCGACAGATATGCATGTGACCGCTAAGCTTGTTGCAGTTAGTCAGGTTCAAATCCCTATTACGAGTGCAGTGAGTACGCGCCCGGTTACCAATCAAGGAGACGAAATGCTAAGAAAAATACTCATGACGGTCAGCGTCATGGCCTCGTTTTGCCATCAAGCAACTTATGCAGAGACATTTCCATCTAAGACAATTAGACTCATCGTCCCTTATCAGCCTGGTGGCTCCCCGGACATTCTTGCGCGTACGCTCGGCCAAAAGATGTCAGAAAGTATAGGACAGCCAGTCATAGTCGAAAATCGGCCTGGCGGCGGCGGCTTAGTTGCATCAAATATTGTTACGAATTCAGCTCCAGATGGCTACACCCTTTTGGTGGCAGATTCATCGGTCTACTCCATTACTCCTAGTTTATATCGGAAAGTAAATTTTGATCCCCTCAAAGTTTTGCTTCCAATTTCGCTGGCTGCGACTTCACCAGTCTACCTCGCAGTCAATCCTGAATTAAAAGTTTCTAATGTAAAAGAACTAATCGCTTTGGCTAAACAGAAGCCTGGCTTACCTTATGGCTCCTCAGGCAATGGCAGCGCGCATCACCTTTCCATGGAACTGTTTAAGTCGTTGTCTCGCATCGACTTAACGCACATTCCATACAAAGGTGCATCACAAACTGCACCTGCTTTGGTATCAAATGAAGTGAGTTTGGCCTTTATTGGACTTAACGTGGCCACACCTTACGCGAAGGCAGGAAAGCTCAAAGTTTTGGCAATAGCGACTGGGCAGCGAAGCTCTCTTAGTCCCGAGATTCCGACCATGGCGGAATCCGGCGTCCCGGATTTCAATATCAGTATTACGCTTGGCGTCCTTGCACCTGCTGGCACTCCGCAGTCAATCGTGAAAACGTTGAACGCCGAAGTGAATAAAGCCGCACGTGCACCCGATGTGCAACAGCGATTACAGGCGCTCGGCGTTGAAGGCGTCGGTTCCACCCCTGAAGAATTCACTGAAACGATCCGCAAGGAGCTTGCCTCGTACAAGAAACTAGTCATCAGTACTGGCGCACAGATTGACTAAATGCCAGTGGCTTGCTTTTCGCCATACAACTTTGGAAAACCAACATGGACATGCCAGAAACAAAACACAGTACTCCTGCATCTGAGTTTTTGAAAGAATTTCCCAAAACCGGGCCCGGAACACTTGCTGGAGCAATGCTAAGGCAATACTGGCATCCCATTTGCCTGTCAGAGGATCTGAAGGATCTGCCTTATCCGGTTCGGATGCTAGGCGAAGACCTGGTCGCCTTTAGGGCCTACGATGGATCAGTGAATCTTGTAGATTCACGTTGCCCACACCGTCGGGCTTCACTTGCATATGGTCAAATCAAAGAAAATGGCTTGTCATGCTCCTACCATGGATGGACCTTTGACGGCCGTGGTCGCTGTGTCGACACTCCTCTTGAACCAGAGCGTAGTAGGCTTAAAGAACAGGTTAAGCATCCATGGTATCCGGCGCAGGAATGGGGAGGTATTGTATGGGGCTATATGGGCACGGATAAGGAAAATCCGCCGCCTTTGCCAAAAATCGATATCCTTGCACGCACGGATGGGGAGCTTGTGGTGCAGCGTGGCGATGTACGGAACTACAACTACCAGAATTTCCTTGAGAATTTTGCCGATATGGGCCATGTGTACGTACTGCATATGCTCGCGCCTGGATCAGCCCCGGAGGAGATTCAGCCCTACTGCGACATGTCGGTTAATACTGACTGGAGAAAGATCACTCATCGCTGCTTTGAGACCGACTATGGCATGAAAAGCGTGCTGGTCCACGACACAGCCACTCCAGATAAGAAGTTCGTTAACACATGGAGCATCGCGATGCCGTTCTACTGGCGCTTCGGAGGAATCTCCGCAGGTCTGCCACCTGACTTTACAGATGACCGTAGGGAATCAGGAGGAATGCTACGAATTATCGATGATGGACATTTCGAAATCTTTCGCTATACCTTAATTCGACCAGGTAACTTCCGTAGCACGTTCTATCCGCGAGCAAGCGATGTATCGCGCGGTTTAGCAGAGGGTATCAGCGGACTCGGCGAAAAGAAGGATTATGATTACAGAAAATATCCGGCATGGGAAGGTCTACCACCGGTCGAAGATCTGGTCATCCAGGAGTCGCAAGGCGTGATCCCTGACCGGGAGTCCGAATATCTAGCGTCATCGGACATCGGTGTCTCCTTGCTCAGGCGCCTATGGCGCAAATCTATGGAAGCGGTGGCACAGGGAGAGAAACCCAAAACTATCCCACTTGATGCTGACGGCATATTCAAAGTCGATACCTACAAGGGCTTCGCGAATCAAAGCGAATTGCGGCTTAGTTCCGAAAACATGCCTTCCTCCGAGGATGGCCGTGGGCTGATTCGCGACAGCGACGGAAATCCTGTATTTACAGATACAGCAGGGGAAACGAAATGACAATGGAACGCAGTCTGGCGCGGGCGATAGAATGGGATTGCACTCAGCATATCCTGAAGTTCTACCGTTACCTCGACGAAAAGCGTTATCAAGAACTAGCAGAATTGTTCGCCGATGACGGCTCCTGGACCCGTCTTAACGTTGAACTAGTTGGTAAAGGCAACATTCTTGAAGCAATGCGCGAACGTGATGACTGGCTGACAGCACATCTTGTAACAAATGTCTGTGTGGACATCATTGATGATGTCCACGCCAATACAACGCAGTACATCACCCTCTACCGACACGAAGGCTGGAAAGAATCGAAGGGGCCTGCGCCGGTAGTCCTTCCGCTTGGCGTCCTAAGACACCGCGACCAACTGGTCTGTATCAATGGCGAATGGAAGTTCCAACGTAAGACCAGCCGAGCCATTATGGTCAATCGGGAACGAGTCACTATCTACGGCAATTAGTACACATCAAGGAAACAAGCATGTTAAATGCAAAGGATATAAAGGGCTTCTACGCAATTTTGCCAACGCCCGCAAAATCAAACGCAAGTCGCATCGATGCGGTCGACACCGTCGACTTGAATGAGACGGAAAGAATGGTGAATGCGCTGATTGAGGACGGCGCATCTGGAATAATTGGTCTTGGCACGACAGGTGAATGCGCAACATTGTCCCGTCCTGACTATGAAGCATTTGTAGGCTGCGTTACCGAAACAGTAGGCCGTCGCATACCGGTTTTCCTAGGTACGACTGCTCTGGGCGCCCATGAGGTGGCCAGCAGAATGAAATTCATCCGTGACTGCCGCGCGGATGGAACTTTGCTTGGTCCACCGATGTGGCAACCGCTGACGACACAGTCGGCGGTAGATTTCTATCGCGGTATGTCTGAGTGTTTTAGCGATGTTGCAATCATGATTTATGCCAATGCCCGTGCATTCCGCTATACATTTCCCCTGGAATTTTGGAAAGAGATCGCCCGATCAGCACCGACTGTTGTGTCGGCAAAGTTATCCCGCCCCAAAGATCTCGTCGAACTCGTTACAGCAACTGAAGGCCGCATCAACATCATGCCTAACGAGATGACAGTCCAGAATTTCTATGCACTGTCGCCTGATACGACAACTGCCTTCTGGGCCACCGCTGCCGGCATGGGTCCAGCCGCATTGCGCGAACTCATGAATGCGTTGAATGCACGCAATGAAGACTTGATCGCACAGATCGCTGCAGATATCGCGTGGGCGAACGAACCCGTTAAACCAATATTTGCCAACCCGGACATCTTCGCCCAGACAAATATCCAGGTCGAGAAAACACGCATTAATGCTGCCGGCTATTGCAACGCAGGTCCGATTCGTCCGCCGTATGACGACCTTTCGGAAGAATATAGAGAAGCATCAAGTGCATGCGGAAAGCGCTGGGCAACCTTGCAGGCGAAGTATGCCAAACCAGTTCTGGCCTGATCCCTTCGATTACTCAAATTTTGACTAAGGCATAACATATGAATGGGCAAATCAGACATAGCCAGATGCTGATCGACGGGCAGATGGTAGCCAGTGAATCCGGCGAATGGCTCGCATCCGACAATCCCGCCAATGAAGAAATCATCGGCTACTCCGCAGCTGCAACCGCAGCCGATGTGCACAAGGCTGTAGCAGCAGCTGAAAGAGCTCAGCCGGCATGGGCTGCCATGGATCCTAACGCACGCGGCAAGCTTGTGAGACAGGTCGCCCAGGCACTGCGTGCCCGAGCTGACGAAGTCTTGAAACTGGAAGTCCAGGATACCGGCAATACCATCACTAAAATGAAGGGTGATGTCGAGCACGCGGCTCATGCAATGGAATTTTTCGCTGGCTTGGGTACTGAGATCAAAGGTGAAACCATCCCGGCAAGCTCGGAGAACCTTCATATCACGGTGCGTGAGCCGTACGGCGTAGTAGGAAGAATTGTTCCGTTCAACCATCCTATCAAGTTCGCCGCTCATGCTATTGCCGCGCCTCTCATGGCCGGAAATTCCGTAGTGCTTAAACCGCCAGAGCAGAGCCCGCTGTCGGCGGAAATTCTGGGGGAGATTTGTCGTGACATCTTGCCGCGAGGAGTGGTAAATATCGTCACCGGCAACGGAATGCCCACAGGTGATGCCATCGTGCGCCATCCAGTCATCAAACGTATTGCGTTTACCGGCTCGGTGCCGACAGGAATGGCGATTCAACGTGCTGCTGCGGAAACCGGCATCAAAGCCATCACGCTTGAACTTGGTGGAAAAAACCCCCTGATTGCATTTCCGGATATGGATCCGGATAAGATTGCCGAAGTTGCGGTTAACGCAATGAATTTCGCCTGGTCGGGTCAATCATGCGGTTCAACCAGCCGGCTTCTCGTGCACGAATCACTGCATGCAGCCGTGCTCAAGCGCGTAGTCGAACGTGTGGCAGAGCTGCGGCTTGGTGATCCACTGGACCCGAACTCTCAGATGGGACCTTTGAATTCGCGCCGCCACTATGAGCGTGTATGTTCAATGGTGCAATCCGGATTGAACGAAGGCGCGACGCTGAAACATGGTGGGAAACGTCCCCTTGGCAAACAGTTTGAAAAGGGATACTGGTTGGAACCAACCGTGTTTTCCGATGTGAATTCCAAGATGTACATCGGCCGTGAGGAAATATTTGGTCCTGTACTCTCCGTGTTTAGTTGGCGCGACGAGGCTGAAGCGCTGGCAATAGCGAACTCCACTGAATATGGCTTAACGGCTTCAATATGGACCAATGACATAAAGACAGCATTGCGAATGGCAAGAAATGTCAAATCGGGTTACGTCTGGATCAATGGAGCCTCAAGCCACTTCTACGGGACACCATTCGGGGGCTTCAAAAACAGTGGTCTAGGCCGCGAGGAAGGGCTGGAGGAGTTGTTGGGTTATACGGAAACGAAGTCGATTCACATGAAGCTTGCTTGAATTGGAGTATAGCGTATGAAAATCGTTGTTACCGGAGGCAGCGGCCAGCTTGGGCAAGCAGTCGTGCGTGAGCTATGCGAGCATGGCCACGATGTGTTAAGTCTCGACCGCAAGCCACACCCGAATGGCCACCGTCCGTCCTGGAGTGTCGATCTTCTCAATCCTTCCGCCTTATTTGAAGCGTGCGAGGGTGCCGCGGCCATAGTTCATCTTGCGGCTCATATCGCGCCAAACTTAACGACGGATTGCGCAACGTTCAATGATAACGTCAACATGACTTATAACGTCATGCGGGCCGCCTCGTATGCAGGTGTAGGGCGAGTTGTACTCGCCTCGAGCATCGCCGCGTATGGCTATTTGTACGGCCTCAACGGCGAAAGCCCTGATTATCTTCCGGTTGACGAAAACCATCCCTGCAGACCGACCGATCCATATGGACTGTCAAAGGTGATGGCGGAACGACTGGCCGATGCTTTCGTGCAGACAGAACGAATGAGCATCGCGAGCCTTCGACTCCCGGGAGTTAACTATGATCCAGAGTTCCATCGGATCAATCACTTGATGAAGGACCCGGGGTTTAGACGCCCCGGATTCTGGAGTTACATCGATGTACGGGATGCCGCTATCGTCTGTCGACTTGCCGCAGAAACGCCATTCAGCGGACACCGTGTCTACAATGCTGCTGCGCCCAGCAGCAACATGAGAGAACCTACTCGTCAACTCATCGAGCGTTTCCTGCCTGATTTAAAAGAAATCCGGACGCCCGCAGACGGAAATTGGAGCGGGATCGACTGTTCGCGCGCTGAACGGGAATTGGGCTTTCGCGCCATGCACGTTTGGGAAGATATATTGTAACGATAGTCAATCCATTCGCCTTTTCGACGGTTCTCTGAACAGATCGGCGAGGACAGAGCGAAGCCATATGTGGCCATGATCATGATGCGACCGTTGATGCCAAAACTGAGTCACTTTGATTGCCGGTACTTTGAACGGCAACGGGAGGGTTTTGAATTCTGCCAGCCGCGCGAAAGTGATTGCCACATGAACGGGGACAATAGCAACCATATCAGTTTTAGCCAGAATGGTAGGAACCACCGCATAGTGTGGCGTTTGCAAAACAATTCTCCGTCGCACTGCCCGTTTGCCAAGCGCTTTACTCACGACAGCCTCCACCAGTGCTGGCGTCGACACTGCAACCTGCTCGGTCGACATCAACTGCTCCATGGTGATCTTGTCTCCAATTGCTGGATGGTCTTTCCTCGTCAAGCAGACCAAAGGTTCATCGAACAGATATTGTTGATAGAAATCCTTATGGGTTTGAGGTATTTGGCCGATCGCAAGATCGGCACTTCCCTGCTCAAGCGCGTCGCGATACCGCGACCGCTCCATTTGCGTCGAAATGATCTGTACTCGTGGCGCAACCTCCTTCAAGTATGGAATGAGACGAGGGAGGAAAATCAATTCAGCAATGTCCGTCATCAGCAGATTGAACACCCGGTCCGAGGAGGCAGGATCGAACGGCATGTCCAACTCGAGGGTGTTCCTAACCGCATGAATGGCTTCCGCCACGGGTCCGGCCAGCTTCTGTGCAAAAGGAGTCGGCTTCATTCCACGAGTGGTTCTAACAAAGAGCGGGTCATTAAACGTTTGTCGCAGGCGGTTTACCGCATGGCTCATCGCCGACTGGCTCAGACCAAGACGCGTCCCGGCTATGGTGAGGCTTCCCTCCTTCATCACTGCGTCGAAAACCCTCAACAAGTTGAAGTCAAACGTGTTTATGTTCATTTTGCACCAACATTATCCTAAATAGCATTACGATCCTATGGAAAGCACCGTGATCACATCTCTACGTAACATCGAACTTGCGGTGACAGATCTAGACCGATCTGTACAATTCTATTCTGAAGCCTGGGGATTGCAACCGGTCTCATCAGATGGCGGCATCGTGCATTTGCGCGCGCGCGCCGCAGAACATCACGTCGTAACGCTTAAAGCGGCAAAAGCCCCTGGCCTCGTCGGAATCACGCTAGCCACCCGCGACAAGGACTGCGTCGATTCTCTGTATGACAAAGCCAAGTCGGCAAGTATCACAATAGAGAATGAACCGATACCGCTGCCTGAATGCGCTGGCGGCGGCTATGGATTTACGATGATCGGCCCTGAGGGACTGCGAGTAAGCATTTCAAGCGCCGTGAAAGAATGGCAAACATCGTTCGGTGACGTCACGACACCATACAAACTGACGCATGTGGTCCTCAATAGCGAGGATACCGCGAGCCAATGCGGGTTTTTCGTTGATGTGCTCGGCTTCCGTCTCAGTGACTCCACCCAGCGTATGGAATTCCTGAGATGTGGACAAGACCACCATACTATCGCCATCGCCCATGGTACTAACCTATCGCTCAACCACGCCGCATTTGAATTGCCCGATATTGACGCATTGATGTACGGTGCGGGGCGTCTCGCCGAACATGGTTATAACGTCGAATGGGGACTGGGCCGGCACGGTCCAGGCAACAATGTCTTTTCGTACTTCATTGACCCGGACGGCTTCGCAATTGAGTACACCTGCGATATGCAGCAAGTTGATGAAGACGTTTTCCAGCCGCAAGACGCCAATTACTGGGCCGCCTTCCCGAAAAGACCGTGTCGATGGGGAATGGCTCGCAAGCCGTCCGACCGTTTAATCGCATCCATGTCCGGTCGAGTCAATGGTTAACAAACCGCTCGTTCCGTTCTTAAAAAACCTTCATCACTCAGCGTGACATACCATGGATACACTATCCGTCAAGGTAATAAAAAAAGCCACGGAAGCCCTTGGCATTCGAAGCTTGGAACTTGCAAGCAGCGATGGCAGACCACTTCCCGCGTTCAGTGCAGGCGCGCATATAGACCTGCATTTGGGTAACGGCCTAGTACGCCAATATTCGCTATGCAATGATCCTTCTGATCGGCACCGCTACCTGATAGCAGTTCTCCGCGAAGAAAGTTCCAGAGGTGGCTCGTCCTACGTTCATGACAGCATTCGCGTAGGGGATATCCTGACAATCAGTACGCCTCGAAACCACTTCCCTTTGGTCAGAGCCACGCATTCGCTCCTCTTCGCTGGCGGGATCGGCATTACCCCGGTTCTCTGCATGGCCGAGCGCTTGCTTACTGCTGGCGCCAGCTTCGAGATGCATTACTGTACTCGCTCAGTCGAGCGTACTGCATTTTATGATTACATTCGCAATTCGCCGCTTTCCCAGTATGTTCATTTTCATTTCGATACTGGCAATCAAGAGCAAAAGCTGGATGTGCCCGCAGAGCTCACGAAGCATAACTCCGGCAGCCACTTGTATGTATGCGGCCCAAGCGGCTTCATTGAACATGTTTGTAGTACCGCAAAGGCAAAAGGCTGGCCCGAAGAACAGATACACTACGAGCATTTCGCTGCAGCGCCTCAGGATATATCGAACGACCAGGAATTCGAGGTACAAATCGCCAGCAGCGGCGAACGATTCATTATTCCGGTTGGCCAATCCATTACAAGTGTTCTTACAAATCACGGAATCGACATTCCGGTCGCCTGCGAACAAGGCGTGTGCGGCACATGCGTCACCCGGGTACTGGATGGCATCCCAATGCACAGAGACGTTTACCTTACTGACTCGGAACATGCCTCGAATGATCAGCTTACTCCATGTTGCTCGCGTTCTAAAACGAAAATGCTGGTGCTCGATCTATAATTGAAATTGATCTTGGCGAACGAATCTCTCTTCGCCAATATATTGATACCCATCATCAAGCCATTCTGCTTCGCTACACTCAGCAGGCATACTGACTACCTGACCGGAATGTTGCATAAGATCCCCGATGGCGGCTTGGGCTGTCGGCAGGCGCTGAGCAGTACCCGCACCAGTCCGACATTGATCGCTTGCTCATTGAGCATCCGACGAGCCGACGGCTTGCCAGGTCCAGAATCGCTGTCAGGTTAAGCACCGTTGCTATGAAAGCGATGTGGATGATCTATGCTTGATTGGCAGACGGCGATCGGAATGGATGGTCGCCCGTTAAGGCCGCTAATGAAGCGGCCCTGATGACGCGCGTTGATGTTCTTTGGGTCACATGGTGAGCAGGAATCGCGGTGAGAATGCGCAGGACTCCGATGGTGCTATACTTTTTCCTTGACTCAATAATACGCCGGCCGACATCGCGTGGAGTCCTCGATAACTACTGCGACATACTGATCTTTGACGACTTCAGCAGCTATATGCGGCAACTTTAGCAGGGCATCATCAACATGATGAGGCCTGCTGATCAATTAAGTTCGCCGGCGTGGCCGGCGTTCGCTATTGTACCTTTGCCGTTAAAAGCGGTGCCTTATCCCGACGATAATAGCAGCTTGACTGTCTCCTGGATTGACCGCCCCGCCCATTCCCAATGTTGCGGTATCCTGGTTCTTCATGAATGCAAGCTCGGTGTAGAAATCGGTGCGCTTAGATACGGCATAGTTGGCCATCACCGTGAACATGGTTGACCGATTCTCACCTCCATCAGGATCATTGAAGTAAAGTGTTGGAGAAATTAACAAAGCGTTTGTAGCTCGATATTGCGCTCCAATCCAGTAAAGGTCGGTGTCGACAGCGGAAATCGGCGTCTTGACTGTCTGGCGCTGATATGCCGCATACATAGTGAACGGTTGCAGAGTGTACGAGGCGCCGACAACCTTGCGTTCAGTTTTGTTAAACTGGGTGGCAATTGACGTTCCGTTTTGTCGATCGTATGCAGCACCTACTGCGAACGGGCCTGCAGTATAGAGTAAATGCAAGCCCATTTCCTTTCCTACGCGATATGCGCCCGCAAGCTCACCGCCATTAGCGACCAGACTATCATAGCCAAAGCTGTACTGGGCTATGGCCTTAACTCCACCGTAGGTGCCTATGTATTTCAAAGCATTGTCTGCACGCCCTGCGTACGCTGCGTCAAATACCACCGCTGAATAGCGGGACGCCGCAACGGGGTCAAAGACCAATCCAAAATCGTAGATTGCAGTAGTTTCCCGGCCGATTTGCAGCTCACCCAATGTCTTGCTGCTGAGACCGACATAAGCATGTCGGCCAAAAAGCCGGCCGCCTTGGCTTAAGGCGCCATTATCGATGGCAAATCCGTTTTCAAGTGCGAACAGTGCGGTCAAGCCGCTGCCCAGATCTTCACGTCCCCGAAAGCCAAGACGCGAACTAGATGCGCTGCCAGACTGCAGTCGTGTGACGCTTTCAGTTGCAGATCCAACGCCGCCGGTTCGGACCTTGTTGACGTACTCGACCCCGGCATCAGCTTGTCCATAAACTTGGACGCTGTTGGTTTGTGAATTGGCTGACATTCCGAAAACCAAAAGCACCGCCCCGATACACCCTTTCGCCACACACTTCTGCATTATTGTCTCCTTGGTTAGTGTCTGAATTTCTGCAACAGAACGTATATAAAAAACATCGACATGCGTCTGCACTTTATTAAATTAGTGAAGATCGTTGGTCTGATCGCAAGTCCGTTTTCATGATTCTTAGAACTTTGGTCTCGATATACGGGATCCGTTTAATACATTCGGCTTCGAAAAATGGTTGTTAGTAATGCGTAAGATTCGATCAGTTTTGTTGATATCGCATGGCGCGTCAATTTCATAACGCAATACAAGGCATCATGTTTATTAATATTCGTATCAATTGCCAAGGTACGGGCCACGGCACCTCGCCGCAGTACCCGTAACAGGATTACAATCAATACGATGGTTGTTTCTGGCTTGGGATTGCCAAGGCGAGCCAATTGTCGAAATAACCGTCACGATACCTATTGTCGTTATCGTCCTTCTAGCCTCAACAAATTCTGGCTTTGTCCCTGGCCTGAGATACTGCGATCAAGGCGAAAAGAATATTTAGCTGGAACGGCTATCCTATTGTTGTTGTAAGCCGACGGCAGACTATTGCATCTGCCGAAATGCATCGGCTCATTTATTACGTCATCCTTGGAACCAGGCTGGTACTCAGTCCAGCTTTATATGAGCGTACTTTACGATTCTTCCGTACTTTTCCAGCTCATTCTTCATGAGGTCGTCGAATTCCTCAGGAGTAGTAATGAAGGGGTCCATTCCACCTGCAGTATTGAAGCGTTCCTTGACATCAGGCCTTTTGAGGATTTTCACCAGTTCACTACGCAAGCGCTCTATGGTCTGTGAGGGCGTGCCGGATGGCGCAAAGAGGCCGAGCCAGATGCGCGACTCAAATCCCGGATAAGACTCGGCGATTGCCGGCACCCCGGGATAATCTACAGTGCGACTCTTGCTGGTCACAGCAATAGCCCTTAGTTTTCCTGACTTGATCTGACCCGCATTCGAGCTACCCGCAAACATTACGGACGTTTCGCCTGAGACCGTCGCAACAGTGGCAGCAGCGCCGCCCTTATACGGAACATGTAATAGGGTGATGCCGGCACGCTGCTTAAGCAATTCCATTGTCAAGTGGTGCTGACTGCCATTGCCGCCAGAGGCATAATACAAAGGTGGTTTGGCTTTTTTTGCGTACTCGATGAACTCATCGAAGCTCTTTACCGGAAGCGCAGGATTAATAGCCAACACGAACTGATTGGAAGCGATGCTGGCGATGGGGATCAGGTCAGTTTGCGGATTATAGGGTTGTTTCTTAAACAAGTGTGGGTTCACCACTATGGTACTGTCCATTGTCAATAGAAGCGTATGACCGTCAGGGGCAGACTTTGCCACCGCATCTCCTGCAATCATACCGTTGGCTCCCGGCTTATTTTCCACTACGATCGGTTGTTTCAGTACCTCGCTCAATTGCTGGCTGATGACGCGGGCGGCAATGTCAGGAGCTCCACCGGGAGGGATGGGAACGTAGATTTTAACCGGCATGGTCGGGTAGTTTTGTGCGCCAACGGTACCGACGAGCGACAGCATAACGACTCCGATGAGTCGCTGTAATGATTGCAGCTTCACAATTTGTCTCCTAATTGTAATAGTCGGCGTCGTCGACGCGGGATACGTTCTTAAGTCATACCTTGAATGTACTTTGAACCTGCTTCGGGAATAACTCTTCCACGGTCATGTGGCGATGGCATATGCCTTGTTCATATGCGAAGTCGATGAATGCTTGAATCGTTGTCCGATTAGCTTCGATGCCATATGGCCAGAGATCATCGCCGAACAAGCTTTGAGCTCGCTGTGTGGCTTCCAAACCCCAAGGCAGCGGCGAATGCGAGCAGGTAATGTCGAGCGCGCGCTCGACACTGCGATCCTTTGCTTCGGTAAATGCTTTTAGGAGATTCATTGCAATCCATGGATTGCGCTCGAAGGTATCTCGACGCATGGCAATTACATGCATGATCGGGAATATACCGGTCTGCAGATAATATTCACGTTCCACGTCAGCAGAATTCGCGAACAATCGGGTTAGCTTCCCGGACCGATTAGCAAAATCCTTCGGCGGGCGTGCCGACATGATCATATCGATGTCCCCAGCCACCAACATATCGTTCAGGCTGCGTTCCAGCACCGGGGTTAGGCTTACGCCGGCCGGCAATCGCAGCGCCACTTTCTCGGTGCGACCCGCTTCATTGACGCCCGCCTGAAACCATTGGATATCTGTCAGAGGTATGCCTACCGTATGCGTTAAATAACCGCGGCTGTATATGGATGCTGTCTGTGCCCATTCAGGCACGCCAACACGCTTGCCGGCCAATTGCTCGGGGCGGGTGATGCCACCGTCAACACGGATGTAGAACGAGGATTGGCGAAACATTCGCGACGGAAAGACCGGGATTGCTACCAACCCGCCTTCATCTTGCGAGGCAATAGAAACATATTTCCCAAATGACATTTCGGAAATATCCCATTCCCTGAATTTCGTGAAACGGAAAAAAATTTCCTCAACCGGCAGGTTAACCGGTAACAGTTCGATCCCTTCGGCGCGCACCCGCCCGGTGAGCAGGTCGCGTACATGGTCATAGTCTCCCACTGCGAGAGAAAGAGTAAGTTGGTTCATGCTCTAAGGATACAAAAATTGTTTATATTAAGCCGCCCGGCTGACGCATACCGCTCGACCGGCTTCACTATTCCGCGTCCGGCTGCTTGTTCGGATGTGAGTCTATGAAGGCCTGCAATTGGTTGCAGCGCTCCACGACTCTGCTAATCAAGGGAAATTTGGATACATCGACACCAAACCGTTGTGCATTGAATACTTGCGGCACGAGATAGACATCCGCCATGCCGGGAGCGTCACCGTAACAAAAATCGAATGATGCTTCGCGTTTCTGAAGCAACGCTTCGACCGCTGCGAGCCCCTGCTCGCACCAGTGGTGTGCCCACCTTGCTTTATGCTCTTCCGACAGTCCCATGGGACCGGTCAAGTACTTCAGTACACGCAAGTTATTCAGCGGGTGGATTTCGCATGCGATGGTCAAGCACATTGCCCGTACAGAGGCACGCTCATCAGGCGAGTCTGGCAGCAGAGGTGGGACAGGATGGGTTTCCTCCAGCCATTCAATGATTGCAGTTGACTGAATTAAACGCTTCTCGCCAGCTACTAGCACGGGTACGACGGCATCAGGACTGATTGCACGAAATTCCGACGTGAATTGTTCGCCCCCGTTGCGGTTCAAGTGAACGGGAAGATAGGCGTACTCCAGTCCCTTGAGGTTCATCGCAATTCGAACCCGATATGACGATGAACTGCGATAGTAATTATAGAGTTGATAATCCATTTCTTATTCCGGACTGGGAGCCTTCATCAGCAAATCTTTACGCGGATCTCTCCGAGCTTTTCGACACTGCCGGTCATCAAGTCGTTTGGCTTAACTGCGCCCACGCCTTCCGGCGTACCTGTGAAGATCAGGTCGCCGGGCTGCAGCTCAAAGTACTTCGAAAGATAGGCAATGGTCTCGTTGACATTCCAAATCAGCTTGGTGATGTCACTGCTCTGCCGCTTCTCGCCATTGACGGCAAGCTGGATGGCACCCCTTGCGATTTCTCCTGTCGTTTCGATAGTATGGATTGGACCGATTGGTGCCGACTGGTCGAAAGCTTTCCCGAGTTCCCATGGGCGGCCCGCTTTGCGAAGATCCATCTGCAAGTCACGTCGTGTCATGTCCAGTCCGACCGCGTATCCAAAAATGTGCTTGGCAGCCTGATCCTCGGCGATGTTCTTTCCGCCTTTACCTATCGCCACTACTAGTTCGATCTCATGGTGCAGATTGCCGGTTTCTGAAGGATAGGGAATCGATACTGTTTCCCCATAGGCCACTGGTACGATGGAGTCGCTTGGCTTACAGAAAAAGAATGGCGCTTCGCGCCCCGAAAAACCCATCTCCTGTGCATGTTCGACGTAGTTACGGCCTACGCAGTAAATACGGCGCACCGGGAACACGGCATCTTTGCCTGTCACAGGGATAGTTGATATGGCTGCGGGTGAAAAGGCGTAACTGGCTGACATGTTGATTCCTATGATATTGATGACGCGTTTTTACAAATTCTGTTCGCGGAAAATACCGAGCGCTTGCTGGATCGGACGATCAGAGAAACTGAATAGGACATTGTCCTCATCGGCTTCGAAACGAACCGCGTACCAAGACGGTACGACGAAGTGATCTCGAGGTCCGTAGGCGAATTCAAATTTTTCATGTCCACGCGTAATGATCGCTCGCCCGCGTCCTTCCACTACGGAGTACACGGTACCGTCAGTGCTGCGGTGCGCTTTGCCAGCAAAGCCCTTGGGCAGCAGTTGCATGAAGGCGCCAATAGTAGGCATTGGCCAGCCGCCCGTGGCCGGATTGACGTAACGCAGCTTCACGCCGCGCCATTCGTCTACCGGACCGTCCCGGTACAACTTGCGCAGCGCTTCGCGGGTACGCTCATATGGATAGTTGAACACCGGCGAGGTCATGCCATAGGGCGCATCGTATTGCATCGGCAGCATGTTGGCGCCGTAGCGTGCGAAGCTGTTGCCTTCCGGCCGCAATACCGGCTGTTCCCTCTGCGGATGGTTTTCCGCGAAGCCGGCGTCGAAAAAACGCACGGTTGGAATGTCGAGGCCATCCAGCCAAATCACCGGTTCGCCGCCGTCTTCAGCGACGCTATTGCCGTGGTCGTGAAAGGTCCAAGACGGCGTGATGACGAAGTCGCCGGGACGCATAGCGGTGCGTTCGCCATCTACCGCGGTGTACGCGCTCGAACCCTGTACAAGGAAACGCAGCGCGCTTTGCGTATGACGGTGGCTCGGCGCAATTTCACCTGGCATGATTAGCTGCAGGCCGGCATAAAGGCTTTGCGTAATGCTAGACTGCCCCCGCAGAGCAGGATTTTCCAGGATCAGGACGCGCCGTACGGCTTCCTCGGCCGAAATCAGCTTGCCAGCCCTCATTAGGAAAGGAAGTACCTCTTGATAAGCCCACTTGTGCGGCAGACACGGTGTCTGCGGCTCCTTCGGCACCAGCGCATGCAATGATTCCCATAGCGGGGTGAGATGATGCGGTGACATTTCCTCGTACAAGGCCCTACGTTCGCTCATGGAATTCTCCAGTCAAGTCGGCTGCATATCCGCCAACTACAATTCTTCTCAGTCTTCAATAACAGGCGCGCGGTGTCGAACCCTAATCGGGCTTGATGTCCGCAATGCGTATCACGCTCTCGTAACGTGGAATGTCTTGGCTGACCTTCTCCGCCAACACCTCAGGCCGGCCTCCCAAGACGTCATAATTCTGTTCGGTCATTTTTGCCTTCACTTCAGCGGTGGCCAACTGTTTGTTGATAACGCTATTCAGCTTGGCAATGATGGCTTTTGGCGTACCAGCTGGGGCAAATAGACCGAACCAAACGTCAATAGCGTATCCGGGTAAGTTAATTGCTTCACTTACAGTCGGCATGTTCGGGGCATAGGTAGAGCGCTCAGACCCGGTGACCGCGATACCCTTGATTTTTCCGCTTTTGACATGTGGCGCCATGATGGCTACGGTACTGAACGACACCGGGACTAAGCCGGTCAGATGGTCAGGGACGCTCGACGCACAACCTTTGTACGGCACATGGACCATCTCGATCTTTGTCATTTGCGACAGCAGTTCAGCCGCCAGATGCTGCGGCGTGCCGGAGCCGCAGGAAGCGTACGATAGCTTACCGGGGTTAGCCTTGGCATACTTCACCATCTGGGCCAGGTTATTGATATTGAGCGACGAGTGAACGGAGATCGCTACCGGCGAACTGCCCACCATGGCAACCGGATCAAAGTCCTTAGTTGGGTGAAAATCTACCTTCTTGTACAACGACGGGTTGATCGCGATGTTGTTGGTTACCATCAACAGTGTATAGCCATCCTTAGCTGACTTGGCCACCGACGCCATGCCAACGTTTCCGCCTGCGCCCGGCTTGTTGTCGACAACGAAGGGTTGATTCAAAGCCTTATTTAAACCGTCCGCGATGACCCGCGCCATGGTGTCTGTGCCGCCTCCTGCTCCAAAGGGAACAATGATTTTGACGGACTTGTTGGGATATTCCTGGGCGAGCCCTTGTGTCGTAACTAGCACACCAGCGATAAGCACAAGCACTGATGCCAAGGTTTTTCCAATGAATTGATGCACCTGGTGTCTCCTATTAAAGTCCGCCATGAAGGTCATATGGACGGCGCAATACGGATGTCCATCAGACGAGCTGCGACTTCTGTTCGGCCAATGCCTTTGCCGTCGCGCCGGCCTTAATGCTCCAGAAATCCCAAGCCCGCGTCACCTGAGTTTCAATCACGCGTACGGTCTCGGTTACTTCACCTTCTGAGAGAAATGTGACCTCACCCAACTGCTGTGCAGCGGCTTGGATCTGCGCATTGAGCTCGGTATAAACAGCGCGATAGACCGCACGGCGCAGCGAATCGGCTACGACGGTAGATCCATGACCGCGCATGAGCACTAGCGAGCGCTCGCCAAGCGATTGCGCCAGGCCATGGCCAAGTTCGTTATTTGTAATCAGCAGGCTGTTGGTATCACCAGCGTAATGCCTTATTTCAAATACTGGGGTCGAGGTACCGATAAACCCAGCCATGTGACAGGTTGCCCTCAAGGTTGAAGTCTTCGACACACTGAACGGCACGACCGAGGGCGAATGGCTATGCACAACGGCCATCACATCAGGCCTGGCCTTGTATATTTCACCATGGATGAAGCGTTCCAGATAGATGGCTCGTCCAGCAGCGTTGAAAGGATTACCGTCTATATCAAATTCAACGATGTCTTCAGCCTGTACCAAGCCAGGCGCCATGTTACGAGCAAGCACAAAACGGTCAGGATACTGGTTGTGCCGGACGCTTACGTGGCCGAATGCATCCAAGACGCCTTGGTCGTACAAGATGTGATTAGCCGTCACAAGCTCAGCGATCAGTTCGGCGGAGGCAGTAGACACGCCACTGGCATGGTCCTGAGCTTTCTGGGTGAATCCTTGCTGTTCGTGATTCTTGTCTTGACACATTTTTAACCCTCAATTTGGTTGGTTCGCCTACTTTTGCACTTTAGGCGGACGAAGCCGATATGAACGCGGCACTATATTTACCAAGCCTGTCAACGTGTTTTCGTGCAGGTATTGCGCAGACACTTGGTACCGTCAGTCTATAGCGCTAGGCAATTCTCTGCGCGCCAGCCATAAAGCCATTCCAGCGCATCGTAATAACGTTCGGCCGGACGTTCGTGCCACAGCGAATTACGCACGTGGCGTTCGATACCCTTTGCATGATAGATGCGCCCCATTTCACGGGCAGACAGCAGTACGCGAGCCGTGCGGGTGGCGCGACTTCTTTCGTATAACTTGAAGGCTGCCTCAATATCATTCTGGCAGTGCTTCATCGCCGCTCCTAAGGTAACGGCATCCTCAATGGCCATGCAGGCGCCCTGTGCAAGGTACTGCAGCATGGGATGCGCGGCGTCGCCCAATAACGTTACACGGCCATGACTCCAGGTCTCGATGGGGTCGCGATCGGCCGTGCTCCAGCGCTTCCAGGAAGTTGGCTTATCTAGCAAGCGTTTGGGGCGGTCGCAGATATCGGTAAAGTAGGACAGCACTTCGTCCTTGCTACCTTCGCGCACGCCCCATGTTTCCTTTTCACGGCTGTGGAACGTTACGACCAGATTAAACTGCTGCCCTCCCCGTAGCGGATAATGCACCAAGTGATTATTAGGACCTGCCCAAACCGCCGGCGCATTCCAACGCAAGTCGTCCGGCATATCCTCCACCGGAACCACTGCGCGGTACACGACGTGACCTGAAACGCGCGGTTGATCGCCTACCAGTTTTTCGCGAATTACGGATTTCACGCCGTCGCATCCGATCACCGCATCTCCCGTAAAGCGACGCCCTTCCTTGTCGATGACGGTCGCCCTGCGACCGTCATCTTCCACGTCCACGATGTGAACGGAAGTATGAAAAGTGATCAGCGGGGATTCTTTAACCGCTTCGTAGATGGATAAATGAATATCTGCACGATGTATCACCGCATAGGGATTGCCGAAACGTTTGCGAAACGCCTCTCCGACCTCGAAGTTGGCAATTTCCTCACCATCGATTGCGTCCATCATGATCAGCCGTTCAGTAAATACCGCACGCCGGCGCGCGTTCTCGCCTACGCCAAGCGCATCCATCGCAGCGAAGGCGTTCGGCGCAAGCTGGATGCCGGCACCGATTTCTCCAATTTCGGCGCTCTGCTCCAGCAGAGTAATTCGCACACCTTGGCGCGACAAGGCCAACGCAGCAGCCATGCCTCCGATGCCGCCACCTACTATTACTACAGATAATTCATTCTTGTTCTGCGCAGCCATTAGCGCCTCCTCAATCCATATCCTTGCTTTATACGGCTGGCCAACTTATGCAGATTCAGCCGCTACGCCACACTCTCATTGATCGGTGATTTCGAATTGAAGAGAGTTTCCCTTTTGGTTACGGTGAGGTCAAATCACAGAAGCAATTTGGTGTATTACGTTTTACAATAATCCTCTATGTTTCCAACCGGGAAAAGATAAGTGGTATGGCTAAGTTCGATCTAGAATGGCTGTTGGTGTTTGATGGGATATTCAAGACCCGGAGCGTGTCGCGCACGGCCGAGCACCTCGGCTTGGCACAGGCGACGGTAAGTGTTGCGCTTAATAAGCTGCGTTTACATTTTAATGACAAATTGTTCATACGTACTTCTCAGGGTATGGAACCCACCCCACGTGCCCAGGCCCTTTATCCGCAACTTGCGAGTGTGCTTGAGACACTGGAATTGGCGCGCGACGCGCCAACTGAATTCGTTCCACTTGAAGCAAGGCGGGCATTCCGTTTGTGCATCACCGATATTTCTGAAATTGTCATCCTACCTCGGTTAATGAATCATCTGCGGCAGGTAGCGCCTAAAGTGAGCATAGTGGCAGAGAAGATCACGCCCGAAAGTCCGAAGCATTTGGAATCAGGTGAAGTCGATATGGCCATCGGGTTTATGCCGCATCTAGAAGCTGGGTTCTATCAAAAGACTTTGTTCACGCAAAATTTTGTCTGTTTAGCCGCCAAGAACCATCCTCGTGTTGGCTTAAAGTTGACCAAGGAAGCGTTCCTGTCTGAAATGCACATCCAGGTAACAACCTCCGGTACGGGGCATTCAATCGTAGACAAGACGTTGGCGATGCACGGCGTGCATCGTGAAGTAGTGCTGCACCTTTCAAGCTTTCTTGGTGTAGCACGCGTTGTTGCACAGACGGAGCTGCTGGTAATTGTTCCGAAAATGCTAGGAATTACAATGCAGATGCAAGAACAGGTCCGCATTCTTGATGTTCCTTTCGACCTGCCAAGCTATGCAGTTAAGCAACACTGGCATGATCGATTTCATGCCGACCCCGGAAACATTTGGCTACGGCGTACGATTGCAGAATTGTTCCGGGATTTTGCTACCTGACGCTAGCGGGTCATCTGGCAACTAAGCATGAGCAGATAAACAGTTTGCCGCAGTACGGTGAAGGCAGAAGTATTTGGATAGAAGGCCTGCAGTTCTCCGAGCCGCGTCATGGACAAGCCTCGAACGTAGGCAGGTAAGGCTGTAACATGCTCGTCAATCGTCTCGTATTGCCAATGGGCGCGACCGCCTTCTTGGCTTGTCCCGTAACGATTCCAGCGGGTTCAGTCCTGGTGCACGCTTGGGTAGCCAGACTTACTCAATGCCTAGACGCCTAGCGAGGGCTTGTGATGATCTGGCGGTATGACCGGTATCACTATCGAGAAGGATGAAGATATGTCGACCCCGGTAATGGTGATGCACCTGCCGCAGGAACGCTTGAAAAGGCTCGGCCGGTTGGCGCCGGCAAGCTCTGAACAGACGATATCCGGCCTTTAGATTCAGGCAGCCAAATACGACGCGTCGCAAATTACCACCACTGAGCATGACTCAGGTAGGCACCCTGCGCAGCGATCACCTTGCGCGTTGTGGTTCCGACGCCAGTAAATAATGTGGCCGCTTCCAGCGAAAGCTCATCCGCCGCTGGCACAGACGCAGCGCGACGTCACAACCCTCAAGCTACGCATGGTCTTCCCAATATTTTCACCATATCTCCATTTGTGTTGAGGAGTTCCCCTAGATTCTCACCATAACGTCGGGCTTTCTGACGAAGCAGTAGTTTCCTATGCCATTCAAGCCATTGAATATAGGTGGCCTTATAGGCTTGATTGGACAAATCGTCGAATAAAATTGTTCCATCTGGCGCATTTCCTGTGAAATATTCGATACAACCTCGGTGGTGTATCAAATTTCGTTCGGAAGCAAATATTTAGACATTAACGCCAAAATGGTCGAAAAAATGACATTATTCTTCTAGAACGAAGTGTCGGTCTTGGGGTATTCCCAGAGCTCGTTCGCTGGTCAATTTTTAGCCTCGGTTTACGAGGCTTGATCGCCCTACTTTAGACGTTTTCCGCCTTAAGGCAGGCTAATGTGGAGTTATCCCGTGAAACTAAGGTTTTTCCGGTAAATTTGGTTGCTTGACCTGTAATAGTCTACCGAGCAGCCACAAATGAGCAAAATAGACCAGTACGTAAATGCGGCCACTCGGGATAACACGCGCAAGGCTTACCAAGGTGCCGTTCGCCACTTCGAGGTGGAATGGGGCGGGTTTTTGCCGGCTACGGCCGAAAGCATTGCCCGATACCTTGCCGACCAAGCGCATACGTTTTCGGTCAACACGCTTCGCCAGCGGTTGGCGGCGCTGGCGCAGTGGCATGTCGACCAGGGTTTTCCCGATTCGACCAAGGCGCCAATCGTCAAAAAGGTGTTCAAGGGCATCCAAGTGCTGCACCCGGCCCAGGAGAAGCGGGCCAAACCGCTGCAGCTCAAGCAGCTGGCGCAAGTCGATCGCTGGCTTGAGGAAGCGATATTGAAAGCGCGGACGTTGTCTGACCAAGCAGCGGAACGTCGTCCTCTGCGGAACCGAGCCCTCCTATTGCTTGGACTTTGGCGTGGCTTCCGCGGCGATGAATTGACCCGGCTCCGCGCCGAGCATGTCGAAGTGGTGCCCGGGCAAGGCACGACCTGTTATCTCTCTCACACCAAGACCGATCGCCAGCTCAAGGGAACAACCTTCAAGGCGCCGGCACTTGCGCGCCTCTGTCCTGTTGAAGCTTATCTAGCGTGGGTTGACGCGGTACACATCAGCGAGGGAGCAATTTTCCGGAAGATTGACCGATGGGGTTATGTCAGTGATGAGGGGCTACATATCGACAGCCTGGTGCCACTGCTGCGCTCAATCTTGAAGGAGGCCGGAGTAGATTCGCCGGAGCTCTACAGCGGGCACTCCCTGCGTAGGGGTTTTGCCACCTGGGCCAGCGCCAATGGATGGGATGTCAAAACGCTGATGGATTACGTCGGATGGAAGGACGTGCACTCAGCTATGCGCTATGTTGAGACCGCCGATCCGTTCGCACGGCACCGCATCAACGACATGCTTGCACTTGAATCGGCAGACGCGAAACGCTAAGTGACAGCTCAGAATCGATCAGCCGGTGGTTAGTCGTTCGCTGACATTTCCGGGCCTATGGTCTGTAATGGAAAAAGGCGACCGCCGGCGACCGGTATAAAATATCAACATTTTAAGTCCATGGCCAAGCCTAACTCCCCGATATTTCAGACTCCTCATGACACCGCCCTTGAACATCTAGGCGTGCTTCCCGGAGGCCGCGTATGGGGATCGTTCGACGTTTCGATGGACGACGCGCGCGCGGGCCTAGCGACCCGCTACGTGCTCCCACTTTGGGATGCACCACGCAAGCCCGCTGGTGAGGCGGATTCGACGGGTAAGGCTTTGGCGCGGCAAGCGGATGGCACCTGGTGGTACCACGTCCGAAAGCCAAATTCAGATGGATCGGCGCAATGGAAAGCTCAATGGGCAAGCCTCGAGCTGTGCAATCGCACAGGATTGCCAATTATTGGTGTACTTAAGGATCGCCATAGTCGACTGTGTGCGCTAGATGTGACCTTCGACTGTGGCCCGTTCTCTGGCAGTTTCGAGGACGGCGAAGTGTGGATGCAAGCCCATCCGCGTGATGCAAAAGCGGTCGAGCTGCTTACTCGCCACTACGGTCTCGCACAACCTCCAATGCGCAATGCGGATTTGGCGCAGGAAAGCGAGGTGATTGAGCAACATAGCTACTTCAATGCGACGGATCCTCAGGATGAACGCAAACGACGACTGCGCGAAGTCGTGCAACGCCGAGGTCAGAGCGAGTTCAGGCGTGCTCTATTGCTCGCCTATGGCGAGCGCTGTGCGGTGACCGGATGTGATGCTGCAGATGCGCTCGAGGCTGCGCACATCATCGGTTACTTCGGTCCGGCTTCACAACATGTCAGTAACGGTCTGCTACTTCGCGCAGACATTCACACGCTCTTCGATCTGGATCTACTGTCCATCTGTCCAGATACACTGCAGATTCATCTGGCGCCGGCACTACGCGCGACAAGCTACGCACCTCTGCATGGAAAGACGTTGACATGTCCGAGCAACCCTGCTTTCCAACCCAGTCGCGAGGCGCTGCACACGCGGTGGCGAAATCAGAGTTAACCCTATTCGCATAACAAACGTCCAGTCTTGGACGATCGTGTTGATAATGGTTGCTTACTCTGTGAGGCGAAGGTCTGAACGAAAGAAATGTAATTCCTATTCCAGGAAGAACAACTAACTATCGAAGAGGCATGCGGTCGTAATCCATAGTTCGTATTCTCTGCTACTTGCGCTTTCTCGCTTTCTCTTCTCCAATCAGCACGCCAAGCGTAAATAGCAATCCGCCGGCGACCCAGACTAGTCCGAAAATTGCCAGCCGCCCTGCTAGGCCGCGGAACCCCTCGGCCCCACCATCGGCGGCCAATGCAAATCCGGCCGCAATAGCTGCTGACACCCATGTAGCGAAAGTGGACACATTCTGCTCGTTCAGTATCCTTGCCTTGGTCAGTAGGTAAGCCAAACAGAAGCCCGCAGGCACAAATAGCAACAACCATCCTGTTCCGTAATCCCCAACGCGTGCCATAACTTGTCCTTCTTATGGTTTGTCCCGTTTTCTTTCAGCGTCGGGATGGATTGACGCCTTCATTCAAAGCACGACAGAAATCGGAGTGTCACTTGCCGATTATTTTTGCTGCGTTTTACGGGCGGCCGCAACATAGAATGCTACGATGGCCACCGTGACAATGGCAACAAAAGCCGACCACAAAATATCGACACCTTGCAGGACACCGGAAACGAGTGCGATCGCCATCATGCCACACATGCCGATCGCGGCGCCCCATTTGCCTAGGTACAAGTTGAGTAGGGAAAGCGCACCAAAGAGAATGAACGAGGCATAGGACGCATACAAAAGTACGTTTTCCAAATGGACTTCCATGATGTCATTGCTGCCGTCAAAAGATACGGGATTTTTCTAGACTTTATTGACCTTGCCGACAGCTTCCGATTTTTGGTCCAAATCCTTGAACAGCGAGTTTTTCAGAGGTTCCCACGCATTGGTGCGAATTCCAACGATCTTCAGTTTTTCGTCAAGTGTGTCTCTGCGCTCCTTCGCGCCTGGCACACCTTTTCTCGCCAAGCTATTCAAGCGCCTATATTGCGCGCGCTTTTTCTTCGCATAAGCCTTATCACGTTCCCGTTTAGTCAACATAACCTCCACTTTGAATTAACGCTAATTTTTATCACGTGTCGGAGCGAACCGCTGGCTGCATATCGCCTCAACACGGTTTCCAACTGCGCAAGTCATCCCAAAATACGCTATTAGGCCGTAAAAGTGCATTGTTGTAGGTGACCTCATTCACCGCTGTCTCTTTACCTGGCGCCTGCCGTCGGCGATGCACAATCGATGCAACGCGAATCTGTATTTTCCCGGCCGATGCGCCCTCAGAGTAGCCTGTTACCACCACCGTCCCCGGTACTTGCCGATACTGCGGCTGCCCCTGATAAACAAAGCCGGCGTATTCGTTTACTGAGCCGTCGGCCTCGTTGCATACTCTCGTGCCAGCAGTGGTAACCAACTTGGTGTTGAGCGCTTCCGGATTTTGCATGTGGTTAGCGATTCCTTTGTCGAACCACTTCTTGCTGTCCTTCGGATCGGATGGGATTCTGCCTTTGAGATACAACGAATTCAAACTGGTGATCGCGTCCGCATGGTCTTGTTCCGCAGCCAGCCGATACCACTTGGCGGCCGTCTGATAGTTCAACTCGACGAGAAAGCCGTTCTCGTACATTACTCCGAGATTATGTTGAGCATCCGCGTTACCTTTCTGCGTTGCCTTCATGAGCCAGTGATAGGCTTCGCGGTAATTCCTCTCTACGCCATCGCCGGAGACGTACATGTAGCCGGCCATAGCTTGTGATTGAACGTCACCTTTCTCAGCATCCCTTACCACTTCTTTAATTGTGCGGGTATCGACTGCCTCGGCAATCGCTAGCGATGCCCATGAAGCACACAAGACGGAAATTACAATTCTCTTTAGTTTCATATTTTGCCTGTCCTATCAGAACGCCCTTGTTACCTTCGTACAGATGTGTTTGGCCACCTGTCGCTCTCCAGTTTTGCTATTGAAGCGCGTGACGGTGCCGTGGCCGGTCTCCCGGGATATTCGAAAGGTATCTTCCGTGAGCGTATAGTCCATGACGAACTTGATTTCGGACGAGGTAATGCGTACGTCATACGCTCGAATACCTCCCAACCCCACTGCTTGCTGGCCTTCATCGACCCAATAAGTTTTAAGGAGGAGGCCGCCTTCTGCATCAGAGCAGCGAATTTCAAAGGCGTTGGCGTAGGCCGAAACGGTAGCTAGAGCGAGAAGAGCAGCGGTGGAAATCAATCTGCGCATGGTTTGCTTGCCTAGGATAGTGTAGGTAGAGAATGTTGATGTGGTGCCGAAAAACCAAACTGACTAATTACGACTTGCGGCGCGAGCGCGTTGCTTGATAGAGGCGGGGCTAACCCGCCTCTGACTCCTGCGACGATATGGGATGCCGGCGAACGTCAACTAAGTCCGCCGGGGTCAAACCTGTCTGTCGAGGATAGCCGCGGTTGTGGACTAGAACGGCGTGTATTGGAAGCCGTCTTGCATAACGCCGACCAGTTGTGCCCGATTCTCTGTACTTTCACTGAACTGAATCAGGACCTGCTCGCGGGTGAGACCGGAGGAAAGACCATTCATCCAATAGTTGAAGCCTTCGGAGTCAGGTGTGCGGTTGAGCACATTGCTGTAAAGAGCTGTGACAAACTGCGCGTTCGTTGTATTGGCGCCGTACTTCTGGCCGAACTCGGTAGAGGCAATAAAATTGTATGCAACATCATTGAGTTTCAGGCCTTTTTCCATCATCTGAATCCAATACACCAGCCCGCTCATGTCAGGTGTGCGATCAAAGGCAGCCTGATAAAGCCTATAAGCCTGAGCCGAATGCCCTTCGGTGTTCAGAATAATCTGTGCCTTGTTTTCGACGCTTTCACTGAACCCAATCAAAACTGTAGATCTTGCAACGCCGCTGTTCAGTATCCCGGACCAGTAGTTGAAACCTTCGGCATCTGGATTCCGGTGCAGGACATTATTGTAGAGCAGCGTAAGAAAGCGCTCGTTCGTCAAATTCGAGCCGTATGTGACTTTGAATTCCTCCGAGAGCAGGAAGCTGTCAGCAACGACGTTCAGGTTGACGCCGGCGTCGAGCTGGCTGATCCAGTAGCCGAGACCGCCGATATCCGGCTTGCGATTGAATGCGGCCTGATAGAGCCTGTAAGCCTGGCCGCCGGTTCCTTCATGGTCGAACGCAACCGCGGTGTCGGCGAACTTGATTCGCTCGACGGCGTAGACGGTGTCTTTTGTAGTCGGGTCGCCTACCTTCGTGAAGGTGGAAGCCCCGCCAGATCGGCTCTGCAGGTAATCGGCACGATTGCCAACCAGATGGAGTGTATCCACAGCCCCGGTTCCGACGATGGTCTGTGTACCAGCGCCAGCTACGATTGCGCGGCCGTCGGCCGACGTCAGTGTTTGAGTGACGCCAAACCCCAGGTCGCGCAACATCGCGAGATCAAGGCTAGATAAGGTGCCGCCATTTGGCGAACCTGGTCCCATCCTGTCTACAGCGCTATCGACGTGGTAGATGGCTGATGATGTGCCAAGAGGGGTGAGAGCAACTTTCCCGCCATTGATAGCCGTTGCGAGGCGCCCCGTAAAGTATGGCTTACCTCCCTCGATGCTTACCATGGAGTCGAACACACTGATTGCGGTAGTGGACAATGCGCCCGTACCGAGATCCTGAAATCCTGCAATGCCCAGAGTGTGGAAGAGTTCGTGGACAACGACGTTGTATGCAGTTTGGGCTCTAGCGTCAGTTGGATTTGTGGTCCAGATCATTGCTCCCTCGAGGAGCTCGCTCGACAAACGGAGCGTGCCATCAGCTGCAGTGCCATTGATATCCTGACCGGTCATAACTTCTGTAGCAATGACGCCGTGCCGGACCGTTCCGGTTGCGGGATGTATTGATCCAGCAGAAGCATATCCACTGGTTTCGACGGTCGTCCGGAGATCAATCGTAGCGGAAGGGCCCGAGATCAAGTTCGACAGCTCGACCGCCGCTGCGTTTAGGATTTGCACAAGTGACGACGGCAGAGTTGAATATTTGCCAGTTGCGTCGGTGTAGGAGGATATGTTTATCGTAATCATTTGGATAGTATGCCGAAAATTTTCCCAGTATCAATAGACAATGTTGCGGTACGGTAACTTTTTGTAGTTCAGATGTTTGCGGGAAAGCATCCTCCCACCGTGAAGAGTCGAACAGCAGAAGACCTATGTGTTCTTATCTTGGAAACGAGTGAGTCACTGCGCGTCTTGCCAAGATGATTGTCTTTCTCGCAATGCTCTTCCTCTGAAATGTCAGACACCAGGGCCGTTACCAGTGCCATGGCGCCGCAGAAGACGATGATGGTCAACGCTAGAGGCGAAAAACGTGAAGATGCGATAAGCGGCCCTAAAATTGCGAAAAGGGTAATGACGATCAAGGTCAGCGGTAAGCGAATCAACACTCTTTCTCTCTCAGGGCAGCTGGATCGGGAAAACGATTTCGAAACAGGTTTAGAAGGCAGGCGTTCAGGGAGGACGTCTTTCACGCGGTAGGTAGACTGCTAGTGGTCATTCCGTAGCCTCACCGTGGCCCCGTCTATGTTCAGGGTTCGGTGTTCGTCGGGAGCCAGATAAAGGGTCTGTCGGAGTTTCATACCTTTGCGCTCCACAAGGCATAGCCCGGCCTGATATTCCTCGGTGCCCAATTCAGTGGCTACCGTAATTCTGAGCGCGGCTCCGGCTGGATGCGCCTTTACGTGCCATATAGCTTCATGTTCACCGTCGCAAAGCGTTTTTCCGAGCCCTATCACTTCCTCGCCGGCTCCGGAGACCGAGAGAACTGGTGCAAGACCGTCGGCTTGGACCGCCTGGGCGTGACACGATAAGGCGAACCACATAACTACGACTGATAAGCATCGATGAATCATTTCAGTGTCCTGAACGTACTTGTGGCTTTGTTATCGGAGCCAGATGGCCCAATGATGCCGCTTCAGAAAAAACTGGGACGCGCTATAAACATGGAGAAATGCCTTTTTTGCGCCCCTCCACGCAATCTGTATGGTCGAAAAAAAACCCTTCGGGCATTCCTGGTAAGGGAATGGCCCAAAGGGTTTTCTTTGTAGAGCGGCATTCGCGTAATGCGAAGGATGCCCACCCACGCGCTGCAAACCGTCAGTCGTCTTCCGCCGGCGGAGACGGTGGCTGATTTGTAGGCTCTCCTGTTTGTTTCACCATTGAGAAATCTGTGGCGATGGATGACAAACCACTGATGGTTATATCGCCGTCAGTAAAACCTTCTTCTCCAAAGGTCAGTAAGAAGCCGTCTTCCGTGCGAATCTGGATGCCATGGGGCAGATTGCAGTCCAACCAAACGCGCACCGCATTTTCACATGCATTGTCGAACGCGAGTTGCTGGTCTGGAGGGAAGTCGCCGGTTTGGCACTGGGGAAAACGCTTCGCAACGGCTGACCAGAATTCGGATTTGACACCGTCCATGATGTCGGAAAACCTCGGCCCCAGCTGAATGGCTGGCGCCGGAAGCGGGAGGCATTTCGTGCCAAGGAAGCCTTCGCAGCCGATATCCACTCCTGTATCGTTGAGGACGGTAACCACACTACAGTCAGACCCGTCGCGTGTCGTCTTCAAATAGATAACCTCGCCGCCACCTTCTGGCAGCCGGAAATAGCTTCCGAACGGGAGATCATCAAAACTTACGGTCGCGGTGTCATTCCACGTGCCTTGGATAGCGCGCCAACCCAGATCGAATCTCGTAGCCGTCGCACTTTCCGGCCCATCAACCTGCTGAGGCTCGCCGAAGGCGACGGTGACCTTGATTTCGCCACCTTCGTTCCTTACTCCGACGATCGTGCCGACTGCCTTGGTGAAGCTTACCTTTGCACGATAACCGGTTGTGAAGCCAAAAGACTGTGTTCCCAAAGGCTGATCAAATTTCATCTAGTACTCCATGGTTAGCCTGGAACGATCCCCACCTAGGAGGGCATTGACCCTCTCAGGAAGTGATGTTTGCCCGTATCGCGGGCCAGATCTCAAGGCGGTCCAACCTTTGTAGGAGGAAGCCCGAGGGTTGATAGGTATTGCTGTTTAGGTGCGTGTCCTGCCGAGGGCCTGAAGACCAACGGTAAATCGATGCTGGCAATCCCAGCTGAACGGCGTATGTACGCGCGGAAAAGCCATCTCGGATGCCTGTGCGGCATTCGAGATGGTTTTCCCGAATCGGGATGTCCTATCGTTAGGAAGTGCGATTGCTGGATTGATGCCTCCAGCTAGGCATAGAACTGAGGGGAGCGGCCGCGTATGGGCAGCTACATTCCGTTCTGGTTACTTTGCGATCCCAACGCCGGATCGGAGAGCAAGCCGAGCCCGTTTGCGATGGTCCTCAGCACATTCGGCACTACAGTAGGCGCCACCGGCTTGCGCAGGGTCGCCACACTCGTTTTCGCAGGGATCGCCCTCTTTTCGGACTGGCTGTTTCGCGGCCTGTTGGCGGCCTCTCTCGATGATCGAGTCCAGTATACGTTGCTGCGTGTCCGTTGCTACATCGACGTCATCTGCCAAGGTTTCCTCCGTAACGGCTGGTTGTCTAAGCACATTCTGCAATAGAGCTTGTAACCTGCGTCGCACTATAGAAAAGGAGAAATGCCCTTTTTAGCCCCGAATTTCATGTATAGGGGCTGCATCGGTGTTTGAACCAACCGGATGAGCCGATCGGAGGATGCTGAAGTGTCGTATTTTTGACACATGCCAAACTATTTCGATAAAAATCTTTTGACTGCTCCCTACGGAGCAAGTCGTGACGTTCTACTGGGGACTCTAATAACTTCGGATTGGACCGAAATGGAAAATCTTGAAAAATTGTTGGAACAGGCGCGTGAGGCTAGTTCCCATCCTAACCCGCAGCTGGCTCCGGTATTCGAGTACCTGCAATGTAAGACTATTGCCGAGCTTGAGGCAATAATTGAGCGAAGAAAGGCAGAGTCCTCTAAGTAAGAGAAAAGGGAGAGCAATATTGCTCTCCCTCTCCTTATATGACTCTGATCGTTACTGAGCCATTACACGAGGCTCAGTTGTCCAGGCTGTTCGGGTGGCGCAGCCGTCGGCATATCCCCTTGAGTCAGCAGACGGGCGGCATATGCGTTGTTTCGCAGATGCGCAAGCACTTCCGCTTGCCGCACCTCGCTGAGCTGCCGGTAAATTTCGAAGTCAGCGGAAAATTCTTCCTTATGACTGGTTGGGATGACGATGATGAGGTCGGTATCCATATAGTGTCGTTGGAGACGATTGGACCATACCTGCCGCTTTAGACGTATGACGGTGCCAATAGACTCATCGGTGGCTTCCATATCGACCATAAATTTCACTCCTGTACAGATTAGCCAAGAATTTTACGCCTTTACTAGGCCGCTGATGGAATGGCGCCGACGGCGGTTGATACCGATTCGGGAGCTAGCGTCAAGACTGGTGTATGGCCGGCTTGAAGGATAGTATCTTCAGGCGGCGAGTTTTTGCTGTTCCGGTGGATTGTCCTGCACCGGTAGTCCATCCTTGAACGGCACGCCTGCCAGCAGCA
>NZ_JACYXF010000066.1 GCF_015352985.1 Noviherbaspirillum malthae | reverse complement strand
TGCCTACCGCAACCACATGCTGGTGCGCCATGCGACGCCGGGCGCTCTGGTGGCCGAGTATGCCTACAGCGAAGATCATCCGGGCGGCAAGGTGGTTCGGCACTGGACCAATGCCGGCCATGAACTCACATTCAGCTATCTGCCCGGCGAAACCCGCGTCACCGACCAGCTCGGCAGGACGCAGTCTTATTGCTACGACAGCAAGCAGCGCCTGACCGGCCAGACCGATGCGGCCGGCGGCATGAGCTCCATCACGCATAACCAGCACGGCCATCCGGTGGCGGTGACCGATGCCGCAGGTCGGACCAGCCGCTACCGGCATGATGCCCGCGGCCGCCTCATTGCCATCGAGCAGCCCGACGGTACAACGACGAAGATTGCCTACGACCCGCAGCACGGCAAGCCGGCACTGATTACCGATGCCATGGGCGGCATCACCGCCCTGCGCCATGACGAGCTGGGGAACATTGCCAGCATCACCGATGCGCTGGGCCAGCGTACCGCCTACCGTTATGGTGCGCACGGCTTGCCGACCGTCATCACCGATGCAGCCGGCCGCAGCCGCCAGCTAGCCTACAACGATGCCGGCCAGGTCATCCGCCATACCGACTGTTCCGGCCAGATTACCCGCTACATCTACGATGCCTTCAGCCAGCTGACCGGCGTCACCGATGCCCTCGGCCAAACCACGTCATACCGCCATGACGCCGCAGGCCGATTGATTGCCACCGTCCATCCCGATGGCAGCGAGGAGCGGCTCGAGTACGACCGTGCCGGGCGCCTGGTGGCGCACATCGATGCCGCCGGCCGGCGCACCGCCTATGCGCTGGAAGCCGACGGCCTGCCGCAAACCCGCACCGATGCGCTGGGCCACACGCTGCAATACCGCTACGACAAGGCAAGACGGCTGGCGCGGCTGGTCAACGAGAACGGCGCGGTGTATGCGTTTGCCTACGATGCGCTCGATCGCCTGCACGAGGAAATCGGCTTCGATGGCCGGCTCACGCGTTACCGCCATGATGCCGCCGGCTTGCCGATTGCCAGGGAAGAGCACGGCAGCCCGGCCGGAGCCAGCAGGCAGCGCCATGCCGACGCCCGTATCGACACCCGCTACGAGCGCGATGCCGCCGGGCGGCTGGTGGAAAAGCTGGTCTCGCGCATCACCGGTCCGGCGATGGCCGAGCAGCTGCGCACCCGCTACCGCTACGACAAGCTGGGCCGCCTGGTGCAGGCCGGCAATGCGCAGGCCGAGGTGGAGCTGGAATACGACGCCCTCGGCCAGCTGATCGGCGAGACGGTCACCGGCCGCCATCATGCCAGCCGCATCGCGCATGCCTACGATGCGCTGGGCAACCGCATCCAGACCACATTGCCCGACGGCCGCAGGCTCAACCAATTGTTCTACGGCTCCGGCCATCTGCATCAGATCAACCTCGACGGACAGGTCATCTGCGACATCGAGCGCGATGGGCTGCACCGCGAAGTCGGACGCAGCCAGGGCGCCCTGCACAGCCTGTTCCAGTACGACAAGCTGGGCCGGCTGAGCGGTCAGCAGGTCGGCGGCAATTTGGCCCGGCAGCGCCGCGCATGGCAGGCACTGGACAAGCCGGAAGTCGACAACAGGCTCATTGCAAGACGCTACGACTATGACCGGACCGGCGAGCTGATTGCCATCGACGACGCCCGTCTGGGCCGTACCGCCTACCACTACGATGCGCTCGGCCGCATCCTGTCGGCGGTGCATCCGAACGTGCAGGAACGATTCGCCTTCGACCCGGCGCACAACCTGCTGGACGAGACGCTGCAGGACCAGGGCGGACGCATCGAGCACAACCGCGTGACCGTGTTCGAGGACAAGCGCTACGCCTACGATGTGCATGGCGACCTGACCGGCAAGAAGATCGGCCGGCATACCGGGATGGCGCTGCAGTGGAACGGCGAGCATCAACTGGTCAGGGCCATCACCACCCGGCAGGCGCACACGGACCAGCCGACGACGCAGACGGTAACGTATGGCTACGACCCGTTCGGGCGGCGGCTGTACAAGCAGGATGCGTTCGGCATCACGCACTTCGTATGGGATGGCAACCGGCTGCTGGAAGAAGTGCGGGGCAGCCATGCGAGGACATATGTGTACCAGCCGGAATCGTTCGTGCCGATTGCGCAGGTGAGCCGGATATGCAAGCCCGACGATGAGGCCGAACAAGCCAGACAGCAAGCACAGGTACTGCACATCCATACCGATCATCTGGGTACGCCGAGGGAGATGACGGATGAGCAGGGGCAGCTGCGCTGGGCGGCGAGCTATCGGGCGTGGGGCAATGTGCTGCGGGTGGAGATGCCGCAGGGGTTTGAAGAAAGCGAAGAATGGGCGCGGCAAGCGGCCTTCGAGGAAATGCAGCCGCTGCGGTTCCAGGGGCAGTACCATGATGCCGAGACGGGGCTGCATTACAATCGGTTCCGGTATTTCGATCCGGACTGCGGGCGCTTTGTCGGGCAGGATCCTATTGGGCTGCAGGGTGGGATCAATCTGTATCGGTATGCGGCTAATCCGGTTAGCTGGATTGACCCGCTGGGGTTGGCCGCACTGGATTGCAGTTGTATCGGTAAAACTGTTAAGGATTTATCTGAATCAGGGAGGTTCTTGGATCCAGCAGATAAAGCTGGGCAAATGACTACAGCTGGACGAGCACTTCAGAAACACGGCAGCCGACCGGGTAGCGCATTTCCTGCCGCAAAAGGCAATCCTTTGCACATGAATGCTCAAGGTCAAAACGTATTAGACGACATCCTTAACTCTCCTGGATCAAAAATTAAACAGGGCAATCGCTTTGATGGTATTGATGTATTTGCTGCTGATGGAAGGGGTGCAAGATTTGACGCCAATGGAAATTTCCGTGGATTCCTTGAACCATAGGATTGCAAATGAATGATCTAAAAATACAGATTTGTAGTGATGTTGATTATGAAAACCTTATTGCAGAAATATACTGTGACGATAAGTTCATTGGATTGATTAGTCAGGAGAACGCAATAGGTGAATTCATGGTTGAATTTCCAAAAGCTATACCGCCTGTTTCCTATGAATGGCTATTAAATGCTCTTCAAGCAGCAAAGCTTGAATTATCAGGTCAATAGCTCTCATAGAAAGAATGAGCGTGTCGAAAACTGTGAATAACCCAAAAAATGGAGGATGGTGAGAGCATGTTTGCTTAAACACTCTAATACTTTAGTAAACGGCTTAATGCTGTTTTTATTAATTCGCACTCTAACAGGCAGATTGTGGATTGTCGCGGAAAACGGCAGCTGAAATCAGGTCTCTGATGTTCTATCGCTGATTGAGCGTCGTAATTGTGTAAGTCAATCAGGGGGCTTGGTGGTTGTATTGTGGAAAACGAGCAAAAGACTTCCAAGCAGCGATGCAGCTTATACACCAACTGTGCTAATACTCACCAACCCAAATTGATTAAAGTCAATCCACCGTATCAAACCATCCTCCCCCATACTTTCTCCGCCTAATCTCATACTACGCTGGCAAAGTCTGCATGACCGTTTGCGCTCAGGAGGTTCGACTGTCATGAGAACGTTCCCCAGCGCATCGCTTCACACCTCAAGGAGAAAACCATGACTGTTTCGAAGAAGAAATCTGTTCGGTGTGTGACTTCCCTCGCATTGGTACTGAGTCTCGGCCTGGTCGGCGGTTGCGACACGATGAGCGGGATGATGGGCAAGATGGGAATCGGCGGGTCGAAAACGACTGCCGAACTGAAAGGCGAGAATGAGGTCCCCCCGGTGACGACCAAGGCGTCCGGGCGCAGCACCATCACGGTGGCGGATGACCGTACCGTCAGCGGATCGGTGCTGATCGACGATATGACCGCCAACGCCGCACATATCCATCGCGGCGCCAAGGGCGAAAACGGGCCGGTAATTCTTCCTCTGACCAAGACCTCGGACAAGGCCTTTTCCGTGCCGGCAAATGCCCGTCTGACCGAATCGCAGTTTGCCGATTACAAGGCCGGCAATCTATACGTCAACGTTCATAGCCCGTCACATCCGGGGGGCGAAATCCGGGTTCAGCTGAAACCCTGAGCGATACGGCCTGATCACGACCGGGGTCCGTGACGGCAGACTGAGAAGCATACGGGACCGGAGCTGCGGAGCACGCGCAATACTGTGTTCGCGTGTGCAGCCGGTCACCTTTCTTGCACCGGACATGCCTCGCCGCATCGTCTGGCAGCTTGTCTTTTCCCGAAAATGCATTTGGTTCATCCGCAGGACCGCCTGCAGCGTATGCGTTGCGCTTTGATCTTCGACAACCGGTCTTCCGGGAGTCGCCCTATGTTGTATTACAAACGAATGGCAGGGGGAAGGGGCAGGCGCCAGGAGCCCGTTTGAAAACTTCCCGCGTGCATTGCGCGCGTCGGCCGGCACTTCCGTCCGTGCCGATTGGAGGAGCTTTCATGCGGGCTCTCATGGCAAGGAGGCGATGATGACTATTCAGGAAAACAAGCAGCTCGTCATGCAGGGGTACCAGAAATTCCAGGCACAGGATATCGAAGGCTTGATGGCAAACCTTGCGGATGATATCGATTGGATAGGCGTGGAAAGCGAGTATCTGCCGTTTTCGGGCATCTATCACGGCAAGCAGGAAGTGATGCGGTATTTCGGCATGCTGGCGCAAGCCCAGGACGTCGTACGTTTCGAGCCGATTGAAATGATCGCCGAGGGCGACAAGGTCGTTGTCAGCGGAGAGTCGGAATGGACGGTGCGCGCCACCGGCCGCAGTTATATCAATCCGTGGGTCCATATTTTTACCATCCGCGACGGCAAGGTCGCACGATTCCAGCAGTTCAATGACACGGCCGCCGCAGAGCGCGCCTATCGGCCCCTGCAGGCATCGACGGGCCAGCAGCCGGGAACCGGTGCCTCCATCCTCCATTAAGCTTGTGCGGTGCCGCTGGATGGGGGGAAAGGCGTGTGCATGGCGGCACGCATCAAGTCTGAATTGGTTTGAACTCAACCGGCGGGACACGAAGACGAACGTATGTCCCGCCTGATCTCTTTACGCTACTTTCCGGCAGGCCTGCGCATGAATCCCAGCACATCGTCCATGGCCGGCACGATTGCCAACACGCACAGGAGCAGCGCCAGCGGCACCGTCGACAGGTAGCCGGCGTGCTTGAATCCCATCGCGCCTGCCACGCCGCCGATGAAAAAGGAAGAGGCCAGCAGCACGAGCTGGCGCAGGCGCGCGCGGTTGGCGACCACCCTGATCTTGTCTTGCGACGGATTGGCGTTCCAATAGAAAAGCTTGCCGAGTTCGATGCCGATGTCGGTGACCGTGCCGGTCAGGTGCGTGGTCCTGATCTCGGCTCCGGAGAGTTTGGTCATCACCGCATTCTGCAGGCCCATGATGAAGCAGAGCAGCATCACGGTAAGCGGAACGAACAGGCCATGGATGCCGGCAAGGCGCGCGCCGAGTATGCCGAAGCAAAGCAGAAGGATGGCTTCGAGCAACAGGGGCAGCGCATATTCGCTGGCCATGCGGTGGCGGCGCGCATAATTGACCATGATCGCCGTCACGGCAGCGCCGGTAATGAAGGAAAGCAGCGCCCCGGACGCGGCCAGTACGGGCAGATAGTCGTTGAGCGCCAGGCTGTCAGCCGCCGTCGCCACGATTCCCGTCATGTGCGACGTGTATTGATGGACGGCCAGGAAGCCGCCGGCATTCGATGCCCCGGCGATGAAGGCCAGCGCATAACCGAGATGCCGGTTTGCCTGCGCGCTGCGCTGGGGGCCGGTCAGCCGTCTTGCGTAATTGATGGGCATGGCTCAGCGCCGCGCCAGCCTGTCGCATTGCTGCAGGACCAGCGCGAACAATTCATTGTTGTGATGGATGCCCAGTCGGGCAAAAGCCCGGTTGCGGTAGGTCTTGACGGTGGTGGCGCCGATGCCGAGGTCGCAGGCGATGCCGTCATGGCTCATGCCCTTGAGCAGGCGCAGCGACACTTCCATTTCCCGTGACGGCATGTCGGGTGAGAGTTGCCGCAGCGCCTCCCGGTGCGCGTCCTGGGGCAGTTCCACGATGCCGGCATGGGCGCCTGCGCCATCGTCTTCAATACCGGGTTGCAGCGTAATCTGCCGCTCGACCGAAGCGAACAGGCCGCGCGCCAAGTGTTCGAACAGCTGCAGGTCGCGGTCCCGGTAAGCAGGCTGGTCGTCATGGCGGTAGAGGTTCACCGACAGGACGGAGCCGTCGCGGGCCAGCCGCGCTGCCGACAGGCGTTCGCGCAGGCGGTGATGTTCATAGATCTGGCGCCGGTGCTCGGGATTGCGGACTTCTCCGGCGGTAATGTGCAGGATGCGGATGTCGTTGTTCCTGCTGCCTTCGAGCGCATCGAAGGTGCGGTCCTGCTGATAGAGGCCTTCGCGGTACGCCAGGAAGCATCGGCCGGTCGTGTCGCGACGCTTGTAGCTGTTGGACAGGTAGCAGACCGGCAGGCGGCGGCCGAAGGTACGGTACACGCTCCAGGAGCCGGCGGCGAGGCCCCGGTTGATCTCTCGCAGCACGCCGCTGGTGAAATCCTGCGCGCCGATGTGCGCAATGATTTTCGAGAGCGAGTACAGCGCAATATCGGAAGGGGAGCCGCCTTCGGCCACGGTCCAGACGTTCATGTTTTGCCTGTCATTTCAATTGTCCTCCTTCGAGAGGACATGCGATTACCGATTGCGCTTTTATCATTCCCGTCAAAGAGCATAAAAGACTTTGCCGCTTTGCCGTACACGGCCGGAGCGATACACAAACGGTTGCAAACCGGACTCGAACAATATGGAGACAGTAATGAAATTCCTTCTCCAGCACAAGACCCGGTTTCACTGAAGCAAGCGTGATCACTCCCGGACCGCCGGCATCCGGTTCGACATAAATACATGACAAGGAGACAACGATGGGAATGCACTTTCTGCCGAAACCGATGACGCTCGCCGTGCTGGGAAGCCTGGGCATCCTGTGCGCCGCCTGCGGCAGCAATGATGATGCGCCGGCGGTGGCAAGCGCCATCCTGAGCGGCAGCGGCTGCGCAGGCATGGAAAAGATTCAATTGCCGAATGTCACCATCCGCAGCGTCAAGGAAGTGGCCGCCGACAGCACCCGCCCGGCCAATGTCACCAGCGGCGCCTTCCTGCCCGCGCATTGCGTGGTGACCGGTGCCGCCGATGCCTACAAGGGATCCGACGGCGTCGACCGTTACATCGGTTTCGAGCTGCGCCTGCCCAAGACCTGGAGCGGCCAGTTCCTGTTCCAGGGCGGCGGCGGCAATGACGGCGTGATCAATCCCGCCCTCGGCACCAATACCGGCGCCCTAGCTGCGCTGGACGGCTCGAACGCCTATGCCTTGTCGCGCGGTTTCGCCGTCGTCAGCACCGACGGCGGCCATCAGGGCACCGATGCCTCGGTCTACGGCAAGGACGAGCGCGGCCGCATCGACCATGCCTACAACGCTTACGACCGCACGGCCCAGATCGCCAAGCAGATGATCAACCTCTACTATGGCCGCACGCCCGACCACTCCTATTTCATGGGCTGCTCCGGCGGCGGGCGCCAGGCGATGATGTTCTCGCAGCGCTTCCCGAGCTACTTCGACGGCATCGTGGCCAGCGCGCCGGCCATGCGCGTGGCGAGCGGCGCCTCGATCTCGGCGGCCTGGGAATCGCAGACCTACAATGCGATCGCCCCGCGCGACGCCGCCGGCAATCCGGTACTCAGCCGCGCTTTCAGCGAAAGCGATCTCAACCTGGTATCCAACGGCGTGCTCGCGGCCTGCGACGCCAAGGACGGCGTGAGCGACGGCATGGTGCAGAATCCGTCGTCATGCCAGTTCGATCCGGCGGTGCTGCAGTGCACCGGCGCCAAGAACGACAGCTGCCTTTCGGGTGAGCAGGTGGCCGCGCTCAAGAAGGGCTTTGCGGGACCGCGCAATGCGGCCGGCACAGCGCTCTACGCATCCTGGCCCTGGGATGCAGGCATCCGCGCCGCCGACTGGCGCAACTGGAAGCTCGGAACCTCGACCACGGCCACGCCGAACTCGCGTTTCATCACGCTGATTCAGAATGCCATGGCTTATGAATTCCTGACGCCGTATGACGCCAACTTCAACATCCTGAACTTCGATTTCGAAAAGGACCCGCAGCGCCTGGCGGCCTACTCGGCGATCTACGACAGCTACCGCACCACCGACCTGACGCCGTACACCAGCCGCGGCGGAAAGATGCTGTTCTTCCATGGCGTGAGCGACCCGATCTTCTCGTCCAACGACACGGTCGATTATTATCAGCGGGTTGCGGCGACGGCCGGCGGCATGGACAAGGCGCAATCCTTCGCCCGCCTGTTCCTGGTGCCAGGCATGACGCACTGCTCCGGCGGCCCGGCCACCGATGCCTACGACGGCCTTGCCGCCATCGTGAACTGGGTGGAGAAGGGCGCGGCCCCGGCCAGCGTCACTGCGCGCGGCACCACGGCCTTTCCCGGCCGCAGCCGTCCGCTCTGCCCGTATCCGCAATCCGCGCGCTACAAGGGAACGGGCAGCGTCGAAGACGCCTCGAACTTTGTCTGCGAATGAGTTTGCCAGCATGACTGCAATGAACCTGAAGAAAGCCTGACCGACATGAGCGATATCGCCGTACAAAGCCCGTCCACGCGTTTCCTGTGCCGCATCACCGCCAGGGTCGATCCCGTCGTCTCGCTGGGCGACACCGCCTGCGGCGAGCGGCGCTACGTGCCCATCATCGGCGGCACGGTGAGCGGCGAGGAATTCAGCGGAAAGGTCATCGCCGGCGGTGTCGACTGGCAACTGCAGCGTTCGGACGGCACGCTCGAGATTGCCGCGCATTACGTGATCGAGGATGCCGAGGGGGCGCGGGTGGAAATCAGCAGCGACGGATTCCGCCACGGCCCGCCCGAGGTCATGCGCCGGCTTGCGGCCGGGGAGCCGGTTGCGCCCGACGAGTATTACTTCCGGACGGCGATCCGGTTCCAGACCGGGGCGGCGCGCTGGCGACACCTCAATTCCCTGATCGCCGTCGGCATGGGTGCGCGCACGACCGGCGCCGCCATCATCGACGTGCATGTCGTGCTTTGACGCTCTTGCACCGTATCCACCGCGCCATCATTCCAACCGCATCTCAAAACATTATTCCTACCAGGAGACCAACATGCATCGCACATCCGCCCCGGCCACTTCCATCGATTCCATCGCGTCTCCGGCACGCCGCGCCGGCATGATCCGGCTCGCCGCAGCAACCCTGCTGCTCGCGGCCGGTGCTGTTCACATGGGTTCCGCCATGGCGCAGTCCTATCCGACCCGGCCGGTGCGGCTGGTGGTCGGCTTCCCGAGCGGCACCGGTCCCGACCTGGTGGCCCGCATCGTCGCCCAGAAACTGCAGGAAGCCACCGGCCAGGGATTCGTGGTCGACAACAAGACCGGCGCGGCAGGACTGATCGCCGCGCGCGAGTCGGCCAAGGCGGCGCCGGACGGGTACACGCTGTTCCTCGGCACCGTCGGTGAAATGGCGATTTCGCCCAATACCTATACCAAGCTCGGCTTCGATCCGGTCAAGGACTTCGCGCCCATCAGCCATGTGGTGACCTCCGACTTCGCGTTCGTGGTGCCGACATCGGTTCCCGCGAAGAACCTGAAGGAATTCGTGGAATGGGGCAAGGCGCAGAAGAACCTGTTCATGGGCACCTTCGGCGCGGGCACGCCGGGCCATTTCGGCATCGCCATGCTGGCCGACGCGACCCAGCTCAAGATGGAGCCGGTGCATTACAAGAACACCGGCGATGCGATGAGCGGCGTCATCTCGGGCGATACGCAGGGCCTGTTCGGCACGCTGGCGCTCGTGTCCTCGCATGTCAAGGGCGGCAAGCTGCGAGCGCTGGCCACGACGGGCCCGGCCCGCTCGACCATGCTGCCCGACGTGCCGACCGCGAAGGAGCAGGGCTATCCCTCGGTGGAGTTCGGCGCATGGTTCGGCATCTATGCGCCGGCGAAGACCCCGAACGATATCCTCGACAAGCTCAACACCGAAATCGTGAAGGCCATGCAGGCGCCTGAAGTGAAGGAGAAACTGCAGGGAGCGGGCTTCCGCGTTGCGGGTTCAAGCCGCCAGGACTTCGACCGGCTGCTGCGCGAAGATCTGCCGCGCTGGGAAAAGGTGGTGAAGGCCACCGGCTTCAAGGCGCAGGAGTAATTCAGGACGGGCGGCGACTCGACCGGATGCCGACCGACTGCGGTTGTATTCAGGCATGTCTGCACTCGGTCAACTCCTGCTGCAGAAACAGCAGCAGATACACATTGTCTTAGAACTAATCCGGAGCTTGCATTTCTTATTTCTGATGCGCGGCCAAGCACATGTTTCATGGGCAACATGCTGGCCGCCGGTGGGCTGGACCGTGCTTCATGGGCGCGGTCTCATCATTAACCAGGAGCGAGAAATGAAAGATCAGAATCAGACGGATCAGAACAAAGAGACGAGCACGCCGATTTCCAGCGGCGCTGCGCCGGGGCCTGGCGAGCATTTGAACGATGCATCTTCGCAACCATCGTTTGCATCAAGCACGCCGGGCGACAGCCTCGGTGCCTCCGGCCGCGCCGGCATGGATGCCACCAGCGTTTACGGAGGCAGCGACTCCGACCGGTACGGCAATGCCTCGCGCAGTACGCGTGCCTCCGTGCAGGGCGCGCGGCAGAGACAGTCGTCGCCTTACGAAACCGACATGTCGGAAAGCTACGGCACCCGCGGTTATCGGGGATCGGAAGCGACTTCAGGTTCGGTGCTCCAGACGGCAGCCGGTCAGCTCCGCGGCTCGCGCGGCGCCTTTATCGCAGGCACGGTCGCCGCAGGCTTTCTGCTTCAGCGTTTCCTGCAGGCTTCGCCGTCACAGAAATCCGGACGGGGATATACGACTTACAAGTCGGACACTTCAAGAAGCCGGTATGGCGATGACACATCGCTCGCGTCGGAACGGCAGTTCGGCGTCGATACCGCCTATGCGCCCGAGGATTCGTATGGCGCCGGGACATCCAGCGGTTCATCAGGATATTCCACTGGCACGATGAACCGGATGACCGACAAGGTCAGGCAGGCGAGCGATACGGCACTCAGCAAGCTGCAGTCGACAACTGCGGACGCCAAGGCGCGCCTGGATGACATGGGGCATCAAACCAGGACCCAGTACTATCGCGCGAAACACCGTGTCGATACCGTCAGGGAAGAGCAGCCGCTGCTGATCGGCGCGCTGGGCATCGCGCTGGGCGCAGGACTGGGCGCGATGCTGTCGGTCACGCGGCGAGAAAACGAACTGCTCGGCGGCATGCGCGACAACCTGATGGGCAAGGCCAAGGATATCGCGAGCACGCAGATGCAGACGGTGAAGGAATCGGCGCAGCGCATCGCCGACATGGCCAAGCAGGAAGCCCAGCGTGCGAAAGAGGAACTGGCGACGAAGGTCTCCCAGGGGACAGGCCAGTCGGGTGATGCTGCCGGGTCCGGTACTGCCGGCACGACCGGTCGCAATCTGCATTAGCGGCGCAGCGGAAGCCGGGACAAAGCCGGCGTCATGCCGGCTTTGTCCCGAGCGGGTAGCCGCGGGAGCGATCCTGACGTCAGCCAACCGATGATGAAGGAAGACAGTTGATGACTTGCTTGCGCTAGGGCAGCGGCGCCGCCGGCGCGGCAGCCTTTGCGAACAGCCGGCTGCGCATGCTGCTGCCCGCCAGTCCATCGGCGTTCGAGTGTGCCAGCATGCCCGCCGCGGTCATCTCCCTGAACTGCTTCTTGGCTGCGGCGATAAAGTGCTGAAGATGGGCACCGAGCGCTGCCGGCGTCAGTTCCGGCAGCGGCAAGCGGAGCATCGCAACGAACTGGTCCGTGATCGGGTTGATGCCCCAGGTAGTCGGCACGCCCAGCGCATGCATGAAGAAATTGTTGCACATGGCATTGGCAAGCAGCTCGGCATGACCGCGGCTCATGTCGACGTCGAAATGGGCGACCAGGAAGATGCCGGGGCCGTGAGCATGTTCGACGAACGCTGCAACCACCATAATGCCGTCGACGATGAAGCGGTGCTTGTCCCCTGCCTTGCGAATCGACGCCACGCCGCATTCTTCATAGTACGCGGTCATCAATTGCTCGAATGCCCGGGGACAACCGGCATTGGCCGAATGTTTTGCAGTCATGCCGTCTGCCTTCTCGCTGCGTCTATGATCTTGTCGATGGCGTCGACATCCCCTCTCAGCATTGCTCTTGCTACCGCGTCTTTTCCGATGTCCTTCAGGATCGCTTCGGCTGCCTTGACCTGTTTCGGATAAATCGATTTGAATTCAAGCGGGTCTGGCGTCGGAAGTCCGAGGCTTCTTGCCAATACTTCAGTCAAGCCTTCCCGGATGCCCCTTCCATCCATTGGGCCGAGTGCATCGTCGATTCTTCTTGCAAATGCAGGGTTGGTGTAGCAGTGCAGATATTCGTGCGCTGAAGTGACTGCAAGATTGGGAAGGTAGGTGCGAAACTCGATGATTGCCGGCGCATTGTCAGCGGGAGGAGTGTACCAGGCTATGTTGTCTTCCCTAATGTTCGAGCTGAACTTGATCACCGGATTGTTGCAGGCGGATTGGTTGGCGTATGGCGCGAAGGCTTCAAGAACGGCATTGTGTGCTCTGTCCACGGTCATCAAGTTTGCTTCGTCCGCAAATTTCAACCATCCGTCAACCAGAAAGCCCTTGGGATTGTCCCTCAAGCCTTTGGGATCCTTTGCTATTCTGGGAATCAGAGTGAGAGTCATATGGGCGGCATAGGTTGCCATCAGGCCCGTGACAATACGTACGGTTCGATAATTGTTCCAGACGTACCTCATTTTCCTGAGCACCCCGGTGCGTCGCTGCGAACCATTTTCTACCGCAGCCGTGCCCGGAGCTTCGGCTGAGCGGGAAGCGGCTGCCGGTGCTTCCGCTCGGTGTTCAATGTCGGGAAGGTCGGGACGATCGTGGTGAATTGCTCTATTGAGAGGAGAATTGGTAATGGAGGCAGGTATCGAAACCATGGCTTGATGCAATAAAGTCAACGGAAATCCTCTGTGGCATTACAGCCCGGAGAGTTCCATGCTTTTTGCAAATAACGAGAATGCGTCGCGCGGCACAGGCGCACGACGTCGCCGCCAGTAAGCTGAGGTTTTCTCCCGCCGTGCGGCGCGATTGTTCCTACGCCGCTGCCTTGCGCAATATGGGCCCGACATCTCCGGCAACCCGATAGCATCGTTTACCGGCTCGCTTGGCTTCATACATCGCCTGATCGGCGTCGGCGAGCAGTCGTTCGATATCCGGCTTGTCGAGCGAGAGCTGTGCAATTCCTATGCTCAGCCCGAGCGCACCCAGTGGCAGATGAGAAATAGGGCGCCCGTTGGCGAAAGCCTGCAGCAGTCTTTGCGCCAGGGTTTCCAGCTGCGCAGGCGCAAGGCCGCAGGCGATGACGACGAATTCGTCGCCGCCCAGACGGGAAAGACAGTCGGTGCTGCGTATCTGCGAACGAATGGTCTGGCTGGCCCAGACCAGCGCCGTATCGCCCGCATCATGGCCGAGGGTGTTGTTGATGTCGGAGAAGCCATCGAGGTCGATGAACAGCGCGGCGAGGGGTTCGCGCCGGCGCACGCTGTCGGCCATTGCATTCTTGGTCCATTCGGTCAGGAAGCGGCGGTTGGGCAGGCCGGTCAGCTGGTCGTGGCTTGCATCCATCGCCAGGCGCTGTGCCTCGCGCCTGAGCAGCCGGCGTCCTTCGGCGCCGTACCAGAAGGCCAGGCAGAATCCCGCGGCGATCGACAGCACCCATAAACCGAACAGGCCCTTCGCGTCGCGCACGACTTCATCGGTCACCTTGTCCTGCGCGAGCTGGCGCTGACGGAATCCTGCATTGAGTTCCTGAACGATGTGCTGCAGCGCGCGCAGGCGTGCCGAATCGTCCGCCAGATCCTGCGTGGTGATCGTCTGCGGCACGCCGTTCGGAACGGCGGGCGTCATGCTGCCGGAAGTGCCGGGCAGGCGCGAATGCGCGAGCATGCGCAGCTTGGCGATCAATGCTTTGGCCGCGCCGTCATCCTCCGGCACCATGCGGTCGAGGAGCGCAATGTTTTTCCGCAGTTCCAGCCGGCCCTGCTCGAAAGGCGCCATGAAGCTTACGTCGCCGGTCAGCATGTAGTGCTGCTGTCCCGTTTCCATGTTCTGGATATTGCTCAGGATGTTGAGTGCTGCGGCCGAAGCTTCCGCCGCCCTGCGGTGGCTGTCGTGGCCGTCGAGGATGCGGTTCGCCTGCAGGCCGAATGTGATGCATCCGATAACGGCGAGCAGGGCGCTGAACACCAGCGCCGACAAGCTGAACGCCTCGAAGCGCGCATGCTTCTTCTTCCATGACGTCCCGGATTCGCCGGATGCGGCCGAGGCGGGACGAAGATGCGCGGCGGGCGTGGTGGTTTTGATCATGATCTGTCAAAGGGGCATGGGGCGACAGGTTGGCGCCCTTGTCATCGGATGTGCCGTCCGGCAGGGAGCTTGCGAACGCGGAGCGAGACGCGTTCGGAATAGGGAGCAAGTCATGCCGGTTGGATACGCAAATCCGCAAAACGTTCTCGGAGGAAAACGTGGAAAACGTGGAAGATTATTGCGGCCGCAAGGAGCGGCCGCGGTCTTGGCGTTATGGCAAGACCGCGCCTAGTCGGGCTGCCAGCTCGGTTTTGCAGTACGCAGGCCGGGTTGGCCGGCGGCGAAGCGGCAGGCCGCGACGATGCCTGCAACGGCATTGTCATAGTTGTAGTCGCGCACGCGCGTTGCGCTGCGGTGGGAAAAGGCTGCGTACAGCGGCTCGTTGCTGAGCAGCAGGGAAGCCTTGTCGGCCCACAGGTTGACGTCCAGTTCGCAGACGTAGCCGTTGTGTCCATCCTGGACCAGTTCGCCGGCCGCGCCGCTTCTCGGCGACACGATGCTCGGCAGCCCGGCGGCGCAGGCTTCGTTGAGCACCACGCCCCATGGATCCCATTGGGTCGGAAAGAGAAACAGTCTCGCCGCCTGGTAGGTGGCGGGCAGGTCCTGGTGCAGGATGAAGCCGCGGAAGCTGGCTTCGACAAGATGATCGTGGCGCGCCGCCTCCTGGCGTATCAGATCTTCCTCGCTGCCGGCGCCGACGAAAAGAATGGACAGCTTGCGCTCCAGTTTCCTCGCGGTGGCAATGGCCACGCGCAGCGCGAACAGCGGATTCTTCACCGCCTCGATACGGCCGCAGAAGATGAAATCGTACTGCTTGTCCCGTTCATCCCCGCCTTCGGCGAACTGCGCATTGTCGATGCACAGGCAGGAGCGGAAGCAGCGCTGCATGTCGACGCCGTAGCTGGCATACAGGCGTTCGCCGCCGGAGCTGGCATGAATGAATGCCTTCGAGTGGCGGTAGACGATGTGGCGCACCGCACGGTGCACGCGCCCCAGGCCGTGTTCGGAATCCAGGGTGCCGTCGGTCATCGCGATATGCGGCAGCCTCATGACCTTTGCATAACCGAAGGCGTACAGGTGGGTGGGATTGAACCCGGTAGTGATGACGATGTCCGGGGCGAAGCGGTGCAGGCTGCCGAACACGTCCAGGTTGTTATGGATGAAGCGCCCCGATTTCTCGATGTAGCTCTCCTTCAGGAAATGAGGCTCAAACTCCAGTTCGGGCAGCGTCCAGTGACGATTGGGTTCTCGTTGTGTGCAAAAGATGAATTGAAACCGGAGATCGGGTGTCTTCGCGAGCTTTTCGTAAAGCGGTATGCGGTAGGGCGGCAATTCGTTGGACACGAACGAGATTTTTACCATGTAGCATTTCCCTAATTGATTTGAGAAGCTGTTATGCGGGCCTGACGCATTGACCATAATGCTCCCGGCAAAGTTGCTCTTATTTACACAACTTTACGATGTCGATCAAATGATTCGATCCTGATCAATGTGTGTGCCGGCGTGGTGCGGGCCGACGAGGCGCGAAAGGCACATCAGTGGTGCGCACCTAACGCACCTAACGCACCTAACGCACCAAATGCATCAAACGCACGCTATGCCCTGATACCGACATCGAGCGTCGCCACGAATTCGCTGTTCACATCGCCGGTGACGCTGGCGATCTGATACTCGGTCCCGTCGCTGAATACATTATCGGCGGCGAAACCGCGCACCGTGCTGTTTTGTCCATGAGTGCTGTAGAGACTGCTGGCATACACCGCTTCCGTCACGCTCTGGGGAAAGCCAAGCTGGCTGGTGGCCGTCGCCGTAACGCGCAGGTTGTCGTTGAGATAAACCTGGAAGTGGATATGCGTGATGCGGCCCGCATACCAGCCGGGATAGATGGTGGTGAAGGTCACCTGTCCCGCACTGTCGCTGACCTGGATGCCGCGCAGGAAGGTCTCGCCCTGGTGGTTGCCGTTGGCATTGGAGCTGTAGCCGGAGTAGCCGCCGTCCTTGTCGCAGTGCCAGACATAGACTGCCGCATTGCTGATCGGCGCGCAGGTGCTGCCAACGTTGCGCAGGTTCAGAACCAGTGTCAGCGGCACACCGGCCTTGCCCTCCGTGATGTCGCGGCGAACCATGGCCGAGTTGCCCAGGATGGCCAGCAGCGGATAAGGCCCTTCGGTCTCGGTCGGAATCAGTGTACAGCTGCCCGCCGCCGTCTGGGCGACGCCCGTGGAAGAGACAGGGGTGGGTGCAGCTGCAGTATCTGCTGCAGCGTTGGTCGCGGGAGCTGCCGTACCCGCAGCGGACGACGCCGATGCAGTGGCTGCGCCGGCGGATTCCTCGCCGCCGCCGCAGCCGAACAGCGCCAGCATACTCAGCGAACCCAGCTTGCCCAATACCTGCCGCCGGCCCGGCTTGAGAATGTCGTTATTGTTCATGAATGCAGATCCTTCGAATATTTGCTCAGCGCGAAGTATAGGAAGGCCCTTCTCTTTACAGGTCGATCTTTACCCGTCTTTACGCAGACGATCGGGCGCAGTGGAATGACATGCAACATCGTGCGATGCCTTGCAATGCCGTACGGACTCTCCTTTACAAACCTTTACTGTCCACGAGACGCTGCCGCCGCGCGTATCGATTTAAGATGCCATTTCGGCAGCATGAACGGCACGCATGCCTGCATGCTTGCATGTTGCTACCGATGTCTCCCTGTAGCCCTGAGCGGGTTGCTTGCCGCGCGTCTTTCTTGCCGCGCGGCTTTTTCCCTCCGTAAATTTCTGTAAAGATGATGGTGTTCGGGGAAGTGCATCACACCGTCCCGGTATCATGGCGGTTGCAGGCGGTCGCGCCGCGCGCACCAGCGTTTTCCGGAAAATCCGAATGGCCAGGGTATTGTTGATTGATGATGACGTCGAACTTGTCGAGATGCTCAAGGAGTATCTCGAACAGGATGGATTCGCCGTGCACGCCGTTCATGACGGCGCCACCGGCCTGAATGAGGCGGCCGCCGGCCGCTACGACATTGCCGTGCTGGACGTGATGATGCCGCAGATGAACGGCGTCGAGACCCTGCGCCGTCTGCGCGCCGTCAGCCGCCTGCCGGTGCTGATGCTGACGGCCAAGGGCGATGAAAGCGACCGCATACTCGGACTCGAACTGGGTGCAGACGACTATGTGCCCAAGCCCTGCGCTCCCCGGGAAATCAGCGCCCGCGTGCGCGCCATCCTTCGCCGCAGCCAGCCTCAGGCCGAGCCCGGCGGCACCGCTCATCTGGTGGCCGGCGCGCTGCAGATGTGGCCGGAGCAGCGGCGTGCGGCATGGGACGGCGCGCCGGTCGAACTGACCAGCACCGAATTCAATCTGCTGGAAGTACTGATGCGCCATGCCGGCAGGCCGGTCGGCAAGAACGAATTGTCGGAACAGGCGCTGGGCCGGCCCCTGGCCCGTTTCGACCGCAACATCGATGTCCACATGAGCAGCCTGCGCCACAAGCTCGGCACGCTGCCCGACGGGCGCTCATGCATTCATACCGTGCATCGGCAAGGCTATATGCTGATCAAGGAATGAGGATGGGCCGGCTCTTCTGGAAATTTTTCCTCTGGATCTGGATAGCGCAACTGTTCGCGGTACTGGCCATCGGCAGCAGCATCTGGCTCAAGGACCGCAACCAGGCCATGCTCAGCCGGCATGTCGAGCTCGGTCCGCCGGCCAGCTTCGTGCTGGACGCCGCCGAATCCCTGCTGCATACCTCCGGCAGCGAAGGATTGCGCCGCCTGCTGCTGCAGAATCCGAAGGAAAGCCTGTTCGCGCTCGACAGCGCCGATCGCGACATCCTCGGCCGCGAAGTCGATTCCGCCACCCTGCAGCAGGTCAGGGAGATGCAGGAGCAGAACCGGTATCCCCGCGCCATCCGCACGATCGAAGCCGCCGACGGTACGCGCTGGCTGGTCTATGCCGGCAAGCGCAGGCCGCCGCACAAGGACGGGATGCATGGACCTGCAGGCGCGTCCGAGCCGCAAGCCGGACGCCATGGCGGGCCGCGCAGCGACCTGCCGCGGTTTCCTTTCCTGCCGATGTTCTTTGCCGCGATTGCAAGCCTCGTTTCGGCCGGCATTCTCGCCTGGCATTTTTCGCGTCCGATACACCACCTGCGCTCCGCGTTCGATGCCGTGGCATCGGGGCAGCTGTCGACCCGGGTCGGCTTCACCGACAGCCGATGGCGAGACGAGCTGCATGACCTCGGGCATGATTTCAATCGCATGGCGGCGCGCCTGGAAGAACTGGTCGAAGGGCAGCGGCGCCTGCTGCATGACGTGTCCCATGAACTGCGCTCGCCGTTGGCAAGGCTGCAGGTGGCGGTCGGCCTGGCACGCCAGCGCCCCGAGAGGACGGAAAGCTCGCTTGAACGCATCGAGCGCGAAAGCATGCGCATGGATGCCCTGATCGGCGAACTGCTGACGTTGTCGCGGCTGGAGGCGGGCATGGCAGGGGCGATGGAAGATACCCTGAACATCGGCGAGCTGGTGTCGTCGATTACCGACGACGCGCACTTCGAAGCGCAGTCGCAAGGCAAGCACGTGGTGCTGATCGACCGCAGCCATGCCATGGTGCTGGGCCGCTCCGAACTCCTGCACAGCGCGATCGAGAATGTCGTGCGCAATGCGATCCGGCATACCGCCGCAGGGACGGCGATCGAGATTCATGTGGATGACGATCCGCTGCGGCACGAGGTTCGCATCGCCGTGCGCGATCACGGCGGCGGTCTGCCGGAAGCGGAGCTGACGGCGATCTTCCGTCCCTTCGTCAAAGGCAGCAGCAGTGCCGGGCGGTCCGGCAATCACGGGCTCGGCCTGGCCATCGCGCAGCGGGTCGTTCATGCGCACGGCGGAAGCATATCGGCGGTGAATGCCCAAGGCGGAGGGCTGGCCGTGGAGATCGTGCTGCCGACCATGGACAAACGCTGAGCGGTCGGAAGCGGCGCAGTTCCGCTCAAGAAGTATCAGGCCGTTACCGACAGCGTGGACGCGCCGGCCTGCGTCGATTCACTATCAACGCTGTAGGCACGCAGCAACTGCATCATCTTCATCATGCCGCTCTCTTGGGCAGACACTTCTCCGCTTCGCGAACTCTTGTCATGGCTGCGTGCTTCCATGCGATTGATCCTGCCGTCACCGTCGGTGTCGGCTGCATCGAAGTTTTCCACCAGGCTGGAGAGAAGACTGGAGCGCCTGCTGTCGGAGGCGCCCAGTTCATCGAGCTGGCTGAGCAGCTCGTCCTTCGTCAAGCCCGCATCCTGCGCGCCGTGCATCCGCGGCGGCGGCATGCTGCCGAATGCGGGAGTCGTCGATTCCTGTCCGCTTCCCGATGCCGCGGAAGTCTCCGACGACGTCTCGCCCGAAGCCTGATAAGCCGCCAGTTCTTCCGCGCTGACCGTGCCGTCGCCGTTGGTGTCGGCTGCCGCAATGTATGATGCGTCCGTGCCGGCGGTTTCGCTGGAGCCGCCGCTGCCCTGCGCCGGTCCGGCGCCGCCGGGCGGAGGGGGCGGCATTCCGCCGCCGCTCTTCATCCCGCCGCGCACGCGCGACTGGTCGAACTGGGCGTTCAGTTCGCCGGCAAGCTTTTCCAGGGCGGAGGACATTTCATCTTTCGTCACCTTGCCGTCACTGTCGCCGTCGAGCTGCTTGAAGACCGCATCGACATCGGGACTTTCGGCGCCGGCATTGCCGGTCTTGTCGATCTTTGCGAAAGCCGCCTGCAGGTCGGACTTCTCGATGTAACCCTGATTGCTTGTATCGATCTTGCTGAAGAGGCTGCTTGCCCATGACGAGGCGGACTGGCTGCCGATGCTGGAGACCATGGCGTTTCCTTTAAGCGTGGAAGGGTGAACAATGCTGCTGCCTACTATAACGGCAAGCATTGCTCCCGCTTTTCATGCTCCGCGTAAAGACTGGTAAATTTCTGTTAAGGAACAGAACTGTTCAGCTCCATGCCAATGTGCCTGCTCGCACTGCAGCCGCCGCTATACGAGACGCAGCCTCGGCAGATCCGATTGGGATTCGATCTGGGCGGCCAGGAATGCACCGCATTCGCGATAGGTGCCGAAGCCGGGATGCTCGGGTTCGCCCAGCATGGCCACGGTGAGAGCGCGCTGATGGCGCTCATGCATCCATTCGGTGCCGGCGTTCTTCAAATCGGTAGCCAGGGCGAGCCAGTCTTCCTTGAAGCGGAATGCCAGCTTCCAGTTGGTGTGATCGATATAGCCGCTTTCGACGGCTGCGGTGAAGGCATCAAGAAACAGCCGCCACAGCGGAATCAGCAGAAAGCGCCTGTCGTCGTAATCGTATTTGTTGAGCTGCTGGTAGTTTCCCACGGGCTCAAAGCGGCGCCGTTCCACATCCCAGCCGCCGTTCTCGGTGGGCGTCATCTGCTCATCCTCGGTCCGCGAGTCCAGATAGGCCTGCTCATGGGTCAAGGGGGTGATGCGCGGCGGATATCCTGTTCCAATCCGTTTCATGGTTGATTCAGCGTTATGGCGTTATGCATTGGGGATGCATTTTACCGTGGCGCTTGCCTGCCGGATTGATGCACTTCGGAAGCCGTTGGATTAAAAAAAACCGCAGCCCCGTGAGGCTGCGGAATAAATCCCTATCAGGATAGGGGAGGAGACAGAAAGGGTAATAGCAAAGAACGGGCCAGCGAGGTGCTCTTTGCCTGCAAGCGGTTTGAGGACTATAGAAGATCAATTTCATTTCGCACAGGCACATTCATTTGTAGCTTGGCTGTTCATCTTTACATCGTGCCGGTAAAAACGCCGTGTTACGAACTCGACACGCCGGACGGAAACGGCATGACAGCAGGCTTGCCGACGGGCGGGCGAACCAAAGGCATTCAGGCCGGCACCAGGAGGTAAATCGCCGTTCCATGCCAGGGTGGGCTCTGCATCTTTCCACTTCCGGCCAGATACTGGTGAACCCATAAACGCCCATCAATATTGCATCACGCTTGGATATCTGGGCGGCAAGCATGCCGGTCCCGAACTGCATGCTCCGCTGACTTTTCATGCCGACAATCATGACGAGCTGTTCGATATCATCCAACGCGTGCAGCAGGCCGACATGTTCGATGCCGACACATCGGCTGCATTGCCGCTCGGGATGAAACTGTTCAGCGAGGTCATGCCCAAGCATCGCCAGGACCCGCTGTTCGCCCCCATCCTGACGGCATACCGCGATGACATCGGCGCGTTCAACCAGCGCGTTGCGTAGGATGCATAAGGGGGAGGGCAAGGCAGGGTTCAGGAATGAACACGAGACCTCCATCGGCGGAGGGTCTTTCCAGCTGAAATCCATGATTGCGTCTACAATCGGGCAAGTGCCGCCCGGAAGCACACCTCAAAAACAACCATGGAGACCGACTCATGACTACGCCTCAGCGCAAGCCCGCACGCCTGCTTCAGTTCATCGTTCCTTTCGCCCTGGCGACGCTGGCCGCAGCGGCTCATGCGGAATTTCCCGAAAAGCCGATCCGCTTCGTCGTCCCCTATGCCGCCGGAGGCACCACCGATCTCGTTGCCCGCGTGGTCGGCGAGAAGGTGGCGGAGAAACTCGGCAAGCCGGTCATCATTGAAAACAAGCCTGGCGCCGGCGGCAACATCGGCATGGATGCAGTCGCCAAGGCGGCGCCGGACGGCTACACCATCGGCATGGGCGCCATCTCCACCAATGCGCTCAATCCGCATGTTTACAAGTCCATGTCCTTCGATCCGCGCAAGGACTTCACGCCCATCAGCCTGCTCGGTACGTCGACCATCGTGCTGCAGGTCACGCCTTCACATCCGGCAAGAAACGTGGGCGAGCTGGTCGATTATCTGAAGAAGCAGCCAGGCTACAACTACGGCACCGCCGGTGTGGGCACGTCGATGCACCTGGCCGGCGTACTGTTTGCGCAGATGACCGGAACGAACATCACGCACGTGGCCTACAAGGGCAGCGCACCGGCGATCAACGACATGCTGGGCGGCCATCTGCCCATGATGTTCGAAAACCTGCCGGCCTCGCTTCCGCATATCCAGGCCGGCAAGCTGCGCGCGCTTGCGGTTGCCGGAAAGACCCGGTCGCCTTCCTTGCCCGACGTACCCACCATGGCCGAAGCGGGGCTTGCGGGTTATTCGGTCGAACCCTGGTTCGGCGTGTACGGGCCGGCCGGCATGCCTGCTGCCGTCGTGCAGAAGATCAGCCGCGCCTATGTCGAGGCGCTCGCGATGCCGCAGGTGAAGGAGAAGCTGACCCAGGCGGGCTTTGCGCCGAGAGGATCATCGGACAAGGAGCTCGGCGCCTTGAGCCAGTCGGAATATGAAAGACTCGGCAAGGTGGCGCGCGGCGCGAACATGACGATGGACTGAGCCAGCCCGCGTGCAAGCCGCGCAGCCGAAAGAACGATCAGCTGCGCGACAGCAGCAGCTTGATGCCCGCAAAGGCGAATACCACCGCAAGCACGCCTTCGAACCAGCGGCGCACCCGGACGTAGATGCGGCGGGCGGCGGCTGTCGAAAAAAGCATCGCATAGCCGCCGAAGACCGTGATACCGATGCAGACGCAGCCGCCCACAATGGCCAGCGCATGCGACGTGTCCGCTCCGGCAGGCAATGCCAGCGAGACGATGGAAAGCCAGGTCAGGATGGCCTTGGGATTGGTGAGATGCAGGCCGAGGCCTCTCAGGTACAGGCGCCGTCCGCTGCCCGCTTCCGCGTCCATATCCGCGCGGAGCGCAATCCCCGAAGAGTGTTGAAGCGGCGCAGGGCGGCATGCTGCGCGCGCCGACTTCGCCGCCAGCCAGAGCAGATAGGCGCCGCCGAACAGCTTGATGAAGACCAGCAGGTTCGAATACGTGACCAGCAACGCCGACAGTCCGAGCGCGGCCAGCAGCGCCCAGAACATCGAGCCGGACACCACGCCCGCGGCAAAGATGAACGCCGACCTGCGCCCGGAATGCATGGCCACCGACATGATCGACAGATTGCTCGGCCCCGGGCTGACCGTGCCTATGAAATAGGCGGCATAGGCAAGCAGGGCATCAGGCCCGAAAAGATGAAATTCCATGGTCAGCCTGTTCGGTTGCGGGTGGGAATGACTGCATTAAACACGAATCCGCCGACTTTCGCAGTGCGGGCACCCGAAAAGGCTTCGTGTCGGACCCAGGCACTCCCGAAGGAATGTCTTCCCTCTTTCCCGTTTGCTATTGACATATGTTTTCAACTTAAACAAAATTCAGTTTCATTGAGTGCGTTTGATAATAACGAATTACCGGGTGGGCAGCAGGTGAATATACGCCAATGATTGCCTGTTCGGACTGAGAGTTAATACATTGTAGGAACGAGGCCGGGCTAAAGCATTGCCGCCTCTGTTCATTCCAAGGAGAACACCATGACGGAAAAGAAATTTGCCTCGCAGGCCGACCTGACGGAAAAGAAGACCAGCTTCGTCAAGCTGTCCGACAACGCCTATGCCTACACCGCCGAGGGCGATCCCAACTCCGGCGTCATCATCGGCGACGACAGCGTCATGGTCATTGACACCACCGCCACGCCCATCATGGCGCAGTCGCTCATCAAGCACATTCGCGAAGTCACCGACCTGCCCATCAAGTACGTGGTGCTGTCGCACTACCATGCAGTGCGCGTGCTCGGCGCCTCGGCTTACTTCAAGGAAGGCGCCGAGCAGATCATCGCCTCGCGCGGCACCCATGAACTGATCGTCGAGCGCGGCGAGCACGACATGAAGTCCGAGATCGAGCGCTTCCCGCGCCTGTTCGCGGGCGTGGAGTCGGTGCCCGGCCTGTCCTGGCCGACCATGGTGTTCGAGAAGGAAATGACGATCTTCATGGGTAAGCTGGAAGTCAGGCTCATGCACATCGGCATGGGGCACACCAAGGGCGACACCATTGCCTGGATTCCGTCGCAGAAGATCTGCTTCTCGGGCGACCTGGTCGAGTACGAGGCAGCCGCATACACCGGCGACGCGCAACTGGAGGAATGGCCGCAGACGCTGGAAGCCTTGCGTGCGATGGGTGCCGAGAAGCTGGTGCCGGGGCGCGGACCGGCGCTGATGAATCCGGAAGAGGTCAACAAGGGCATCGACTATACGAAGGACTTTGTGACCACGCTGCTGGCCTGCGCGAAGGAAGCGGTGGCCGAGGGCAAGGACCTGAAGGCGGCGATGGCGCATGCGCGCAGCAGGATGGATCCGAAGTTCGGGCACGTGTTCATCTATGAGCACTGCCTGCCGTTCGACGTGACGCGGGCGGTGGATGAGGCCAGCGGGATCAAGCATCCGCGGATCTGGACTGCGGAAAGGGACAAGGAGATGTGGCACGCGCTGCAGGATTGAGCGGGTTTGGTGAGGGTCTTCATATTGCGGCTGCAGATTCGGAGCAGCCCGCACACATAAAGAACGCTCCTTCCCCTTCAAGGGCGGCCGGCGAGGTGGAGGGAGCAGTGAGCACTGTATGCATCGCTCGCAAAGACCCGCCACTGCATAACCATACCTTTGGAACAGCCATGGACACCAACTACCAGCAGGCGACATACGCATACCGTCGTTCACCGGACCAGGACGCAGCCGCACCTGTGCGCCATCCCGTCATCGTCGTGGGAGCCGGGCCGGTCGGACTGTCGGCAGCCATCGATCTGGCGCAGCAAGGCGTGCCGGTCGTCCTGCTTGACGACGACTGTACCCTGTCGACCGGTTCGCGCGCCATCTGCTTTGCCAAGCGCACCCTCGAGATATTCGACCGCTTCGGCTGTGGGCAGCGCATGGTGGACAAGGGGGTATCGTGGAATGTGGGCCGGGTCTTCTTCCGCGACGAGCAGGTCTATTCCTTCGACCTGCTGCCGGAATCAGGACATCGTCGTCCCGCCTTCATCAACCTGCAGCAGTACTATGTCGAGGGCTATCTTTGCGATCGGGCGCTGGAATTGCCCAATATCGACCTGCGCTGGAAGAACAAGGTCATCGGCTTGTCGCAGGAAGCTGACGGCGTCGTGCTGCTGGTGGAGACGCCCGAGGGGCAGTACACCGTAGCTTGCGATTATCTGGTGGCCTGCGACGGGTCGCGCAGCCCGATACGCGGCTTGTGCGGACTGGAGAGCAAGGGGCGCAGCTTCCGCGACCGATTCCTGATTGCCGACGTGAAGATGAAGGCGGATTTCCCCGCCGAGCGCTGGTTCTGGTTCGATCCGCCTTTCCACCGCAACCAGTCGGTGCTGCTGCACCGTCAGCCGGACAATATCTGGCGTATCGATTTTCAGCTCGGATGGGATGCCGATCCCGTCGAGGAAAAGAAGCCGGAGAAAGTCATTCCCCGCATCCGCGCGCTGCTTGGACAAGATGCCGACTTCGAACTCGAATGGGTCAGCGTGTACACCTTTTCCTGTTTGCGCATGGAGCGCTTCCGCCATGGCCGCATTCTGTTCGCCGGTGATGCGGCGCATGGTGTTTCGCCATTCGGCGCGCGCGGCGCCAACAGCGGCGTACAGGATGCGGACAATCTCGCGTGGAAGCTTGCTCTCGTCCTGAAAGGCAAGTCTTCGCCGGACCTGCTCGATACCTATGCCGAGGAACGGCAGGCTGCGGCCGATGAAAACATCATGAATTCGACGCGCTCTACCGATTTCATCACGCCCAAGAGCGAGGTCAGCAAGACCTTCAGGGATGCGGTGCTGAGGCTGTCGAAGAATCATGAGTTCGCGCGCCGCATCGTCAACAGCGGAAGGCTTTCCTTGCCGTCGGTGTTGGCGGACAGCCGGCTTAATACCGCGGATACGGAGGCATTCGAAAGCATGATGGTGCCGGGGGCGCCGCTGGCGGATGCGCCGGTTGTACCGGCTACCGGGGGAGACGATGCGCAATGGCTGACGGCTTGCATCGGCGGCCAGTTTGCGGGGCTGTATTTCGCAGGGCAGGGCGGTCTTGATGACAGCGTTCTCGAGTCGGTGCGGATGCTGGCTCAAGGCGATATACCGGTGAAGCCGCTGGTGGTGGTTCCGTCCGGATCTCGTGTGCCGGCGGTTGAGGGCATTGCGGTGCTGAGAGACGAGCATGGACTGCTGACGCAGCGCTATGACGGCAAGGCGGGCACGTTTTATCTGATACGGCCGGATCAGCATGTCTGCGGGCGATGGAGAGGGCTGAATGTCGATCTCGTGCGGCAGGCGCTGGCGCGCGCTACGCATGCTGCGGTTGAATACAAGCTTGAGGAGGGTGTGCCATGTCCGGCCATGCATTGAATACCGCCGCCAATCTTGCGCGGCCGGATGATTTCTATGAGCGGCTGATTGATATGCATAGTGATCTGTCGCCGGAGCAGAGTGCGGCGGCGAATGCGGCGTTGATCTTGCTGCTGGCGAATCATATCGGGGAGCAGGGGGTGTTGGAGGAGGCGATGAAGATTGCCAGGGAGCAGGGGGTGGGGGTGGCGTAACTTGGTCGTTGCGTACTCCGTGGAGGCTAGCCGGGGGTGGCCCGGCGGCCACTCACTTTTCTTGTCTCGCCAAGAAAAGTAAGCAAAAGAAAGGGGCCGCCGAGGTGCGACCCCTCTACCGCCGCCCATGCGGGGTCCCCAAAAGAGTGCGGCGCCAAGCGGGAAGCGCGGAAACTCGCCTGCGGCTCAGACAGTCCGCGCTTCTTGATCCGCTTGGCGCCGCACTCTTTTAGCGTCATTAGAAGGGACTTTTTAACAGCCTCTATGCGCAAACTTGGCCACTCCCCTATCCCGCAAGCGGGAGAGGGGCTGGGGGTGAGGGCGCTCGCAAGAGAGAGGACGCTCCCAACGCCCCAAAACCCAGCACTGAACAGGCAAACAAAGCCTCAAGCCAAGCTCGCACATAGAGGATATCTAACAGCCTCTACGCGCTGGCTCGGACAGCGTTGCAGTCTTCGTCTTCATGGCGAATCGCTTGAAACACCACATCTTTCGTTACTCCCTGAACGTACTCGCAATCACCCCGCGCAGCCACTGGTTGCCGCTGTCCTGATTGAAGCGGCGATGCCAGAAGATGTTCGTGTGCAGCGGCGGCAGACGCAAGGGCGGGCGGATGAAGGCGAGGCCGAAGGGGCCGGCCGCGCTTTGCGCCAGCTTTTCCGGCACCGTGACCACCATGTCGGTGCTGCTGACGATGTAAGGCACCGAGGTGAAGTGCGGCACATGAAACTGGGCGCTGGGCAGCACGCCGGCTTTCTCCAGCCTTTCATTGATCAGGTCGTAAGGATTTTCCCGTGAGGACACGATCAGGTGCCGCGCCGCCAGGAAGTCGTCGAGGCTGACATTGCCCTTTGCAAAGGCGTGGTCCTTGCGGAACATGGTGACGTACTTCTGGCTGAACAGACTGCGGTGATACAGGCTTTCCGAGGCATCGGTGAAGGCGCCGATGACGAGGTCAATCTGGCCGGTTTCGATGCCTTCCCGCCAATCGACCGCGTTCACGCGCACCGAACCAATCCGCACATGCGGGGCGATCGTCGCGCAGCGTTCCAGCAGGGTAGGCATGAAATGAATCTCCCCCACATCCGTCATGGCGATCACGAACTGCCGGTCGCTGGTCAGCGGGTCGAAATCCTGCTGCCGGTTCAGGGCCGACGCCACGTTCGCCAGCGCATTGGCGATCGGTTCGGCAATTTCCTGGGCGGTGGGCGTGGGCTGCATGCCCTGCGCCGTGCGCACGAAGAGTTCATCATCGAAAGTCTTGCGCAGTCGCGCCAGTGCATTGCTGACGGTCGGCTGCGACAGCCCCAGCCGCTCGGCGGCCAGCGAAACTTGGCGCTGCTGGAACAGTTCGTGAAACACCACGAGGAGATTGAGGTCGATCTCGGAGGGACTGCGCACTATTGATATCCTAAATAAGTGTAATTCGTGTATTTGCATTTTAATTCAATGCATGAAGTTCTATAGTGGCAGCTGTCATTTTTATCAGCCGCCATCCGGCAGTCACCCTTCGCGCTTCTTGCACTGGAGTAATGTCATGACGACCATCAGCGATCTCGCCAAGGCACCCGGCCTGTCCATCACCAAGCATCTTTATCAGTCCGGCTTTGCCAATGAATTTGCCACCGAAGCCTTGCCCGGCGCCTTGCCGGTCGGACAGAACTCTCCCCAGCAGGCGCCTTACGGCCTGTACGCCGAGCAGATTTCCGGCACCGCCTTCACCGCGCCGCGCAGCCACAACCGCCGCTCCTGGCTGTACCGTATCCGCCCGGCGGCGATGCACAAGCCGTTCAGGCTGGTGGAATCGAGCGCCATCGTGTCCGACTTCTCCAGCGTGCCGCCCACTCCGCCGAACCAGCTGCGCTGGAATCCGCTGCCGATCCCGACCGCGCCGACCGACTTCATCGAAGGCTGGGTCACCATGGGCGGCAACGGCTCGCCGGAAGCGATGACCGGCTGCGCCATCCACCTGTATGCCGCCAACAAGTCCATGGAAGGCCGCTACTTCTACAATGCCGACGGCGAACTGCTGATCGTGCCGCAGCAGGGCCGCCTGCAGCTTGCAACCGAAATGGGCATGGTCGAGATCGAACCGCAGGAAATCGCGGTGATTCCGCGCGGCGTGCGCTTCCGCGTCGCGCTGCCCGACGGCCAGGCGCGCGGCTATATCTGCGAGAATTTCGGCGCGCTGTTCCGCCTGCCCGACCTTGGCGTGATCGGCTCCAACGGCCTCGCCAACCCGCGCGACTTCCTGACGCCGCAGGCCGCCTACGAAGACCTGGAAGGCGATTTCGAACTGCTGGCCAAGTTCAACGGCCGCCTGTGGAGCGCCGCGATCGGTCATTCGCCGCTGGACGTGGTGGCATGGCATGGCAACTATGCGCCTTACAAATACGACCTGCGCCGCTTCAATACCATCGGCTCGATCAGCTACGATCATCCGGACCCGTCGATCTTCCTGGTGCTGCAGGCGCCGAGCGACACGCCGGGAGTCGATACCGTCGACTTCGTGATCTTCCCGCCGCGTTGGCTGGCGGCGGAAAATACTTTCCGCCCACCCTGGTTCCACCGCAACTTCGCCAGCGAATTCATGGGGCTGATCCATGGCGAGTACGATGCCAAGGCTGAAGGCTTCGTGCCCGGCGGCGCCAGCCTGCACAACTGCATGTCGGGACACGGTCCGGATGGCGAAACTTACGAGAAGGCCTCGCGCATCGATACCAGCGTGCCGAAAAAGGTGGCCGACACCATGGCCTTCATGTTCGAGACGCCGGTGGTGATCAAGCCGACGAAGTTTGCGCTTGAAACCTCGCAGCTGCAGAACGAGTATTTCCAGTGCTGGCAGACGATCAAGAAGAATTTCAATCCGAACGTCAAGTAAGCCGGCAGTGAATGCCTGATTTGGAACTGCCATCCAAGACGGCAACGCGCCGCCGCTTCGCTTCGACCGATGCGGCGGCGGCGTGCTTTCCGCATACCTGCAAGACAAGGAGGACGCATGAAGCTCTACAGTTATTTCCGCAGTTCGGCATCGTTTCGCGTGCGAATTGCATTGAACCTCAAGGGACTGCCGTACGACTATGCGTCCGTGCACCTGGTGCGCAACGGCGGCGAACAGCTCGCACCGGCCTACCGTGCCATTCATCCGGACGGACTGGTGCCGGCGCTGGAAGATGAAGGGCAGCTGCTGCAGCAGTCGCTGGCCATCATCGAATATCTGGACGAGACGCATCCGCAGCCGCCGCTGCTCCCGGCCGCACCGGCCGACCGCGCGTATGTGCGTTCGCTGGCCCTGCAGGTTGCGTGCGACATCCATCCGCTGAACAACCTGCGCGTGCTCAAGTACCTCACCGGTACGCTGGGCGTGTCCGACGAGGCCAAGCAGCAGTGGTACCGGCACTGGGTGACGGCCGGTTTCGCTTCGATGGAAGCCCGTCTCGCGGGAGATGGCCGGTCCGGAAAGTTCTGCTGCGGCGACCAGCCGACGCTGGCCGATCTGTGTCTCGTGCCCCAGGTGTGGAACGCGCAGCGCTTCGACATTGCGCTCGATGCGTATCCGACCATCAAGCGCATCCACGATCATGCGATGACGATGGATGCCTTTGCGCTGGCCGCGCCGGGAAAGCAGCCCGACGCGGAGTGATGCTCCCGCAATAGCGACGGCGACATCGACGGCAAGCCGGTCTGCAGTGCCGGCTTACTGCGGAATGACTTCAAACACCAGAATCTGGTTGCGGTCGGTCGCCGAATCGGCGGTCGGGAAATTGTCGTCGGCGATCACGACGAGCGAATCGCGCCCGTTTGCCAGCTTGGGCCCGAAGGTCATGCCTTCCAGGTTGGCGATGCCGCCGAGCTGCGTCTTCAGCGTCTCGAAATCGAGAATCAGGCGCTTCGAGACCGGCGTATAGCCGCCTGCACTGAGCGAAGGGCGGGAAAGCACGTCGGTAGCATTCGTGACATCGATCTCGTAGAGCCGCACCTGATTGCCGGTGACGCCTACGGAGAAACTGCGCTCCAGCACCAGGAAGCGCTTGTCCGACAGCGCAAGTATCTCTGTCGCGCCGCTGACCGTGAACGCCGTGTCGGGAACGGGAGCGGCCTGGACTCTTTCAACCGGATAGGCGTATTGCGCGATTGCGGTTCCGCTCGACCTGTCGAACTCGGTGATGCGCGCCACCGAGCCGGCTGATGCCGTGGACACGGTGCCGTCGTTGAACAGCGGCCCTTCGGCCAGAACCACGGCATTCTTCCTGCCTGGCGTAAACGTGATTCCTTCAAAGACCAGATTGCCGCGTGGACCGGTCTCCGTTGCCGACATGCGGAACATCGCAGGCAGCGTGTATTCGCGGACATGCGTACCGTCGCTGCGCATCTCGCGGATGAAGGGATCGATGATGCGCTGCGGAGGCGGTGTGAGCGTGCGGTCGCCTTCGCTGACCCAGACCAGATTACCGCTCACCGGATCGATGCGAATGCCTTCCGGATCGGCGACTCTGGCATCGGGCACCTTCGGAAACACGCTGCCGTCAGGCTGCTTCAGCGTAAACGTGGACAGGAACTGCACGCCGGTGAATCCGCTCTCGCTGAATGCCAGATTGGCCGTATACGCGCGCGGCGGATTTGCCGAATCGGTCGTCGTGCGGTCGTCGGAGATCATGACATAGCGATTGTTTGCCGTGTCATAGTCGATGCCCGACAGGCCGCCTACCACCGTTCCCTGGAACACGGTCCGCCTCGGCAGAACCTGCTGGCCGATGAGGCGCAGCGAGCTTACGGTACGTTCCGCGTTCGAGCTGTCACCGGAGCCGCCGCAGCCGGCGAGGCTGACCAGAAGCGTGGCGGCTGTGGAAGCCAGGAAGAAGGATGTGATGCTGTTGCGCATGAGGGTTGACTTTTGTTGTTGGAAACACCGCGCAATATAAGGAAGCACCATGACAGCAACGTGACAGTGCGCGCAGGCAGGCAAACTTCATCGCAGCGCATGTAGAAATCACCTTGCGAACGCCGCACTGAGCAATCAAGGAAAAATTCTTAGGCAGTTGGCCGATGCAACCATGCTCCCTTCTCCCGCAGGCGGGAGAAGGGCTGGGGATGAGGGGGAGTGTCAAGACGAAGCAAGGGCTTGCCATCCTCCCTCATCCCTAACCCCCGCTCCGCGCCCCACGATTCGGCTTGCAAGCCGCATCGGCTACGGCAGCGCAAACCAATGGTTTGCGAAACCCTGCCTGCGCCCCGCCTGCGGGAGAGGGGAATATAAATGCGTAATGCGGCATGTTGGATAGACTTGCCGTGGCAGGTGAGGATGAAGCTGCTGGCACATGAATTGCAAATGCGGCGGTTCCTTACTCTCATCTGGAGAACACCATGCAAGAAAAGCGCATTCTGCTTCGCGTGCTGCCCGCAGCCATTCTCGCCGCAGGTCTGGCGGCGGCGCCGGCATTTGCTCAAGGCAGCGGCACCGGAGCGACCAAGGGTGGCTCGGCGGCGGGCGACGCATCGAGCTATCCTGGTTCCCGCACTTCGGGCGCGGACAGCACGGCATCAGGCACATCAGGCACATCAAGCACATCGGGCAGCAGTGCCCAGCACGGCGGTTCGCATTCCCAACAATCCGGCGCTTCAACTTCCGGAGACTCCGGTTCGGCAAGAATGTCGACGGGCGATTCTTCAGCCTATCCGTACAAGCCGGCGTCGGGTACCGGTTCGCCGGATGCATCGGCAGGCGGCAGCGGCACCTACGGCGCAGGCAAGACGCCTTCTTCCGACTCGTCGAGCTCAAGCACGCAAGGCGGCAGCAAGTAGTCATTCGCGCCGCGGCTTGCCTTTGGCTGATGTAGGCGGGCAGCTTGTCACAGGACCGAAACAATCGGTCATTACAATGCGCCCGTCACCCAACATCCCAAAGGTTGATTTGTGCCCGCAGCCTCGGCTGCGGGCATTTTTTTGTCCTTATCCCAATGTCGATGTACATGTGTGGTTCAGCGACAACGGCTTGTGCGTTTGTCATGAGGCTGTCACAGGCAGTATTCAGACTCCCACCTGTCCTTGTTTTCGCTCCGCTGCAAACAGCCGGGCGACGAAGACATCGGTCGAAACTCGCATGTACGCATGCCGGCCGGACAGCCTCTATAAATGAAAGACTCTCTGGGATAACAATGAAAAAATCGCTCATCGCACTGGCGGTACTCGGCATGGTTGCCGGCGCCTCCTTCGCACAGACCAACGTCACCATCTACGGCGTCGCCGACGCCGGCCTCGCCCGCATCGACAACGGCCGCGTCAACACCACCGCCCTGCAGAGCGGCCAGCAGTCCGGCAGCCGCATCGGCTTCCGCGGCACCGAAGACCTCGGCGGCGGCCTCTCCGCCATCTTCACCCTGGAAAACGGCTTCAACATCGATGACGGCACCCTCGGCCAGGGCGGCCGCCTGTTTGGCCGCCAGGCCTTCGTCGGCCTGCAGGGCGGCTTCGGCGCCGTCAAGCTCGGCCGCCAGTACAACCCCATCCGCACCGCCGTCGAAAACATCGACCCGTTCGGCCTGGGCCTGGCCGGCAATGCCG
>NZ_JACYXF010000065.1 GCF_015352985.1 Noviherbaspirillum malthae | reverse complement strand
ACTCAAAGGAGCACAACGTTTGGCAGAGGTCATTGCCGGCGTTGAGTTCAAAGACGGAATGCCGGAAGACGCCAAGAAAATCGCCGCTTGACCCGACAGTGTCATCCCCAACAATTGACATTAACTCGTGACCTGAGGTCTAGGAGAAAGGTTTTACATTGTTCTACCGTGTCCCCATAGTCTGTACTTAAGTAAAGAAATTATGAACGGGTCTTTCAGTAAGAATAGCTATCTTTGCATGCTCAAATCTACGCAGTTCTTTACTCTCCTTAATTGCTAATCTTTCACGCTGTTGCGCTCGCAGTAAATCTGCGCCACTCTTTAGTAAAGCTGATCTTTTTGCGCGAGATCCGAGCGTTACACAAAAAAATGGATGGTGATTCATGGACTCAAGGCTTAGGCCTCTCGGAGCGCCAGGATAGCCCGCCAGCTGGACATCTCAAGTACCACGGTTGTCCGTTAGTTGGGTTCGCCCGAGATGCCGCGCAAACATGCGCGATAGCGGTCCACCCAAGCTCGACGCGCTCAAAGCTTACATCACCAAGCGCGTCGACAAAGCCCGTCCAGAATGGATTCCGTTGCAGGCAATGATGCGGAAACTCAGGGCACTCGGCTATACCGGCTAGATTCGCCGGTAGCAGCAGTCCATGTAGACCTGCAAGACGGCCATCGGGGAAGATGCAGTAGTCCGGTTCGAGACACCCCAGACAGCGAATGCAATGTGACTTTGTTGTCTTCCGACGTGGATGCCATCCACTGCACATCAGCATCAGGGAGGTACTGGATCTTCCGCACTTCCCGCGGCGCATGCGCATCGTTCCACGACCTCGCTACCTTCGTCCATGGGCGGCATTTGGCGCCACTTACTAGACTTGCCATGCACCGGGCAACTAGTGCATCTGACTGTCGAAGTGCAACGCTTTCAATGCCGTACTTCCACCTTTGCCCGCCAAACGTTTCCCGTAGCACCGCTACTTGTCAATCCTTATCAACGCCTCATAGGCCGTCCTTTGGCACGTCGGTCTGGCTTTGGGAGTTGCTGCAGGATCACGCATTTCCAGTCACCCTTGCATGATCATCACTGACGAGACGAGTACACGTGCTCTCAAACGCATAGACACTCACGAGAAAACTCTATCAGTAGACGCCTCTGCGCAGCATATCGGAATCGATAACGAGCTTTTGCCGCGGACACCATGACGGCACGATTGAGGCCGACTTGGACCACCGAGCGCCAGTTGACTTGTTACCTGACTAGGCTACGCCGACCGTAGCGGTCTAGGTGAGAACACAGAATCAAGTTTGTACGGAAGCCTATGATCGCGCCAATGCGAATGCCGATACCATGTTCCAGCGAGCACCGCAGGCCCTGGTGGCAGATCGCTGGCATATACTGAAGAATCTATCGGCAATGCCATCGAGCGTCTTCTCTTTTGCTGCTAAATAGACCTACGAAGTAGTGGGACGGCACTGTTCTCACTTGCCTCTTGAAGCCTCTGAAGAGCATGACTACGCTGCTGTGGACGCCGCGTTGACGACTATCTATAGCACAGCATTACCGAGGAACATATCAAGGGACTGAAGATGATCAAACGACAAATGTATGGTCGAGCAAGCCTGCCTCTGTTACGTTCCCGACTGTTGCACCGGGAGTGATTTTTCAGGGCCGTCACACAAAGTGAGGATAAACCGGTATCTAACCCAACGTAGAGAGAAGAAAGGCGCCGTCATCGGCAACGCTGCCAAACAGTGACTCAGAATCGGCTGTGTAAGCACACGCAAAATGGCTCATTATGGACACGCTCAACAAGATAGGAATAGAGCTAGAAGGCCGGTTGTCGGCCCTTCACCTTCAAACATGTACTGCTATGGGCAGCGATCCGGAAGACGGCTTAGGCTTCTGTAGATGTGCGCCTTCGCGCACTGTCACATGCGTTAGGCTCTGCGTTAGCTTTACGCAATTGGTTGTGCCATCGTAGGTAAATGGATGGAGACGTTCAATCTCTAACCTACTTGTTGACGTCCTCTCCGCCCTCAGCCTTCGGCTGCCGCTTGCGCGGTAAGGATGGAGATTCCTGCTGCTGACGACGACGTCCCGCCGCGAGAATGTTGCAAGCCGCATTCACATCACGATGATGTGTTGTATTGCATTCGCCGCAAGTCCACTCCCTTACTCCACGACCTTCCTGACCACGCGGGCCAGTGCGGCTTTCACACACGCTACAGGTCTGGGTTGAATATGCTTCGTCGACTTCCTCGACCCACACGCCGGTGCGAGCGCCCTTATACAGCAGCATGGTTCGGAACGCGCTCCAGCCAGCATCCAGCACAGATTTCGCCATGCCGGTTTGCGACAATGCCTGAGCATTCACATTGCCTACGAAGATTGCACCATAGCTGTTGACCAGCCGAGTGTTCAATTGATGATGAAAGTCCCTCCTGCGCGCGCAAATCCTGGCATGGATGGCCTTGACCCGATCCTTCTTGCCAGCGCGCTGGGCAATCGCCAGTTTGTCTTCCATCCTCCGGTAGTAATTCTGCGCTTCAATAACCGCTCCGTCGCTGATCGCAGCGAAGTCCTTCAATCCAAGATCGGCACCCACGGAATCGGGGAACAGTAGCAACTGCACTTGCGGCACCTACTTAGGCATAGCACAGATATTGATATACCAGTGCCCAGCCGCATCTTCACTAATATTGCCAGCGCCAAGCTCGTAGCCAGACAGGCCGTAACTGTCCCAGATAGACAGGGCATGACCCTGAAAAGAGATCTTGCCTTGCTTGTATTTGGCCGACCGCGCCTTGAATGGTATCCAGCCCAGCGAGCGGCGTGTGCCGGACGATTTGTGCCAGGACGGCGCCATTTTTTATGCTGCACACGCCTCGTCACGTATTCTTCTGCAGCTGCTCGCGATCGAGCACCTTCATCGATAGTTCGTGACGGAATTCCAGACGAGGTTGACTGCCCGCGACATGGCGCCCAAGACCTTGGCATGCCGGTCTTTCAGGCAGAACCGGGAGGAGTGCGGACGTGTTGTTTGGTGCAGCGCTTCATGTTGTGGAAATGCACATTGCTTAAGTAAGGTTCACAATGGTCGATGCGAGGCTACGCCTTGCGCCCTATCCATCACCGCCCTACGCGGCGGTGCCTCTCTGGCATCTGGTGAAGAGCCGATAATATCGGCTCTGAGTAAGCATCAGCTAGACTACGGGGTACTAAAGTATAGGAATTCCACAGCAAGACGAAATCGAGCTAGAGATTGAGAAAGACCGCACCAAATATCACTTTAAAATCAGTGACTTACTTTTCTCAAATCATTTCCCTTGCAGGTTTCCTTATTTAAATCAATGAGTTACCGATTTTTATGTGCGCGCATAATTCTGGGTAGCAATCCATCACATAGCTGTACCGCCTTAGACAAGACAAAAGTATGCGCGCAAATTTTTCTTTTAAAATCAATTACTTAACCTTATTATTTTTGGACTGGATTTAATTTCTCCAATATATTCAATAACTTACGATTTCTTATGCACGCGCATAATTTTCAATAAAAAAGCCTGCTTCTGCAGGCTTCTGTGTTTTGAATCAACTAGCTTCTATTTGATCTACTCTCTCTCGCAATGCCGCAAGAATCCAGCGCTGAACTGTGTCCTCATCGACAGAAATGCCAGCACCTAAGGTGATCTGGATTTTGCCATTGGCTACTGTCGTAGAGAACAGGGTCTTGCCACTTTTTCCAGTGACGATTGCCTTGTCCTTCTTGCGACGAGCACGACTAGCTATTTTTCCCAGAAACCATTGTTTAAGGCTGCTCGCTTCCGCATCGTTCTCTAGTCGACCTATAAATTCCAAAATGAGCGGCAATTCTGAGGGATGCTCATTTAAAAGTTCGAGCATGACTTTCGCGGTCTTGGAACCAAATAATGACGGCTTATCCTCTAACCTGATACGTATTTCCTGTGGAAGCGTTAGGAGCTTCAAACAATTCGATACGGTGCTTTGGTGGCAGCCGAACATCTTAGCTATTTCGGTTTGGGTGTTCGCAAAGCCCCGCTCCTGCGCTCGCTGGTAAACCTTCGCCCGTTCGTACTCGCTTAGATCTACCCTTGCTTCATTTTGAAGAAGCGCAATCTTTTCAGCTTGGTTATCGTCGCAATCGACGATACGCGCTTCGATTTCGCCCCACCCAATGTTTCTTGCTGCTCTTGTTCTTCGATGTCCGCCTAGAAGCTCGTACTTGTCACCTTTCTTCCTGACAGTGATAGCTTCAACCTGGCCACTTGCGTTCAGCGACTCTCCAAGTGCATCTAACCCAATCGGGTCGTAGGTCAGCCGTGGCTGATAAGGGCTGTCTTCGATCAAGTTGATAGGAATCTTGCGTACGGCATCTGCTCCCGAAAGCGTGCTTACATACGTATCAATGTTGGCGTTAGGTGCTTCAACACCGTGCTCCTTCTTCTCTTCGTTCTCATAGAGTTCATCGGTGGAAATCTTTGGGCCGCTAGGAGGCAGATTCAATTTCATGACGGGCTTCGCGGCCGAAACCGAATCGCTGCCCCCCTCATTTGGGTTGTTTCCACCCCTATTGCGGAGTTGGGATATAAAGTCTTTGTCAGATGTACTCTTCTTAACCATTACTCCATCACTCCCATTCTCTTCATTAAAACCTCAGATACAACTCGCAGGTCGTTTGCCCCGATACTTGTCGCCTTCGAAAGGCACAGCGGCAGCTCGTACTCATCTGAGGAAAGCATCTTCGGGAAGTCCTCACTGCGTCTAATGCTTGCCTCAAGCCAGCAGTTCTCATACGCTTTGCGAATCGTTGACAACTGGTTGAGTACCCTTGGTCGGTTCTGATCAAAAAAGTTACCAACAATGATCAGTTCGGGGCACCGACTATACTGCTCGTCCATCTCGGTTAATACACTGGACAGGTAAGAAATCGCCTTCGTGCTGAACTTCTCCAAACTAATAGGTGCCAGTACATAGTCGCTAGCGAGGAGGGCGCCACGAGTCATTCGATTCTTCGCAGGTGCAGCGTCAAACATAATGATGTCGTAGCCGCTTAGGTCAATGTCTTTAAGCTTGCCATTGCGGGCATCCTTCAGTAGCTTGTTGATCGCCGTCTCCGCATTGCGCCCTTCAAGCGCTTCATAGGTCAGCATGGTGTCCAGACGGTCCAACGTAACGTCACTAGGTATCAAGTGAGGCCCGTGTTCACCGTACGGTTTCTTGACCACTTTATCCAAACTGACCGAACCACCCGGCCAATTTGGGAACAGATGCCCGAAATGATATTCAATACAGCGGTCTGCAGGTAGGTTAGCCTCTGCTGCTTCTTCCAGGGATAGTTCACTGTCATACCCAAAGCTCAAAGTCAGATTGCTCTGAAAATCGAGATCAATAACCAACGTCTTAAGGCCAGCAAGTGCGAAGAGGCAAGCCAGATTGGCAGCTGTCGTGGTTTTTCCAACTCCACCTTTAGGTGCATAGACGGTCAACGTTACTGCCTTCTTAGTCCGCTTCTTTGTTGCTTTCTTAGCGCGGTAGTCAGCTAGTTCGAAGATGTTTTCAATTGAGAAGATGCGTGTCTTGATCGCTGTGTCTTGCCGCAGTACGGCAATACCAGCGTCGTTAACATCCCTCCGAACTGTGTCGCCACTAGTTCCTAGTAAGGTTGCAACTGCCTGAGCCTTGAATGTTTTTGTGGTCAAGAGATCCTCGTTGGATGGTTTTATTGTTAGTGAGAATCATACCAGCAGTTTTATTCCATGCAAGGATTTTCGCTCGAATCTCACAAATATCCTCGCATCTGGCAACAAAGGAAGAATCTAAATGATAAGGTCGCGTACGGCTTCATCCTGTGAATAAGGCGTCTATCCAACGAAGCGGCCTGGCACAGTCCTGCATACGCATGCAGTTCAATACCAGAAGGTTTGCTTAGCTTAAGCTTGGCTATGATGGACCACCGCACTAGCCCAACTGCCTCACTTGAAGGCTTTCAAAAACTCTTTGTATGACCGCATGCTACCGTTTCCTGACCTGAATCACGCGTTCGAAGCACCACAATTTGCTGGTGGTCCCGCCACAAAGCATCTGCATAGACACAGGCTACGACTACGCACATATCTGGCAGGCTGTCGGTAGAACTGGGGAACCTGCTGCAAATTTATTCGCAAGGTGACGAGGGGTGGCGTTGCAATGCAGAACAGCGCGTAAGATGGATAACGCGGCGCAAGCACAGCGAGCTAACCGAACTTCGTGAGTGATTGATCTACTGGTGGAAAATAGCGAAGAACTATCTCGCCTTTCCACACCTGGCGTGCGACATCCTGACTTGACGATCCATAGGCTTACTGGGAAAACTCATAACTGTCCAACAATGAACTCGCATTCAAATCGAATAGATCTGCGGATTGATGAACCGTGTTAGCAAGCGAACAAGTAACAAGCAAAAAAGCGCTCCACACTGGGCGGCACAAAAGGCATGATGACATTCCCGTTTCGATAGGTCGACATATAAGTCCACCAACGAGAAATAGTGTTACAAGAGTTTTATCTGGTGCAATGAATATGGTAGGTACCACCATCGACATCATAAAGGGGAAGGGGAGATCAATCAAAAAGAAAGCAGCAGCGTTACTTGCGGATCTCCTATTTCCTGCTGCTTTGTTTACGTTTACAACCTTTAATGTTTACAAGGCGGGTTGGGCCTTATGTTACAACCCTTTGGCCCGAATATGGTGGAGAAAAACCCCCTTTTCGGTGGAGCAAATCCCCCGGCTACGGTGGAGATTTTCCCCCCGTCTATGTGGATGTAAACTTGCAATGGTGGAGGAAAACCCCCTCCTAATGTGGATGAAAACTTGGCAATGGTGGAGGAAAACCCCCTCTTTGAATGCTCACGAAAATACACCAGGATTTAACGGCATAAGTGTACTGATCGCTGGCAAACTTACCTAGATCTGAGGCTACGAAGGAATTTCAGACGTATTCTTCTTTTGCTGAGCGTATGGGATGGTCTTTTAGTTCACAGGAGCCTAATTAGTTGTGAAATACAAACACAAGCAATAAGACCGAGAGATGATGTTGTCTAAAAATAAATTTTCCCTAAGGGTTTCTATTTTGAATTGAAACGATAGGACTATGGTGGAGGAAAACCCCCTGCGTTTGAAGGCATGATGGTGGATAAAAACCCCTTCCAAACCGACCTTCAAAGACTCGAACCTAGAATTGTGCCCTTTGGTTTCCATGTGTTCACATGCTTTGAATGGTGGATAAATTCCCCCTCCTAGTCCAGAACTCCCATGGTGGAGGAAAACCCCTTGGTGACAATGCTTGTATGGTGGAGGAAAACCCCCTGTACACTGATGCCTATGATGGATAAAAACCCCCTAAGAAATAGCTATAATCGTGGATAAAAACCCCCTCCATCGGCACTCTGTCGAGCCTACATGCGCTCGCGTTTTGGTGTGAATGTGGTTGGAATTCCAAGTTCGGAACGTATTGTGGATAAAAACCCCCGGGTCTTCACGATCTCAATGGTGGATAAAAACCCCCCCTCCAAATTTGGCTGGAAAAATGGTGACAGCCAGGCGTCAAATGATCAATGGTGGATAAAAACCCCTTCCTATATCAAGACCACGCAAAAAAATCTGTTTTAGATATCGTGGACAAAAGCCCCCTCCTAATAGCAGCGCTGTCACATAAAGGTGAAGAGCTGATTCATATTGATAGCAAAGACACCGCACATAAGTGGATGTCAAAACAGGTTGACTTATCCACCATCCAAGGTAGCATTGCATATCGACAAAAATTTTATGGGCACACAGCGATGCCAAAACGGGGATCATCAAAAGCCAGTGATGGTTTGCAGATAAAGACGCCACAGGCACTTATCCACATCGAACATCGCATTTCTTTACTTCAATACAAGTATTGGATTTTGCTGTTACGCGAATACAAACGCCAATATGATGCCAACATCCCTGCTGAAGAGGGAGACTGGCGGTATATGCCTATGGCCGAAATCGCGAAAGCTATTGGTTATGTGCCCAACAAGAAGGAACTCTGGGACGATCTGGAAGCGCTGAAAAATCAGACGATCGCGTACAACTTCTTAAGCAAAGACGGTGGTACTGCGAAACGGGGAACGGGTTTCATCACTGAGTGGGAAGTGCACGCTACGCGGATCGGTTTCAAGTTCCCCAGTTTCATTATTGATGTGGTAAAGGGGCTGGATGAGCCACGAGCGATTTTCCAGTTGTTGAACTGGCAGATTTTCAACGCCTTCAGTGGCAAGTATGAAGCAATCATTTATAAACTTTGTCGCGACTATCGTGGCGTCCGTAAAACCCCATATTTCGATCTGGCTTCCTTCAGAAAGTACATGGGAATTGAAGAGCACGAATATAAAGAGTTTCGCGATCTGAACCGACTCGCTATCGCGGGGCCAGTTAAGACCATTAATAATTCAGATGTTTCGGATTTGAAGGTAGAGGTCGAATATGAAAAACGAGGTCGCAAGGTTATCGGATTGCGGTTCCTGGTGGAAGCCAAACAGCAGAGCATTATTCCATTTGACGAGATAGAGAATCTAGCGTTTCGCTTCGCCAAAGTTCCAATCGACCTGGTCACGCAACAGAAGTATCTTGAGATGCGTTCTCCAGAAGAGATCGAGAAGTGTATTGAGCGAGCCAATCAGTATGGTGAACAAGAGGTTCAAAAAGGTAAGAGCAACCCGAATTACGGTGCTCTGTATCGCAAGGCTATACAGGAAGGATGGCACACTACTCTAATCGCTCAGGAGGAAAGCAAGAAGGCTGAGACGCGCCGCAAGCAGGTAACGAAAAAAGCCGCGGAAGCAAAAGAGGCGGAAGAGGCGGCGCGTAATGCCGAGATTGCAGCACGTATTAACGCTGCATTTAGCGCATTTGATGCACTTTCGGAGGAGCGCAAGGACGAAATTCGGGAAGCGTTCCGAACCACCATTGCCGCAGTACCACCCATGAGAAAGAGCTTCGATAAGCAAGGGGAACAGGCCCCAATAATTCGTAGCCAGTTCGCTGACTACTTTATGTCTCTTCAAGAAGCGCAGACGAAAGGTGCTACGCCTGCAAAAGAGCGAGCAAGAGTAAGCCGATAACTTTAGATATTCCATGTCACTTGTCGCTAAGTGCTCTACAGGCAAACATGGTGCGAGTCATCGTATCTATCGACATTGGTGTTCAGCGCGATGTATTTCTTTTCTCGTATCTATGCTCGGGAGAACATGTGCCGACAGCGGTCACTTGGCCGCATTGAATGAACCCTGTGCTCGGTATAGGGCTCGCTACGTCATTCGCCGGATATGGCATTTTCACCTCAAAAAGCCGCATATTGGAGAGTAAGGTTCACCACCCTCAAATGCCGTTATAGCATGAAATAAGCCGGCTTACTGGTGTAAAAAACATGCAGTTTTGGGTCCCGTTTTTGCAATTTTTTACACATGGCGTCGTGCAAAAACAAGCACTTACGTGAAAAAGCGCACCGGCAGCATGACCGCGTAATTACGAGACTGAGACTATCCTAGATAGATCCTTCGTTGAGCCACTGGGAAGTGGTTTGCACCTTTTCAAGCGTGCTAGTGGAATCACAAAGAAGGCGCGTGTCTCTCCTATACTGCTGTGAAATAAGCGCACTTACCGCTTCTCTTGTCTGGGGGAAATGCGGTATCTCTCTCAATCAATTTAGTTGCGTTATTTTTAAGCTTGCATAATGAGCAGAGGTGCCAATCTTTTATCGTTGGCTTTCACCAACTGAAGAGGAGGGCAACATCATGTCGGCGACTCTTATGAATCTAGAACCAAAAGCCACACAACCCCGCTCGAGTAAGTATCTCGCTTCCGCAATGTTATTCGGATCGGTCTATTTTCTTCTCTCGTATCTTTGCCCCGGAGAGCAGGTGTCGACCTTGGTGAGTTGGCCGATCGAGATGAACCTTCTGTTCGGTCTTGGGCTCGCTGTAGCGTTCCTCGGATATGGATTTGTTAGCTTAAAACGGTCACAGATCGCAGAAGAAGGGCTGGGGACCTCTTGATGGCATCCTTGCAATAAATTTATGTTTTTGCAATAAAAAACCGGCATCGAAGTTGCAAATCAGTGTTCAAACAACGCTTATACGGAACGTTATCGTTCCAATTTGAACTGCCACATTCGTTTGAAATCAGGCACTTACAGGGGAAATAGGGGAGGCAGTCTGGCCGCACTCTTAAATTCGCGAATTCTCCAGGTAAACCGTTTTTCTAGGTAAGAGGTTAGGAGATTTCTACCCCCTCAAAGTGGCCGGCTTGAAGGCGAGGGAGGCGCCGCCCGCCCTCTCGAGCAGCGGCGGAAAACAGCACTTACAGTACAAACTTCCCCTTACCTTCGAACACGAGTACGGCATTGATCATTTCGAGCTAACCAGCATCTTTTAATCTCGGACGCAGGGGCATAGCCTGGAGTGCGTTTATTGGAGGTAAAGAAGATGCCTGGAGTCCCATTGATACGCAGCTTTTGCGCAAGGGCCCTGTTACGTTCGATCGGGGTTTCGCAGTCGCTCTTCGCAACCGGCTCTTTGCCCGAGGCCATGTAGTCATTCTACGCTTTTGTCTTGTTTGCGGAGCACCAGATTGCTTTCGAATTGGCAGTGGAGTCAGGGGAGAGAATCGGGTACAGGAATGTGTACACCGTGACGTTGTTCAACTGCCCCCGTTCCGAATGCAGCTTCTTGCAGTAGCCGCAGTTCGGATCTCAATGACGACCCTGTTCCAAGGCAATAATGGAACGATTTGGGGCGGGCTGCCGTCGGAGAACATCGCACGCATTGAAATCATTCGTGGACCAGGATCGGCATTATACGGTGCTGATGCACTGGCTGGTGTTATTGATATCATCACAAAAACTTCGAGTGAGATTGGCAGAACGAAGGTGGGCGTCCGGTGCTGGATCATTCGAGTCACGAAATGCATGGGTTCAGCATGGGGAAAAGCGGGCGGTGTAGATATCGCCGCGTACCTGAATGTCGGAACGACCAACGGCCACAAGCGCGTGTTAGATGAAGACGCTCAGACTTTGCGGGATCGAATAGCGGGAACTCGAAGCGACCTTGGATTCGCGCCAAGAGACCAAGTCTATCTCCGAGCGTCGTGGGCAGTCGCGTATGGCCGGCAGCTGAACTCCCAACTTACTTGGGTGGCAAATCGAGCACGCTCTGCCGGCGACTCCCGACCGCCGGTTGCGGAGTATAAGACGTTCGACTTGAGAGCGCACCTGGAACCATACCGAATGACTTACCTATGGCCCCACGTGCGTTCTACCTCCAAGCATTGATACAGATGTGGTTTAGCATACCGAACCACATCTGGCTATCTCGATAGCGTTCCGCTCCTACCAGGATTACTCAGACTAGCAGGCAAGAATGTAGCAGACTCAACAGTTCACCTCGCCGTAGTAATCTGTCGGAGTCGTCGCCCGTACATGTCCATCACGGCCAATGGCAACATAGTATTGTGTGGTGACCGGGACGCGTATATGGATATGATCTTGGCATTCCTCTATCGAAGTAGGGTTTGGGTTTTTGGACGGTTGATAGATCGGCATATTTTCTCCTTTCAAGGTGTGAACAAATGGCGTTAACGTGGTGCCTGTTACGCCGGCAGCCTTTTAGCGACGTGGATTGCAGCGGCCTCTAATGCTTGCCGTATTCCCGACTCCAATGGAGCCCACTCCAATGCGAACCGGGAGCTATGAATCTTCCATAATTGATACACCTTGGCTAACGAGATTTCCACGTTGTCCTCGGAGGCCAACAGCTCTGTCAACACAAGCACGTCGGTCATGTATTCTTTTGGAGGGCGTTCATCTGCTGCTTGCGTTTGTAATGCAAGAACCCCTTCAGCGATCACCGCTCTGAAGCGAGCCTGCTCATCACTGCTTTGTTTGCGAATGAGCGGTCCGTAATATGCAGCTGTGACGGTGTCGCGGCCATGACCAAGCATGAGCGAAACTTCTGTTTGCCGGAATTTCAGTTCGTCCTTTGGGAGATTTGACGTGGTCCCGCCCAAAGTCGTGGGAACGAACTCTTTGAAAAGCGCCTGATTTTCTGCGAACTGCGCGCGCAATCCATGGAGCGTAACCCCTAGGTTCTCTTTCGTCGCACCAATTCGGCGGGCGAGGTCAGAATAGCGTTTCAAGTTCTTCTTGATGTTGGCCGGTTTACCGTTGCCATCGTAGTCCCATCCAAGATGCTTGGTCTTGCCAATCTTGGACTTCACATATTCCAGAATCTGCCTTTGATGTTCATACTCAATCGGTATATCACGCGGACGTCCGTTTTTACCTTCGCTGGGATAGACCCGTAAATCGCTTCCGCGGTCCGCAATCCATGGCCGGCAATGAAGAACCTCTTCTCTGCGTAGGCCAAACGCCAGTTCCAATCGGAGCATCAAGCCAAACCTTTCGTTTGCTCTGTCAGCCGCCGCGATGCAGCTGGCAACGTCAACGCCGTTAGCAGTGAAACCTTTGCTCTTCTCCGCTGCAGTCTTGATTACCAACTGTTCCGCAGGTACCTCTGGAAGATAGTCTTGCCAGGACCGCACTAGATTAGGCTTACCCATCTGTGCGAACACCACCTTTAGCCGGGAGACGTAGTTTTGGATCGTCTTCGGCCGCAAGCCGCGGTTTAGGAACCATTCGCGTACAACCGCGGTGATATGGCGGTCTCCTACATTGCTCAGCTTTTGGACCTTATATCCCGACTCGTGCAACACCTTCATAAAGGCATTCACCGCCTCTGCTGTTGCATCCTTCGTTCGCTCCGACGCGACGTTGCCGTTGTTTCTGAGAAACTCCGAAAGTAGTTCGCTCAATTCGCTACGCCAGTGTTCCATTTCGTTCTCCCATTCAATTAGTCAAATATCACTACGCCACCTTCAACCAGAGAGCCTGAGTGACCACGTATTCGCGCGTCGTTGAAGCTGCCTGGTTGAAGGTGCGTAAGGGGTCGTACGTTGTCGATCTTTCTAAAACAAGCGGGGAGAAGGACCCGTCTTAAGTATCCTGATTTCGTGTCGTTGCACCTTCTTGCTCACTACAACAACACGTCACCACCTTACGGTTAGTGATTACCTGACCTACCGCCGTCAGGCGCCGAACATTCACGGAGTTTCTCCCGTTGCGCATCCAGTCCGCTTGGGACCGGTATGGGTGGCGCAATCACCCTCTAAGTTGTTGTGAACACAGGATTCCCTGCGAAGAGTCTGATGGGTGCCGGCCAGGTCTCAATGCCTGGAGTGCAGTCCATCCCGCCACGAGCGGTCGTCTATCGTTGTCGTTCAATGTTTCAGCAATCGCCAGTGCTGGTCGATGCGCATATAACCCGTTCGGGTTACCGAGAAACTCTAAATTTGGAGCCTCGCATTTTTAATATGTGCTTGGGATCGGTCCGAGATTTGCCCCGAAACCCGCACAAATACTGGTGTGGCGCGACACTCTGTGTCGAGCTTGGTTCGACCCAATAGAGACGAAAAAAACTGCGCTACTCCAAACGGTACAGCAATAGTGGAGCAGGACAAAGGTCGACGCGTGATAGCCGCAAGGCTTTTCGAGGTGTAGATAGGGCGTGCACCCTAGCTCAGATAGATGCCGAACATCGGCGTTGGGAAATCTGGCGAATAGCAAACAGGCTATTCGTCAGAAATAGACGTGCTTGTAGATTGAGTGCTGCGGTATTTAACCAGCAGGCCGCATGGCGGCTAATTGAAGAACTACGGGCCGCAGAGCGACAGAAGCATTATATGCGCGATCTTAAATCCCGAGCAACACAAAAGTAACGCGTTGTAGAGGCGGCGATTTAGGTCGGTTAAGTTGGGAGTGAATGTGCCGTGGCAAATACAGACGGGAGTAAATCTGCCGTGGCAAATACAGGCGGGAGTGAAGCTGCCGTGGCAAATACAGACGGGAGTGAAGCTGCCGCGGCAAATATAGACGGGAGTAAATCTGCCGCAGGACGTCAATACATCTATAAAAAATGCCTCGCATTCAACCCGGTCCAACTGTTGGGTAGTCCTATATTTGCGACTACCAGCAACTCAATGGAAAATGACATGAAGCAATTTGCAATCGGAATGGATATCGGGCACTCGCGGGTGAAGGTGCGGGCTGGTTTCACAAGAGACCAATCAAGTCGCATCAGCTTTGATATTCCCACTGTGGTGACACCAGCTATCCAGTTAGGAAACGATAAAACCAGGAAAGAAGCCGAGCTGGACACGGTACAAATTGGCTCGAATACCTTCTTTGTCGGTCAGACGGCCCTGCGCCAGGTGCAGCCTGATAGCTTCACCGGTGAAAGCGCCGACTGGATTAACACCACACAGCATGACGCTCTCCTTATTGCGGCGTGGAGGTATGCTCTTGATCGGTCTGGGGAGCGGAGCAGAATCACTCGAATACACCTGGTCTTAGGGTTGCCGGCTAAGTACTATAACGGCCAAAGAGACGCACTCAAGCAGCGCGTGGTGAAGCTTCTTGCTCCCACATTGGGGCCGAATCAGACGTTGAAGGTGTTTGTACAGAATCAAGCGGAGGCACCGCTTCAATGGATCGCCTTGAAACCTGATGGGACTGTGAATGGTGACAAGAATCTTGAGAACCAGACTTTGGGAACAATAGAGATCGGACACTACACGACAGATTTTAGTTACTGCGATCGGGGAAGCATGATCGAACAAGCGTCCACATCGTGTGCAGGTGTCAATACGGTCTATACCGCTTTAGCGGCATTGATGACCGAGAGATCGATTCCATCAAACGTTGAGTCGGTAGAAGAAGTGGTCAAGCACCGAAAGCTCAAGGGGCATGACCTTGGCGAGTTGCTCGATCGCGCAAGGAAGCCCTTCGTCGCGACGGTTGTAGATCAGGCAAGGCGCGTGTTTGGTCAGAAAGCATTTCTTATGGATAGCTTGATTCTCGCGGGTGGCGGCGCCCCACTGGTCCTGAATGAACTTAGGCAGCTATTTGGCGACAAGGTGCAAATAGATGATGACTCGCGGATGGTAGTAGCGGAGGGCTTTTGCCGGGTCGGTTTGCTTACTCTCCTTAATAACTAGTGACCGTACGGATATTGAGGAATGGAGAGCAAAGTGCAAGAGAGAAAAAATCGGGTAGGGAGAATCGATGTCCGCTTTAGCGTCGATTTTTTTAAATTCCCGGCAGTACATACGCTCCTCACAACAATGCCAGCCTTGGAGCGTTCTAGCCTGCTGTTGTCGTTGCTTGAGGAGCATATCCAAAAGACAAAACATCCGGCGGCAGACACCGAAGTTCAGTTGAAGATGGTCGCCTCTTGGCTCTCGTCTGGGAAGGCCAACGGCACCATCAAAACAAATGCAGAGATATCATGGACGCTAGCGGAACGGTCAGTTATGAGCACAACAAAAACAATGAGCGTGGGCTCAACGGCGATTCCAGAACGAGACGTCGCTCCTGCTCCTATGTCCAGACCTGTGTCGGATTTATCTCCTGCACAAGGGAACATCGATGTCGCGCTCCCGGACGACAGTGCAGAGCCGAAGGTATCGCAGGAGACATCTGCTGCTATAGAGAACGGGAAAATGCCGCTATCGCCCATGGTAAGTCGATGGGTGACAGAGTGACTTATAAGGCCACCTGATATCGGATACTATCGTTTCTATGCTACCCGCTGTCGTACCCCTGTGTTGACGAAAATACCATAGATGGGGCCGGTACATGAGTATAAAAGGGTATTTATCTGTAGTAGTTCAGAGTTGATCTGAGAGTAAGGCCTTGCCAAAGGGTGGGGTTGCCCGGTTTGATAGAGGTGCAAATCTTTATGAAACTAGCGCGCAAGCGCCAAGGAGTAACCCTATGAGTAGTGTGTTCCTCAGAACGTCATCAAACATATGGTCGGGCTGCTGAACTTGATAATGTGTCCCGTGCCTGCAAGGTGATGAACTTTTCTCGCGACACTTTCTACCGCTATCAGTCTGCTTCCGCCGAAGGCGGCGTGGATGCGCTTATCAACGCCAGTCGGAAGAAGACCAACCTTCGTCACCGAGTCGAAGAAGCCACGGAAGCGGCGGTCACTGCCTTTGCTCTTGAGCAACCAGCGTTTGGACAGGTACGAGTTTCCAACGAGCGGCGCAAGCGCGGCATCTTCATTTCTCCCTCTGCCGTACGTTCCGTGTGGATGCGGCGAGACCTGGAATCGTTCAAGAAGCGGCTGGCTGCTCTCGAACGCCACGTCGCTCAAACAGGCGAAGTATTGATCGAGCTACAGGTCGGGGCGTTGGAGAGAAGAAGCAGGAAGACGATGTGGCGCATGGCGAGATCGAAACGGCGCATCTTGGTTATTTGGGCAGCCAGGACACCTTTTACGTGGGCACGATCAAGGGCGTCGGACGTATCTGCCAGCAGACCTTTGTCGACACCTATTCGAAGTGGGCAGCAGCCAAGCTTTACACGACCAAGACGCCCATTACAGCGGCCGACTTGCTCAATAATCGCGTCCTGCCGGTCTTTGATGAACAAGGCATGGGCATGATCCGTGTGCTGAATGATAGTGGGACTGAGTATTGCGGCAAGCCGGAAGCTCATGGCTACCAGCTCTATCTTGTCTTGAAGGATATAGAACATACGAAAACCAAGGCAAACCATCCGCAGACCAATGGCATCCGCGAGCGCTTCCACAAGACGATTCTCAACGAGTTCTACTAGGTAACGTTCCGGCGAGCGCGACTTTGCCATGCACATCCACGCCGTAAACATGGAATACATTTTTTGCTAGATCGATGCCAATTGCCATGATTTTTATGTCGCCGCGCCTTTTTTAAACGTAGTGGTTGCAACGTTACCTTGGTATATAGAGGCCTAGCGGGAGCGGGCGACCATTCCATCAAGTTTTCGCCACTGGGTTGAAAACTTTTGTGTTCGACAATCTTCACTGCCAGAGTGCTAGACCTAGCGAGGAGCAACGCCAAGTGCTAAGAGTTTGCATCCGAACTCGGTTAGATACATAGTACATTTTGTTATAAACGCTCTAGTCGCCCAACAGCAAAAGCCTTTCACGTCCAACCGAAAGTGTCATTTCAAACACTATACCCCGCGCTCACAGAGGGCCCCCAACCTTGGAGGCCTTTACTGTGTTTGATAAAGGAAGTTGTAAAAGGAGCAGCAGGGCGCGCCTTGGCTTGGGTTGAGGAAAACGGTAGAAGGTTTATCACAAATTGTTATACTTACGTCCACGATTCCTAGCAAAGGCGGGGACGAGCAATGGCATTGACTCAAGCACAGAAAAGCAAATGGCTGACATCGCCGGTACGCGCATTTGACGAGTTGGTCGAAACAGAAACGTTTCTCAGCCTCGGACGCAGGCAACCAGTCAGGGACACCTGGGGCCGCATTTACGGCCTGAGTGAGTCAACAATCCGTCTTTACCGGTCGATGTTCCGCAAGTACGTGATGTGGCTCGATTTGTCCAATAAGCGGCTCTTCGAGATTGGGCCAACTGACCTTGAGTTATTTCTTGACTCCCCGCTACACCTGGAGGGACGCAAACGTAAGAAGCTCACCAGTCTGATCCGGAAACGGTACGTCCTCTTGCTCGAGCGCGTCTACAAGCACCTCCAGTCCCCTGGTAACATGAATCCAGCAACCGTCTTTTTGGCCAGGGGTGGGAAAAAACAACCGCAGCTCGGGCGGGAGCACGACAAGCAGGCGTTGACGCAGAAACAGGTCAAGGCGTTCATGGCATCGCTGCCGGAGGTTGGCGACACCCCGGCACAATGGAAACGTCAGCGTGACCGCGCGATGCTTGCGATACTGGTCGGTGCGGGCCTGAAGGCATCTGAAGTACTTACGCTCAGAGTGTCAGCGGTGCAAACAAAGCCGGACCAAGATGGAAATTTGCGGATCTTCGTGGCGAGGAAGAAGGAGGGCATCCATAAGGAGCACTGGACCGTCCTGCGGGCATTCGCCGCTCCGGAGGTCCTCACCTGGTTGGCTCGCCGACGAGCAATGAAAATCCCCAAGACCCTTCTCTTTCCAGCATCGATAGACGGATTGCGCCCCATTACCAACATGACATTGTGGCGCAGCGTCAAACAGACGCTAACACGCGCCAATATTGAGCTGAAGCATTCCGGTAGCCGCAGTCTGCGCAACACCTTTGCTGTCCTTGAGCTTGCTAAACGCACAGAGCAACATACCGTGAGCCAGTACCTTGGCCATTTCGAGGAGAAGGCGATCCTCGATTATGTACAGGCAAAAGCCAAGGTGATAACGTCTGCCGCCCAATAGAAACATGGCCATGCCTTGAATGCACCCGGGCGTTGACGATCAAGGAAAGTGCCATGCAATTGTTTGGTGTGTACCGGTCTGTGCACTAGTTACATGTGTTGACAAGGTCGACCGCATCCTGTCCTTTACACAGTTCCTACTCGGTGTTTTCGGGAGGAAAAGCAGCGTTCAATACATGAGAGAGTGATCATATTGACTGCAAGCTTCATTGCACAATAGCGCTTACGATACGGCTCTACATCACTGCCTTCTTGACGTCATCAACAGACTGGGACAGAAAGGCAACACTGGCAAATTTACGCGCCAAACTCGCCAGCTGATTTTCCTAATATAGTCGTTCTTATGCGAAGTGCGGCTATCCCCACTCCCGCAAATAAAAATATTTTCGTTCATACCTGTGAAACAGGGGTTAAATGCCAAAAGTCAGGTTGCGCTCGCGTTTTCGTATCTCACAATAGGCTTGCAGTACCAGCCACTTCTCGTTGATCGCAATTTGCGTTGAGAACGAGTTGTTATTCACCATTGATGATGGAGCTACGATGATTGACCCTAAACACATTACCAATCAAAACCTATTCGATCTTGACTATGCAAGCAGCGAACGAAAGCACTGCCTTAAAAAATTACAGGCAGTGCCGAGATTCCTACTGACCATCGAGGAGATCTGCGCGGTGGCTTCACTGGGCATGCGGTGCATCTGGCTTATCCTTGCCAAGCGCATCACTAAGGCGATACCCAAGGCGCCAGTATCTAGCAAGGAGGCAGAATGAGTCAGCAGCATAAGACAACTGGCCACCGTGCCGAAGATGGCGTTGAAATCGCTCTCCATATCATGCAGTTCGTGATGTGTGTACTGCCTGGCTTGCTGCTCGCATTACTGTATTGGCCGATCACTCATTACCTGGCCAAAGTATGGCGGCTTGACCGACTCGCTGTACGATATCAGTATGAGAAAGAATGGCTGGTGCCGGTCCGGTATTTAGCGTTCACCGCATGTATCGTCTCGCTGTACTACGCATGCCTGATCGCGCCCGATAAGACGCCTTGGTTCAGCCGATATGCCTGGACACTGACCACAGTGTGCGTGGCATTGTTCAGCGGTTTGGCCTATAGTCTGGCCGTCTGGATCGAAAAGCGGTATGTTGAGCCGGAGATCCAACGGCTGGCAGCGGGACTTGAGGCCGAGGTCTACGTAAAAGGCGTCATCGAACGGCTGCAGATATCCAATCCGCATTGGCGTTCGTTGCACGGAGTGTTACTGGTATTTCAACCCGGCACACCCGAAGAGTTCAGTGTCGAAATTGACCATCTTCTCGTGACCCAGCACAACTGTTACCTGGTTGAGACCAAGTACCGGAATGCCACCATTTTCGCAGCGGACAAAGCGATGGAATGGAAGACAGTCGCGTCCGACGGCAGGCAAGGGCAGATGCGTAACGCACTCTCACAGGCCAAGCAAACTGCACGCGTGCTGGAACAGCAATACTCACGTCTTTGTCGCGGTATCCCCGTGGTGGCGATACACGGTGCTGATACAACCATCGCTGAAGGCCCTGCCAATGTGGTGCGCTCGGACAAACTCCTCGACCTGCTGTACGCGTTTGAAGAGGTCAACACGACTCATTTACTGCGGCCTGACGAGATCGTAGCGCAAGTCATCGCCTGCCACTCCACCGATGACGCCGCGATGCGGCGACATATCGAGCGGGCCAATGAGGCCAAGCGACGGTCGGAAGCAAAAGCCATTGTCAATCGGTCCAGCCTGGCGTAGTGGAGAAAGAAATACGATGAACAACGACGATGAAACTATGCATGAAGAAATGTCGCTGCTGGATGCTATTGCTGAGAGCATCCAGAACACTGGGGCTTCGGTGCACGAAGAATGCAGTGGCGTTCAAGCCGCTCTTAATAAGGGAACCGGTGCGCCGCAGCAGATGTATCTAGATGTATTCGAGGTGATGTTGTCGCTCATACATAGTGCCGCGACGGTGCAGGAGCAAATCATACACCTGCGTGATATGGCGCAATGGCTTCACGATGAAGCGGATCGGTTTCAGACATTAGGACAGGGAACGCTGTTGCTGAAGACAAGCAATATGCGGCATTAATCACATAGCGGAATCCGAAAGACTAAAACTACGTCTTTCACTCTACAACGACAACAACCAAGGAGTTCTACCATGCTAGATTATTGGAACATCGTCAAATGGACCGCAACGCCGTTGATGGTCTTCGTCTTCATCTTGACTGCGAGGGCTACCGACACTAGTTGGTCGACCATTCGCGGACGATGGCAAGCGGCCATCAGTGAGGGACAGTTACTATGGGCGGCAATGTTCGTTGCTGCAGATGGCGCGTATGACGCCGGGATGGTCGCCTTCGCTACGCCGGCGGAAAATCCCTTCGCAGCCCAAGTAATATTTATTCTGCAATTGGCAATTGCCTTGATATCGGTACTTGTCATTGTCGGCAAAGCGGAAGCCAGTTTTGCTTACGAAGAGGCAATACTTGAAGCGCATTCCCGCGGCAAGCCGCTGCCGGGCAAGAGGTCGGGAGTACTGGTGCCTGTTTCAGCGGCATTGGCCACGGCAGCGATCTGCCTATCTTTCATGCTGACCCATTCAACGGGAGCGTCCTAACCAATATGCATGCTTGCCATTTCATTTGCCGCTGAACTGGCAAGCCATGAGGTTGGAAAATGACCGTCAAATATTGCAAGGCTCCACATGCAGGTTACTCTGTCGGCTCTGGACTTCAGCCCGTATGCTGTTCAGGGGTTTTACGAGGAAACCTCCAGGTCACTCGATAAGACAATCAGGAGGGAGCGTTAAAAGCGGTAATTGAAGACTAAGCGTACAAAATAGTGCCTCGTCAGACAAAATTGTCTGACGAGGCACGAAACATCGTTATGCTTGAAAGTTAGGAAGCACTGCCATTCGTCCTGGAGTAGAGACGGTTTCTTGCAGAACCTTCAGCTGTAATTTCACCGTTCTTGCTCAGGACACTGAGCGCATTAGACATGCGCTGGGAGAGTTTTTTGCGATCTTCAGGAGTTGGACGGATACGCAGTGCAGCAAGCGCCGACTTGAAGACCTCTGCAGCTGATTGCGGCTTGTCAGTGAGCAAACTGGGCCAAAAGTCCTTGCCAGTCGCGGGCAGTTTTGTGCTCCTGGATTTGCTGGCAACTTGCGACGACGCTTTCGTGGTCGTCACATCTTTTTTCTTGTTACTGCTTCCGCGGGAAGCCGTGACCGGCGCATCGATGCTGCTGAGCGTGGCAAGAACGTCTTCCAGGTCTTCAACGCGTTTCTGATAAAACGCGACTGCTTGACGTGCCTGTTTCAGTTCGTCCTGAATGACTTTTGCTGCGGATGGCATTCTGGCCATGGGTATTCCTCTCTACTCTCTAATAACAAAGTGATTCTAACGGACCGGCTGAGTTTCGGTTTAAACCGGATTCAGGCGCCGTTGGCTAGACTTCCGAGGACGACGTGTGGCTAAGCTATTTTGTGACCAATACTCAGCTTGGTGCGGAGATTTTGCTATCTTCCTTTAGGCTCAAGAAAAAACCAGTGCATGGAAGGAACTGGGAACCAACGGACCTCTGGCGCTCTTGGTTAAGCCTTACTGATCGCACATAAACGTAGGGGGAGGGTAGGGCGGTCAGATGCCGCCCGTGGGAATGAGTTACTTCACTTTGACCTTGGCCACGAGCTCTTTGAGGGCAGGCGCGGCCTTGAAACGGACAGTTTTAGATGCCTTGATCTTGATTGTCTCACCCGTGGCTGGATTGCGGCCAGTGCGTGCAGCCCGCTGGCCAACAGTGAAGGTGCCAAGTTCGGGGAAGGCAAAACGACCTTCCTTTTTCAGGCTGGAGCCAACGAAGCCAAACAACTGTTCAACGATTTCCTTGGCCTTCACTTTGGTGAGTTCATGGTCTGCGGCCAATTTGTCGATGATTTCGCTTTTATTCAATTTAAGCTCCTAGTAGAGATGCGGGATGAATGGCAATAAGGTGGTCACTGTTTGACATGAATTAGTTGACCGCAAGCAATATTATTGTAGGCTTTACTAATTTATTTGTCTACGTGAGTTGCTGAAGATAGGTAGACCTATACCGAACAACGTCAATGAAGGACGAGAGTGAATGCATGCCGAACTTTGACGTCCGTTTTAGGAACTACGATGACGAGATTGGACTGTTTACTCTAATACTATGCTGCACCAATCTCGACAGTTTTCAACGTTAGAAACGTTGAGTGAATCTCTTCGTAGACCAATAAGCAGATTAACGCCCCGGCGATGGCAATACCACGGCGGACGCCTTATTGAAATCACGCTTACCAATGCGGACGGTACTCAGGTGGTAGACACAGGTCAATTCGGCTATGTGCGTTATCCAAGCACATTACCAATACTGCTCCACAACAGGGAGGTCAGGTGACAATGCCTTCAAGTATGAGTCAAAACAGCGCTACTAGCGATGTTAGAAGATCCCACGCCTATGAGTGCGTCACTCGGTAAGGGCGGTACATACTTACGTGAATGAGGAAAGTCGATACAAGAAGAGATTGTCCAGAAGTTAATTACATCGTACGGCGCAAATGTGGCTGTAATATCACCCGCAACGCTACTGTAATCGGAATCTCATGTGTGGCCATGAATTGGCTGGCTGCCTTGCTTCCTGATTGCGATTGCATTCGTATCGCCTCATTGACCAACGTCTCCATGTGGCCGTCCTTACGAAACGAATGAATGGGCGGCAAGCCGTCCTGACATCTCGATTGGGCGCTGTCGTAATGTTGTTGATTGAAACGCATTGCTTTTCCATTTTGCTTCGCAGACAGGTCAACGGCGATGGCAGTTCCGTCTGTTTTAATGTAAGTTAGCACTATCACATAGTTACCCCATGATCTGTCTCAAGATGGGAAATCACAACTGCTAAACGCTCCACCGAATGACCCTACCTTTTTCATTCAATGATGAGTGCAGATGCTTGTCATAGATGGACTACGCTTGAGCAACACGGATTTCGACAGCTCAAAGCCACTTCTGCTATAACAAGGGACATGGAGAGGCCTCCGGTGCTTCTTGGTGTAGCCTTTCATAGCGCTAGATAAGAGCCATATCTAAGTGCTCAAACGTGACCACCGGGGTAACTTGACGGCCCGATTTCCTCAGCTCGACCAAGCCAAAGGGCTCCATTGCATGTAACGAGCGCGACACATTCGACTGCGGCTTGCCAACAAGATTGGCGAGCTCATCGACGGAAGAGGGATGCTGCTCCCGGATGATCTTGAGCAGTGCCATATTCTCATCCGAGAGAATCCGCGCAGCTGCGGCCATTGACGGCATATAGATGATGGGATCGTTATTGTCGCGCTTGCGCTTGCCAGAGGCAATTTCCAACGCACGTTTGCGTTGTTCCTCGACTGAAAGGATTCCGATCTTAATAACACGCATCATGGACACACCTCCCTAAGTACGCGATCAACTTCCTGATAAAAATCTTCCAGCAGCTTGGTGGCCGTATCGAATTCGTAGAGTAGGCCCTCATCGGTTGCATGCCTATGCCGATGATCGAACGGATACCGTTTTCCTGCATGCTTGAAACGTGAGCCTGCTGGCTTGACTGCATGTGCATTGTCGAAACCAATGAGACGCGTGCCATCCGGAGCATGCAAGCTCAAGCTGTATTTGATGCCATGAGGGCGGTCTGGAGACTTGTCCACAAGGGAGACTTCGTATTTGAGCCAATATCCTTGCTCATTCTGGACTTGAATTTCGCCGTCCAGATCGAGCAAGTAGCTCAAACCGCCATCATCGTTTGACTCTAATGCACTCATATCTTCAAATATATCACTGTTCGATATATGTTTTGCCCAAAAGTTCAGCCTTTTATTGTTTTTATGTTGTTTTTCTGGTTTGAAAGGCATAAATCCTTCTACGGGTCTCGAAATTGCAGATCTGCAACTAATGGTTTTGCTTAGATCGGAACAAATAAGGCTAGCGATATTGCTCCTTGCAAACATGAATGCTACTGTAACAATGCGAGTACGATATTTGCCAAGAAGATACCAGGAAGCTTGTAATCGACTCTATGAGACGCCTGCCGTCCCGACTCAACGACGACCCATCTGGATCTCGAGCCAATGGTGGGCTGAGATCTCTACGTGTCATTCCGGTATTCCCTGTGGCAATCCATTCTTTGCTTGTGGATTCCTCCGAAACATTTACGCAGTAATGGGCTAAACACCCCGGTCAGAGAGTTGCCGCCGCTTTTTCAATGTCTGTACCCTGGTGCGATAGCTAGACGAACAGCAATGCTATCCAGAGGTGAGTCAATGAATCAGATCCTCAATCCAAAGATTCTCACTGATATGATGGTTTCGAAGCCGGAACCTGACCATGCATTAGGTCCGGTTACCGACGACTGGCAAGCCGCCGAGGTGGTCCTTCGTACAGTACGCGAGAAGAGCAAGAGCACCACAGGCCTGACTGAAGCAACTTACCGCGGCCATTTAGCTAAGCTACGTTGGTATTGCGAGAATGTCGCTCGAGTAACGCCGTCGAGATGGTCAGCTCAGGATGTCGCGAGGTTTTCCGATTTCCTTGAGAATTTGCCTGCCAATGCACTAGCCTGCACTGGAACTAAAAAAGGGCATAGGCACTGGACACCCTTCAAAGTGCCGCCATCGCGCAGCAGTCAGTCTGATATTAAGCGTTTCGTCCATGCTTTATTTACTGCATGGCATCGAACGGGATATATCCGGATCAACCCTATGGCTTTGATGGGTGCGCCCAGAGCGCGCAAGGTAAACGTACGGCGGTCGATTCCACTTGACTTGTACGACCTGATATTGAAAACCATCGAAAGTGCTCCGAAAATGAAATTTGCTGACCATCAGAAAGCAGCGCGCGACCGCTTCATCTTTGAAGCGCTTCGCGGACTTGGTCTTCGTTGTAGCGAATTGGCACACGCCCGGATGTCAGCCTTCTATCAGTTGACCATTCCTAAGACTGGAAAGCATTACTGGATGTTCCATGTGTCGTCTGAAACGGCAAAGGGTGGAAAGGAGCGCAGCATTCCAGTACCCCAGGCGGTATGGGAGGCATTCACGCTGTATCGGTGTACCTTCGGGTTGTCAAAGTATCCTGCTGCTGGAGACAACATGCGACTGTTGCTGTCGTCCCGTACCAATCGGCTCGAGCCAGAAAATACAGAGGTCAAAAGAACTCTGGAGTACTGGTTCTCCAAGTTCTGGTGTGAGATTACAACGCGGCATGGTGTCTATACCATCGTTAAAGGCCGACTAGCGGCAACAGCTGAACATCTCCGGAAATTAGGCGACGACTTTGGGGCTGAGCAACTTGAGGCGGCTTCCCCACACTGGTTGCGTCATACCTTCGGTAAGGCTAGCCTGTTATCCGGCCAAAATGTACGAGCAATAGCAAGTGCGCTTGGTCATTCTAGCCTTGAAACCACAATGCGCTATACCGAACAGGATGCGCTGGACTTGATCGCCGACGTAGAGCGAGCAGTTCCAGGGACACTTGCATGGGAAGACACGTCATCGGAAGCGAAGTCTCGGCGGACTGAACCGAATGCGCAGTTCGAATGGTAGCGATTGCCTTCACTGGGTCACTTCGACAAGGTACCGTTTTTAAGTGCTGGGCGTGTCATGTTCAGCTTTATTCAGCGATCCAGTTAATATCAGGAATATGAGTTATGCAATGCAAACGCGACGATCTACTGTGTTAACAGATAAGAATGTTAACGTCAATTTCTGATGAAAGTTTTGTTATGACAACGGGACAATTCCTAGCTCTGATTATTTTCATTACGACCTCAGCCTCCGTGTATGCGCTATGGCGTGCCGGAAAGCCTATGCTACCTATCGGTATTATTGCCATCTTCGGTTTTGGTAGTGCGGTTCTTTCGCTGTACAAAGACACTCAAGGGTCACAGCGGCAGGAACATCCAACCTATAAGGCTCAGGATGTTACACGATTAGCTCATATACGCCATCAGGTTCAGTTTTAAATTGAATCGTCCATGCTTACCACCGCGTCGATGGCCGTATGCACGGCGGGTTCAATGAGCAGGAAATGCAAATCTGTTCAATTCTTCGTGAGATGATAGAAGAAAGCTTATGTCAAATACCGCATATTTAATAGATTATAATCAAAGTATTTACTGACTAGAGTTGGTTTTATGTAAAATGAATTGCGCGCAATTAAACCGTCTGACGTGTCGTTTCACATATCAGGGTGCTTGGCATTCTCTAACTATGTGCTCCTAACAAACAATTGTTTGCCTTGTTTTGGATATGAAAACAGCGTTCGATGAGCTCACTAAAAGGCAGTGCGCCGCGAATCAGAATACCTGCATCCGTCATCGCGCCATAATCGGCTTCTAAGGCTGCCAATCCCTTCGATTCGGGTATGAGCGTCAAATGGCCTCCGACAGCACGATGATAGTCAATGACTTGTCCGTTCTTATCCTTTTCGATAAAAAACATCGCTTTATGGTCGGCGACCATCTGTCTAACATCATATGCGGCCAGAACGCCTTCGAGATATGGTGTGTTCTCATAGCTCGCTAAATCGTACCAATGCCGTGCGTATCGCTCGCCTCGCAAGCGCTCCTGCAAGCAATAGACATGGGCTGCGGTTGCCTTCTCCCAAAAGGTGCGCTCTATAGCCATCACTAACGGATACGCAATTGGAAAATCCAGTTGCGGAAATATGGACGCCATGTCGCAGTCGATCGTCTTCTTTACGTGCGGTTCACCTGTAGCACGGGCACCGAACTCTAGCTGAACGGAAGGTGAAACATAGCCAGTGCCCAGCTTGATGGCGTCATAATGAATATATAACTTCTCCCCATCACCACCGCCTTGCTCACAACGGGCTTCAAGACCATCGCGCTGCAAACCCGTTTCGATGATCGGAATGACGTCATTGCGAATCCATTCGGGCAGACGTGCTTTCACAGCATCAGTCCACTTCTTAGCTTGGCTTCTAGTTGCAGGCAACGAGTTTTGATCGGTTATCAGGTCACCAATAAGATGGCGGATGTCATAGGTCAGATCAATGTCTTCCGAAAAGCGATCAATCAACTGATACGCTTTGGATAAAGATGTCCCGCCCTTGAAAGTCAATCCTTGGCCTAATGGCGTGTCGAATAACTTCGACAAGGTCCATACAACCCAAAAATCTTTTTCAAGGAGGTCAGCAGGCCGATCCAGTCGATCCGCGGCGATGGCCAATATTTCGGCACGCTCTTCTACCGATAGAGAAAGATAAGTTTCACGCATGCGTCATGGCACTGCCGACAGCCTTGGCCATCCAGGATGGCAAGCTGGCACGTGCGGCAGTCAGTTTTTCCCAATCTTCAGAAGGCAATTGTCGCCGAAGTTTAGGCATGACTTCGCCTAAATGCTCTTTCCCTAGCCACGCCATCGCACGAACCGCCATTCCAGCTCGAGATGCGCCCAAGATAAGCTGCCATCGTGGCGCATGTCGGATGTCAATGATGCGCTTTCCCAGATGCAGTTTGCGATTGGGGCCAGATGACAGAAAGACTTCCTTGATCGGTACCTGAGTAGTTAACCCTAGAATGTTCGCGTCGGCGGCGCCATGAGAAACAGCGACTTCGCCCTTTTGGTAGGTCACCGCAGCCACGACTTTTTCCGGTGCTGGCGGACGGGTGCCGAAGCGACTGATGACAGGAGCCACGTATAGGCCACGCCCAACCCGTAACAAGCGCCCCTCCTTGGTCAGACGTGTGAATGCCTGGTCAACCGCAGCCCGGCTCGCCAAGTGCAGGAATTCTTTAGGCGATATGATGCCGCCCTCTTCCAGATTGGACACCCGCTCAAGAATGCTTGTAGACAAGACGCTCATGTTCACTCCTTTATGTCAGAAATATAGCACAGTTTCTGACATCGGTTCAGAGAAGGTTTCTCTTCCACGCTTTGACTGCATTGCGGTACAGCTCCAACGAAAGCTAGTGCTGCACGGCAACTACTTTTCAGCGTCTTACATCATCTATGTAAGCAGACTCTTGACCGGACCCATCCCTAGGAGTAGGTTGAATAGTGTTAAATTGAAATCGCTAGAGGCTGTTCCCGTTCAGCTTGACGCTAAGTCAAACCGGCTCAGAATGTTGCTCCGCGACGTAACGCTATCGGTGTAGAGCACAATGAACGTATGGCCTACAGAATGTGCATTCATGCAACGGTCAGGAAAAGTTGAGACGCAAGCTGTCAGGCCACCGCAGGGTCTGGTACCTACTTTGGATGACATTACTGACGCTTTTTTTACCGTTGATCAGGCTTGGCGGATCACATTCGTCAATCGCAGCGCTGAAGCTGTTTTACAGCAACCACGGCACGACCTCCTCGATCGAGAGCTTTGGGAAGCCTTCGAGGACACCGTTGGGACGGAATTTGAACGCCAATGTCGCCGTGCAATGGACGAGCGCCGCTCCATCGAATTCGAGAATTACTATGCGCCATGGAAGCAATGGTTCGAAGTCCATGCCCACCCCATCAAGGATGGACTGGCCGTGTATTTCAAGGACGTGACTAGTCGTCATCGACGTGAATCGTTCACACACGCGCAGATGCGCATCATGGAGCGTATTGCAGCTGGCGCTCCACTTGACGAAATTCTGGTCGCGGTGATCGACGTGGCTGAATTACAGGACGTTCGCATTCGTGGTTCGGTTTTATTACTCGACGCCGAAACACACTGTCTATATCACGGTGCCGCTCCCAAGCTTTCCCGGGAATTTATTGAAGCCATTAATGGCGTGAAAATAGGTCCCAGTGTCGGATCATGCGGGACCGCAGCCTATCTTGGAGAGCCCATTATTGTTGCAGACATCAATACTGATCCGCTTTGGGCTGATTATCGGGACCTGGCGTTACGCTGTGCATTACGGGCGTGCTGGTCAATGCCTATCATCGGCAGCACCGGACAAGTCTATGGCACCTTTGCAGTGTATTCGGATACCCCCCGGTCGCCGGACCCGGTGGAAATGGAGTGGCTCAAGGCATGTTCCTATATGGTGAGTGTCGTGATCGAACGCGAACGCGCCCTGGCAACCCTCAAGGAAAACGAACAGCGATTCCGTGAACAGGCCTCCCTGCTCGATAAGGCACAAGATGCCATCTTCGTCGTTACGATGGATGAGGACATCATCTTTTGGAACAAGAGCGCTGAACGACTCTATGGCTGGACAAAGGACGAAGTCCTTGGCAAAACAGAACTAGAACTCTGCTGCGGAAACAGCTCGGTCTTCAACGCTGTCGTTGGTGAAGTCTTGCGTTCGGGTAAATGGCGGGGCGAACTCACGGTACGACGCAAGAACGGTATCAGTTTCATCGTCGAAGGCCGCTCGACACTAGTAAGAGACGACAACGGTGCCCCGCAATCAATTTTATCGATCCACACGGACATTACCGATCGGAAGGCTGCGCAGCGCGAAATACACAAACTCGCTTTTTATGACTCGCTGACCGGATTGCCTAATCGGCAGTTGCTGCTAGATCGACTGGAACATGAACTGATGGCTAACAGTCGTAACGGTGGCATCGGCGCGGTCATGTTCATCGATCTCGACAATTTCAAGGTGCTCAACGATACACGCGGGCACGATATGGGCGACTTACTTTTGCAGCAAGTTGGCCAGCGGCTATCGCAAACAGTGCGTGAAGGCGACACCGTTGCCCGATGGGGCGGGGACGAATTCGTTGTTGTGACGGGGCAGCTCGGCAAGCGTGCCCGAGATGCTGCAGGCCATGCAGATGCCATTGCGGAACAAATACGGGAATGTCTCAATGCACCCTACGATCTAAACACGTACGAGCATCATACGACCCCTAGTATCGGGGTTGCCCTCTTCCAGGGACATTCCGAGACTGTGGAGGAACTACTTAAACAGGCTGACCTCGCCATGTACCAGGCAAAAGCGGCCGGTAGAAATGCCATACGGTTCTTCGACCCTAAAATGCAGGCAGCCATCACGGCAAGGGTTGCGATGGAAAGGAATATGCGATGCAGTATTCAGGATGGTGACTTCCTTTTGTATTACCAACCGCAGATGGACCGCGGGAAACAGATTATTGGTGCAGAAGCGCTGCTGCGATGGAAGCATCCGCAGAAAGGCGTGATCTCCCCTGCTCATTTTATCCATCTTGCTGAAGATACCGGTTTGATTCTGCCTCTTGGCGAGTGGATACTGAATACCGCGTGTCGTCAGCTGGCGACATGGGGCATGCGGCAGGAAACCATGCAGCTTAGCCTCGCAGTCAATGTTAGTGCCCGCCAGTTTCGACATCCTGATTTCGTGGCTCAAATCATGGACGCCATCGACAAGAGCGGCGCCAATCCTCGCCGTCTGAAGCTGGAACTCACCGAGAGCCTCCTGCTCGATGACGTGGATGGGACAGCAGAAAAAATGGAGCGGCTAAAAGCTATTGGAATTGAGTTTTCGTTGGATGATTTTGGTACCGGGTATTCTTCGCTCTCCTATTTGAGGAGATTGCCATTTGAGCAACTGAAGGTGGATCAATCCTTTGTAAGAGATGTACTAGTCAAGCATGAAGATGCAACCCTGGTCAAAACCATCATTACGCTGGGCCGTAATCTAGGCCTGAAGGTTGTTGCAGAGGGTGTGATGACGCAGAGTCAGTTTGATTTTCTTGACAGGTGCGTATGTGACGCATTTCAGGGTTACTTCTTCAGCGAACCCTTACTGGCAGAAGACTTTGACAATCTGGTTTTCGCCCATAACACTAACAAGCTTCCGCAGACTCGCTCCGCTTTTTAAGCTTCTCAACAACTTCTTCGCTTAGAGCCCCTTTGAGGCAAGGACAATACTCAACCAGACAAGTTAGAAAACGTCATGTTGATGTTATGCCTAACTGGCGTAGCTGCGAAGCTGAATCACGTGCTCCCCAGCGCTGCTTGATCTTGCCATCACGTATCTCAAAAAACTCCATGGCGACCAGTTCGTACGACTTACCAGTGGGCATATGCCCGAAGGCTGGAGCCTTGAACGTTCCAGTCTCAATATAGCGCGCCGCAACTGTGGCTCCTTCAGCGACAAGCTCTTCGACCCGCAACTGCATGCCATAGCCTTCTATCAGCTGCCGCCATATCGGCTCGATCCGGTCGAACAAGCCTTTTCCCATCACACCCTGAATGACCGCATCGTCATGCAGGAGGGCACGAAGAGCCATAAGGTCTCCCGTGTTGAAGGCTTCAACATACTGCAGAACAATTGCCTTATTTTCATCTTCAAGTGACATATTGCCCAATCTCGTTGAACGGAATTACCGCGGCAGCGACTTCTTTTGAATTATGCATGTAGACAGCAGTATCATGTGTATTGTATTCAAGAAATTCTTCGCAGAGAGCTGCTCGTTGTACAAACTGTTTTGCCATATACGCCATGAATGCTGTTGCTTCCTCCGATACCACTTTGCCAAGCGCGCAAGCTCTTTTGGATATCATCAAGACACAAACCGAGATTGCCAAGGCGGACCTGGATCTGGCTGGCGTGATGGAATTGGTCGCTGAACGAGCGCAGCAATTGACCGGCGCTTCGGGAGCCGTCGTGGAAATGGCCGAGGCAGATGAAATGGTCTATACCGCCGCTGTTGGATCCGCAGCAGCGCAGATTGGGCTACGGATTCCGCGCCAAGGCAGCCTTTCGGGTCTGGCAATGTGCGGGGATAGTTTGTTGCGCTGTGATGATTCCGAAACCGATCATCGGGTCGACCGGTCTGCCTGTCGCAAAGTTGGCTTGCGCTCGATGATCGCAATGCCGCTTGTACATCGGGATGCCCGTGTAGGCGTCTTGAAGGTGCTCTCACCAGATGTCGGTGCCTTTGGCGATGTCGAAGGCCAGGTATTGGCATTACTATCGGATGTCATTGCAACTGCCATGTATCAGAGGGCGCGGCTGGAGTCCAGTGATCTTTATTATCGTGCCACCCATGACAGCCTGACTGGACTGGCAAACCGTGCTCTGTTCTTCGACAGGTTACGGCAGAAGCTTGCACATGCCCGTCGTTACTCCGAGCTGGTTGGCATTATCAGCCTTGACATGGATGGGCTCAAACCGATCAATGACCGATATGGCCATCGTGTCGGGGACTTGGCAATCAAAGAATTCGCGACACGTCTCAATGGAGCCTGCCGCAAGTCGGATACCGTCGCGCGGTTGGGCGGAGATGAATTTTGCGTTATCCTTTCGGGGCTTGACCATGTAGAGGGTGCCGCATCTTATGCTCGTCGAGTGGTATCGCACATTGAAGCGCCGTTCGAGGTTGAGAATCATGCTGTCCCTCTCCGTGCAAGCGTCGGTACTGCCGTCTATCCCAACGATGCGACGGAAGTCGAAGGTTTGCTTGATCTGGCTGACCATGCGATGTACAGGAACAAGCGTACACGACCCGATCGGAAGGAACGTTCCACTCCGTCCTAAGCAGTACAGCTGCTAGCGCCTGCCGAATTCAGGTATTGTTTCGACACTCGAGAACCGATTGCCAAGGCTTGCGAAACCTAGCCTGGAATTACGATTCCGTTAGCCGGAAAGCTCATTCGGTGAGGAATTGGTAAAAAGACTCAACATCAGACTATATTGTAACGATGGCACCATGGCTCACAGTACACAAGACGTTTCCAAAAAGACCATGGCCACTGCGCACCTACTTGTATCTGCTGACTATCGGGGTGCTTTTGCCAAGCGTTTTTCTGGTCTGCTGGAATGCGTATAGCCAGTACCAGCAGGCAGAGGCTGCAGCAAAAAGAGAAGCCTACAACCTCGCCCAAATCAGCGCTGATAACACGCAAGCGTTTTTAGCCGATGCCGAACAGCTCATGAGAACGATCGTGCGTCGGATTCAGGCTCAGCCAGATAATGACCTACGTTGTAATCCACTTTTCAACGATTTCAAAACACTGTTCCCGCGGTTCGCCAACCTCAGCCAGTCGACGGCGCAGGGTTTCATCGTGTGCTCCGGCACGCCCCAGCGCGAGCAAAGGAACACCTACGTCGGAGACACGGAATGGTTCAAGCTGGTATATCAGCACAAGAAGTTCATTATTGCTCCACCATACCGGGGCGTCTTAACCGGGCGGATGGTATCCGTCCTTGCATATCCTATTACGAATGCCGATGGGATTGTGACTGGGGCATTGCAGATGCCCATTGATCTGGCCAACTTTGTGCTGATTCCCGGGGTCAGCAAGTTGCCAGATTCGATCAACATCTCCATCATCGACACCAATGGTGTACTGATTGCACGGTCACAAACACCGGAACAATTCATCGGCAAAAACCTGCGAGGCGTAGACGCCGTTGAAAAGCTGTTGGCCATTCGAGATGGAACAGCAACCTCCATATCATCCCAAGGTGTGGGGCGTATATATGGGTATCGTCCCATTCCTGGAACGGATTGGCTTGTCGCTGCCGGGATTGCGACAAGCGACGCGTTAAAAAGCGCCCGCTCAACTGCTATACAAAATGCAATTATTGGCGCAGCAGGACTCGTCTTCGCCGCGATTGTTGCCTTTCTGATGAGTAAAAGGATATCTCGCCCGATTCTTGCCATGCAGACTACGGCTTTCAAGATTGCGAGCGGCGAACGCGAGCAACGTGTGTCCGTCAACGGACCCAAGGAAATTTCTGACGTGGCGATCCAGTTCAATGCCATGCTGGACTCGATCGAATGCAGTCGAGAGGTACAGGCTGCTCGCGAATCCGAAATCCACCGATTGGCATTCTACGATCTATTGACCACACTACCGAACAGACGTCTACTCATTCAGAAAATCGAAGAACAATGTCGAATCGCGAAAGACTTGGATTGGATCGGTGCCGTGGTTTACATCGATCTCGACCATTTCAAGCATATCAACGATGCATATGGACATCAAGCCGGTGACCAATTCCTAAAGGCAGTTGCAGATCGGCTTAGTAGTCTCCTAAGAGGCAACGATATATTGGCAAGAATCGGCAGTGACGAATTTGTGTACGTTGCCACAGCACTTGGTCGCAACCAGGCTGAAGCTGTTTCTGCGGTGATGCGTCTGGGAAGTGACATACAACGTCTGTTGGAAGAGAACCTTGACGCGAATGGCCATCGCTGGATCACGTCAGCCAGCATTGGCATTTCGTTGTTCCCGAAGATAGGAGATACCAGTGAAATTCTGCTTCATGAAGCAGATATCGCGATGTATCGCGTGAAGCAAGACGGGCGCAATAACGTTATCTTGTTCGAAGCATCCATGCGGCAGCAACTGACTGAACGCCTTGCGCTGGAAGGAGATCTCCGCAAGGCAATGACAGAAGGCCAGTTCGAGCTCTACGCCCAACCGCAAGTCGATTGTGCCGGCACCCTATGCGGAGCGGAATTGCTCCTGCGTTGGCAACACCCTGAAAAGGGATTCATCTCGCCAGCAATGTTTATTCCGCTCGCCGAAAGCTCCGATTTGATCGTAGAGATCGGACGCTGGGTGTTGTTTCAGGGCTGTATGGCACAGGTGGCCTCGCATGCTATGCATCCCGGCTTGTCAATTTCAATCAATGTCAGTCCACGCCAATTCCGACATCCCGATTTTCCAGAGGAAGTACGGCAAGCGCTTGCCACGACTCAGGCCAATCCTGCATGCCTGATCCTTGAAGTGACGGAAGGACTTCTTATTGATGACATCGAAGGTACGATTGAGAGGATGAACGCGCTCGCCGAGATGGGCCTCCGGTTTTCAATTGACGATTTCGGTACAGGCTATTCCAGCCTAGCCTATTTAAAACAATTACCTCTCTACGAACTCAAGATTGATAAGAGTTTTATCAAAGATCTCCCCGGAGATGCCAACGATACGGCGATAGTGCAGTCAATACTTGTGACCCGGTAGAAATCGTGTAGCCACCCGCTGAGTGAGTCTTCATGTTATTTTTGACATGGAGGCATACATGCAGAAGCGATTCACAGAAGAACAAATCATAGGTGTCCTGCGGGAGGCGGAGGTCG
>NZ_JACYXF010000064.1 GCF_015352985.1 Noviherbaspirillum malthae | reverse complement strand
AACCTGCCGTTCTTCATCAGTCAGTGAGCGTAGTGGGTTTTTTCGAACGCGGCTCATAGTGGCCTCCTACAGCGATCTTAACGTTTGACCGCTTTATCCCGCTTTCGTTGCCAAATGACCCACTAGTAGGGAATTAGTGTGAAGAAAGTCTGCACATCTACCTACAAGAAATTGTATGCGCTTAACAAACGCCAGTGATGGTGTCTGCCGCGATGTATGGAAGTTACTGACCGCAGAGCGGCAATGCATATATTGCACGATAACAACTAGAAAAGCAACTGCCTGAGTTTGCCGTTTAGCGATGGTTGCAAAGGGCCTTTCCAATCCCTGGCGGGATCAGGAAGGTGTGTACCTTCGTGGAGACTATAGTGAAATGCCATAACGTGCCAATGCTCTGGGAACGTTAGCGCACTTCATTGCCACAATTGCTTGCGGATAGAGGCTAGGCGGCAGTTCACTGGTTTTGAGAATGGCGCTGTGATGATTGCTATTGAAGAATTCTGCCGTAGCTGGTAACGCCCTAAGCTGGCTGAAGTCGAAGCGGGTGTCGGCGTTTAAAGTGATTGAGCCTTCATCGGTCACCTTGACGAAAATATCGGCTCCGTCCCGGTTCTCTTTGTGTTGCTGTGTTTTCGTGGTGCCATAGGCCACCACTAGGTGTGGAATACCTTGCATTTCAGTCGCGGCCAAGAATAGGACGGGCCGAAACTTTGGACCTGGTGCGATCCGCTTAGGATCTTCAGGCCACCATGCTCTAAGAATTGCCCCCATGCGGAGGCTTGAGCATTGCATCATTTTCATCTGCGGCTCCTTGCTCCCTCGCCATTTGCTTGAACATGTCGTGCAATGAGGGTGAATTTGCTTCGTCTGATGCGCCAAGCTTCCGGCGCCTTTCGAGAAGGATGTTGAGTTGGTCCTGGGACAAATGAGGCGTGTCCAGATCCAGGTCGGGGATTTCCGTTTTCGCCCACTGAGTAAGGGCGCGCATAATGATCTGTTCCTCTGATACACCATAGCTTTTGGCAATCGCACTGAGGGTCTCCGCAGAGATTCCAAAGGCGGAGTTGATGTCTTCCAAGGTGATGGTGAAACTTTTCATGGCAGTCTCCGGAGGAGGTGTTGGCAAACTTGCCGCCACTTTAACCGCTCGTTGTTTGTCTTGCAATTGATTCTCCTGTCGTGAAGGGGGCCCTGGTAAGGCCGTTAGTGTTGAGAACCCGCCGTATAGCTAACGGAAGGCATACCGCAAGGCGGTGGTGGAAAACTAACCAATCACGAGATGATTGGGCAGTCTTGTGGTGGTTGGAGCAAGCGGCAGCTCCGTGTCCGGAGCTGCGCCCTGCCGCTTCATTGACGGACGAGTGTCTGGGGAGAGCGGTAGTTGACCATGCCTAACAAGCCGGCAGTGGCAACCTTCATCATCTCCTCAACGCGTCGTACCGCCACTGGATGTTTCAGCTTTTCGGAGCCCTGCATTCTCTGGAGCCACAACACCTCCATCGGGGGCACTCCCGCATCAATCATCCATTTGAAGCAATCATTAGTGTTCAAAGACATAAATTCCTCCATACGTGGCTGGGCAAGGCGGCCCACTCTGGGTAGGAGATACCCACAGTGGGCCGTCCTGCCCCTTACGGAGGACGGCCCTTGTTGCATTCGCAAGCTACCCTAGGATCAGTAGCTAGCTCAGGCTTGCATGTGGTGGAGCGGAACCACAGAGTGCCCCGCATGCCGCTTCGAAATCAAACAACTTTCATGACCAAATCTGCTATGGCATTCATGGCTTGTCCAATGACGCTTGCCGTTGTAGTGGAACTGACGTTCCTCCATCTGGTAAAACATTTCGCTCGCATGAGTACGGCATACTTCGCAAGGACCGTACTTCCCGGAGCCAGCATTCAACCGGCGGATGGCATACCGATAAAGTAGTGGTTCGGTTGGCACTAGCGATGCGGCTTGCGGTTGGCCTCGCATTGAGGCGACGTTCAAAGATTCAATTTCAGACATTGCTCTCCAAAGTTACCGCGGCGCGGTTGTGAAAATGGAGATTGCTCGCATGGAGCTTTCTGCTGCAGGCCGCAGGAGAAAGCAGGTGGAAGCGGTCCTCTTCCACAAAAGCGAGAGAGGACCGAGATATTGGGGGGTCTACAAACTGGCCACCGCCACCACAGGGCGAGAACACAGGAAAGTGAATGTATGTTCACCCTCGGCGTAAACCTTCAGATCGCTGTTGGTGTCCACTATCGAGTAGGTGTCTCTCAAGTGCTTCACCAACTCGTGGTACGTCCGTGGATCGTGCGCGACATAGAGAACGCGTTGTTCACCTTCGAAAACAAACAGATGCAGGACAACGTCGTTCGACCATATTCCAAAACCCGATGAGTCACGATTCGTATCCCACTGACGCCATCCATCACTGCTACGTAGATGAAAGATATAGTCATACGAAGTAATGAGGCGAGGCACACCCATGATTTCATCGGCGATGTTATTGCGTACTACGGTCTTCGACATAATGATTCCCTTTGAAAGGTAGGTAGGGTAGGTACGGCACTATGCTTAGTGAGAGCAGAAGTGCTATCAAGCGGCAAGCCTGAAAGAATGTTGGTGCTTCTTGATCTCGGCCGTAATGAATTGGTGCGTACACCAGGCGACCGCGCGCCCAGGATGCCTGCGTCCATTGAGGGCAATGGTCGTTCCAGGGCGATCGTTGTGAGAGAGTGTGATCTGTCCGATTCGCTGACCCATAAACCAGATTTGGTCTTTTCGGGTCCAACCTAGGGCCGAATACACGCGCCGGCCGAGGACTACCTTGGGCTTTGGGGAGGGCAGGTCAGAATTTATAGATTGAGCGTCACCAGGGGGGTGTGCCATCGAGGTCTCCTAAAAAATTCCGTGTAACGGAGCAGTAAAGGAGTTCGCCGTTTGACCGGCTTTCCGCTACAGCAAGTAGTGGAAAACCATGCGATATGCCTGTCAGCACATAACGCAATAGCAGAGATGAGGTTTAATACGCGGTTCCTATGGCAATCCGCGACACGTTATGCTGGGTGCCCGAGGGAGAACCGTCCCGCATGATAGAGGATCGAAATGATCCGGCAAGGACTTGGGTTGCCTTATAAGCGCTTCCTGATGAGGAGCGTAAATGTTCTGATTCCTGACCGCAGAGCGGCGACACAATATTAGCCGTAAAGGTTTGGCGACGCAACTCTGGCAAACATCCTCCGCTTGAGTATCTTCGGATCGTCAGGAAAATTGCGGGTATCACCTGGCAGGTGGCCAAACCACCTCCGTTCGGCTCGCCACCTACGAATCGTTCGCAAATTCACTCCGGTTTTCACGAGGTTCGCTGCATTGTCTGTTCAAAAATGCCAAGTAGGGATATTTATGTGACGAATACCATGGACAATGGCAGTCAAAATACATTTAAGACAGCAGGCGGCAAGATCTTGCGTTATCTGGACCGCGTTGAAGGGGTACGTGCTACCAGGGAAATGAGGCTTGAGGCACGGGTTACATCGTGGGAGGTTGACCGGATCTTGCGGCGAGACTTCAATCTTGTGTCACAAAAGCTGTATAGAGCGTGCAGCATCTGGTCTCCGCCGGAGCGCTCGGTTGTCCGCGAATTGATCACGGAATTCATCTTGCACGGCGAATATTTAGTGGGAAAATCAAGCATGTATGAGGTTACGCGTGAAATACCCGCGGAGTATGTGACACCAGTGAGAATCATTAGTGCGGAATCCAATCATATCTACCGGACCTTAGTCACGGCTGACGCCGCCATGATGCGATTGAAGTGCGCTGTGATCGATGGTCTAATCACAAGAGAGGAGCGTACTCACCACTTCAATGAAGCTATGGCTCCGTACTCCCAGCTCAAGCTGATTCTGACAGGCCAGAAAAAGTTGACGAAGACGGCGCGGCAACTTGGAGAAGAGCTAGGAATTACGTAGTAGTGATTGTCTATATCTACCTATTAGGGGAATGTTGTGATTGATCTGAACAAGTCCAGCAAGGGATTGGTCGTGAAGGGTGTGGACCGCGTATTGGCGGTTAAGGCTAGGCATGAGGAAGTGGTAACGAACAAGGTCTACACTTGGCAAATTTCGCAGACCTTACGCAAGGACGTCAATGTTGTAGTCGCGAAGATGTTTCACAAGCGACTGCGATTTGAAAATCAGCTGCGGATTCGAGCTTTACTCGTCGACCTGCAAGAGGAAGCACAGGCTCTCATTGGTATCAGTCAAAAACTAGAGATGCCAGCTAAGGCACTAAGTGATACGGTAAGTCATAAGGTCTTTTGCGAGGAAGACAAAATGATGATTGAGGCCTTGGTTGACGTCGATCGAGCATTGGCAAAAATGCTAAATAGCGAGATGGCTGAGGTGGCGGTGGATAACTGCGCCTTGTTCTTCGCAGCGTTTGGCCGCTTGAAAAATTTTGTATTTGACAATCATAAATTTACAAGAGACGCAGCAGCGCAATCTCAAGAAGCCAACGTTGAATCGCAAAACGGGCTGACGTTGGAAGGTCACTGTCCAGGGGCTGATAGCCAACATCATTGCTGACTTTGACGTGATGTGTTGCGAGAACGGAGACCGGGGTTGGAGCCGCCATACGCTCCGACCGTCGAGGAAATGATGGAAATCTGGTGCACACTTGCATCGCCGCACAACGAGTGAGCTCTTCGGCTCCAAAAAATGATCACCATACTGGGACCATGTGCGTTGACGTTTTTGCATGATTTGCCATCTATTTTAACGCGGCCAAGCTGCCGCGCTGTTTTCTGCTCTAAGTCTCTGATTTTATTCACTGCTTTGTCTTCAAAAACCCCTGCATACATGGAAGATATGTCATATAAGAGAAGTTTGTGCCGATGACAGTGCATGTTTTTCCGGTTCGGATCGCTGGCTCTACATTCTCTGCAGATGAACAAGTCGCGACCAATCCACTGTGGGTAAAGCAATTGGCCTTCGGTCACCGGAAGGAGGTTACCTATTGCCTATGTGACCGGGAAGAACTGATACCTCTTGTGATTCGCCACTATAGTACAGGGCGAGGTCTAGCCCATTATGGCCTTGCTAGATGGAAGGGAACGAACTGGGAGCATCATGCTGAATGTCGCTTTTTCTCGGAGCATTTCGAGGATGGCAGGTCTTCAAGGGTGAGCGCTGCCTTTCGGGAGCTAGAGAATGGTTGCGTTCGTGTCCATCTGTCAAGGCCACTTGGGCTCTCCGCAGATGCTAGCAGCGCCAGGTCGAGTACGGAGGTTGGTGCGGTGAAGCGCGCAAGGGCACAGACTAGAGGTAAAGCGTCCGATAGTGCTTTGTTCAATCGAGTATGGCGTGTCGCCAACCTCAACATGTACCGAGGCAAGGACTGCACTTGGTTCAATGGATCCTTACGATTCCTTCACGCAGCCAGCAAGTTTGTAGTGCGCAAATCTGGCGAGTCGTTGGCCGACTTTCTATTGGTCGGGGCGCCATCACATAGCCGCAATGCGCAAGCACATAACGGGGCGGTTCTTGAGCGTGGCGCCCGCCATCCGTCCCGCCTATATTTACTCGCACGGCTGAAAGCGCCCACACAGGCGCAGCTTGCGAAGGAAACATTTCTGCTTCCGCTTCAAGATTTTGCTGCGCTGCCCAAGGTGCTCATCAAAAAAGCACAGTTAGATCGTTTCTTGGATACGCGGGCGTTCGCAAGGGCCTCGCTCTCTAATCCCGACGCAAATGTCATATGCCTGTTCTGTATCGAGCCCGGCAGCAACGGATGGTGGCATTGTGTGGACGTCGCCGCGCTTGTGGCGAGCAACAGCCTCATTCCGGTGGAAAGTAGCTATGAGCTGGAAATGGAGCGTTACCTAATTCGACAATCACGTATCTTCGTGAAGCCCTTGCATGGCGAAGAGAATGAGACTACAGGGAAGCGCCGGCCTGACTTCCTCTTACTTGCTACCAAGCCCCGGACAGCCGTGGAGGTATGGGGTATGTCGACATCCGAATATCTGGACAGCAAGGCAGCGCGGATCAATTGGTATCACGAGACGCGCATTCCGCTAGTCTCATGGAACGCAGTGGCAAGCGAGCACCTCCCCGTGTTACCGCCCCCACGTCCCTAAAGCGGTCGTTATCCAGTACAACACCGCGATGGAGTATGCTGCGCTCCTTTCACTAGGCCGGGCGTGCTAGATCGCCTGAAGCGGATCGCTTTCGATCCCAGTAGTCGTTCCACCCAGAGAGCCAAGAACGGTCTGGTCTTCGCAACGTAGCGATTCCGTCATTCGCATCATGACGGTTTCCGTTGTTCGTCGATACGACTGGCCAGGATCAAACATGCCTACTCTGATGCGAATCTATGTGGTGCAGCGTCGCTCTATCAGCTTGCGGCTTGCGCATTTTTACCTTAGCCGCACTAATCAGACCAACCACTTAGGAGAACTCATGGACAAGTTCCAAATGAGAGGCTCAGTTCCTTCCTGCATAGCGATGGATATCATATTGTTGAGCGCTCTTCACCAACCTGCAGCCGCAGCTATAACTCGCCAGTTAAGGGGGCGATGATGACACTGATCTATGATTTGTTGATTCTTGCCGGCGTCCGGATCGCGGCGCCTCGACTTCTTGAGCTAGCAGGACGCATCGCCACGTTCATCGCGCCAGTCGTGCAAAGGTCGATAAAGTATCTCTGGCCCATAGTGGAAGCGATTGCCGTGCTTTTAGTGCAAGTCAAAGGGGGAGGAAGAAATCCGGACGCCTGGTCAATCCTGACGTCACGGGTGAAAAGTATGGACACAGGAAGGAGGGAACCCGCCATAGCGTAGGAAGAAATGCCACGCTGGTCCAGCTTTGTGGACCGGACCGCAGCGCATGGACGTCTGCGGGCCGGACCTTAATCTTTACCGGCCGAACGCATTGGTCTAACCGCGCCAGTACCTTACGCGACCGCGGTCAACGTGAGTAAAATTCTTGCCGGGATAGAATCCGACGCCGCCGCCAGCAAGGTATAGTCCGAACCGGGCAACAGACTCGGAGCTGACACCCTCAATACGCACATCTAACGCTTGCGCCCTCGTATGAAGGCTGCTTCGGGCGGCTCCTTCAATTCCCGCGTTGGTGGAAGGGTGCCGGTATCCTGAATTGACGATGATCGGTCTATTGATACCGAAGCTTTGCAACCAGCCGTATATGCCTCGCGCGATATCGAGGGTGATGATGTCGAATTGCACCGCTTGATTTATACGCACATCGCGGAGCAGCTGGCAGATGCGATAATAGCCCGGCAGCACGAGTTGACCATCGGCCCAATAGACTTCCCGTACCGACTCACCGGTGGCCGGTCGGGTAAGCCATAGTTCGCGCGGCTGCGACCAGAAGTCAGTTGCAATACCAAGGGATGGATAGGTAACGCTTGCCACCGCACCGGCGGCCGCAAGCAGAAAGCGGCGCCGAGATGGTGCCAGCAGGTCTTCCGAATCGGGAGCAATCTGGAGTAGTGACATGGCCGTTGCTTCAAAGACGATGCGACTGAACCAGCTTTACGGCCTTCTGCGCTGCCTCGAACTCGGCCGCTTTGCGGGTCCGCCCAAACCCGATCGTGTTTATGCGCAGCACCTCGACGGAGCACGCAACCTCAAATCGAAGTTCCTCGGCGCCGATCTCGTTGGTCCTTACGACCTCGTATTTCGGGAGAGGATGGCCGAATGCTTGGAGGAGTTCCTGCAATCTGGTCTTCGCATCTTTTACCAGCGTCGCCTCGCCGTTGCGAAGGACCGTGATGAGTTGCCGGCGAATGACGGCGCGAGCAATCTCGTAACCAGCTTCCTTGTAGATCGCAGCGAAAATGGCCTCTAAGGCGTCAGCAAAGGCGGTTGCTCTGGCAACGGAGCCCGGTGTGAGTTCGACGCATTTAAGGGATTGTGGCAGCGCTAATCTGCCCGCGATCCTGGCCAGGGTTTCCTCTCGCACAAGATTGGCCCGCAGGCGGGACATCTCGCCTTCGGGAAGTTTAGGAAACTTCTCAAAAATGAGGTCCGCCGCCACAAAGTTTAGGATGCTGTCGCCGAGGAATTCCAAGCGCTCGTTGTTAGCCGCGCCACAGCTCTTATGGGTCAGGGCAGTGGCAAGATTCCCCTTATCCTTGAAAACGTATCCAAGTTGCTGTTCAAGTTCGTCCACGATATTCAGGTGCTGTTATGAGATACCGAACCTTATCCCCGCAGCGACGCTTAGGCCGCGTGAAACCGCCCCGATTCGGCATGCGATTCGTGAGAATGTTTCGGTATTTCGATAGTGATTCGCACGTTCAAGGGGTATGGGCAAGCTGACAATTGAGGTGTTGCCCCAAACCCGTCAACCTGCCCAATATCGACATGCGCCGCGAACCTGCTCAATATCTCGTCATCGAAGATCACGCCCTCGCGGCAACGCCCTTGAAGTTCCTGCTCCAGCCGATCGTCAGGCTCGCTGATGGTCGGCCGTACGGTTACGAGCTGCTGTATCGCGGACCTCGGTTGGGCGCCTGGTCAGTTGTCGACGCCGCATTGCTTCGCTATCTCAGCGGGACGACATTGCAATTCCCACGCCTTTTCATCAACATGGCCAACGAGACACTGTTGGGCGATGTCCATGATGCTCTTGTCAATGCCAGCGGCAAACACCAGATTGTTGTGGAGTTGAGTGAAGCGAGGACCACCGCGGATGAGGGGGTGCTTCTCGCCGCAAAGATCAACGCGCTGGCGAAGGAGGGCGTGAAGCTGGCGCTTGACGATTTTGGTGCTGGCCAGGACGGACTTCAGCGGCTGTTTACCCTTGACGGTATCAGCGTCATCAAACTTGATGGCGAGCTGCTGCGTAGTGCGTTGGTAAGACGGGACGCAGCCGATACGCTTTACAGCCTCGTGCGCCACTGGAAAGAGCGGGGGATTCTGACGGTGGCCGAATGCATCGAGAATGAGGCTCTATTCGAGCTCGCCCATTCACTTGAAGTGGACTTCGCCCAAGGCTACTTCATTGATGACATTACAGCAAGTTCCTCTCACCAAAGGGTCACGATCCCATCCGGCAACCTCCATGCGGTTATCCCTCCCTCTGATCTGCAGGCAGCGCACGTTCACCCCCATCCCTAGAAGTCACCGCCAGCCGTAGGGCGGCATGTCACTGTTCCTTTACTACGATTGCATAGAGCTATTTTGTTATAAACGGGCTGGCGGCAGGCCATAGCAGCCTCTTACGCCCGAACGCCCCCGATAACTCGATCTCCGCCGCCCGCGCATACATAAGTTACCCAGGTTTTGGGGGCCATTAGGGTGTGTATGTGTAATAAGGGAGGTAGACGAGGTAGCCGCAGGTCGCGCCCAGTTTCGGTTGGTAGGAAAAGGCCAGAACGTTTATAACAATTGCTATAATGGCATTAGCAATTTCCGACAATCGTGAGGGAGGGGCAATGGCATTGACACAAGCACAAAAGCGCAAATGGCTGACGTCGCCAGTCCGAGCATTCGACGAATTGGTCGAGTCCGAAACCTTCCTCAATCTTGGGCGCCGACAGCCGGTCAGGGATTCTTGGGGCCGTGCCTACGGCCTTAGCACTACGACAATCCGACTCTATCGCTCGATGTTCCGGAAGTACGTCATGTGGCTCGATCTGTCGAAAAAGCGCCTTTTCGACATCGGTGCGACTGATCTCGAACTGTTCCTGGATTCGCCCCTCCATCTTGAAGGGCGCAGGCGCAAGAAGCTTACGAGCCTGATCAGGCAGCGCTACGTCCTTTTGCTCGAGCGCGTCTACAAGCATCTGCAGGCTCCCGGCAACCTCAATCCGGCAACCGTGTTCTTGACCAAGGGCGGCGAGAAGCGGCCGCAGCTTGGACGGGAGCATGATAAACAGGCCCTAACACAGAAGCAGGTTAAGGCGTTCATGGCTTCGCTACCCCAGGTTGGCGATACACCGGCACAGTGGAAACGGCAGCGTGACCGCGCCATGCTCGCCATCCTGGTTGGCGCCGGCCTGAAAGCATCGGAAGTCCTGACGCTAAAGGTGTCATCGGTGCAGACGGATCCGGACGAGGAGGGGAATCTGAAGATCTTCGTGCCGCGTAAGAAGGAGGGCATTCACAAGGAGCACTGGACTGTGCTTCGGGCATTCGCCGCGCCGGAGGTGCTCTCCTGGCTTGCCCGTCGACGAGCGATGAAGATCCCCAAAACGCTACTATTCCCTGCGTCGGTAGATGGCGCCCGCCCCATTACGAACATGACGTTATGGCGCAGCGTCAAGCAGACGCTGGCAGCGGCTGACATCCAGCTCAAGCATTCGGGCAGCCGAAGCCTCCGCAATACCTTCGCGATCCTCGAACTGGCGAAACGGACTGATCAGGAGACCGTGAGCCAGTATCTTGGTCACTTCGAGAAGAAAGCCATCCTTGGCTATGTACAGGCGAAGGTAAGGGTAACGGCTCCAGCCGGCAAGTAGCCGACATCCCGCGAACTTCAAATGCTCCCGAATTTCCGTGAGCATTTGCTTCTTTGCATGATTTTTCCTCTTTTACCTTACGGATATGCCAACCGTGGTGAATTGAAAAAGGGGAGAGAAGATGGTCGACGCAGCTCAGGCTTACAACGAGCACGCCGAAGAATGGTCGCTACGACTTGCCTCAGGCAACAATCACGCCCATTCTTTGCTGGAAAAGCCGGCCATGGCCAGCCTGCTGCCCGACTTATCAGGCAAGAAAATTCTCGCAATTGGCTGCGGATCGGGCGAGGAGCTGGCGCTGCTGCTCTATAAGAGGGCCCGACAAGCCGATATCGTCGGCATCGATGTCTCCGAGGGCTTGATCGCCACCGCGGGTAACAATTATCCGGAGGCGACATTCCATGTTTGCCCGATGGAGGACCTGTCGCGGTTTGCCGATCAATCCTTCGACACGGTTTATTCCTCCCTCACGATGCACTATGCGGAGCAGTGGCAACCGATCCTGACGGAGGTAAAGCGCGTCCTCAAGCCGGGAGGGAACTACCTGTTTAGCACTCATCATCCCATCAAATGGGGGTCGCTCGTGAGCCGTACGCCATCGGAAGATACCTTTACGATGGGCTATATTCGGCCCAAAGCCGGGGAGCCAACGGTTCACGGTGACTATCTTGGCACTAGACGCATCGATGACGTCTGGTTTGGCAACATGACGGTCTCTTACTACCACCGTCCCCTTGGCGCAATCATGGCGGACATTTTGGCGTCAGGGCTGCGTATCCGCGCCTTTGTCGAGCCGCCACCGGTACCGCAAGCGGTGAACATCGCTCCGGGCTTCCACACTATCCATAGCAAGATCCCCCTGTTCATGATTTTTGACCTGGTCAGCGACGAGTAGGAGCGGCCCATGAAATTTTTAGTAGCCGGATCGGCGCATCTGGACATTCTCGCCCGACCACACACCGAGTCGAGCCATAAGGACCGCATCGGGGAAGTTTCCATCGAAGTGGGCGGAACGGCATGCAATGTCGCTTTCTGCCTTCGCAAAATCGGTGCTGATGTCCGACTGCTTACCGCCTGGAGCGATGCATCGACCTCAAAACTGATGGCGGGCCATATCGTGGCCAGCGGCGTCGACCTGATCGCTGACGAAATCCCGGGGATGCCGCTGGCGGCCTTTGTCGCCCAGCTGACCGCTGATGGGGACCTCAGCTCGGCAGTTTCGGCGATGCCGGTCGAAAATCACCACTTTGACCGCAATCGTATCGAACAAGCGATGGACGGCGTCGACTGCGTCATCATCGAGGCAAATCTCCGTGCTAATACCATGCGCGAGATTGCGGTAGCAGCCAACAGGGCAGGGATACCGATCTACGCTCTAGCGGTCTCGGAAGACAAGGCCGACCGGATCCTGCCTTGCGCACGCTTGCTCGCCGGCGCCTTCTTGAACCAAGCCGAATGTGATCGCCTTATGCGTTCCTTGGCGGCTTCGACGCCAACAGAAGTCGCGTCTGCGCTCGATGCGCCTCTCTTTGTCACCTATGGCGTACGGGGTAGCAGCGTCTTCATGCCGCAAGGGGAAGTCGTACTCATTCCGCCGCCGGAGCTTCGGGAAATCGCAAATGTGCTCGGTGTTGGAGATGCGTTCTGTGCAGGAATGATCTCCGTGTTGGTTGAGAAAGGATCGTCATACCTGGTGGCCGCCGAATTTGCCCACGGCCTCGTATCCGAGATCGCAAAGCAGGGCTCTTGTAATCCATATTCAATGAATGCGCTAAACAATATGGTTGGCGATCTATGGGAAAAGGCCCGTATGGATAAGCTTACCGGGGTGTTCAGACGCGGCGCGTTCGAAATGGAATTTGATCGGATGAGCAAAGGATTGAACACCGTCATTCTGATCGATTGCGACAATTTCAAACGTGTCAATGACCAAATGGGACATGCTGCTGGCGACGATGTTTTGCGCAAGGTGGCCCGAGTCATCAGCGAAGGTATACGTTCGGTGGACGTCGCATGTCGCTGGGGTGGCGATGAATTTGCCATTCTGCTACCACGCACCGACAGTACAGACGCGAAAATCGTTGCCGAAAGACTGCGGAGTAGGGCGCTAATTGCAGATCTGCACGGCGTTACGCTGTCACTTGGTATTACAGCGGTAATACCTGGCGAATCACTCGGTACTGCTGTTGCCCGTGCCGACCAAGCCATGTATAGCGCTAAACAAAACGGTAAGAACTCGGTTTGCCATTCCTAGTGTACTTTGGCCTGAACATTGAAGGCCGCCAAAACGGTTCCAAGTCAACGGATTTCATAGTGACGTTTTGGTTTAACTTCCTAATTATCCGTGAAGAGGCATTTTATGATTGACGCTAAAGATTTTGACACAGCAAGCGTGTACGACTTTCTTTCTGAAAAGCATCAGAATCGAAAAGCAGCTGCACTCGAACGGCTAGCACCTTTACTAGGAACCGATCCGATTCAAGATGCCATGGTGCTATTTGATGCAGCTTACTTCATCTTGGCGCAAGTGTTTCCGGGCGATCCAGACCTAATGAAGAAAAACGGCTGCTCAGGGTTGGCATCGGAGTATTCGGACGAACACCGCAAGGACCGAGCCATGACGGAACGAGGGGTAATTCACCTCACGTATCTGCTGAACGCACTGGGGGCTATTGGAAGCGACTTCTGCGAGACAGGTGATCCGATGATACAAGACCTGCTGCAATACGAGAAAGTCCATGAGAAGCACACTAAGAGCTTACTTCATTCGCTATTACAGACGTTCGTTGCTGCATCCAAGGCCGGTATTTCACCTGCACTTATTGCTGACTTTGGCGTGCGTCACAGCATAGCGTTTGCTGAGAGACACAATGTTGCGCTGCCCAAGATTATCGAGCTTATAAATAGGACCATGGACTACGCATTGGGTCATAACGCAGTGGCGTTTAACGATGAGGAATATGAAGCCATCAGTACCCTGCAACGTAAGTCGGCTATGACCAGAAAACAAGCCTTACGCACCCTTGGAATGGGTGGATTACATAAAACCCCTGGAGTGCGGTGACTACCCCTGTTTTTCCTAAGAATGAGACATTCTTGATAGTGACGGCCGGTAAAGGTTGAGTCCTTTGACTATCAGCATTTTCGAGAGATTTGGTATGGCGAACACCTTAATGAAACTGGCAGCACTTCTCCCTCTGATCGTAGCTACATCGGCCATTGCGGCGATTTCACCTTCAGCAGGTAACATGGCCCAGCAGCCCTGTGAAGCTAGCCGCGTGACCTCCCTACGTGATCTGGGCCAGGTAGCTACTGGTCGCAATCTCGTGACCAAGGATCGGAAAACCAACGTGGGTAATGTGCTTAAACCCGGAGACCTTGTCTACTACGTCGCGTTGGCAGACGGAGTCAAATACTATACAACGCCAAAGCAAATTGAAATCATTGACAGTTCTCCAATGACCCCCGATGTGGCGCTTACGCCGGCGGCAAAGTACGAATCGCTCGGCATCTATAAGGACAAGAAGGGCCGCAGCTTTGACCTGGTTGCGGTAGGAGGCTTCATCGTCATGGTCGACGAAGCCGGAATGGTCTGCTCAACCAGGTTGGACGACCGATTAGTATCTGTGGCGATGCCGACCGTCTATCAGGAGCTTCCGATCAAGGCTGTGCTTGACGAAGCGGCGGTCGCCAATCCGCGCAGGATTTCGATTGCGGTAACAGTAAGAGAACTGGATGCAGCAACGGTTAGCTTGGATATGGCAGTACTTATCAATGGTAAGGCTCAACATCGGCGAACTAGTACCTTTGATCTCTTCAGCGGCCACGCGAAGATTGGAGACCTTGAACTGGCGATTTCACGCCCTGGATCTGGAGGAGTGAGAATCGACTCTATAGTTGAGCCCGCTAACCATGATCTTTGGATCAAACAGATCTTTCGGGATTAGAGTTGAAGAGGCGCTGGGGATTTGATACAGATCACTGGGGAAGTTGGAACACATTAGGCTTTATAGTTGAGGGGAAAGACATACAAGAGGCGAGGACTTGGTTGCACGACATATTCGTACCAAGAATACTTCCAGACTTGTTGAAGGTTTCTTATGCCGTGGCGATTGAATTTCAAAAACATGGCATAGACGCGGTAAGGAGGCTACTCAGATCCTATGGCTGCACTTTAGATCGCTCAGGTATGGACGATTCGACAAAAGAACTGGAAAAGATGCTGCGTTTCAAAACAGATTTAGGGCAGTAACATCTTTGATTTTTCTAAGCTGGGTCGTAGAACCTATGATGTGCGTGCAAGTCTTATCTATTGCCTTAGAAAGCATGATAAGCGAGCGCGGTGTGCTGAGAATTATACGGAAAGACGCTTTTAGAAAGCTAATTTCAATGTATAGTCCGGCGCATTGACTTTACATAAAGCTAACTATTTCAAATATTATTTGGAATAGTTAGCTGTTCACAAAATAATAGAATAAGGTTTATGTAAAATAGTACATAAATGAAGGTCTATGTTGTAAGTGAATACTTCAAATCCCTGCGCATAGCCTTGCATTCGCGGCAGCGCCCTTGAAATGCTGCGAAAATGGTGCAAATATAGTGCATAGTAAGTTTGCTTTTGGAGGCATTATGGCTACGCTTGAAGCACCGTTGTTTGAAAGAAACTTCGAAGGACTGATGGAATTCTTGCATGACGAGAAAGACGTGCCGACTGCCATCTCTCCGAAACGCTACGCTAATGTGATGAAGCTTGATCTCAATACCTTAGCCGATCAAGCTCACGTGCACCGAAATACGATCAACCGCGCACCAGCAACTGAAAACATCCAGCGCTATATGCGTGAAACCATCCGTGTGCTGCGTGCCGCTACGGATCTGTCGGGCAGCGTGGAACAAGCAATCTACTGGTTCAAAAATAACCCAATCCCAACTTTTCGGTACAAAACAGCACAAGAATTAGTATCGGAGGGAAAAACTGACGCCCTTCTGCGTTATATCGATTCGCTGCAAGGAGGCGCCGCAGGATGATCCTGGCCTCTCTTAGCACAGTTGCCTACCGTGCTCACACGCCAAGGTGGGCACATGCGCCAACCAGCGGTGCTGGTGCAGCTGCTTATGGAGGACGTGCAAACCGGATCGGTATCCCAGCTCTCTATTTGGCGCTGGATGAGCACACGGCACTTGCTGAGTATAAGCAGCAGTCGGAATTGATGCCCCCAGCGACACTTGTGTCATACTCGATTGAGATTAATCCTGTCGTTGACTTTAGAGGCGGTGTCGGCACAAGGTTCGACGCCATTTGGGAAGACTTCTTTTGCGACTGGCGAAATCTATGGTTCGATCAAGGCGTTGAACCACCAAGCTGGATCATTGGCGATCTCGTAATTGAAGCGAAAGCCAAAGGCATCCTTTTTAACTCGTCCCTCACTGGAAAACCAAACTTGGTTATCTACACTGAGACGCTTGAAGAAAATGACAGGGTCGCAGTGTATGATCCTCGAGGAGATCTTCCAACCAATGCTACTTCGTGGAGCTGACTCCAGCTTTCAAGCAAGCAATTAGCTACGACAGCGCGTGTATCAATTTGGTTGATAATATGAATCTATCAGTCGATACTTAAAATCGTCGAATTGTTTTTATGTTAAATAGGTTGTGATCTATCAGATTGCGTACTATAGAAATACCGCCGCCAGTTGGCAACAGCGACCGAAACGAACCCGCCGCGAATGGTGGGTGCAATTCTACAGATTGATACTCCTGGCATCTAAGCGGGTGATAAATCAAGACTAAGCAGGAAGGGAATGGGTTTTATCCATAGCCTTCAGCACCGGTGGCATTGGCATGCTTGGGACTGCTTCTCTAATATCGATTATTTCGGCTGCTATTCGAGCAGCGATCTTCTCATAGCCTTGGATATTCGGATGTATCTCGTTGAGCCAATCTCCGTCAGATCCAGTCGAATGATCTGCTGCCGGGGCCAACGACGCTCTTGTATCGACTACGTATATGCCTTCAGATTCGTCAGCGAGGGATAGCAATGTTTCGGCAAGTCTGTCAAAAACCAAGCGTGTAATGTCGTTGTAGAGTTGTTCCGGTGCATTGACTGCTACTAGCGCCGGAAGTAACCATGGACCGCGCATCGGATGGCCTAGCAGTTCTGCGGGAGCGTTCCTCGGAGTCGGATAGTCGTAGGTATGAAGAAAGATCGGCGTGTGCAGATTCGCTGCGGGCTCCTGCTTTCTATAATCAAAGATAGCCTTGAAGTTTGCCGATATATAGTGCATTAGTCTGTCCAATGCTTCTGCGTCGATGTACGCATTGGGGCTGGAGGGATCGCTATGCTCGGAACGCTTCAAGATAAGTGGCTTGTCGGCAGTAGGGTCATACAAAGCATCGATGAGGTCGTTTCCGCCACCACTAAGGAGAATCGCACTATATCTTTGCGATCGCATTTCGACGAAAAAAGCACCGTTGGTGAAGAAGTCCACGATCCGCCGAGTGGTATCTCCAGCATATGCGTAATTCACTACCAGCGACCGTTTCGGGAATCGAAGCTGCTCCAGGATATTCGAGGATGGCATGAGATTAAGTTCGCCCCAGGAGAACCACGAATCCCCTTCCGCCAGGATCGTAATGTCATAGTCAGCGTAGGAAATGTCGGAAGACCCGCCGCGCTGAATATTAACGACTTCTGCCTTTCGCATGATCTGGCTCCTCTTGTTAGGTTTCTGGCTCGCCGAATAGGAGGTGCTGGCTCTCAAGAGGAGCCGATGCGCCTCGTACTTAGTAGTTTCTTACCAACCCAACAGTGGAGTTATTGAGAAAGGTCAACCCTTAAGTGCCTCAGCGACGTGGCGGCTACCGAGGTTTTATCACCATTTACGCAGGTGAAATAGAGAAGGAAAGAAAAGAACCAGAAATCTGCCGCTACAGGCGGAGGTAGACCGCAAGTTATTAATTTATTGCAGTGATATGGGCGTCGTTCGCTGCAAACCCCAATGGATGCTTGATCGGGCTAACGTCGCAAATTGCAGAAGAAACGAGGAAACCCCTATGCAGCACACTTATGCTGGGGTCTTTGCTTTCGACTTATTAGGTACCAGAACTTGTACCGGATGCTTTGGAGACGGTTTGGTGAGATTGCGAAGAATCTGCGCTGTGCTGCGTGTTCTGGCAGCATCGGCAATCCCATAGCGATTCAGGGAATCGATCTCGCCCTTCGCGGGTTTCATTTGTGTCGCCATCATTTGCCTTCACTGTATAAAAAAACAGTACGGTCATTCTACCGTATCTGCCCTACTTTCAGGCACTTTCGGCCTGCCCCTTTTGCAGCCTCCTACGCGCAACGTCGTTTCCACCCTCCCCGACCTGCATTCTTATCCATACGGCCAAATGCTTAGTTTGCGATCAAGAGAACCAAAGCTTGATCAGAGCGCTATACCGATGATCTTTCTCTATCAAATGCGAGCAATGTTGAGAAATTACTCAAAACGGCACTTGAACTTGGTAAAAGCATTCCTATCTACTTTAGGTCTCCTCCCAACCTTTTGGTTTGGATTTTATGGCCCGCTTTGAGCGTTGCTCTTGCGGGCTTTTTTAATAGAATAACAACGACGATATTCCAAGGTGCGGGCTATTGAAACATTCGCTTCATGCCAGTTTGATGCGCCGCAATAAATGTTTCATATTTGAAACATAAATGCCATGTGGAATTACAATGGGGCATGCATTTATCTCCTGCAATTGAAGAGCGCGCGCAAGACCGTCGGCATTTTTCCTTCGACGCCAAGGTACTCCTGGATGACGTTGGCCCCTATTCCGTCATTACGGTCAATGTCTCTCGACACGGTCTAAGTCTACTCAGCCAACGCCCACTCGATATCGGCCGTAACTATGCCATCGCGATTGCTGTCCCAGACAGTCCCCGACGCATCAATGCCTGGGCTACAGTGGTCTATTGCGATAGCACTCCAGAAGGCTTTCAAGCTGGAGTCCGGTTCCTGGATATGGATGCTTATAGCAGCGCTTGCATCGACGATCTGATGACAAGCCATGAAGGTGCACGGTAAGCCATCATGAAGCTCAAGACCCGTACCGATCAACACGACCAGTTGTACACACCGAAAGACGGCCAGCGGTATATCGTCATTCTGCATGACGGCCGCAAGGTGGAAGGCCAATGGAGCGTAGCGGCTTCCCGTTTCTATCTAGACGAGACACAGTCGAACTTCGTCTTACGGCAGGAAGCCTTCGATTGGTGGCCAGCGAACGTTTAGTCTTTACTGACGGGCCGTTTGCGTACTGGAAGTTGATGCGATCTCGCCCTTGATTCACATCAATAGCGGTACTGGCAGTACCATTCTCTTGCTATGTACAATCGCACCCCATGCAGCCATCGGAGTGAGACCTCGATTTCAAAAGAACAGGCTGTATCCACCGGAGCTGGCGGGAGGAATCAATACCAGCACCATATTCCCCTTACATGGTCTTACGGCGGTAACCATGCCGTGACTGCGCTAGTCTTCCCGAACAATGGTCCTGCGCGTCGCTTTGCGCGTCACCACAGGCACCGGGCTCGGCTCTAACCGATTCACCAGGCGTTTGGCTGGAGTCGGTGGCGCTATATGCTGGGCTTTCGTTGCCGGCATGATGCTGGCCACCATATGCTTATAGACGAGTTGTGTACCTGTACCCTGGCGCAGTAACACGGCATGCTGATCGAACGACTCGATCATGCCCATCTGCTTCATCCCGTTGACCAGATACACCATGACCGTCGCACGCTGCTTGCGAAGATCATTCAGATAAGTCGCCTGCAGCGCATCGTTGTTAGTGCGTGCCATCGTCTTTCATTCCTTCGTGTACTGCCCTGCTCCGTCCTGCTCTAGATATCGTACCTTGCCAGCATGGCGTCGGCCGTCAGCGGTAGTGCAAAGTAAGGAGCTTCAATGGTAATGCTGCCGCCGTCCTTCTTCTTGCGCCTGTAAGGCTGCGGACTGGTCATCGCGAGCAGTTGCTGGCGTAGCAGCTTGGCCAGCGAGATACGCTTTTGTGAGCGTTTCAAGCCGATCCGGCTACGGTACTGAAAGCCGTCTTCGAATACGATCTGGATCTGGCATTGGCCTTCACCCTTTTCCGGGGCATCTGCCGCCCAGCGTTCCAGCACTGCATTAGCCAGCACCAATGTACTGACACGGGCTTGCATAACGACGCCATCAATGCGTTCGATCAGAATGCGCGCGATATCGATCTTGTCACAAGGTTCAATGACCAATTGCTATCCTTTTGGCGCGCCGTTGCGCCTCGTCCGATAAAAAAGATCAAACCACTCCTCCACCAACCGGGCCTGTGCCAGCAGCGGCACAAAGAAAAAAGCCCGCAGTCCTTGCGGAAGTTGCGGGCGAATCCAATTCAAGAAGAGTTGGAGGAGACAAGGATATAGTACCGGTGTACAACAGTACTGTCTTCTTTCAAGTGCGAATGACAGACATTTCTGTTACTTATAACATCGGAAAAGGCAAAAGCCCACAGCACAATGTACTGTGGGCTTTTACGTGTCTCCTGCCGTCCTCTTTGGGACTGGATTTTTATACTGCACGGCGATTCTCTATCAATTTCCCGGTTTTGTCATCGGGCAGTGCAATATTATTAACGCCAACGTGTAACTAGAACGTTGCCTGCGCTAGTTGATTGCGCCCCTGCGCCTTTGCCAGGTACAACGCCCGATCGGCTGCATTGACCAGGTCCATTCCAGATCGGGTGGCGCCCTGCCCATTGCCATGCGAAGCCAGTCCAATAGAGACCGTCACCTTGAATGACGTATCCGCATCGACCGTGTGATGGAAGGAGGCGATAGTTTCGCGGATCCGTGACAGCACCTTCGCAGCCGCTTCTCCTGGTGTACCTGGAAAGAGAAGCACAAACTCTTCGCCGCCATATCGTGCAAAGATATCGCCATTCCGAATCTGCGACTGGATGACGTGTGTCACCGACTGTAAGGCCGCATCGCCCACGGCGTGACCATAGGTGTCGTTGACGCGTTTAAAATAGTCGAGATCGAGCATGGCGACTGACAACGGCCAGCCATGCCGCACTGCGAGGTCGAATTCCTTGCCCAGCGCATCGTCGAAGTAAGCGCGATTGTGTGCTCCGGTCAGCGCGTCGCGTTGTGCCCGCTCTTCCATTTCGCGAGACTGTCGCAGATTCGCGATAAAGATCAGCTCCTTGGCTTCGGCGACCAGCGCGTCGGCTTGTGAGGCCTCCACCAGGGGCAGATCAAAGAGATCTTCAACTTCCTTGACGCCTTCACGCATGCCGTCGATGATGTTGGTGAGTGCTTGCGCTTCCATGCCAAGCCACTTGGCAGCGGCATTGGTAGCGCGCAGGGTCACCACTGGGTCGGTTGGTTTGAGGAAGACGTCCGCCAGATAGCCAGACACGGCGACACAGCTATTCGGATTCACGGCAATCTCACCTTTGGGCTCGATATGACTGGTCAGGCATGACACCGCGAGGTGATCCGGCAGGTGCCAGCGTTTCAGCAGCCAATACCCCACTTCATCATGGCCGGAGCCGAACGCGGCGCGTTCTGCCAGTAAGAGCTGGTCGTGGTCTGCCGCGCCAGCGGTGGCTTGCGTATAACTCTCCGCTAACGCCGTTTGCATGGCAAGGATGCCGATATCCTGCAGCAAGCCAGCTAGCAGCAAGTCGTCGGCGGGCAGCCGGAAATGTTGTGCCAACACCCGGCATGCCAGTGCGGACAGGATGGAACGCTGCCAGAATAATTGCGCTTCATTGCTCTGACGGGAAGATTTCAGCCCTCCTACGAGAGAGAACGATAGCGCAATAGTGATCGCCGCATGTGTGCCGAGAAGACTGATCGCCTGCCGCACATTACTGGCCGATCGGCGGGAGTTATACAGCGGCGAGTTAGCCACTTTGAGCATCTTGGCCGCCAGCGCCGGGTCGAACGCCACGGCATCGGCAATCTGCATCAGGCTGGCATTCGGGCTGTTTGCCAGTTCGATGATGCGCACTGCTGTTGACGGCGGTGTAGGCAGCGAAGTGCAAATTTTAAGCCGACGGATCAAGTCTTCGTTCATGGGAGGCGAAGTATTAGGCGATGGACGATTGTATCAGCTGGCAATATGAAACCAGCAACGGTTTAATCGTTGCACTTCCTTGGGCTCAACGAGCACGATGTGGTACCTAAAGTTACAGCTTGCGTTCCGTCAAATACGATGTATCCTGAATTACACGGCACGATTCAACAAGAACGTATAACGGAGGCATGCATGTCGGTTCATCTGGAAAGATGCAGCAATGCTTTATGCCGTCGACTCTATGAAGTCGAGCACTTCAGTCCTTGTTTTGGTGGCCGCGGCATGCGTGTGGGCGTCATTGAATGTCCGCATTGCGCGACAACGGTGAGCGCCAAGCCATCACTTGTCTATGTAGCTCGCGCCTTGCCCATGCTATGGGAGCGGTGGAATGAAGACGACGATTTAGAACCGATGAATTACCAGCCTTCCGCTACCGGCGTGCCTCCGTCGACCGTCGCTCTCTAATTAGATCCGCCTGTTCCAATGATGTCTTAGCTTCTGGCGACACCATGTATAGGATCACTGCGGCTGCAAACGCTGTGTCGTAACGCATCGGCAGCCGCGCATGAACCTAGTGAGCCGGATTACGGCGTAGGTTTAGGACGGCGAAACTGCCGCTTCTTCGGAAAACCTGTTCCCTGCCCTTTGCCATTGGGGTTGCCCTGTTTGCGTGGCCACCGCGGCTTTTCATTGATGGTGCCGGGGTTGGACAACCAGGCATTGAGCTGTTCACGTACCTGGTTGATACCTCCGATGACTCGCAGATACCGGTTTCTGAAAGTCTTCCTCAGGTACTCGTCTGCCGGAGCTGGTATGTCTTCCCGCAACCCCATCATGCGCTGGCAGCTACGCAGAGAGGGCGCCGTACGAAGCTCTTCCAGCGGTACCATTTTCAATTCCAGTTGCGGATAGTATTGCTGAAGGTCTTCGAAGTCACGTGGACTGGTGCCGATCAGGGCAATCATGGGCTTGAATGCACTGTTGGCTGATGGTGGCAGCTTTGGATCAAACAACGGTTGCACATCCGATTCTGCATGCTCACCATCTTCATCATCGTGTGCGTGGCTTGAGATCGGCGGTAGCTCGGCAACCATTCCTGGCTCATCCTGATACGAGGGCCGCGCGTACGAAGTTTTACCTTCTTCTTCGTATCTGCGCGACTGCTCTCTTGCTGAGGACTGACCTACCCCGCTGAGGGCTGTCTGGAACAACGACGACATTACGTGAGTTCCGCCCTGCTCCATCAGCTTATTAACCAGCGCGTTGGCCAACTCCTGGCAGAACATCGACACGAATGGTCGTGCCATTTCAATGAAATCACCACCGGCCGCTGGCAAAGGTGCTGGAGCTGCCTGAGTTCGGGCTCTGGTCTCCTTGACATGGCTCTGGCGGGGTGCTGGCTGTGGAGCACTGTCGGCGTGATGTTTTGCCGGCTGTCCTGCTGCAGGAGGCGGCAGAACACGGCTTGTTTGCTCCTCTGCATTTGGCAATATCGAAGATGCGTCATCGTTGCTGCTCGTGGCGCTTTCCGGCGTTGGGGCCACACTCGGTTCGGCATCGGTGATTTGCACTTGCCTACTGCTTTTACGGGCTTTACGCTGCTGCGGCTCATCCGCTACGGTTGCAGCGGGCGTTGCATCATTAGCGATACCGGCTTGCTGTGATCCAGAGAACAGATCATCCTGTGCGGAGCTTCCTACCTTTTGCAGGATACCGTGGAGTCGCTGCCGAATCGCCTGGAAACCCTGCGATATCGAAATCAGTTTGCGATGCCGATCTTCCGGCAACGCATCATCCTGCGCCAGGAAGACGTCTTTGGCCTTGACTTCGTCCAACTGCGCTGACTGCAATAATTCACGGCCTTTGACGTCAAGGAGCCGCCTGGCGATCAATTCCCATTCATCTTCTGTCCACTTGATAACGGCGGGAGCAGCAACCGGTTCGGGTTTGCGAGGCATGACTTCTCAGTATAGGTTGGAGGTCTTCAATGAATCAGGTGTTCGTGCCTGACCGGCGCGCATACATCTTGGCCGTGTCGGCGCCGTGTCTTCTGCTTATGGGCATAAACGGCTTAATTAAGTTCCTACGTGCAGCCAAGGTGGTATTTAGCGTTCGCTACCGTACCGACGTCTCATGTAAATCAAGGTAGCGTTACATCAACGCAAATACGCTTTGGCGCTCTGTCGAGCCAATGTGCAAGGATAGCACGATCGTTCGAGAAATGAGTATCGCGTATGGTGCACCGATAAGGAGAGACATGCTGTCCCAGAACAATAAGAGCATCACATGGAAAATACACGGCCGAACGTACTGGTAGCGGAAGTGCCGGGCGTGATTCCATTGGTGCAAGAGGCATGGCATGACCATTTTTCGTTGACCTTCTGCACCTCGATGTCGGATGCGGAAAGTCTTCTGGAGAGGCCGTTCGATGTCATCGTCTGCGGTACGCACTTTGCTGAAAGTAAGATGTTCGATTTGCTTCGGCTCGCCAAAGCCAAGTCGGAAGCGCAGGCCGTTCCCTTTCTCTGCATCCGTGTCCTGGATAGTGAATTGGATAGCACGGCCTTCCAAGGCATCAGTATTGCCGCATGTGCCCTTGGCGCTGCTGGTTTTGTCGACCTTAGCCGCTGGCGCCGTGAGTACGGACTTGATCATGCGCGTGAAAAGTTACGCAACCTGGTGTCGTCTCTGGCTGCTGGCCAGCATGGCTAACGGCGTTCGGTAGCGTAACGTCGGCTAGCGCCCTGCTTGGGCTACCAATTCCTTGGCCTGCAATAACAGGTCGTCGCGTACCGGATCAGGCTTGTCGCCCGTCGCCAGCTTGATATATCCAGTGAGATCGCGCACCAGTTTGACAAAGGCGGCCCGCTCCGCAGGCAGGTTTTCATCAAGGGCAGCTTCAATTTGCGCGACGAGTTCGAGAACAGACGCCGGATCGACAACCCGACAATATGAGGCCTGCCAGTCGTCACGCTGTTTAGCGTCTTCCAGCGCCTGTTGGCAAGCGGCTTTAACGGTGTCGAGAGAAGGCATCGTGATACAGGAATTTTCAAGATTCATTGTTGAGTGTAACCCCCGGCCCGTAGTCTAAACGTTAGAAACCAAGGGACCGATGGAGAGGGTGTTATCCGCCTACCGCATGACTGAGCCGGTAGATAGCGATTGCTTTATTACCATACCGTATATCTCTTATAACAAGAATAAAGAGGACAGTGATGATGCAGAGCAGTATAGTAACACCTGTCTCCTCCAACTCTCCTTGAATTGGATTGAACCCGCAGCCCTTGGTCTGCGGGTTTTTTTCGTCCTAAGTTCTCTCCTAGGTGCTTGAACTGCCAATCGGGTAGCAAAATAGAGCTGGCTCTGCCGATACTTGAGATTTATCACGCCGCGCCGCTGAACAAAGCGTAATAAGGAATTGTCCATTACGGAACTTAAATTAACGCAACGTTCACTTAAATGGAGACTCTCACCATGGCGAATCTCGGACCTGCAGCGAAAGCCATCGAACAAGAATTGAACCATGCACGTCAAGGCATGCAGTACTACGCCAAGCTTGTTGAAAATCTTGAAGGCGTGCTGGAGACACTCACCACACTCGATACGCCGGCAACAGGCAGTCGCGCAAGAACTCGCACCGCAGCCCCAGCCAAAGCCAGGGGAAAAACTGCCGATACGCCGAAGGCTACTGCCGCCAAAGGCGCAAAGCAATCCAAATTGCCGTCCACTGGCAAGGATTTCTGGCCAACATTGTTGACTGATACGCCTCAGCCGGCCTCCGAGGTGTTGAAAGCTGCGATCAACGCCCTTGGCATCAAGCCGGACGCGGATGACCGTAAGAAGCTGACGCAGCGGATGTCCAACGCGCTGAGTGTCATGGCCAAAAACGGGGATATCAAGGCAGAAGGTAGCGCTCGTGCGCGGCTTTACTCAAAGAAAACGGTAATCCATTAAGTGCAAAGGACCGTTGGTCAATGTACTCGGTCCTTGGCAAAAAATCCCCCTTTTCAGGCTTCTAAGCCTGAAAACGAGCCAACCACCCACCCTGATCTCGTTACCCTGATCAGGGCAGGCTCAATAATCAAGCTTATTCGGGGACGATATTTGACGCCTGCATGCCCTTCGGACCCTTTGTGACTTCGAAGGAAACCTTTTGGCCTTCCTTGAGGGTTTTGAAGCCCGAGCTTTGAATCGCAGAGAAGTGGGCGAAGAGATCTTCTCCACCCTGGTCTGGTGTGATGAAACCGAAACCCTTGGAATCGTTAAACCACTTGACGGTACCTGTTGCCATAACAATCTTTCCCATGTGTGCGGAATGAACCTGACCAGTATGGAAATTGTTAGCTGGTCCAGGAACGATCTATCGAGTCGGTAATACTTGGTCTCCTCCTCGACGAAGCAAAGTATAGCTTAGCGAAGCAAAGAGGCAAGTATTGGTTAATGACTGATTATGACCGATGGACGAGAAGATGATGCCGCAAGGGATGTTGAACAACGTTGTTGCCGCCGCGCGATCAAACGGCCAAGTCCGACGCAGCAGGGAACGACGTCTGTTGTTGCTTCTGATTGTAAATCGGATTCATCGATCCAAAGACGGCTGGTCGTCCCTGAGTGCATACAAATGAAAAAAGACCCGCAGCCTGACCGGGCCACGGGATAAACTTCGCACTAGGTGTTGACGTATCCACTGTAGAGGCGTTTCATAGTCGCCCGCTTATCCTGTCGCAAGGAGCCGCTCCAGTTGCTTGAGGCACGATAATAAGATGAACGAGAGCCCTATCCAGTTTCATTCGAGTGCGGGTCGGCGGCAGAAAAAACTGTGAAACCAAGTAGTAAAACCGTTCGACAAATAGGTGGCCGTTGCCCTGCAAAATAGATAAAGGACACAGAGACCCTATTGTGGTCTGACCTAGTACACTTGCCCGGCCAGTATGCGGCGCTTGAGTAATTCGTACTCGTCCGGCGAAATCACGCCTTCCTGAAGTAACCGGTTCAAATCGCCCATTTCTCCACCACGGGGATAGCCGCGGAAACCTGCTCGCTCTCCCATTGTCCGACGCCGGCTCAACCATAGACAGGCAGCTCCTCCTATCAGGGCAACTGTGACGACTCCTGTGATCCATCCAATGGCACTCACCCTGATCCCCTGTGTAGCTGTGCAAGTTTAGACGGGTGTAAGGGTAGCGTGTTTTGATGACAAGCTACTTCTTTTGTCATCTCGTGCGGCATTTTTGCTACAGTCCTTCCCAGGCTCACTGAACCCTCCGTGCGTCTCATATTTGTGGGATGCGCGTCCATTACCTTTGCGCTCTAATTGTTAGATCTGCACTCAGGCAAGCGATAAGGCAGTCCTCAACATGCGTTTACAAAAAGACATCGTGGTATCAACCGTACTCGCTATCACCATCGTTGGCGGCGGCTTATGGTTACTGGATAGGTCGACCTCGATCTCTACGCCCTCATGGCAAAAGGCGCCTGAGCAACCGAGGAACATCACGGACCGCAACATTTCCACTTCTCGAACAGATCGTCAACCTGAGGGCAATGCGTCTGACGCTGCAGCCATCCCTCCTCCGTCTGCACACGGGATCAGGAAATGTACTGTCGATGGCAAAACAACTTATTCGAATAGCGAATGCCCCGAAGGTACGCAAACAAAAACCGTCGTGTTACACGACTCTGGCGGAATCGTTAGTCCTCCGAAGGCTGATTTACTAATGCTGATGGCGCAGCGCAAAGCCGCCGAAGGACAGCATGGTGGCCGACAAAGTGTTGTAACAATGGGGAGGCCCCAGTCCGCGACTGAGGAATGCGGCCTCCTCGACCAGCATGTCCAATACCTGGATTCGAAGGCCCGCCAGCCGCAATCTGCCACCACGCAGGATTGGATTCGCCAGGAGCGATCCAAAGCCCGGGACCGTCAAGTCGCTCTGCATTGCTAAGGGGCCCGTACCTGATTCGATTTTTACCGGTCAGGTCTTGCGATGCCTCGTCTGGCACTAATGGAATTGCCGCCATACTTGCTAAATAGTCATTGAGATGTCGGTGTATCCCGAAATGCGGTCGCACAGTGACTGCAAAAGTTGCATCATGGGGATTTTTTCCGCTAGCTGTTGTCATAGATGATTGATGAACGCAACCAAGAGGACCTGTCCACCTTTTGTTGGGATATGCCGTTCACCTTCACCCCGCCTCTACCTAAACAGAAGCCCACTACCCATGAATCTCGAGACCGATCACCAAACCCGGCAACGCAACGACAACGAAAGCTTCCTCGCGGCTGCTTCGGCAGGGGCGGTCGACACGATCGCCTTGCTGCTGGATGAGCGTGGGGTGGACATCAACACCGTCGATCGTCTCCGCCAAACCGCCCTATTCCATGCCATTCAGGCCAGCTGCGCAGACTGCGCGCTTTTCCTGCTCAAGCGCGGCATTGACTGGCGCATTCACAATAAACGAGGGCTGCGGGGCCTCCATCTGGCAGCCGGCATGGGCCTCGACGAGGTTGTCAACTGGTTGATTAACGCCGGCGACGATGTCAACGTCAGCCGCGCAAACATAGACACACCACTCATCATGGCAGCGCGGCACGGCAAGTCAGGCATTGTGCGACGCCTGCTAGATGCCGGCGCTGATTTCAATGCTCTTGGCGGAAAACAGGTTACGGCTCTGCATGCGGCAACAACGGCGGCGATGACTGCGACGCTGTTGGCTGCGGGAGCGGATCCAGAAGCACGTGACAAGCAAGGCGAGACGCCCCTGTTCGGGGCTGCACGGTGTGGGCGGGTGGACCAGATGCGCCTATTGATTAACGCGGGCGCCGATGTGAACGTGCTCAATGAAAAACGCGAAACTGCGCTTTTCCAGGCGGGACAGCGCGGCGTCATCGAGGCAGTTGATTATCTTCTTAGCGCGGGTGCCAATCCGGATCTGCCAGGAGACAGCGATCGCTCGCTGACCGCTGCCGCAAGAAGAAATCCATCCCTGCGCACCTACATGACGGGTCGGGCGATGCGTGGCTGTATCGATGCTGCACTGGCTGAGATCGCCCGGCCTGTCTAGCCGCCGATTTCAACAAGCACATTGCGGTAGCGGGCTTCGTCATTCCCATCGCTTTAAATACGCTATTTGGGACTTGACATTCTATCGACGCACTAGGGTTGTGCACATTCAACAGCGTGTTAAAAAATATCTTTTGTTATTTATAAGATCTTGCACATAGGAACGACACACTCTCCGTAAGTCATTGATTTATATCAGTTCCAAAAGATGCTCAAGAAGAAGGCAATCTAGCCAGAACCCGCATGGTACTTGAGCGTTTTCGGTGTCAACCCCCGGTTATTCACAAAGTTGTCCACAGACAATGTGGATTATTGGAAAAACCCTTCTTTGACAATAGGTTGCAGCGATTTTTGAATTTGAAGTCGCAAGTCGGAGCCGCTGTTCACGTCCATTCGAACGTGCCTTTTCCTACTGCCGCCTATTGTCGAGCAACGTAACTTGTACTGCAGGGTATTGCTTAAGAGAAATGCGCCTATGTTAGGATAATTGCGTTGCGCACCATCCATCCGTTTTCTGGCGTCGACCACCTGTGTCCGCCATCGCTTATGTTAAGTACCCAACAAGTCTTCCTGATTGCCTCGCTGCTGTGCTTTGTTACCTTCCTTGTCCTGTTTTCCTTTAGGGAGAACGGCGTAAAAGGAATCCGGCAGATTATTCTGGCCAGTGTGCTGGGTATGGCCGGTAACATCCTGTACGCCTATGGTCGCGAGTTGTCCCCGTTCTTCGCCTATGAAGTGGCCAACGGCGTCTATGCCGCTGCATCGGCGGCGGTCCTGGTCGGTTACCGTCGCCTGTTCGGGCGGCTGGCCAATACGCGCACCCTTGCGGCCGTCGTCGCCGGATTAACGGCAGCCGTTGGCTACTTTCATTATGTGCAGGATTCTTTCCTGGCCAGGACAGTCATAGCCTCCCTGTATCAAGCCGGCGTCGCAGGTGCCATCGGTTACACGTTGCTGCGATCGAGGGCTGAATGGCGCCGCCCCTACTATCCTAAACTCTTCATTCTGGCGATGTGCAGCATGATTGCGGCCGGCCACATCTACCGTGTGCTGCGCCAGGTCTTTGCCGACAACCCGCCTGCATCTTTGCTGGAACCATCGGGCTGGAACGTACTCATCCTTGCTGCCGGCGCTTTTGCCTTGCCGGTACTGGCCTTCGGCGCCCTATTGATTGCGCATCGGCGCATTCTGCTACTGGCCGAGCATGCGGCGAACCATGATTTCCTGACTGGGGCGTTATCGCGCCGCGCTTTTTTCGACATTGGAAACCGCGAGATCGCACGCGTGGTGCGCACTGGGAGGCCGATGTCGCTGCTGCTGATCGACATGGATAACTTCAAGCCGGTTAATGACATGCTTGGCCACGCTGCTGGCGACCGTGTACTGCAAGACTTTGTGCACGAGGTACAGCAGGAACTGCGCAGCATCGATTCACTGTGCCGTATGGGCGGTGATGAATTCGCCGTGCTAATGCCAGAAACCAACCCGTCAGGCGCGGCTGCGGTGGCGGATCGGCTTCGCATTAGAATTGAACAATCTCATGCATTACTGTCAGGCGTGACCTTGAGCATCGGCGTAGCGACTCAGCAACCGGAAGACACGCTCAATTCGCTTGTTACGCGTGCCGATGCCGCCTTATATACGGCCAAGCAGGGAGGACGCAATCGAGTGTCGATGAAGCAAGAGCTCGTTACGCATGCGTGTTCGACCTGACGTCCATCGTCATTAGTACTTACAGTGCCGTCTCGGTACGCTCGCAGAATCGATAACGGGATTGGTTGCAGCGAACGTAGCCTGGACACAGCTCCCGATGCTCAAACGTCATACGGACCGAGCGGCTTGCTGCAGCGTCAGGATGTGGTTGCGTTTCTTCGCTGAGCAGTACTGGATTTATTGGCACGGGTACGGGGCGCTTTCTTTGGTACTGCCTTTACTGGAGCAGCCTTTTTCGCAGCAGATTTTTTAGTGGCGACCTTCTTGGCTGCCGTACCTTGGCTCAAGGTTGCGTTCGACTTCTTACCGGGGCGATTGGCTGTGCTGGCAGAGGACTTAGTCACCGGTTTCGTTGAGGCAGCCCGTACGCCCGATCGGGTGCTCTTTACTGCCTTCCCAGCTGGCGCCTTCACCGCTTTTTTTGTACTGGTCTTCTTAACTGCTGCGACCTTAACCTTATCCACACTGCCTTTCGCATTGGCGTTCGATGTCTTCTCGAAGCGCGCGAGCGTCTCGCTCAGCATGCGGTGTTTGTACAGCGTGTCCTTCAGCTGTGACTTTGCCGCTGCCTGACCTCCCGCTTTTCCACCTTTTGATGTTGCAGTGCCGATCTTGGCCTGCTGACGCTCGGCCAAGGCCTGATACTTATCACGGAGCTTGCGGGAGCGTTCAATCCGTTGACCCAATGCCTTCTCACTCAGCGCATTGACAGCTGGTGTGAAGCTCTCATCAACGAGTTTGAATTCGGGTTCTGACAGAATCTTTTGTGCGGTTCCACGGCGTAGTGGCATCTTGGCCTCCTTTGAGTTAAACATTTGCCAGCAGCATAACCACTTAACATCAATAAGGGAATGATGAAGGACAAAAATGTGAGCCCGAATGCTCCATTCCTTTAGAAATCAACTGAATTTCGCGAGGAACAAAAATGGCGGGCTCGTCAGAAAGCCGGCCCCCTCGATTGGACAATCACTGCCCTTCCACTACCAATGTGTGTGCAAGCAAATCATGAAGCATGATCGTGTACTGGTCTGTCGGGACAACGGCCGCAGCATAGACCTGTACATTATCGACTTCGGTTCTCCGGGGCGATATGCCCAAGTCAGGTAGCGAACGGACTTGCTCATCAAGTTGGTCAATCCCGCCTCATAGACCATGGAAGGCGAGTCGAGGCCGATGGTCCGCAAATACGTTACATTGCCGGAAGAAGCGATACTATATCGCCATCTCTTATGGAAACGATGCACGCCTTCAGCCATGCCCGCTCATTCGACTTCCCCCGCGTCCCGGTCTGAACTGGATCATCTCGCTGGCTTGGTGGAACGCGTGACGTTTCACAATCCCGATAACGGCTTTTGTGTCTTACGCCTGAAAGTCAAAGGCGAGCGAGAACTTGTTACGCTGATTGGCCATACGCCCATGGTAACGCCTGGCGAGTATGCCTCGGCATCCGGCAACTGGGTGACCGATCGTGAACATGGCAAGCAGTTCAAGGCAGTCTTCGTCAAAATATCGCCCCCCAATACCCTGACAGGGATAGAGCGCTATCTCGGTTCAGGCATGGTCAAGGGAATTGGCCCAGTCTATGCGGGCCGGCTGGTGAAAGCGTTTGGCGCGGCAGTATTCGATGTGATCGAACAAACGCCGGCGCGATTACGCGACATCGAAGGCATCGGGGAAATACGCGCAAAGAAGATCATTGCGGGTTGGGCAGACCAAAAGATCATCCGCGAGATCATGGTCTTCCTGCATGGTAACGGCGTATCCACCTCTCGTGCAGTACGCATCTTCAAGACTTACGGTGCGGATGCAATTTCTATTGTTACCGAAAACCCCTACCGCCTGGCGCAGGATATCCGCGGCATTGGATTTCTGTCCGCCGACACCATTGCCCGCAAAATCGGCATTGCGGCGGATTCGCCGCTCCGTGCCCGCGCTGGTGTGTCCTATGCGCTGGCAGAAGCCTCTGCCGAAGGCCATTGCGGCTTGTCCCGGAGTGAACTGGTCAAGCTGGCCGTCAAGCTGCTGGACATTGCCGAGCCCGTGATCGAGGAAGCGATTGATCAGGAATTGACCGAAGGTACCCTCATCGCCGATACGGTCGACGGTATCCCGAGTGTCTTTCTAGCCGCGCTTTACCAGGCCGAGCGCGCCATCGCCTCACACGTGGGACGGCTGAAGTCTGGCCAGCCGCCGTGGAAGGAGATCGATGCCGACAAGGCCATATCATGGGTAGAACAAAAGCTGACCATTGAACTTGCCGAAAGCCAGCAGCAGGCGGTTCGCCTGGCGTTGTCGTCGAAGATGCTGGTCATTACTGGGGGACCTGGTGTCGGCAAGACCACCCTGGTGAATGCGATACTCACTATCCTGCGCGCTAAACAGGTACGTGCATTATTGTGTGCCCCAACGGGACGGGCTGCCAAGCGATTGTCCGAATCGACCGGTCTTGAGGCAAAGACCATTCACCGCCTGCTTGAAATCAATCCCGCCAACGGGGAGTTCAAACGCAACGAAGACTTTCCGCTGGATTGCGACTTATTGGTGGCTGACGAATGCTCGATGATCGATGTACCACTGACCAATCAACTGCTCAAGGCAGTGCCGAGCAAGGCGGCGGTCATTCTTGTCGGCGATGTCGACCAGCTTCCGTCAGTGGGTCCAGGGCAAGTGCTATCGGATTTGATCAATTCCGCTGCCGTGCCCGTTGTGCGCCTGACCGAGGTGTTCCGGCAAGCTGCGACGTCTCGCATCATACGCAGCGCGCATCAGATCAATCAGGGGCTCTTCCCCACTCTGCCGAACAAGGATGAATCGTCAGACTTCTACCTCGTGCCTGCTGAGGAACCGGAGGCTATTGCAGAGACGATGGTTGGGTTGGTCAAGACACGTCTGCCGAACAAATTCCAACTTGATCCGTTGCGGGACATCCAGGTGCTCTGTCCAATGAACAGGAGCCTGACCGGCGCCCGCGGCATCAATGAGTTGCTGCAGAAAGCGCTGAACCCGCCCGGAGAACACAGTATTGAAAAGTTTGGCTACCACTTCAGCGTCCATGACAAGGTCATGCAGGTTGAAAACAACTACGATCGCGATATCTACAATGGCGACATCGGTTTTGTTGCACATATCGATACCGATGAGCAGGAACTCACCGTAGACTTTGACGATCATCTGGTCAGCTACCCGTTCGGCGAACTAGATGAACTGGTGCTGTGTTATGCGACAACCATCCACAAATCACAAGGCTCGGAATACCCTGTGGTCGTCATTCCGGTATCGACCCAGCATTTCATGATGCTCAAGCGGAACCTGATCTATACCGGCATAACGCGTGGTAAGCGCCTTGTGGTGCTGGTCGGACAAAAGCGTGCACTGGCCATGGCGGTCAAAGGCAAACAGACGCAGCGAAGGTGGTCGAAACTGGCAGAATGGTTATCCGCAGGCCGATCCTGAGTATCCAATCGGCAATGCAACAACAGCCCTCTTGGCACGCAGACCGCATCGACTTCAGTGGTGCGCAGAAAGAAAACCACTACATATTCAATGATTTCCTATAGATGGCAATTCTCCCCACGCTTTAGGCGCCACGCTTTTGGCTGGAAGTCGCAACCCGCCATTCTGCGTATCAAGGAAGCGGTAGCCGAAATCAAACAAGTCGCCCGAAAAGAGCCTGTGCTCGCCGCTGAAGGAGCTATCCTGTTCCTCGAGAAGTTGTCACCGGCAATCGAGCACGTCGACAGTTCGTCTGGCGCCATTGGCACTGCTGTCAATCGCGCAATTGAATCCCTGGTAGTGGTCATTGCTAATGCGCAGGTAGAGCATGAAACGCGCCAACGGTGGCTGGAACGGCTATGGCGTGCCGTCGAGGATGACGCGATCCCGTATCTTGAATTACTGGCAGACTTCTGGGGAGAGCTATGCGCGACACCAGAAATTGCCTCCAGATGGGCCGATGAATTCATTCCCTTGGTTGAGCGCGCGTGGGATCCTCAGGCCACTGAATTCCGCTACTTCAAGGGGACGAGCTCTTGCCTGAGCGCGCTTTATGCAGCTGGCCGGCATCAGCAATTGCTGGCACTGCTGGGGAAAGCGCGGTTTCAATGGTGGCCGAACAGGCGGTGGGGCGTGAAGTCCCTGGTCGCCATGGGCAGAAATGCCAAAGGGATTCGTTATGCGCAAGAGTCCAACGGATTGAACGCACCTTTGCAGGACATTGGCTGCACATGCGAGCCTGTTCTGCTCCCATCCGGTTTTGCAGCAGAAGCGTACAAACGGTATGCTATGGAGGCGAATCAAGGTATGCCCATCTGACGACGTTTCGCGCTATTGCACCAGGCATGCTCGCTGAAACCATCCCACGTAATGTCGTTGCGCATCGTCCGGGCAGGAAGGTAAGTGGTTTGCAGCAGCGAAGGACGCAAGCTTATTCGATCTGGCCATTGAGCTGGTCACCCAAAGTCCTGCCCACCCTCGCACTCTGGCACCTGCAGCCCGGAATTATGCGACCGAGCAACCCAACTTCGCGATAGTCGCAGGTATGGCGGCGCTGCGCCATATCGTGCAAGAGAATGACTAAAATTACGGGAGTAGATGGGCTCGATGCCTACTCGGCGCTCATGGAGGCTTCTGCGGCAGCTGAAAGGCAAAACGCAATGACGCATGGTGAAATCCGCACCCTTTTGTCCGCTTGTCCGGAAAACAATTTTGTCTACAAGGTCCTGTCCCCTTATATGCAGCCCCAGCCAGTGATATGGCAAGACAGAAGCATGTGACGCCAGACGCTCATGCCGCCACCCTACTTGCATTTCTCTTCATTTGCGGTACATTCGCCGTTTCAATCGTAGTGGTGTGTCGCCATGGTTTCTTCCTCGGGCAACGTTCGCATCGTTGAGCAAAAGGCAACGTCTTCCTTGTCCAACGCGCAAAAAACCTTCAATCGGCTGAGCAAGAAGATTGCCAAACAGCGTGAGGAGCTCAGCGCTTGGCAAACGACCATCCCGCTCTATCAGGAAAAGTATGCACGAGAATTCGATCCGCTCCTGCAAAGCTTTGACGACTACCGTGTCCAGCTCGTGCACATCTTCGATCGGCTCTATGCCGACAAGATATTCAGCAAGACCGACAGAACCAAGCTGCAACACCTTATCTGCGCAATGGCCGCCGATCTGCTTGATTCTGGTGAGCATGAGGAATTGAAGGAGATCTATAACCGGCACAGTGGCTCCGATTACGACGCGGAAGAAGAACAGGACAATCAAGAGATCAAGTCCATGATGGAACGGATGTTGGGTGTCGAACTAGGAGACGATATTGACATGCGCACCCCTGATGATTTCATCGACCAGATCAGCAGGCAGCTGCACGAAAAATTGCATCAAGATGCGCAGGATTTTGAAAACCCACCCGCTTCGCGTAGCAGCCGGAAGAAATCAGCCAAAGCAATGGCGAAGGAAGCGCGGTTGCAAGCTGAAGCGCAACAGGTAAGCCAGTCCATACGGGAAGTGTTTCGAAAACTGGCCAGCACGCTGCATCCGGACAAAGAGCCGGACCCAGAGGAGCGGGCCCGTAAAACCGAGCTGATGCAAAGGGTCAATAGCGCCTACAGCAACAACGATTTGCTCGCGCTATTGGAGCTGCAACTGGAAATCGAGCAGATCGACCAGGCCGCGATCAACTCCATCTCGGAAGATCGGTTGAAACACTACAACAAGGTCTTGAAGGAGCAGTCAGCGGAACTGCAGCACGAACTCGACATGGTCGAGATGTCCTTCCGGACGCATTTTGATTTTCCGCCCTATGGAGCTTTGTCGCCGACCATGGCGGTCACCGTGCTTGAAAGAGACATCGCCCAGATTCGGGAAGACATTGATGGTTTGAAGGAGGACGTGGAATCGCTTCAGGACCCAACAAATCTAAAAAGATGGCTGAAGGCTTATAAGATCGTCCGAAGGACAGCGTTCGACCTTGACCCTTTTTCTGGGAAGTTTTAAGTACTAAGTTTTGACCAGCTGTCGTCCGCAAGCATGTCAAGTGCTCGTCCTTAGAAGGAGCTGGTTACGGTCAACCGAATATTGTGAAACAGGATGACACATTCCACGCATAATGTCGGGCCTTGAGAGCGGCACAGGGCGTAATGGCGGAAGTGTTTCCGCTAAACATCACATCGTCCTGTTAATTGATGATCGGTCCCATACGAAGGATCCGAACGCAGCAGCACTTCTCAGTAGGCTCACCGGAGGGGATGACGAACGATGGCGGCGAACTATCGCATGGCAGAAACTTAGAACGTGATCGATATTTTTTTGTCCAAGCCGGGTTTGTGATGAGGTTGATCCGGAATGAGCAGGAAGTATTATCCAAGCGATATCAGTCGTGAACAGTTTGACCAAGTTCGGCCTTTGTTGGAAGG
>NZ_JACYXF010000063.1 GCF_015352985.1 Noviherbaspirillum malthae | reverse complement strand
CAAGATCGACAGCTTTGTTGAGCAGTACAACGCCCACTCGCGACCGTTCGTCTGGACTGCAACCGCCGACTCAATACTGCAAAAAGTTGAGCGACTTTGTAAAGTTATTTGCGGGACACCACACTAGTGGGTCATTTGGCAACGAAAGCGGGATAAGACGGTCGAACGCTAAGATTGCTGTAGGAGGCCACTATGAGTCGCGTCCGGAAACATCCACTACGCTCACTGACTGATGAAGAGCGGCAGGTTTTGGAACAATTGGTTCATGCGCGTAGTGAGCGCGCTGATGTGGTGACATGGGCCCGGGAGTTGTTGGCTGTTGCCGAGGGCAAGACCTATGTTGATGCAGCCACGCTAGTCGGACGGCGTTCCGACGAAGCGGTCAGCAAGTTGGTAGCCCGCTTCAATCAGGATGGATTATCTGCGCTTGAACCCCATGGTAAGGGCGGCCCCAAACCGACTTATGACACCGCTGCGCGGGAACGGATTCTGGCTGAGGCCAGACGCACACCCGACCCTCAACAAGATGGCACGGCAACCTGGTCCTTGATGACACTGCGTAACGCTTTGCGCCGTGCTCCCGATGGGCTACCGAATGTCAGCACTTATACCATTGCTCAGGTATTGCATGCGGCAGGCTTTCGCTGGGTGGCGGCGCGCAGTTGGTGTGACACTGGTAAAGCGGTACGCGTACGTTGTAGCGGCACTGTGACGGTCTGCGATCCCGATGCAGAAGCTAAAAAAAAATCTCATTGAGCGGGCCTATTGTGAAGGAGCCCGATTAGGCTTGGCGGTCTGGGCAGAAGATGAGGCCGGTCCATACTCAACACGTCCTTATGCTGGGCAAAGCTGGGCTGAGCAGGGCCGACCCAAACAGCAGCCACATGAGTACGTACGCAACGGTACGGCCAAGCTATTGACCTTGTTCTGTCCAGGCAGTGGCGAGGTACGCGCACGCGGCGCCACCCATGCCACCAATGCGGTACTTCATCCCTGGCTGCAGCAAGAACTGGCCGCGATTCTGGAAGGATTGCCTCAACCTTCCCCTAACACAGATGCGAACGTGACTCACGCCGCGTGGGAATCGTGGCAACAAGGGTTGGAGATCCGCATTACGTTGCCACCGGTGCTTCCGACATTACGCCTGCTTCTGATTTGGGACAACCTCCGGGGGCATTGGACACCTGACCTGATCGGATGGTTGTTCTCTCATGGAGTGATGCCGTTATTTACGCCGTTAAGTGGATCATGGCTAAATATGGCGGAGTCAGTGCAACGCATTATTGTTAGACGTGCGCTGGCCGGGCAGTATGCGCAAACCCCGAAGCAAATTATTGCGTTGCTCGAAGCGACGGTCAATGGATGGAATCGGGCGCCTACGCCATTCCATTGGGGTGGCAAACGGCATGCGCGCCGGATGCGCTACCGCCAACGCCAACATGCCCTCGGCGGATCGGGAGCCTTTACTCGGCATCCTATACGACGCCGGCCCAGCAAGTTGCAACAATACTTAAGCCGAGCTAGTTGCCAAATGACCCACTAGTAGAACTGTCGGTTACAGTAAAGAGCGGGAGGCGATCATGCGTCGCCCCAAGTTGATTGTCACAATCGGCTTTGAACCAAGCCGAGTTGGCGTGCAGCCTTTGATCGACGCCTATGCTCGCGTTGTGCCAATCATCCGGCGTCCTCGCATTTGGCGTTCCGCGGTTACTACGCAGGATTTGCGGCTAGCAACCTGGAATTACAGGAGGGCCAAGTGATGAAACCAATTCAGGCTGCTCTGTACGCGCGTGTCTCTTCAGACCAGCAGGCCAATGCGCAAACTATCGCCAGCCAATTAGCCGTGCTACGTGAACGAATGCAAATCGATGGGTGTGTGTCAACCGCGGACCGCGAATTCGTTGATGACGGTTGGAGTGGTGCGAACTTAATGCGGCCGGCACTCGAGCGTTTGCGTGATGCGGCTGCATTAGGGGCGGTCGATAGATTATATGTTCATTCTCCGGATCGGCTGGCACGCAAATATGCGTATCAGGTCCTGCTGATCGATGAATTGCAGCGTGCAGGTGTAGAGGTGATCTTCCTTAACCACAGTATCGGCAAGACCCCCGAAGATGAACTACTCTTGCAGGTGCAAGGTATGATGGCCGAATACGAACGTGCAAAGATTCTTGAGCGCAGCCGCCGTGGTAAGCGTCACAAAGCGCAAACTGGGCAAGTGAGCGTACTTTCGGGAGCACCCTATGGTTATCGCTATGTCAGCGTACACGATGGGGGTGGTTGCGCTCGTTATGAGGTCGTGGAAGAAGATGCTCGGGTAGTGCGACAGATCTTCGCCTGGGTCGGACATGAACGCGCGACAATTGGTGAGGTATGCCGTCGACTAGAGGAACAGCACATACTAACGGCCCGGGGCAAGACGTGGTGGGATCGCACCACAGTCTGGGGTATATTAAAAAATCCAGCGTATGCTGGGCAGGCAGCATTTGGCAAAACCAGATACGAGGCGTTCCACGCATGCCTACGCCCACAACGACACCAGCGATTGCCGATGAGTCGCACCGTCAAGACACTGTCATCGGATCAATGGCAAAGTATCGCTGTACCTGCATTGGTTGATTGCGACCTATTTGCGGCGGTACAGGAACAATTGCAGGAAAATCGGGCACTGAACCGGACAAGACGGCGTGGGGCCCGGTATTTATTGCAAGGACTGCTGGTATGCAAACAATGCGGTTACGCCTACTATGGCAAACCACTTAGCCGCGCCAGCAGAAAAGGCCATGTGCGGCATTATGCGTACTACCGCTGCATCGGCAGTGACGCATATCGATTTGGTGGACAGCGCTTATGCCATAATGGTCAAGTCAGAACTGACTGCCTGGAGCAGGCGGTATGGCACGAAGTAAAAGGCTTGCTTATGGATCCGCATCGGCTAACACAAGAGTATGAGCGCCGGCTCCAAGCACTGGAACAGCCCCCTGAGGATACGCAACAGCGTCATCTTGAAGACCAGTTACGGCAATGCCGGCAAGGTATTACTCGGGTAATTGATGCCTACGCCGAGGGCTACCTCGAAAAGCACGAATTCGAAATGCGCGTAACACGATTGCGCGAGCGGCAAAAAGCATTGGATGGCCAAATTGCACAGCTAGCAGAGCAAGCAATCTCATGGAACGAACTGCAATTAATTGTTGGGCGGCTGGAGGACTTTGCAGCCAAAGTAACCGCTGGTATTGATAGTATGGGCTTCGAGGCCCAACGTGAGTTGATCCGGATGTTGGTAAAGCGCATCGAGATTGACCAAGAGAACGTTAATATCGTCTTCAGGATTGCACCGCCTGCAACAAATGGTCCTGGTAACACCGAAAATATGCACTATTGTTGGCGGGGTGGTCAGTCCTATCTTGATGAATCTGTTCATGCACTATGCATTTGACCTTTGGGTGAAGCGGAAGTATCCCGGGTGCCCATTTGCGCGCTATGCCGACGATGCGGTGGTTCACTGCCGTAGCGAAGCACAGGCTAAATTGCTTATGCGAGCGATCGCAGAACGGTTGGAAGCCTGCGGATTGACGATGCATCCAGAGAAATCGAAGATTGTGTATTGCAAAGACAGTAATCGTACTGGCAAGCATCCGAACGTGCAGTTTACGTTCCTGGGTTTTACGTTTCGGCCCAGAGGGGCGCAGAGCAAGCACAACCGGCGATTTACCAGTTTCCTGCCGGCGGTGAGTAGTGCAGCGCTCAAGCGGACGCGCGCGACGGTGCGAGAGTGGCAGTGGTCACGCCGTACCACGACGACGCTGGCTGAACTTGCTGAGCAATGTAACCCGACAATCCGGGGGTGGTGGAACTACTTGGGGCTTTCTATCAGGTGGCGATGCATGGCTTGTTTCGTTATATCGACGGCAAGCTAAAGCATTGGTCTCGGCGCAAATACAAAACGCTCGCGAGGCGCAAGCAACGTAGTGTAGCGTGGTTGCGTAAGATGAAGGCAGCTGATCCATGGAGGTTCTTCCACTGGCGGCTTGTTGGGGACGATTGGGTAACGGGAGCCGTATGAGGCGAGAGTCTCACGTCCGGTTCTGGGAGAGGCTTGGGGTGAAATTCCCCAGGTCTACTCACCTCGCGAAGGGGTCGCGGTGAAGTATGCCTTTATTGACGCCCACCGCGACGGGTACAGTGTTAGCCGGCTGTGCCGGGTTCTTGGCGTGTCGCGCAGCGGCTATTGCCAATGGAGAAATCGGCCTCCCAGTCCACGAGCGCAAGCCAATGCCGCGCTCGATGCCGAGGTGGCGGCGATTTACCAAACAAGCCGCCGCAGCTATGGCCGTCCCAGAATCGTGGCCCAGTTGCGCTCCCAAGGCAAGCGCATTGGCGGCGAACGAGTACGGCGCAGCCTGCAGCGGCAGGGGCTGCGCCCGGTCTACAAGCGGCCCTACCGGGTGACCACTGATTCCGACCATCGGCTACCAGTAGCACCGAACCTGCTGCAGCGACGCTTTGACGGCTGGTCTCCCAACCAGGCATGGGTGAGCGATATCACGTTCATTGCCACTGCGGAAGGTTGGCTCTATCTGGCGGCAATTCTGGATCTGGCAAGCCGACGCATCGTTGGTTGGTCGATGAGTGAGCGAATCAATGCCGAACTGGTGTGCCAGGCTTTGCGTAGCGCCTGCTGGCAACGCAAGCCGTCACCAGGGCTGATCCTGCATTCCGATCAAGGCAGTCAGGGCGGATTCAACCGGTCGTCGCAACACCTATAATCGAGGAGGTGTTTGTGGGACGACCAGCGGGATGGATGCAGAAGTTGACAGGACGAGGACCGATGCGCTCACCAGGTGCGCCGTCGCATCGGCGTGAGACCGAGCGGCGATTCTGGGAGCAGATCGCAACAGGCATCACCAGTGAGAAGGCTGCGGAAGCGGTTGGCGTGTCGCAAGCAGTGGGAACTCGCTGGTTTCGTCATAATGGTGGCATGCCACTTTCCATGTTGAGCCCGAGATCGGGGAGATACTTATCGTTCGCCGAACGAGAAGAGATTGGACTACTTTCATGCCAGGACATCGGAGTACGAGAGATTGCTCGCCGAATCGGGCGCAGTGCATCAACGATCTCGCGAGAACTGAGACGCAACGCTACAACTCGTAGTGGTCGACTAGAGTATCGCGCTTCGGTTGCGCATTGGAAGGCGGAACTGGTTGCCAAAAGACCCAAGCCATGCAAATTGACGACTAATCCACGGTTACACCACTATGTGCAAGACCGTCTGGAGGGCAAGGTTCGCGACGCTAAAGGGCGTAATATTTCTGGGCCTGTGCCAGCGCCTTTCATAGGAAGAAACAAGCCGCATCGCGGTGACCGCAAATGGGGCAATGGCTGGTCACCCGAACAAGTATCGAATCGACTGCAGATCGACTTTCCGGATGACGAATCCATGCGTATTTCTCATGAAGCCATCTACCAGGCTCTCTACATCCAGGGCCGAGGGGCACTCAAACGCGAGCTGGTTAGCTGTCTGCGCACCGGGCGAGCGTTGCGCGTGCCCAGAGCCAGGGCACAGGCCAAGGCATGGGCCCACGTTAGCGAGGAGGTGATGATCTCTAAACGGCCTGCAGAAGTACAGGATCGCGCTGTGCCGGGGCATTGGGAGGGTGATCTGATCATCGGCCTGAACAGGTCCGCGATTGGAACGCTGGTTGAGCGGTCAAGCCGATTCACCATGCTTGTTCACTTGCCTCGCGAGGAAGGCTACGGGCTAATTCCCAGGACGAAGAATGGTCCTGCGCTGGCTGGCTACGGCGCTGTCACGATGGCTAATGCGCTCAAGAAGACCGTGACTGACATGCCTGCCCAGTTGTGGCAGTCATTAACTTGGGACCGCGGCAAAGAGCTGTCTGATCATGCCCGCTTCACGGTTGAGTCCGGGGTGAAGGTATTCTTCGCCGACCCGCATAGTCCATGGCAGCGTGGAACGAACGAAAACACGAACGGCCTCCTGAGGCAATACTTTCCAAAGGGCACCGACTTATCTCGGTGGAGCGCTCGAGAGCTCCAGGCCGTTGCCAATACACTCAATTCCAGACCCCGGAAAACGCTTGGTTGGAAGACGCCAGCAGAAGCACTGGACGAGTACCTAAAATCTAGTCAACAATCTAGTGTTGCGACGATCGGTTGAATCCGCCCAGTATGCCAGCCGGGCTTACCGCGCACTGGCGGCATCGTGGGGCATGAGGGTCTCCATGAGCCGACGTGCCAACGCCTGGGACAAGGACTTTGTTTCATACTACACCTCTCCAGTCCGGTCAGTAACGACCTGCTAGTCGGCAAGCCGCCGAGAGAATTTCATGCCCATGGATTTCCGTGGTGGATTGCTACCTGGCGGTTCATACAGGCACTCGTTCTTGTCGCTGTAAGCATGTCCACGAATCAGGCCATGGCGATTCCATATCTTCACATGAGTGGGTGAGAGGTGCAACGCATCCGCCATTTCGTGAAGCGTTAACAATCCAGCTTCCCTTAATCGATCATAGCGCGACTTGAGCCCGTAGCTAGTCGAGCCTGAAGTACTGATGCAAACCAGTACTGATGCGGGTTGGCGGGGAACTTCGGGGATTTGAATTCACCAGAAATAGGGTGCGCCGCTACGATTTTCTGGTGAATTCATGGCCCCCAAAGAGATTCCTCCCGCGCAAGATCCGGCCCTTGCGCCTCGTGAGTTGCCCAGCATGGTTGACCCGCGCCATGCGTTGGTTATCTTGGCTGGCAAGATGGATTGGCAGGCGGCAAGCGCCCAGTTCGGTCCCTTGTATGTCCCAGGCCGTGGTCGGCCTGCCATTTCGATCCGACTCATGGTCGGCCTTCATTATCTTAAGCATGCCTTCAATCTCTCGGATGAACAAGTCGTCATGCATTGGGCCGAGAACCCATACTGGCAGTATTTTTGCGGAGAGCAGTATTTCCAGTATCGCTTACCCATCGATCCCAGCCAGATGACGCGCTTTCGCAAACGCATCGGCGCCAGCGGCTGTGAGTTCTTGCTTAAGCTGACGATTGATGCCGGCCTGATCACCAAGACGATCGTGCCGGTCTCGCTGGATGCGGTCAATGTGGATACCACCGTCCAGGAGAAAGCGATCGCCTTTCCGACTGATGGTCGGCTCTATCACAAGGCACGTGCTGCCTTGGTGCGAGAAGCGAAGAAGGCTGGTATGCGCTTGCGACAAAGCTATGAGCGCCTTGGCAAACAAGCGTTGTTGATGAACGCACGTTATGCACATGCGCGTCAGATGAAACGAGCACGACGCGAGCAAAGGCGGCTACGCACCTATCTCGGACGGGTCATGCGTGATATTGAACGCAAGATTCAAGGAGCACCTGCCCTGGAAGACCGCTTCCGGAATTGGCTTAACATAGGTCATCGGATTCATACACAGCAGCGTCACGACAAGAACAAGATCTACAGCGTGCATGCTCCCGAAGTGGAATGCATCGCCAAAGGCAAGGCCCACAAACACTATGAGTTTGGCGTCAAAGTCAGCGTCGTCACGACCAGTCGCGATAACTTTGTGGTGGGCATGCAGTCACTGCCACACAATCCTTATGACGGGCACACTCTCGAAGCAGCCATCGAACAAACGATCAACCTGACTGGCATCACACCCAAACAGGCGTTCGTCGATCGCGGCTACAAGGGGCACCGGCCGCAACGCCTGTCGGTCTGGGTAGCAGGTGCCAAACGAGGCGTGACCAGCTTAATTAAAAAACGAATTAAGCGACGTAATGCAATTGAACCGGTAATCGGACATATGAAGGCCGATGGTCGCCTTGGCCGCAACTTCCTCAAAGGTGTCACCGGCGATGCGATGAACGCCATGCTTTGCGCCGCTGGGCACAACTTGCGCAAAATCTTGCATCGGCTTGGCTCTTCCTTCCCGTCAATTGATGCAACAGCCTGATGACTCCATACTTTTTCAGGGATGACTAGCTACGTTGAAGTCGAGCAATCATATGAGGGTTGAAGCGCTTTCCGGCACCCGAGACGATACCTCGCTCATTAAGGATGGTCGCAATTTGTAGGTGCGTATGATGGTTAAGCAGTTCATCGATTTGAGCGACGACTTCTGCAGGTGTAACGATTTTCTGCCAGGATGACATTGGCAGAGGCAACTTGAGCGTCTTGTGGGCGCCGCCTTTGAAACGAATCTGCATGGTGATTTGATGATCCCGATTCAAGGTCACATCTTCCAGAAGGAGTCGAATCATTCGCTTACGTTCGCGATCTGGCGTACGCGGGTCACGCCACAGATGCGGGAAGTCTGTGGCGAGTGCCAGAATGTTCGCACGCTGTTCGTCGGTAAGGATGCGCCTATCCTGTTCATGGCGACGTCCATATTCCTCATGTGCCTCAGCCAGGGAGCGCAATCTTTGATTCCAGTCCGCTTCAAGGGAATCGGCAACCAGTCGATTGTCAGGATCGACACGCATATAGCGGCGCTGAGCCAAATCGGCTTCATACTGGGCACGCTCGACTTGTTTGTGACGTAGTCGGTCTGCTTCTTCCATGCGTGCCTGAAGCTCGTGCTGCACCGCCAGCGTCACTTCGAGGGCCATCGGGTTGACCGCTTCAATGAGTAGCTCGCTGATGGCTTGGTCGATGCCAACCCCGCAGACACGTTGGCAGACGGGTTCAGCATGCTCAATCCCTTCGTGTTGACAGACATACTCAGGACATAATTGTTCGTTGCGGCTATGGTAGCGAACCGTCATGCGCCCACCGCAGCGCCCACAGACTATCAATCCCTGCAGTAGCGCGGGACCTTCGCGTGGCGGACCGCGGCGCCGATCTGAGCCTATCGCCTGTGCGCTTTCATGCAGGCGTCTCTGATTCCATTCATACTCTTCCCACGTAATGTATCCAGCATGTGCATTAGGAATCAGCGTATCCCATTGATCTTGCGGCATGCGCTGCATATGGCTTGACCCATCCACTGTTTTGCGCATATGGGTGCGACCATAAACGAATGCGCCAGCATATCTTGGGTTATGCAGGATGCGTAGTACCTGGCTGTGATCGAGACCGGTCCATAGCAATTTGCCCTTGTGAACTCCCTTGCCGCACCGGCGCGGGAATGCCAATCCTTCTTGACGGGCAATTCTCGCCGTGGCCATCGCTGATCCGGTACGCCGGAACGTGGTGAACAGCCAACGTAGACAGTGCTGCACCTGTTGATCAGGGTCGAGGGTGATGGCACCCTCAGCATTGTAAACGAGCCCGACGGGCGGGCGCATTTCCAACTCGCCGCGCCTGGCCTTGCTCAGGATTCCCCCTTGCAATCGTGCCCTCAGCACATGCAATTCTGCCTCGCTCATAGTTCCCTTCAATCCCAGCAAGAGCCGATCATTGAAGTGCGCCGGATCATAAACGCCATCTTCATCAAGAATGAGCGTATCTGTAATCGCGCAGATCTCAAGAAGCCGATGCCAATCTGTGGAATTGCGCGCGAGACGTGACACCTCCAGCCCGAGCACGATCCCTGCATGCCCAACACCGACCTCGGCCACAAGGCGTTGGAAGCCTTCACGGTCCGCTGATGAAGCGCCTGATTGTCCAAGGTCATTGTCGATCACAATGATTCGGTCTTCATGCCATCCTAAGGCGATAGCCCGCTGGCGCAGCGCGTATTGACGCTTGGTGCTTTCCGTATTCTCAAACACTTGTCTCAACGTCGACTGGCGCACATAGAGATAGGCGTCACGCTTAAGGTGGCCGGTCTGGACATTTTGATGTGGGTCGCTGTTCATATTCTCAACTCCTGATGACCATAGAGGACCATGCCTGCCAAGATCATCGTTATATCTTGCCGCATTCCTGAAGGAAGCATTTCTTCATCACTCGCAGGCGCTCGCGGCGGCGCTGGAAACTCAACAGGGAGATGAGTCCAAGTTTGCATCCAGATCCTCATCCCGCTACGTATCAACACCGCAAGCCCCTGACCGCGGGATGCGCAGCGTGGGCGTTCAAGGAACTGCCGACGCAAGTCTTCGTAACGCGAGATCAATGTATCGTTGCGAGATGCGCCGCCAGGCAATGACAGGGACGGATTTATTACGGTTTTTTTTTGCGTAAGAACTGCCGTTCGATGCTGCGTGGGTGTACCTGTACGCCGAAGGTCTTTTGTACCAGGCTCGCTAATCGTTCGAAGCGTAGAGAGGGCTCGGCTACACGTGCCTGAACGAGGAATTCCATAATGGCTGACGTTAATTTGTGGCCGCCGCGCGGCCCAGGCTTCTGCGGAATCAGACCGGCCAACCCGCCTTGTGCAAAGGCCACTTGCGCTTGATAGAACGACGGTCGGGAGAAACCAAATGCCTTGGCGGCTTCGCTGACCGGCCGGTTCTCGACGCTGACCAAACGTAGCATTTCGTACTTCACCTGCAACAGGTCGTGAGGATCGAAGAAATCGTTGCCTTGGAACAGCGCATGGGTAACAGCATCGGGATGAGGATTGAGGGTTGATTGCTGCTTCAATCCACGGCGTTTCTGTTCTATGCCTCGGTCTGCAGCCATGAGCTTCTCCAGAGAAGATGAAGCAAGTACGTGTAACGTTAATTATGTACCTGCATGGACCGATGTCAAGCTCCGCGTGTAAAGATCTATCTGACTTCACGTGGCAAACGGCCGACGTAACTGACCAAGGAGCCCCTAGGCAATCTGGCACCATGGACATCATTGCATTAACACTTACGGCATAATCAAGTTTGCACCCGAAAAACCGAATCATGACTTACTTTCACGGAGCAAACACACCAGTTCAAGCAACTCCTCGACGCGAAATTCGGCGCGTCCGGCAGACACCATATTGAACGGATCCTCAGCCACCAGGCTAGTCCATATGGCTGGAAGGGAGCGCAGACGACCTGTGGCGTCGTGAAACCAAGCCCGGTCTTCATGCCAGTTTTGCGCGTGAAGAACTAGTTCGAATTCCTGTGTGAAGAGGGGGTGATAGGGATGTGTTATTCGGAAACGCCGGATTTGATCTGACTTAACAGGCGCCGTTGACTGCTTGTTCCAACGCGCCAATTGAAAGGTTCTGGGGGTACGCTCAAGAATGAATTGATCTACCATCGGCACTTTGCGACCCGTGAACAGGCCAGGCGCGAAATCACTGAATACATCGATCTGTTTTACAATCGTCAACGCAAGCAGGAGCGTCTGGGCTATCTATCACCGGTAGCATTCACGCAGCAGTTCTATCTTCGACATAGGAGTGCTGCTTAACCCGTTGGCACACACCGTCTTCGACCGACCTCAGTTCAGATCGCGTACCTGCGCATACTGTGCCAACAGTTCGACGCATTCGGCATTGATAGCCGCTTGCAGCAATTCTGATGCCTTCTCCCGCAGCAGGGCTGACAATGAATCATTCGGTGCGTTTTGACTTTGAAGCGAAATAACTTTATCGTCACCCATGGTGGCGGATTCCTTTCTGCTGAAATGTTTCGGTCTAGGCAACCTTATTTCAGCAGCATCCGCCGCCTTCTTCAACTAATACCAATCCCACGGTTAAGCGAACCGCGTGTGACGATGGAGGTCTGAAGAAGACACGGTTCTGTCCTGGAGGCGACCATGTTGACGCCAGAAGCATTGCAGCGACTGCAACAGTACAACTTCGACTTGCTTGCTAGGGAAGAACCGAACGGGCGACGACGGCTGCGCTATATCGCCCTGGCGCACTTGAAGGATGGCAAGAGCTTTACCGAGGTGGCCGCCGCCTGCGTACCACCCGTCATACCGTCGCACGCTGGGAGAAATGGTTCGAACGCGATGGCCTCAAGGGTTTGGGTAGCAAGCCCCGCTACTGGTGTAATCAGCGATTGCCACGGGATCAGGAAGAAGCGTTTCGGGTGGCCATCGAGTAGCTGCAGCAGGCACGTGCTGGCGGTCGCATCCGCGGTGAAGACATCCGTCAATTGCTGGCGCAACACTTTGATGTGGCCTACTCGTTGAACGGTGTATATGAACTGCTCAAACGCTTAGGTATTGTGTGGATCTCGGCACGCTCAAGAAGCCCGTACGCCGATCCAGTCCGACAAGCGGATTGCGAAAAAAAACCTGCTGCGGGAAGTGCAGGCAGTTCTGCCCGCTGAAGTCAGCCTGGATCAAGTCGATATCTGGTTCCAAGACGAGATGCGCATCGGCCAGCGTGGTACGCAAACACGCCTTTGGGCCCGAAAGGGAACAAGGCCGAGAGTCGTACGGCAACAGCAATCGGAGTCAGCGTATATCTTTGGTGCTGTCTGTGCCGAGCGCGATACCGCCGTCGCTCTGGTACTGCCACATGCCGACACGCAAACCATGGCGCATCACTTACACGCCATCAGTGCCGCCGTTCCCGAGGGGCGGCATGCGGTCATGGTGCTTGATCGTGCTGGCTGGCATACCACAACCAAGCTGCCGCGCTTGCCCAACTTAACGCTGTTGCCGCTTCCGGCGGGCTCGCCCGAGCTCAATCCCGCTGAGCAAGTATGGCAGCAGCTGCGTGACCGCAGCTTGGCTAACCGCTGTTACGACAGCTATGAACAGATCGTTGATGCCTGCTGTGATGCCTGGAATGCCTTTACCAAGATACCCGGTGCAATACGTTCATTATGCACGCGTACCTGGGCCAACCTGGGAGCTAACAACGGCATGTTATGACTTGGGATTGGTATAACCCCTCATCCACAAGATTCCGTTATACCTCTTGGACGAATAGTAATCCTGGTACCAATTCACGAAGTGTTCCACGCCCAGTTCGATCGACGTGCCGGGCTCAAATCCTGTCAATGCCTTGAGACGGCTGACGTCTGCCCAGGTCGCAGGAACGTCGCCCTTGTGCATCGGCTTGTGCTGCTTGATTGCCGGAATGCCCACGGAATTCTCGATGCAGTTGATGAAGTACTCGAGTTGAACCGGGCTGTTGTTGCCGACGTTGAGTATGCGGTGCGGTACCGTTCCGGTCTCGTCGGTTGGAGGCAAGGGGATCAGTCGCCGGATCGCTTCCACGACGTCGGCGACGTAGGTGAAGTCACGCTGCATCTTGCCGTGGTTGTAGACCTCGATCGGCTCACCGGCGAGGATGGCGTGGGTGAACTTGAAAATCGCCATGTCAGGCCGTCCCCACGGCCCGTAGACCGTGAACAGGCGCAGTCCGGTGGCCGGGACGCGATAGAGGTGGCTGTAGCTGTGCACCAGTACTTCGCAGGACTTCTTGGTCGCCGCGTAAAGCGAGACTGGTTGGTCGGTTGCCTGGTCTTCCCGCAACGGCATCGTGGCCGACGCGCCATAGACGGAACTGGAGGAGGCATACAGCAAATGTTTGACGCTGCCGTGGCGGCAGCCTTCAAGCAGGTGCATGGTGCCGGCCAGATTGCTGTCCAGGTAAGCCATCGGGTGTTCCAGCGAATAGCGCACGCCTGCCTGCGCCGCCAGATGCACCACCGCTTCCCAGGCAGGCGCCTGGTCGAAATAGCTGCGCATGCTGTCCCGATCGGCGAGATCGATGTGGGCGTGGCGGAAGCGGGGATGCTGCTGCAGCTGCGACAGCCGATCCTGCTTGAGTTGCGGATCGTAGTAGGGCGTGAGGTTGTCCAGTCCGTGCACCGTCATGCCAAGCTCGAGCAGGCGTTGCGTCAGATGGAAGCCGATGAAGCCGGCGGCGCCGGTGACGAGTACGTAGTGCTCGTTGTTCGGTCCTGAATTCACGAAAGGATGTCCTTCTTCACGGGTACGTAGCGGTAGGGTGCGCGGTCGGCAGCCGCGGCGCAGCTTTCACGTGCGGCCGAGGCATCGAGCAGGACCCAGTTGCGGCGATGGGCTTCGCCAAGAACGCGTTTCTTCGCCAGATCGAAGCAGCGTAGCGCCAGATGATCGGGGAGCAGCAACACGCGCGCCGGGTCTGCGCGCATCCAGCGCCAGGCATTCCATTCCTGCTGGGACAGCGGTGCCAGATAGCTGAAATGGACCAAGGGCCGGTCTGCAAACAACAGGAACTGTTCCTTGAACTCGAGCATGCCGACTTCCGCTTCTGGAGCAATGCTCCGTTCGAGTTCCTGCATGATTGCACGCGGCGTCCGATGTGTGTTGAGGATGGGCCACAGCCAGAAAGAGATGAACAGCCAGGCCAGCACGCTGGCCAGGGCGAGCTGTTCGAACAAAGCGCGTTTGTGCAACAGCCAAACGATGCCGGACAGCGCCAGTCCGACGATCAGCAAGCCCGGAGCCAGTGCGGCGACGGCGTCGACGTAGTCGTCCGCCCGGGAAGGCAGGCGATCCGGCGCAAACAGCGCGACCGCCGCAAGCAACATCAGCAGCAGACCTATCATCGCGAGCGCTACGCGCAACAGAAGAGACGCGGCACGGCGCCCTTCTGCCGGCGCCTGTTCCCAGACGTAGGCGAGCGCCAGGGCGAACATCGGCAGCGCGGGCAGGATGTAAACCTCGCGCTTGCCAGGGCTCATGGAAAAGAAGAGCAACACCAGCGCAACCCAGCTCAGCAGGATGCGCAGTGCCGCGCTGGACGGCCACAGGTTCTTGATGCTGCGCAGCCGCAGCAGGAACAGCACGGCCAGCGGAAACCACATGCTCGGCAGCGCAGTCGTCAGGTAGTAGTGCCACGGCTTGATGTGATGCCAGGCATTTGCATAGCGTTCAGCGGTTTGCCTGAGCAGGATGTTGTCACGGTAGGCCAGCAGTTCCGGACTCTGGATGCGTTCGACTACTATCCACATCGGCACCAACCATAGCGTCAGCGTGCCCAGCATCAGGGCCGGCCCCCACCACGCTCGCATGCACCAGACCTGCTGCCCGGATGCGGTGGCGGGGCGGCGCCAGATCGCCAGAGGTATCAGCATCAGCACGGGAAGAAAACCGACGCCCTTGGTCACGATGCCCAGTGCCATCGCCACCCAGCTGGCGGCATACCAGCCCCAAGCCGGACCGAGCAGGAAGTGACGGACCAGTCCGTAGCAGCCGAGTGTGATCCAGAAGCAGACCACCGCATCGATTTGCGCGCCCTTGGCCTGCAGCAGGAACTGTGGCGTGAACGCGAGGGCAAGCACTGCCGAACGCGCGACGTTCTCTCCCCACAGGCGGCGGCCCAGGTCGAATACCAGCCACAGCGTGCCAAGGCCCGCCAGCGCACTGGGCAGCAGGAAAGCGATCTTCAGTTGTCCAGTCAGTTGGTAGAAGAGGGCGATCAGCCACATGAAGACCGGGGGCTTGTCCGGATAGAATTCGCCGCCGCGAGTGGGGAATAGCCACTGGCCCGATTCCACCATTTCGCGTGCGACCTGGGCAAAGCGCGGCTCGTCGGCAGGCCAGGGGTCGCGCAACCCGATGCCGGCGAACAGGGCAGCGATCAGCAGGGCAGCGATCGACGGCCACCAGCTAGCGTCTTGCCTAGCGCTTGGGTTGTGCGGGAGTTGCATGCGTTTGTCCTCGGATTTCCTGTAGCCGCTGCTTGAAGCCATGATGGTAGAGATAGAGCACCAACGCCGTGGACAGCACCAGCATCAGCAGGCTGATCCAGATCTGCTGCTCGTCCTGCAAGGCCAGGCCTGCGCCGGCAAAGCTGAACAGCAGCATTTGTGGCAGGTAGCCCAGCAGGCTTCCCCAGAAAACCGACGCCGTGCTCAGCCCGGCCAGCGCCACTGCGATATTGGTCGCCAGGTTGCTGCCGACCGGCATCAGACGCACCATGCAGATCCACAGCCAGGTGTCCTCCGCCAGCAGCCTGCGGATGAAGGCGACGCGTTCGCCGTGGCGCTGGCGCATCCACTCCATGCCGATATTGCGCACGCAGTAGATCGCCAGCAGGGCGCCGAATCCGGTGAGGGCCGTGCTCAGCAACGCACCCGGCAAGCCACCCATCAAGTAACCGCAACTGAAGGCGAGCAGCTGGCGCGGGCCGCCGAGCGCCGTATAGACGACGCTGGTGATCACGAAGACTGGCCAGGCAATCGTCCAATGTCGTTCGAACAGCCGGTTCAGCAGGTCCAGTTCGGTGAATGATCCCCACCACTGGAAATGGAGGGAAGCAAAGCCCAGCGCCAGCAGGCAGGTCAGTAGCAGCGGCTTGAACAGCAGTTTCAGTTCGGTTTTCAATGCCGCACTTCCATGCGTTCGATCAGCGGCAGCTTGCTGCGCCGGATCAGCCAGCTGACCCCCCACATGTCGACGATGCCGACCCACAGCCGGTTCCAGGCGGTGTATTTCGATACGCCGGCGGTACGGTGTCGATGGTGCACCGGCACTACCGCGATCGCGCCGCCCAGGCGCTTGACCAGCGCCGGCACGAAGCGATGCATGTGGTCGAAGTACGGCAGGCAAAGCCAGGTTTCGCGCGGCACTAGCTTGAGGCCGCAGCCGGTATCGGGTACGCCGTCGTCGAGTATGCGGCGGCGCACGGCATTGGCGATGCGCGACTGGATTTTCTTCCAGCGCGTGTCGCGCCGGTTCTTGCGGAAGCCGGCAATGCAGAAATGCCGGTGCTCCTTTTCCATCGTAAGCCCCTGTGCCACCAGTGCTGGAATGTCGGCCGGGTCGTTCTGGCCGTCACCGTCTATCGTGACGAGAAAACGCCCGGCGGCGTGGCGCGCGGCGGTCCACAGGGCAGTGCTCTGCCCGGCACTGCGCGCGTGGCGGATCAGCAGCGCCGGCGTGCCCGATTGCTGGCAATGCTGCAGGAACACAGCGCCGGTGTCGTCGCTGCTGCCATCGTCGACCAGCACCACCTCGTGGAAATGACGGCCGGCGAGGGCGCGATGAATCTCGCCCACCAGATGCCCGATGTTGTCTGCCTCGTCCTTCGCCGGAATCAGCACCGAGACCAGGAATGCTTGCTTGTCGTTTGTTTCGTCAGGCATGTTGTTCAATCGTTTCCAAAGAGATCACAGGTACCTTGTGCGCCACGTCCTGCAAGGCCTCCGCCACGCGGTTGCTGACGATCAGGTCGGCCGTCCGCTTGAATACGTCAAGGTCGCGCTCAACGCGTGTGTCGCTGAGCGACCGATACCGTAATATTCGAATCCCGCCTCGGCCATGGTTTCCGGTTCGAACAGATTGCGCCCGTCGAAGATGACCGGCTGCTTGAGCTGCTGCCGGACCTGGTCGAAATCCGGGCTGCGAAAGGCTTTCCATTCCGTCACGATCACCAGCGCGTCCGCCTGTGGCAAGGCATCGTACGGGCTGTCGACGAACCAGATCCGCGATATCGCATCCGGCAGTTCGGCCAGGTCGCGCGCCAGCACGCGCTGCGCCTCCTGCATCGCCACCGGATCATGCACTGCTACCGAGGCGCCCCGCGTGAGCAGCTCGGCCAGCAGCACTCGCGAAGGCGCTTCCCGCATATCATCGGTATTGGGCTTGAATGCCAAGCCCCACACCGCGAAATGCCGTCCTGTCAGATCTTCTCCAAAGCGCGACACAATCTTCCCGCACAACACCCGCTTCTGATTATGGTTGACCGCTTCGACCGCGCGCAGGATCAGCAACTGCTGATCAAAATCGCGCGCCGAGCGCTCCAGCGCCTGCACGTCCTTGGGGAAGCAGGAACCGCCGTAGCCGCAGCCGGCATACAAGAAGCTGTAGCCGATGCGCGGGTCCGATCCCATGCCTAGGCGCACCGCCTCAATGTCGGCTCCCACCTTGTCGGCCAGGTTGGCCAGCTCATTCATGAAGGATATGCGGGTGGCCAGCATGGCATTGGCTGCATACTTGGTGAATTCCGCCGAGCGCACATCCATCCAGAAGGTACGCTCATGATGCCGGTTGAACGGCTTGTACAGCTTGCGCATGAGTTCGCGGGCCTTGTCGCCTTCCGGGGTGTTGTCGCAGCCGATGACGATGCGGTCGGGCCGCATGAAGTCCTCGATCGCCGCGCCTTCCTTGAGGAATTCCGGGTTGGACACGACCGAGAAGTTCACATCGGATTGGCGCGCATCGAGCTCGTGGCGGATGACGGCGTGGACCTTGGCGCTGGTGCCGACCGGGACGGTGGACTTGTCGACGATGACCTTGAAGCCGGTCATGTAGCGGCCGATATTGCGGGCGGCGGCCAGAACGTATTGCAGGTCGGCCGAGCCATCCTCGTCGGGAGGCGTGCCCACGGCGATGAACTGGATATCGCCGTGCTCGACGCTGGCCTGGATGTCTGTGGAAAAGGTCAGGTGGCCGGCCTTGCGGTTGCGCGCCACGATCTCGGCCAGTCCCGGCTCATGAATCGGGATGCCGCCGTTGTTGAGGATGACCACCTTGCCAGGGTCAACATCGAGGCAAAAGACATGGTTGCCCAGTTCGGCCAGGCAGGCGCCGGTGACTAGGCCGACATACCCCGTGCCGATAATCGTGATCTTCATTGTGATGAACAGCCTTTTTCCAAATCAACTACATTGCACGGAAGTCCAATCTGCCAACAGGCGAAGGGCGTTAGCTTTTGATGGCCACCACTGCCGCCCTTCCGAGTTGCCGGATGTAGTATTGCAACGATATTATAGGCTTGCATTGCTCCCAAGGTGTATAGGATCAGTATGGCGCGCTATTAGGGCTTAGCAATAAATAAGTTGATCAGATTCTTCTGGGCTTCTTGGACGTGGGCTAATCGTATAATTCCACGGCGGGCAAATGGCATGCGGCTCGATGCGTAAGGACCGCATTTGGTCGTTCGAGACGCGCTCACCCAGTTCATTGCCACCCCGCTTGAGGATTGCCTTGACCCGTAATCCGGTGCGCGTTTCGGTCCCTTCGATGTATTTCATCATCGTGTCGAGCGTCCGCAGCGGCACTCCCGCCCAATTCATGCTGATATGGCTGAACAAGCGATGCTCGATCGGATTCCATTTGGAGCAACCCGGCGGATAATGGCACACCGTAATCGGCAGTACCGCAATATCACTGAGTTCCTGAAGCTGTGCTTTCCATACGCGTGATCGATAGCTGTTTGAGCCACCTGCATCGGCGAGGATCAATAAGCGATGCGCGTTACGATAGCATTTCTGTCCTTCGAAGAACCACCAGTCGCCAATCGCCTCAACCGCAAAGCGTGGCGTGTCAAAGCAATCGCCAACGCAGACAAAGCCCTGATTGGCATTGACTTCATAGACGCCATAGGGGACCGCCTGGCCAATCGCATCTTGTGGCCAGTCATGTACCAGCACAGGCTCCGCCACCTTGCGCCACGTTCTTCCCGCGTTTTTAAAGTCGCCAATTAGCTCTTTTTTTTCGTGTCTACACTGATGACGGGATCCCTCGTGGTGCCAAAGTCCTCGCGCTGTTCATTGATATGGTCAAACTGCTCATGGCGCTGAGCCGCTGAAGCACCCCGGACTTCGGTACGCCGCGCATTGACCTTCGGCGAATACTTCAGTTTGCGCAGCAGTTTTGAGACGGTCGGACGGCTGACGGCATGCCCCTTTTTCTTCAGTGCTGCGCTCAGGTGCTGTAATGAACTGCGCTTGGCCATGGGACGCCGTCCCATGGGATCGCCCGCCGTTTCCAATGCCAGCACGGTTTCCAGGGCTTGCTCCAATTCGGGATCGCGCTCTTGCGCGGTAGGCCTGCCTCCGCCTGGCGCACGCAAATGGAAATCCGGACAACCAGCCAGATCTGCCTCGAGCTCACGACGCCCACGCAAAATGGTGGTCGGACTCATGCCGGTGATTTGCGCCAGCAAATGCTTGCCGCCATGGCCGACACGCAGGGCTTCCAACGCCACGAACCAGCGCCGCTGTGGCTCATTGAGCCGGCTGAGAAAGAGGTTAATGTAATGATGAAAGGCTTGATCCGGATGCCGCGCTGGTGATTGGCAAAGCGGGCATTCGCAATGATGTACAGGCGAATGAGTCATGGCGGTCTCCTTCACGAAACCAGTGACATGAATTCTATTGTGCACCTGTCACCGCCAAATCACCATCTTGTTTTTTAACAAGCCCTAGGCATTAATGAAAGCCTCACGTACGAAATACCTCTCGGAAGGGACGGTGATAGCACGGTGCTGAATTAATGCATCCGCGATGGCGCCAGCCTGCTCAATCGCCACCATAGGCGGTGTCACACAGTGTTTCTTCATGTCCTTCACTCTCATTATTTCGGTTTGCACTCGGCCGACAGGATCTGGCGATACGTCGGGCGGCCGAGCGTGTTGATTTTGTTCATTTCCTCGAACGTCGCCAGGATCGCCTCTTTCGCCTGTTCGCACCGCGGCTGAGTCGAAAACTCCTGTATGCTTACCGTTGGGTCCCAAGCGCCGCTGCCGCCCAAGAACGTCATCACAATCAATACGTATGGCATCCGCGTCTCCGTCTACAGAACGCCGCGCCATGCATCCGCCGGAATGCTGGCCCACTCTTGTTTCAAGCGCTTCAACGTCTCCGGTCGGACAGGAAGGTAAGGCATGTGGTTCTCGGCAGGGTACAGCGCCCCTTTCACTCCTCGGCGACGTGCGCAGTATCCGGAACGCCGAAGGTGGTGCCGCATGCAGCGATCACCCGGTTGTAGTTGCTGTTGGACGGACGGTCCAACTTAAGCGCCAGCGCCGGGATCCTGAAGTGGCTCAAAATTCCTTGCATGTCGTGCAGCATCGCGATATTCAAACGGCTGACCGGATGACCGGTGCACTCCCCTAGCATATACCGAAGTTTCGCGCGCATTCCGCCCGCGCTCATGGCTTTCCGCATGTGCGTTCCTTTGTTAACAGCGATGCATTTGTTTTATCCGGTTTTTCCGAAAACACAAGCAACGCGCCGTGCGGTGTTGAGATGACGCCAGCTGGCGTCATAAGCGCGCCAGTCGATTTAAACGCGTTTAGCGGCGCCGAACCGTCCGCGAGTTGGCCGTCGCGGTTTCCAGCCGCGAGGATGCGTCATCTGGCAAACGCCAAGTCAATGGCGCCAGCGCACCGCCACTCCCTTGACCGCAAGGTGTTTGCAAGGCATTTCGCGGCCCGTGCGATGCCCGAAGCGCTAATATTTTCCCAGCAGCCGAGAAACGAGGAAAAACAGGGCACGACTGATAGGGTAAACAGTTGATCACAATCAACTGTTTACCCTATCGTGTGCCAAAGAGGGTGTCCCTCTTTGAAACTCCCTGAGCGTGCTGACGCACGCCAAAACCACACCACTTTCCGACGCGGAGGCAGCGATGGATCCACTGCTTGAGGGGCCTGCGGATGGGCCGACCGACGAAGAAATGGCAGCGCTCAACCAAAGCACGGTAACGGTCGCGTGCCGGATGCCGAAATGGTTATTGGCGGAGGTTGCCGACAAGAGCGCTGAAGCCGAAATAACCGTGTCGCGCTTCGTCCGCGATGCCGTCGAAGCGGCCATTGAAAACAAAACCATTGTCATCAACCCGCGGCCGGCAATCCCGCCGAAGATGAAGGTCATGAACCATGAGCTGCATCGCCTGTTTGCGTCGGTATCGAATAATTGCAACCAGCTCGCGAGGCGTGTGCACTACGATCACTTAAACAAACAGATAACGGACAAAACGTATGCCGCGGTTGCCGAGCAACTGGCGATTCTGATTCGCGTGCTTGAGGCGCGGCTGCCGCCATGATCGTTCGCCAAGGCGGCGGCGATGACGGGGTGATCGAGTACCTTGAGGAAGGGAAAAAGGCAGGGCGACCATACACCCGTGACGAGCTAGACGAGCGCGTGCCGCTCGCTGGCGATATCGAGGCGTGCCGCAAACTAATCAAATCGATCGACCATAGTGCCGAGCGTTATCTGCATCTGACTCTCAGTTTCGCGGAACGCGATATTCCGAAACATTTGATGGCGCAAGTCATTGACGACTATGTGGCCGACCTGATGCCAGCATTCCGTCCCGACGAATATGCCTTTTATGCCGAAGCGCACTGCGCCAAGATCAAAAGCTATACCCATGAAACATCGGGCGAACTGGTTGATCGACTAGACCACATTCACCTGGTCATCCCGAACATAAATTTGCTGACCGGTAAAGCGCTCAACCCGGTGGGCCGCACTGAACAAAACGTTATTTGGTTGGATGCGATACAGGAGAACATCAACCGGAAATACGGGTTCGTGTCCCCGAAAGACCGCCCGCGGGCAGACTCCACGACCAAGGCCGACATTATCGACCGCGACCGGGTGACGGAGTTTAAGAAGGGGAGCTTCACAGACGTAAAAGCCAAGCTCGAGCAGCTGGTCGTGGAGCGCGGGATTTTTGACAAAAAAGGTTTGGTCGCGCTGGCGCAAGAATACGGCGAGGTTCGCATCCGCAATATGGGAAAGGGGTCTGAGCGTGAGTACGTCGCAATCAAGCCGCCAGGTTTTACGAAGTTCGTCAACTTGAGCAGTGGCGTATTTCGCGACTGCATGGGCGCAACGCCGCGCTTCATCAGTGAGGAAGAAATGCGGCAGGTCGGCGTCGGCAAGCGCACGGACGACGAGCTTGAGGCTTTGCGCGAAGACTGGATTATTCGGCGCCAGCGAGAGATCAAGCTGCTGAATTCGGGTCGCAAGCGTGAGTATGCGGAATACAAGGCGGCGGACCCGGAAACCCGGCTGGACATGCTCGCAGACCTTGAGCGCAAGTTCTATTGGAAATACGACAAGGAGCTTAGTTATGGACGAGACAAAGACGACGCCGGACAACGGCCAGGCGCAAAAAACCGAATCGACGCGGATCCCGCATCCGCTTGGGCCAGCCCAAGCGCCAGAGCAGCCGCTGCTAAACAGAACGCTGCAAAGAGTGCCGCTCGCACGACGACCGCAGCAATTCACGCTATGCCAAGCCTGCACCAACGCCGTGTGGATAGCGACGGACCCTCCGGGCGAGGGGGTGAAGGCGTTTTGCAAAGTGATGTTTCAGGTAGTGTGGGACGATCGGGAACAAGTGCCGATAACGCAGTGCGACGCCCACCAGCTGCCAGGGGAACCAGAGTAATCAACCCGGGCACCGGGCGCGCGGGTGACAATTATGCCGAACAAATCCTGCGGGACCACATCGACGCAGCGCAAATGTCGAAAGACAAGCAGCGCGCGCTGATTCGTGAAATCAAGAGAAAGCTCGACCCGCATTTCCTGGTGGCGCAACTGGCGAAAAAGACCGGCTTGCGGTCGGAGGATTACATCGTCACGGAGGAAGAAAGCGGGGCGCGAATCCGGCACCGCGATTCAACCGTGAATTACACCATTCCTGACCTGTGCACGAAGCATTTGCATTGGAGCTGGCCCGAGACGCGCGACTACTTGCAGACCTGGTACTCGCTGCAAAACCTTGTCAGCAAAGCACCAATCACGTCGCCGCCTAATCCGGCAATATGGACGCAGTATCAGAAAGCCCAATCGGCCAAGCGGGTGAAGACCCGTCCAATCGAGCGCAATGCGATCCGGCAGGCGAAAGAAGCATTACGCGCATTGCGTGCACAGCACTAGGCTGACATGGTTGCGTTGCGCCGGCGCCGACTGTCATTTGCCGAGTTCCGGGCGGAACGGTCCATTCTCAAGCTGGGACTGGCAAAGCAGGAGAAGGAGCTGCAGGCGTCGATGCGCGCCGCACGCGAGCGCCTGGCCGAGCTCGATCGCAACGACCCGGGCCGCAATATGTATCGACTCTGGCTCGTTGAGCGCGCCGAGTCAGGCGATCCGGAAGCGCTGCTGGAATTGCGGCGCCAGCGCATAGAACAAGAGCGCCGGGCCAAGCGACGGGTCAGCGCCATCGTGATGATCGGGATTTCCGTCAACGCGCCGCTGCTGGACCGCACTGATAACCTGTCGTACCGGGTACACAAAAATGGGGACGTGAGCTATCTGGATGCGTTCGGCAAAGAGCTCTTGCGGGATACCAGCGACGCTATCTGGATTTATGATGAGTCCGATGACAGCGTGGAGCTGGCGATCTTGCTGGCGCAAAAACGCTTTGGCAATGGTGGTTTTGGCCTGGAGGGCGGTGCAGCATTCGTGGAGCAGGTGATCCGGGTCGCCGCCGAGCGAAACATGGCGGTGAGATTCGCTGATGATGCGATCAATGAGCGTATCGAGAAACTGAAAAAACAGTTGCACCCGCAACCGACCAAGCGGGTGCCCGATTACAAGGTCCTGCAAGACCAAGCTGGCGGGAAGGGCAAGGCACCCAAGCCAAAATAGCCGGGCGGGGTGGTGATCGCGCCGCCTGATGCGGAAACACCGCCGCCCGGTGCTGTTGCATGCAACATCGCGTGTTTTTCGTTGTAGTGAAAAATAAAAGCCCCGACATGGGTGTTTGAATAGAAGGCAGTGGTCGCGCGAATATTGCTGAGCAGTTCTTCTATGAGCGTCCGGCAACCGTTAAACGGGCATTGTTAGATTCTGTTTCCAAAGTTTGATCTCATCCTCGGCTAGCCACTCGGACAGGGCAGTTTCCAGGCTTTCTTTATCGATGGAGGGCGCGACAGGTCTGTCCGGGCGCGATCTCGAAAATCTTGGCGCAGGGGCAGGCTGAGGTATGCCGTCAATCTCGACAAAAGCCTCCCTTGATTTCATATGTGGGTGATGCGCCACTTCGGCGATGGCCAAAACAGGAGCGACACACACGTCTGCGTCACCAAACAGCGTGCACCATTCGTCGCGCGTCTTCGTCATGAAGCGATCTGCAAGCAGCCTTTTTCTCTCGTTCCAATTCTGCCGGTCGAATCGATCGCCATATTGAGAAGCGTCTAGACCAAGCATTTGTAGCAGTAGATCGTGAAATTTTTTCTCTATGGCGGCTACCGAAATCCACTTTTCATCGGCGCACTTGTACACTTCATAGAAGTATGCTCCGGAATCGAGAATATTATTCCCGCGTGAATCATTCCATTGGCCTGCGGCATGCAGGCCTAGCAATGGCAACGCGAGCGACAAGACGCCATCGACGATGGCTGCATCAACGACTTGTCCGTTGCCAGACTGCTTCGATTCGATAAAAGCAGCGAGCATCCCGAACGCAAGGTAAAGCGCTCCTCCGCCGAAGTCACCCACTAGATTTAATGGAGGGGTCGGCGGTTGGCCGTCGCGGCCAATCATATCGAGTACGCCTGTCACTGCAATGTAATTCAAGTCATGGCCGGCAGACTTAGCCAGCGGCCCTTCCTGCCCCCATCCCGTCATGCGGCCATAAACAAGCCGGGGATTTCTTGCCAGGCAGATGTCCGGGCCGAGACTCAGTTTTTCCATTACACCCGGACGGAATCCCTCGATCAGTCCATCTGCCTCTTCGACTAACCGTAGAACTAGATCTCGACCTGCTTCCGACTTGAGGTCAAGCGCGATCGACTTTCTGTTCCGGAGCGAAAAATTATATTTCGGCGGCCTCTCTATCCCGAGCCCGGACTCTGCCGGTCGATCGATCCTGACGACGGTAGCACCCAAATCCGCAAGCAGCATTGCTGCTAGAGGACTTGGCCCAATACCGGCCAACTCTAGTATCTTCATGCCGAACAAAGGTCCCATTTCAACTCCTTAAAGTGTACAAGACGCTCACGCATAGCGCGCCAACATAACGCTTTCCGTTCCAATAGGCGTCATTGAGCCCGATGTCGTCGACAGGACGGACTAGCTGGATACATTTGCTGGTGCGACACAGGCGAAATGATTTCAATACTGAAATCGCTGGATCAAGCAAAGGCCCATGTCAAAACGCACAAGCCGAGCTGCCAGTCGGATGACGCCGTTCAATAGGATCATTGGGCGTCGTCGCTCGGGACCTGGTCGCTTCGATAGTGTTTCGGATAAAGCCGTTTCACTGCCGGACTATTGAAAGCCAGTGCCAGGCACTTTCCTAGGTGAAAGGGAGGCTGTCCGCAGGAGGATGCGGACGTTCCTGCTTGGCGCGTCAACTGGGCTTGGTACACTGGTATGGTTTGATAAGCTACCGTGGCCATGTTGAACAGCAGTTCCCTCAGATGAGTACATCCTTTAGTGCCGCCCATGCGACTCTCGATCGATTGGCGCCATCCTGTTGCCATAGATGTGCCGATCATGGTCAGCAAGGGTTCCTGAGATAAGCTGCACTCCGCCACAGGCGTGGTGTGCATCGCCGACGAAATTTCACGGACAGTCAACGTGTCGTCCACAGTGAGCCGGATATGGAGATCATGGATAGGCGACCCGGGAGGGGTGGTGCCTGCGTCTCCACCATATGATTGGTATGCGCGCTCGTCCCGCATGGAGGCTTCAATGTCCCACAACCCGTCATCCCGTTTGTAACCATGGAATGACAGGCTGCGGGTATGCAGCAAGGTCCTGTTTACTGGAGTGTTCACTGAAGTCATCATGCGTATCCAAGTAGGTGATTTTCGGCGTCGTCCCACGAGATTAATTTTTCTTGAGCTTGGCTTTCTCGATCAATTTTGCAATCCGTACATATTCGTTGCGTATCATGCCCATCGTTGCCTTGCTGTCAAGTGAAGTGAGCTCCATACCCATGCCGGCAAATTTACTCTTTAGCTGGGGGTCAGCCAGCACGCTTTGCAGCGCCTCACTCAACGCCTTTTGTGTCTGTTCAGGAGTCGCTGCGGGGGCAAACAGCGCAACCCAAGCAGTGAGCTCGGCGTCCGGGTAGCCTGCCTCAACAATCGATGGAACCTGAGGCAATTCAGCCATGCGGTTGGCCGAGGTTGTGGACAAGGCGTTCACCTGCCCCACTTTTACGCGCTGTAGCGAGCCAACGCTCGGATCGAAGCCGAACGTCACTTCACCCGAAAGGACTGCTTGTACGCATTGTGCGCCGCTCTTGTATGGAATTTCGGTAATATCAACACCAGCGGCAACCTTGATGGCTTCGCCTGTGAGTTGTGCCGTGCTGGCCGGCCCAAACGATGCATAGCTGAGTTTGCCAGGCGACTTGCGAGCAGCCTCGATCACATCTGCCAGCGTCTTGTAGGGAGATTTTGGCGACACTATGATTAGGTTGGGAAACGACGCTACCGTACCAATGGCGGCAAAGCTACGCAGTGGATCGTAGGTTACATTTTCCATCAGCTGTGGGCTGATCGTGAACGCTGCGTTGGAGCCCAAAAACAGCGTATGTCCGTTTGGTTCTGCGCGAGCGACCGTACTGGCCCCGATCATTGTGCCTGCACCGGGGCGATTGTCAACAATAACGGGCCGGCCTAGGATGGTTTGCAGTTTTGGCTGCAGGTGGCGTGCAATCGTATCGATCGTGCCGCCTGCTGCATAAGGCACGACTATCTGGATAGGCCGATCTTGAAAAGTAGCGTCCGCCGCTGTCGCCGCACCGGCAGCGCAGGTTAGCAACGTCAAAGCCATGGTTGTTAGGTATTTTTTTAAGAGTTTCATTGATGTCTCCTTGTGAGTGTTGTCATGAATTCCAACAAAAATCAAAACAGTTCCAACTTGCGTGCTTTGTCTTGGAGCAGTTGGGGCGGAGCAAAACGTTCGCCATAGCGTTCAGCCATGCAATGGGCACGATCCACGGCCTTCTCCAACCCGTAGGAGTTCAGGAACTGAAATACCCCTCCGGTCCAGCGCGGAAACCCGATGCCGAGGACTGAACCGATGTTTCCGTCGCCCGCGTTGTCCAATACCCCTTCCTGTAAAATCCGCACGGATTCCAGCGCCATGCAGAACAGCAAGCGGTCTTGCTTGTCCTGCTGAGAAATCTGCGCGTCCGGCCGTAGGAAATGAGTCGCAAGACCGCTCCAGAATTGCTTTCCGCCGTCTGCGGGGTAGTCGTAAAAGCCGCCGCCGGCAGCACGGCCCTTGCGGCCGAATTCTTCAAGCATGCGCTCCATTACTGCGTCGGCCGGATGCGGTGGCAACGGGCGTCCTTCAGCGGCAAAGGCCTTTAGAGTTTCCAGTCGGTTGTTGTAAGACAGGCTAAGGCTCACCTCGTCAAGTACCGCCAAGGGGCCGACCGGAAAGCCTGCGAACATTGCTGCAGCTTCGATCGAGGCTGGATCCTGACCCTCGCCCAGCATGGCTACGCCCTCGCGCGTAAAGGTGCTGAATACGCGGCTGGTGAAGAAACCTCGGCTATCGTTGACGACGATAGGGGTTTTGCCGATCTGCATGACGAAATCGAGGGCCTGGGCCAAGGTTTCCTGCGAAGTCCGGTTGCCCTTGATGACTTCCACCAGCTGCATGCGATCCACAGGCGAGAAGAAGTGCAAGCCGATAAAACGCTCTGGTCGGCCTGAATTTTTGGCAAGTCCGCTGATGGGCAGAGTGGATGTATTGGACGCCCAAACTGCGCCATCGCCGAGCAACGGCTCGACGGCGCGGGTGATTTCACCTTTGAGCTCAGGGTTTTCGGGCACAGCCTCAATCAACAAATCGACATGGGCTAGATTCTCGTAGCGATCAGTCGAATGAATGCGCGCGACGATTTCCTGGCGTTTTGTTGGATCGACTTCGCCTTTCTCCTCGCGCTTGGCCAGCAATTTTTCGGCATGGATACGCGCTGCGTCGGCTTGGGCAAGCGTGGCATCCTTGACCCAGACGTCGATGCCGCGCGCTGCTGCCACATAGGCAATTCCTTTGCCCATCATGCCGGCACCAAGTACCGCCAGGTTTTTGACCTGTTTCTTTGCAATCCCCGCGGGACGTTGTGCGCCAGATTTGATTTCGTTGGCACGAAACCAGAAAGTGCCAATGATGTTCTTGGCGACCTTACCGGTAACGATTTGCACGAAGTAGCGCGTCTCGATTCGGCTAGCGGTATCGAAATCGACCTGCATTCCCTCCACCGAAGCGCTGAGGATTGCTTCCGGCGCTGGATAACAACCACGCGTCTTGGCTCGCACTTGGGCAGCAGCAGCTGATATCCAGCGTTTGGCCTCTGGACTGTCGTTCCAGCCGCCGGGCGGCCTATAACTGGGCGCGTCCCAAGGCTGGGTCGCGGTCGCGGTAGCGGAAATCCACGCGCGAGCACGGGCCAGCAGAATCTCCTGCGTGTTGACGAGTTCGTGTATCAAGCCTGCCTTGAGCGCTTCGACAGGCGAGAGAAGTTTGCCGTCCTGCAGATAGGGTTGGCTTGCGGCCAACCCCAGCAGCCGGTTCATGCGCACGATGCCTCCTGCACCCGGCATCAGGCCCAGCGTGGCTTCGGGCAAACCGAACTGGACCTTTGGCCGGTCCAGTGAGATGCGGTAATGGCAGGATAATGCGATTTCAAATCCTCCTCCAAGCGCTGTGCCATTAAGGGCCGCTACGACCGGTTTGCCTAAGGTTTCGAGCCGGCGCAGGGTTTTCTTGCCGCGTTCAGTGGCCTCGAATAGTGTTTGCGCATCGGCGGGCTGCATGTTGTACAGGCGCTTGAGGTCGCCACCGGCGAAAAATGTGTCTTTGGCTGACGTCAGGATAATGCCGGAAATGCTGTCTTTCTCTTTTTCGAGCCGAGTGACCATGTCAGCCAGACATTCGCGCATCGCATCGGTCATGGTGTTGACGCTTTGCTCAGGCGCATCGAAAGTGATCGTCACGATGCCGTCGTCGGTCTTGTGGTATTGAATCGGGGCTTGCATCAGGTTAGTCTCCGTGAACAGGGTCCAGGCGTTAGAGGCGTTCAATGACGGTGGCTACACCCATGCCGCCTGCTGTGCAGAGGGTAGCCACGCCGTAGCGCAATTCCCGGCGTTCCATTTCATCGAGCAAGGTGCCGAGGAGGATCGCGCCGGACGCTCCTATGGGATGCCCCATTGCGATGGCGCCGCCATTGACGTTGATCTTGTCCAGCGGTACGTCCAAGGTTTTTGCAAAATAAAGAGGGACAGCTGCGAAGGCTTCATTTACTTCGAACAGCTCGATTTGGTCTATGCGCAGGCCTGCTTTGGCGATTGCTTTCTGGGTAGCCGGCACCGGGCCTGTAAGCATCAATGTGGCATCTACCGTTGCCAACCCGGTGCCCAGAATCCGCGCACGCGGGCGCAGGCCTAACTCTGCGCTTATCTTCTCGCTGCCAACTAGCACCAATGCCGCTCCATCGACGATCCCCGACGCGTTGCCGGCAGTATGCACCGCATCGATGCGATCAAGTTGGGGGTAGCGCTGGCGCGCTACTACACCATTGGCCATCGCCGATACCCCACCGAATGCCGGCTTGAGCGCTGCTAGCGAAGCTGCGGAAGTGTCTTCGCGAATGTATTCATCGTGGTCGAGCACGGTAATGCCATTGGCGTCGCGTACTGGCACGAGCGAACGACCAAAGCGGCCTTCGCAGCGAGCCTGTGCCGCCAATTGCTGCGAGCGCAGCGCAAAGGCATCCAGCGTCTCCCGGTTGAAGCCGTGTAGCGCGGCGAGCATGTCCGCACTGAAACCCTGTGGCACATACCCGATCTTTAAACTAGTGGCCGGATCGTAAATCCAGGCGCCACCGGTGGCACCTAGACCCACGCGGGACATCGATTCGACGCCGCCGGCAGCGATCAGATCGTGCCAGCCCGATCGTACTTTTTCCGCTGCTAAGTTGACTGCTTCCAGACCCGCGCCGCAAAAGCGCTGCAAAGCCATGCCGGACACGCGGTCCCAGCCACCCGGTGCACACAAGGCCGCAATCCGCGGCAAACATGACCCCTGATCACCCACGGCAGAACTAATGCCCATAATGAGGTCATCCACGCGCGTGGGGTCCAAGTCGTGACGCCGACGCAAAGCGTCTAGTAGTGTTACGACCAGATCGATAGGCTTGGTTTCATACAAGGTGCCAGCACCAGGTTTGCCTCTACCCCTAGGTATACGAATGGCATCGAAAATTAAGGCTTCGGACATCGGAATCTCCAACGTTAACACATCTAATGGAACAAGTGTCTCGAAATAACTTGATTACGTCAAGTTAACTTAGCATAATTAAGGAAAAGGAGTAAAATAGTGGAACATCTGTCTCATATTGAAGAGGAAATAAAACCGAGCGATGACAAGGTCGTCAGTGCCTTAGCGCGAGGTATACAGATACTGCAGTGCTTCAGCAGTACAGCGCCCGAACTCAGTGCTCGCGAGCTAATCGCCGCCACGGGATTATCCAAAGCAACTTTTTTCCGGCTGACCTATACCCTATGTTCGACAGGCCTGCTGCGCTATACCGAGCTGACAGGACGCTTTGCTCCTGCGCCTGGCCTATTGACTCTCGCGACTCCGTTACTTGCCCGTATGAATGTACGCCAGATCGCTTTTGGGCAAATGCAGGCCCTTGCGGACAGGGTGCACGGCCAAGTGTCTTTGGCACTGGGGGCGGGCTTGGACCTAGTATTTATTGATCTGGCTCAGTCTAGGGATTGCGCAACTTTCCGGCCCGCGATGGGCGCTCACATCTCGCTGTCGCGCACGGCATCGGGGCGTGCATACCTGTGCAGTATGCCAACTGAGCAGGCAGACGCCTACATGGACGAATTAAGAATCAGAAATCCAGAGCATGCCGAAAGGCTCACTGAGCGATTGGATGAGGCGCGCCGCGATTTGGCCAATCGCGGCTTTTGCGTCGGACATGGGGATCTGCAACGTCAAGTGGAGTCGGTGGCTGTTCCGGTACGGTCGACGACATCCGATGAAATTTATGTGTTTGCCTGCACCGTCTCAGCCTTCGAACTAACGTCTGGACAACTACTTGACGACGTAGGCCCAAGGCTCGTAACGCTGGCCCATAGTGTAGAGGCTTCGCTGGGGCGAAATCCGGATACTGGGTCCCATTAATGCCAAAGCTCCCCATTTCCTTTCCCACTTTTCATATGAGTCATTCATGAATTTTGACCTATCGCCTGAACAAGAAGCCTTGCGTGACGCCGTCGCGCGTATCTGCAGTCGCTTTGACGATGAATACTGGTTAAAAAAAGACACCGAGGGGGGGTTCCCGCATGAACTGCATCAAGCCTTGGCAGAGGCTGGCTGGCTAGGCATTTGCATTCCCGAGGAATACGGCGGCTCGGGTTTGGGTATTACCGAGGCGGCACTGATGATGCAGACCATCAGCGAATCTGGCGCCGGGATGTCTGGCGCCTCTGCGGTGCATATGAACATCTTCGGCCTATCCCCAGTAGTCATTTTCGCCAATGACGAGCAGAAGCGCCGCATGCTGCCGCCGCTGGTCGCCGGTAAGGAGAAGGCGTGCTTTGCTGTCACCGAGCCCGATGCGGGATTAAACACAACTCGGCTCAAGACTCAGGCGTTACGCGAGGGGGACTACTATATAGTCTCCGGTTCCAAAGTCTTCATCTCCACCGCACAAGTAGCCGAGAAAATGCTTATCCTTGCGCGCACTACGCCCCTGGATCAGGTAAAGAAACCCACTGACGGTTTGAGCTTGTTTTATACCAATCTCGATCGCCGCTTCGTCGAGGCGCGAGTGATTGACAAGCATGGCCGCAAGGCAGTGGACACCAACCAGCTCTTCATCGACGGTCTCAAGGTGCCGGTGGAAGATCGCATCGGCGAGGAGGGCAAAGGCTTCCACTATATTCTGCATGGCATGAATCCCGAGCGTATCCTGATCGCCTCCGAAGCTATCGGTCTAGGCAAAGCGGCCCTAAAACGCGCCGCTCAGTACGCGAACGAGCGTATCGTATTCGACCGGCCTATTGGGAAAAACCAGAGTATTCAGCACCCGTTAGCTGAACGCTGGATGGAGCTCGAAGCGGCCAACCTCATGATGTATAAGGCAGCGGACCGATTCGACCGCGAACTATCCTGTGGAGCTGAGGCAAATGCTGCCAAGTATCTTGGCGCCGAGGCTGGTTATCAAGCTTGCCTCACGGCAGTGATGACGCATGGCGGTTATGGCTACGCCAAGGAATACCATGTTGAGCGTTACCTGCGTGAGAGCCTGATTCCGCGAATCGCCCCTATCAGTCCGCAATTGATCATGTGTTTTATCGCCGAGAAAGTGCTCGGACTTCCGAAATCATATTAAGCCAAGCTCTTGCGAAGGAGAGTAAAGATGGACACACCCACCACCGTGGATAGACTTGCCTACTGGGCTCAAGTCTGCCCTGATAAGATGGCATTGTGCTTGGTTGACGACATCGGCCAGGCAGTCAGCACATTGACCTATCGCACACTGGACCAACGCGCCAACGTAGTAGCGCAATGGCTCCTCGGCTTGGGGTTGGAGGCGGGGGACGGTATCGCTCTGCTGATGGAAAACCACCCGGACCTGTTTGCCCTGGCATGGGGGGCGCGGCGAGCCGGACTGTACTACACTCCGGTCAGCGTGCACCTTAGCCCGCATGAAGTGAACTACATACTTGCGGACTGTGGAGCTCGCTTGCTAGTGGCTACGACACAAACCGCCGCACTCGCAGGCAGCGCAAACGATTCCGCAGTGGCGGGCGTGCATGTCGTGAAATACCTGCTGGACGGACAGGCTGAAGGGTTCCGCTCGTTTGAACAGGAAATCAAGGCGTATGCTCCCGATGCTTCGCTGCCGGAGCGCATGGTGGGCCGCGACTTCCTGTATTCCTCAGGGACCACGGGCAAACCGAAAGGCATCAAGCGTCCCCTTACCGCATATGCCGATCGTTTCCGCGACTCCTATGACGCAGTGGTGTGGCGCGAATTTTTTGGTTTCGGTGCCGAGACCATTTATTTGACGATGGCGCCGCTGTACCATGCTGCACCTTTGCGCAGCACGATGCGCAATATCGATTGGGGAGGTAGCAATATCATATCCAGCCGTTTCGATGCGGAGCTGGGCTTGCGCTTGATTGAGCAATACCGCGTTACTCATAGCCAATGGGTGCCGACAATGATGATTCGTATGCTGGCTTTGCCGGAAAGTGTGCGAGCTGCATCCGATTTGTCCAGCATGCGGGTAGCCATTCATGCTGCAGCACCGTGCCCGCCCGAAGTCAAGCGGCGCATGATCGAATGGTGGGGGCCGGTGTGGTTCGAATACTATGGCGGCTCCGAAGGTATTGGACTGACAGCGATTAACAGCAGTCAATGGTTGCAGAAACCTGGCTCCGTAGGCTTGGCTTTACTTGGCAAGATCCACATCAAGGACGAGAGCGGAAATGAGCTGTCTCACGGACAACAAGGGCGCATCTATTTCTCCGGAACGCCCCGCTTTCAGTACCACAATGATCTGGCGAAGACCGAGGCGGCATATGACAGGCAAGGCTGCGCCACATTTGGCGACATTGGTCATGTTGATGAGGAAGGGTATTTGTACCTTTCAGGACGGCGCACTGATTTGATTCTCTCCGGCGGGGTCAATATCTATCCCAGTGAGGTCGAAAACCTCATCGTTACCTACCCTGGCGTGGTCGACGCCGCGGTAATCGGCGTCCCGCACCCCGAATTCGGTGAAGAGGTCAAAGCTGTGGTCCAGCTTCAAGATCCAAGCCGTGCCTCACCTGCCGTCGGCTCGGACATCATCGCTTTCTGTCGTGCACACCTTGCGCACCTGAAGTGTCCGCGCAGTGTGGATTTTGTGTCTGCTTTGCCGCGACTGGAAAATGGCAAGCTCTACAAGCGGCTCCTGATGAGTCGGTATCAGGAAGGTAGCCAGCCGTAGTATCTGGCCCTCCCTGTCCAAACATTTGCTATTTATAAGGATTCATGACGATGCGCGCAGTATTTCGAGAAGACCACGAGCAGTTCCGTGACCAGGTGCGTCGGTTTGTCCAGCGCGAGATTGAACCGCATCACCATGAGTGGGAAAAGGCAGGCCTGGTGCCGCGCGAAGCTTGGCTAAAGGCCGGGAAGGAGGGTTTGCTGTTGTGCGCGGTGCCCGAGGAATACGGCGGCGGCGGCGGCGACTTCGGACACTCGATCGTCGTTATCGAGGAACTGATGCGCGTGCTCGCTACCGGCCCCGGCTTCCCTTTGCATTCGGACATTGTTGCGCCATATATCCTGACGTACGGCAGCGCCGAGCAAAAGCAACGTTGGCTGCCTAGAATGGCACGGGGCGAGCTAATCGGCGCCATCGCAATGACCGAGCCAGGGCTCGGAAGCGACCTCAAATCGGTTCGTACCACGGCACAGCGTGTTGGAGATCACTACATCCTCAGCGGTCAGAAAACCTTTATCACTAACGGCGTCAACTCTGATCTTGTGATTGTAATCTGCAAGACTGACCTTTCTGCCGGCACGCGGGGCATTAGCCTTGTCGTGGTGGAGGCCGGTACGCCAGGGTTCACAAAAGGACCTCTGCTGGAAAAGATTGGCCTCAAAGCGCAGGATACCAGCGAGCTTTTCTTCGACGACGTGCGCGTCCCCGCTTCCAACTTGCTGGGTGAGGAGGGAAAGGGTTTTGGCTATCTAATGCACCAGCTCGCACAGGAACGGCTCATGATTGCCGTGCGCAGTCCGGTTGTGATGGAGACAATGCTGGAAGAAACCATCACCTATACGAAGAGCCGCAAGGCCTTCGGGCAGCAGGTGTTCGACCTACAGAATACGCGCTTCAAACTAGCGGAAATCAAGGCTAAGACTATGGCATGCCGGGTTTTCGTGGATCACTGTATTGCACTGCACTTCGAAAACAAGCTATCGACCGATATGGCGGCGATGGCCAAACTCTACGCCACCGAGGCCCAAGGAGAAGCTGTAGATCAATTGCTGCAGTTGCATGGTGGCTATGGCTTCATGCGCGAATACCCGATCGCCCGCGCCTTTGTGGATAGCCGGGTTCAGCGCATCTACGGCGGCACATCGGAAATTATGAAGGAAATCATCTCGCGCGGGCTTTGAGGTTGCCCGAAAAACCTTCGGATACATGTCATAGTCCTAAACACGAACGGCATTTTAGCTTCCCCCATCTACTGTGGTGCGGCCTTTAACAACGTTGAAAGTGGCGGAATCGGTCAAGCGCAGTGCCGGCGTGATCTGCAACGATGTAACCGAACTGGTTAATAAGCTCACACCATAGCAAGCAACGCCATCCATTGCTGAGGAGGCTTCTCCAAGGTGCCGCAACCTGCGTTCAAAGGTGGCTCCCGGATAGACGGGCGCTTCCTGGCGTTACACGCAATAACGAGCGCTGGCCATGATCTGGAAGTAATTCCGGGACGACGCCAGTGATTCTTCTTCAGACCCCAACCACCATACCCGGTTCGCTTAACCGTGGGATTGGTATAACATCCTTATTGCAACGGAACCATGCCAAGCGCGTGGTGTTTGGCTGCATGAATCTGGCAACCGGGCATCGCCTGTTCCTGGTCCGACGCCAGCAACGCGCGCAAGACTTCCAGGCGTTCTTGCGCCTGGTGCGACACCATTATCGTGGCTATCGAGTCACGATGGTACTTGATAGCCACGAGAGTCACGCCGCGCATGCGTCACAGCTTCTGGCAGCACGCCTGGGCATCCGGCTCCTGTGGTTGCCCAAGCGTTCACCGGAGCTCAACCCGATGGATACGTTATGGGGACAAGGCAAGGATGCAATTTGCGCGAATAAGCAGTTCTTCGCCTCAATCGACGAACAGGTCGCAGCGTTCATCGACCACCTTAATGGGCTATCGAACCAAGAAGCACTGCAAACATCAGGCGTGCGATCACGCAAATTCTGGCTCAGGCGCACAGTGATTTGTACACCTGCTTAGCATTTCGCGCGCAATAAGGCCATAAACTATCCCACACCGCTTCGTTTGGTATTCTCTTGTATGCCGGGTATGTATTACACGGAAATCCCCAAACCGCTCCGGCAAAGTCACGCCAGGGTATGCCCGCCCGTTACCGGTACAGCACCGCTTCAACAAACAGGCGGTTGTCTTTGGCCGTCCTGCCAACATGCCCGTCCCGTCCGGGCAGCCAATCCTTGATCCGCTCCCACTGGTCGTCCCGTAATCCATAACGTCTTGTCATCACTGCTCGGCGCGCTCTACGTGGCGATCATTGCACACACCGTGCAAATGACCGAACAAGCAGCCTTGAGTTCGGTTACTTTCGTCCGGCTTAGTAAGTCCGGAAAGGCCCGTGTTCAGAAGGGGAGGTGAGCCACTAATTTCGTTCCTCAAGCCACACGACTGCTTGTGTGAGATCGTTATAGAAGACGCGGTAAGTACCCTCTCCAAACTGACCAAAGGCGAGCCGCGCCAGAAATGCAATTCGAGTATTGGGGACCAAAATCGCGCGTCGCAAAGGTATCGGGCCATACTTCTTCCATGCATCTGAGTCCATGTTTTGTTGCAAGATGGCGAGCTGAACTCCGGGATCTTCCATCTCAAGTGCGTCGTACAATACCTTGACTTGCTGCGTATCCTTGACCAGTTCGACGACACGGTCCTGACACTCCCTCAGTATCTCCTCGGTACACTTTCCACGGATGCGCGCCGTAATGATACCGCCTACCGGCTCTACCCAAAGCTGCTGATGATTCATATGAAGATCTACTGTATCTTGTCACTGTGATCATAAGTGTAACAGATGTACCGGTGTCACCAGGGATGCTGTGGAACTGTCCATTTACTGTCCCGTGGCTGCCCCCGGTGTCAGCATAGTTGGTAAGTTGCCGAAATCGGCATAAGACCAACCATGGGGGGCTGGAACTCAAGGATGTCATCTATACCGCTAGCCCGCAAACACTCTATCCTGAACAAGATGCTGT
>NZ_JACYXF010000005.1 GCF_015352985.1 Noviherbaspirillum malthae | reverse complement strand
CGGCATTGCCGGCCAGGCCCAGGCCGAACGGGTCGATGTTTTCGACGGCGGTGCGGATGGGGTTGTACTGGCGGCCGAGCTTGACGGCGCCGAAGCCGCCCTGCAGGCCGACGAAGGCCTGGCGGCCGAACAGGCGGCCGCCCTGGCCGAGGGTGCCGTCATCGATGTTGAAGCCGTTTTCCAGGGTGAAGATGGCGGAGAGGCCGCCGCCGAGGTCTTCGGTCCCGCGGAAGCCGATGCGGCTGCCGGACTGCTGGCCGCTCTGCAGGGCGGTGGTGTTGACGCGGCCGTTGTCGATGCGGGCGAGGCCGGCGTCGGCGACGCCGTAGACGGTGACGTTGGTCTGTGCGAAGGAGGCGCCGGCAACCGTGCCGAGTACCGCCAGTGCGATGAGCGATTTTTTCATTCTTGATTTCCCTGATTGATGTGTTGACTGGGCTGCGCGCCTCCTCCGCATGCCTGAACGTGGCTTGCGTGCCTTGCGTACCTTTCCTGTTTGGGCCCGGGAGGCAAGGCGGCCGTCATTTTTTGCGGCACTGTAGCATCGGCCGGCGCAAGCGCTCTACGTATTTGTCGTCATAAGCAAATGCGCCGCGCAGGCATATCGACATGCATTCCGCGATCGATGCTTCGATCTTCAGTGCACGCGATGGAGGCGAGAAGCAACCAGCCGGGATTCTGCCGGCCTCAGATGACCGGGTGATGACATCCCGGCATGCGGGACGGTTGGGAGCGGCGAGTGCGGCGGGCGCGGCTCATGCCGCCTTGGGACGATTCAGCAAGGCCTTGAGGTTGGCCAGCCTGTCCTGCGGCGACAGCTTTTCTTCTTCCTTGGGCACGGCATCGCCTTCGTCGAGCTTCATTTCCTTGATGAAGCGCGAGACGTCGCAGTTGATGCTCTCCCGTGCGCGCTTGCGCCGCTTGCACCAGGTGATGTGCAGGCTGCGCTGGGCGCGCGTGATGCCCACGTACATCAGGCGCCGCTCTTCCTCGATACGCGCCGCGAGCAGCTCGGCCGGCGCATCCGGGTCGCCCTTGTGCGGCAGGATGCCCTCCTCCACGCCGACCAGGAACACATGCGGAAACTCCAGTCCCTTCGACGCATGCAGCGTCGACATGCGCACCGCATCGGGCTCTTCGTCGCGGCCTTCGAGCATGGTCATCAGCGCGACCATCTGCGTCAGTTCGAGCAGGCTCTTTTCCTCATCGGTGCCGTCGCGCCCGCCGGTGCCCTTCTCCTTGAGCCAGGTGGTGAAGTCGAGCACGTTCTGCCACTTCGACTGCGCCTGGCGGTCGTCGAAGGTATCGTAGAGATAGGCTTCGTAATTGATCTCCTTCATCATCTCGTCGAGCAGCTCGGCCGCGTTCTCGCCGCGCTTGGAGGCACGCGCCTCGAGGCCGTTGATGAAGTTGCAGAACTCGCGCAGCGGATGCAGCTGTCGGTCGGCGAGCTTGGATTCGATGCCGCCCTTGAACACCGCCTCGAACAGCGAGCACTGCCATTGCCCGGCGAAGGCGCCGAGCGCCTCAAGCGTCGACTGGCCGACGCCGCGCTTGGGCGTGGTGACGGCGCGGATGAAGGCGGGATCGTCGTCGCCGTTGGCGACCAGGCGCAGGTAGCTGACGATGTCCTTGATCTCGGCGCGGTCGAAGAAGCTCTGGCCGCCGGAGATGGTGTAGGGAATGCGTTCCTTGCGCAGCGACTGCTCGATCACGCGCGCCTGGTGGTTGCCGCGGTAGAGAATCGCATAGTCGGAGAACTTCGCGCGCCGCTCGAACTTGTGCGCCGAGATCATGATCGCCACCTGTTCGGCTTCCTGCTCGTCGTCCTGCATCGCCAGCACCTTGACCGGGTCGCCCAGGCCATGCTCGGACCACAGCTGCTTTTCGAACAGCTTGGGATTGTTGGAGATGACGGCGTTGGCCGCCTGCAGGATGCGGGTGCTGGAACGGTAGTTCTGCTCGAGCTTGATGACCTTCAGGTCCGGGAAATCGACCTGCAGCTGCTTGAGGTTCTCGATCGTCGCGCCGCGCCAGGCATAGATCGCCTGATCGTCGTCGCCGACAGCGGTGAACATCGGCTTCTTGCCGATGCCGGTGACCAGCAGCTTGACCAGTTCGTACTGGCAGGTGTTGGTGTCCTGGTATTCGTCGACCAGAAGGTAGCGCAGCTTGCGCTGCCAGCGGTCGCGCACCGCTTCGTTGTTGCGGAACAGTTCGACCGGCAGGCGGATCAGGTCGTCGAAATCCACCGCCTGGTAGGAAGACAGCGTGGCGACGTAATTGCGGTAGACGCGCGCAGCCTGGTCTTCATCCTCGGTGGTGGCCTGGCGCAGCGCGGCTTCAGGATCGACCAGGCCGTTCTTCCACAGCGACATCATGTTCTGGATGCGGCGCACCACCTGCTTGTCGGTGGTGATCGCGAGATCCTGCACCAGCGAGAAGCAGTCGTCGCTGTCCATGATGGAGAAGCGGTCCTTCAGGCCCAGTTCCTTGGCTTCGCGCCGCAGGATCTGCACGCCGAGCGAATGGAAGGTACAGACGGTGAGCTGCTTGGCTTCCTTCGGCTGCTTGAGCAGCTTGGCGATGCGCTCCTGCATTTCCAGCGCCGCCTTGTTGGTGAAGGTGACGGCGGCGATGTTGCGCGCCTCGTAGCCGCAATCCTCGATCAGGTGCGCGATCTTCTGCGTGATCACGCGGGTCTTGCCGGAACCGGCGCCGGCCAGCACCAGGCAGGGACCGTCCATGTATTTCACCGCTTCGCGCTGCGGCGGATTCATTCCATGCATACCGGGGGAGGAAGGATGTGACATGCGCAAGACCGGAAACCAAAGCGGGTCATTGTAGCAGTGCAGGCTGAATCTCCGCGGAGCGTTGCGGCATTGCGACGAACAGATGGGCAAATTCGATGCTCATGGAACTTTGCGCATTTTCATGCCACAGAGGATGTCTTTTATTGAAATGCCAAGTCTTGGTATTTGCATATCAATCGTCTTCATTCTTTTGTTATGGTGGAAATCCAGTTATGAATTTTCTGAATCTAAATATTCGGTCATGGGGCAGTGCACCGCGTACCTACAATGCCAATGCCGCCGCAGATACTGGACCGCCGACCGTGTCCAATCTGACGCCGGAGCAAATGCCCCCTGCAGCGAACCTCGCTGGCAGGCGCAGCATGTCTCGTCCAAAATGGATTAGCGGGCTCACTATATCTAAAGGCAAAGACGCACCGAAGTTCGATTTGCGTGGTCCCCGACAATTGGGCAAATGGGAACTTAGTCAACCATTGGATGTGAACTTCCGATCGACCTCTGCCGTATTCATAAGCGTATTAAGAAAAAATAACATATTGGAAGCCATTGGCGAGGACCTGAAAAGCGATATTGAAAAAGTTCTCGCTGTTTATTCAGATGATCAATCAAACACTCGGCAGAAGGAGGCAGTTAATAGAAACTTCTTAAAGCTCTATGCGCCACTGTTGAAGAAAAATTCCTATACGACATTCGAAAATCAAGCATTCCGTACATTGATGCATAGAGTGGCCAATGAAATTAATAAGCCGGATTCTGTCAACGCGCTTTCCACCTCTCGTCCACTCGTTTCTCTAGCGTCCACTGCTCTTGCAGTCCCACCCGTTCGCCGCCTTAACTTCGAGGCCACGAATTTAGCCTTCCAGATAATAAGCACTGCGAATGCGCAAAATTTCGTGGCTGACCAAACTGCGGTACGTGTGACTACGCCATCGCCGGTGCTAGTCGAATCAACACCCGTACCGGTTGATGCTTTAGCTGAGGCTGCAACTGCAACTGCAGATTCTGGTCAGAACAGCCGACTACGAAGACAAGCCAAAAAAGCAGCAGGATCAGCGATGAGGTTGGTAACCAACCTGAACAAGATTCATGAGCTTAAATTCTCGAACTTGTCCAAACTGCTTGCAAACGAAGTACCGCGACACAAGCCCTCAACTCAAGTGCCTTCCAACCTTGCCCCCGCAGATCGATCCACAGACGAGCAGTTCCGTCGCGCGGACGAAGCCAATCGTCAGGCAGTGTCGGATATGAGGCAAGGAAACGCACGTTTCAGGACATGGCTTGAGCAACATGACATTGTTGTGGCAACCAATAGGGGTACTGGCCTTAATTGCCTGCTCATATCCTTACTGCAGCATGCCACCGGCGAATATGGAGAAGAGTTTGAACCTCTATTCTCCGTAGCGGCGGAGGTAATTAGGGAAGCTTTGAATATTCCGTCGGGCATGCTGTATTCAGATGATGTCACCGCATCCCGGATCATCAATTGGATCAATACGGAATATGGCACCAATATGGCGTTGATCGAAGTCCAGGCCAATGAATTGGGACAACCTGTTATTACGACGCCTCCAGAGCGGATACCAGACGATGGAGACAAGGTCGTGATCTGGCAGCAGGGTATTCACTTCGAAGCCTTGTACGCCAAAGCCTCTCAGCCGGCATCGTCCTAGCGTTTACTGCAGCCCGAATATCTCCATGCCGTTGCGATAGGCGATCCGCTCCGCCACGTCGCGCGGCAAGGCGCCCAGCATGCGCCGGTAGAACGCAGCCAGGTTCTCCACCTCGCCCCAGCGCGGCGTGATCCAGGTATCGGTGCCGACCACGAAGCGGTTCGGGTATTTCATCAGCAGCTGCTTCCAGCGCGGATTGAGCGTGCCGTCCTGTTCGAGGTCGCCGCGGTAGGACAGTTCGCCGACGATGTTCGGATACTGCTCGAACATCTGTTCGACCTTGTCGAGCGGCGTGCTCATGCCGGTATGCGCCCAGATCAGCTTGACGCCGGGCGCATGGCGCAGGATGCGTTCGACCGCGTCCTCGTCGGAATGCGCATGCAGCCACAGGCCGCGCTCCTTCGCCAGACGCGCGATCCTGGCCATGTAGGGCGCATCGGCGTCCTTGCCGAAGATGTGGAATTCGCCGATGCCGCGGTAGATGCCGCGCTGCAGTTCCTTTTCCACGTACTCGGCGACACCCGTGCTGCTGAACCAGTCATGGCGGTCGGGCTGCACCCGGTAGGGGCGCAGGAAGGGAACGATCTGGATGTCCGGTGCCTTCAGCGCCATCAGGTCGAGCGTGCCGTCGTTCGGCCGGCTGGTGGCGAGCACGCCGCGTATGCCTGTCTTGCGCCACAGGTCGACCACCTGTTTCGGCGACAGCAGGGAACGCGCCTCCACGTTGTAGTGCATGTGCGCATCGAAGAGCGGCAGGCGCTCTTCGGCCTGCGCCGCGGCGCTCATCCAGACAAGGCACAGCGCCGAGGCGATGCGGCCGAACCGGCGGATGGAGCCGCGCGGCATTGCAGTCATGATGCGGGGGCGGGAGTCGATCGGGGCAACGGCGGGTGCGCGCATGGCAGGCTCCTTGAAAGTGCGCTCATTGTGACGCATCGTTGCCGCCGGCGCACGCCGCACTGCGGCCAAAGCACGGTCAAAGCGCAGTGTGCGGCCTATCTGGCGGCGGCGAGCACCGGCTTCTTGAGGACGGAAGCGGAAGCAGTACTGGACGCGGAGTCGGCGGCCTTTTCCGCACCGACGACGTACCTGAATTGCCGGGAAAAGTCTTCGGCGAAGTCAGGCCAGTCCGGAAAGTAGGGGCTGGCGACGATCAGGCCCATGCCGATCACCAGCGACGACACGGCGAGGATGGCGCCTCCGATGTCGAGCATGCGGTTGCGGCGCTGCTCGCGCTGCATCAGGTCGAGATCGTATGCCTGGCGCCGGCCGGGCGAAGACAGCACCAGATAGGCGTGGCGTATGGTCTGCAGCTTCTGCTGTGCCCGCTTGCTCAGCGGCCGCCTGCCGAGGCCGATCAGGTGGCGGTTGAGATGGCGGCGATAGCCGAGTTCGATTTCGATATGGCTGGCCTGGCGGCGCACGTCCAGCAAGTCATACAGTGTTTTCATGAGAAAGTGCATTTCCGACAATGCCTGACGTTATAGCGAAAGGGTTCGGCGCCAACAATCCCGCATTTATGGGACGTTCGCGCATGCAATATCCGAAGCAATGAAATTTTGCCGTGTAGTTGCCACCAAAACTTCGCCGTAGCGCAGCAAGCTGCGGCATAATTTCTCTTCTGCAATGATTCCGCTTCACCCTCGCCGGATCGCATGCCATGAACTCTGAACGTCCCGTCTCCATCGCCGACCTGCGCTTCCTGATCGCGGAAGACGACAATTTCCAGCGCCACTGGCTCAAGGTGATGCTGACCAAGCTGGGCGCCTGCCATGTGGCCGAAGCCGAAAACGGGCGGGTTGCGCTCGACATGCTGCGCTCGGACGAGCCGGTCGACATCAGCTTCATCGACCTGAACATGCCGGAAATGGACGGCATCGAACTGGTCCGGCACCTGGCCAATCTTGAACACCGCACCGCCGTCGTCCTCACCAGCGCGCTGGGATCGGCGCTGCTGTTTTCGGTGGAAACCATGTCCAAGGCCTACGGCGTGCATCTGCTCGGCACCTTTGAAAAACCGGCCACGCCGGAAGTGCTGCAGCAGCTGATCGACCAGTACCGCCCGCGCCCGCCCAAGGGCAAGGAGCGCAGCACCCTGCCCACGTTCACGCTGGCGGAAATCCAGCGCGGCGTGGCGGCCGGCGAGTTCGAGCCGTTCTTCCAGCCCAAGGTGGAGCTGGCCAGCGGCAAGGTCAAGGCGGTCGAAGCTTTCGTGCGCTGGCGTCATCCCCAGTACGGCTTGCTGACGCCGCCGGCCTTCATTCCGACGCTGGAGGCGAGCGGCCACATGGAGTCGCTGACCTGGCTGGTGATCGAGCGTTCGGTGGCGGCCTGCCGCAGCTGGCACGACGCCGGCCTGATGCTGGGCGTGTCGATCAATCTGTCGGTGACCTCGCTGGCCGAACCCGGCCTGGCCGAAAAGATCCTCCAGCATATCGGGCAGCACGGCATCGAAGCGCAATACATCACCTTCGAGATCACCGAACTGATGGCGATGACAGATGTACCGATCTGCCTGGAAAACATTGCCCGCCTGCGCATGAAGGGCTTCGGCCTGTCGATCGACGACTACGGCACCGCGCATTCGAACCTGCAGCAATTGCTGCGCATCCCCTTTCTCGATCTCAAGATCGACCGCTCCTTCGTCGCCGGCGCATCGAAGAACGGGCAGATGCATATCGCGCTCAGCTCCTGCCTGGGTCTGGCGCGCAAGCTGCGCCGCAATTCGGTGGCGGTCGGCGTGGAAACCCGGGAAGACTGGGATCTGCTGCGCGATCTGGGCTGCACCTATGCGCAGGGTTACTACATTGCCAAGCCCATGGAGCGCGATGCGGTGCCGGGCTGGATCGAGGAGTGGTCGCAGTTTTTCTGAACCTGCGCGGCAGGAGCGCCTTCGAAGCGCAAAGACGGTAAGGAGGCAGCACATGCATTACACTGGGCGATTGTCCCGGGCTGCCGTACACCATGAAATTTTCCCATCTCATCGAAATCAACGATCCGCTCAATCCCCTGATCGACACCCTGTCGCGCGAGCAACTCTGGCGCGGACTGGTGATGCGGGCGGAAATGCCGAAGTCCTTCGTGCCTTATCTGGACAAGTGCACCATCCTTGAAAAATCGCCGCTGTCGCTCTCGCGCGAGCTGCATTACGGCACGCTGGTCGTGCATGACCGCGTGACTTTCCTGCCGCAGGAACAGGTGGTGTACCACGTGCCGGCGCAGAACGAGATTCCGGAATCGACACTGAAGATGACGATCGAGGAGCCCGAGCCGAACATCTTTTTCGTCCGCTTCGAATACGACGACGGCGCCAGCGAGGCGCAGGACAATGCGGAAGCCATGTACAACGATTTCCGCAAGTCGGCCTATACCGAGTCGGACATCGACACCATCCGCACCATCCGCGAAATGGCGGAGAAAGGCGAGCTGGGTTAAGGCTTGCCATGAAAAAATCCATCTCCTCTTGGAAGGGGATGGATTTGGTCAAAAAACTAAGCAGGGAAGCAAAGCTTATTTAACGCGCCTGTCTTTCACCCTTCTCCCGCAGGCCGGGCGTAGGCAGGGTTTTGCAAACCATGGGTTTGCACAGCCGGAGCATGGGGCGCCGATCGAGGGCCGAGATGAGGGGGACTGTCAAGACCGCTCTTCGCCACAATCCCCCTCACCCCAACCCTCTCCCGCCTGCGGGAGAGGGAGTGAAATACAGATGCTGCGGTCCTATCAAAACATTTTTGCAAACTTGCTTACATAAAGAACTAAAACCGTATCAAACCGAAGCAGGAGCTTCGGACACATGCAGCCGGCACCGCCGGACTTCATATTTCACCCAAGGCCGCCGCGGATCAAACAGCACCGCGGCAGCTCAGGCATCAGTGCCGTTCGCGGCCGGATACGCGCTCGGCGCCGTAGCGCACCGCATCCTTCACCTTGTCCCATGCGCTTTCGGGATGATTGGTTTCCCATTCCCTGCGCATGCCGGGTTCGGCGTCTTCCCAGCGATAGTTCCTGAAGCGTTCGGTGCCGGCCATGGTCGATCCATAGCGATAGGCGGCATCGTAGTCTTCATAACGGCTGCCGGACTGGCCGTAGGCGGTCTGCCAGTGGGTGCGGTAGTCGGAATCGTCGGCGGTCATGCCGGTGTCGCGGTAATCGGACATCGTGCCGCTCATCGTTGTGTCGCGAGCGCCCGCATGCGTGCCAAGCTGCTCCACTTCAACATCGGTGCGGCGCACGGTGTCGTTGATGTGCTCGGTGCGCTCGGTGGCTTCCTTGCCCACCACGACTTCCTCGACCACGCGAGCGGTCTTCGATACCACGGCTTCCTCGGCGGTCTCGCGCAGCTCAACGGCGCCTTCCTTGATGGCATCGATATCGGCGGCGGTGGCCGGCTGGTCGACCGGATGGCGTTCCACCTTGACATGCTCTTCGCGCAGCTGCACCGATTCATTGACCGGCGTTTCGCGCACGCGCTGGTAGACGCGCACGCCGCCGCGCTGCACTTCGCGCTTGCCGACGTGCAGCTCTTCCTCGACCACCGGAATGCGGGTGGTGTCGGTCTCGCTGCCGCGCAGGGTGCGGTCGCCCAGGGTACGGTCATCCATGCTGCTGTCGCTCATGCTGCTGTGGCGATGCATCGTGGAGTCGTCCGTATCCCTCATGCCGGTCATGCCGGTTGCGGCGGCCGGCGTGGAATCGGCGCTCCAGTCAGTGCGGGAAGTCGATACAGAATCCGAAGCGCTCATGTCGCTCATGGCGTCGCCGATCGACGGTGCGCGCGACTGGCCATACATCGCGCGGTCCTTTTCGATCTCGCTGTCGGTGTACATCGGTGCGCTTTCGTCGTAACGGCTCCAGCCCTGGCTCTTCCAGTGCGAGGAACGCTCGTCGATGTCCACCGGGTCATAGCGGTTCATGATGTCGGTGGCGCGGTCGCGCTGTTCGTCGCTTGCGGCATTGACGCTGAGCACGCAGCTGCCGCGGCGCACGGCTTCGGAGTACATGTCGCGATGGTCGTGATGCTCGTCCATGCCGAACAGGGAACGGAAGAAATCGCCGATCGAAGAGCCGCCGCCCGACGATCCTGCATCATCGCTGGCCGTCATGCCGTCGGCATCCGGGCTGAGCTGCACGTCCGAACGGGAAAAGCCGGCGGAAAGCAATTCATTCATTGCATTCTGCGCCTGGGTATAACTGTCATACACGCCTACTACGGTATTTTCCATGATCAGTCTCTCCAATAAACAGGATTGCCCGGCAACTGCTCCGGGAAGCTCGACTTGAGTGGACAAAACAGGCATAAGCCGTGCCTGCCGCCTTGAACCTCGTATTCAATGCATTCAATGCGGACGGGCGGACGTGCCCTCATCAAAGCGCTCGACGCGGACCTGCTCGGTGCGCAGGCTGACTTCCTGCGAGGCATCGATGGGCCGCTGCTGCCGGGTAATGCGTACCTCTTCCTTGAGCACCAGCTGCTTCTGCACGACCAGCACTTCCTCGAGCACGGGCACCACCAGCGTATTGCCTTCATACCGGGTCTGCGGCGCCTCGCCGCTGACCACGCGGCCCAGCGGCACATGCTCGACCACGAGCTCGTCGTGCATCAGTCGCTGCTCGATGCGTTCGGTGTGCTCGGAAACGGTCTTGTGAAGGCGCACGCCGCGGCCGGTATCGACAAGCCGCTTGTCGACCTGCAGTTCCTCTTCCATTACCGGAAAGCGCATCTGCGTGCCCTGAGGCTGGACCTGATCGGAAGAAACCGCACCGCCGGCTTCGGCCGGCGCGGAACGGAACTGGAAAGGCAGGCGGTAGCTGCCGTCGGGCTGCACGGCGAGCAGGCTGACCGGCACCAGTACCTGCATGCCGTCCGCCAGCCTGATCCAGGCCTGCATGTCGTCGCCGTCCTGCTGCAGGGAAGTAATGGCTGCCGGCGTGCCGTTGAGGTCAACGACCCGCGCATTCGCCAGCTGCCTGCTTGAGGCAGGCGCGCCGGCATTGTCCGGAAAGTGTGCCATGTGAGTGTCATCCATTCTCAGTCGGGAAAAGAGCGTGAATGCAAGGAGCGGGCCGGACCTCGGGCATGGAACAAGGTGCTGATTTGCACTGCTGCACGCGTGAAGAGATGCGGTAAATTTGGACGCCAAATGCTGCGCGATACGCGATTTTTACCAAGCACGCGGCAAAATTTACAGCGCCGCTCTTGCATCTTGCCGGAAAAGGTATTGCCGAAACTATTACTCCGGCTTGCTCTCTTACTCATATTCATGAAAACCAACCAAGGAGCCAGCCATGACGACTATTATTGCAGGCCGATTTCAGGAGCAGTCGGAGGCCACTTACGCAGTGGAGGAATTGTTGCGTGCAGGATTCGACCGCGAGCATCTCTGCTATTTCTTTTGCAATCCTGCCGGCCAGCATGGCGCCTATCCGATCGGCGGCGATGAAAACATGTCGCCCGGCGCCAAGGAGTCCGGCAAGGGCGTTGCCGCCGGCGCAGCCGCGGGCGCCGTGGTCGGTGCGGCCGCCACGCCGGTGCTGGGACCCATCGGTGCAGTGACCGGCAGCCTGGTAGGCGCCCATATCGGCGGCCTGATGGGCAGCATGTCGTCGATGAAGGACCAGAATGAAATGCACGAGGAAGGCAGCCCGGCTCCGAACCCGGTACCGGTGCGCCAGTCGGGCATGATGGTCGCGGTGGCCGTGCCGCAGGATGACGAATACCACGATCGCGCGGTCAACGTGCTGCGCTCGCTCGGCGCGATGGATATCGAACAGGCGCACGGCACCATCGAGAACGGCGACTGGATCGATTTCGACCCGGTATCGCTGCCGCAGCTGGTCGACTATGCGCCGGAACAGTCCCGCCCCAGCGGCCCCAACCAGCGCGCCTGATACAGAGCAATGTCAAGACGGACGGTTGGCCGAGATAACGGCTAACCGTCGATATGCGCAATCAGCGGCAGATGGTCGGAGGCGATGCGCGCCAGCGGCGTCGCATGCACCTTCACATGCACCAGCCTGTGCCGCGGGCGGATCCAGATGCGGTCGAGCGCGAACATCGGGCGCCGTGACGGAAAGGTGCGCGGCGCCGGCACCGCTTCGAAATGCGATACCAGCCAGCGCAGCGACTGCCCCCAGACGAACCATTCATTCAGGTCGCCCAGCAGGATCACCGGCATTTCCTCCGTATCGAACACCTGCAGCAGGCGCCGCACCTGGTCGCGCCGCTCGGGAATGCGCAGGCCGAGATGGGTGGCCACCACGCGCAGCATGTGGCCGTGGCAATTGATGTCGGCATCGAGCGCGCCGCGCGGCTCGCGGCTGCCGAAGGACAGGTCGATGTTGCGCACCGACACGACGGGATAGCGGCTGAGCACCGCGTTGCCGTAGCGCCGCTGCGGCGTGTCGCAGGCGGGGCCTTCGACGCCGAAGAAGCCAGTGGCCTTTTCCAGTTCCCTGAGCACGTTCGGGGTCTTGCTGCCGCCGAGCGGCACTTCCTGCAGGGCGATGATGTCGGCATCGATCTCGCGCAGCACATCGGCGACGCGTTCGGGCGCAAAGCGCCTGTCGCAGCCGACAGCGCCATGGATGTTGTAGGTGCAGATGGTCAGCGGCCACGGATCGGTATCGGGCACCGCGGTCGTTACGCGCGGCGCGGTTGCGCTCATGTCATTCATCAGGCTGTACGTTCCTCTCTCCTGGTTAGCAGTTTCTGCAGGCCGAGCGCGACGGCGATCAGCGACAGCGCCACGCCGACGAGAACGGCAACGGTGCTCGGGCTCGGGTTGCGCACGGCTTCGGCAAGGTGATGCACGAAGGTCACGGTCATTGCGATGCCGGGCAGCATGCCGATCAAGGTGCCGATCAGGTAGTCGCGCAGGCGGATATGCGATGCGCCGGCCACCAGGTTGACGACGGTAAAGGGCGCGACCGGCAGCATGCGGATGACGACGACGGCGACAATGCCGCGCCTGGCCAGCCGCTTGCTCAGGCGGTTGATGCGCGGACCGAGCACCTTCTGCACGGTTTGCCGGCCCAGCCAGGCGCCGATGCCGTAGCTCACCGCGGCGCTCAGCAGCGCGCCCGAGATGGCATACAGCGATCCTACGACGGGGCCGAAGACGATGCCGGTCACGGCGATCAGCAGCATCACCGGCACCATCGCCAGCCCGGCCACCACATAGCTCGCCACCACCGCGACCGAGGTGAACGGCAGTTCATCCAGGTTGCGGGCGAAAGCGATCAGCGATTCGAGATTCACCCACTCGCGCAGCGGCGTCCACTTCCAGGCGACGGCCAGCAGCGCCAGCGCAATGGCAAACAGGCCGATGCCGGCCAGGCGGCGCGGCACCGGCTTGCGGGCGTCGTTGGGCAGGATTTCACTCACGAGTTCATCCGGATTGATCGGCTTTTCCGGATCGAAAAGCGCCTGTTCCGGAATCAGCGCATCCAGTTCGGGCGTGGTCTCGGGATTCATGTCCTGCAGGCTGCGGCCGTCGGTGCGCAGCGCCGCCACTGCGGCATGCAGGCTGTTGCGCCTGGCCATTTCCGCTTCGACCCGTTCGGGCCCGGTATCGAGATGCTCGCCGAGCAGGCGGCTGCGCAGCCGCGAGATCGCGCGCTGTATTCGCGCATCGCCGCGCGCTTCAATGGTGATGTTGCATTCGGTGTCGGTGGCCATCGAGCGGCTGCTGAGATTGGCCGAGCCGATGGAAAACAGGTCGTCGTCGACCGCGAACACCTTGCTGTGCACGTTCAGGCACTGCGGCGCCAGGCCGGGAATGTGCGGACACATCATCCGGTAGCGGCCGTAGCGGTCGGCCGCCTTGAGACGGCCGTGGGCACGGGCGCGCAGCACGCCCATGGTGGCCTGTTCCAGCCAGCCGCTTTGCGTCTGCGGCGAAATGATCAGCACTTCCGGCCCCTGCGGTTCCTGCAGGCGCTGGGCCAGCGCATTGGCAATCGTGCCGGAGGTGAAATACTGGTTTTCGAAGAAGAGATGCTGCCGCGCGGAAGCGATTGCATCCAGATGCAGCTGCAGGATTTCATCCACGCCTGCCCTGCCCTCGAATTCCGGCTCGGTGCGCGAGATGGCGATGTCGATATCGGTCAGATCCGGCTCGACATGCTGCGGCCAGGGATCGTGGTCGGAAGGACAGACCACGACCGGCGTCTCGTTGCATGCATGCTGCCAGCGCATGCGCGCCAGTTCGCCGAGGGCGCGCGCGGCATCGCCGTCCACCATGGCCTGCACGTCGTGAAAGGGCGCATGCGGCTTGCCGTCGCTGTCGCAGCGCAGCGGCGCATTGCAGGCATGTTCCGAGGTGTCCCAGCGGCTGCGGGTCAGGTCGAGTCCGCCGACGAAGGCCACGCGGTCGTCGACCACGACGATTTTCTGGTGATGCGAGCCGCCGATCGGATGCTTGTCGTCCATGCGGAACGCCAAGCGTCGATGCGTGCGCCAGTCGAGCTTGTAGACAGGCAGCCATTCGCGCTCCAGCGCGTACAGCATCGCAAAATCCCAGTTGAGTACATAAATGCGCAGGCTGGGCCGCGAGGCCACCACCTGATGCAGGAATTCACCGAGCGGCTCGGCAAAGCCGTCGTTGGCGCCTTCAGGCACCAGGCGCATGCGGCTGTCGATGTCCCAGCTGAGAATGAAGACACTGTGGCGGGCATTGCGGATGGCTGCGCGTACCGCGCGGAAATAGGGCTCCGCATCGACCAGCATGCTGAAGCGATGGGCGCGCTCGATGCGCCAGCAATTGCGCCCGGGCTGAAGGAAGCCGGGCGGAGAATCGGTGAGTTCGGAGCGCTGTTGCAAAGCCATGCGTATGCTGTCAAGAAGGAAACTGTGAGCGTTCGACGCGGCGCCCGGGTTGAAGTTTCTCGGCTTGATGCAGGACGCGTGCCTGCCCGCTTTCTTGCCTGCCGGCGACTTTGCGGGAAGAAAAGTTGCGCTTCAGCTCAGCAACGCATATTCGCCGCCGCGTTCAAGCGCGCGCCGGTAGGCGGGCCGCTCGTGGATGCGCTTGAGGAACTCCATCAGCTTCGGGCGGGAGGCATCGAGGCCGGCGCGCGCGGCGGCGGCTTCGAGCGGAAAGCTCATCTGGATGTCGGCGGCGCTGAATTCGTCGCCGGCGAACCAGGGACGCTGTGCCAGTTCGGCTTCGAGGAAATCGAGATGGCGGGTGATCTGCGGCTGGATGAAGCTGCTTTTCGCGCGCCCGGCGATGGCGCGGGCGATCGGTTTCACGAAGAACGGCATCGGACCGTGCTCGATACGGTCGAACACCAGCTTGAGCAGCAGCGGCGGCATCGCCGAGCCCTCGGCGTAATGCAGGTAGTAGGTATAGCGCAGCCGGTCTTCGCTGCCGCGCGCCGGCGCGAGCCGGCCATGGCCGTAGCGGTCGACCAGGTATTCGACGATGGCGCCCGACTCGGCAATGGTCAGGCCTTCGTCGGTAATCACCGGCGATTTGCCCAGCGGATGCACCTGGCGCAGCGAGTCCGGCGCGAGCATGGTCTTGGGATCGCGCTGGTAGCGCTTGATGTCGTATTCCAGTCCGAGTTCTTCGAGCAGCCAGAGCACGCGCTGGGAGCGGGAGTTATTGAGATGATGGACGATGATCATGGGGCGGTAATCCTCCTGGCGTCGATGGCTGGACAATGGGTAATGGACAATACGGCTTGCCGATTGTGCCATGTCCGCCCCGGTTCGGTCTTACCGCTTCAGCCGGCCCGCATCAGATCGAGGTAAGCGCCTTCGACCAGCTGATCGCCGGAGATACCGAGCCGTGCCATCAGCTCATGCGCGATTTCGATGCCCTGCTCCGCAGTCTGCCCCTCGCCAAGCACCACTTCCAGTTCCATGAAGTCGCCCAGGCCTTCGACGCGGTCGAGATGGATGCGGGTGGCGCCGGCCAGGTAAAGCGTGCGCTGCTTCCTGACGCGGCCGATCTGGCCATAGGCCTCGCTCAGCGTGGCGCGCAGTTCGTCGGACGCCGCGGTCGGCGTGATCAGGTAATACGACTCTTTCGGCCCTGCGGCATCGGCGCGCCGGTAGAAGATCAGTTCGCCCTTGTTTGCGGAGAATGCCCGCAGCTTCAGGCGGCCGTTGGGACAGGCGAAAAAGGTATCGTCCTGTGCAATGGCGATCGGGCCTTCGTCGGCAATGGATGCGGCCCGGGCTTCCAGTTCGTCGAGGCGCTCGACGCGTGCCTTGATTTCGATATTGCGTGACATGTTTTTAGCAGGGAATCAAGAGTTGTTTGACGCGTTGTGCTTCCTCCCTTCTCCCTTCTCCCTTCTCCCTTCTCCCGCAAGCGGGAGAAGGGTCGGGGATGAGGGGGTGTGCCACAACACCGCTCTTCGTTACAACCGCCCTCACCCCAGCTCTCTCCCGCCTGCGGGAGAGGGGGCAAATGCAAATGCAAATGCAAATGCATCAGGGCTTGTCAAAGAGCTCTATGCACTGCCTACGTTTAAATATCCACCGGGTCGACTTCCAGCGACCACTTGGCGCGCGTCTTCGTCGCCCGCAATTCCGCCATCCATGCCTTCAGAAAGGCTTGCAGCGCAGGGCGCGAGGGTGACTCGACCAGCAGTTGGGCGCGATCGACGTTGGAGACGCGGGTCACCGTCATCGGAATCGGATCGTTGATGATGATGCCTTCATGTTCCACGCATTGCGCGGCATGCTGCAGGAAGTCGAGCGCGGTCTGCAGTTCCCTGGCCTCGGCGCGCATCAGCGCCTGGTACATGAAGGGCGGCACGCCGGCCTGGCGGCGCTCGTCGAGCAGCTCGCCGGCGAAGCGGTCGTAGTCGTGCGCCATCACCGCGCCGTACAGCGGATGCTGCGGATAGCGCGTCTGGATCAGCACTTCGCTGGCATTGCCGCCCTCCTTCTGCCCGGCGCGCCCGGCGCGTCCGGCCACCTGCATGAGCTGCGCGAACAGCCGTTCGCTGGCACGGTAATCATGCGAAAAGAGCGCGGTATCGGGATTGAGCACGCCGACCAGCGTGAGGTTGCGGAAGTCGTGACCCTTGGCCACCATCTGCGTGCCGATCAGGATGTCGACATCGCCGCGGTGCACGCTGTCGAAGGCCGCCTGCGCGCTGCCCTTGAGCCGCGTGGAATCGGCGTCGATGCGCATGATGCGCGCCTGCGGGAATACCCGCTGCAGGCCTTCCTCGACGCGCTGCGTTCCGCGTCCCAGCGGCTGCAGGTCAATGTTGCCGCAGGTGGGGCAGGAACGCGGAATGCGCAGCTCCAGGCTGCAGTGGTGGCAGCGCATCCGGTGTTCGGGCTTGTGCAGCACCATGAAGGCGGTGCAGCGCGGGCAGTTGCCGATCCAGCCGCAGGCGTCGCAGGCCAGCACCGGCGCATAGCCGCGCCGGTTCAGGAAGAGCAGCGACTGTTCGCCGCGTTCCAGTCGCAGCTTGAGCGCGCTGACCAGCGTCGAGGTCAGGCCTTCTCCCGGCTTGTCGCGCTCCATGTCGATCAGCCTCACCTTCGGCAGCACTGCCGCCTGCGATGCGCGCTCGCGCAGCTCCAGCTGCCGGTAGCGTCCCGACTGCGCGTGATGCCAGGTTTCCAGCGACGGCGTCGCCGAGCCGAGCACGATGGGAATCGAGAGCTGGCGCGCGCGCCAGACCGCCAGGTCGCGCGCCGAATAGCGCAGCCCTTCCTGCTGCTTGTAGGAGGAATCGTGTTCCTCGTCGATGATGACCAGCTTCAGGTGCGGCAGCGAAGCCATGATCGCCAGCCGCGTGCCGAGCACGATGCGTGCATGGCCCTGGTGGGCGGCCAGCCAGTTGGTCAGGCGTTCGCCCTCGGCCAGGCCGCTGTGCAGGGTGGCGATGGCAACGCCGGGAAAACGCGCCCGCACATTGCCTTCCAGCTGGGGCGTGAGATTGATTTCCGGGATCAGGATGAGGATCTGCGCATCCCTGCCCTGCTCTGCGGCGGCGGCCAGCAGGCGCGCGGCGGCCTGCAGATAGACCTCGGTCTTGCCGCTGCCGGTCACGCCGTACAGCAGCGTGGGCGCAAAGCCTTCGGCGGCGGCGATGGCTTCCACCGCCTGCTGCTGTCCGGCGTTGAGGCGCGGCGCATCGGCCGGCGCGGGATCATGCAGGTGTTCGAGCTTGCCGAGCTTTTTGAGCGCGCGGTCGAGTGAAACGGATTTCTCGCTGCGCAGGTTCTTCGGCAGCGCCGGAATCGCGACCTCGCCGAGCGGTCGCTGATAATAGTCGGCGGCGAAACGGCACAGGTCCAGCCATTGCCCGGTAAGCGGCGACAGCTGTTCGCGGACGGCGATTGCGGTCTTGATCTTGTCGGCAGGGACATCCGTCTCGTTTCCGACCTTGACGATGATGCCCATCGCTTCGCGCCGTCCGAACGGCACTAGCGCGAGTTGGCCGACCTGCGGAATATTTCCTTCCCCTGACCACCGGTAGTCGAAACAGGTGTCGAGCGGGGTGTCAAGCGCAACGGTAATGAAAACGTCGGTCACGAAGTTAAAGTAATTCTTCAAAGGTTGCGCTAACACTGCGATTCATAAGGCTTTTTTCCGATGTCCACAAAGGCTGTGGATAACTTTGTGGAGAACGCCTGCTTGACATCGAAGAGGCCCAAGTACGATGCGGGTTTCCACGAATTGCCCAAATGAAATGCAAAAAATTTCCCTTTTAAAATCAATGACTTGAAAAGTCAAATTTTTCAGGGGAAATTATCACAACGAAAAAAAGTTGTTGCTATGCACAAAGACATGGTTGGCCGGATTGTGTGAATAAGTGAACGCGAACAACGATGTTTGTCAATGCATTTTCCCCATTGCATGATGATCGATGCGGGTGTCGGGACCGTCCGGCTTTTCCTGACGGATAGCCGGCTTGCGGCGCATCAAATCCGCATGACCGTACGGAAATTTAACGTTTTTCTTAAGGAAATGCTGTAAATACCGGTTTCATAAGTGCTTTTTCAACTATCCACAAATTCTGTGGATAACTTTGTGGAAAAGCGCCTCACAAGGGTCGGGAAAGCTTGATTTCATGCGGTTTTCAATAAAATGCCGTATTGAAAAGCAAAAATAGATGCCTTTAGAATCAATGACTTACAATACCAATACTCATGGGAAAGATGGCCGCCGAACAACATTTGCGACCCTGTTTCACACCCTCTTCGATTGTGAATAAACGTGGATTGCTGTCCGGAACTGTTACGCCCGTGATAGTTATTCACAGGCGTTTTTCGGTGCATTTTCAGCCGCGTTGCCTGCGGCTAAAACTGTGGACAGCCTCCACGAGTGCCGTCACCGATTCGGGCGGCGTGAACTGGGAAATTCCGTGTCCCAGATTGAAGACATGGCCGTTGCCGGCGGTCGGCGTTCCATAGGAAGTGAGGAGCTTTTCGACTTCGGCGCGGATCTGGTCAGGACCGGCAAACAGGATGTTCGGGTCAAGATTGCCCTGCAGCGCGACTTTGTGGCCGACGCGCGCACGCGCCTGGCCGAGGTTGACCGTCCAGTCGAGGCCGACCGCATCGGCGCCGCTGTCGGCGATCTGCTCGAGCCACAAACCACCGCCCTTGGTAAAGACGATGGCGGGAATCTTTTCGCCGGCATGCTCCCGCTTGAGCTGGCCCAGCACTTCGCGCATGTAGGCCAGCGAAAACTGCTGGTAAATGCCGTCGGCGAGTACGCCGCCCCAGGTATCGAAGATCATGACGGCCTGGGCGCCGGCCTCGATCTGGGCGTTCAGGTACGCCGCCACGGCCGCCGCATTCGTCTTGAGAATGTGGTGCATCAGGTCGGGCCGGTTGTAGAGCATGGTCTTGACGGTGCGGAAATCGTCGGAGCCGCCGCCCTCGACCATGTAGCAGGCCAGCGTCCAGGGACTGCCGGAAAAGCCGATCAGCGGCACCCGGCCGTTGAGCGCGCCGCGGATCTGGGTGACGGCGTCGAACACATATTGCAGGGAGCCTTCCGGCGGCGCCTGCAGGGCCATGACGGCTTTTTCGTCGCGCAGCGGATGCTCGAACTTCGGGCCCTCGCCTTCGGCGAAATACAGCCCCAGACCCATTGCGTCTGGCACGGTGAGGATGTCGGAGAACAGGATGGCGGCGTCGAGCGGGTAGCGGTCCAGCGGCTGCAGCGTCACTTCGGTGGCGTAGTCGGGATTCTTCGCCAGACCCAGGAAGGAGCCGGCGCGCTTGCGGGTGGCGCAGTATTCGGGCAGGTAGCGCCCGGCCTGGCGCATCAGCCACAGCGGCGTGTATTCGGTCGGCTGGCGCAGCAGGGCGCGCAGGAAAGTGTCGTTCTTCACGGGGGCGAAATTAGATGGCATAGGCAGACTCTCAGTGATCCGCCATTATCGCCGATGCGGGGCGATTCGACTGCATGCCTCATCCCAGGGACTCATATTTCCTGTTGCTGCATTCACGATCGCGCGGTAGCCGTTTCCTGTTCAAGCGCACGGCCTAGTCCTGCCATGCCGGGCATTGTTACCTTGCGACCAGGATGCCCTGCTGCTCTTCATCGGCGACGCGGCGGATGTAGGTCGCGAAATCGGGGTCCTCGCCGCGCAGCAGCTGCGGCAACAGGTAGTAGAAATCCTCGCGCCGGCACCACTCGCGCATGTAGTCGTCCCAGGAGTTCCAGCGCCGCAGGGCAACGCCGCTCAGGTCCTCTTCATACGAAACGATGTAGGCGCGCTCGAACAAGGCGATCAGCATCTCGAAGATGATGAGCATGCGCTCGCGCTGCTGGTCGGTCAGGTTGCTGCTCTTGGCCGTGGTGCGCAGCTGCAGGTCGGGATTGTCGAGCACGATTTTCAGGAAATCGCTGTAGGCATTCTGCAGCATCTGGTAGGCCTCTTCATCCTCGGCGTCGCGCTCCTTGCGCTGCTCGTAGAGAAACAGAAAGATCGCGAACGGCAGGCCGAACACCGTCACGACGAAGCTGGCGGTTTCCCAGACATCGGGATTGAACAGGAAATTCATGGGGTTCTCGAACGCAATAATGCTTGGTTTGTTCTTATCGTACCGGCAATCCCTGCGATGAAGGAAGATTCCGCGGCGCATCGCTTGCAGGCAAGCGAGCCATGCAGGCCTCTGCCAGCAGTTCGGCCCAGGCGCAATAGCCGGCCGCGGAAGGATGGTAGCCGTCGCACGCGAGCAAGGCGGGATTGCGCACATCCAGCGCAAGCGGCACATGGAGCGCGATATCGCTGGCGGCGGCAACCCGGCGCAAGGAGGCGTCCAGGCTGCTTGCCTTCAGGCCCATCACATAGCGCAGCGGCTGGGGCAGCACCGGCAATGCCGACATGGGCGGCACGCCCGACAGGAGAATCCGATGCGGCGTGCAGCGCCGGGTCAGTTCGGCCAGCAAGACGGCAATATCGCGCTCCCAGCGTGCCGTTGAATGAAATGACGTGGTGTCGTTGACGCCGAACGCCACGAGCACGAGATCGACGTGCCGTTCCGGAATCCCGGGCAGCAGCTGGTCGAGCGCGTCGGCGACGGTTGCGCCGTTCCTGCCGCAGGCTTGCCAGCGCACCGGTCGCTTCGCGCGCCCGGCAAGGGCGGCGGCGAATTGGCCGCCGATGGCTTCTTCATGATGGTCTACGCCGACGCCGGCCACCGTCGATTCACCGATCGCCAGCATCGACAGCGGAGCGCCGGCATGGCCGGCACCGGCGATGCCCTCCGCGGGGCCCGACGCCTCGGGCAAACGCAAGGCGAGACGCCGCGTACGCCTGCCCTGGGCAATCAGGCAGGGCAGGATTGCAAGCGCAACGAGTTCCGGCAGGAAGCGCCGCATGCTATTCGATCTTGAGCCTGGCGAGTTCCGGCTTGGGCGGCGGATAGGCCAGCCGCATGTTTTCCATGGTCTCCAGCACGACGCTGGCTATGGCCAGGTTGCGGTGCGTCTTGGAATCGGCCGGAATGACGTACCAGGGAGCATGTTCGGCATCGGTTTCGCGTATCGCCCGTTCGTAGGCCTGCTGGTAATCGTCCCAGTACTTGCGCTCCTCGATGTCCTTGGGATCGAATTTCCAGTGCTTTTCCGGATTGTCGATCCGCGCCTGCAGCCTCTCCTTCTGTTCATCCTTGGAGATGTGCAGGAAGAATTTCAGGATCGTGGTGCCTGTTTCCGCCAGCATTCTTTCGAAATCGCGGATCTGCGCGTAGCGGCGGCGGCATTCCTTTTCGTCGATCCAGCCATGCACGCGCGTCACCAGCACGTCTTCGTAGTGGCTGCGGTTGAAGATCAGGATTTCACCCTGGGCGGGTACCTGCTGGTGTATGCGCCAGAGATAGTCGTGCTCCTTCTCGACGTCGGAAGGCGCCTTGAAGGCAACCGTCCGTATGCCCAGCGGATCGATGCGGCCAAACACGCCCCTTACCGTGCCGTCCTTGCCGGACGTGTCCATGCCCTGAAGGACAATCAACAGCTTGCGCCTCCGCTCCGCATACAGGACATCCTGCAGGTCGGCGATGCGCTGAGCCATTTGCTCCACCTGCGCCTTATCCTTTGCCTTGTCGCCGTTGCTGAAGGGTTTTTCGCCGGCAGCCTTGTCGCTGACCTTGAAGTTTTTGCCTATGCGCAGATCATCCGGTTTTGCCATCGTCTTTCCTCGCTTGATAGGTGCCTCGCAGGCTCATGCTTCATACGCCCATTTATGGGCCGAGCCTGATTTCATCGTCCATTTATTGGATAAAGCCTATCACGCCCGTAGGGTTCCTGGATTTGAGAACCGGCATACCTTGCCAAGACTTGGCAGAATCGGACGGGGAAAACGCTGCGCCGGGGATGGAGAGCGGACAAGTTCGGACAGGCCGGAAAAGAAAGAGGCAGCCGAAGCTGCCTCTTTATCTGATGCCTTGCTGCATTGCCGCTTGCTGCATTGCCGCTTGCTGCATTACCGCTTTTGACGCAGCTTCTGGATGGCGGCCAACTGTGCAACGGCTGCAGCCAGTTCGGCTTGGGCCTTTGCATAGTCGATCGATGCATCCTTGTTCGACAATGCTTCTTCCGCCAATTTCTTCGCTTCTGCCGCCTTGGCTTCGTCGAGGTCGCCGCCGCGGATGGCCGTATCGGCCAGCACGGTGACGCCGTTGGGCTGCACTTCAAGAATGCCGCCGGCGACGAAGACAAATTCATCTTCGCTCTGGCCTGGCACCTTGATGCGTACCGCACCCGGACGAATGCGCGTGATCAGCGGCGTGTGCTGGGGATAGATACCCAGTTCGCCTGCTTCACCCGGCAACGCGACGAATTCGGCTTCGCCGGCGAAGATTTCTTCTTCGGCGGAGACGACGTCTACGTGAATAGTGTTTGCCATGTCGGAACCTTAAGTGTTCGTTCTATAGACCCGCCCCGAAAAATGAACCAATTTTCGGACCGAATCAATAAGATCCACGGTGCGCATGCCGCCGCACCGGGTCGCTGATCTGCTTCTCCCCCGTGAAGGGAAGAAGCAAAACCGCTTTACTGGATCTTCTTGGCCTTCTCGATGGCTTCTTCGATCGTGCCGACCATGTAGAACGCCTGTTCCGGCAGGTGATCGAGTTCGCCGGAAGCGATCATCTTGAAGCCCTTGATCGTGTCCTTCAGCGAAACGTACTTGCCCGGGGAACCGGTAAACACTTCAGCAACGTGGAAGGGCTGGGACAGGAAACGCTGCATCTTACGTGCGCGTGCCACGACCAGCTTGTCTTCCGGAGCCAGTTCGTCCATGCCCAGAATCGCGATGATGTCGCGCAGTTCCTTGTAGCGCTGCAGCGTGCCCTGAACGGCGCGTGCGGTCTCGTAGTGCTCCTGACCGACGACGTTCGGGTCCAGCTGGCGCGATGTGGAATCGAGCGGATCGACCGCGGGGTAGATACCCAGCGCAGCAATGTCACGGCTCAGAACGACGGTGGAGTCGAGGTGAGCAAAGGTGGTTGCCGGAGACGGGTCGGTCAAGTCATCCGCAGGGACGTACACGGCCTGGATGGACGTGATCGAACCGGTCTTGGTCGAGGTGATGCGCTCCTGCAGGCGGCCCATTTCTTCGGCCAGCGTCGGCTGGTAACCCACCGCGGAAGGCATACGGCCCAGCAGCGCGGACACTTCGGTACCGGCCAGCGTGTAGCGGTAGATGTTGTCGACGAAGAAGAGAACGTCACGGCCTTCGTCACGGAAGGATTCCGCAATGGTCAGACCGGTCAGCGCCACGCGCAGACGGTTGCCCGGCGGCTCGTTCATCTGGCCGTACACCATTGCGACCTTGGAGTTCGCGAGGTTGTCCAGATCCACGACCTTGGAATCGGCCATCTCGTGGTAGAAGTCGTTGCCTTCACGAGTACGCTCACCGACGCCTGCGAACACGGACAGACCCGAGTGCGCCTTCGCGATGTTGTTGATGAGTTCCATCATGTTCACGGTCTTGCCCACGCCCGCACCGCCGAACAGACCGACCTTGCCGCCCTTTGCGAACGGGCAGACCAGGTCAATCACCTTGATGCCGGTTTCGAGCAGTTCCTGCGACGGCGACAGTTCGTCGTATGCGGGAGCCTTGCGGTGGATCGATGCGGTGGTTGCCGCATTGACCGGACCGCGCTCGTCGATCGGGTTGCCCAGCACGTCCATGATGCGGCCCAGTGTTGCGGGACCGACCGGCACGGAGATCGGTGCGCCGGTGTTCTGGATGGTCATGCCGCGACGCAGACCGTCGGAAGAGCCCAGCGCAATGGTACGGACGATGCCGTCGCCAAGCTGCTGCTGCACTTCGAGTGTCAGCTCGGAGCCTGCCATCTTCAAGGCGTCGTACACCTTGGGCATGGCATTGCGCGGAAATTCCACGTCAACGACGGCGCCGATACACTGAACGATTTTGCCTTCAGCCATTTTCGTTCCTTCAATATTTTTAAGTTTTAAGATTCTTTACAAGCAGTCGCCTGGAGCCTGATCACACCGCTGCCGCGCCGGCAACGATCTCGGACAGTTCCTTGGTAATCGCAGCCTGGCGGGTCTTGTTGTAGACCAGTTTCAGTTCGCCGATCACGTTACCTGCGTTGTCCGAAGCGGCCTTCATCGCGACCATGCGCGCCGATTGCTCGGACGCCATGTTTTCCGCGACAGCCTGGTAGATCAGCGCTTCGACATAGCGCACCAGCAGTTCATCGATGACGGTCTGCGCATCCGGCTCGTAGATGTAATCCCATGCGTGGGACGACTTGTCCGCTTCCATCCGCTCGGCCGACAACGGCAGCAACTGATCCATCATCGGTTCCTGGCGCATCGTGTTGATGAACTTGGTGTAGCACAGGTAGACCGCGTCGAGCTTGCCTTCCTGGTACGCATCCAGCAACACCTTGACCGGGCCGATCAGCTTTTCCAGGTGCGGCGTGTCGCCGAGCTGGATGGCATGCGACACGACCTTGGCGCCGATACGTCCGAGGAAGCCGAAACCCTTGTTGCCGATTGCGACTGCTTCAACTTTTTTGCCCTGGCCTTCGAGCTCACGCACCTTGTTGGTCACCTGACGCAGCACGTTGGTGTTCATGCCGCCGCACAGACCCTTGTCGGTCGTGACGACGATGATGCCCACCGTTTTTGCTGCGTCCTGCTTGACCAGGAACGGGTGTGTGTACTCGGGATTGGCCTGCGACAAGTGAGCGGCGATATTACGAATCTTGTCACTGTAGGGACGTGCCGAACGCATCCGATCCTGCGCCTTGCGCATCTTGGATGCGGCGACCATTTCCATCGCCTTGGTGATCTTCTTCGTATTCTCTACGCTCTTGATCTTGCCGCGTATCTCTTTACCTGCAGCCATGAGTACTTACTCCTTTAGCCTTCGCCTTAAGCTCCGGCGGCTCAGAATGTTTTCTTGAAGTCGGCGATCGCGGCAGCCAGCGTTGCTTCGCCGTCCTTGTCGAGTGCCTTGGAATCTTCAATCTTCTGCAGCAGGGCGCCGTGGCTGGTCTTCATGAAGTTGTGCAGGCCGGATTCGAATGCCAGCACGCGCTTCACTTCGATGTCGTCGAAGTAGCCCTTGTTCACTGCGAACAGCGACACGGCCATCAGCGAGATCGGCAGCGGCGAATACTGCGGCTGCTTCAGCAGTTCGGTCACGCGTGCGCCGCGGTCGAGCTGCTTGCGGGTGGCTTCGTCGAGGTCGGAAGCAAACTGCGCAAACGCCGCGAGTTCACGGTACTGCGCCAAGTCGGTACGGATACCGCCGGACAGGCCCTTGATGACCTTGGTCTGGGCTGCACCGCCGACGCGGGACACCGAGATACCTGCGTTGATTGCGGGACGGATACCTGCGTTGAAGAGCGAAGTCTCCAGGAAGATCTGGCCGTCGGTAATCGAAATCACGTTGGTCGGAACGAACGCGGAAACGTCGCCTGCCTGTGTTTCAATGATCGGCAGCGCGGTCAGCGAACCGGTCTTGCCCTTGACTTCACCGTTGGTGAAGGCTTCGACGTAGTCGGGGTTCACGCGAGCAGCGCGCTCGAGCAGACGGGAGTGCAGATAGAACACGTCGCCGGGATAAGCTTCGCGGCCCGGCGGACGGCGCAGCAGCAGCGAAACCTGACGGTAGGCGACAGCCTGCTTGGACAGATCGTCATAGATGATCAGCGCGTCTTCACCGCGGTCGCGGAAGTATTCGCCCATCGCGCAGCCGGAGTAGGCCGACACGTACTGCATCGCGGCGGATTCGGAAGCGGAAGCGGCGACGACGATCGTGTACTCGAGGGCGCCGTTCTGTTCCAGCGCGCGCACGATGTTCTTGATGGTCGATGCCTTCTGGCCGATCGCGACATAGATACATGTCATGTCCTGGCCTTTTTGGTTGATGATGGTATCAACCGCAACGGCGGACTTACCGGTTTGACGGTCGCCGATGATCAGTTCGCGCTGGCCGCGGCCGATCGGCACCATCGCGTCGATCGCCTTCAGGCCGGTTTGCATCGGCTGGGAGACGGACTGACGCGCGATAACGCCCGGAGCGATCTTTTCGATCGGGGCTGTCAGCTTGGTGTTGATCGGGCCCTTGCCGTCGATCGGCTGACCCAGTGCGTTGACGACGCGGCCGCGCAGTTCGGGGCCGATCGGCACTTCCAGAATGCGGCCCGTGCACTTGACGGTGTCGCCTTCGGAAATGTGTTCGTACTCACCCAGAATAACGGCGCCGACGGAGTCGCGCTCGAGGTTCAGCGCGAGGCCGAATGTGTTGCCAGGGAACTCCAGCATCTCGCCTTGCATCGCGTCGGAGAGACCGTGGATGCGGCAGATACCGTCGGTCACGGAAATGACCGTGCCCTGGTTGCGAATTTCAGCGGAATCGCCAAGGCCTTGAATCCGGCTCTTGATCAGTTCGCTGATTTCAGACGGGTTGAGTTGCATGTTAACTCCTAATATTTTTCACTCTGCCTGGCCTTGTGCCAGGGATCAGAAGCAGCCAATCACGACGCGAGGGCCACGTACATTTTCTGCAGCTTGGCGCGCACGGAAGTGTCGAGCACTTCGTCGCCGACGGCCACGCGGACGCCGCCGATCAGGGAAGTGTCAACCTTTACGGTCGGATTGAGCTTGCGGCCAAATTTCTTCTCCAGCGTCGCGATCAGATCTTGCACCTGCGCATCCGTCAGTTCGAATGCGCTCGTGATTTCCGCATCTGCCGCGCCTTCGGATGCGTTCCTCAACGCATGAAACTGCGTGCCGATTTCCGGCAGCAGCGTGAGGCGTCCGTTTTCGACGAGCATCGCGACGAAGTTTTTGGCTTCCGGGCTGATGTTCGACTTCAACAGGGACAGAAAGGTATCGACGACCTGCGAATCCGTAAGTTTCGGATTGGAGGCGAAAGACTTGACGTCGGGAAGAGCGGCAACCGCTGCCATTTCCGACACGACATCGGTCCAGGCTGCAAGGTTGCCGTTTTTGGCAACACGGAACAGTGCTTCTGCGTAAGGGCGAGCAATGGTTGCGAGTTCGGCCATGATTACAGCTCAGTCTTGAGTTGGTTCAGCAGGTCGGCGTGAGCCGCTGCGTTAACCTCACGCTTGAGGATCTGCTCGGCGCCGGCAACTGCGAGGGCAGCGACCTGGGCGCGCAGTTCTTCGCGTGCACGAGTGACTTGCTGTTCTGCATCGGCCTTGGCGGCGGCGAGGATGCGCGCTGCTTCGTCGGATGCGGATTTCTTGGCGTCTTCGATAATTGCCTGCGCACGCTTTTCGGCGTCGTTGATGCGCTTCTGGCCTTCGTCGCGGGCGGTAGCCAGTTCGGCTTGCGCACGCTTTTCGGCGGCAGCCATTTCTGCCTTGCCCCGGTCTGCGGCAGCCAGACCGTTCGCAATCTTCTCGGCGCGCTCGTCGAGCGCTTTCATCAGCGGCGGCCACACGAACTTCATTGTGAACAGCGCGAGGATGAAGAAGACCACGAACTGTGCAATCAGGGTTGCATTTAAGTTCACGGTGTTTTCCTTCTCAGAATAACGAGAGCCGAACCCAGGACAGGTCCGGCGACTGGAAATCGGGCGGGTGTCGGAGACACCCTAATGCGCCGGATTAGCCCGCAACGAACGGGTTCGCGAAAGCAAACAGCATCGCGATACCAACACCGATCAGGAACGCAGCGTCGATCAGACCAGCCAGAACGAACATCTTGGCTTGCAGAGTGTTCATCAGTTCAGGCTGACGAGCGGATGCTTCGAGGTATTTGCCGCCCATGATCGCGATACCGATACAAGCACCGATAGCACCGAGGCCGATGATCAGACCGCAAGCCAGAGCAACAAAAGAGATATCAGTCATTTGAATTCCTTCAAAAAGTTAAAGTTGAAAAGTTAAAACCAAAATACCCAAAAACGTACTTCTTTACGTACTGCCTATCTTTCGATTCTTTACGGGGCCGGATCAGTGGCCTTCATGCGCCTGGCCGATGTAGATCAGGGTCAGCATCATGAAAATGAATGCCTGCAGGAACACGATCAGGATGTGGAAGATCGCCCACACCGAACCGGCCACGATATGGCCGAAGAAGCCGAAGATGGTGGCGGTGGATCCAAGCAGCGCGATCAGAAGGAATACGAGTTCGCCTGCGTACATGTTGCCCCAGAGTCGCATGCCGAGCGAAACGGTACGAGCGATGTATTCGATGAAGTTGAGCAGCAGGTTGAAAGGTGCGAGCCAGATGCCGAAAGGCGCGGCGAACAGTTCATGCACCCAGCCGCCGATGCCCTTGATCTTGACGTTGTAATACAGAACCAGGGCGAGGACGCCGAGCGCCATGCCGAGCGAACCGTTGAGGTCGGCGGTAGGAACGACGCGGTGATGGATGTCGATGCCGATCAGGCGGAAGATGCCTGCGAACAGGTCGACCGGCAGGAAGTCGAGGGAGTTCATCAGCGCGACCCAGACGAAGACGGTCAGCGCCAGCGGAGCGATGAAGGAACGGTTGCCGTGAACGATGGACTTGGACTGGTCTTCCACCAATTCGACCAGAATTTCGACGGCGGCCTGGAAACGGCCCGGTACGCCGGAAGTTGCCTTGCGGGCAGCGCTCCACATCAGGAGGCAGCCGATGACACCGGCGAAGATGGACCAGAAAATCGTGTCCATGTTGATGATCGAGAAATCGACCATCTTTTCCTGGTGATGGCTTTGGAGGTGACCGAGGTGGTGAACGATGTATTCTGACGCCGTTGGCGCGTGTGATGCCGCTTCAGTGGTAGATGCCATGTCAGTGCCTAAATAATAAGATGATGTAACTTTTCAGCGCCACGATGAAAGCGGCGATCAGCGCCAGCCAGTTCAAATCGCGGTACAGCCAGACCACCGCAGCCAGTGCTGCGACAGTCAATGCAATCTTGATAAATTCGCCGATGAAAAATGTCATCGGATTGACAGCGCCCGGCTTGCGTGCACTGATGAACAGCCGCAAGGCGAACAAGCCGTTTGGCACCACACAGCACAGTCCGCCCAGGAGCGCCGACACCAGCGCATGCACTCCGCCCAGCAAACCGGCAACCAGTCCGGCGATGACCGTAGTTGCTAATTGCATGAGGACGATGTGCAGCATGAGAGTCCGAGTCGTGCAATCCGTCGGTTTGAAAAAATCGCTTTCAAAACCGGCTACGGGCCGCGGTGTTTCAAGGTGGTGCGTCTTGTCAAACCACGGGATTATAAGTGTTTTCCGCAGCCAGCGTCAAACAATTGCCGGGCTTCAATCGGCTTTCCGGCTACAGTAAAACTACGGTATGACGCCCAGGATTTCGGCATTGCATCACTTTCCATCACCGCTCGCCGAATAGGGCGAATCGGTCTTCTTTACTGGAGTCATCTTAGGAAATTGCGCCTCTGAATCCAATTACCGCGGAAGTCATGGCGCACTGCCTGAAGGCGGGCCTGCGCCCGGAGCAGCTTGAATTGCGGCACTTGCTTATCAAGTACCCGCGAGCGTGAAACAAATCGGCGAGTGTCATGCCGCCAGATTTTGAAGCCATTCGCGTCCCTGCTGCCAGTCCGCCAGGCCGCTGTCGCCGTTGATATGGCCGCGCTCGCCGATGTCGTGGAACCCGGCGCCCCAGGCGTCTGCCCAGCTGCGGGCCCGGGCCAGCGCGCACCAGGGATCGTTGGACGAGGCAATCACCTTCGCCGGGAAAGGCAGGCTGGTAGTCGGCATGGGAGCAAAGCCCGTGACGAAAGCCGGGAAGTCTTCTCGCTCCACATCTGGCGGTGCCACCAGCAGGGCGCCCTTCACCTTGGCGGCATGCGGGTCATTGCCGCGCTCGCTCGCCCACCAAGCGGTCAGGGCGCAGCCGAGGCTGTGCGCCGCAAGCAGCACCGGTCCCTGGGCCGAGGCAATGGCAGCATCCAGGGTTGCTACCCAATCCTCCCGGTTTGGCTCATTCCATTCGTTCTGCTGGACGCGCCTGGCATGTCCCAGCTTCTCTTCCCACACGGTTTGCCAATGCCCCTTGCCGGAATTGAACAGGCCGGGAAGAATGAGTACGTCGGGTTTCGTGGTCATGATACGAGTGAAGAATGCGCCAGGTCTTCAAGACTCAGGCCGGCTGCTTTTCGACGCGCAGCTTGGCGATCAGATCGTCGAGCGCATCGAGATTGGAAAAATCGATGATCAGCTGGCCCTTGTTCCTGGCGCCGAGCTTGATCGATACCTGGGTGGCGAGCGTATCCGACAGTTCTTCTTCCAGTCTGGCAATATCGCGCGACTTTTCCTTGCCGGGTTTCTGCTTGTTGGCGGCGGCCTGTTCGGTGCTGGCGCGCACCACCAGCTTCTCGGCTTCACGCACCGACATGCGCTTGGCCACGATCTGGTTGGCGAGGTTGATCTGGGTCGCGGAATCGACGGCGAGCAGCGCGCGTGCATGGCCCATGTCGATATCGCCGGCCATCAGCATGGTTTGCACCGGCTTGGCCAGGTTCATCAGGCGCAGCAGGTTGGAGACCGCGCTGCGCGAGCGCCCGACCGCGTTGGCAGCCTGCTCATGGGTGAAGTCGAAATCCGAGATCAGGCGGTGAATGCCCTGTGCTTCTTCCAGGGGATTGAGATCTTCGCGCTGGATGTTTTCGATGAGCGCCATCGCCGCGGCGGCCTGGTCGTCGACATCCTTGACCAGGACCGGCACTTCGGAGAGGCCGGCGATCTGGGCGGCGCGGAAGCGGCGTTCGCCGGCAATGATTTCATACCTGTCGGACCCGCTGTTGACCGGGCGTACCAGGATGGGCTGCATCAGTCCCTGGGCCTTGATGGAAGCGGCCAGTTCGTTCAGCGCACCCTCGTCCATGCGCGTACGCGGCTGGTACTTGCCGGCCTGCATCTGCGCGACGTTCAGAGTCGACGGCGCACCCGATACATTGGGCACCGCTTCGGCAAAGTCGGAGGAACCGCCCAGCAATGCGTCGAGTCCGCGTCCGAGTCCCTTGGATTTCTTAATAGCCATGATCAGCCTTACAGTGCCTAGAATGTATGAATGCGCTCGACCATTTCGGCGCCGAAGGCAATGTAAGCCTGCGCACCCTTGGAAGCTGGATCGAACACGACGCCCGGCATGCCGTAAGACGGCGCTTCGGCCAGCCGGACATTGCGCGGGATGATGCTCTTGAATACCTTGTCGCCGAAATGCTGTTCCAGCTGGGCCGATACCTGCTGCGACAGAGTCATGCGCGGATCGAACATGACACGCAGCAGACCGATGATCTTGAGGTCGGTGTTGAGCTTGGCATGCACCTTCTTGATGGTGTTGACCAGATCCGACAGGCCCTCGAGCGCATAGTATTCGCACTGCATCGGGATGATGACGCCGTGTGCGGCGCACAGGCCGTTCAGGGTGAGCATGGACAAGGCCGGCGGGCAGTCGATGAGCATGAAGTCGTACTCGCCGTCGACTTCGGCGAGCGCCATCTTGAGGCGCTTCTCGCGGTTGTCGAGTTCCACCATTTCGACTTCGGCACCGGCCAGTTCGCGGTTGGCCGGCAGGATGTCGAACTTGCCGGTTTCCGATGTCTTGCGCGCCGTCCTCACGTCGCTCATGCCCAGCAATACCTGGTAGACCGAATGTTCCAGGTCGGCCTTGTTGACGCCCGCTCCCATGGTGGCGTTGCCCTGGGGGTCGAGATCGATCAGCAGAACGCGCTGATTGAGCTGAGCCAGTCCGGCGGCGAGATTGACGGCAGTAGTTGTCTTGCCGACGCCGCCCTTCTGGTTGGCGACGCAGAATATTTTGGCCATTTGTTCTTAGTTGGTGGTGAGTTTGATGCCGAAGCCGATCAGGAACATGCCTGCCGCCTTCGATGCAAAGCGCGCGACACGCTGGTTCTGGCCCAGGCGTTTTGCTGCAGCGTTGCCGACGAGGACAAGCAGGCTGCCATAGAACAGCGTGCAACAAGAGATTACCGCACCCATCGCCAGAAAGGTGACGCTTCCCTGATGCGTCCCCGGATCGATGAACAGCGGGAAGAAGGCCATATAGAACACGATGGCTTTCGGGTTGATGAGCGTGACGAGGAAGCCGCGGCGGAAATCGGCGGCATTGGAAAAGGGAACGGGTGCGGCAGTGCCGTCCTTCCCGGCTGTCAGCAATTTGTAGCCGAGCCAGGCAAGGTAGGCAGCGCCGACATACTGCAGGCCGTGGAACAGCATGGGGTTGGCCTGCAACAGGGCTGCAACGCCGAGCGCCGCCAGCAGCATCAGTACCGCATCGCCGGCCATGAGCCCGGCCAGCGAAGCATAGCCGCCGCCGATGCCGTGCTTGCCGGTGCTGGTCAGCACACAGAAAGTGCCGGGGCCGGGCAGCATGAGAAACACCATGGTGGCGACAATCATCTGCCAGACATCTGTAATGCCCAACGCATGAAATGCTTCTGTCATGACTCCCCTTCCCTTTCGATGAAAACCAGATGGCGTTCCGCGTCCAGGCTCGGCACCTTGAGCGGCTGCACCTGCGTCACTTTCCAGCCGGCGGGCAGCCGGGCGATTTCTTCCTGCGGCATGACGCCCTTGAGCGCAATGAAACGCCCGCCCTGCTGCAGCAGGTGGTGAGACCAGGTGATGAAATCCTTGAGTTCGGCGAAGGCGCGCGACGTGATGACGTCGAACGGCTGTTGCACCTGCAGCTGCTCGACGCGCGCAGTGTGAACGGTGACATTCGACAGGCCAAGTTCTGCCTTCGCCTGCGTGAGAAAGGCTGTCTTCTTGTGCACGGTGTCGATCATCGATACCCGCATGTCCGGCCTCGAGATGGCGAGCACCATGCCCGGCAAGCCTCCTCCTGCTCCCACATCGAGAATGTTGGCGGCGCCGGCGAATGCCGGCACCACGGCCAGCGAATCGAGCAGGTGCTGCGTCACCATCTGCGCAGGATTGCGAACGGCGGTCAGGTTGTACACCGCATTCCACTTGTTCAGCAGGTTCAGATAATCCATGAGCTGCCCGATCTGGGCATCGCTCAGATCGAGTTGGAGTGCTTGTATGCCGTTGACGAGCGTGGCTGTGAGTTCATCCCGAGGAAAACCTGTCATGGGGTCGCTTCCTCAAGCCGCTGCCGGAGCGGAGGCAAATTCCTTGAAGCCGCCCTTCTTGAGGTGAACCAGCAGCAGGGAAATTGCTGCAGGCGTCACGCCGGAAATGCGCGAGGCCTGACCGAGAGTTTCCGGACGATGCTTGTTCAGCTTTTGCCTCACCTCCATGGACAAGCCGCGGACTTCCATGTAATCAAGCTCCACGGGTAGTCGCAAGTTTTCATAATGATCATGGCGTTCGACTTCCCGCGCCTGCCGATCGATATAGCCGGCATACTTGACCTGGATTTCCACCTGCTCCCGCACCGCCTCGTCAGCCACGCCCGGCCCTGCCAGATCCTGGCCCTCCGCACCCTTGAGGGTCATCAGGTTTTCATAGGTCACATTCGGGCGTCGCAGCAGATCAGTGAGTGCATACTCACGTTCAATCGCTTTTCCCAAAACGCGTTCGGCTTCCGCTGCAGGAATGATGCGGGGATTGACCCAAGTGGATTTGAGTCTTTCCATTTCGCGCGCTACCGCTTCCCGCTTTTTCTCGAACATTTCCCATTGCGCATCGCTTACGCAACCCAGTTCGCGCCCGATTTCCGTCAGGCGCATGTCGGCGTTGTCTTCACGCAGGCTGAGGCGGTATTCGGCGCGGCTGGTGAACATGCGATACGGTTCCTGCACGCCCTTCGTGATCAGATCATCTACCAGCACGCCGAGATAGGCTTCATCCCGGCGTGGTGTCCATGACTCACGGCCTTGGGTTTGCAATGCAGCATTAATCCCTGCCAGCATACCCTGTGCCGCCGCCTCTTCATAACCCGTCGTGCCGTTGATCTGGCCGGCAAAGAAGAGACCCTGAATCGCCTTGGTCTCCAGCGAAGCCTTCAGGCCGCGCGGATCGAAATAATCGTATTCGATTGCGTAGCCCGGTCGAAGGATATGAGCATTTTCCAAGCCGCGCATGGAATGCACGAGTTCGAGCTGTACATCGAATGGCAGGCTCGTCGAGATGCCGTTCGGGTAGAACTCATTGGTCGTCAACCCTTCCGGCTCAAGGAAAATTTGATGCGCGGACTTGTCGGCAAAGCGATGGATCTTGTCTTCGATCGACGGACAATAGCGCGGGCCGACTCCTTCGATGACGCCGGTGTACATCGGGCTGCGGTCCAGCCCGTTGCGGATAATGTCATGCGTGCGTTCATTGGTGTGCGTGACCCAGCACGGCAGCTGCTTCGGATGCATGGCCACCGAACCCATGACGGAAAAGACCGGGATCGGATCCAGATCACCCGGCTGCTCATCCATGACGGAAAAGTCGATGCTGCGGCCGTCGATGCGCGGCGGCGTTCCAGTCTTCAGGCGGCCTTGCGGCAACTTGAGCTCTTTCAGGCGCGCGGAAAGCGATACTGCGGGCGGATCGCCGGCGCGGCCAGCGGCATAGTTGTTCAAGCCTACGTGGATCTTCCCGTCCAGGAAAGTACCAGCAGTCAGTACCACTGCCCGGCTGCGGAACTTGATGCCAACCTGAGTAACGGCTCCGACGACGCGGTCGCCCTCCACCATCAGGTCGTCGACTGCTTGCTGGAACAGCCAAAGATTTGGCTGGTTTTCCAGGCGGCTCCGAATCGCCTGCTTGTAAAGGATGCGGTCAGCTTGAGCGCGGGTGGCACGGACGGCCGGGCCTTTAGACGAATTAAGAATGCGAAATTGTATGCCCGCTTCATCGGTGGCAATCGCCATCGCGCCGCCCATGGCGTCGACTTCTTTCACCAAGTGCCCCTTGCCGATACCGCCAATAGACGGATTGCATGACATCTGTCCAAGCGTTTCGATATTGTGAGTCAGTAGCAGGGTCTTCTGCCCCATGCGTGCGGAAGCAAGGGCCGCTTCGGTGCCGGCATGACCGCCGCCGACGACGATGACATCAAACTCGGAAGGAAAGAACATGGTGCGCCTGTTTTGGGACAGAATTGGGATGGAAATGTGAAGCAGACAGAGGCGAGATTATAAGCGGTTTTCCTTCCTGAACGCAGACCAAGTCCAGACTTGTCGTATTTGTTTCACGTGAAACACTTGAGCGAGATATTGCGCTTGACACCCGTCCCCTGCTCCCAGCGACCAAACTGGAGGGCAGATGTTTCACGTGAAACATAGGGATCTTCAGTGCAGCAGGGTCGGTACAGCGTTATGATGGAGCCTGATTTCAGCGCTGCCTGACCGTACACTTGCTCGGCCCGAGCGTGCTTGATCTGCATTTTCATTAATAACATGACCTGGAGACTTTATGGATACGAACGCCAGCTTTGCGCCTTTCAACTTCAGCACGGTGCCCAATATTGTGTCGGAGCCAGGAATGGCAAAACGTCTTGGAGAGTTGGTCGCCCAGCACTTTCCGGGAAGCCGCCGCGCCCTGCTAGTTACCGACAACGGGTTCCTGAAGACCGGCTTGGTCGACGCCCCGATTGCAAGCCTCAAAAGCGCGGGACTGGATGTGGCCATCTATTCGGACGTCGTTGCCGATCCGCCGGAAGCCGTTGTCCTGAACGCAGTCGGTCAGGCATGCCAGCATGAAACAGACTTGGTGATCGGCCTGGGCGGCGGCAGTTCAATGGATGTCGCCAAGCTGATTGCGGTACTTGCCGGCAGCAATCAGGAGCTGAAGACCATGTACGGCATCGGCAACGTCAAAGGAGACCGCCTACCCTTGGTTCAGATCCCGACAACCGCCGGTACGGGTTCGGAAGTCACGCCGATCTCCATCGTCACTACGGGCGCGACGACAAAAATGGGCGTCGTCTCGCCAAAGCTCTATGCCGATCTCGCCATTCTGGATGCAGAGCTGACTCTCGGCCTGCCAACCAAGGTCACAGCCGCAACGGGCATCGATGCCATGGTGCATGCGATCGAAGCTTATACCACCAAGCACAAGAAGAACCCGCTATCGGACATGCTGGCCCAAAAGGCATTGGAGTTACTGTCCAGAAATATCCTTGTTGCATGCGAGGACGGGAAAAATCTGGCGGCGCGGCAAGCCATGCTGCTCGGCGCCATGCTCGCCGGTCAGTCCTTTGCGAATGCACCCTGCGCCGCCGTCCATGCCCTCGCCTATCCGATCGGCGGCATTTTTCACGTGCCACATGGACTGTCGAATTCCCTGGTGCTGCCGCATGTCTTGCGCTTCAATGCGCCGGCGGCAGCCGGGCTTTATGCCGAACTGGCCGATATCGTTGCACCAGGAGGCAGCGGCAGCGCGGAAGCGAAGACCGAAGCTCTGATACGGCAGATGGACGAGATCGCGCGCCGTACCGGCATCGAGACCCAGTTGCGGCAGGTTGGCGTCGCCGAGGCCGACCTCGACCGGATGGCGGACGATGCCATGCTCCAGACGCGCCTGCTGACCAACAACCCGCGCGAAGTCACGCGTGCAGACGCCCGCGCCATCTACGCGGCGGCTTTGTAATTCAGGAAGGGAAGAAAGCCGGCAGCAGGACGCTGCCGGCGAAGCCAGGATTTAGTGCGAGGAAGACGATGCAGCCGTACCGCGCTTGAACAGCGCAGCGATCTCGCCGACGATGCCGCGACGGAAGGCCAGCACGCAGATGATGAAGATGAAGCCGGTCACGATAGTCACCGATTCACCGATCGAGCGGAACCATTCGATGCTGGTCAGGGTGGCGAGCCAGTTGCCGAGATCGCCCAGCTTGTTTTCCAGCGCAATGATCAGGATCGCGCCGACGATCGGGCCGACCAGAGTGCCCAGCCCGCCTACCAACGTCATCAGCACCACCAGGCCGGACATCGACCAGTGCACGTCGGTCAGCGTCTCGAAACCGAGCACTACGGTTTTAGTAGCACCTGCCAGGCCAGCCAGGGAAGCCGACAGCACGAAGGCCAGCAGCTTGTAGCGGTCGACGTCGTAACCGAGCGAGATCGCACGCGGCTCGTTTTCCTTGATGGCCTTGAGCACCTGGCCGAACGGCGAATGCACGGTGCGCATGATCAGCGCGAAGCCGGCAATGAAAATAGCCAGCACCACGTAGTACATCGTCATGTCGCTGCCCAGGTCGACCGCACCCAGCAGGCGCCCGCGCGGCACGCCCTGCAGGCCGTCCTCGCCGCCGGTGAACTTGGCCTGCAGGAAGACGAAATACAGCATCTGCGCCAGCGCCAGCGTGATCATCGTGAAATAGATGCCCTGGCGGCGGATCGCCAGGCTGCCCATGATCAGTCCGATCAGCGCAGCCACCGCGATGCCGGCCAGGATGCCCAGTTCGAACGGCAGGCCCATCACCTTCAGCGCGTGGCCGGTGATGTACCCTGCCCCGCCGAAGAAGGCCGCGTGGCCGAAGGACAGCAGACCGGTGAAGCCGATCAGCAGGTTGAAGGCGCAGGCAAACAGCGCAAAGCACAGCACCTTCATCAGAAATACCGGATACACCACGAAGGGTGCGGCCAGCGCGATTGCGATGGCGATTGCATATCCAAGCGTCTTATTCATCATTGAACCTCTCAAACCGTAATCTTTACTTTTCCTTGCCGAACAGGCCGGCGGGACGAATCATCAGCACGATGGCCATGATGATGAACACCACGGTAGCCGACAGCTCGGGATAGAACACCCGCGTCAGGCCTTCGATCACGCCCAGGCCCAGGCCGGTGATGATGGAGCCGAGAATCGAGCCCATGCCGCCGATCACCACCACCGCAAACACCACGATAATCAGGTTGGAGCCCATCAGCGGCGACACCTGGATGACAGGCGCGGCCAGCACGCCGGCAAACGCCGCCAGCGCCACGCCGAAGCCGTAGGTCAGGGTCACCATCAGCGGCACGTTGATACCGAAGGCTTCCACCAGCTTGGGGTTCTCGGTGCCGGCGCGCAGATAGGCACCGAGCTTGGTCTTCTCGATCACGAACCAGGTGGCGAAACACACCACCAGAGACGCTACAACGACCCAGGCGCGATATTTCGGCAGGATCATGAATCCGAGGTTGAATGCGCCCGACAGCGCCTCTGGGACCGAATACGGCTGACCTGAGACGCCATAGAACGAGCGGAACAGGCCTTCGAGCATCAGGGTGATGCCGAAGGTCAGCAGCAGGCCATAGAGATGGTCCAGCTTGTACAGCCAGCGCAGCATCGTCTTTTCGATGATGACGCCGAACAGGGCCACAAGAATGGGCGCCGCGACCAGCATCACCCAGTAGTTGACCTGGAAATAGTTCATGCCCATCCAGGCCAGGAAGGCGCCCACCATGTACAGCGCGCCGTGGGCAAAGTTGATTACGTTGAGCAGGCCGAAGATCACCGCGAGGCCGAGCGACAGCATCGCGTAGAAGGAGCCGTTGACCAGGCCGAGCAGGAGCTGGCTGAGCATGGCCTGTAGAGGGATGCCGAATATTTCCATAGACGATAAGAGAAATTGCTTGAATGCGAACGCTTTTCCGGGATGCCGGAAAGGCCCGAACAGGGATGCAGATGGAATGTGCCGGCTGGAGCAGTTTCAGTCTGGCCGGTCCACTCCCTTCCCTCTCCCCTTCCCTGCGATGGGAAAGAAATCATGACGCCAACTTTGTTGCCAATAACGCAATAACGGGAGCGGTGAACTAGCCATCCGCTCCCATGCGTTACCGGCACGGCAGGCCGGCGGCCTCTTCACCGGCCGGCTGCCGCATATTGCGAACTACCGTATTGCGTACTGCTTGTCTTGACTAAGCCAGGCTTACTTCCACAGCGCGCACTTCGACTCGGCCTTGGTGGTGAATGCCTGGTCGCCGGGGATGGTCTGCACGACCTTGTAGTAATCCCACGGATACTTCGATTCGGCCGGTGTCTTCACCTGCATCAGGAACATGTCGTGCACCATGCGGCCGTCGGGACGGATCACGCCGTTCTTGGCGAACATGTCGTTGATCTTGGCGTTCTTCAGCTGTGCCATGACCTTGTCGGCATCGTCGGTGCCGGCTGCCTTGACCGCGTTCAGGTACTGCATGGTGGCCGAATAGTCGGCCGCCTGCAGGCTCGACGGCATCTTCTTCATCTTCTCGAAGTAGCGCTTCGACCACTTGCGGGTCTCGTCGTTCTGGTCCCAGTACCAGGCGTCGGTCAGGTACATACCCTGGGTGAGCGCCGGTGTCAGCGAATGCACGTCGTTGATGAACATCAGCAGGCCGGCCAGCTTCATGCTCTTGGTGATGCCGAACTCGTTGGCTGCCTTGATCGCATTGATGGTGTCGCCGCCGGCGTTGGCCAGGCCGAGGATCTGCGCCTTGGACGACTGCGCCTGCAGCAGGAAGGACGAGAAGTCGGACGCCGACAGCGGATGGCGGACCGAACCGGCCACCGTGCCGCCGGAAGCCTTGACCACGTTGGTGGTGTCGCTTTCGAGGGAGGCGCCGAACGCATAGTCGGCGGTCAGGAAGTACCAGCTCTTGCCGCCCTGCTTCACCACTGCGGAGCCGGTGCCCTTGGCCAGCGCAACCGTGTCATAGGAATAGTGGACGGTGTAAGGCGTGCATTCCTCGTTGGTCAGGCGAGCGGTACCTGCACCGATGGAAATGAAGGGCTTTTTCTTCTCTGCGGCGACTTTCGCCATCGACAGGTTGGTGCCGGAATTGGTGCCGCCCACCAGCATGTCGACGCCTTCGCGGTCGAACCATTCGCGCGCCTTGGAAGCGGCGACGTCGGCCTTGTTCTGGTGGTCGGCGGTGATCAGCTCGATCTTCTTGCCGTTGACCGTGCCGCCGAAGTCGGCGATCGCCATCTTGATGGCTTCCGCGCCGCCCTGTCCGTCGATGTCGGAGTAGAGGCCGGAAATGTCGGTGATGAAACCGATCTTCACCACATCGCCGGAAATCTGGGCCGATGCGGAACCGGCCATGGCCAGCGAAAGGGTCGATGCGACAGCGACTGCAATTGCTTTCAACTTCATTTCAATCTCCTTGGTTATACATAGCCATTGTGTGGCTTGCTTCTTTATACCCCGAGCAGCGAATTCAGCACGGGCATTTTGTTATTCAGTTCGGATGCAGCAAAGGTTTCGACGATCTGTCCGTGTTCCATCACATAGAAGCGGTCCGCCAGCGGCGCGGCGAAGCGGAAGTTCTGTTCGACCATGACGATCGTATACCCCTTCGCCTTCAATGTGGTGATCATGCGTGCCAGCGCCTGCACGATCACCGGCGCCAAGCCTTCGGAAATCTCGTCCAGCAGCAGCAATCGGGCGCCGGTGCGCAGGATGCGCGCCACCGCCAGCATCTGCTGCTCGCCGCCGGACAGCCGCGTGCCCTGGCTGTTGCGGCGCTCCTTCAGGTTCGGAAACATGTCGTAGATCTCTTCGATCGACATGCCGCGGTCGTTGGACGAGACCTGGGGCGGCAGCATCAGGTTTTCCTCGGCTGACAGCGACGAAAAAATGCCCCGCTCTTCGGGGCAGTAACCTACGCCGAGATGGGCGATCTTGTGGGTCGGAAAGCCGATGGCCTCGGTGCCGTTGATCTTGATCGAGCCCTTGCGAGCTCCGGTCAGTCCCATGATGGCGCGCATGGTGGTGGTGCGTCCGGCGCCGTTGCGCCCGAGCAGGGTCACCACCTCGCCCTGGCTGACCGAGAGATTGACGTCGTGAAGGATGTGCGATTCGCCATACCAGGCGTGAAGATTCCTGATTTCCAGTGCCGGTACAGCCATGTTCAATGCGCTCCTTCCAGTGCGCCGCTGGTGGTGCCCATGTAGGCTTCCATCACCTGCGGATTGTTCGATACTTCCTCGTACGTGCCTTCGGCCAGCACCGCGCCGCGCTGCAGCACCGAAATGCGGTCGCTGATGCCCGAAATCACGCTCATGTTGTGCTCCACCATCAGGATGGTGCGTCCGGCCGAGACCTTCTTGATCAGTTCGGTCACGCGGTGCACGTCTTCATGGCCCATGCCCTGGGTCGGCTCGTCGAGCAGCATCAGTTCCGGCTCCATGCCCAGCGTGGTGGCGATTTCCAGCGCGCGCTTGCGGCCGTAGGGCAGATCGACCGTCATCGTGTCGGCGAACGTTTCCAGATCCACCTGCTGCAGCAGGGCCATCGCGCGGTCGTTCAAGGCATTGAGTTTCTTTTCGCTCTGCCAGAAGGCGAAGGAATTGCCGAGCGGGCGCTGCAGGCCGATGCGCACGTTTTCCAGCACGGTCAGGTGCGGAAAGACGGCGGAAATCTGGAAGGAACGAATGATGCCCTGGCGCGCGATCTGCGCGGGCTTGGCCATCGTGATGTCGCGGCCGTTGAATAGAATCTGTCCCGATGTCGGGACCAGGAACTTGGTAAGCAGGTTGAAGCAGGTCGTCTTGCCGGCGCCGTTGGGGCCGATCAATGCATGGATATGCCCACGCTGCACCTGCAGGCTAACGTTATTGACAGCAGTAAACCCCTTGAACTCCTTGGTCAACTGCCGCGTCTCCAAAACCACATCCGCCATGGGTTCTCCCTGTTGACTGTTATTAGAGCGGTTTCACCCTGACCTGCCTGCCGATCCCGGGCAGATTGCCGCTGGCACTGCGTTGCGCCTCCTTGCCATGGCTTGGCCATGTCGCGTCGTCACGCCTTGTTCCAGCGGCAATCTGCCTCGGCCTCGACCAGGCCGGTCAAGGCGAAACCGCTCTAGCAGAAGGTCGTGCATAACGAAGATGCACTGTACACAGTACGACTGGGGGGGTGGCAATACAGCAGAGAATTCATCCACCGATTGTTTGGCCTGTATCAATCCTTCTGAGTTGTATGAGTATATTGACTACAAGCAAGTCGAGCCAATGTTAGCATGAAGAAAACAGCAGTGTCAGCTAATCCTTTCCGAAACGACAAGCGCTCCTGAACGAGGAGCGCTTGTCATGTTCGGCAAGCTGGCTCTGCACCCAGCCGGCCTATGGCCGATTACACCGATGCCGGCACGGCTTCCTCGACCGTATTGACGATGATGCTGCCCTGTCCGCGCCGCGCCGCCTTGATCCACTCGGCCGCCTTTTCCGCGATCATGATGGTGGGCGAATTGGTATTGCCCGAGGTGATGGTCGGCATCACCGAGGCATCGACCACGCGCAGGCCGCGTATGCCCTTCACCCTCAGCTGGCTGTCGAGTACCGCCATCGGATCGTCGGCACGGCCCATGCGGCAGGTGCCGACCGGATGGAAGATGGTGGTACCGATATCGCCCGCCGCTTTCGCCAGCTCTTCCTCGGTGCGGTAATGCAGACCCGGCTTGAATTCCTCGGGCATGTATTTCTGCAATGCCGGCGCGGCGACGATATTGCGCGTGAGGGTCAGCGCATTGGCCGCGACCTTGCGGTCTTCCGGCGTGCTCAGGTAATTCGGCGTGATCTTCGGTGCCGCGAACGGATCGGCGGAAGCGATGCGGATGTGACCGCGCGCGGTAGGCCGCAGGTTGCAGACGCTGGCGGTAAAGGCCGGGAAAGGATGCAGCGGTTCGCCGAAACGTTCCAGCGACAGCGGCTGCACATGGTATTGCAGGTTGGGCGTCGGCTGCGAAGGATCGGAGCGGGTGAAGGCGCCCAGCTGTGACGGCGCCATCGACATCGGTCCGCTGCGCGACATCGCATATTGCATGCCGATGCGCATCTTGCCGAACCAGTTGGCGGCCATGGTATTGAGCGTTTTCGCCCCCTTGATGCGGAAGGCCATGCGCAGCTGCAGATGATCCTGCAGGTTTTCGCCGACGCCGGGCAGGTCCGCGATCACCGGAATGCCGTGTTTGTGCAGCAATTCGCCCGGACCGATGCCCGACAATTGCAGGATCTGCGGCGATCCGACCGCGCCCGCGGTGGAAATGGTTTCATGCACGCATTCGGCGAACCATTCCCGTCCGCCGCCGGTGAATTCGACGCCGGTGCAGACCTCGCCCTGCTCGCTTTTCTGGATGCGCAGCCGCTTCACATGGCAGCCGGTCATGATGTCGAGCTTGCCCTTGCGGCCATGCGTCGGCCGCAGGAAGGCGCGCGCGGTGCTCCAGCGCAGGCCCTTCTTCTGGTTCACTTCGAAATAGCCGCAGCCTTCATTGTCGCCGCGGTTGAAGTCTTCCACATTCGGAATCCCGGTCTGCGCCGCCGCTTCGCGGAAGGCATCGAGGATTTCCCAGGACAGGCGCTGCTGTTCCACCCGCCATTCTCCGCCGGCGCCGTGAAATTCGCTCGGACCCTTGTGATGATCCTCGGTTTTCTTGAAAACCGGCAGCACCTTGTCCCAGCGCCAGCTTTCGTCGCCGGTGAAGTCCGCCCACAGGTTGTAATCCCTGGCCTGGCCGCGCATGTAGATCATGCCATTGATCGACGACGATCCACCGACGACCTTGCCGCGCGGGTAGATCAGCGCGCGGCCGTTCAGGCCGGCATCGGCTTCGGTGCGGAACAGCCAGTCGGTGCGCGGATTGTCGATGCAGTAGAGATAACCCACCGGAATGTGGATCCAGACATAGTCGTCCTTGCGCCCTGCTTCCAGCAGCAGCACCGAAACGTCCGCATCCTGGGCCAGCCGGTTGGCCAGCACGCAGCCGGCACTGCCGGCACCGATGATGATGTAGTCGTATTTTCCAGCGGATTCCATGAATGCTCCTGTGTGCTCCCGCGTTTCTCTGCGATTTTGCTGCCGTTCTCAGGCTTTCCGGTGTGCCGAAGACCGGCTGGTGAAGCTTTGCGGTTTTTTATATTGAAGTTGATGTATACAAATAGTAGTAATGGTTAACTGCCTGCCCTGCCTGTGGATAAGCCGGTAAACCGGTTTCGATTCAAGTGCTTGCCGCAAGCATAAGCACTTGAACAACAGGTGTATTGGAAGAGGATGGATTCGGGATAAAAAATCGGTTTTCCGTTTTTCCTGGCTTGTCCCGTTTACATCCACCCGCTATCCAAGGATTTATCCACAGTTGCCGGCAGGCGAAACCCTACCTTTCTTGTTACTTTGCCACCGGCATCGTGAATTCCGCACCCTTCACGATGGAATCCGGCCAGCGCTGCATCACCGACTTGTAGCGGGTGTAGAAGCGGATGCCTTCCTCGCCGTACGCATGGGTATCGCCGAACAGCGAACGCTTCCAGCCGCCGAAGGAATGCCAGGCCATCGGCACCGGGATCGGCACGTTGATGCCGACCATGCCGACTTCGATGCGGCGCGAGAATTCGCGCGCGGTATTGCCGTCGGAGGTGAACAGCGACACGCCGTTGCCGAATTCATGGGCATTGATCAGCTGCACCGCCGAAGCGAAATCGGGAACGCGCACCACGCACAGCACCGGGCCGAAGATTTCTTCCTTGTAGATCTTCATCTCGGGCGTGACATGGTCGAACAGCGTGCCGCCGAGGAAGAAGCCGTTGTCATGGCCAGGCACCTTCAGGCCGCGGCCGTCGACCAGGAGGCGCGCGCCGGACTGCACGCCATCCTCGATGTAGCCCTCGATCTTGGCCTTGTGCTGGGCGGTGACCACCGGACCCATTTCGGCATCGGCTTCCATGCCGTTCTTCACCTTCAATGCCTTCACCCGTGGAATCAGCGCCTCGACCAGCTTGTCGGCCACGCCGCCGACCGCCACCGCGACCGAGATCGCCATGCAGCGCTCGCCGGCCGAACCGTAGGCCGCGCCGATCAGCGCATCGACCGCCTGTTCCAAGTTGGCATCGGGCATGACAACCAGGTGATTCTTCGCGCCGCCGAGCGCCTGCACGCGTAGCGGATAAGGCCCCTTGCGCTTGGCGCCTTCGGTATAGATGTATTCCGCGATCGGCGTGGAACCGACGAAGGACACCGCATTGACCTGCGGATGCTGCAGCAGCGCATCCACCGCTACCTTGTCGCCCTGCACCACGTTGAACACGCCGTCCGGCAGGCCGGCGCGCTTCAACAGGTCGGCGATCAGCAGCGAGGGCGAAGGATCGCGTTCGGAGGGTTTCAGGATGAAGGTATTGCCGGTCGCGATCGCCACCGGCGCCATCCACATCGGCACCATGAAGGGGAAATTGAACGGCGTGATGCCGGCGGTCACGCCCAGCGGCTGGCGCAGCTGCCAGTTGTCGATGCCGCCGCCGATGTTGTCGGTGAACTGGGTTTTCATCAGCTGCGGAATGCCGCAGGCGAATTCCACCACTTCCAGGCCGCGCGTGACTTCGCCCTTGGCGTCGGAAAACACCTTGCCGTGTTCGCGGGTGATCGCGGCGGCGAGGTCGTCATGATGCTGTTCGATCAATTCCTTGAATTTGGACAGGATGCGCCCGCGCTTCAACGGCGCGGTATCCGCCCAGGCCGGCGCCGCCGCCTGCGCAGCCGACACGGCGGCGTTGACTTCCTCCACGCTGGCCAGCGCCACTTGGGCGCTGACTTCGCCGGTGGCCGGATTGAACACGTCCTGCTTGCGGCCGCTGGCCGATTCCGTCACGCGACCGCCGATGTAATGTTGAATAAGCTGCGTCATAAGGATTCCTTTGGCTAAGTAACGATTTTTCAGCAGGATATCGCCAATGTGGCGTGGAATCCAATCAGTTATTATCAAAGCGATATAAGCATCTCTTATGGTGAATCATGGACCTGACCCAGTTGCGCGCCTTCGTCACCATTGCCCGCGAAGGGAACCTGACCCGCGCCGCCGAACGCCTGCACCTGACGCAGCCGGCGGTGAGCTTGCAGATCAAGTCGCTGCAGGCCAGCCTCAACCTGCAGCTCTTCCACCGCACGCCGGCCGGCATGGTGCTGACCGATGACGGCGCCAAGCTGCTGCCGATCGCCGAGCGAGTGATGGAAAGCGTGGCCGAATTCCGGCAGCGCGCCGCCGCGCTGCATTCCACGTTGTCCGGCGCCCTGTCCATCGGCACCATCCTCGACCCGGAATTCATCCGCCTCGGGCCTTTCCTCAAGCGCCTGGTCGAGACTTATCCCCAGTTGTCCACGCAATTGCAGCAGGGCATGTCCGGCTGGGTGCTGCAGCAAGTCAGGGGCGGCGAGCTCGATGTCGGTTTCTATCTCGGCAATCCCGGCAAGGAATTCCATGCGCAGGTGCTGACTTCCTTCACCTACAACGTGGTCGCGCCGCAGGGATGGAAGGCGCGCGTGGCCGGCAAGGACTGGGCGGCGCTGGCCGCCCTGCCCTGGATCTGGACGCCGCCCGAATCGGCGCACAACCGCCTGCTTACCAAGACCTTCGCCCAGGCCAAGGCGGTGCCGAACAAGGTGGCGCTGGTCGACCAGGAAATGTCGATGCTGGACCTGGTCAAGTCCGGCGTCGGCCTGTCGCTGATCCGGGAATCGATTGCACTGCGGGAAGCCCATGCGCACGGCCTGGTGATCGCGGACAAGGTCAGCCTGTCGACCGAGCTGTCATTCATCGCGCTGGCCAAGCGCAGGCACGAGCCGACGATTGCGGCGGTATTCGGCCTCTTGCAAGGAATCTGGCCGCGCTGACAACATTTCACTATCCGCGGCTGTGGATAAGTCTTTGGAAATGCGCTTGAGCGCTTGGGGACAATGCCGGATTTCTCTCCGAAGGAGTTTTTTGTCCAGATTCTGTCCTTTTCCCATACAGGCGTTATGCAGGCGTTTATGCATGCGCTAAAAAGTTGATTGCAAAGCGGTTTACCGTGTTATCCACAGAAAGGTGGGCAGGTTAACAACTACTACTATTTTTAAATACCAAATCTAATTTAAAAACCGTCACTTCTTCATCGGCCGGGGCGTGCTGCGGAATGCAGAAATGAAAGAAGACGCCGTACACTTGCCAGCCAAGCATTGTTCAACCCTTCACCAACAGGATTTTTCATGGCTCCACCGATTCCCCGACTTGGCTTGATCAGCGCGTTGCACCAGGAACAGGCTGGCCTGATCGACAGCATGGCGCAGCCGCAGACCGTCAACCGTGCGATGCGCGACTATGTCAGCGGCCATTTGTGGGGCATCGATACGGTGTGCGTGCTGTCGCGGATCGGCAAGACAGCAGCAGCGGCAACCGCCGCCACCCTGATCGAGCGCTTCGGCGTGACGCACATCGTGTTCACCGGCGTGGCAGGTAGCGTCGATCCGGGAGTCGGGGTCGGCGATATCGTGATTGCCGATGCGCTGGTGCAGCACGACATGAATGCATCGCCGCTGTTTCCGCGGTTCGAGGTGCCGCTGCTTGGGCAGGCCTTGTTTTCCTCGGACCGCCATCTGAGCGACTGGCTGTTCGAGGCGGCCGGGCGGTTTGTTGCCGAGGATGTGGACAAGATGGTGGCGGAGGCGGACCGGGAACTGTTTCGGCTGAACCGGCCGCAGGTGCACCGGGGGCTGATCGGCAGCGGGGACGAGTTTGTTCACGGGCCGCAGCGGCGCGGGGAGCTGCGGCAGGCGTTTCCGCAGTTGCTGGCGGTGGAGATGGAGGGGGCGGCGGTGGCGCAGGTTTGTTTTGAGTTCGGAGTGCCGTTTGCGGTGATTCGGACGATTTCGGATGGGGCCGATGAGTCGGCGCCGGGGGATTTCATGCGGTTTATTGAACGGGTGGCTTCTAGGTATTCGTTTGGGGTGGTTCGCAGGCTTTGCGGGTTGGGGTGAGGTTGGGAGTTCGTAGGTTGCTTGGACCTTGGTTTATTCGTGGAGGCTAGCCGGGGGTGGCCCGGCGGCCACCTACTTTCTTTGCTTCGCCAAAGAAAGTAGGCAAAGAAAGGCGACCCATCTACCGCCGCCCCTTTGGGGTCCCCAGAAGGAAGTGGCACCAAGCGGGAAGCGCGGAAACTCGCCTTCGGCTCAGACAACCGCGCTTCTTTATCCGCTTGGCACCACTTCCTTTTGGCGTCGTTAGAAGGGGATATTTCACAGCCTCTTTGTGCTGGCTTGGTCTGGGGTCTTGGTTGTCTGTTCGGCGCTGGTTTCTGGATGTTGGAAACTGTCTCTCCCTTGCGACCGCCCTCACCCCCGACCCCTCTCCCGCTTGCGGGAGAGGGTAGTCGACCGCCGGCTGCTAATTCAGACCAAGCTTGTGCACAGAGGCTGTTAGCTTCCCCCTCTATCGACGCCAAAAGTGTTTGGCGTAAAGCGGATAAAGAAGCGCAGACTGTCTGAGCCGCAGGCGAGTTTCTGCGCTTCCCGCTTTATGCCGAACACTTTTGGGAACCCCGCAGGGGCGGCGATAGGGGTGTCGCCTTTCTTTGCTTACTTTCTTTGGCGAAGCAAAGAAAGTGAGTGGCCGCCGGGCCACCCCCGGCAAGCCCCCACGGAGAAACCAAAGTCCAAGTAATCTCCGAACTACTCCTCCCAATGCAGACACTGAAGTCCTCACCATCAGCAAGTAAGGCCGCCCAAACCCTCACTTCCCAGTCCCCTCCAACAACTCCCCACACTGATTCCCCTCCTCCGGCCCCACATGCACCAACGGAATCAACGCCGCCACCACCGGCCCCAGCAACCCCAGCGCCGCCGCAGTCCCCGCCTTCAACGCCAGCATCCCCCGATCCACCGTCACCTCCCGCTTCCTGAAATTCCCATCCACATGAATCGGCGACCTGAGCGAAATCAGCCGCCATCCCTTGCTCTCCGGATAAACCGTCATCGCCACCTTTTCCTTGCCGAAGTCGATCATGCCGTCGACCTTGATCTGCGCCTCCTCGGTATCGATGACGAAAGCGCGCGGCCGCATCACTCCCTTGGCAATCTCGACATCGCTCAGCGCGCAATTGATCTTCACCTGCTTGTCGCCGAACATCTGTGCCGCCACCAGGCTGCTCACATTCAGCCCGATCTTGTCGAGGAACAGCCTGCTGACCGTGCCGCCGTTGACCACCGAACGCAGCTCCCCGTCGGCACCCGCCAGCAGTCCGGCAATCGACTTGCCGCTGGCGCGCAGCGAGGCGTCGGCATTGATTTCCCCGGTGCTGCCCTTCATCAGCGGATCGTCGAACAGCCTGCCGAGTTTCAGATGCCGTGCCGACAAGCTCATCTCGCCGCGCAGCGGCTGCCTGCCGCCGTCGAGCCGCAGCTTGCCGCTCAGCTTGCCGCCGGCAATTCCCGCTTCCAGCGGCGCCAGCGTGAGCACGCCCTCTTCCAGCCGGATACGCGTGACCAGGCTGTCGACCGGCAGCAGCTCCCTGCGCGCCACGCTGTGGGCGGTGAATTCGATATCGGTATCGATCTTCCTCCAGCGCTCCGGCCGCCAGGGGCTGTCCGGCAGCAGCCGGTCGGACGGCTTGGCTTCCGGTTTGCCGGCGGTATTGATGCCGACCAGCGGCGCCAGATCGCCGAACTGCAGCCGTTTGGAGACCACCTTGCCTTCCAGCCGCGGCCTGTCCAGCGCCTGGCTGCCGTGGCCGTCCGTTCCGGGCATCTTGAGCAGGAAGCGCAGCTCGCCGGCAATATCGGTCGTGCCGATGCGGCCGTCGAAGTCGCGATAGTTCCAGGAGACGCCGGGCGTTCCCGTCAGCCTGCCGCGAGTGGTATAGGGCCGTGTATCCGGCAAGGCGATGCCCAGCAGCGGATAAAGCTGCGCAAGGCTGGCGCCGGCCACATTGACCTGCAGATCCACCATCGGGCCGTCGCGCGGCCGGTCGAGGAAACCCTTGGCCTCGACATGGGTCTGCGCTCCCGGCTTGCCTATCTTCAGGCCGGTTTCGATCGGATAGCGGGCCTCGCTGCCCTGGATGGCCAGCATGCCGGAGCGGCCCTCACCGCGGATGGGCTCGTCCTGGTAATGGCCGCTGATGCGCCATCCCAGCAGGTAGGGATCATTGTCGCTGCCGTCGATGGTGTCGACTTCCCCTTTCAGCTCAAGCCGGCGCGCTTCATCGGAAAGCCGCACGCTGCCCTTGTTGACCGCGATCCGGCCGATGCGGGTCTGCCATCCCGACTCGTCCTTGGGCTTGAAGGTCCAGTTGCTGCTGCCGTCCTTGCGGCGCACGAGCAGCACATCCGGCGCATCGAGCGACAGGCTGGGAATGCGCAGTTCGCGCCGCAACAGGCCGAGGGGATTGACGGAAAAGCGGATGTGTTCGGCTTGGGCCATTACCGGCTGCGACGACCAGGCGGCATTGCCGAGCACGATGTCGTCGGCCTGCAGGTGCGGCCATGGAATCCAGGAGCGCCAGCCGGTTTGCCCTTCTGCCGGACGCCAGCCTATCGACAGATTGCCGCGGATCTCGAACGTGCGGCCGCTGGCTTCGGAGATGCGTTCGCCTATCCAGGGACGGGCGCGGTTCCAGTCGAAGGTGAGGAGACAGGCGACGACAATAGCAATCACTGCAGCAAGGCCCAGGCTGCCGCCAATGACTGTTTTTGTCGCGCGTGACATGCCAATAAGACGTTGGCGGACTGTCAATGGTTCGGGGAAAGGGTGAGAGCAATGCAGCGAAGCTGATGCGCCTCATTGCTTCTTCTACACGGCAATCAGCGCATTGCGACAGGCGGTGCAAAGCGCTCGCCCAAAAAGAAACAGGGCGGGAAAAATTCCCGCCCTGCCGCTTCATGCCGCAACCGCCTGCGCGGCGGCGAAGCTTATGCGCCGAGCGTCATCAGGCTGGCATTGCCGCCTGCGGCAGTGGTATTGACGCAGACCGCACGCTCTGCCACCAGGCGCCACAGGGCGATCGGCTCGGCTTCCGCGGTTTCCACCAGCGGCACCAGGGCGCCGTCGCGCGCCGCCAGCCCGGCCAGGGTATGCGCCAACTGCGACGCATCGACCAGCGCGATCTGCAGCGGTGTCTGCGGCAGCTGCTTGATCTCCACGGTGGCGACCGCGCGCTTGACTTCCTGCGGCAGGCCAACCGGCAGCAGGCGCGCCGTTTCCGCCGTCATCACGGCGCTATTGCCGGTGGCAAATACCGCAGCCAGCTGGTTCAGCAGCGCCGGCGTGGTCGACGCTGCGCAAAGCACCGCGCCGCGCGGCGCGAAACTGAGCGTATTGCGTTCGCCGGTCGGGCCGGGCAGCACCAGGGCGGTATTGAGCAGCGTCGCATGCGCATAGCTGTCCGCCAGCGCGGCGATGCGCTCGTGGCCGTGCGTGCCGGCCCAGGCCAGCAGGCTGTTGAAGGCCGGCTGCGCGGAGGCCGCATCCTTCTGGTGGATGGTGTGCGCCGCCTGCGTCACGGTGGCGTTGCGCTGCAGCCGCTTGAGATAGAGCGGGCCGCCGGCTTTCGGGCCGGTGCCGGACTTGCCTTCGCCGCCGAACGGCTGCACGCCGACCACCGCGCCGACGATGTTGCGGTTGACGTAGATGTTGCCCACATGCGCGCGCGTGGTGATGAAGTCGATGGTCTCGTCGATGCGCGAATGCACGCCCAGCGTCAGGCCGTAGCCGGTGGCATTGATCGCTTCGATCAGCGCCGGCAGCTCGTCGCGGCGGTAGCGCAGCACGTGCAGCACCGGGCCGAACACTTCGCGCTGCAGTTCGGAAAGCGAGTTGATTTCAATGACAGTCGGCGGCACGAAGGTGCCGTTGTCGCAGCCGGACGGCAAGGTCAGCTGGTGCACCTTGCTGCCCTTTGCCCGCATGCCATCGATGTGGCGCAGCAGGCCCTGCTGCGCTTCGGCGTCGATGACCGGGCCGATGTCGGTGGCGAGGCGGTCCGGGTTGCCGATGCGCAGTTCCTGCATCGCGCCCTTGAGCATCTTCACCGTCTTGTCGGCGATGTCAGCCTGCAGGCAGAGCACGCGCAGCGCCGAGCAGCGCTGGCCGGCGCTGTCGAAGGCGGAAGTGATGACGTCCGTCACTACCTGTTCCGGCAGCGCGCTGGAATCGACGATCATCGCATTCTGGCCGCCGGTCTCGGCGATCAGCGGAATGTCGCGGCCTTCCTCGGCGGTGCGCTTGGCCAGCACGCGGTTGATCAGCTGCGCGACTTCGGTCGAGCCGGTGAAGATCACGCCGCGCACGCGGCTGTCGGCAGTCAGGCGGGCACCCACCACTTCGCCGCGTCCCGGCAAAAACTGCAGCGCGCCGCGCGGAATGCCGGCCTCATGCAGTAGTTGCACCGCGCGGTGCGCGATCAGCGGCGTCTGCTCGGCAGGCTTGGCCAGCACCACGTTGCCGGCGGCGAGCGCGGCGCTGACTTCGCCAATGAAGATCGCCAGCGGGAAATTCCAGGGGCTGATGCAGACTACCGGGCCGAGCGCCGCGGCGTTCGGTGCCTGGCGGGTTTCGGCGGCGTAGTAGCGCAGGAAGTCGACCGCTTCGCGCACTTCGGCGATCGCATTCGGCAGCGACTTGCCGGCTTCGCGGATGGCCAGCGCCATCAGTTCCAGGCTGTGTTCTTCCAGCAGATCGGCGGCGCGCACCAGCGCATCCGCGCGCATGGCCGGCGGCGTGGTCTGCCAGTCGGTGGCATAGGCCTGCGCCTGCTGCAGCGCGGTTTCCACTTCCTCGGCGCCGGCTTCGATGACCTGGCCGACGACATCGGCATGGTTGGCCGGATTGCGCACCGCCTGGGCGGGACCGCCGGCGACGGCGCCGCTGCCCAGGAGCGGGACAGCCTGCCATTGCCTTGCGGCGAAACGGGTGAAGGCGGCATCGATGCCGGCCAGCGTGTTTTCATTGCTCAGGTCGAAGCCGGCGGAATTGCGGCGCTCGGCGCCGAACATGTCGACCGGCAAGGCGATGTTCGGATGCATGGCGCCGTCCAGCCTGGCGGCGACGTCCAGCGGATCGGCGATCAGGGAATCGATGGCCACGTTCTCGTCGACGATCTGGTTGACGAAGGACGAGTTGGCGCCGTTTTCCAGCAGGCGGCGCACCAGGTAGGCGAGCAGGGTTTCATGCGAGCCGACCGGCGCATAGATGCGGCAGGGCTTGTTGAACTTGTCGGCGCCGACCACCTGGTCGTACAGGGTTTCGCCCATGCCGTGCAGGCACTGGAATTCATAGTCGGTCACGCCCTGCTCCTGCGCCCAGGTATAGATGGACGACAGCGTGTGCGCGTTGTGGGTGGCGAACTGCGGATAGATCACGTCGGTCGAGGCCAGCAGCTTCTGCGCGCAGACCAGATACGACACGTCGGTGTAGACCTTGCGGGTGTAGACCGGATAGCCGGGCATGCCGTCCACTTGGGCGCGCTTGATTTCCGCATCCCAATAGGCGCCCTTCACCAGGCGCACCATGAACTTCCGGCCGCTGCGGCGGGCCAGGTCGACCAGGTAATCGATGACGAACGGGCAGCGCTTCTGGTAGCCCTGCACCACGAAGCCGATGCCGTCGAAGCCGGCCAGTTCCGGGTCATGGGCAAGCGCTTCCATCAGGTCGAGCGAGAGCTCCAGGCGGTCGGCTTCTTCCGCATCGATGTTGAGGCCGATGTTGTAGCGCTTGGCCAGGAGGACCAGCTGCTTCATGCGCGGCAGCAGCTCTTCCATCGTGCGCGCGCGCTGGGCGCGGGAATAGCGCGGATGCAGCGCCGACAGCTTGATCGAGATGCCGGGACCGTCCTTGATGCCGCGGCCGTTGGAGGCGCGGCCGATCGCATGGATCGCCTGTTCGTAGGCGGTGTAGTACTTGGCGGCGTCTTCCTCGGTCAGCGCCGCCTCGCCCAGCATGTCGTAGGAATAGCGGTAGCCGCGCTTTTCATTGTCGCGGCTGTTGTCGAGCGCTTCCTCGATGGTCTGGCCGGTCACGAACTGGTTGCCCAGCATGCGCATGGCCAAGTCCACGCCCTTGCGGATCAGCGGCTCGCCGCCCTTGGCGATCAGCTTAGTCAGCGCCGAACCCAGGCCCTGCTCGCTGTTGGTGCCCACCAGCTTGCCGGTGATCAAGAGGCCCCAGGTCGCCGCATTGACGAACAGCGACGGCGATTCGCCCAGGTGCTTGCGCCAGTCGCCCTTGCTGATCTTGTCGGCGATCAGGCGGTCGGCGGTCTGGTGGTCGGGAATGCGCAGCAGCGCCTCGGCCAGGCACATCAGCGCCACGCCTTCTTCCGACGACAGCGAGAATTCATGCATCAGCGCGTCCACCCCCGAGGCGCGGGTACGCTTCTGGCGCACCGCTTCGACCAGCTTGCGGGCCATCTGCTGGATGCGGGCCTGCGATGCATCGCTGGTTTTCGCCTGGCCGAGCAGCCACTGCACCGCTTCGCGCTCGTCGCGCCGGTAGACGGCGGTGATGGCGGCGCGCAGCGGGGTCTGGTCATGGTTGACGTCGGCATGGAAAGCCGAAAACGGAACGGAAGCGCTGGCGCGCGGTGCTTGTTCGGTAGCGGTGAGCATGGAGGGATCGAATCAAAAGGATGAAAAATAATGATTCGATTGTAGGTAGGATCGCTAAGGATTAATTCTGGAAATCTTGTTCGCTATCTGAATTTTGTATTTTGTGGGACAATCCAACCGAAGAAAATTTTCGTAGTTTTACTGTCATGCTCGACAAGATCAGCAAAAAAATCCTCTCCGAACTGCAGAACGATGGCCGCATCAGCAATGTCGAGCTGGCGTCGCGCGTCAACCTCTCGCCCGCAGCCTGCCTGGAGAGGGTGCGCAAGCTGCAGGAGGCTGGCTATATCGTCAACTACACCGCGCAGCTCAATCCGCAGCTGCTCGACGTGTCGCTGCTGGTCTTCATCGAAGTCGTGCTCGACCGCACCACGCCGGAAGTCTTCGAAGCCTTCAAGCGCAGCGTGCAGGTGATCCCGGAAGTGCAGGAATGCCACATGGTGGCCGGCGGCTTCGACTACCTGGTCAAGGCGCGCGTCAAGGACATGAACGCCTACCGCGAATTTCTCGGCAAATCTCTGCTGCAGCTGAAAGGCGTGCGCGAAACGCACACCTATGCGGTGATGGAAGAAGTCAAGAACACCACCAAGCTGCCGATCCGCTGAATCCGCTAAGCTTCCCGCTCTTCAGGCCTTCGGCGGGTTTCCCGGCTGCGGGTTTCCCGGAACAGCTGCGGACTCACGCCGAAGCGCCGCTCGAACGCCTTCGATAACCTCCCCGCGGTGCCGAATCCCGCCTGAGCCGCGATCTGCTTCAGGCTGGCCGGCGTCGCCAGCAGTTCGCGCGCCCGGTCCAGGCGCAAGGTCTCCACCATTCGGGCCGGCGTCTCGCCGACCGCGTCGGTAAAGCGCCGGTAGAAGCTGCGTTCCGACATCGCCATGCGCGATGCCAGCTGCGGCACGTCGAGCGGCTCATCCAGGTGCGCTGCCATCCATTCGATCAAGTCCGAGAACGGCGCCCCGGCCCGGCTCTGCAGGCGCAGCATCGGGCTGAACTGGGACTGGTAGCCCGGCCGTCGCGCATACAGCACCAGGCGCTCGGCGATGCGGTTGGCCGCCGACGCGCCGAGATCGTATTCCACCATCGCCAGGCACATGTCGATGCCGGTGGTCACGCCGGCCGACGTCCAGATCCGGCCGTCCTCGACATAGAGCGCTTCGGAATCGACCCGCACCTCCGGGAAATGCTGGGCCAGCCATGCGCAGGCCGACCAGTGGGTAGCCACTTTCCTGCCCGCCAGCAGGCCCAGCCGCGCCAAGAGCAGCGCACCGGTGCACACCGAACCGAAGCGCGCCGCGCCTTGGTGCGCCCTTTCCATCCAGCTGCGCAGCTCCGGCTGCTCCGCAAGTTTGAGCAGGGCGTCTTCATCGCCGCCGGCCACCAGCAGGACAGCGACGTCCTCGGCGGCGACGCCGGCAAGTGCATCGCTCATCAGCACTGCAGCGCTGCTGCTTTTCACCGGGCCGCCGGCCGGCGACACGATGCGCACGTCGTAGTGCGGCGATGCACAGGCATCGTTGGCGGCGGCGAAGACCGCGGCCGGGCCGGTGACGTCGAGTATCTGGACGTCGTCGTAGACGAGAATGACAACCAGTTTGGGCATTGGCAGAATTTAACGCTTTTTTGTCATTTCCGCCAAAGCGGACCATCCTACAATGGCCGCACCTGCTCACCACCCTTAACGAAAGGTTTTGCCATGCTCGAACTGCGACCAACCTGCGAACACTGCAACAAGGCGCTGCCGCCGTCTTCCGCCGACGCCATGATCTGCAGCTTTGAATGCACTTTTTGCCGGGAATGCGCGACGCAGGTTCTCGGCGGTGCCTGCCCGAACTGCGGCGGCGGATTCGTTCCGCGCCCGGTGCGCCCTGCAAGCAACTGGAAAGGCGACAATTTCCTGGGCAAATACCCTGCCTCCGCGACCGTCAAGCACAGGCCGGCCGACCTTGCCGAGCATGCTTTATTGCTGGCCAGACTCGATAATCTTGCAGCGGAGAAGCGTTAAGGCGGCCAAGCGGCGAAGCAGAACCAAAATGCGCAGCTTCGCCGGGTCCCCTTTGAGCCCCGTCAACAAGCTTGGCCATCGAATCGGTAAAACAACAGAAAAGATAGGCGATGTTCGACGATAGATGACGGGAGATATTGCTATGACCTGGTTCCATGCTTTTCCCTGGCAATGGCTTGAATCCCTGGCCATGGTGCTCTTCTGGACGCTGGTGATCGTCCTTGCCCTGGCCCCCATCAATTATCTCCGCGACCAGCTCAATGAGCAGATGCAGGAATCCGAACCGCCGCTGCCGCAAGCCGATGCACACGGCGGCAACGCGAGTCCGGCGTTCCGCGGCAAGACCTAGATACCCTATCCATCTTTGGTATGGCCGGGGATAAGTGATATCACTTATCCCCGGTGTGCCTTCCATTTCTCCAATGAATTTCCCGTTTGAGCGATCTCAAACGCGGCGCAGTTTGCGGTCATTGCGGATTGTCATCTACCCGACGTTTGAGAGAATACAGCCCGCGCCGTTTTCAGCGGTGTTTTTTCCATGTAACAGACAGGCGGTTATCAGATGCAGGATTCAGCACGTGTTCGACTTCTTCCCTTCAACCATTCCGTTATTGCCGACACCGGCTCGATCTGCCCGACACGCATGATCGCGGGATGCGCCTGATGGAAGCGACACCGCTCCGAATCCTGGTGGTTGAAGACAACGACTCCCTGCTGGAGATCCTGTGCGAGATGCTCGCCTCGCTCGGCCATCAGGCCGTGGCCGCCGCCAGCGGCGAGGAAGCGCTGGTGCATCTGCGCAAGGGCCGCTTCAACATGCTGCTGGCCGATATCAACCTGCCGGGCATTTCCGGCATCGACCTGGCAACGATGGCCGTTGAAATGGCCTCCAATATCAAGATCATCTTTTCCTCCGGTTTCGGCTACCTTGTGTCGGACCGGCTCGACTTCGACTTCACGCTGCTCAACAAGCCCTACTACATCCACGAGCTGGCGCATGCCATCAGCAGCTCTGCCAGGCAAATTTCGGCGCAGTGACGGGCCGGCAGTCCGTCACTGCCGACATGGGCTGTCATTGAACTGTCATCCGCTCTTCATGTCGCGGTAACAAATCCTCCGTAGCATCACGGCTCGTGAATCAAGCAGGCAACCTGCTCCTGCTGCAGCGGAGGAAACATCATGAATCCCGATATCGTGATCGTCAGGGAAGGCGATGGTTACCGGCTGCTGCATGGACATCTGCGGCTGGCGACCGAACTGGGACGGACCGGTGAAGTGGATGTTGACGTGCGGGGCGAAGGCAGGATAAGGATCGTCCGGGTGCAGGATGAATTGCAGGTATGTCGGGACGGGCGGCGGCTGCCGCTCTACCGGCAGTAAGGACGGATTGTGTCTGCCGGCCGGTTCACATCACGCGACACAACAAACTACATAGGACAAAAGCCATGAATGACCTGACCCGCAACGAGCTGCTGGAACCGGAAGATATTGGTACGAATCCCTCGTCCAATCCTTCCCTCGAGAGCGTGCTCAATGCGCGCCTGAGCCGACGTTCGATCCTCAAAGGCAGCTTCGGCCTCGCTTCCACTGCATTCTTCGGTACCAGCCTCGTTGCCTGCGGCGGCGGCAGCGATGTCATCGCCTCCACTGCACCGGAAATCACCAAGAGCCTCAAGCTCAATTTCAATGCCGTTGCCAAGAGCCTGGCCGATGCCGTCAGCGTACCGGCCGGCTATACCGCCACGGTGCTGTACCGCCTCGGCGATCCGATCGCCGCCGGTGTTGCCGAGTACAAGAACGACGGCACCGAGAGCGGCGCATCGTTCGCGCAGCGCGCCGGCGACCACCACGACGGCATGCATTTCTTCGGTCTCGGCAGCGACGGCAAGTACAGCTCGTCGGCCAGCGACCGCGGCCTGCTGGTGATGAATCATGAAGCCATTACCGGCGCATATCTCCATGCCGCCGGCCAGACCATCGTCGACAACGTGCGCACCGTCGCCGACGAAGTGCTCAAGGAAATGAATGCGCACGGCGTGAGCGTGGTCGAAGTCGTCCGCAACGGGAGCAGCTACAGCTACAAGAAGGATTCCGCCTTCAACCGCCGCGTCACCGCCCTCACCGACATGGCGCTGTCCGGTCCCGCGGCGAAGAGCCCGATGATGATCACCGCCTATTCGGCCGACGGCTCGAAGACCCGCGGCACGGTCAACAACTGCGCCAACGGCTATACGCCATGGGGCACCTACGTCACCTGCGAAGAAAACTGGGGCGGCTTCTTCCGCCGCGTCGCCGCGACCGACGATGCGAACCGCACCGCGAAGGAGCGCACATCGTTCTCCCGCTACGGCATTGCCGGCAACGGCACGCACCTGTGGGCCACTCCCACCACCGCAGCGGCGGGCGACACGACCTTCAGCCGTTGGAATGCGATGAAGCTCGGCGCCAGTACCAACGGCAGCGACGACTTCCGCAATGCGCCCAACACCTACGGCTGGATCGTCGAGATCGATCCCTTCAATCCGGCATCGACGCCGAAGAAGCGTACCGCGATGGGCCGCTTCGCCCACGAGAACGCCGCCTTCCTGCCGCCGGTCGCCGGCCAGCCGCTGGTCTATTACATGGGCGACGATTCGCGCGGCGAATACCTGTACAAGTACGTCTCCACCGCAGCCTGGGATCCGGCCGACGCGACCAGGGGCCTGGCAGCAGGCGACAAGTACCTCGACGACGGCAAGCTCTACGTCGCCAAATTCAATGCCGACGGCACCGGCAGCTGGGTCGAGCTCAAGTTCGGCAGCAACGGCCTGACTTCGTCCAACGCCACCTACGCTTTCGCCGACCAGGCCGACGTGCTGATCAATGCCCGCCTCGCAGCGGACGCGGTCGGCGCCACCAGGATGGACCGTCCGGAATGGGTCGCGGTCAATCCTGCCAACGGCGAGGCCTACCTGACACTGACGAACAACAGCAACCGCGTGCTGGCCAATCCGACTTCCAGCCAGCAGGTGGTCGATGCCGCCAACCCGCGCTTCTACAACGACCCGAAAGGCACTGCAGCGACCGCGCAGAAGGGCAATCCGAACGGCCACATCATCCGCTGGAAGGATGCTTCGGCCACGGCCACCACGTTCCAGTGGGATGTGTTCCTGTTCGGCGCGCGTTCGACCGCCGATGCGGCCAACGTCAACGTCTCCAACCTGACCGCCAACAACGACTTCTCCAGCCCGGACGGCCTGTGGTTCTCGAACAATACCGGCCTGCTCTGGATCCAGACCGACGACGGCGCCTATACCGATGTCACCAACTGCATGATGCTGGCCGCGGTGCCCGGCAAGGTCGGCGACGGCGGCAAGAAGACCATCACCAACGTCGACGGTGCGACCACCAGGGCGATCGACACCTACGTCGGCGCGGCGCCCGGCGACACCAACCTGCGCCGCTTCCTGGTCGGCCCGAAGGAGTGCGAGATCACCGGCGTGGCGGAAACGCCCGACGGCAAGGCACTGTTCGTCAACATCCAGCATCCGGGTGAAGACACCAAGCCGGCTTATAGCAATCCGGCCAGCTTCGGCAGCCACTGGCCCGACGGCGGCAATGCCCGTCCGCGTTCCGCGACCATCGTCATCACCAAGAATGACGGCGGCGTCGTGGGCGGCGGACTGGCCTGATCGCCGAGCGCAGACCCAAGCCTTCCCGAAGCCGGGGAGGTGAAAAAGGAAAAGCCCGCTTCGGCGGGCTTTTCTGTTTTTCATCGTGCGCAATAGCGGGGTCTGCGCCTGCTTTCGCTTTTCAGTCCCTGCCTCAGACCGCGCGCTTCTCGGCGGCGGCAGTGCCCAGCTTGACGAAGCTTTCGCTGGTGGTGCCGCTCAAGTGCGAGCGCAGCCACTTGTGCGCCGGGCTGCGGGTATCCCGCTCATGCCACAGCATGTCGACGTGCACGTTCGGCGTGGCGAACGGCAGTTCCTTGGTGATCAGCGCGCCGGTAATGCCGGTCGATGCGATCAGATGGCGCGGCAGCACGGTGATCAGGTCGGAAGTGGCCACCACGCGGCCGGCGGTGAAGAACTGGTTGACGGTCAGCAGGATGCGCCGTTCGCGCCCGAGCTGGGCCAGGGTTTCATCGATCAGGCCGTGCGCCCTGCCCGAGAAGCTCACCAGCAGGTGATTGGCGGAGCAGTAGCTGTCGAGCGTCAGCTCGTCCTTGGCCAGCGGGTGGTTCTTGCGCATCACGCAGACGTAATGTCCGGAATACAGCTGTTCATGGCGGATCGGCGATACCGAGGCGCCCTGCCCGCCCGCAAGCTGGGCCACCACGCCCGGGAAGAAACCGACCGCCAGATCGATGTCGCCGCGCAGCAGCATCGGCCGCGGTTCGCGCGTGGTGAGCGGCACCATGCGGATCGTCAGGCTCGGCGCCTCGCGTTCGATGGAGCGCACCAGCGCCGGCAGCCAGAGCGCGGCGGTGGCATCGGCCATGGCCATGCGGAAGGTGTTTCGCGCAGTTGCGATATCAAAATTCTGTTCCGGCGTGATCGCTTCTTCCAGTTCCGACAGCGCGCGCCGCACCGACGGCCACAGGGTTTCCGCACGCAGGGTCGGCTTGACGCCGTGCGCGGTGCGGATCAGCAGTTCATCGCCCAGAGCATCCCTCAACCGCCGCAGCGCGTTCGATACCGCGGGCTGCGTCATCGCAAGGCGGCTGGCCGCACGCGTCAGGTTCTGCTCGGTCATCACCGCATCGAAGACGCGCAGCAGATTCAGGTCAAGGGTAAGGAAACTCATGGTCTGGCTCGCAAGGAAAATGCTTCAAGACATAAAACACATCAGAACAGATTGCCCGATCAGCCGTTGATATTCATGCAAAGTATAGCTGATATGCAAAATGTAAATTGGTTTTATAACTTCCTTGTACTTATACTGCAATGCAGCAAAATAAGATAGTAGCAAGCAAAAATATTGGGAGTAAATGATGTCTTTGTTAACCATCGCGTTTCCGGCCGAAGCTGCCTTGCCCGCGCTGCAGGCATTTGCCGGAAACTTCGTCAGCCTGGTCCGCCCCATGGTGGGACTGAGCGTTCTCGCTGCGGTACTGCTCGCTTTCAGGCCGCTCCTGATCGGTCTCCTGCGCGCCGGCCTTCTGATTCTGAAACCGCGTCAGACCCTGGAGCAGCGCTCCGCCCGCAGCGTGCTGCACAGCATCATCATGCTCAACGGCATGGCGCGCGATCTCGATGGCGCACACCCCAGCCTGGCCAACGAATTGCGCGCGCTGGCCTCGCGCGGCTGATCGGGACGAGTCTCATGAACACTCTGTCGCGTTCCGTTCGCCAGTCCGGCATTTCGGCCGAGCCGCCGCGCCTGCTGACCGAATGCGCGCTGTTCGTGCGCCATTCGCGCAGCCTGGCGTCGATGATGCCGGCGTTGCTGTTCAGCGGTGCCGTCAGCCTGCTGGTAAGCGTGCTGCTGCACGGTTTGTCGCTCGATGTGGCCGAAGTCGCATTGCACGGCCGGCTTGAAGCCTGGCTGACCCTCTGGCCGCTGCTGTTCCCCGTGGCTTATCTGGCGAATTTGGCATTGCGCAAGGCGCGTCGCCTGGCCGCCGCCCGCGCGCAGCGCAAGCCGGGCCTGAGCTATGGGGATATCGCCGACGTCGGTGCGCAGGTCGATGCCGCTCAGCGCCTCACTGTCCTGCGCGGACTGAAGCCCGGCAGAGAATACTTTGCCTGAATTCCAGGCGCTGCAGTACGCATGAAAAAAGCCCTGCCGGCGCAAGCCGCAGGGCTTTTTTCATGCGGCTACGATGCGGCCTCCACTGCTGCGGCTCCGCGTTACAGCCTGCTCAGCAGCATATGGGTATCGATGATGCGCATGCCTTGCTGCATGTCCATCCCGTCGGTCGCGCGCTGCACGACGTAGGGGCCGTAGCCGGTCTCGGTGCGGATGGCAAACTGGAAAATGGCATCCCAATCATGTTCATGCGGCACGACCCATACCACCTGGCGTCCGTTGTCCTGCCCTATGCCCGCATGGCGCAGGTTGGCGCAGATGGTGCGGGCCCGTTCTTCCCGCGTCTGGTCATACCTGCCGTGCTCGTCCGGCATCGGCAGTACCGCGGGCACGCGTTTCTGCGACAGCGAGGACGCGCCGGTACGGAAGCGCGCCCATGGTCCGAGCAGGATGCCGGCAACGAAGTCCAGCTCGGCGTCGGACAGGGGCGCATCGAGGTAGTAGCAGGACAGTATGCGGGCCATGATCGCACTTTCTACATCGGCTCGGAAAAAGCCGGCAAGCTTGATGATAGCCCCGGAAATCAGTTCCTGGGCCTGTTCTTGTCATAGATTGCGAACAGGATCAAGCCATAGCTGACCAGGCGGATCAGGTAATAGAACGGCGAATTGTCTTCCGTCTGTGTCGCCGGCCCGAGGGCCAGGCGGTTGAGGGCGTCGATGATGAAGGAAAGCGCGAAGAACAGGAAGAAGCGGTCTCCCGTGCTGCGCCAGAAACGCAGGAAAAACAGGCCGATGACCGAGGAGGCCATGACGATCGCGCCAAGCAGTGTGGTATTGAGCATGTTTTCATTCTTCCCAGATCAGGCCGTAGAGAAGCGGCAGCAAGGCGATCAGGGTCGATGCCAGGCGCCAGGAGATCAGATCGACCGAGGTGGGGAACACGATCCGGTCCAGGATCAGCAGGATGTTGTTGACGGACATGCCGGCAAAGCACAGGCCGCTCCAGAACAGCAGTCGGTAGCCGTTGCGGCGGTAGGCGCGCAGCAGCATCCAGGTACAGAGCATCGATGTGATCGCGCAGAGCGAATAAATGATGGCGGGCATGTCAGGAATCCTTTCGCCATTTGAAGGCATCGGCAAACTGCTGCGCCTTTCTTGTGGAAGTGGAATGAACGAGATTGGTGATTTCGACCAGGTGCGCCGAGTAGCTTGCGGCCACGCGGTCGATGATACCGCGCAGGCTGTCCGATTCGGGCGCATAGAAATACAGTTTGGGAGTCTCTCCCTCGGCGCGCAGGATGCCCGCTTCCTCAAGGCCGGAGAGCAGTTCGGCTGAGATCTTTTCGCTCAGATAAAGGCGCTGTGCAAGGATGCGGTTGTCCCAGCCTGTGCCCTCCTCGTTGCGCAGCAGCAGCATGGCTTCGAGATACGGAATCGAAGGAATGCTGGTCAGCACGAAGCGGCGCACGTCGTCGGCAATGGCAGAAGCTTTGATCATCCGGCAGATTGCATGCAAAAAAGATGCAGTAAAGAAACAACATCTTACTGACCGTGCGGGGCGATGTCGATTCCGTGGGCAGCCGGATTGACCTGCATCAAATCATGGGCGCAAAACCATGGCAAGTCGTCAAGCTTTTTCCAGGGCGCGGGTAAAACCAAACAGGGTGCCTTTTGTCCAAATGTCCATCTTATCGAAAAGGCAGCGACGGTGGACAACAAGAGCAAGCCCGGCCCGAATTCGCATCAATCCCCCAGGAAGCCGCATCAATCCGCTCCGCGCCGCATACTGAGAGGCATCGTTCTCGCCATGACGGCGATCGTGGTCACGGTGCTGGTGGCGACGGCGGTGGCGGTCAGCAGCTATATCGCCAAGATCGCGCCGACCACGCCGGGCATCGAAGACCTGCGGGCCGTACGGGAGGCGCAGCCGAGCGTCCTGCTGTCCGCCGACGGCACGCACTTGGCCACCTTTGCCCGCGGCCAGCAGGAACCGGTCACGCTGGCCCAGATCTCTCCGCATGTGCTCAAGGCACTGATCGCCACTGAAGACCATCGCTTCTACGACCATCCCGGCATCGATATCAGCCGCACCCTGTCGGCCGTGGTGCACACGCTGCGCGGCGACGCCCAGGGCGGCTCCACCATCACCCAGCAGCTGGTGCGCAACGTGTTTCCTCAGGAGATCGGCCGCTCGCGCACCATCGAGCGCAAGGTCAGGGAAATCATCACGGCGATCAAGATAGAAAAGGCTTACGGCAAGGACCAGATCCTGGAAACCTACCTCAACAGCGTGCCTTTCCTGTACAACGTGATCGGCATCGAGATGGCGGCCCGCACCTATTACGACAAGCCGGCGTCGGACCTGGACGTGCTCGAAAGCGCGACGCTGGTCGGCATGCTCAAGGGCACCAGCTACTACAACCCCATTCTCAATCCCGAGCGCGCGCAGAAGCGGCGCAACGTGGTGCTGGCGCAGATGCACAAGCACGGCGTGCTTTCCGCGGATGAATACCAGGCGCTGCGCGGACAGCCGCTGCAGGTGACGCTGACGCGCCAGCCCGACCCGCTCGGTTCGGCGCCGCATTTCGCTGCCTATGTCCGGCGCCAGGCGCTGGAGTGGGCCGAGGCCAACGACTACAACCTCTATACCGACGGCCTGACCATCTACAGCACGCTGGACGACAAGCTGCAAGGCGCGGCCGAGGCGGCGGTGGAGCGGCAGACCAAGGTGCTGCAGGACATCGCCGACGTCGAATGGGGCAGCAAGACCGATCGCGTCGCTTCGCATACGCCGACGGCCTACACCGCCCTGCGCAAGAAGGTCGAGCCGTTCAGCCATTTCTGGAAGGAGCGCGCCGATCTGCTCGATGCCTTCATCCGTGAAACCGGCGAATACAGGAAGGCAGTCGCCGCCGGCCGCAGCGAGGAAGAGGCATTGGCCAGCCTCAAGGCCAACGACAAATTCATGACGCGCCTGCAGGAAGGCAAGACCCGGCTCGAAGCCGGCTTCCTGGCGATGGATCCGGTGTCCGGCGAAGTCAAGGCCTGGGTCGGCAGCCGCGATTTCGAGCGCGACCAGTTCGACCATGTCGCCCAGGCCGAACGCCAGCCGGGTTCCACCTTCAAGCCCATCGTCTACGGCGCGGCGCTGGAACAGGGCCTGCGCCCGGACCGCATCTATCCCGACGGCCAGGTCGAAATCCGGCTGGTCGATGGCGGCGTCTGGCGCCCGACCGACATGAGTGGCTTCAGCAACCGCATGATGAGCATGCGCGAAGGCCTGGTCTATTCAAAGAACACCATCACCGCGCAGGTCATGCAGGATGTCGGCCTGCCCAATGTGATGCGCATGGCGCGCGCGGTCGGCATCGAGCACAGCCGGCTCGATCCGGTGCCTTCCCTCTCGCTCGGCACCAGCCCGGTGACGCTGTTCGAAATGGTATCGGCCTACTCGACGATCGCCAGGGTCGGCGAATACCGCAAGCCGGTGGTGATGCGCAGGATCGCCGACCGCCATGGCAAGGTGATCGCCGAATTCGGTTCCGAGGCGCAGCGCGTCATGTCTGAAGACACGGCGGTGGAACTGATCGACATGCTGCGCGGCGTGGTGCGCTACGGCACCGGCACCGAGGTGCGCAACCGCTTCAACATCGCCGCCGACATCGCCGGCAAGACTGGCACTACGCAGAACAACACCGACGGCTGGTTCATCCTGATGCACCCCAACATGGTGGCCGGCGCCTGGGTCGGCTTCAACGATTCGCGCGTGGCCATGCGCAGCGATTACTGGGGCCAGGGCGGCCACAATGCCATCCTGCTGGTGGGCGACTTCTTTCGCGACACGCTCAAGGCCAAGCTGATCGATACCAAGGCCAAATTCCCGCAGCCCAAGCGTCCGCCGCCCATGATCGTCAAGGAACCTTCCGAGGAATGGGTCAACCGCGTGACGGAAAACATGGAGCTGGCGCCGCCGCCCGGCTACGGCGTGATCGAGCGTGACGGCACCACGGTGGTGGTCGGACCGGCGGCGCGGGAAATGCCCGCGGCCATGCCTGCAGCGGAGCGCGTGAGCGCGCCGGCTCCCCAGCCGGCAGAGGATGAACTCGCCCGCTTTCTCACCGACAGCGGACGCCAGCCATCTTCGCCCGGCATTCCGGTCAACAGCAGCGGCGGCGCGCCGGCGGGCACCTGGAGCGCCGGAGGCGGCGATCTGGGCTTCCCGGCGCCCGGTCAGTAGGGCGTGAATCCTACAGCGTCACTTCGTCTTCCGGTTCCAGTATCGGCGGCGACTTGAACATCTTGGGAATATGCCGGTCCATGTGCGCCCAGGGCAATGCATCGACGGTCCAGATATCGGCCACCGGCTTGAATCCGTCCGGAAAATCCAGCGCGGCGGCATGCACCAGCACCACGGCCGGATTGTTGTCGGGCAAGGCAAGCAGCGGCGTGCCGCATTCAGGGCAAAACAGGCGGGTCGCATGATTGCCGTTCGCCCGCTGCGGACGATGCCGCTTCGGATGGCCCGCAATGCGCAATGCCTGCCCCGGCACCACCAGCAGCGGCGCGCAGGCACCGCCGCTTGCAAGCTGACAACTGCGGCAATGGCAGTTGTACATCGCCAGCGGGGCCGCCGAACATTGAAAGCGGACTGCGCCGCATGCGCAGCCGCCTGGGTAGTCTTTCGTCATGGCAAGCCTCCTTGGTTCCATACCCTGTAGACCCCAGGCGCTGCGCAAAAATCTGCCGCAGTCCTTGCCGCGCTCAGGCCACGCAGCCGAACTGCATTCCGAACTGCGTGAAGGGCAAACGGTCGTAGCGTTACCAACACGACAATCCGACAGGAGTACACCACATGGAAATAGATATCGGAATTTCCGAACAGGATCGCCGCAGCATCGTCGACGGCTTGTCGCGCCTGCTGGCCGATACCTACACGCTGTACCTGAAGACGCACAATTTCCACTGGAACGTGACCGGGCCGATGTTCCAGACGCTGCATCTGATGTTCGAAACCCAGTACACCGAACTGGCTGCGGCGGTGGATGTGATTGCGGAGAGAATCCGTGCGCTGGGAAGCTTTGCGCCCGGCACCTACGGCGACTTTGCCCGCCTGTCCTCGATCAAGGAGCCCGACGGCGTGCCGAATGCGCAGGAAATGATCCGCCAGCTGGTGCAGGATCAGGAGGCCGTCATCCGCACCGCCCGCTCGATGTTCAAGGCGGTGGACCAGGCATCCGATGAACCCACCGCCGACCTGCTGACGCAGCGCATGCAGGTGCATGAAAAGACCGCGTGGATGCTGCGGTCTCTGCTGGAAAACTGAAAAACTGAAGGGCTGGGGATTTTATGTGGCGAGGGGCATGGCGGCAACCGCAGGGCTTGCCGCCTGCCTGCGCGCTTCCATCCGCTGCTGGATGCGCTCCCACAGCTTTTCGTGGAAGGGCATGACGATCACGTTGCAGATCGGTTCGAGCAGCGCGGCAAGCCCGCCGAAGGCCATGGAACCCGTGACCACATACATGGTGATGAAGGCGACGGCCATGTGAACGGCGATCTGGCTGACGGTTTTTGCGGCGGTAACCATGTTCTTGTCCTTTCTTTGCGAATCTCTGCTGCACTACTGCATGCAAGAGATGATAATGATTCGCATTTGATAGAACAAATTGATTTATTCAAGAAATCTGATAGGGCACCGCTATAAACCTCCTCATCTTCAAAACTTATAGCTGACACCGATACGCAGTACCGGATAAGCCTTGAAGCGCTTGACTTCATCGCGCAGCTGTTCGTTTTCACGCGCGAGATCGTTGGCGAACTGTGAACAGACCGACGCGGAGGCCGTACAGCCGCTGTTGCTCAGTGACGTGCGCGGCGAACCCTGCAGCAGGACGCCGATATCGGTGGAAATCGACCAGCCCTTCTCCTTGCTCGACGGACGGCCCCAGCCGATACCCAGATAGGGCGCGACCTTGTTGAAGCTCACCTTGCCATTGACCTGCCCCACCGCACCCGCGCTGTAGCTGCGGCCGTTGACGGTATAGTTGCCTGCTGCATTGGCCTGGCCGTCCACATCGATCTTGTTGCCGTTGTAAGCGAGGCCCGTAGTGAGCCGGAAGGAACTGTCCGCGCTCGGGTACCAGTCCAGCAGCGCGTCATAGGTATTGGCCTTGAGCTTGAGCTCGTAATTCATGTCGCTGGTGCTGCCGCTGTAGGAATAGCCCAGGTAGCCGAGGCCGAGGCGGGCATTCAGGTTGGGCTGCAAGGGAATGCTGGCGTGAAAGCCGATACCCGTCGTTCCGATCTCCCCTGCCACGCCCACGTCGGCATGGGAAGCGCCTGTCATCATCAGTCCTGCGATCAATCCAAAAGCTGCAAACGTTTTCTTCACTCTTTGTTTCCTATGGTAAAGCGGGTGGCCCGGCAAGATTTCGCTGTCGCAAAATTGCTCGGCGTACAGGCGTTTGTGACTATGGGGTAACCCGCCGGTTCCGGCTTTTCTCAGGAAAATGCGTGAAGTTGGGCAAAAATTGAAAGAAGATACAGGATATTGTTGCAGGCGGTTAATGGGTGTCGCCGCCGTCGCCTACTTGATGGAAGGATGAAAAGACAAACTGGAAAGAGGCTGGAATGCGTCCGGTGGCCCGTTAGATGCCGCCGGACGTGCTTTCAATGCAAAAAGAATCAGAAGCGGGCAACGGATTCCAAAGCGCGTTCGACATCGGTGCGATCGATATCCAGGTGCGTCACCCAGCGGATGCGCTTCATTGCCTTCTCCTTGGTCTTGTAATAACCGCTGGTGACGCGGATGTCGCTGGCTGCCAGATGCGCGATGAAGGCGTCTGCAATCTCCGCATCGATATCGAAGAACGCGATATTGGTCTGCGCCGGATGCACGTTCGCCCTGCCGGCCAGCTTCGAGTTGGCTTCAACCGCCTTGCCCAGGCCTTGCACCAGCAGCTGCGCATTGGCGTGGTCCTCGGCCATGCGGCGCACATTGTTTTCCAGCGCATAGATGCCGGCCGCCGCCAGAATGCCTGCCTGGCGCATGCCGCCGCCCAGCATCTTGCGCATGCGCCTGCCGCGTGCGATGAATTCCTTCGAACCCAGCAGCAGCGAGCCGACCGGCGCACCGAGGCCCTTGGACAGGCAGAGCGACAGCGAATCATAGGATTTGCACAACTGGCGCGCCTGCGCGACCGGATCGCCGTCGCCGGCGCTTGCCACTGCCGCATTGAACAGCCGCGCACCGTCGATATGGCTGCGCAGGCCGTGGCGTTCGGCCAGCGCCTGCACGTCGCGCATGTAGGCCGGCGGCAGCACCTTGCCGCCATGGGTGTTCTCGATGACGATCAGCCTGGTGCGGGCGAAATGCGGATCGTCGACCTTGATGGCCGCCTCGATGTCGGCCAGAGCGATGGTGCCGTCAGGCTGGTTCTCCAGCGGCTGCGGCTGGATCGAGCCCAGCACCGCCATGCCGCCCGCTTCCCAGCGATAGGTATGCCATTGCTGGCCGACGATGGCTTCCTCGCCGCGCTGGCAGTGCGCCATCAGCGCAATCAGGTTGGTCTGCGTGCCGCTGGGGGCGAACAGCGCCGCCTCGAAGCCCAGCATCTCGGCCGCCATCTCCTGCAGGCGATTGATGGTCGGGTCGTCGCTGAATACGTCATCCCCGAGCGGCGCCTCCAGCATCGCCTGCTTCATGCCGGGTGTCGGCTGCGTTACGGTGTCGCTACGAAAATCGCTCATGGTAGGCCCTTACAGATTTTTCAAACCGACATTATCGACGTTTTGAAAAAATCCCGCGATGCGAGCGGTTGCGCGATCAAGGCCGCCAAGCCAGGAATCACCCGTTGCCGGGTTCCGTATAAGAAGGACCTCCTTCAGGAACTGTTTGTTACCTCACTTCCACCTATGTAGGTCATAAGCTCATTCAGTCAGTGCGCCAGCATTTCGTCGGTTTTGACTAGTCTAGGCCTTGCAGAGCGGTGTTGCGCGGGCTGCACCGAATGAGCTAAGGACAGCAGCATATTTTTGCTCAGATTCCTAGGAGAATGAAATGGTTTCCAGTCCTACCTTGCGCAATCCGTCCACTATGGTCCCGCCCAGTATTGAAAAGAATCCGCAGGCATCCACGTCCTCTAGCAATAAAGAATTCAGCGACGCCAAACTAAAATTTTTGGAAGAAATACATAACCTCTATCCCACTGGAAAAATGGGAATAAATGATGATCGACAAGTTTTTTTCGATAAGAAACTTCTCGAGCATATAAGGAACGGGGAGCGGATAAATGACACGAACGGCAAGCCATACACTCCCTCTCCTGAACTCCAAAATGCGGCGCGGATCCTCTTGGAAAATGACGCACCGTCTTCGATTAATCCAAATGGGGATCCGTGGTTTAACAAAGGAGATTTGGAGCGCTCCATTGCGCCTTCTTTGTTTGATGATGACAAGGGAAATGCCAAGCGTGGTGACATATTTTGACATCGGTCACGGGGCCGCCTTATGACACCTGCATTCCGTTTGGACCAAATTGAAGCCAGTATGGGGCGGCTTCGGGCTTGGCACCGCATTGACATTCAATCTCGCGGTCGACCGTTCTGGCGGTGGTCAGCGTAGGCGGGGATACAGCCTTGCCCGACTTGTACCGATTCCGGAAAAGCATTCCATGACCTGAGAGATCGCATGATTTTTCGCGTGGTCTCATTGCATTGGTCATTCATTGCCGAATGGTGCGGATTAAAAAATTTGTTGATCAGATCATGGACGAGAATCATGCCGATACTGCGGCAAAAAGCGGGATTGAAAGTGCAACTTTCGGCAATTGAAAACGCACCAGCGATTGCTTGCCGAAAAATCTGAAAGCATTCCATCGCTCTGAAGAGCGCAACATCATCCAGGCAACACTTGGATATCCTGCTGAAGTTTATAGTGGACGATGACACTACCTCTGTTATCATTTATGCAATCAACGGCGGCAAAACTCTCTTTCTTGACGGCAAAGTGTAGTCATCGTCCATCAACATGCCCTTTCCACCTCATCACGATTCTTCCCTCGGCCAGCGCTTCGTTCTCGAGACCATCGGCTTCAGCGATGCCGAAACCAGCCTGCTGACCTCCACCTTCCGCCTCACCGGCCGGCGGCCCTTCCACTATGTCGAGGCCGCTGCGCCGCAGGAGCGCACCGACATCTATCTCGTCAATGCCGACAATCCTCTGGCCATGTGGCAGCTGCAGGCGCGTTCACCCAGTGCGCACGTGCCGGCGGTGCTGATCGGCAGGCAGCAGGAGGCGCTGCCGTGGCCGCTGGTGACCAAGCCGATTCACTGGATGCGCCTGTTCGAGCAGCTCGACCTGCAGATGCGCCTGGCGCTCAGGGAGCGCGCGCGCCGCCGCAATGCGGGCAATGCGGGCAATGCCGGCGGTGCGGAATGGCGCGGCGGCATGTCGCGCCGCGCCTGCGACCGCCATGCGCCGTACCGGCCGCTGTTCGAGGAATCCGGACTGCAGGAATCGGTGCTGGTGGTCGATGACAGCGCCACGGTGCGCGCCTTCATGCGCTCCCGGCTGGCGCCTTTCCGTTTCGATGTGGATTACGCAGAGAGCGGCGAGAAGGCGATCGACATGGCGCAGGCCAAGCACTACACCTGCATTTTTCTCGACATCCTGATGTCCGGCATGGACGGCTACCAGGTATGCAAACGCATCAAGTCCAGCAGCGCGACGCGCGACACCGCGGTGGTCATGCTCAGCAGCCGGGCCTCGGCCTTCGACAAGTTCCGCGGCAGCTGGGCCGGCTGCGACGCCTATCTCGGCAAGCCGGTCGCCGAGGATGAACTGCTGTCCACCATCGCCCGTTTCCTGCCGAGCGCGCGCGACACCGCGCAGGCGCTGCTGGCGAAGGCCGGCTAGCTGATTTCCTGTATCCGGCGTTCGCGTTCCAGCTGGATGACGTGGGCGGTGCCGCCTTCGGACATGCCCAAGCCCTGCAGCACCAGCGCCGACAGCTGCAGACCGGCTTCCAGCGTCTCGGGAATGACCTGCGTCGCACCCGCATGCCGCAGGGCCACCGCATGCTTTTCGTCGCGCGAGCGCGCATAGATCGGAATGTGCGGATATTCGCGCCGGATCGCCTTGACCGCATGCAGCGCCGATGCCGGATGATCCATCGTCAGCACGATCGCGGCGGCTTCCTCGGCCTTGACGGTGCGCAGCAGTTCCAGCCGGGCGGCGTCGCCGAAATATACCGGCAGCCCGAGCGCGTGCAGCCTGCCGACCAGGCGCGCATCGGTTTCGAAGGCCACGTAGGGAATGTCCTGCGCCGCCGCCATCTGCCCGACCAGCTGACCCACGCGTCCGTAGCCGGCGATGATGATGCGGCCGGCCGCCGGCTGCGGCATCTCTTCAGCAGCGTTGGGTATGGTGCAAGCACGTTTTTCGAGCGTGGCGCGCAGCATCTGGCCGGCCTTGGCGACCATCGGCGTGGCGAACAGGCTCAGGCTGACCACCAGCATGATGAACTGCCCAGTCGGCTCCGGCATCAGCTGCGTGGCGACGGCCTGGCCGACCACGATGAAGGTGAATTCCCCGCCCTGGCCGAGAAGCGTGCCGCCCTCGATCGCCCTGCCCCAGCCGAAGCCGCCGATGCGCAGGATCAGCGCGGTGACCGCGGTCTTGATGGCGAACAGGCCGAGCACCGACAGCGGCAGCAGCAGCGGCGCCTTCGCCACTTCCCGCACGTCGATCGCCATGCCCACCGACATGAAGAACAGGCCCATCAGCAAGCCCTTGAACGGCTCGATGGTGACTTCCACCTCATGCTTGAATTCGGTCTCCGCCAGCAGCAGGCCGGCGAGGAAGGCGCCGAGCGCCATCGACAGTCCTGCCCATTCGGTCAGCGCCGCAATGCCGAGCGTGCTCAGCAGCGTCAGCGCCATGAAGACATCCGGCTGGCGCTGGCGGACGAAGGCCTGGAACAGCGGCCGGATCACGCGCCGCCCCAGCAGGTAGATCAGCAGGATGGCGCCCGCCGACTTGAGCAGCGTCAGCAGCACCAGCGCCGCCACGCCTTCGCTGCTGCCCTTGGCCAGTACGCCCATCAGGATCAGCAGCGGCACCACCGCCAGGTCCTGCAGCATGAGGATGGAAAAGCCGGCGCGTCCCAGCGGCGTGCCGAGCGTGCGCTGCTCGTTCATCAGTTGCATTACCACCGCGGTCGAGGACAGCGACAGCACGAAGCCGAGGATCACGGCCGCTTCCAGCGGATTGCCGAACAGCCAGGCCAGCAGCCCGATCAGCGCGGCGCTGAGCATGACCTGCGCGGTGCCTGCGCCGAACACCCAGCGCCGCAATGCCCACAGCCGTTCGGCGGACAGTTCCAGGCCGATCATGAACATCAGGAACAGCACGCCGAATTCGGCCAGGGCGGCAACGCCTGCGCGGTCGGGAAAGGTGAAGTTGGACAGGACCGGCATGTCCTGCGTCCACAGGCCGAGGCCGAAAGGGCCGACCAGGGTGCCGGCGGCGAGAAAGCCCAGCACCTGATTGATGCGAAAACGCTGCAGCAGCGGGATGAGCACCCCGGTCAGGGCAAGGAACAGCAGGGTTTCACGCAGGTACGGCAGGGCTTGATGGACTTCCACTTCGACGATTCCGGGAGAAAAAGGGCGCTCCAAGTGTGGCACATCTTGACGCTTTCAAGCCCGAGCAAATCGCACGGATATTTCACCCTTCATCGAAGGTGGCACCGGCCTCCGCTCAGCGCCTGCGTTTCTTCCAGTTGTAGTCCGGCGACGGATCGGCCACGCCGGGGTGGCCGACCGAATCCGGGTTTTCCGACGACATGGTGACGAAGCAGATGCCCTCGCCGGCGCGTTGCCGGGTGCGCAATTGCTCCATGAACTTCAGCGCGGCGCCCATTTCCTCCGACGGAAAGTCCCTACCCTGCGCGCTGGATTCGCCGTCGGCGACTTCAGTCCAATACACCATGTACATCGCTGTCTCCGCTGCCGTGATCAGCCCTGCCAGGCCTGCGCGACGATTTCATACGAGCGCAGCCGGGCCGCATGATCGAAGATCATGGAATTGATGATGAGTTCATCGGCCTGGGTGGCTTCGATGAAGGACTGCAACTGTTCGCGCACCATCGCCGGGTCGCCGATGATGGAGGCGCGCAGCGTGGACTGCACCGACGCCTGTTCCGGCGGCGACCAGAGGCCGTCCATGCTCTTCACCGGCGGCGGGATCTGTCCGGGCGTGCCGCGCAGCAGGTTCACATGGCTCTGCTGGTGCGAGGTCGACAGGAAACGCGCCTCTTCCTCGGTGTCGGCGGCGAAGATGTTCAGGCCGACCATCGCATACGGCTTGTCCAGCACCTCGGACGGCTGGAAGCGGTCGCGGTACAGCATCAGCGCGGTCTGCATGTAGGCCGGCGAGAACTGGCCGGCGAAGGCGAACGGCAGGCCGAGGTGGCCGGCCAGCTGGGCGCTGAAATCGCTGGAGCCGAGCAGCCAGATCGGAATGTTGAGTCCCTCGCCCGGCACCGCACGCACCCGCGGCGCGCTCGTTTCCGGCTGCAGGTAGGCGCGCAGTTCGGCCAGCTGCTGAGGGAATTCATCGTCGCCCTGCAGCGTGCGGCGCAGCGCGCGGGCCGTCAGCTGGTTGGAGCCGGGCGCGCGACCAAGTCCGAGATCGATGCGGCCCGGATAGAGCGACTCCAGCGTGCCGAACTGCTCGGCGATCATCAGCGGCGCATGGTTGGACAGCATGATGCCGCCGGAACCGACGCGGATGCGCGAGGTCCGGCCGGCCACGTGGCCGATCAGGATGGAAGTGGCGGCGCTGGCGATGCCGGGCATGCCGTGGTGTTCGGCCACCCAGTAGCGGTTGTAGCCCCAGCGCTCGGCATGCTGCGCCAGGTCGACCGTGTTGCGGAAGGCGTCGGCGGCCGTGCTGCCTTGGGTAATGGGCGAGAGATCGAGGATGGAGAGCGGAGTCTGCTTGAGCTGTTTCATGACATGCAAGCCTTTGTTCGATGAAGCGGCCGCCGTATGGGTAACTGGAACAACCAGGCGGCCGAAATCAACTACATGGGCATGCCTTCCGTTTCTGCAAGCGCCTCATCCGCAGATTGTCAGAAAGAAAGCAGGCCCTTCTGCCACAGATAGCGGCCCAGCATCACCACGCATACCGTGACGATCATCGGCCGGATCAGCCTGGTGCCGCCGCGCACCATTGCGTGCGAGCCGCCCCAGGCGCCCAGCACCTGGCCGGCGACCATGGCCGCGCCGGCCGCCCACAGCACCTTGCCGCCGGCGATGAACACCAGCAGCGAGGCGAGATTGCTGGCGAAATTGAGGATTTTGGCCTGGGCGGTGGCCGTCAGCAGGTCGCGGCCGCGCAGTGCAACGCCGGCCAGCGAGAAAAAGGAGCCGGTACCGGGGCCGAACATGCCGTCGTAGAAACCGATGCCCGGCACCACCACGCCCTTGTAGACGGCCTCGTTGACGCGCGGCTTTCGCTCGACCGCGCCGGCATTCGGCGCCAGCAGGAAATACGTCGCAATGCTCACCAGCACGATGGGAATCACGATATCCAGCGTCGCCGCGCTCACGAACTGCACCGCGAACGCGCCGAGGCAGGAGCCGATCAGGGAGCAGACGAACAGCCGCCGCATTTCCGACCAGCGCACCAGCCTGCGCCGCAAAACCATCAGCGACGCCGTCAGCGAGCCGAAGCTGCTCTGCAGCTTGTTGGTGGCCAGCGCCTGCAGCGGCGGCACCTGCGCCAGCAGCAGCACCGGGATGGTGATCAGCCCGCCGCCGCCGGCAATCGCGTCGACGAAGCCGGCAATCGCGGCAGCCGCGAACAGGCCGGCGAGAATCTCCGGCGATAAGACAAAATCCATTCCACTTCCTGTTTTTGTTGCTGTTGTGTCGCCGGATCGCTCCAGGGATGAAGTCCGCCTGAAGCTTGCTCGGGCGTACTTTCAGGCTTTCTTGTCACGCAGGCGGATCAGGCCTTCCTGGGCCATGCTCGCCACCAGCACGCCCTGGCGGTCGTAGACATGGCCGAAGCACAGGCCGCGGCCGCCGGAGGCGTTGGGCGTCTCCATGGCGAACAGCAGCCAGTCATCCATGCGGAAAGGACGGTGGAACCAGATGGTGTGGTCGAGGCTGGCGATCTGCAGGCGCGGATCGCCGACGCGGATGCCGTGCGGCTGCAGCGCGGTCCACAGCAGGCCGTAGTCCGACACGTAGCCGAACAGGGATTCATGCATCAGCCGGTCCTGCGGCAGCGCGATCGGCGCGCGCGTCCAGATCTGGCGCGTGGTCTTGCCCTCGTTGCCGCTCAGGATGTCGCCCTGGAAGTCGGCGCGGAAGTCGACCGGCGTCGGCATGAACGGGCGCTTGGGATTGGGCGGCATCCGTTTCCATTCCTCGATGTTGGAGGCAATGGTTTCCGGATCGGAGAAGGCCGGCGCCGGCTTCTGGTGCGACAGGCCCTCCTCTTCCTGCTGGAATGATGCCGACATCACGAAGATGCGGCGACCTTCCTGGGTGGCGACCACCCGCCGCGTGCTGAAGGAGCCGCCGTCGCGCACCCGTTCCACTTCATAGTCGATCGGCAGCCGGAAATTACCCGGCAGCAGGAACATCGAATGCAGCGAATGCACGCGCCGCTCGGGCACCGTGATGCCGGCCGCATACAGCGACTGGCCGACGACCTGGCCGCCGAACACGTTTGGGCTGCCCATGAAATGGCTCTGGCCGCGGTAGCAGTCGGTGCCGACCTGCTCCAGCTTGAGCAGGTCGAGCACTTCCTGCGTATTGAAAAGAGAGGGATCCTGCATTGTGTCTTTGTTTTCGTTGTTCAAGTCAAAATTCCGGCGCTTCCTGCTTCCCTGCCTGCTTCCCTGATCTCAATCGAGCTTCGTCGCAAAGCCGTCGCGCAGTTCGCGCTTGAGGACCTTGCCGATGGCGCTGCGCGGCAGCACCTCGGCCAGCTCGACCGCGGCCAGCCGCTGCGTCTTGCCCAGCCGTTCATTGGCCCAGGCGCGCAGCGCGGGTGCATCCAGCGCCGATCCTGTTTTTACCACAACAAAGGCCACCGGTGTCTCGCCCCACTTCACCGAAGGCACACCGACCACGGCCGCCTCGACCACATCGGGATGCTGGTGCAGCACCGCTTCCAGGTCGCTCGGATAGACGTTGAAGCCGCCGGAAATGATCATGTCCTTCTTGCGGTCCATCAGCGTGAGGAAGCCCTCGGCGTCGAAGCGGCCGATGTCGCCGGTGCGGATGAAGCGCTTGCCGCTCGGATCGTACCATTCCGCCTCGGCCGTCTTCTGCGGCTGCTTGTGGTAGCCGGCCATCATCGCCGGCGAGTGGCCGACCACTTCGCCCAGTTCGCCCGGGCCGACTTCGCGGCCGGCGTCGTCGATCAGGCGGATGTCGTGGCCCGGCGCCGGCTGGCCGACGGTATGCAGCTTGTCCGGATGCTCGTGCGCGGCCAGCACGCAGGTGCCGCCGCCCTCGGTCATGCCGTAGTACTCGATCAGCCCGCCCGGCCAGCGCTTGAGGATGTCGGCTTTCAATGCTGCAGAGAACGGCGCGCTGGTGCAGAACTTCATGCGGTAGGACGACAGGTCGTATTGCCCGAAATCCTCGCGCGCCATGATGCGCTGGTACTGCACCGGCACCAGCATGGTGTGCGTGACGCGGTGCTGCTGCGCCAGCCCGAGATAGGCGCCGGCATCGAACTTGGCCATCAGCACCACCGTGCCGCCGAGCGACACCGTCGGGAAGAAGCAGACCAGCGTGGTGTTGGAATACAGCGGCGTCGAAATCAGCGTCACCGCATTCTGGTCGTAGCCGTTGACGAGGCCGCGCTGCACATGCGTCCAGCGCATCGAATGCGGCTGCACGATGCCCTTGGGCGCTCCGGTGGTGCCGGACGAGTAGATGATGTTGAAAGCCCAGTCGGGCCGGATATCGACTTCCTGCGGCCGACTCGCTTCCGGCGCCAGCCAGGCGTCGAAGGCCTGGCCGGCGTCGCTGCCGTCGAGGGCGATGACCGGCATGAACAGTTCGCCGCGCACCGGGGAAAGCTGCTGGGCGACTGCGCGGTCGACGAACAGCAGCCGCGCATCCGCATCTTTTGTCATGCCGATCAGGCTTTCCGGCGACGACGACGGCGCCAGCGGCGCCACCGCGACGCCGGCGCGCAGGCTGCCGAGGAAGACCACCGCATAGGACAGCGAGGTGCCGGCGCAGATGGCGACGGCGTCGCGCGGCTTGATGCCGTCGCGCTGCAGCGATGCGGCGACCCTGTCCATCAGGCGGTCGAGTTCGGCATAGCTGACGGTTTGTCCGTCCTGCACCAGCGCCGGATGATCCGGGCGCGCCCTGGCTTGCAGGTGGATCAGATAAGGCAGGGTATGAAAGCTGTCTTCGAGGATGGATTCGATGTGAAGTGGATCGCTCATGCTGTTCATCGGCGGAAAGGAAGGAAAGGAAGAAGCGTTGGCCTCCATACTATTCCAGTTTCAATTTTCGCGTTAGAAAACCGCAGAGCGAAACAGCCCGCCATAGGAAACGGCGACGCCGGCAAGCCCCTCAAGCCTTGGCAATCTGGTTGCGGCCGTCGTTCTTGGCCTGGTACAGCGCCACATCGGCCCGCCGCAGCAGCTCCTCCGCATCGATGTCGGGCGCGATCTCGGCCACGCCCGCGGAGAAGGTGACGCTGAAATCCTGGTGCTCCGCATGATGGCGGATATTGGAAAACGAAGCCCGGATCTGGTCGAGCACCGGCACCGCCGCCGAGGCCGGCGTGTGCGGCATGATGACCACGAATTCCTCGCCGCCGTAACGGCCGATGATGTCACTGCGGCGCAGTCGCTGCTGCAGCATGCGCGACAGCGCGCGGATCACCTGGTCGCCGACCGGATGGCCGTAGGTATCGTTGACGCTCTTGAAACGGTCGATGTCGAGCATCGCCAGCGACAGCGGCTTCTGCATGCGGCGCGCCGTGGCCAGTTCCCGCGCCAGGTGCTCGGTCACCGCCGAATGGTTGAACAGCCCGGTCAGGCTGTCGCGCATGATCAGGCTGCGCAGCTCGCGGTAGCGCTTGACGCGGCTGGTGACGGCGGAGATCAGGTGCAGCGGCCGGATCGGCTTGGTCAGGAAATCGTCGGCGCCGGATGCGATGGCGGTGAGCTGGTTGTCGAGGTTGCTGTCGCTCGACAGGAAGACGATGGGCACGTCGAGATAGAGGGCGTCCTGGCGGATCACGCGCGCCACGTCGATGCCGTCGCAGGCGGGCATGTAGACATCCATCAGGATCAGCTCCGGACGGAATTCACCCATCACCTGCAGGATGTCTTCCACCTTGTACAGGGCGCGCACGTCCATGCCGGCCTGGCGCAGCAGCGTTGCATGGTAGTCGGCGGTTTCCACCTCGTCGTCGATGATCAGGATGCGGCCGGGTTTCTCCTCTTCGCTTGCAAGCAGCCGGTCGAGCAGGTCGACCAGCGCCACCATGTCCAGCGGCTTGGAGAAATAGCCGTCGGCGCCGGCCTTGACGGTGGCCAGGCGTGCTTCGAAGGAACTGCGCGTGGAAATGAAGATGACGGCGAAACGGTGTTCGCTGCTGGCCTTGATGCGGGCGATCTGCGCCGCGCCGGCCAATATGCCGGAGGGAAAGGCAAGATCCATCACCACCGCCGCCGGCGCCTGCCGGCGGACAGCCTGCTCCAGTTCATCCAGTCCGCCGACGGCCAGGACCTCATAGCCGAACTCCCTGAACTGGGCGGCAATGCCGGAAGCCGACCCGGCATCGTCGCCGACCAGATAGATCCTGCGGCCGGCGCCGGCGTCGCTGCCGGCGGCCTGAGCGGCCGGGGAAGCGGCCTGCTGCGGATCGGGCGCACCTTCGCCGTCCTTGGGATCGAGCGCCGCCCAGCGCAGCAATTCCCGTATGCCGGCGGCGAGCGGAGGAAAGTCCTGGCCCGAGGAGCCGCCCTTGATACCCTTGATATAGGCGGTCAGCCGTATTTCCAGATCGCTGGCCTGCTGGCCCAGCCTGGCGAATCCGAAGGTGCCTGCCGAGCCGGCCAGGCCGTGCAGCTTGACCAGCAGCGCATTGAGCTGCGCGGCCCCTTCCGGTTCGCGGATGCACTGTTCCAGCGTTTCGCCGAGGCTGTCCAGCCGCGACGGCAGATTGGCGGCATAAGACGCTTCGATCGCGCGTAGCGTTTGTTCAAGATCACCGGCTTGGTCTTTGTTGTTCATGGCAATGATGACGACGATGCGAATTGCGAATGGTGGAACGATGAATTTCCCGCTTCTTTTCCGCACGTGGCGCTGGCCCAGGCCCTACCGGGTGACCGGCGCCTTGCGTTCCAGCTGCTGGAAATACTCGCTTTCAAGCTTCTTCAGCGGCATGTCCCGCAAGGTCCGGTTGAACGCCTGCTGCATTTCCCTGCCCTGCGGCGTGCGCTGGAAACAGACATGCAGCGGCAGCTCCGCCAGCGGCTTGTCATGGAAGGCGATCCGGTCGCGCTCGCGTGCCAGGCCCGGCTCGCTCAGCAGCAGATAGCGCATCACCAGCTTGTCGATGACCACCGCATCGACCCGGTTGGCCAGCAGCTTGCGCAGGTTCAGCATGTCGTTCGGCGACGAGTCGATGTTCAGCTTGCCTTCCCGCACCAGGGTATCGAAGGCGGGGCCGTTGGAAAATCCGGCGACCACGGCGATTTTCAGCGGCGCCAGGTCCTGCAGGGTATTCCAGGCCAAGGGCGTCCCCTTCAGGTAAGCCAGGCCGACATTGCTGCTGCCGATGGGCACCGAAAAATGGCATTGGCGCGCCCGTTCCTCAGTGTAGTACGCGGGAAAATAACCGGCGTACTGCGCATCGCGCATGCCCAGCTGCACCGCCCGCGTCCAGGGAAAGTAATCGATCCGTACCTGATAGCCGCCCGGCTTGGCCGCCATGGATGCCACATGACCGGACCACCCTTCCCTGTCGAGCATGGTGCCGACGTACGGCAGCCACTCCAGGCTGGCAAGCCGCATGACTTTCGGCGCCTCGGCAGCCGCAGGGGCCGCTGCGAATGCCAGGGCCATGATGAGGCCACGCATCATTGTCATTTCCTTGTTATTCACCGACTGCGTCGCTGTCTCCTCCGCGGCCGTTTTCATGCAACTCCCATAAGTATGGGAAGAGTGTAGCCCAGAGCCGAAAGTATGTCTTCCGGGAAATGGCTCCATTCCCCTGAATTTTTCGCGTTCGGCTGCATTGCCGATTGAAGCGGCGCCGGCAGAGTGCACAGAACCGGTGCGCCGGCCGCCTAGATGGCATGGTATCGAAATTGCTTATAAGAAAGCCAATCATTCATGAAGCCGGGCCGGACATGCCGCAGCCCGAAGACAAGGGACTTGACCATGGCAACGATGCCGATGACGCCGATGACGGCATCTCCCCTGCCATCCGGCCGGACCGACGAGGCGCGCCTGCCTGGCGAACTGCTCGCCAGCTTCGACGGCATGGTATATCGCTGCCGCATCGATGAACACTGGAGCATGGAGTTTCTCAGCAGCGGCTGCGAGCCGCTGACCGGCTATGCCCCGCTGCTGCTGACGAGCGGCCGCATTGCCTACGAAGACATCACCCATCCGGAAGACCGGACGCGGGTGCGCGACTGCATCTATGCCGCGCTGGAAACCAACGAACGCTTCAGCATCGAGTACCGGATCGTGCGCCGCGACGGCGCGGTGCGCTGGGTGCAGGAAATGGGCACCGGCGTGCGTGCCGCCAGCGGCGGTTATGTGGCGCTGGAGGGATTCATCCAGGACATCACCCGCCGCAAGGAATCGGAGCAGGCGCTGCACGAGGCCGAGCGCCGTTTTCGCAGCCTGTTCGACAACGCGGTCGAAGGCATCTTCCAGTCCACGCCGGACAAGGGTTATCTTGCCGTCAATCCTGCGCTGGCGCGGATGTACGGCTATGCATCGCCCGAAGACATGATCGAAACCCTGCGCGACATCGACCAGCAGCTTTATGTCGACGGCGACCGGCGCCAGGAATTTCTGGACCAGATGAATCGCCATGGCCAGGTGATCAGCTTCGAATCCCAAGTCAGGCGGCGCGACAGCAACATCATCTGGATTTCCGAAAATGCGCATACCGTGCGCGACGACGACGGCCGCATCCTGTTCTTCGAAGGCACGGTGGTCGACATCACCGAGCGCAGGATGTACGAAGCCAAAATACGCCACCAGGCCACGCATGACGCGCTGACCGGCCTGCCCAACCGCAACCTCCTGTACGACCGCCTGCAGCAGGCTATCCACGGCAGCCGGCGCAGCCAGGACATCGCCGCGGTCGCCTTCATCGATCTCGACCAGTTCAAGTTCATCAACGACAGCCTCGGCCACCAGGTCGGCGACGAACTGCTCAAGGCGGTGACCGCACGCCTGAAGTCCTGCCTGCGCGCGACCGACACCGTGGCCCGACAGGGCGGCGATGAATTCGTCCTGGTGCTGGCGAACCAGAAAAGCATGGAGGCGATCACCGATACGGTGCGCCGCATCATCGCCGTGGTCGCCGAGCCCTGGCCCCACGGCGGCATCGACCTGCATGTGACCTGCAGCGTCGGCATCAGCGTCTATCCCGGTGACGGGCAGGATGCCGAAACCCTGCTGCGCAATGCCGATTCCGCGATGTACAAGGCCAAGGAACTCGGGCGCAACAACTTCGAATACTTCACCGCCGAGATGAGCCTCAACGCCAACGAGCGGCTGGAGATGCTCAACAGCCTGCGCCAGGTGCTGGCCAACGACGAACTGCTGCTGCACTACCAGCCCAAGGTGGATCTGGCCAGCGGCCGCGTGGTGGGTGCCGAAGCGCTGCTGCGCTGGCGGCATCCGGTGCGCGGCCTGATTCCGCCTGCGAGCTTCATTCCGCTGGCCGAGGAAAGCGGCATGATCGTGGCGATCGGCGAATGGGTGCTGCGCGCGGCTTGCGCCCAGAACGTGGCCTGGCAGCGCGGCGGCGGCCCATGCATTCCGATCTCGGTCAACCTGTCGCCGCGCCAGCTGGCGCGGCACGACATCGTCGACCTGGTTGCCGACGCCTTGCTGACCACCGGCCTCGATCCCGGCTGCCTCGAACTCGAAATCACCGAGACCGTACTGATGCGCGACGTCGACAATTCACTGGTCATACTCCGGAAGCTCAAGGAGCTGGGCGTGCGCATCTCGATCGACGATTTCGGCACCGGGTACTCGAGCCTGAACTACCTCAAGCGCTTCCCGGTGGACACGCTCAAGATCGACCGTTCCTTCGTTCACGACATCGCGACCGATCAGGACGATGCGGCGATCGTGAAGGCGGTGATTTCATTGGCGCATATTCTCAATCTGCGGGTGGTGGCGGAGGGGGTGGAGGAAGAGGAGCAGAAGAGGTTCTTGATGGAGAACGGGTGTGATGAGGTGCAGGGGTTTTATTTTGGGAAGCCGGTGGAGGCGGAGGTGTTTGGGGAGATGTGCCTGAAGCGCAAACCTGATACAGGCGACCAAGCCCGCACAAAGAGGCTGTTGAAAGCTCCCTTCTAACGACGCCAAAAGAGCGTGGCGCCAAGCGGATAAAGAAGCGCGGCTGTCTGAGCCGAAGGCGAGTTTCCGCGCTTCCCGCTTGGTGCCGTGCTCTTTTGGGGACCCCGCAGGGGCGGCGGTAGAGGGGTCGCCTTTCTTTGCTTACTTTCTTTGGCGAAGCAAAGAAAGTAAGTGGCCGCCGGGCCACCCCCGGCTAGCCTCTACGAAGAAATGACCGCATCAGCAACGCGTTGAATGGCGCTGGTGGGAGTGAATCATGGACCTCAGCCTGAGGTCGCCTGAACCTTGTGCGCTCCGTGGAGACTAGCCGGGTCTGGCCCCGGCGGGCCACCTACTTTCTTTGCTTCGCCAAAGAAAGTAGGCAAAGAAAGGCGACCCCGTTGCCAATGCCCCTGCGGGGTCCCCAAAAGAGCGGGCGGCAAAGCGGGAAGCGCGGAAACTCGCCTTCGGCTCAGACAACCGCGCTTCTTTATCCGCTTTGCCGCCCGCTCTTTTGGCATTGTCAAAGGGGATCTGAAAAGCCTTTATGTGCGGGCTTGGTCTCTTTTTCGGAAAGCTTCTCCTAGCGGTAGTGCAGGCCTCCGTGCCTGCACCAAGGACGGCCGTCGAAGAAAAACTTCTTCCCCTTAACTGCTCAGCGCCCGCATCTCGCTATACAAATTCGCCTTCCCCTCAAACCCGATCCCCGGCAACTCCGGCATCGTCACCCTGCTGTTGACCACCTGCACCCCATCCGGAAATCCGCCGAACGGCTGGAACAGGTCGGGATAGGACTCGTTGCCGCCCAGGCCGAGACCGGCGGCGATGTTGAGCGACATCTGGTGTCCGCCGTGGGGAATGCAGCGGCTCGCCGACCAGCCGTGCTGCTTCAGCATGTCGAGCGTGCGCAGGTATTCCACCAGGCCGTAGCTGAGCGCGCAGTCGAACTGCAGCCAGTCGCGGTCGGGACGCATGCCGCCGTAGCGGACGAGGTTGCGCGCATCCTGCATCGAGAACAGGTTCTCGCCGGTGGCCATCGGCTTGTCGTAGTAGTTGCGCAGCACCGCCTGCAGTTCGAAGTCCAGCGGGTCGCCGGCTTCCTCGTACCAGAACAGGTCGTACTGCGACAGCGCCTTCGCATAGGCGATCGCGGTATCCATGTCGAAGCGGCCGTTGGCATCCACGCACAGCTTTTGCCCGTCCTGCAGCACCGACAGCACCGCGTCGATGCGGCGCAGGTCGTCGTCGAGCGAAGCGCCGCCGATCTTCTTTTTCACCACGGTGTAGCCGCGGTCGAGATAGCTGCGCATTTCATCTTTCAGCGCATTCAAATCCTGGCCCGGATGGTAGTAGCCGCCCGCCGCATACACGAACACGTCCTTGTTGACCGTGCCGTCGCCGTAGCGCTCGGCCAGCAGGCGGAACAGCGGCTTGTTTTCGATCTTGGCCACCGCGTCCCAGATCGCCATGTCCATGGTGCCGATGGCCACCGAACGCTCGCCGTGGCCGCCCGGCTTTTCATTGGTGAACATGCAGTCCCAGATCTTGTGCGGATCGAGGTTGGTGCCCTCGTCGTTGACCAGCGAGGCCGGATCGGCGCCAAGAATGCGCGGGATGAAGCGCTCGCGCATCAGGTTGCCCTGGCCGTAGCGGCCGTTGGAATTGAAGCCGTAGCCGACCACCGGCTTGCCGTCGCGCATCACGTCGGTGATCACAGCAACCAGGCTCAGCGTCATCTTGCTGAAGTCGATGTAGGCATTGCGGATGCTGGAGCTGATGGGCAGGGTCTTTTCGCGGATTTCAACGATCTTCATGGCGTCCTCGTGTGTGGGATCAGGAATGGCGCCAGTGTAGACCCGCCGCGGCCGCATATAATTTCTCTACTTTCAAAGCATCCTTCACCCATGGTTAAAAACGACAATCTTTCGGAACTGGCGTTTTTCAGCGTGCTGGCGCGCAAGGACAGCCTGTCGGCCGCCGCCCGCGAACTCGACATCACGCCGCCGGCCGTTACCAAGCGCCTCGCGCAAATGGAGCAGCGGCTCGGGGTGCGCCTGGTCAACCGCACCACCCGCACCCTCAGCCTGACCAGCGAAGGCGAGCTTTACCTGGAGCATGCCGGCCGCATCCTGGCGGCGATGAAGGAGATGGAAGAACAGCTGCGCGCCGGCCGCGATGCGCCGCAGGGCCTGCTGCGGGTGAATGCCACCCTCGGTTTCGGCCGCACCACCATCGCCCCGCTGGTGTCGAAATTCGCACGCCGCTATCCCGACGTGGAGGTACAGCTGCAGCTGACCGACAGGCCGATCAATCTGGTGGAGGAAGCCTTCGATCTCGGCATCCGCTTCGGCGAATTGCCGGATACCCGGCTGAGCGCGCGCCGCATCATGTCGAACAAGCGCTTCCTGTGCGCCGCGCCGGCCTACCTGAAAAAACACAGCGAGCCGGCGTCACCGGAAGACCTGGGCAGCCACAACTGCATCGTTCATCGGCAGAACGACGATGCCCACGGCATCTGGCGCTTGCAAAAGGGACGCCGCACCGACACCGTGAAGGTCGGCGGCACGCTCTCGAGCAACGACGGCGACGTGGTGTTGAACTGGGCGCTGGAAGGCCACGGCATCCTGGTGCGTTCCGAATGGGATGTGGCCAAGTACCTGCAAAGCGGCCGGCTGCGCATCGTGCTGCCCGACTACAACCTCGAGCCGGCCGACCTGTTCGTGTTCTATCCCAGCCGCCGCAACATGCCGGCCAAGGTGCGGGCCTTCATCGATTTTCTGGCGGAAGAATTCGAGGCCGATAAAAGCTAGATTCCCCATGGCACCGAGGCCACGCCGAACAGCTGGCGATGGAAAGTCATTACCAGCAGCGCCAGCAGCACGCCGCCGGTCACCGCCATCAGGTCCTGGCGCGCCACGGGCGTGAACTGCTTGACCGCATGGCGGCTGGTGGCCGAGATCAGGTCGATCACCGCATACGCGAGGAAGGCGCCGAACAGGATGGTGGTCCTCAGTTCGCCGTTGGCCAGCAGGTGCACGCCGGACCACAGCAGCAGGCCGAGCAGCATCGGATGCTTGAGGCGGCTGCGGATATGGGTCTTCATGTTGGCCGAGGCGAACAGCACGAAACTCACCAGCATCACCAGCGGCGCCGCCATGATGGCGGCCGGGAAAGGCGCGAACAGCCGAGGCTCCGCCGGAGCGCGGCCGAAGCCGATGATGATCAGTATGAGGCCGAGCGCAGACGCCAGCGAAAACACGGCCTTGTAGCGCTTCTCCCCGAGCGCGCTGAACAGGCTGTTGCGCAGCCCGGTCAGCACGGGAACAAGATGGATGCCGATGAACAAGACGATGCCTGCAATCAGTAATGTCATGAAGCCTCCTCGGAGTGATTGGAACCACGTTGTCGACGTGCCGCTGTGATTATCGATATTTGATCATGCAGGCGGAACAGAGAAGCTGGGTAATTGCACATATATCTTATAGAACCTTTCGAACCGTGATTTCATGGCTCCACCTACCGCACCAGTATACGCATTGTCCCGGCGGGTATCGCGCCGATGGCCTCGTGCGCACTGGCTTATTGGTGGACGAAATGCGGCCGGAGGTATGCGGCAATGAACTGGCTTCGGCTTCCACGCTCATGTATCCCCTCTCCTTCTGCTCCGGATGTCGACACCGCAAGCAAAAAGACGTTAACGCCTGCCGTTGAGCCGCAGGCCCCGAACGGGTCGGCGCCGGACTCCCGCGTTGTACCTAAGTCCCGGATCGGCAGCCGAATGGCTTCCCGCCTGAACGACATGTGGAAGCAGAATCCAAAGGAAGCAGACGTCAATAACAAGAAGGCGTCTCGGCATGCAAAGGTCAAGATAAACAGCTTGCCTTCCGAAAAGAGGATCTATGCAGACCATGTCACAACGCTCAGCATGGATGAACTGGTAGCCATGTCCTCCGCCTTGAACATTCCATGGACGGGAGATTGCGCACACCTTGAAATGAAAATTGCTGCCCGGCTTGGAAAAGTGTGCCAACTGACCAATTTTGTGTTCAATGGCGCAACGAATCCGCATGGCATGAAGCAAGAATTGACCATGGCATATATCAGTAACAACGAGCTTGACGATCAGAATTTTCGGGCCAACTTCGGCATGACCGTCGAGCAGGCGCGCATCCTGAAGCGAGCGCAGACACTCGCCAATCTCGATATCGTCATGGTGGCCGGGGGCGAAAAGCTGGGGCTGGCGCTCTATTTCGATTCCGCGCGGGCGGCATCGAATCGGAAGGAATGGGCGCAGGCTCTCGTCTTGAGAGGGCGAATCGGCCGTAACACCAAGGAGATCATGAATACCGCACTGGGAACGCACGGTGAGGTGTTTGCGGCAGTAAAGGAAGCTGCGGACGTATTGTCCAAGCTGTCCGAACAAGGATATTTTCGCGTCGATATGGTTGCGGGGCATTCACTGGGAGGCGGCTATGCACAGTATTTCACGGCAGCCTACACAAGCCGGATCAAGGCGGATGGCGTAAAGCCCGCGATGGTGCTGTTCGATCCCATGCTGCTGAATGACAGGCAGGCCGCCGATGCCATCAAGGGGGCACCCTATGGCTATGACTACAGCACGCCGCGAGGAGTGGCCATCACCCTGAATGACTCGAAAGCGCCGGCGCCAACCTTGTTAAGCCGGATGAAGGGAGCGGGATTCAGGCACCCTGGCCTGGTAGAACTCAGGCTCGATGTGCATCCCGGGGATGCCGCTGATAACGGTCAAGGGCTTCCAGTCCACCTCGGCAATCCCAGCCCCGGCTGGCTGCTGGGATATCACGACGAAATGTCGGTATTTGAAATGGCGATACGGCGCTTCACGAAAAAGGAGACATGACAGACGATGCCGCCGCACCGCGGCGGCCATGACATGCCGATACAAGTCTTCTACGTTGTTTGTGCCCGGCCGCCAGCCGTTCAGGCCGCCGATTTGTCGGACGGCCCTGATCCGGCATTGGCGGCATCGGCACCGCCGCGGTCCACGCCGAGCGCCTGCGCCAACGCCTTGCCGATCAGCCCGGCACCCGGCGCGACATGCGCGCGGCCTTCGCGGATGGCCTTGGCCAGTTCCTGCGCGGTCAGCGACAGGGCTTCGCGCCGTTCATGCGTGGCAAAAACATACAGGTTGCGCAGCGGGCTGACCCAGCCGAGGCGCAGCCTGCGGGTGTGGTCTTCGCGGCCGAAGTCGACCCAGTTGCCCTGCTCCAGGCCGGCCACCAGGGCATCGAATTCATCCGGCGCCGGCTCGGGTGCGGCGCTGGCCTCCTTGCGCAGGCGGCGCTCGGCCGCATGCTTGGCCACTGCCAGCGCCATCTGCACCTGGCGTTCCGGCGACAGCTCCACCGGCGCGCGCACGATGGAGGCATGGCACTTCGCCAGGTCGCTGAAGAATTTGGCGCGCGCTTCGTCATTCCAGCGGATCACGTCCAGCCACTTGTTGAGCGACGCGACGATGGACGGCAGCCTGGACAGCAGTTCCTTGCGCTCCTCCGGCGTGATCTTGGGCTTCACGCTCCACACCAGGTCATCCATGGTCTTGAGCGCATTGTCCAGCGCCTGCGGCTTTTCATCCCTGACACTGTAGGCCAGCGTCAGCACCGGCACCCATCTGTCCTGCAGGAAGGCTTCGACGAAGGCGACCACTTCACCGGTGCCGATGCGCAGCGCGACCTCATGCCTGGCCGCGCGCTCGGCTTCCAGCATTTTTTCCCTCTGCAATGCGCCGGCGATCGGCGCGGCCAATGTCTGCGCCGCGGCGGTCTGCTCGCGCTGGCGGTAGGCTTCGAGATCGGCGACCACTTCGGCGAAAACGGCGGGGCGTCGGTCGCCTTCCTGGGCAATGCGGGCGATGCTGCGCTCGATCAGCAGGTAGAGCGGGTCGGACAGGCCTCGCTGCGTTTCCCATCCGCCGCAGAGGCCGACCAGCAGTTCCACGGCACGGCGCGGCGGGTGATTGCGCTTGAAGAAGAATGCCTGGTCCGACAGCGCGGCCTTCAGGGCCGGCAGCTGCAGCTCGAGCAAGGATTTCTGCAGCTGGGGGGCGATGCGCGGATCGGCCTGGACGACTTCGAAGATCCTGGCCAGCAGCCTGAGCACATGGTCGTCGGTTTCGCTCAGCGCATCGCGCGGCGCGCTGCGGCGGATCTCGTCGAGCAGCCCTGCCGGCGGCGGGCCGGCGCGGTGCTTGTCGAAGCCGGTCAGATAGCCCAGGAGCGCATTGCGCGCGACGCTGGCGACCACGGCATCATCATCGAACAGCGATGGAAAGCCGCCGGTCAGCGGCCGGTCGGCCGGCTTGCCTTCCCGGTCGGGAAACAGACGGCGCAGGCGCGGCAGCAGTTCGTCATTGTCGGGTTCCTCGACCGCGGCGGCAGTGGCCACGCCGTTGGCGTCGCGGCTGACCTGCATCAGCTGCGGCATGACGCCGAGCTTGACCAGGGCCGAGTTCACCGCATGCAGTACCGGACCCATGTCGAAGCAGAGTTCGGGGCCGAGCAGCGGAAATACCGCATGATGGGATCGGGTGTCGGGCTGGAATTCGCACCAGGCATCGTGCACCACGGCCAGGAAGAGATGCGGGCGGAAGGGGTTTTCCGCGGTGATCAGCGGCGTGCGTCCGAGCAGGCAGCCCAGCCGCATGCCGAGCGCGTGCAGGCGGTCGGCATGCTCGTTCTCGATCGCCCGGCTGGCCTTGACCAGCGACAGCCGCTTGTCGATCTCGACGTCCGGATCCAGCGTCGGCGGTGCTTCGCTGCCGTCTTCCGGCGGCAGTTCCGGGTTGGCGGCCATGCGGATTTCTTGCGCCAGCACCGCGCCGAGGCGCTCGGAGACCACGTAATAGAACGGATAGCGGTTTTTCTTCAGCAGGGCAGCGGCGTTGAAACGCAGACGGGCTTCAGCCGGATCGATGCAGGCCGCCGAGGCGCGCAGCAGGGCTTCCGACAATCGCGTTGTCAGGCTGTCGATCTGCGCATTGGCGGCGTTCGACGCCAATGCGGCGAGTTCCCGCAGGATCTCGCCGCGCCGTTCCGCCGGAATCGTACAAGCAACAGGGTTGCCGCCGCCAAGTTGGGAAGCCATGAATGACTGCCAGGTCAAGTGGGCATGCAGAGCATGCAAATGCCCGAAAGTTGAGGGGATGAAAAGCGATACCGTTTCATTCTTGCTTAAATATTGCCGTAGGGCAAGTTATGTGCAAGTCTGAAATTGTAATGTTTCGTTACTTTGAAAGCTCCAGGACTGCGTATCGGCCCTACTTTAGCATGCCGCACGGTAAGAAATGGCGTGTTCCGCCAAAGTAGGTGCTTACCTGTCATGCTGGTAATCGCTTATTCCATCAACTGCAGGAACAGGGACCGGCTTTCAAACGAGCTTGAACACCGCGACAGCCACCGACAAATTGTTCGCCTGCTGCTGCAGAGCCGATGCTGCCGCTGCGGCTTCTTCCACCAGTGCCGCATTCTGCTGGGTCGTGCCGTCCATGTCCGCTACGGCGGCATGCACCTGCTCGATGCCGGCTGTCTGTTCCCGGCTGGCCGTGCTGATTTCGCCGATGATCTCGTTCACCTGATGTACGCTGGCTACGACTTCCTTCATCGTTTCGCCCGCCTTGTCGACCAGAACGCTGCCTGTTTCAACGCGTTGCATGGAGTCGCCGATCAGTGCCTTGATTTCCTTGGCCGCCGCCGCGGAACGCTGCGCCAGCGTGCGCACTTCCGTTGCCACCACGGCAAAACCCCTGCCCTGTTCGCCCGCCCGCGCCGCTTCCACTGCGGCGTTGAGCGCCAGGATATTGGTCTGGAAAGCGATGCCGTCGATGACCGAAATGATGTCGGCGATGCGTCGCGCGGAATCATTGATCGACGCCATGGTATCGACTACCTGCGAGACCACCGCGCGCGCCTGCGTCGCCACGTCCGACGCGGAGCCGGCGAGCCGGCTTGCCCGGAGGGCATTGTCGCTATTCTGCCGCACGGTGCCGGTCAGCTCTTCCATGGACGAGGCGGTCTCCTCCAGCGAGCTGGCCTGGTGCTCGGTTCGCGCCGACAGGTCATGGTTGCCGGCGGCGATCTGCGACGATGCGGTGGCGATCGTGTCGGTGCCGCTGCGCACATCGGCGACGATGCGCGCCAGGCTGGCATTCATTTCCTGCAGTGCGCGCAGCAGCTGCGCGGTTTCATCCTTGCCGGCGGCATCGATGCGGGAGCGCAGGTCGCCGGCGGCAACCGTCTGGGCGAACTGCACGGCCCGGTTCAGGGGCTGCGTGATGCTGCGGCCCAGCCAGGCAGTAACAAGGCCGCCGAGAACAACAACCGCCAGCGTGCTCGCCAGCAGCAGCAATTCGGCTTGCTCCATGCGCGCTTCGGATGCCTTGCCGGCCGCTTCCGTCCTGCGTCCGGACTGCTCCACCACGAAGGCAACGATGTCATCGATCTTCTTGTTGGGAGCGCGGTCCATTCCCTTGACCTTGGCGTCGACCTGATGAGCGCTTTCCGGATTGGCGCTGTCATAGCTGCCTAGCGCTTCGAGGTAGCGTTCGCCCAAGGTGCGATGCGCATTCGCCGCGTCGCTCACCTGCGAGATATCCAGGCCGAGATCCTGCATGGTCTTCATGAGCTGCTGCAGCTGATCCTGGGTCTGCTTGCCGGTCTTGATGAAGTCGTCACGGTATTTGGCGAACAGCGCCGCATCGCCGCCGCGCAGCAGAATGTTTTTCCACTCCTGCACCTGGATCTTGAATTGCACCTGCGCCGTCCTTGCCTGGTTGACCGCATCCTGCATTTGCGCGGCGCTGCGCAGGGCGGCAGCTTCGGCGCGATGGCTGGCGTCCAGCGTCAGCCAAGCCTGCAGGCCGATGCCTGCCAAGGCGGCAAGCAGGCAAGCGGCCAGGAGACCAAGGCGGGTGCTGATTCTAAGGTCATTGATTCGCATGGATGGCGTCCGGAAAAAAATGAAAAATCAGCATAACACTCCATGCAAAGTCTTGCATAAAGGAAAGGGAGTATTTCAGAAGAAGAGCGTAGATAGAGCGAAAAAATGTGAGATACGCTGAATTTATGCCCTAAAGCAGTGCGCTAACCGGTTTCCAACGGCATTCAGAAGCGGATGAAATCCTGCTCCCGCAGCCGCGGCACGGCGAAATCGATGAAGGCGCGCACCCGGGCCGACAGCAGCTTGGAATGCGGGTAAAGGAAATGGATGGGCAGCGGCTCCGATTCGTACTCGCGCAGGATGGGCTTGAGTTCGCCCGCGCGGACCGGCACCTGGACCATGTAGGACAGGAAGGCGCCGATGCCCAGGCCGTCGCGGCAGGCATTGATCGCCGCATCTACGGAATTGGTCATCAGGCGCGGGGTGAAGCGTATTGTCAGGTTGCGGCCGTTTTCGCGGTACTGCCATTCCGACAGCACGCTGCGTCCGGTGAAGCGGATGCCGGCATGGCCGGCGAGCTCTTGCGGATGCTGCGGCATGCCGTGCTGCTCCAGATAGGCCGGGCTGGCGCAGAAGACCCGCTGCAGCTCTCCGGCGGGCACCGCATGCAGCGCGGAGTCGGCCAGATGCCCGATGCGCACCGCCAGGTCGACGCCCTCCTCGACCAGATCGATGCTGCGGTCGAGCAGCAGCATCTCCACCGACAGCGCCGGATGCATGCGCATGAATTCCGCCACCAGCGGCGCCACATGCAGCCGCCCGAACAGCACCGGCGCCGTCAGCACCAGCTTGCCGCGCGGTTCGGCCTTCGCATCGAACAGTGCTTCCTCGGCTTCCTCCAGCTGGCCGAGCGCGGTCTTGCAGATAGCGAGGTAGCGATGGCCTTCATCGGTCAGGTGGATGCGGCGGGTGGTGCGGTTGAACAGGCGCACGCCGAGGTTCGATTCCAGCTCCGCCAGCTTGCGCACCACCGTCGGCAGCGAGGTGTCGAGCGCTTCCGCCGCCGCGGTCAGGCTGCCGCGCTCGGCAATGGCGATGAAGGTCTGGATGCCGCGAAGTTTGTCCATGCTGCATGGTTCGATGGTCGATTACTCCGGATTATGAAGCAATTTGCTTTGTTTCCCGCCATTTATTCAGCAATCCGGAAGCGGCAGAATGGGCTTCCCAACTCACCAAGGAGGCCTTCATGTCCGCCGCATCCATCAAGCCCATCAAGCTCTACCGCAGCATCGTTTCCGGACACGCACATCGCGCCGAGCTGTTCCTGTCGCTGCTCGGTCTTCCATATGAAGCCGTCGACATCGACCTGCGCGCCGGCCAGCAGAAAAGCGAGGAATTCCTCCGGCTCAATCCCTTCGGCCAGGTGCCGGTGATCGATGACGCGGGCACCATCGTCAGCGACTCCAATGCCATCCTGGTCTATCTGGCGCTCAAGTACGGCGGCGACACCTGGCTGCCGCGCGACCCGGTGGGCGCCTCCAATGTGCAGCGCTGGCTTTCGGTGGCCGCCGGCGAGATCGCTTTCGGCCCGGGACTTGCGCGCATCGGCAAGCAGTTCGGCCGGCCGGTCAACATGGAAGCGGCGGCAAGCCTCGCCCACCGCCTGTTCAATCTGATGGAATTGCACCTGCAGGAGCGCGCCTATCTGGCATCCGGCCATCCCACGATCGCCGACATCGCCGCCTACAGCTACATCGCCCGCGCCCCGGAAGGCGACGTCTCGCTGGACGCCTATCCGGCGCTGCGCGCATGGCTACAGCGCATCGAAGCGCTGCCGCGCTTCCTGCCGATGATCGAACTCGTCAAGCCCGCCGCATCCGCCAACGCCGCCTAGGAGGCATCATGGAAACCAGATTTCCCGCTGAATCGCGCAATCCTGCCCCCTTCCATCGCGGCGAGATGGCAGCGCAGGAGCGCGCCGGCGTGCGCGAACAGATGGCCAGGGTCGGCGCCGTCGTCATGCGCGACTACATGCCCGAGCAGCATCGCGAATTCTTCCCGCTGCTGCCGACGCTGCTGCTGGGCGGCATCGACCGGCATGATGAAGTCTGGGCTTCCATTCTCTGGGGCGAACCCGGCTTCATCAGCTCGCCCGACAACAGAACGCTGCGCATCGATGCGCTGCCGGCGGCGCAGGATCCGCTGGCGGCGTCGGTAATGCCGGGACAGCGCCTGGGCGCGCTCGGCCTGCAGTTCGAGACGCGCCGCCGCAACCGCGCCAACGGCACGGTCGGCGAACTGGACGAGCACGGTTTTACGCTGGCGGTGCAGCAGAGTTTCGGCAATTGCCCGAAGTACATCCAGACGCGCGAGCTGACAACGGTCGCCGCGGCCGGCGGGCAAACAATTGAAACGATAGCGGGAGAAGGCGCGCTGCCCGAGGCAGCACTCGCGCTGATCCGGCACAGCGACACCTTCTTCATCGCCACTGCCGCCGAGGCGTCCAACGGCGCGGCGCATGGCGTGGACGTATCGCATCGCGGCGGCCGGCCGGGCTTCGTCTCGGCGGAAGCCGACGGCACCCTGTGCTGGCCGGATTTCACGGGCAACAACTTCTTCAACACCATCGGCAACCTGGAAGCCGACGGCCGCGCCGGTTTGCTGTTCATCGATTTCGTGCAGGGCGACATCCTGCAGATGACCGGCCGCGGGACGGTGGAATGGGAAGGAGAAAGACTGCGGCAGTTCGCCGGTGCGAAGCGCCTGCTGCGCTTCGAGGCCAGTCGCTGGCTGCTGCGCAAGGGCGCGTTTCCGCTGCGCTGGGCGCTGCAGGAACAGTCGCCGTCTCTCGAGAATACCGGCGTCTGGGATCAGTAAGCGGCAAGGCGTTTCCGGGCGCAGGCGATCGCGTCTTCGAGCCGGTCGTCGCCCCAGAACATCTCTTCGCCGACAAAGAAGGTCGGCGCGCCGAAGATGCCGCGCCGCCGCGCTTCTTCCGTCTGCCGGCGCAGGGCAAGCTTGTTGCCCTCGCTCTGCGCTTCACGCAGGATGACCTCCGCATCGCCGACGAGCGGCTGCAGGGCGAGCCTGACGCTGCCGGCGCTGTCGATCTCGATGTCATCCACCCAGTTCTGCTGCATCACGGCGCGGCAGAAGGCCGGCAGCCAGGCCTGATCGGCGCCGAGCAGCGCAACCCGCAGCGGCAGCACCGCCGACCGCGGAAAGCGGCTCGGCTTGTTGAACGGCAGACCGTATTTTGCTGCCTGCCGAGCCATGTCGCGCCAGACATAGCGGCCCTTCTCTTCCTGCAGCACGAAGGGCGAACTGCTCCAGCCAAGCTCGCGAAAGATCGGCCCCAGCAGGAAAGGCCGCCATGCGACGACTATGCCGGCATTGCGCGCCAGCGCCTCGATGCGCATGACGCTCAGGTAACTGTAGTTGCTGCCGAATTCGAACCAGAATTCCAGCGTGGGCTGCTGCGGGGCGACATCGGTGCTGATTGCGTTCATGGTCAGTCCAGGATGACAAGGCAACGGGCTTCGATGCTGCGGCGGGGCGGCGCGTCTTCCGGCGCCGTCGGGTCGTCGAAGGCGCAGTGCGGCGTCATGCGCGCCGTGCTGTCGAGCCGCGAATCGAAGGACACGAAGACCAGCAGTTCCTGCGGCGTCATCGCCGGGTAGTAGTACCAGCGGTGTTCCGGCGCGTAGCGGCCGAGATAGATCTCCCCCTTGCGGTCAGGGTAGATCAGGTCCGCGCTGGCCCAGTCCTGCGTCGCGAAGCTGCGCGCATCGCACAGCGCCAGCGGCGTGTCGAGCGCGGCATGTGCCACCGGCCGCCAGAAGTTGAGGATCAGGAAAGGATGATCCTGCGCCATGTCCGGCATCAGCTGCCGCAGGCGGCGCGGGCCCGACAATTCGGTGTAGTCGTTATGCACGCGGCCCAGCGCCGCAGGCGTGGCCGAGGCGGTTTCGCGGCCGAAACCCAGCGCCGGGCGGCCGGCTTCCCGCTGCCGCAGCTGGTGATCGAACACCAGCGCGCGCAGGCCGCCGGTCAGTTCGAGAGCAAGCTGCTCCAGTTCGCGGTAATAGATCTCCTGTACCTGGGCTGCATCATGGAAATCGGCCAGCTTGCTCGGGCGCTCGAGCAGTTCGAAGCCGTTGTCCTGCAGCGACAGCGATGCTGCAACCTGGCGAGCATTGACGATGCGGCAGGCGCGCTGTTCATAGTCGGTGTTGTGCCATGCGGCGCCGGCCGGCGGCGGCGTCATGTACTGGTAAGGTCTGTGCGGCGACGGCATGAGATAGCCGAGCTTTCCCGTCACGTAACCGTGCTGCTGCGTTTGCCTTGCGCGCGCATCCATGTTTGCTCCTGCTTTCTCGACGGATTGGCAGCGGATTGTCAACGTATTGCATGCGGAATTTGCATGCATCGCAGTCGCTGCAGATGTGTTCAGTCTATCGATCGGAGCGGATGTCTCAAGCGCAATTTATGCATGTTTCACATGCCTTTCACGCATGAGAAACGGACGCGCCGCGGTAAGCGGCAGGCCGGAAACGGTATGGATTGGTCAGGCGTGTTTGGGACGCTTGCCGAACAGGCGCTTGCCGACATGCACCAGTGCCAGGACGATGGCGCCGGCCACCACGCCGGTCAGCGCATTGAGCAGCGTGGGCAGCAGCGCGCCGAATACGCTGCCAACCACCGGCCATGCGTGCGCCGACTCGGCGCTGTGCTCGATGAAATGATGCAGTGCCGAAATGCCATGCGTCAGGATGCCGCCGCCCACCATGAACATGGCCGCGGTACCCAGGATGGAAAGGGCCTTCATCATGTAGGGCGCGGCATTGAGCAGCGTCCGTCCGACCGCGCGCACACCTTGGCGCCAGGCGCTGTCTCCCGGCTTGCGGCTGAGATACAAGCCGGCGTCATCGAGTTTGACGATACCAGCAACGAAACCGTAGACGCCCACCGTCATGATGAGTGCGATGCCGACCAGCACGGCGACCTGCTGCGTGAAGGAAGCCTCGGCCACGGTGCCTAGCGTGATGGCAATGATCTCCGCCGACAGGACGAAGTCGGTGCGTACCGCTCCCGATACCTTTTCCTTTTCGAAGGCGACGATATCGACATTCGGATCGGCGAGTGCGGCGGCTTCCTTTTCATGCTCACCCGCTTCGTCCGCCCCGTGCAGCCAGGGATGGGCAAGTTTTTCAAAACCTTCGTAACAAAGAAACGCGCCGCCGACCATCAGCAGCGGAGTAATCGCCCATGGCGCGAAGGCACTGATGGCCAGCGCCGCCGGCACCAGGATGGCCTTGTTCTTCAGCGAACCCTTGGCCACCGCCCATACCACCGGCAATTCCCGCTCGGCTCGCACGCCTGCAACCTGCTGCGCATTCAGCGCCAGATCGTCTCCCAGCACGCCGGCGGTTTTCTTCGCCGCTACCTTGGTCATCAGGGATACGTCATCGAGTACCGTGGCGATGTCATCGATCAATGCAAGCAGGCTGGCTCCGGCCATGGGAATTCCTTTTTCTGTTCAAATTGGAAAGATTGCATTTTTAACCAGCATGCCGGATGCTGCAAGCGCTGCGCCGATCATCCGGTTTCATGCACCGTCTACTCCTTGTCTTTCCAAGCCTTATGCAAAAAACGTGACTGCCGCATCCGGAAAGCGATCCGCAAAAAGGAAAAGGCACCTTGCGGTGCCTTTTTGCCTTCGTGCTTCCCTGCTTTCTTGTCATGCGGAAAGCGAAGCCTGCGTTTTGGAAGCTTATGCCGCCAGACGCTTCTCCAGCTGCGTCTTGGTCGACTGCAGTTCGCTCGGCAGGTGGTACTTCAGCTTGTCGAACAATTCCTCGTGCAGCTTGAGTTCAGATTCCCACGCCGCCTTGTCGATCGAAGTGATGCGGTCGAACTGTTCGCGGGTGAAGTCGATGCCTTCCCACTGCAGGTCTTCGTAGCGCGGCGTCACGCCGAAGATGTGCTCGCTGCCGCCGGCATTGCCTTCGATGCGGTCGAGCATCCACTTCAGAACGCGCATGTTGTCGCCGAATCCGGGCCAGACGAACTTGCCGTTCTCGTCGGTGCGGAACCAGTTGACGCAGAAGATCTTCGGCATTTCCGCCGGCGACGCGGCAACCTTCTTGCCGATGTTGAGCCAGTGCTGGAAGTAGTCGCTCATGTTGTAGCCCATGAACGGCAGCATCGCGAACGGATCGCGGCGCACCACGCCTTGCTGGCCGGCAGCGGCGGCGGTGGTTTCCGAACCCATGGTCGCGGCCATGTACACGCCTTCGACCCAGTTGCGGGCTTCGGTCACCAGCGGCACGGTGGTCGAGCGGCGGCCGCCGAAGATGAATGCCGAGATCGGCACGCCGGCCGGATCGTCCCAGGCCGGATCGATCACCGGGTTCTGGGTCGCGGCGACGGTGAAGCGCGCGTTCGGATGGGCAGCCTTGCGGCCGGTTTCCTTGGCGATCTCCGGTGTCCAGTCCTTGCCCTGCCAGTCGATCAGGTGCGCCGGCGCTTCCTTGGTCATGCCTTCCCACCAGACATCGCCGTCGTCGGTCAGCGCGACGTTGGTGAAGATGGTGTTGGCGTTGAGCGAAGCCATGCAGTTGGCGTTGGAGTTCGCATTCGTGCCCGGCGCCACGCCGAAATAGCCGGCTTCCGGATTGATTGCGTACAGGCGGCCGTCGGTGCCCGGCTTGATCCAGGCGATGTCGTCGCCGATGGTGGTCACCTTCCAGCCGTTGAAGGCTTTCGGCGGGATCAGCATCGCGAAGTTGGTCTTGCCGCAGGCGGACGGGAATGCCGCAGCGACATAGTGCTTCTTGCCTTCCGGCGATTCGACGCCGAGGATCAGCATGTGTTCGGCCAGCCAGCCCTGGTCGCGGCCCATGGTGGAAGCGATGCGCAGCGCGAAGCACTTCTTGCCCAGGAGCGCATTGCCGCCGTAGCCGGAACCGAAGGACCAGATTTCGCGGGTCTCGGGGTAGTGAACGATGTACTTGGTGTCGTTGCACGGCCACGCCACATCCTTCTCGCCCTTGGCCAGCGGCTTGCCGACGGTGTGCACGCAGGGAACGAAGTCGCCGTCGGTGCCGAGCACGTCGTAGACGGCCTTGCCCATGCGGGTCATGATGCGCATGTTGACCGCGACATAAGGCGAGTCGGACAGCTCGACGCCGATGTGGGCGATCGGCGAACCGAGCGGACCCATCGAGAACGGCACCACATACATGGTGCGGCCGCGCATGCAGCCGTCGAACAGGCCGTTGAGGGTGACGCGCATTTCGGCGGGGGCCATCCAGTTATTGGTCGGGCCGGCGTCTTCCTGCTTCGCGGAGCAGATAAAGGTACGGTCTTCCACGCGCGCCACGTCCGACGGATCGGAGCAGGCGAGGTAGCTGTTCGGGCGCTTGGCTTCGTTGAGCTTCTTCAGGGTGCCTGCTTCGACCATCTCGGCGCACAGGCGGTCGTACTCTTCCTGGGAGCCGTCGCACCAGTAGATGCGCTCGGGTTTTGTAAGGGCGGCAATTTCTGTAACCCAGTTGATCAGCTTCTGCTGTTTGACATAGCTAGGTGCATTCACGGCTGCGATGCCTCCCATTACGGGTTGGTTCATAGGTACTTCCTCCAATGCCAATAAAGAATTCTGTCTTGTCCCGGCACGGCAGGATCGTCGTCAGCTTTTGGCTCGGCTGGCGCGTCTGCCAGCGGTACGGCGGTCTGTCGGAGGCGATCAAATATGACCGCGCATCAGCCCGAAAAATGGAATAATCAAACGGGCCGGTGGGTTCGCAATGTTGTTGACAATGCGAAAAATAGGAGCCGATTGTACACGCCGGGATACCCGTTCTCAATGATTTACAACAAAAATGTAGGAAAAATTGTTGAGTTTTGTAGTAGGGATTTACCGGATTTTCGCATAGTCGTATTTTTGTTACGGATATATTAAAAAATTGCAAAAACAGCATGAAAATCGCCATTCTCGATGACTACCAGGACTGTGTTCGCCATCTCGACTGTTTTCGGCTACTTGATGGGCATGAAGTCAAGATCTTCAACAATAGCGCGCGCGGCATCGGTCAGCTTGCGATACGTCTAGCCGAATTCGAGGCGCTGGTGCTGATCCGCGAAAGAACCGAGTTGACGCGCGCCCTGCTCGGCAAGCTGCCGAATCTCAGGCTGATTTCCCAGACCGGCAAGGTGAGCGGCCATGTCGATGTCGCGGCCGCTACCGAGCGCGGCGTCGTCATCGTCGAAGGCGTCGGCGATCCGACCGCGCCGGCGGAACTGGCCTGGGCGCTGATCATGGCATCGTCGCGCAAGATTCCCCAATACGCCGCCAACCTGCGCGACGGCCTGTGGCAAACCGCTTCGGTGACGCCGGAACTCAATACGCTGGGCACCGTGCTGAAAGGCCGCACGCTGGCCATCTGGGGCTATGGACGCATCGGCAGGATGGTCGCGGGCTACGGCAAGGCGTTCGGCATGAAGGTGGTGGTCTGGGGCCGCGACGCCAGCCGCGAAGCCGCCGAGCGCGACGGCTACCAGGCCGCCGCATCGCGCGAAGCCTTCTTCGAAGAGGCCGACGTGCTGTCGCTGCACCTGCGCCTCAACGATGCAACGCGCGGCATCGTCACCGCCGGCGACCTGATGCGCATGAAGCGCTCCGCCCTGTTCGTCAATACCAGCCGCGCCGAACTGGTGGCCGAAGGCGTGCTCGATGCGGCATTGCGCGCAGGTCATCCGGGCTTCGCCGCGCTCGACGTCTTCGAAAGCGAGCCGCTGCCGCCCGACACGCCGCTGCTGCGCTATGCGAACGTGCTGGCCACGCCGCATCTCGGCTATGTGGAAAAGGACAGCTACGAGCTGTACTTCGGCGCGGCATTCCGGAACATCGTCGACTTCGCCAACGGCACGCCGAAGAACGTGCTCAATCCGGACGCGCTCGCCTGAACCTCCTCGAGCCATCACTCGCATTAGGACATCCTCTGTTACTAGGGTGATTTGGCTCGTGGGAAAAAGAGAGTGGCCGGAACTTCCCGATACCATTGCCCTGACATGCACTCGGGAAGTTTCTCGCAGTGAAATGCAAGGCGCCGGCGCACGCTGCAAGCTCGCAATGTCTATCCGATGTCAACAAACCGGCGCGCGGCATTGCCTAGAATGGATTGACCGACACGTTCACGTTCAGGAGATCGCCATGCATTGCGTTGCACAGATTCTCAAGTCCAAGCAGGACAACAAGGTATTCACGATCGCGCCGGATGCCAAGGTGATCGATGCCATCAAGCTGATGGCGGAACGGGGCATCGGCGCACTGCTGGTCATGGAACAGGACAACATCGTCGGCATCGTCACCGAACGCGACTATGCGCGCAAGGTCGTGCTCAAGGGCCGCACCGCCACCGAAACGCCCGTGCGCGACATCATGACCACGTCGGTGATGTATGTGCGTCCGGACACCACCAACGAGCAGTGCATGGCACTGATGACCGAGAACCGCCTGCGCCACCTGCCGGTCATCGACAGCGGCAGGCTGGCCGGCCTGATTTCCATCGGCGATCTGGTGAAGGACATCATTTCGGAACAGCAATTCATCATCGACCAGCTCGAACATTACATCCGCGGCGAGCGCTGAGTTTCACCATCCATCGCCCCGCCGCAATCGCAGCAAGCGATGGCGCGGGGCGCTTCAGCGCGGCCGTGCGCCTTTCGCTACACTGGAGCCTCACTTCGCGGAGTCTCCATGCAATCCAGACTGTGGTCTCTTACCCTCGGCAATTTCGCCATCGGCACCGGCGTCATGGTGGTGCCGGGCATGCTCAACGACCTGAGCGCCGATCTGGGCGTGCCGCCCGCGCGCATCGGCTGGCTGATCTCCGCCTTTGCAATGACCATCTGCATCAGCGGCCCCTTCCTTGCAAGCTGGACCAGCGCCATCGACCGCCGCAAGCTGCTGACGGCATCGCTGCTGCTGTACGCGGCCATGCACTTTGCCGCCGCCTTTGCGCCCGGCTATGACACGCTGCTGGCGGCGCGCATCGTCACTGCCATCGGCGGCGCGATCTTCACAGCGCAGGCCGCCGCCACCGCCGGGCTCATGGTGCCGGCCGACATGCGCGGCAAGGCCATCGGCCTGGTGTTCCTCGGCTGGTCGATCGCGGCCGTGGTCGGCACGCCGATCGGCTCCTACCTCGGCGCGCACATCGGCTGGCGTCCCACGCTGGCCCTGGTCGGCCTGCTGTCGCTGGTCTTCGCCGGCGCGGTGTGGGTGCAGATCCCCGCCAGGCTGTTCGTCGCGCCGATGGACGGCGCCGCATGGAAGGCGCTGTTCGCCGACACGCCGCTGCTGCTGGCCATTTCCGTCACCGCCATCCAGGCGCTCGGCATGTTCAGCATGTTTTCCTACATGGCGCTGGTGCTCAAGGACGGCATCGATGCCACGCCCGCGGTCATCAGCATGATGTTCCTGTGCTTCGGCGTCACCGGCGTGATCGGCAACATCATCGGCGCGCGCGTCATGGACCGCATCGGGCCGATGCGGGTCGGCATCGCCGCCATGGCCTGCATGCTGGCGGCGGTGATGCTATGGCCGCTGTCGCAGGGCTCGCTGGCCGCGGTGACCGTGCTGGTGCTGCTGTGGGGACTGGGCTGCTTCGCCATCAACGGCTCGCAGCAGGCGCGGCTGGTCGCGATGGCGCCCAGGCTCGCCTCCGCCTCGGTGTCGCTGAATTCCTCAGCCATCTATCTCGGCCAGGCGGCTGGCGCCTTCTTCGGCGGCCTGATCATTTCCATGCTGGGCACCGCCGCCCTGCCGTATTTCGCCGCGGCGCCGCTGGCGGCGGCGATCGGCGTGTCCTGCCTCGCCGGCAATCTCGCGCTGCGGCGCGGCGCCATGGAGGCGGCATGAAAGTCCTGAACATCAGCGTCGGCACGGTACGCGATCTCTTCGTTCCTCAATCCGATGCAATGCGCCGCGTCGCCACCGGCATCCACAAGCAGGCGGTCGAAGGACGCGTCGCGGTCGGCAAGCTCGGCCTGGCCGGCGACGAGCAGGCCGATCTCACCGTGCACGGCGGCCTGAACAAGGCGGTGTACGCCTATCCCTCCGAACACTATGCATTCTGGGCGAAGCAGCGCGCCGCCGCGCTCAAGCGCGACGAGCCGCTGGCGCCCGGAACGATGGGCGAAAACCTGACGCTGCAGGGGCTGCTGGAAAGCGATGTCTGGATCGGCGACAGATTGAGGATCGGCAGCACGCTGCTGCAGGTGACCGAACCGCGCCATCCCTGCTACAAGTTCAATGCGAAGATGGGCTTCGGCCATGCCGCGAAAATGATGCTGCAGTCAGGCTACAGCGGCTTCTACCTGCGCGTGCTGGAGACGGGAGAGATTGCCGCCGGCGATGCGGTGGAACTCATCGCCGGCCCGAGGGAGACGTCGATCGTGCAGATCAACGAACGACGCCGGAAGGGGCGTCAGCAGGATTTATTCTGAACGGGGACGTGACCAGCGAGCGTCCGCCGGTCCACAGTTTGGTCCAGCCCGGCGGCCAGGGCAGCGGCGGTCCGGAATAGGCGGGCACGCCGCGCCGCACCGGGATCACCGGCAGGTGATCGGGCACCGGCCCGTCGCGGTAATCCCAGCCCAGCGTATAGGCGTAATTCGGCAGCAGCGCTTCGCATACCGCATCGAACCAGGCAGTGTGATCCTCGTCCAGCTTGAGCGCCTGCGCCAGTCCCTGCGGATCGAAGCGCTCAAACGCAGTAGCGAGTTCCTTGGCGGTGGCGCCCGGCTGGTCGCCCCAGCCCAATACCGGATTGAAGTTGTAATCGGCGCCGGAACCATACCAGCCCTCGCGCCAGGCGCGGTCGATCCAGTTGCGCTGGCCGGTGAACAGGTGCCAGCGCCAGTGCAGGCCGGACGGCTTGGGCCAGCTGTACAGGTAGAGCCGCTGGTAACCGGCGCGGTGCAGTTCGCGCACCATCGCCATCAGCCGCGCATGCGGCATGCGGTCGGGCGCATCGCGCCGGAAGCGGATCGGCTCGCCGTCGGCATGCTGCAGATCGTCATGCGACAGATTCAGATCGAGCGTGCGCACCTCGTCGCCGAAGCGGGCCGCGACCCAGCCGGTCAGCAGATTGACCGAGGTGATGACGCCATAGCCGCGGTGGCGATGGAAAATGACGGTGCCGGGTGCAACAGGTTTCATAGCGAATTCACTTGCAATATAAGTCCAGTGTAACGGGATTCCCAAAACGGGCACAAAAACAGATCGGTTGGTCGCTCTTTATCAAGCACCAATATCGAGCAGGAAATTTGCGGGAACTTTATCGAAGCACCATTTCGGGGCTGCGTTCCGGCTTGCCCCGGAAATTCCGCAGGCCGGCAGCCCTGCTCATGCACTCCTTTACGCTCCTTGGCGTTGCTTTCGGCTCCGTCAACCATGCGGGCCGGGCCGAAACCTTCATTGGAGAGCGCAACGACAGGGAAATTCCCCGGCTGGCCTATTAATTGCAAGATTGTTGCAGCGCACTAATTTGTGTCGCGATGTCGTCGGACCTTCCCTACCCGGGCAGGTCCCGGGCGGTGCAAGAACAATACAAGGACAGCTGCCATGCGTGGATCCACACCCTTACCTGTTGACACCTTTCTTCCGTATATGCGCGACGTGGTGCGCTGCGAGCAGTCGCTGCGCGAGCTCAACCTGATGTGGCGCATGATCGAAGCCTCGGCCAAGATGAACTGCCCGGTCGAAGCCAAGACCATTCTTCCCACCATGGCGGCAACCCGCGCCGGCTTCAACCGCCTCGAACATGAACTGGTGCACAGCTTGGTCAGCGAAAAAGTCGGCAACGTGCTCGACGAGATCGCCACCAAGGCTCAATATGTGATCGATATCGTGGTTCGCAACCTCTTCGAGCGCACCGCCGACGTCGGCTTTCTCGCCACCGACCGCGAACTCTGCGCTTTCGTCGCCGGACTGCACGACAATACCGATGCCATCCGCTACCGCCTGCGCGCCTACCGCAGCAAATACACCGTCTACGATGAAATCCTGCTGCTCGATACCGCCGGCAACGTGCTGGTGCAGATTGACGAAGCTTCCCCCATCGAAGGCAGCACCGATCCGCTGATCGCCGAGACGCTGGCCGCCGACGGCTATGTCGAAACCTTCCGCGCCACCGACCTTCGCCCGCTCAAGAAGGAAGCGCTGGTCTATTCGCGGCGCATGCTGCATCCCGACACCGGCGCGCCGGTCGGCGTGCTGTGCCTGTGCTTTCATTTCGAGGAGGAGATGGCCGGCATCTTCCGCTCGCATCGCGATGCCGACGAGCGCGCCAACATGCTGCTTCTCGACGGCGACAACCGCGTCATCGCCAGCGCCGACGAACTCTGGATCCCCGTCGGCGCCACCGTGCCGGTCAACCGCTCGGCCGAACCGAAGCTGATGATCCATGGCGGCCGCGAATACCTGGTGCGCACCCTGGCCGCCGCCGGCTACCAGGGTTACATGGGGCCGCCCGGCTGGCAGGGCCAAGTGATGATTCCGGTCGATGTCGCCTTCCACGGCGGAGTCTCCAATGCCCTGTCCACGCTGGACCCGGCCATTGCCGAAGGCCTGCTGTCGCATGCGCGCTCCTTCTGCCCGCCGCTGTTCGAGATCATGACCGCCGCCGACACCATCCGCCGCGTGGTCTGGAACGGCCAGGTCATGACCGCCGGCCAGCGCGGCGAACTCTTGAAGCTCAAGACCATCCTCGACCAGATCAGCGAAACCGGCATGCGCAGCAATGAACTGTTTTCGCAGTCCATCCGCGACCTGTACGAAACCGTGCTGGCATCGAGCCTGCGCGACGCGGAATTCGTGTCGCACCTGCTGGTGGATCTGCTCGACCGCAATCTGTACGAACGTTCGGACGACTGCCGCTGGTGGGCATTGACGCCGGAACTGCGCACCGCGCTCGCCGCCGACGAACGGGATACGGAAACGCTGCAGAACCTGGGCGCCATCCTCGATTACATCAACCGCCTCTATACCGTCTATACCCGCATCTTCGTCTACGACCGCGAAGGCCGCATCATCGCCAGCACGCACGAGATGGAAAACGGCGCATCGGTGGTCGGCACCGCCGTCGACGCCGCCGCGCTGTCGAACGTGCTGGCCCTGCGCAGCGAGCAGGATTATTACGTGTCGCCGTTCGAACCCTCGCCGCTGTACGGCGGCCGGCCCACCTACATCTACCATGCGGCCATCCGCGATCCGCACAACGAAAGCACGGTGGTCGGCGGCATCGGCATCGTGTTCGATGCAGAGCCGGAATTTGCGGCGATGCTGCGCGGCGCGCTGGCCGACAAGGCAGGCATGACCGCCCTGTTCGTCGATCGACGGGGCCGCGTGATTTCCAGCACCGATCCCTCGCGCCCGGCCGGCGCGCAGCTCGATCTCAAGCTCGACGTCGATGGCAAACTGCTGGCGCTGGCCAACGGCAGCAGCGCCTCGCGCATTGTCGTGCACGACGGCCATTATGCGATCATAGGCTGCAGCGTCTCCAGCGGCTACCGCGAATTCAAGGTCTCCGACGGCTACAAGGAAGACGTGATCGCCCTGGTCTACGACAGCTTCGGCGAAGTGCGCGAACGCAGCGGGGCGGTCAACCGCGAGGATGCGGTGATCGAGAGCGACGTCACCGCAAGCGGCGGCATCGAATACGCGACCTTCTACATCGACGGCATGCTGTTCGCGATACCGGCGGCGCAGGTGATGGAAGCGCTGCCGGCCTCGGAAGTGTCGCCGGTGTCGATGGGCGGCCGCGCCGAGCGCGTCGGCGTGCTGTCGCTGCAGCGCCATGGCGAGAGCCGGCATTTCGTCTGGGTGTTCGACCTGCGGCACTTGATGCGCGGCGCGCCTGCGCCCATCGAGGCCGGCAGCCAGGTGATCGTCGTCAAGCACAACGGGCAGGACATCGGCCTCCTGGTCGACGAGCTGCACGGCGTGCCGGAATTCCGGCCGTCGCAGATCATTCCGACGCCCTTCGCCATTGCGGCGGAAGGCTTGCTGGTCAAGCAGGTGATCCAGGCCAATGAAGGCCGCCTGCTGGTGCAGGCGCTCGATGTCGCGCAGCTGTTCGCCTGCCTCAAGGATCCCGCCCTGCCGACGGTGCTGAACCTGTCGGATGCAACACTGTTGAACCACATGCAACTTGAACATGAAACACTGGAGAATGCAGCATGAACGCCGCTGACGAATATCTGCTGGGCGACAGCGCCTTGTACGGACGCCTGTGCCTGGTCACCGAACTGCTCGGCCACTTCGTGGCCAGCGCGCCGCGCGCGGTCAGCCTTGAGCAACTGGAAAAACTGAGCGGGCGTCCTGCCAGGGAACTGATCAGACTGTGCAACATCTTCTGCCGCGAACAGGTGCTGCAGCCGCATGCCGGACAGCCGCAGAGCTGGACGCTGGCCTGCGAAACCAGCCAGCTGACGCTGGAAGACGCCTTCCGCTGCGCGATGTCCGAGCAGGCATCGCGCGCGCGGTCGGCGAAGCAGAAAAGCGCCGCCGAGCAGCAGGACGCGGTGCGTCCGGAAATCGGCATGCTGGTGATGCAGGCCACCATGGGCATCAACCAGAGCGTGTTCCAGCACCTGCGGCAGTTTTCCCTGGACCGCCTGAAGGTGACTGCGGCCGGCATGTTCTCCTCACGTCGCTCGTCCGACGACGCCCTGCGCGCATGGCCGCCGGCGCGCTTGTCGTTTTCCTAACGGAGGTGCTTTTGCGGGTCAGCTTTTTCCGAGATAGTCCCGATAGAAGTCGATGAAGGCGCGTACCCGCGCCGGCATGTGCCGCCCCGGCGGCACGACCGCATAAATGCCGCCCTGCGGCAGCGACCACTGCGGCAGCAGCCGCACCAGATAACCTTCGCGCATGCCTTCCTCCGCGCTTTGCTGGGCCAGCACCGACACGCCCGCGCCTTCGCGCAGCAGGGCGCGCAGCGCCGCGGGCGAATTCACCCTGATGCGCGACTTCACCTGCACCGAGCGCGTCTCGCCGGCGCGCGAGGTGAATTTCCAGGTCAGCGGCGTGGGCAGCAGACTGAGCGCCAGCCATTCGCAGCTTGCGAGATCCTCCGGCCGGCGCGGGCGGCCGTGCTGCTCAAGGTATTGCGCCGAGGCCACTACATACTGCGAGAATTCGCCCAGCTTGACCGCGCGCAGCGAGGAGTCGCGCAACCAACCGTAGCGGATCGCGAGATCGATGCCTTCGTCCACCAGGTCGGCCACCATATCGCCGGCGCGCAGGTCGAACTGCAGCGCCGGATGCAGGCGCGCGAACTGCGCCAGGGCCGGGGCCACCGACAGCACCGTCTGGTCGAGCGCCGAGGTGATGCGCAGCATGCCGGTCAGCTGCGCAGGCTGGCCCGATTCCTGGCCGGCCTGGGCGACCGCGTGTTCCAGGCCGTCGAGCAACGGACGGCATTGCGCATGCAGCGCGCGTCCTGCATCGGTGAGGCTGACGCGGCGGGTAGTGCGGTGGAACAGCGTTGCGCCGATCGCCTGTTCCAGCCGGCTGACCTGGATGCTGACCTTGGCCTTGGCCACGCCCAGGCGTTCGGAGGCGGAGGTGAAGCTGCCGCTGTCGACGACCGCGTCGAACACCAGCAGGCTGTTGAGGTCGATCTGTCCGAGCAGTGACATGATGGGGAGATTGATAAGAATGCGATAACAATGAATTATCGTTGCAGCGGTTTATCGAATCAATCGTTTCAGCGATGATGTGTCCACTTCATTCACTTTTGGGGAGATAGACATGAACATCGCATTGATCGGCGCCACCGGCTTCATCGGTTCCGCCCTGCTGAAAGAGGCGCTCGCGCGCGGGCACCAGGTTACCGCGCTGGTGCGCCATCCGGAGAAGCTGCAAGCCGCCGCCAACCTGCGCGCGGTCGCCGCCGACGTGGTCGACCAGGCCAGCCTGGCCGAGCAGCTGGGCGGCCATGAGGCCGTCATCAGCGCCTTCAGCGGCCATGCGCAGGAAGACGTGCTCGGCTATTACGTCAAGGGTTTCCGCGCCATTCTCGGTGCCGCGAAATCGGTGCGCGTGCCGCGCCTGCTGGTGGTCGGCGGCGCCGGCAGCCTGGAAGTCGCGCCCGGCCTGCAGGTGCTCGACACGCCGGATTTTCCGCCGCAGTACAAGGCAACCGCCGAAGGTGCGCGCGAGGCGCTCAAGCTGCTGCGCCAGGAAGAGGAACTGAACTGGACCATGCTGAGCCCGTCGGCCATTATCGCGCCCGGCGAGCGCACCGGCCGCTTCCGCCTCGGCGGCGATCAGCTGCTGGTCGATGCCAACGGCGAGAGCCGCATTTCGGTCGAGGATTACGCGGTGGCGATGATCGATGAACTGGAGCGGCCCGGCCATGCGCGCCGTCGCTTCACCGTCGGTTACTGAGCCGGCAGCGGCGAATAGGGGAGCGGCGCCGCACCGCTCCCTTTAATTTCTGCCGCGCTGCAGATACTGCCCGAGGCGAAACAGCGGGCCGATCATCATGACCAGCGACGCCAGCCGCGTCACATGGAAGGCGGTCACGATCGGCACGCCAAGCTGCAGCGTCTTCGCCGTCAGGCTCATTTCCGCAATGCCGCCCGGCGAAGTGGCGAGGATCGCGGTCGCGGGATGAATGCCGCTCACCGACGCCAGTCCGAAGGCAAACGACGCCGCAATGGCCAGCGCCACCAGCGTGCACAAGGCCACGCTGGCCAGATAGCGCGGCGCGGTATGCAGGAATTCCGGCGTGAAGCGGGTGCCCAGCGAAATGCCGATGAACAGCTGGCCCAGGTGCACCATCCATTCCGGCAGCGCCGACAGGTTGATGCCGGAGGCAGTCAGCGCGATCGCCACCGCCATCGGTCCCAGCACCCAGGAGTTCGGCGAGTTCAGGCGCTTGAACAGCAGCGCCCCGGCCGAGGTCAGGACGATCAATGCCAGCAGGCCGCCATAGTGAACCACCCGCGCACCCGGAATGAACACGTCCAGGCCATGCACGTCGGCGAACTTGAACAGGAAGGGGATGAGGATCACCACCATCATGATGCGCAGGCTGTGCGAGGCGGCGACGCGGTCGACCTGCGCGCCGTGGCGTTCGCCCTGGCTGGCCATTTCCGAGGCGCCGCCGACGGCCATCGCGAAGAAGGCGGTGGTGCGGTCGACGCCCGAGAGCTTGTGCAGCAGCCAGGCGCAGACTGCGCCGAGCAGCAGCGCAAACGCCACGCCGGCGGCGATATAGCCGATATAGGACACCAGCACCTTCACCACCGCGGGCGTGAAGTACAGGCCGAGCGCCGTGCCGATGGCCCACTGCCCGCCCTCGCGCACCTGCACCGGGGCCTTCAGCCGCAGGCCGGCCATGCAGGCTATCGCCGTACTGCAGAGCGGGCCGATCATCCAGGGCAGCGGCGTGCGCAGCCAGACGCAGAGGCCTGCCGCGATCAATCCGATGCCGAGCGCGAGAAGAAAGGGTTGTTGCCTGTTCAGAAATGCCATGGTGTGATGCTTGGTTTCTTGCCTTGATGAGTTGGATGCGAATGACGCCTGCCGCGTGGACTCCGGTACGCGGCGGCACGGGAAGAATGGCGGGTTGATGCCGATGAAATGCTTGCCGGTCTGCTATCCGTTATCTCGACAGCCCCAGTTCCTTTGCCTGCCTTCCATAGTCGTCGACGGTCTTGCGGACGTAGGAAGTCAGCGCATCGCCGGTGAGCGCGAAGGGATACAGGCCGTGCGCCGCCCGCAGCGCATCGAATCCCGGATCCGTCATCATCCTGTCGAAGGCGCTCACCCACTTGCGGTAGTGCTCGTCGGAGACGCCCGGCCCCATGTAGAAGCCGCGCACGATCGGCCAGGTCACGTCGTAGCCCTGCTCGCGCGCCGTCGGCACATTGGACAGCACGCCCGGAAGGCGCTGGTCGCTCATGACCGCCAGCACCCGGATATTGCCGTTGGCGGCGTACAGCGCCGCCTCCGAGGCATCGCCCGACACCGCTTCCACATACCCGGCCAGCAGCGCGGTGATGGATTCCCCTCCGCCCTCGAAGGCCACGAAGCGCAGCTTCTTGGGAGAGATGCCTGCCTGTCTGGCGATGATGGACACCTTTAGCCAGTCCTGGCTGCCGACCGTGCCGCCGGCGCCGATCGAGATTTTACCGGCATTGCGCTTGAGCGCATCGAGCAGGTCGGCCAGGGTCTTGTAGGGCGAATCGCTGCGCACCGCGATCATGCCGTAGTCGGCGCCGAGCGCCGCCACCCAGCGCACATCCGCCGCCGAGGCGTTGCCGTATTTGCCCTGCGCGAGGTTGAGGAGCGAACCGCCGGAAAACACGATCAGCGTGTCGGATTCCGCTCGCCGCTGCGTCAGGATGGAGTTCCAGGCCACCGCGCCGATGCCGCCGGGCAAATAATTGATGTGCAAGGCCGGATCGACTCCGGTTGCCGCGGACACCGCGTTCAAGCCCTTGCGCGCCAGCTTGCAGGTCAGGTCCATGCCGCCGCCGGGCTTGGCCGGGACGATGCACTCCGGTCCGCGCGCCGCCGCCGGCAGGGCAAATGCCGCCATGGCCAGCCATGCCGCCGCGAACAATGCCTTTCCCGCATGCTTCCCTTTCACTTCGCCTCCTGTGCCTGCAGCCTGGCTGTTAATGATGCCCATGATTATCCCGCATCGCGTGCAGGCACGCTTTTGCAATGCGCTTGAAATGCGTATCATGAGCGGCCTGTAAGGCAGCGCCGCATGCCGCCGCTGTTGCAGCAACCGGGGCAACATATAGCCGCCGCAGCTTTCATTCGGCTTTCAATTTGCTTTCAGCCGGCTGCGCGGATACTGCATCCGGCGCGAATTTCATTCCTCAATCGAGACACCACCATGCGAATTCTCCTGGTCGAAGATCATGCCGAACTGTCGCGCTGGATCAGCAAGGCGCTGCAGGATGCGCGGCTCACGGTCGAATGCGCGATGGACGGCGCCGATGCCGATGCGCTGCTGCACACCCAGGAATATGCGCTGGTCATCCTCGACCTGACGCTGCCGCGCATGGACGGGCTCGAGGTGCTCAAGCGGCTGCGCGCGCGCGGCAGCAAGACGCCGGTGCTGGTGCTGACCGCGCGCGGCGGGCTCAGCGAACGCGTGCAGGGGCTCAACCTCGGCGCCGACGACTACCTCCCCAAGCCCTTTGAACTGGCCGAGCTGGAAGCCCGGGTCAAGGCCCTGCTGCGGCGCTCTCAGGGCAACGAAGCCGTCACCCTGACCTGCGGCGCACTCTCCTTCGATACGGTGTCGCGCATGTTTACCTACGGCGGCGCGCCGCTGGCCCTGACGCCGCGCGAGCATGCGGTACTCGAAGTCCTGCTGACCCGCGCCGGCCGCGCCGTGTCGAAAGAGAAACTGTTCGATGAAGTGTTCGCGCTCGACGACGACGCCAGCACCGATGCCATCGAAATCTACGTGCACCGGCTGCGCAAGAAGCTCGAGCGCAGCGACGGCGAAGCCGGCCGCGTCGCCATCACCACGCTGCGCGGCCTGGGGTATCTGCTGGAAGAAAAGCTGCAATGACGGAACCGGCCGAACGGGCTCCGCTGGGCAGCCTGCGTTCGCAGCTGCTGCGCTGGCTGCTGATTCCGCTGGCGGCGCTGGTCATGATCGACGCGGTTTCCGTCTACAACAATGCGCTGGAGGCGGCCGACCAGGCCTACGACCGCTCGCTGCTGGCATCGACCCGGGCCCTCGCCGAACGGGTCACCATCGCCGGCGGCCGGGTGGTGGCCGACGTGCCTTACGTCGCGCTCGACAGTTTCGAAACCGATACGCTGGGACGCATCTACTACCGGGTCACCGGCGTCAAGGGCGAGCATGTGTCCGGCTACGAGGACCTGCCTCCGCTGCCCAGGAATGCGGCGCGCTCCGATGCCTATCCGGCGCTGGTGTATTTCTATCACGCCACCTACCGCAAGGAGCCGGTCCGCATCGCCGCCCTGTACCAGCCGGTGTACGACGATTCGATGCGCGGCATCGCGCTGATCCAGGTCGGGGAAACGCTGGAAGGCCGGCATGAACTGTCGCGCAAGATCCTGCTCGACACCCTGGCGCGCCAAGCCCTGCTGGTGCTCGCGGCGGCGCTATTGGCATGGTTTGCGGTGCGCTTCGTGCTGCGCCCGCTGATGCAGCTGACCGCCGACGTGGAAGCGCGCTCGCCGACCGACCTGTCCAATTTCGATCCCGACCTTGTCCACCGCGAAGTACGTCCCCTGGTGGCCGCGATGAACGGCTACATGGCCCGCCTGCAGACCCTCATTTCCGGCCAGAGGCGCTTCATTGCCGATGCCTCGCACCAGCTGCGCACGCCGCTGACCGTGCTCAAGACCCAGGCCGAACTGGCGCTGCGGGCCGACGATCCGAAGGCCATGCGCGAGATCGTCGAAAGCATTGCCCGCACCACCGATGCCACGGTGCATCTGGCCAACCGGCTGCTGACGCTGGCGCGCGCCGAGCATGGCGCCGCGGTCGCCGACCTGCAGCCGGTCTCGCTGGTGGAAACCGCTCGCCAGGTCGGCCTCGACCTGGCGCTGCAGGCGGTGCGCAAGGACATCGATCTCGAATTCGACACTGATGGCGAGGAAGACGTTACGGTGCAGGCCAATCCGCTGCTGCTGCATGAGCTCATCTCCAACCTGGTCGACAATGCCCTCCGCTACACGCCCGCCGGCGGCAGAGTCAGCCTGCGCGTATGCAACGACGATGGCGGCTTGCTGGAAATCGAAGACAACGGCCCGGGCATTGCTCCGCCGGAGCGCGACAAGGTGTTCGCGCCGTTCTACCGCGCGGCGGCCTCGCAGGCCGCCAATGCCGACGGCAGCGGCCTCGGCCTGACCATCGTGCGGGATATTGCCGCCATGCACAAGGCGGATATCGTACTGTCGGAAGGCAGCCGGGGCGCCGGCCTGAAGGTCAGCGTCCGCTTCCCGGTTTTCGTAGTTTGAACAAGGTTTGCGTATGGCATAAATCAACGCGGACGGGCCGACTCTCCACTAAGGTGGGAAGCTGTGCCCATGCTGCCGGCGATTTGCAGGCAAGCTGCAACCGAATGTAAAACCGACCGTCTAACCCGGGTTTTATCTTTACGGTATGCCGGTCAGGCCTACCCATTTTGCAAAGGAATTCTCATGGGGCGAACACAACGCTCGATCATCCCCCTCTTTCTCGCGTCGCTGATCCTGACCGCCTGCGGCGGCGGCAGCGACGGAAACAACAGCGTCACCACTTCCGCCAATGCAGATGCCTCGATCTCTCCGCAGGACACCGGCGTTCCGCAGGCTACCGGCAACACGGCAACCGATGGTTTGAACTGGTTCAACTTCCGCCGCCGCCAGCTCGGCATCCAGGCGGTCAATCGCAATACCGTCATCGATACGGCGGCGCTCGGACATTCGGTCTATCAGCGCGACAATGACACGATCACCCATGAGCAAACCGCGGGCAAGCCGTCGTTCACCGGCCGCACCGCCGGCGACCGGCTGCGCGCAGCCGGCTATGCGATTCCTGCCAGCGGCTTTGCCTACGGCGAGGTGATCTCGGCCACTACCGATACCTCCGGCTTCAATGCCGCCGAAGACTTGATCGCGGCGATCTACCACCGCTTCGTGATTTTCGAGCCGATGTTCAAGGAAGCAGGCGCCGGGTCCGCCGCCCGTTCGGGAGGACTGACCTACTTCACCACCAATTTCACCGCAATCGGTCTGAACAGCGGACTGGCCCAGGGCAATGTGGTGCATTATCCGGTTGCCAACCAGACCCGCGTGCCGCGCAATTTCTTCAGCGACAATGAATCGCCGGACCCGGTTCCGAACGCCAATGAAGTTGGCTACCCGGTGAGCGTGCATGCCAATATCACCGACCGCCTCGAAGTGCAGACCTTCACCATCACGCCGCGCGGCGGCAACGCGCTGCCGGTCCGTCTGCTGAGAAAGGCGGACGATGCCCAGACGCCCGAATCGGCCGTTGCCATCATCCCCCTGTCGCCGCTGGCTCAAAACACTGCCTATGACGTGCGCTTCGTCGGCAGGCTGTCGGGCGTCGGCAGCAACAATGCACCATGGTCAAGCAATATCGACCGCAGCTGGACCTTCACGACGCAGTAAGCTGCGCAAGGTTTGCATTCTTGAAAACGGCACCCGTTCCGGGTGCCGTTTTTGTTTTGGCCACGCCGGCCGCCGCAGGCCCACTATTCACATTTCCTGTGCCCAATCCTGTGGATAAGCTTGGGTCAACTAAGTTAGTTCCTTGTTTAGAAAGGATTTTTTCACCATGGTCAAAATGGGAGCAAGCGAGAACATCTGGCTTTTCGCATAGTCCTACTTCGACTTGAGGACTTGAACAAAGGAGAACGCCATGGCAGCAGTGAAATACACCAAGGCAGACTGGGTTGCGCAAGCCGACATTCAGGAGCTGGCCAACGGCCAGTTCCAGGGAGTGGTATTGGTTAGCCATGAAAACGGCAAGTCGAGTGAAGAGGCACGTCATACCGTCGCCGCCCCTTCCGACAGCCCGGAACAGGCGCTCGAGCAGGCCACCGCGCTGGCCCATCGGCTTCTTGCAGATGTAAAGGCATGAACTTTACTTATCGGCTTCTTCATGCCGGCTTGTTCACAATTTCCGTGGACAAGAATGTGGATAAGTGGAAATGAATTTCCGTAAGCCAATGATTTTTCAGGAAAATTCCGTCTTGATCAAAATCAAGGCTGCAGGAATGGCTTTTGCGTCCCATGCCAGCAAACGATCACAAGGAGTGCACCATGTTGGATATCGCTATTGCGTTCGGCAGTTATCTGGTCCTGATCGGCACCACCCTGGCGATGCGCCGCTCGCTGCGTCTTCGTGAAGCACGCAGCGGCGAACGACCGCGCCGGCGATGATCAGGTAATTACTACTTTCCAATACAGAACCGGCTGAAAATCACGCCCAGCAAATCGTCGGAGGTGAATTCCCCGGTGATGCTGTTGAGCCGCTCCTGGGCAATCCGCAATTCCTCGGCCAGCAGGTCCAGCGCCTGGTCGCTGGTCTGTTCGCCTTGCGCGACGTATTCGGCGGCCAGGTCGAGGTGATCGCGCGCCGCCCTCAGCGCGAGCAGATGCCGTTCGCGCGCGAGGAAACGCGATTCTCCGGTCTGCTGCCAGCCCGCCACGCGCAGCAGTTCGGCGCGCAGCAGGTCGATGCCGAGGCGCTCGGCGGCCGACAGATAGATGTGCGTGGCATCGCTCATGCGGTCAACCGCCGGCTTGTGGCCGGACAGGTCGATCTTGTTCCAGATGCGCAGCACCGGCACGTTGGGCGGGAAGCGGCCGACGATCTCTTCGTCGGCCCGCGTCGGCCCCCGGCTGGCATCGAGCAGATGCACGATCACGTCGGCCTTGTGCACTTCGCCCCAGGTGCGCTCGATGCCGATGCGCTCGACTTCGTCGCCCGCGTCGCGGATGCCGGCGGTATCGATGATGTTGAGAGGAATGCCCTCCATCTGGATGGTTTCCGTCACCTTGTCGCGCGTGGTGCCGGCAATCGGCGTCACGATCGCCACATCGGCGCCGGCCAAGGCATTGAGCAATGAAGACTTGCCCACGTTCGGCTGGCCGGCCAGCACTACGTTGAGGCCGTCGCGCAGCAGCGCGCCCTGCGAGGCATTCTCGAAGATGTCCGCCAGCGTGGCCCGGATGCGTTCCAGCTGGCCGCGCGCATCCGACTTCTCCAGGAAGTCGATTTCTTCTTCCGGAAAATCGAGCGTGGCCTCGACCAGCATGCGCAGGTGAATGACCTTGTCGACCAGGTCATGGATGGCCTTGGAGAACGCACCCGACAGCGATTCGGAAGCCGACTTCGCGGCGGCTTCGGTGGACGCCTCGATCAGGTCCGCCACCGCTTCCGCCTGGGCCAGGTCCAGCTTGTTGTTGAGGAAGGCGCGATGCGTGAATTCGCCCGGCTGCGCCAGCCGCAAATCGATATCGGCGCCCGCCTCCAGGCAGCGCGCCAGCAGCATCTGCATCACCACCGGGCCGCCGTGGCCCTGCAGCTCGAGCACATCCTCGCCGGTATACGAATGCGGCGCCTTGAAATACAGCGCAATGCCCTGGTCGATCACGCTGCCGTCGGCATTGCGGAAAGGCAGGTAGGTGGCATGGCGCGGCTGCAGTTCCTTGGTGCCGCAGACTGCCGACATGACGGCGCTCAGGTTTTTTCCGGAAACGCGCACCACGCCGATGCCGCCCCGCCCGGGTGCGGTGGCAATGGCAGCGATAGGGGAAGAATCGTAATTCATGGACTGATTGTAGTTTTCGAAGTTTGCAGCCTGCAACTGCCGGCCTGCGGCACGATGCCGATTTGCCACAAGGACAAAACGGCTCGCAACAAATAAAAAAGCCCGTGCGGCGCACGGGCTTTTGTCGGCGGCTGAACCGATTATGCCGGTTTGGCGCTTTCGATGTTCTTGGTAATCACCCACTGCTGCGCGATCGACAGCACGTTGTTCACCACCCAGTACAGGACCAGGCCAGCCGGGAAGAAGAAGAACATGACCGAGAACACGATGGGCATGAACATCATCACCTTGGCCTGGATCGGATCCGGCGGCGTCGGATTGAGCTTGGTCTGGATGAACATCGAGACCGCCATCAGCACCGGCAGGATGTACCACGGGTCAGGTGCGGCCAGATCGTGAATCCAGCCCAGCCACGGCGCGTTGCGCATTTCCACCGATGCCAGCAGCACCCAGTAGAGCGCGATGAAGACCGGGATCTGCACCACGATCGGCAGGCAGCCGCCCAGCGGATTGATCTTCTCTGTGCGGTAGAGCTCCATCATGGCCTGGTTCATCTTGGCCGGATCGGACTTGAAGCGCTCGCGGATCGACTGCATTTTCGGCGTCACGGTCTTCATCTTGGCCATGCTGCGGTAGCTGGCCGCCGACAGCGGGAAGAAGGCCAGCTTGATCAGCACGGTCAGCGCGATGATGGTCCAGCCCCAGTTGCCGAGGACCTTGTGGATCTGCACCATCAGCCAGAAGATCGGCTTGGCGATGATGGTGAGAACGCCGTAATCCTTGACCAGGTCCAGGCCCGGCGCCAGCTTTTCCAGCGTGTCAGATTCCTGCGGACCCGAATACAGGCGCGAGTCGAGCGCTGCGGTAGCGCCGGGAGCCACCGTGCCGACCGGCAGGATGGTGCCCGTCGAGAACAGGTTGTCGCCGATTTTCTTGGTATAGATTTCACGCGCCACGTTTTGCGGCGGCAGGATCGCGGTCACGAAATAATGCTGAACCAGCGCCACCCAGCCGTCGTTTGCCTTGCTGGCATGCTTGGCCTTGCCCGCCGCGACGTCGTCGAAGGTCATTTTCTGGAATTTTTCCGCGTCGGTATAGACCACCGGACCGGTAAAGGTGCTGTAGAAGTGTGACTCGCCTTCCAGCTTGTTGCCGTCGCGGACCAGCTGCAGATAGAGCGACGGATTGATCGGCGCGCCGCTGTTGTTGACCACTTCATGCCGTGTGCCGATGGTGTAGTCGCCGCGCTTGAAGGTCAGTGTCTTGACCAGCTTGACGCCGCCCTGCTCCGCTTCCAGCACCAGCTGCACCGTGTCGCTGCCGTCAAGCGTGCGCGGGCCGGGGCGGGCGGTAAAGACCGATTTGTGATTCGGGAAATCGCCGCCGATCAGGCCGGTCTGGCCGAGATAGGTGTGCTTTCCGCCGGTCTCGAACAGCACCATGTTCCTGGTCGGATCCACCGCATCCTTGTGCTTGAGCAGTTCCAGGCGCTTGATTTCGCCGCCCAGGGTATCGACATCCACCTTCACGACATCGGTCGTGATGGTGATGATTTCACTCTTCGCGGCAGGCGCGCCGGAGGGAACGGCCGCTGCGGTGGCGCCCGGCGCGGCGTTTGCGCTGGCCTGCGGCACGTCACCCTTGGCCGGGCTGCCGCCCGCTGCCGCCGGCGCGGCCGCTTGTTGGGTAGCGCTCGGGAAGAACATCGAGGGCTTGCCGTTGTAGCGCATCCAGTTGTCCCATAACAGCAGCAGGGACAACGAGAACACAACCCACAGGACGGTACGTTGGATATCCATAAATATAGTCAGTCAGTGGTCAGGAAAATTCAGTGGTGATGGCAGCCGCAGCCTTCGTCTTTCGATGCATCCGTCTTCTTTCTCGGCACCGGGTCGAATCCTCCGGGATGCCATGGATGGCATTTGCACAAGCGCTTTGCCGTCAGCAGGCTGCCCGCCGCCGCGCCATGCTCGCGAATGGCTTCGGTCGCATATTCGGAACAGCTCGGATGAAAACGGCATTTCGGCCCGAGGAACGGGCTGATGCCCAGCTTGTACGCGCGCAATAGTAGCAGCAAAAGCGATTTCATTTCCGTGCCCGCGTCTGTGAATTCAGCAGCTGCGCCAGTTCGGCGCGCAGCAGGGCTTTCAGGCCGGGCGTGGTGGCCGGTCCGGCCTTCGAGTTGACGGGCTTGGAAAGACGGACGATGCAGTCGATCGTCGGCAATTCGGCTTGGCGGAACAGTTCGCGCGTGACGCGCTTGATGGTGTTGCGAGTGACCGCGCGCGGCGCAAAGCGCTTGGCAGCGACAATGCCGAGCCGGGCATGGCTCAACTGGTTGCTGCGCGCGTAGAGGACGAAATGCGCGGTCCGATAGACGGGCCGCAAACGAAAAACGGATGAAAAATCATCCGTTTTAACGATTCGCCGATCGCGTGCGTAGCTGTGTGAACGAGGTTCACTCACGGCCGGCAGCGTCGGTTGGGTCGATGTGGCTTAGACGGCCAGGCGCTTGCGGCCCTTGGCGCGACGAGCGTTGAGGACAGCGCGGCCACCGCGGGTTGCCATGCGTGCGCGGAAGCCATGGGTGCGCTTGCGGCGGACGACGGAAGGTTGGTAAGTACGTTTCATGTTGGTCTCGCTATTCAGCAAAAATGGGTGGAATCATCAGCGGCCCATTCTTGTTTTGTGCGCAACACACACAAAACGCAACAGGCAGTGAACCCGCAATTAGACACTGTTTTGCGTTTCCCTGTCAATTATTTAGGCACGCCGGAATGGCGAAGCGCCGCGCCGGCATTGCCATGATGGCACTGCCGGGACCGGCTGTGTATTTCCTTGCATGAAATAAGCACAATCGTGCGGATTGGCGTGCGCATGCCGAAAATACGGTCGATGGCAAGCAATTTATTGTGTAGGAAAAATGACGCAGCCTGTGGATAACTCAGGTTCCCGAAGGTAGAATAGCTCTCCCATGTGGACAGCTTCAGACCCCGGAAGGCTTATTTTCCTGGCAAAGCGGGTTTGGCCGGACGCAGGCCAAGTTCGTTCCACATAACAAGACAACAGAAAAGTACATGGAAGATTTTTGGCAAACTTGCTCTGCCATGCTGGAGCAGGAACTTACGCCGCAGCAGTTCAGCGCGTGGATCAAGCCGCTGGCGCCGCTCGATTTCGTGGACGGCCGCCTGCGCATCGCAGCGCCGAACCGATTCAAGCTCGACTGGGTGAAGACCCAGTTCGCCGGCCGCATCACCACCCTCGCGCACGAATATTGGGAAGCGCCCATCGATGTGCAGTTCGTGCTCGACCCGCGGGGAAACGGCGTGCGCAAGCCTTCGTCGGCACCCTCTCCTGCCGCCGGCCAGTCTTCCTCCAGCCAGCATGGCCAGGCTGCCCAAGGCAGCGCCAACCCGCTTGACGACATTCCCGATCCGATCGAGCGCGCCGACATTGTTATCGAAGATACAAAGAAGCGCGACCAGAGCAAGATCAACGCCGCGCTGACCTTCGAGAGTTTCGTCACCGGCAAGGCCAACCAGCTGGCGCGCGCCGCAGCCATCCAGGTGGCCAACAATCCCGGGGTTTCCTACAACCCGCTGTTCCTCTATGGCGGCGTCGGCCTCGGCAAAACCCACCTGATCCACGCCATCGGCAACCAGCTTCTCGGCGAGAATCCGAACGTCCGCATCCGCTACATCCACGCCGAGCAGTACGTTCGCGACGTAGTGACTGCTTACCAGCGCAAGGGCTTCGACGATTTCAAGCGTTACTACCATTCGCTGGACATGCTGCTGATCGACGATATCCAGTTCTTTGCCGGAAAGAGCCGCACCCAGGAAGAATTCTTTTATGCCTTCGAAGCGCTGATTGCCGCCAAGAAGCAGATCATCATCACCAGCGATACCTATCCCAAGGAAATCAGCGGCATGGATGACCGGCTGATTTCCCGCTTCGATTCCGGCCTGACCGTCGCGGTGGAGCCGCCGGAGCTGGAAATGCGGGTTGCCATTCTGCTCAAGAAAGCCGCCCAGGAAGGCGCGGTGCTGTCGGACGACGTCGCCTTCTTCGTCGCCAAGCACCTGCGCTCGAACGTGCGCGAGCTTGAAGGCGCGTTGAGGAAAATCCTCGCCTACTCGCGCTTCCACGGCAAGGATATTACGATCGATGTTGTCAAGGAGGCATTGAAAGATCTGCTTTCGGTCCAAAATAGGCAGATATCGGTCGAGAACATCCAGAAGACCGTCGCCGACTTTTTCAACATCAAGGTCGCCGACATGTACTCCAAGAAGCGCCCGGCCAATATCGCCCGTCCGCGCCAGATTGCGATGTACCTGGCAAAGGAGCTGACGCAGAAGAGCCTGCCCGAGATCGGCGAGCTGTTCGGCGGCCGCGACCATACGACGGTGCTGCATGCGGTACGCAAGATCGCCGCCGACCGCAGCAAGAACCCGGAAGTCAATCACGAGCTGCACGTGCTCGAACAGACGCTCAAGGGTTGATTTTCCGCTGCCCGGAAGCTTGTGGATAAGTCCCCTGCCGCGGACGCCGGATTCCCCTGCCTTTGGGCGAACAAACGGCCCTTCAAATTCATTGGAGGGAACCTTTTTCTGTCAAAATAGAGGGTATTCAGCGCTAGAGCGCTTTCGGCTTGGCTGGACTAGGCGAGGCCGAGGTGATTTGCCTGCGGAACAAGGCGTGGTGACGCGACATGGCGGGGCCATGGCAAGGAGGACTCGGCGTCCCCACACAACGCAGTGCTGCAGACAAATCAACCGGGATCGGCAGTACAGTCAAGCCGAAAGTGCTCTAATGTAATCCGGTCCGCACCGCCCCAGCCAGAAGCCAGGAAGCGGCCGGCCTTTGCTCCGATTCACAGCATCGTCTCAACTCACACAAGGATAAAAAGCATGCAATTGGTGAAAACCCAACGCGACACGCTTCTCCGGCCGCTGCAGATCGTGAGTGGTATTGTCGAGCGTCGGCACACGCTGCCGATTCTGGCCAATATCCTCATTCGCAAGGAAGGCGAAAAGGTGTCTTTCCTGTCGACCGACATCGAAGTGCAGATCACCACGCATGCCGACGTCGGTGCCGGCGGCGAAGTGGCGGCCACCACGGTGGCCGCGCGCAAGCTGCTCGATATCCTGCGCGCGCTGCCCGATTCCGGCGACGTGACGCTGTCCCTGGCCAACAAGCGCATGACGGTCCAGTCCGGCAAGTCGCGCTTCGCGCTGCAGACGCTGGCCGCGGAAGAGTTTCCGACGGTCGCCCAGGCGGAGCACTTCAATGCCAAGGTCAGCCTGCCGCAGAAGACGCTCAAGCATCTGTTCAACATGGTCCATTTCTCGATGGCCCAGCAGGACATCCGCTATTACCTGAACGGCCTGCTCCTGGTGGTCGACGGCAAGAACGTGATCGCCGTTGCCACCGACGGCCACCGCCTCGCCTTCTGCCAGGTCGAGACCGACCAGGACTTCGAGCGCCAGGAAGTCATCATTCCGCGCAAGACCATCCTGGAACTGCAGCGCCTGCTCGAGGACAGCGACCAGCCGGTTGACCTCGAGATCGCCAACAACCAGGTCAAGCTGAGCTTCGCCGACATCGAGCTGATTTCCAAGCTCGTCGAAGGCAAGTTCCCCGATTACACCCGCGTCATCCCCAAGGGTTACAAGAACAACTTCACGATCGACCGCCAGACATTGCTGCATTCGCTGCAGCGCGCGGCCATCATGACCAGCGACAAGTTCAAGGGCGTGCGCTGCATCATCAGCCCGGGCAGCCTGAAGATCAGCTCGACCAACGCCGACCAGGAAGAAGCGGTGGAAGAACTCGAGATCGATTATGGCGGCGACGCCATCGATATCGGCTTCAACGTGACCTACCTGCTCGACGTCCTGAACAACCTCAAGAGCGACAACGTCAACATCGCGCTCGGAGACGCCAATTCGTCGGCATTGATCACCGTGCCGGAAAACGGCGACTTCAAGTATGTCGTGATGCCGATGCGTATTTGATGCCTTGCACAGGGAAGCAAGCAAAGGGGGCCGCTGCAGTCGAGCGAGCCCCTTTGCCGCATTTATGAAATATTCATTTGCCGGCTGCCGGCCGCGCTTTCGTGAACAACGGGCGCCGTCAGCCGGATCGTTCTTTTAGTCGTCATTCGTTTCATCAGAAAGCAGCCATGTCCGCGATTCCTCAAGAAACCATTCCGCAACCGCAGCAAAGCCAGTACGGCGCCTCCTCCATCCAGATCCTGGAAGGACTGGAAGCGGTACGCAAGCGCCCCGGCATGTACATCGGGGATACGTCTGACGGCACCGGTCTGCACCACCTGGTGTTCGAAGTGCTCGACAACTCGATCGATGAAGCGCTGGCGGGCTACTGCAGCGAGATCCACGTCACCATCCATTCCGACAACTCGATCTCGATCACCGACAACGGCCGCGGCATTCCCACCGGCATCAAGTGGGACGACAAGCACGATCCCAAGCGCAGCGCCGCCGAAATCGTAATGACCGAATTGCACGCCGGCGGCAAGTTCGACCAGAATTCCTACAAGGTCTCCGGCGGACTGCACGGCGTCGGCGTGTCCTGCGTGAACGCGCTGTCCAAGCTGCTCAAGCTGACCATCCGCCGCGACGGCAAGGTGCACACCATGGAATTCTCCAAGGGCATCGTGCAGAACCGCGAGATGGAAACCGTCGACGGCGTCGTCACTTCGCCGATCAAGGTCATCGGCGAAACCGACAAGCGCGGCACCGAAGTGCATTTCTGGGCCGACGAGGAAATCTTCAGCCATGTCGAGTTCCACTACGACATCCTCGCCAAGCGCATCCGCGAACTGTCCTTCCTCAACAACGGCGTGCACATCAAGCTGAGCGACCAGCGCACCGGCAAGGAAGAGGATTTCGCATTCGAAGGCGGTACCCGCGGCTTCGTTGAATACATCAACAAGGCCAAGACGGTGCTGCATCCGACCGTCTTCCAGGCCACCGGCGAAAAGATGTCCGAGCAGGGCACGCTGATCAGCGTCGACGTCTCCATGCAGTGGAACGATGCCTTCAACGAGCAGGTGCTCTGCTTCACCAACAACATTCCGCAGCGCGACGGCGGCACCCACCTGACCGGCCTGCGCGCGGCGATGACGCGCGTCATCAACAAGTACATCGAGGAAAACGACTTCGCCAAGAAGGCCAAGGTCGAGATTGCCGGCGACGACATGCGCGAAGGCCTGACCTGCGTGCTGTCGGTGAAAGTGCCGGAACCGAAGTTCAGCTCGCAGACCAAGGACAAGCTGGTGTCGTCCGAAGTGCGCGGCCCGGTCGAGGAAATCGTCGCCAAGACGCTCACCGACTACCTGATGGAAAAGCCGAACGATGCCAAGATCATCTGCGGCAAGATCGTCGAAGCCGCGCGTGCGCGCGAAGCCGCACGCAAGGCGCGCGAGCTGACCCGCCGCAAGGGCGTGATGGACGGCCTCGGCCTGTCGGCCAAGCTGGCCGACTGCCAGGAAAAGGACCCGGCGCTGTGCGAACTCTACATCGTCGAGGGTGACTCCGCGGGCGGCTCCGCCAAGCAGGGCCGTGACCGCAAGTTCCAGGCCATCCTGCCGCTGCGCGGCAAGGTGCTCAACGTCGAGAAGGCCCGCTTCGAAAAGATGCTGTCCTCCGAGCAGATCACGACGCTGATCGCCACGCTCGGCACCAGCATCGGCCCGGATGAATTCAATGTCGAGAAGCTGCGTTACCACCGCATCATCATCATGACCGATGCGGACGTCGACGGCGCCCACATCCGCACCCTGCTGCTGACGCTGCTGTACCGCCAGATGCCGCAGCTGGTCGAGCGCGGCCACGTCTACATCGCCCAGCCGCCGCTGTACAAGGTCAAGCACGGCCGCGACGAGCGCTACCTGAAGGACGACGTCGAGGAAGCGCAGTACATGATGCAGATCGCGCTCAACGATGCGGCGCTGATTCCGACCGAGAACGGCCAGCCCATCATCGGCGATGCGCTGTCGGAACTGGTCCGCCAGTACAACACCGCCAACGCCATCATCATGCGCCTGTCGCGTGCGGTCGACGATGCGGCGCTGTCGGCCATCATGACCGGCGTGACGCTCAATCTCGACAACGTCGCCAATGCGGAAGATTCGGCGCAGGCGCTCACCAAGGCCATCAATGATCCGGACGTCGAAGTGCTGGTGAAGTCCGACGAATTGTCCGACAAGCACATGCTGCGCATCCAGCGCCGCCACTTCGGCAATCTGAAGATCAGCACCATCGACGCCGATTTCGTCCACGGCCCGGACTACCAGGTGCTGGCCAGCGCCGCCGCCACCTTCAAGGGCCTGATCGGCCCGGGCGCGATGGTGCGCCGGGGCCAAGGCGACAAGGCCAAGGAATTCGCGATCCGCGACTTCCATGAAGCGATGTCCTGGCTGCGTGACGAAGCCGAGCGCGGCGTCTCCAAGCAGCGCTACAAAGGTCTGGGCGAGATGAATCCCGAGCAGCTGTGGGAAACCACGATGGACCCGACCGTGCGCCGCCTGCTGAAGGTGCAGATCGAGGATGCGATTGCAGCTGATCAGATCTTCACCACGCTGATGGGCGACGATGTCGAGCCGCGCAGGGCGTTTATTGAACTCAATGCGCTGCAGGCGGGTAATATCGACGTTTGACATGAGGCTGCAGCCTGCCTGGTCGGCGGGCCAGCGCATTGGTTTCATGATGACCGCAAAAATAAAAGGGCCAGTCGCCAGTCGATTGGCCCTTTTTGCTGTTGCCGGTTCGTTGGTTGCGGGTGCCCGCAAAGTGCTCTGATGCGACGAGTCGCGGCGTCGGCATCTGTACTCGATACCGCACACATCGAAAAATGCGCAAGAAGACGCAGGGCTGTTGCATTGCCTGATTGTTAACTGTATTGCTATCCTTCGGCCTTGTCTTGTTGAAAGGATGGCAATGTCGATCAGCCAAGCTCTGCGGGAAACCTATGCAAGCGTCATGCGTACCGTCTCTACTGAAGCCGCAACCATGGCGCAATCCAACGAAGCCTGCTTCAGGGACTTCCAGCTGATCGAGATCCCGGAGGTCATGGCGCGTATGCATGCAGGCGTCGGCGCTGCATTGATGAAGCGCTGGTTCAATAGCCCTTCTTTCATTCTCCCGCCGTCATGGAAATCAGGTGCGGTCGACTTCCGTGCAGTCTCACGGAAGAACATTGATACTGCCGTTCTGAAGATGTCATGGCTTGCCGGCTTTGCCAGAGCAAGGAAGGCCATATCGATGCTCGAAATCCAGCGCACGCAGACGCCGGCTGCGGCAAGGGAGCTGAAAAGAGTGCTCATGCGCTCGGCACTGCTGTCAGGCACACGTTGCGCGATCGGCGGCGCGACCGATGCCGTTATCCTTCACGAGACCGCGCACCTGAACATGATCAGAGTCGGATTCGGAAGCAGCACCGATCCGCTCGACTGCGCACTTGGCAGTTTCACCCTGCATATGGCAGTAAGCGGCTTTGTGCAACCTTTATCCAAACGGGTCGACGGCTGTTCGCATCAGGTCGACATCCATGCGCTGCATTTCTATGTCCGCGACAACTACGACTTCACGGCGGATGACGAGCCGCTCGGGCATTGGGGGCGTGACGGTGCATCGACCCTGTACAGTCCCGGAAAGGTGTTCGTCGAAAACCACAGCTTCCGGGAATGGCGCAAACGACACGCGCGGGGTGGCGACTTCGTCGTCTTTTCCGACATCATGACCAGGCCGCTGACGAAACCTTTGATCATCAGGATATGAGCGCCATGATTTCCCGCGTGTTGACGACTTCCTGCTTGCTGCTTGTCTCATTGGTCAGTGCCATCGCATTCGGCGGATATGTCGAGGTCAAGGATACGATCAGCTTCCATTGGTCCGCCGGCGCATTTGACCGGCTGCTGTTCTGGATCGCCTATGGCGGCCTTGCTCTGCTGTTTGTCTGCCATCTGTTGCGCGTGTTCGCGGCGCGTCTCCTGCTGGGCGCCACGCTTGCGGCGTGCATTACATTCACGCTGTATTCCCTGGCAGGCTATCCGGCCAATCATGACGATGCGCATGCAGCGCCTGTGCTGTCACATACACAGACAGAGCTTTACTGGCTGCTCCTGATCAACAGCCTGCTGTTGCTGGCGGTATGGCTGTTGCCGCAGATAGGAAACAAGATGTGCAAAAAATAAAGCCCGGCGGACTTCCGTCCACCGGGCTTCGTCTGTGCCGAGTTTAGTCGACTTCGTTGGCTTTATTCGCCGCCGTAGGCGTAGGTGAATTTATTGTTGACGATCCTGCCCATCACACGCGAACGCTGGTCCAGGCCGACATGATCCTTCGGGTTCATGTTGATCACGCCCTGCGGCACCATCAGGTTCTTCGTGTTTTCGATCGCAGTGCGCAGCGCGGCGCGGAATTCCCTGGTGCCGGGCTTGCCCGCCTTGAGCGCCTGCGGCATCGCATTTTCCAGCAGCAGGTAAGCGCCCCAGGCATCGGCCGAGAATTGCGTCATCGTGTCAGGGCCATACGCGGCTTCGTAGCGGCGCAGGAACTCCATGCCGGTCTTCTTGATCGGGTTGGAGTTGGGCAAGGTTTTCGCCACGACGCCGGGGCCGGACGGGAAGAAGGTACCTTCCACATCCTTGCCGCCGACCCGCAGGAAGTCGAGCGTGCCGATGCCGTGAGTCTGGTAGATGCGTCCCTTGTAGCCGCGCTCGACCAGCGTTTTCTGCGGCAGCACAGCCGGCGTTGCCGAGCCTGCCACCAGGATGGCGTCGGGCTGGGCGGACATCAGCTTGAGAATCTGGCCGGTGACGCTGGTATCGGTGCGCGCATAGCGCTCGCTGCCCACGATCTTGAGCTTGCGGATCTCAGCCACTTTGGAAAACTCGCGCCACCAGCCTTCGCCGTAGGCATCGGCGAAACCGATGAAGCCGACGGTCTTTACGCCGTTGTCGGACATGTGCTGGGTGATGATGGTCGCCATGTGCGAGTCGTTCTGCGGAATCTTGAATGCCCATGCGCGCTTGGCGTCCATCGGCTCGACGATGGCAGCCGACGCCGCCAGCGCGATCATCGGGGTTTCCGTTTCGGCCGCGATATCCAGCATCGCCAGCGCGTTCGGCGTGGTGACCGGGCCCACGACCGCATCCACTTTCTCTTCGGCGGTCAGGCGGCGCATGTTGCGCGTGGCGCTGGTGACGTCGGAAGCATCGTCAAGGATGATGTACTCGGCCTTCTGGCCGGCGATTTCCTTGGGCCAGAGCAGCATGGCATTCTTGGTCGGAATGCCGATCGCGGCCGCGGGGCCGGTGGAAGAGATGGTGACGCCGATCTTGATCTGTGCAAAGGACGGCGCTGCCGCCATCGCAAGGCTTAATGACAAGGGGGCGAAGAGGGCGGACAGGCGGCGCAGGGGAGAGGGCATGGACTTTCCTTTGCTGAGAAAGTGGAAATTATAAATCCCATGCCCGCGTTCGTCCGGATTCCTCCGAAGTTTGTTCTGCCACACCCGAGCCGCGCTGCGGACGCGGCCCGGGTCTTCTTGCTGGATCGGAGCCTGGCGGCGACTCCATGAACGGAAAAGTAAGAACTGCCCAATGTGTTCAATGCGGCTTGTTGTCCATGATCGAAATCATCGAGCTCATTGCGAGGCGGCAGGCGGGGGCGCCCAGCGACTGCAGGCATGAGTCCCATGGACCGATGAATCCTCGCGGCGTCGGCATCAGGACAACGTGTGCGGGAATGTAGGTGCGCAGCGTCTGCCGCACTTGCGCGCCGTTGCTGGTCAACATCTGCTGATAGGCGCCGTCGCCGAGGGCCATCATGTCGCGCAGGGGCTGCGGATCCACATAGGGCAGGTCGCCGAGGGTCAGGAAGACTTGCGGCATGTAGGACGCTGCGGGGATCGGGCCCTTCAGGGTGGGCTGCGGATCATTGAACAGTTCCCAGCGGCGCGTCGGCATGACTTCAACCGCCATGCCGCCCTGGCCGGCAGGTGCGCTGAATGCCACGATGCGGGCGAGCAGCACGCCGTTCGGCAGCGAGGTCGTATCGAAGTCCAGCCATGCCAGCGTCTTGTCCGCGGAGATGGTGAATGTGCCCAGCTTGGGTGTGTAGCTGCCGGTGGGGAGAAGCTCGACGTTTTCCAGTCCGCTGCCGCGGACCTGCAGACGGACGGTGCCCTTGGGTGCGCTGCCGTCGGCCGGCGCGTCAAGCAGCATGGCAGCGAATGCTGCGGGGGCCGCATGGCTTTGCGCCGATGGCTGCTGCGCTGTCGATGCATTGCCGCTCACTGCAACGGTGGATGGCAGGCTCGCGGAAGAACCTGATGACGTGGTGGGCTCGCTGCCTCCGCAGCCAGCCAGCAGAACGCAGATGCATGCACCGATAACGCCTTGAATCCCTGATTTCATGTAACACCTCGAAGCGAATTGTGAAGAAACCCCGTGTGGGGTTCGATGAGAGTAATCGAGTATTCGAGGCGTCTCCGACGATCTGCGCCGGCGTTTGATTTCCGTTAAAAGTGCTGTTCCTCCAATGCCACATTGACATGAATGCAGCATTTGCGGCTTGCGCACCGCGCCGGAATCGGTGAAGATGAGTGCGGTTCGATCAGCCCGCGGTCGGGCCGCATGCGTGCGCAATCAGCTTTTATCCGCGCGGCTGCGCTGCTTGAGCTCGGTGTATTTCGCCGCCGATCCATACGATTCTTCGACCGGGTACTTCTCCGCATTCTTCCGCAGCTTGTTCTCCGCCGCCTTCAGCAGATCGATGCCGCCTTCTCCCGCCACCAGCAGCAGATAAAGCAGGACATCCGCGCACTCGTCGGCCAGCTGTTCGCGAAACGTCTCGTCCGATGCCGACAGCCGCAGCAATTCCTCGTCGGACTTCCATTGGGTCAGCTCGAGCAGTTCCGCCGCTTCAAGGTTGAGCGAGATGATCAGGTTCTTCAGGTTGTGAAACTGTTTCCAGTTGCGCTCATCGCGGAAGCGGATGAGCATCGTGCGGATTGCATCGAGATCGGCCATGTCGTGCTCCATTGATTGACTTTGCGCCAGTGTGCACCGCTTTCGAACCGGTCGCCAGCATGGGCCGCCTTAACGGGTTAACATGCGCGGATGGAGAAAGCAAAGCAAGCGGTATCTGAGTCTTCCGTCATCGTCATCGGCGCCGGCATCGTCGGCCTGTGCGTCGCGCATGAATTGCGCAAGGCCGGTTACGAGATAAGCATCGTCGATCCGGAGGAGCCCGGCTCGCAGTGTTCATACGGGAATGCCGGGGCGATCTCCGCCGGTTCGGTGGCGCCGCTGGCCATGCCCGGCGTGATGAAGAATGCGGCCGGCATGCTGCTGGATACGGACAGTCCCCTGCATGTGCCGTGGCATTACTGGCTGCGCGCGGCGCCCTGGCTGCGGCGCTTCGTCGCATCGGCCACGCCCGAGCGGGTCGAGCAGATCGCGCAGGCGCTGCAGGATCTGTTTGCCGACGCATTGGCGAATCACCAGGCGCTTGCGCGCGAAGTCGGCTGTCCGCAGCGCGTGGTGCAGACCGGCCAGCTTCACCTGTATCGCGATGCGGCGGCAATCGGCAAGGATACCGGCGGCTGGCGCCTGCGCGAAGGACACGGCGTGCGCTTCGAGCAGCTCGATGCCGACGGCATCCGTGCGCTGGAACCCGCCGTCAGCAATGCCTACCGCGCAGGCATCTTCATGCCGGAGCAGGGGGCGGTGACGGAACCTTTCCGCTATGCGGGCGCGATCGCGCAGGCGGTGCGCCAGCAGGGCGTGAAATTGATTCGCGATCGCGTGCGGCGTCTGCAGCCTTCATCCGAACGCAGCGGTGCATGGCAGGTGGAGTGCGAGCAATCCGGCTTGCAGGCTGCGCACGTCGTCATGGCCGCCGGCATCTGGTCCGCCGAACTGCTGCGCATGCTTAACCTGCGTGTGCCGCTGGAAAGCCAGCGCGGCTATCACCTGCATGTAGCCGATCCGGGCGTGTCGATATCGAGGCCGCTGGTGCTTGCCGATCGCAAGGTGTTCATGGTCCCGATGGAGACCGGTATGCGCATTTCCGGCACGGTCGAATTCGGCGGACTATCCATGCCGCCGACCCCGCGCCGCAGCGAACTGCTGGGCGTGGCCGCCGCCGAAGGGCTTCCTGGACTGCGGCTGGAAGGTGCATCGGCATGGATGGGCCATCGCCCCTGCCTGCCCGATTCGCTGCCGGTCATCGGCCCGGTGCCGAAGCTTCCCGGCCTGTGGTGCGCATTCGGTCACGGCCATCTCGGCGTGACCGGATCGATCAATACCGCGCGCTGGATAGCGCAGGGCATGCGCGGGCGGTTCGATATGGCGCGCTTTGCGCCGTTCAGCGTTGCGCGATTCTGAAGCAGGAAAAATGCAATAACAATAATTCCTGCGTTAAGAAGTCGCTGCGTCGTGCTACCTGACTTGAATCGTCACGCCGGATCCGGCGCCAGCCCGAACAACTCCTTGAACGCCTGACGATATTCCGTCGCGCCCAGCCGCATGCTGTTGTTGTGCGTCCCGCCTTCCACCAGGATCAGCTTCTTCCTGCCGCCGGCGGCTTCGTAGAGTTTCTCGCTGAAGCGCGACGGCACGTAGCGGTCGCTGGAGCCGTGCACGATCAGCACCGGCATGCCGACGCGAGAGATCTTGCCGACAGAATCGAATTTCTGCGACAGCAGCAGCTGCAGCGGCAGCCAGGGATAGGTGAGCGAGCGGGCGATGTCGGCCAGCGAGGTGAACGAGGATTCGACGATCAAGCCCTTCGCCGCCGGTTGCGCGGCTTTGCCTTCGTCTCTGTCGTCGTCGCTTCCGTTCAGATGCGCGGCCAGGTCGATGGCGATCGCGCCGCCCAGCGAATGGCCGTAAATGAAGCGCTTGCCGGCATCCGGCTGCAGGCTGGCCAGGTGCTTCCAGGCGACCTGCGCGTCTTCATACACGGTGCGCTCCGAGGGCAGGTCGCCGTCGCTCTTGCCGAAGCCGCGGTAGTCCACCGCGAGCACGGAAAAGCCGAAATCATGCAGCTGCTGGATGCGGAACAGCTGTCCGGTGAGATTCCAGCGCGCGCCGTGCAGGTAGAGCACCGCCGGCGCATCCGGCTTGTCTGCCGGCCACCACCAGGTGTGCAGGTTCTGGCTCTTGCCGTCGGCCTGCACGACGAGATTGGACTCCACCAGGCCCTCGGGCAGGCCGCTGTACCAGCTTGCCGTGCCGGGTTCGACGCGGAAGGTCAGCTCGCGCTCCTTGTGCGCAAGCTGGCCGCAGCCGGCGGCGGCCAGTACGGAAACCAGGCTGGAAGCTGCGGCAATGGAGATGCCGCGGCGGCGGATGAATTGGGCAAGGCGTGAAGAAGCAAACTTGAGGGCCATGAGTGCAAGCGGTCGGCAAAATCAGTCGGAAAGCGCGGACAGGAGAGCTCGCATGAGCTGGAAACTGTCCGCCTGGATAGACTTATCTGCGGGCAAATCGTTCTGGCAAAAGGGAAGAGTTGCAACATGCGGCGAAACACATTGCAGACTCGTCAATCACAAGTCGTTCAAGGATGCGGATGCTTGTGGATAGGATCGACCCAATGCACTTCCTGCGGCCGTTCCACGGCGGCAATATCGAGGTTGATGACTACCGCTTCATTGTCGCTGCGCACCAGCACGCATTCCAGCGGCTCGTTTTCGCTGGCATTGATTTCCTGGTGCGGCACATAAGGCGGCACGTAGATGAAATCGCCGGGGCCGGCTTCGGCGGTGTATTCCAGTTCGTTGCCCCAGCGCATGCGCGCCCGGCCGCGCACCACGTAGATCACGCTTTCCAGCGCGCCGTGATGATGCGCGCCGGTCTTTGCATTCGGATGAATGGTCACCGTGCCGGCCCACAGCTTTTGCGCGCCGACCCGCGCGTAATTGATCGCGGCGGCCCGGTTCATGCCGGGCGTCTGCGGCGTGTTGGTGTCGAGATTGTCCCCGGGCACCACGCGCACGCCGTTGTCGCGCCAGTCGGGCCGGCCTGCTTCTTCGGTCAAGTTGTCGCTCATGTCTTCCTCCATGGCCTGATGTGCAACCATGATACGACGCGGCGTGGGAACCTGCCGCCGGCCTGTGCGCTTTGTTCTCCTTTGCTCACCTTTGTTCTATCCCAGCATGGTGGCAGGGCGATTCAATACAATGGATCGCGCATTTTCAGGCGATGTTTCATGCTAAGAGGGAACATCGACAACAGGAGAGCGATGCATGCAATACGAACTGTATTACTGGCCGGGCATCCAGGGGCGCGGCGAATTCATCCGCCTGGCGCTGGAAGAGGCGGGCGCCGATTATGTCGATGTTTGCCGCCGCGCCGAAAGCAGCGGCATGGGCATGGCGGCGATGATGCGGCTGATGGAAAGCCCGGAACTCGTCCACCTGCCGTTCGCGCCGCCCTTCCTGAAAGCGGGCGAACAGATCATTGCGCAGACGGCCAATATCCTGCTTTTCCTCGGGCCCCGGCTCGGTCTGGTGCCCGACGATGAGGCAGGGCGCCTGTGGGTGCATCAGCTGCAGCTCACCATCGCCGACATGCTCACCGAAGCGCACGATACCCATCATCCGATCGGCAGCGGCCTGTATTACGAAGACCAGAAACCGGAAGCGCTGCGCCGCGCACAGGACTTCACGCAGATGCGCCTGCCGAAATTTCTTCACTATTTCGAATCGGTCATTGCACGCAATCCTGCCGGCACCGACTGGCTGGCAGGCAGCGCAATCACTTATGCCGACCTGTCGATGTTCCAGCTGATCGAAGGCTTGCGTTACGCCTTCCCGCGCAACATGAAGCGGGTGGAGAAAGACACTCCCCTGCTGGCGGCGCTGCATGACCGCGTCGCTGCCCGCAAGCGCATCAAGGCCTATCTGACCTCCAAGCGCCGGCAGGCCTTCAACAACGACGGCATCTTCCGCGCCTACAAGGAGCTGGACCAGTAAAGCCCGGACAGCTGGATGCAAGGCCGCTGCCGGCGACAGGCGGTAAAATGCATGCATGCCGATCCTCGCATTCATCCGCTCCCGTGATGCCGTATTGTTCACTTTCCCTCATTGCCCATGGTGCCTGACCCGGTGATCGACAACGCCGACAACGCCGCCCAGGATCACCTCCAGGCCTGCACGGCAGCCGAGCGCACGCTCGTTTCGCTGCTGGCGCTGCACAGCGAACCGCTCGGCAAGGTGCGGCTGCTCGAATGCCTGCGCATGCTGGGTGCCATCGACGACGAAGGCCTTCCCTATACCTCCGATACGCTGGCGATGCTGATCGACGCCATGAAGCGCAAGGCGCTGCTGCAGGATGCGCCAGGCAACGGCTACGTCTGTCGCGATGCGTTGCTGCATGCCGCGCTCCATGCGGCGCTCGACAGTCCTTCCTTCGGCGCCCTGTGCCGCGCCGTCGAAAGCGCGACGCCGGTGGGCCGCACCTACGACGGCTATGTTTTCCTGCGCAGCTACCGGCAGGCGCTGTCGCGGCTGCGCATGGCCCTGTTGCAGGGTCAGCCGCCGGACAAGGTGACGCCCTGGCTGGAAACCTGCACCCGCTTCCCGGAATACCGGCAGCTGCATCCCTACGTCGTGCTGTTCGGACAACCCTTCGATGCGGCGCTGTTTTCGCATCTGCATCCGGCCGTGCAGGACGAGGCCATGGCCTGCCTGCTGGCGCATGCGCAGGACGAGCCTGAGTCTCTGTCGCCGCTGCGCGACTGGACGCGGCAGCGCCTTGCCACGGATGTCGCCGATTCCGCGGAAGCCGGCAATCTCAAGCTGGCCTTCGCGGAACAATTGCTGCTCTGCGGCCAGCTCGACGAAGCCGCCGCGCTGCTCGACGGCTGCGACTCGGTGAGAGCGGATTTTCCGCGCGCTGCGATCCTGTCGCTGCGCGGCGAGCAGCCGCAGGCGCAAGCCGCCTTCGAAGCGGCGCTCAAGTCGCTGCGCAAGGAAACCGGCAAGCGCAACGTGATGCTTGACGGCCCCTCGGCCTACCTGTTCGTGCTGGCGATGCTGCGTTCGGGCGATGCGCGGCACCGCAAGCTGGTCGATGCCTTCCTGCCTCTGGCGCGGCGCAATGCGCAGTACGGCAGCCTGCACATGTTCAATGTGCTGCAGGCGCTGCATGACGTACAGGCCGGCGCGCAGAAGACGCCGTCGCTGCCGCCGCTCGATGCGGCGCATGCGCAGCGCATGCTGCCGCGGCTGTTTCATGCGCTGGTGGCCGACTGGCTGGGCCAGGCGCTGACCGGCGAGGACAAGGCGGCATTGATCGACCTGCAGCGCCGGGCGCAGGACAACGGCTACTTCTGGGTGGCCGCTCAGGCAGCCGGTTTGCTGGCGCGCCTCGGCGAGGAGGCCTACAGCGACGCAGCCGCGGCATTGCGCCGCCAGCATAGCCTGGATGACGTGTGCGACTGGTTCGAGCAGAAGGAGCCCTGGGAGCGCCAGTTGGAAGCCTTGATGGAATTGCGCAAGCCCGCTGCGCCGAAGACGGAAGCGCCTGGCCGGCTGATCTGGCTGATTGCCTACGACGCGCAGCGTCACACGGTCGAGATCGAGCCGCGCGAGCAGCATGGCGATGCCGCAGGACAGTGGGGACGCGGCCGGCCGGTGGCGCTCAAGCGCCTGCGCGACGAGGCTGAGCCGCCGGAATTCCTGACGCCGCAGGACCGCGAAGTGATCGCCGCCATCGGCGTCAGTCCGTCGTTCTATCGCGGCGCCAGCTATGACATCGACAACGACCGCGCGGTACTGGCGCTGGTTGGTCATCCGCTGGTGTTCTGGCAGGACCAGCCGGACACCCGGGTAGAGCTTTTGCAGGGCGAGACCGAACTGCTCGTGACCGAGAGCGGCGGCAAGCTGCGTCTGTGCCTGCAGCCGCCGGTCGACAGCACATCGCGCCGCCAGGTGACGATCGTCAGGGAGACGCCGGCGCGGCTGCGCATCTATCCGGTCAGGGAAGAGCACCGGCAGATCGCCGTCATCATCGACAATGACCTGGTGGTGCCGGCGCATGCGCGCGAACAGCTGCTGCGCGCGGTCGGCGCCGTGTCCACGCTGGTGACCGTGCATTCCGATCTGGATGCCAGCGTCGACGAAGTGGCGCAGGTGAACGCGGAGGAACGCCTGCATGTGCACCTCATTCCCTACGGCGACGGCCTGAAGATGCAGATCCTGGTCAAGCCGTTCGGCGAACAGGGACCGGCCTACCAGCCCGGCAAGGGCGGCGAGCAGGTGATCGCCGAAGTGGAGGGCAGGCGATTGCAGGCGCGGCGCGCGCTCGACACCGAGCGTGCCGCCGCCGCTGCGCTGGTGGAGCGCTGTGCGGCGCTCAACGAAGCCGTCGATGCGCATGGCGACTGGTATCTGGCCTCGCCGGAAACCTGCCTGGAACTGCTGATGCAATTGCATGCCTGTGACGACATCGCGCTGTCATGGCCGCAGGGCGAGCGCTTCCGCATCGTGGCCGAGGCCAAACCGTCTCAGATGCATCTGACGGTGAAAAGCGAGCGCGACTGGTTCGCCGCCGAAGGCAAGCTGCGCATCGATGACAAGACGGTGCTGAACCTGCGCAGCCTGCTGTTCAATGCGCGGCAGAGGCCGGGCCGCTTCGTTCCGCTCGAAGGCGGTCGCTTCATCGCCCTGACCGAGGAATTCCACCGCCGCATCGCCGAGCTGGCGGACGTCGCCGATGTGGACGGAACGGATGACGAGAGCGAGGAGGGCGTGCGCATCAGTCCGCTGGCCGCCGGCGCGCTGGAGGAATTCGCAGGGGAGTGCGGTGCGGTCGATGCCGACCTGCAATGGCGGCATCACCTGGAACGCATGCGTCAAGTGCAGGACCATGCGCCGCAGCTGCCCGGCACCTTGCGCGCCGACCTGCGTGACTATCAGTTCGAGGGTTTCGAATGGCTGTCGCGGCTGGCGTTCTGGGGCGTCGGCGCCTGCCTGGCCGACGACATGGGCCTCGGCAAGACGATACAGACCCTGGCGCTGCTGCTGTTGCGCGCGTCGCAGGGGCCGGCGCTGGTGGTAGCGCCGACGTCGGTCTGCCCGAACTGGCTGGATGAGGCGGCGCGTTTCGCGCCCACGCTCAAGGTCCGGATGTTCGGCGGCGCCGAGCGGGCACAGATGCTGGACAATCTCCAGGCCTTTGATGTCATCGTGGCCAGCTACGGCCTGCTGCAGCAGGAAGCGGACCGCTTCGCCGGCGTGCGCTGGCATACGGTCGTGCTCGACGAGGCGCAGGCGATCAAGAATGCACAGACCAAGCGCAGCCAGGCGGCATTCCGGCTGCAGGCGGATTTCCGCCTTGCGCTGAGCGGCACGCCGGTGGAAAACCATCTCGGCGAACTCTGGAGCCTGTTCCGCTTCATCAATCCGGGCCTGCTGGGCTCGGCCGAGCAGTTCGGCGAGCGCTTCGCCCTGCCGATCGAACGCCACAAGAGCGTGCAGTCGCGCCTGCGGCTGCGCCGCCTGATCCAGCCCTTCATCCTGCGCCGGACCAAGGCCCAAGTGCTGACCGAACTGCCGGCGCGGACCGAGATGGTGCGGCATGTCGATTTGAGCCGGGAAGAAACGGCGCTCTACGAAGCCCTGCGCCGCAGCGCGCTGGAACGCATCGAAAAAGACGACATGCCCGGCACGCAGAAGGCGATCCAGATCGTCACCGAACTGATGAAGCTGCGCCGCGCCTGCTGCCATCCCGACCTGGTGGCGCCGGAGCTGCATCTGTCCGGCAGCAAGCTGGCCGTGTTCGGAGAACTGCTGGAAGAGCTGCTGGAAAACCGCCACAAGGCGCTGGTGTTCAGCCAGTTCGTCGATCATCTGGCGCTGGTGCGTGCCTGGCTGGAGCAGCGGGGCATCCGCTACCAGTATCTTGACGGCGGCACGCCGATGGCCGAGCGCAAGCGCCGCGTCGACGCCTTCCAGCGCGGCGAAGGCGATGTCTTCCTGATCAGCCTGAAGGCCGGCGGCACCGGGCTCAATCTGACGGCGGCCGATTACGTGATCCATCTCGATCCCTGGTGGAATCCGGCGGTGGAAGACCAGGCATCGGACCGCGCCCATCGCATCGGCCAGCAGCGGCCGGTGACGATCTACCGGCTGATCGCGCGGCATACGGTGGAAGAGGGGATCGTCGACCTGCACAAGCGCAAGCGGGAACTGGCGGACAGTCTGCTGGAGGGCAGCGAGGCGGCGGTGAAGTTGTCGCCGGACGAGATGCTGGAGTTGCTGAGGCTGGAGCGGGGACGGCTTGACGAAGCAGCCCTTGCAGCCCCTTTCCCGCAGGCAGGAGAGGGGTGAGGGCAGTTGCCAAGTCCTCTCTCTTGCAAGCCCCCTCATCCCCAGCCCTTCTCCCGCTTGCGGGAGAAGGGAGCATTCTCTGGTCTTGAGGCTAGAGTAGGTGCGTCAGCCTCCATAGCCCCTCTCCCGCAGGCGGGAGAGGGGTAGGGGTGAGGGAGCTCACCAAGTCAGGCGCTCTTTTGCAACCGCCCTCATTCCCAACCCTCGCTCCGCGCCCCACGACCCGGCTTGCAAGCCGGGTCGGCTACGGCAGCGCAAACCGGTGGTTTGCAAAACCCTGCCTTCGCCCCGCTTGCGGGAGAAGGGAGCCAAACACCTCCCTCAAACCTCCACCACCAGCCGCGCATCAAACCTCGGATTCTCCCACTCAACCATCCCGATCTCCGTCGCCGCCCGCCGATTCAGCGCATACCCGCGCGGATTCGCAATCACCCGCGTGCCCGCCAGCTCGTAATCGAAGCTGTCATGCACATGCCCGTGTATCCACAATTTCGCCTTCCCCATCAGCGGTGACAGGTCACTAACGAAAGCCGCATTGAGCGGCGAACCCGCAAATCGCGGATGCACCGAATTCGGATGCGGGCTGTGATGGGTCACCACCACGGTAGGTCCGTCGAAGGGCTCCTCGAGCCTCGCCGCCAGCCAGTCGCGAGAAGCTTCATGCATGCTTAATGCATCCGCCGTGCTGAACAAGCCTTCGTCGGTGCGGATCAGGCGATGGTCGTACAAAATCTTTTCCGCCTCGGCCATCGCCGCTTCCTGCCCCAGTTCGCTGAACCGGTAATCCGTCCACAGGCAGCAGCCGAGAAAGCGCACGCCGCCGATCACGCAGACATCGCCCTCCAGGTAATGCACTCCGCTGCCCACTGAAGCACTGCGCAGGCGGGCAATCAGCTCCGGATAATGCTCATGGTAGGTCTCATGATTGCCATTCACATAAATAACCGGCACCGGCCAGTCGGCAAAAGCCTCGATCGCCGCCGCGCCGTGATGGATGTCGCCGGCGATCACCAGCACATCGGCATCGGCCGGCTCCACTGCGCGGTAGCCGGGAAATTGCTCCTGCAGCAGGTCGAGATGCAGGTCGGAAGCGATCTGTATTTTCATGAAGGAAAAATGTAGCGAAGAAGGAAGAGTTTATTTCACCAGCCGCAGCATGTCCTTGAACCTCGGATGCGCAGCGCTGCGCATCCATTCGAACATGACCATTTCGGTGGTGAGCAGTTCGGCGCCGGCCGACTTGGCCCGCTCCATCGCGACCTGCCGGTTGAACGGCACGCGCGAGCCGATGGCATCGGCGACGAGGCGCACATGACGGCCCCGCCCCAGCAGGCCGAGCACCGTCTGCAGCACGCAGACATGCGCTTCGCAGCCGGCGACGATCAGCTCGCCGCGCTGATCGGCAAGGGCATCCAGGAAAGCTTGTTCCGCGCAGGCATCGAAATCCATCTTGGCAAACACCTTTTCGCACTGCGCATGCACTTCGGCCACGTTCGGGCCGAGCCCTTCCGGATTCTGCGCGGTGCCGATCACGGGAATGCCGAGCAGCTTCGCCGTCTGCGAAAGGCGCAGCGCATTCCTTACCACCGTATCGCCCTCATGGATGGCCGGCATCAGGCGCTCCTGCAGATCGATGATGATCAGCGTCGAGCGGGAGGCGTCGCAGAGTCCGTTCATGTCTTCACCTGCTGGATGAGTTTTTTTACATAGGCGGAAAACAGTGCGCGTCCGTCCTGGCCGAACATGCGGATGCGCCCGGTGTGGGTCAGCAGCAGCAAGCCGACGCAGTGCCCGAACAGGGAAGTAGTCTCCTGCAGCGCCGCCTTTTTCGTGAAGCCGAGCGTGACCAGGTTTTCCTCGATGCCGTCGAGCGACTCGCGCAGGCGCCGGTTCAACTGCTCATTGAGTTCAGGCGTCAGGCCCAGCGGCTTCATGCCCTGGAACAGGTAGAAGCCGAGATCGAGTTCGCGCGGGTTGTCGAGATAGAAATCATGGAAAGCCATCGCCTGCCGTTCGATGCGCTGGGCGGGACCGCCCTTGGGGCCGTCGCCGGCATGAACCGCCTCATGGAGACGCTCGAGAGACTGCGACAGCAGGTCGCCGTAGATGTCTTCCTTGCTGGCGTAATGGTTGTACAGCGCGCTGGCGGTATAGCCGGCTTCGGATGCGATGGCGCGCATGTTGGCACCGAGCAAGCCGTCGCGTTCGAAAACCCGCCGCGCGGCATCAAGGATCATCTGGCGCTTCATGTCCTTGACGGCGCGAAGGCGTACCAGGCGCGGTTCGTCGGCCTCGGGCGGCAAGTCCTGGTTTTGCTCGGATGATGATTTTTTCATGAGGCAAATTTAGCACATCGCTCGGCTTCATTTAACGGCTTGACTGAAAAATGAACATTGTTCATATTTGTGGCAAAGTGTTAGCGAACGTGCCGCATCGGCGCGCTGCGGCCATAACGCACATAACGTGAGGAGACCAACATGCTGATGTCATCTGCGCAGTACCGTGAATCCCTGAGACAATACAAGCCGACCATCTACCTCGACGGCCGGCGCGTCGAATCGGTGGCCGACGAACCGGCCTTCGCGCCCGGCATCAATGCGCTGGGCGTAACCTACGACTATGCGCTCAAGGAAGAATACGCACCGCTGATGCTGGCCACCCAGCACAGCAGCGGCAAGCAGGTCAACCGCATGCTGCACATCGATACCAGCAGCGGCGACCTGCTCAACAAGCTGGAGGCGGTGCGCCTGCTGTGCCAGGAAACCGGCTGCGCGCAGCGCTATCTCGCGCACGATGCCTTCAATGCCATCTATCAGGTCACGCACCGCATCGATGCCGACAAGGGTACGCAGTACGCGCAGAATTTTCTGAATTACCTGCATGACGCGCAGGAGCGCGACCTCTCCGTCGGCATTGCCATGACCGACGCCAAGGGCGACCGCAGTCGGCGGCCGCACCAGCAGGCCAATCCGGATTCCTACGTGCATATTGTCGAGCGCAATGCCGGCGGCATCGTCATTTCCGGCACCAAGGCGATCGTCACCGGCGCGCCCTACATGCATGAATTCCTCGTCATGCCCTGCCGCAACATGACGCAGGAAGATGCCGACTTCGCCGTCTGCTGCGCGGTGCCCGGCGATGCGCCCGGTCTCACCATGGTGGCGCGTCCCGCCGGCCGGCCGGGGGAAAAATCGGCGCTGTTTTCCAACAAGTTCGGCCAGTCGACCGCGGTGCTGATCTTCGACCGGGTATTCGTGCCTTGGGAGCGGGTGTTCTACGCAGGGGAATGGGAGCACTCCGGCTACATGACCTACAACTATGCGACGCATCACCGCCATAGCTGCATCGGCGCGCGCGCCGGCTTCGGCGACCTGCTGATCGGCGCCGGCGCGCTGATGTGCGAAGCCAACGGCTTCGATCCCGGCAAGGAAACCCACCTGCGCGAACAGATGGTGGAACTGATCAAGATCACCGAAGGCTTCTACGCCTGCGGCGTCGCCGCTTCGGTGTATGCGGCGCAGGATGCGCAGGCCAAAACCTTCGTGCCGGATGCGGTGTTTTCCAACATCGGCAAGCTGCTGCTGGCCACGCAGATCTACGACATGCACCGCATCGCGCATTATGTGTCGGGCGGGTTGATTGTCACGCTGCCGGGGCCGGACGAGGACCACAACCCGGAAACCGCGGCCAGTCTGGCCGACGTGCTGCGCGCCAATCCTGATGTGCCGTATGACAAGCGCATCCAGGCAGCGCGTTTCATCGAGGACCTGACGGCGTCGTATCAGGGCGGGTGGTACTCGGTGATCAGCCTGCACGGCGGCGGCTCGCCTGCGGCGATGAAGCAGGAGATCTACCGCAATTACCCGATCGGCAACAAGGTGGAACTGGTGGAGCGGCTGATGGAGCGCGGTATTGTCGAGGATCCGCGGCGGCCGATTACCGCGAACAGGCAGCCGGGCAAGTGCTGTTCGACGGGGTGTACGGTGCCGGGATCGCCGGTGATGGTGGATCTGCCGCAGTCGAGGAAGTGAGGGGGTGCTCGTCGGAGATAGCACTCGTCTTCGATTTCTTCCCTTTAAAGGAATAATCATCATCGATCGCCCGCAAAGGCCCTGAATTTCCCTCCCCTTCAAGGGCGGCCGGCGAGGTGGAGGGCTAGGGCGGGGATGGGTTTCGTGTGCGTGAGTTGAACCCATCCCCACCCCGACCCTCCACCTCGCCGGCCGCCCTTGAAGGGGAGGGAGTGAGGCGAAGGCGCATCAACCAATCCTCAACCCTCCTTCCCCCTTGCAATATGCCTTACCGACGTCGATGCCGGCGCAAGCGCCTCGATAATCAAATCCAGCGCCTGCTGCGGCCGCGCGTCGCCGCACATGAACACATCGGCGGCGGCAAAGCCAAGCTCCGGCCAGGTATGCACCGAGATGTGCGACTCGGCCAGCAGCACCACGCCGGTCACGCCCTGGCCGGCGCCGAAGGCGTGGAAATGGCTGTAGATGATGGCGGCTCCCGCAGCTATTGCGCTGCGCTTGAGCAAGCCTTCCATCGCCATCGGATCGGCCAGCATGTCGCCGGAAATGCCATGCAGATCGGCGATCAGGTGCATGCCCGAAGGCTGGTGAGGCGTATTCATTTATGTCCTCCTCCGCTGCTGCCCCAGGAACCCGAACTGGAGCTCCAGCTGCTGCCGGACTGGCTGCTTGACCATGAGGTATTCGACGACATCAGCTTGCTCCAGCTGATGAGGGTGGAGACCAGTGAAATCACCAGCGCATAGACGACGAACTTCGCGTTCATGAAGCCTCGCGGTCCATGAGGCTGAGAATCCATGCCGGGATGTAGATCGCCGCGGCGGCAAAGGCGAGCACCCGCCAGGTCGTGCCGAAGGAAAACAGCAGCGGCACGAAGTTGAAGATCAGCAGGCCATACACAAAGTATTTGGCGATCTTCAGGATGGACGTCTTCGGCGGCAGCTTCGCCGCCTTCACCGTCGTGCCGAACCAGGCGCGGATCTGGTCGGGCGGCAGCGGCGCCGACAGCGACCAGGTCAGTTCATGTTCCGTCAGCTCGGCGGCCAGGCGGTTGCTGCCGTTCTTGAATTCCGCCACCTGGACCTTGTCGCCGGCCTTGACCAGCCAGTTGAAGGCGCCGGCGGCGAACACGACTTCCGCCGTATAGTCGTAGAGCTTGCTGAAGTTCTGCGCACCCAGCTTTGCATTGCCGCCGCCGCTCCACTGCGGCCAGTCGTCCAGCACCTTGGTGCGGAACCAGCCTTCGTCGGTCTCGATCAGCCAGGTGAAGCCGCCGCGCGGGTGGTACATCAGGTATTCGGTCCAGACCGTGCCTTCATCGTCGCGGCGTTTCATCACGCCGATGATTTCATGCGCGGCATTGCCGATCTTCGCCTGTGCGCCGAGCTCCAGCGTGGTCTCCGCCTTCGCCATGCGGTGGCCGGCATCCAGCACCACCGCAATGCGGGCGCTGGTGTCGACCTGGGCGCGGCAGCTGGGGCAGATGATTTCACGGGTCACGCCCGGCACGAAGCGCACGCTGCTGCCGCAGGACGGGCAATTCAGCGGTTCTACCTTGGAGCGGATTTTGCCGGCGGAATCGCGCACCGTGTCGTCGTCGCGCAGCAGCTGGCACTTCAGCTGGTCGAGCTCGACGGCTTCGCCGGCATAGATTTTCGGGCGTTCGGATTCGGAGTAGTCGAGCGTCAGGAAACGCTTGCCGCCGCGGAAGTCGGCCACCCGCGCCTGCCAGCCGCGCCCGACCCGGAACGGCAGTTCGCCCTGTCCGCCGATGCAGTCGGCGACGCGGATGTCGGCGGCAAAAAATTGCTGGCCGAGCAGGACATGGGATTGCGCCGGACGAAGATCCTCGAAGGACGGCAGCGCTTCGCCGCCGTCCTTCTCGAAAGTGAAGGTGTATTGGCCGGACGCTTCCGACAGCCAGGCCGTCCTGCCGTCATCGCAGAGTACATGCCATTCGTTCCAGAGTCCGCCTTCATAGCGCAGCTGGATGCGGCCGATGACGGTGAAGCCGGTGCCGGAATAGGTGCCGGACGTGCCGATCTGCAGCGGCGAATAATCTTCCAGTACATCCGACATGCGGCCCATGTCCCTGACCGCGTCGGCATCCTTGAGCACGGTGGTCTTGCAGTACTCGCAGACCGCCATCACCGAAGCATGCGACTTGAAGACGACCGGCGCGCCGCAGCTCGGGCAGGAAACGTTTTGCATCAGGCCAGCCTTAACCGATCAGCTTTTGCAGCACCTTGGCTTTCGCATCGTCGTAGTCGGCCTGGGAGATCAGGCCCTTGTCGAGCAAGGCTTTCAGTTTTTCGAGACGCGCTTCGGGCGAGTCGGCTGCCGGCTGCGCGGCGGGAGCCGGAGCAGGTGCCGTCGGTGCTGCGGGCGCAGTAGGTGAAGCCGGCGCGCCGCCCAGACCTTGCGCCATCACTTGCCCGACCGCCATCCCGGCCGACAGCCCCGCACCCAGTCCGGCCAGCCCGCCTTCGTTCTGCGCGGCCAGTGGAATGGCTTCCGCGGTCTGGAAGCGGGTATAGCCTTCCAGCTTGGCAGCGCCCAGGCTGCCTTTCATGCCGGCGCCGATGCGCGCGTCCAGCGCCTGCTGCAATTCATCCGGCAGGCTGATGCTGCCGACGTTGAATTCATCGAGCCCCAGGCCGTAGCGGGCGAACGCGGTTGCCAGGTCGCCCTTGACCTGCTGCGCCATCAGCGCCTGGTTGGCCGCCATGTCGAGGAAGGGAATGTTGGAAGCGCCTAGCGAGGTCGCCATGGTGGAGAGCATGATGCCCTGCAGCTGGGCTTCGACATCGTCGCGGGTATAGGCTTCACGCGTGCCGCTGAGCTCGGTGAAGAACAGCTTGGGGTCGGCGACGCGGTAGGAAAACATGCCGAAGGCGCGGATGCGCACCGCGTCGAAGTCCTTGTCGCGGATCGTGATCGGCTGCGGCGTGCCCCACTTGCGGCCGGTCTGGATGCGGGTGCTGAAGAAGTAGACATCCGCCTTGAAGGGCGATTCGAACAGCTTGTCCCAGTTGCGCAGGTAGGTCAGCACCGGCAGGGTGCGGGTGTTGAGCGTGTAGTTGCCGGGACCGAAGACGTCTGCGATCTGGCCCTCGTTGACGAAGACCGCCACCTGCGATTCGCGCACGGTGAGCGCCGCGCCGTTCTGGATCTCGAATCCCTCCATCGGAAAGCGCCAGGCCAGCACGCCTTCGGTTTCTTCATTCCATTGCAGGACATCGATGAATTGCTTCTTGACGAAAGAGAAAAGGCCCATGATTGGCTTCCTTGGCAATGAATCACACGATCACGGCGGATCAGGAAATGCAGGCGGCGTTGATGGCGCCGACCGACAGCGAAATCGCCCCCAGCATGCCGCCGAAAGCGATGTTGCCCGCCTCGATATGCTCCCTCGAGATGCGCATCAGCTTGGTGGTGACGATGTAGGCCAAGAGCTGCACCAGCAGCGCGGCGACCGCCCAGGCGGCGAATTGCATCACGTTGTTGGTATGCAGTATGCAGGAGGCGACCGTGAGAGAAAAGCCCAGCATCGCGCCGCCAAGCGACAATGCCGCAGCGCAATTGCCCTGGCGGATCAGCAGCACTTCATCGAAGGGCGTGACGCGGGTATAGACCACGAAGAAAAAAACAAGCAGGATGCCGGCAACCAGCAGATAAATGAGATAGTTGGCGAAGGCGAGCAAGGTATTCTCTCTGGGTAAGAAATCGGCTTGCCAATATACTAATCCAAATCATGACCGTGTCCAGAGTTTTCCCGTCCGCAGAAATTCCGGCAGCCCGCCAGCGCCCATGACCAAGCATATCCTGATCCTTTCCGTTTTCATCGTCGCCTCTTGCGGCCTGGCTTACGAACTGATCGCGGGCGCGCTGTCGAGCTACCTGCTGGGCGATTCCATCTTTCAGTTCTCCACCATCATCGGCTGCTACCTGTTCGCCATGGGCGTGGGCGCGCATGTCTCGAAGTATGTGAAGGACGAAGATGTGCTGGGCCGCTTCATCGACATCGAGCTCGCGGTCGGCCTGATCGGCGGCATGTCGGCCGCGCTGCTGTTCCTGACCTTTTCCTGGATGGGCGCTCCTTTCCGCACGATGCTGTACGTGCTGGTGTTCATGATCGGCGCCTTCGTCGGCACCGAAGTGCCGCTGGTGATGCGGGCCCTGAATGCGCGCCAGACCAGCTTCAGCGAACTGGTCAGCAGGGTGCTGACCTTCGACTACCTCGGCGCGCTCGCGGTGTCGGTGCTGTTCCCGCTGGTGCTGGCGCCGCAGCTCGGGCTGGTGCGCACCGGTTTCCTGTTCGGCATGTTCAATGTCGGCGTCGCGCTGTGGACCATCCATGCGTTTCGCCGTGAACTGGCCAATGCCGGATCGCGCGTGCTGCGCGCCAGCGCGGTGATGTTCGCGCTGGTCTGCGGCTTCGCCGCATCCGACCAGCTGGTCTACTGGGGCGAGCACAGCATCGTGGGCGACAACATAGTCTATTCCACCTCGACGCCTTACCAGCGCATCCTGATCACGAAGTGGAAGGACGACCTGCGGCTTTACATCAACGGCAACCTCCAATTCTCCAGCCGCGACGAATACCGCTATCACGAGGCGCTGGTGCATCCGGCGCTGCAGACCTTGCCCTGGGCGCGCTCGGTGGTGATACTCGGCGGCGGCGATGGCCTGGCTTTGCGCGAAGTGCTGCGTTATCCGAACATCAGGCAGGTCACGCTGGTCGACCTCGATCCGGCAATGACCAGGGCCTTCAGCCAGCGCGAGGAACTGGTGCGCCTGAACCAGGGCTCGCTGAGCGATCCGCGCGTCACCGTCATCAATACCGATGCCGCACTCTGGCTGCAGCAGACCGACCAGGTCTTCGATGCCGCCATCATCGACCTGCCCGATCCGTCGAGTTTCGCGCTCGGCAAGCTGTATTCGGTGCCGATCTACAGCATCCTGAAAAAGCGCGTCTCCGCCAACGGCCTGGTCGCGGTGCAGTCGACCTCGCCCTACTTCGCGCCGCATGCCTTCTGGACCATCGACGCCACCCTGCGCGAAGCCGGCTTCAAGACCTCGCCCTACCACCTGTACGTGCCTTCGTTCGGCGAATGGGGCTTCATCATGGCGTCGCCGCAGGCGCCTTACACGCCGCCCGCGCAGTATGCGCTGCCGATGCGCTATCTCAACGGCGACACCACGCGCGAAATGTTCAGCTTCCCGCCCGACATGAAAAAGCTCGACATGCCGCCCAACCGGCTCAACACCCAGTCGCTGGTGCATGAATTCGAAAGCGACTGGCGCAGGGTGATCCGCTGATGCTGCGCAGGTCGTTTCTTCTCGGCGCGGGCGCGGCCCTTGCGCTGGGTTCGGCGGCCGCCTTCCGGCGCTGGCAGGAAATCACGCCCGTCATCCACGCGCCCGGCCGGATGGAAGGCCACTTCCTGCGCGATCTGAAGACCCTGCCGGGACCTTCCCATGAAGTGAAGACCGACGTCGCCATTCTCGGCTCCGGCGTGGCTGGTCTCACGGCCGCATGGAAGCTGAACCGGGAAGGCCACAGGAATTTTCTCGTCATCGACGGACCGCAAGCCTACGGCAATGCGGCGGGCGGCAGCTACGGCGATCTGGCCTATCCGACCGGCGCGCATTACCTGCCGCTGCCCACGGCCGAGTCCATGCATGTGCGCGAACTGCTGCATGACCTCGGCATCCTGCTGCGCAATCCCTCGTCTGCGCATCCTTACTATGACGAGCGCTTCCTGCTGCATGGACCGCATGAACGCGTTTTATTCGAGGGGAAGTGGCACGAAGGCGTGCTGCCGAAAGAGGGCTTGCCGACGTGGGAGCTGCAGGAGCATGAACGCTTTGCCGCACTCACGGCGAAGCTGCGGCAGGAGCGTGGAGCCGACGGCAAGCGATTGTTTGCGCTGCCCAGCACGGCATCGTCGAATGATCCGTCAATGCAGGCGCTTGACCGCATCGGCATGAAGCAATGGCTGCAGCAGAACAATTTCCGCTCGCCGGCGCTGCACTGGTATGTGGACTACGGCTGCCGCGACGATTACGGCATATCCCATGATCAGACTTCGGCCTGGGCTGGCCTGCATTATTTCTGCAGCCGCGGAGGCGGCGCCGAAAACGCGGAAGACGGCACGCTGCTGACCTGGCCCGGAGGGTTGTCGCCTCTGGTTGCGGCCATGGACAAGGCGGCCGGCAGCCGGCGCCGCCCCGGCACGGTGATATCGGTGAAGGAAGTTGCAACGGGCGTGGAAGCGCTCTGCGTGGAATTCGAGGCAGGGCAGGTCCGCAGCTTCGTCGTCAAGGCGCGCAGGGCCATCTGCGCGATGCCTCTGTTCGTTGCCGCAAGGGTCATGCCCTCGCTGCGCGCATTCGGCTTTGATCCGCAGAGCCACATGCCGTCCTACGCGCCGTGGCTGGTGGCCAATTTTCTGATGAGGGAGTTTCCGCAGGAGCGGCCCGAGGCGCCGCTGTCCTGGGACAACGTGGTCTATGGCAGCAAGGGGCTCGGGTATGTGCTGTCGACGCATCAGGACATCCGCGTCACGCCGCCGGGCAAGACGGTGTTCACCGCCTATCATGCGCTGGCTGGGCAGACGCCGCGCGAAGCCAGGGGCTGGCTGGAGAGCGCCGCGCCGGAGGCATTGCTGGAGCTGGCTTCGCAGGATCTGCGCGCCGCCTATGGTCTGCAGTTCTCGCGCTGCGTGGAGCGGGCCGACATCACCTTGCGTGCGCATGCGATGTGTTCGCCGCTGCCCGGATTCCGGTCGAACGCCGGCCTGCATGCCTTGCGCGATGCCGACGGCGCCATTCTGTTCGCGCACGCCGATCTGTCGGGATTTTCTGTATTCGAGGAAGCCGCCTGGTGGGGATGCCAGGCGGCGCTGAAGGTGCTGGGTAAAGGCTGATCAGCCGCGCTCGGAGAGCAGGCGCCGCAGTTCCTGCTTGCCTTCGCGCCGCACCCGGCGCGAAGCCTGGTGCGACCCGTGCGCGCCGGCCTGGCGCAGCTTGGCGGCCGGGACCAGCGGGTTGCGCGGCTTGAGTGTCTTGATGGTCAATTTCATTGCTTATCCTTTCACGCAAATCACCTGACGCAGCGTATGCACCACTTCGACCAGATCGGTCTGGTGGGCCATCACTTCGTCGATGTTCTTGTAGGCGCCCGGGATCTCGTCGATCACGCCGCCATCCTTGCGGCATTCGATGCCGCGGGTCTGCTGCTCCAGGTCGATGCGGCTGAAGCGCCGCTTGGCTTCGGTGCGGCTCATCCTGCGTCCGGCGCCGTGCGAGCAGGAGCAGAACGAATCCGGGTTGCCCTTGCCGCGCACGATGTAGCTGCGCGCGCCCATGCTGCCGGGAATGATGCCGAGTTCGCCTTCCTTTGCCGAAATCGCGCCCTTGCGGGTGATGAACAGGCGCTCGTTGCCATGGGTTTCCCGCGACACATAGTTGTGATGGCAATTGATGGCCTCGCCGTCGAGCTTGAACGGCGGCAGATGCTTTTCCAGCGCGCCGAGCACCAGCCGCATCATTTCGCGCCGGTTGATCATCGCGTAGTCCTGCGCCCAGTCAACGGCTTCCACATAGTCGTCGAACAAGGTCGAGCCTTCGCTGAAGTACGCCAGGTCCTTGTCCGGCAGATGCATCCTGTGGCGCTCCATGTCCTTGCGCGCCGCCGCGATGAAATAGCGGCCGATCACGTTGCCGATGCCGCGCGAACCCGAGTGCAGCATCACCCAGACGCGCTCTTCCTCGTCGATGCACAGTTCGATGAAATGATTGCCGCCGCCCAGCGTGCCGATCTGGCAAATCCAGGTCTGGGCGAATTTCTGCTGCATTTTCATGATGCCGCCGTGCTTTTCGACGATGCGGTCGAGGCGGTCGTTGAGCGGGCGGCCGACGCGCGCATGCTGCGAGCCGCGCACCTTGTTCCATTCGTGCTGATCGAAACCGACCGGCACCGTGGCTTCGATCGCGCTGCGTACGCGGGCCAGGTTATCCGGCAGCTGGCTTGCGGTCAGGGTGGTGCGCACCGCATTCATGCCGCAGCCGATGTCGACGCCCACCGCCGCCGGAATGATGGCCGAACGGGTGGGGATGACGCTGCCGACGGTGGCGCCGATGCCGGCGTGCACGTCGGGCATGGCAGCGACGTGAGGATGAACGATAGGCAATTGGGCGATATTGAGCAGCTGCTGCAGCGCTTCGTGCTCGATATCGTCGGTATAGATATGCACCGGCACATGGCCTTTGTGCAGGGTTTGCTTGATGGGCATGATGGTCCTTCTGTATCCGTATGTCTTCAGTGTCGAACGACAGCCGGCTTCGGCTGATGAAGCCGGAGGCATTTGCAGCGGACCTGTCATGTCCGCAGGAAAGCAAAAACCCCGGCGAGCTTGCTGGCCGGGGTTGTTGATGAAACGACCGGCTCGGGTCGGCGATGTCGCCGCAGCCCCGAGCGATGCGCGGGGCTAACTCTGCAGTTGATGATTAGCCATTCCGGGCATGGTCGGTCCTTTCTTGAAAGAGGGTTAACACAATTCGTCGAGCCGCGATTGTGAGGCAATCGACGCGGCCATGTCAAAAGATTCCGCGCGAACCGGATGGTTCCGTTGTACCGAGGATGCGCTCTAATTCGCCGCATCCGGCCGACGATAAAAAAGCCCGCGGACACGAGGTCGGCGGGCATAAATCCAACTCTTGGAGAGAGTGGAGGAGACGCTTTACATCAAACAATCCTGTTGGCGCGGCCGGATATCGAACCCATCGCCGCGCCGTTCTGCAACAAGACTACGGGCGCTTACTCGCCTGCTGCGGCAGTGCGGCCTTTGGAGGCAGCGAGCGCTTCCTGGCGAACTTCGTCGCGAGTCTTGGTCGAAGCGACATTGGTGAACTCGACGAACTCGGAGGTGCCGTTGTTGGCCATCTGGCCTTCGGCATAGGCTTTTTCGAGTTCGGCGCGGACTTCGGCGCGGGTCTTGCCCGATGCGACCGGAGTGCTCTTGAATTCGACGAATTCGCTGTTGCCTGCGACCTGGCCGTTTGCCTTGGCCTGGTTCATTTCAGCGATCACTTCGGCGCGGGTCTTGGTCGACTTGAAGTTGCTGAAATCCACCCATTCGCTTGCAAAGGCGGAGCTGGCAGCAGCAAAGACAGCAACAGCAGCAATCATTTTCTTGGCATTCATTTTTATTTCTCCACAAATAAGGTTGATGACTCCGGGCTCAATGTCTTTCGAGTCCTTCGAGAGTCGCACTGCGTTGTGTGCTCATCGATGAAGCACAGTCTATCCGTCGCGCGTAAGAAGAAAAACAGCAAATGCCGCAATGCACCATTTCTTAAAACGAAATAATCGCGGGCTGAAACCTCTTCCGTCGCGCGTCTCTCCTTGAAAACCTGCCTGCCCGCCGCGCATGGGGCCGCGGGCAGGTCAATATCACCAGCCGCCGCCCAACGAGCGGATCAGCGCCACCGTGGTCGCTGCCCGCGCGCCGCGCAGCTGCACTGCGTTGCGTTCGACTGCGGCGAGGTTGCGCTGGGCGTCGAGCAGTTCCAGATAGCTGGAGCGGCCCGCGGAATAGAGCTTGCCTGCCAGATCCACCGAACGCCGCGCCGAGGCCACGGCGTCGTCGATAGCCTGCGCCTGGCCGGACAGCGTGCGCAGTCCCACAAGGTTGTCTTCGACTTCGGCGAAGGCGGCCAGCACGCTCTGCCGGTAGCTCGCCACCGATTCTTCCAGCGCGGCTTCGCTGCGGGCGATGTTGGCCCGGTTGCGGCCGCCGTCGATGATCGGCAGCGACAGCAGGGCGCCAACCACCCAGGTGCGGCTGGACCATTTGAACAAATCGGAGAGGTCGGCCGACTCGCCGCCGCCCGCGCCGGTGATGAACAGGGACGGGAACATCGCCGAGCGCGCCACGCCGATGCGGGCATTGGCTGCGATCATTGCCCGCTGCGCGGCGGCGATGTCGGGACGGCGCTCCAGCAGCGCGGATGGCAGGCCGGCCGGAATGCCGGGCGGAGCAAACGACGCCAGCAGCGGATTGCTGTCAGCGGCGAAGCGGGCCGCCGGCTTGCCCAAGAGGACCGCGAGCGCATGTTCGTACTGCGCGCGCTGCCGTTCCACCGCGATTGCTTCCGAGCGCGTGGTCGACAGCTCCGTCTTTGCCAGCGAGAGATCGAGTTCTCCGACGTCGCCGAGGTCGTAGCGGCGCTGCACGATGCGCTGGTTTTCCTCGCGCAGCCGAACGGTTTCGTTGAGGAAGGCCAGTTCCGCATCGGCCGCGCGCAGCAGGAAGTAGGTCTGGGCGACATCGGCCTGCAGCGCCAGCAGCACCGAGCGGTAGCTGGCTTCGCTGGCGGCGGCGTCGGCTTGGGCGGCGCTGATGTTGTTGCCGACGCGGCCGAACAGGTCGACCTCATAGCTTGCCGTCAGCCGTCCCTGCCAGATGTTGACCGGAGCCACCGGGCTTCCCGCCGGCAGGCCGCGCGACACCGCTGAAGCGCGGGTGCGCTGGCCGCCGACTCCGGCGCTGACCGACGGGATGCGGTCGGCTTCGGCGATGCCGGCAATCGCCCGGGCCTGCTTGACCCGGGCTGCAGCCACCGCCAGGCTGGCGTTGGCCGTCGTGGCTTCATCGACCAGCTGGTTCAGCGTCGCATCGTTGAAGGCCTTCCACCATTCGCCGCGCGGCTGCGCCTCTGCCGGCTGGGCCGGTTTCCAGCGGGCGGCATCGGTCTGGGTAGCGGCCGCGTTATCAGTCTTGATGGCATCCGCTTCCTTGAAGCCCGAGGGAATGTCGAGTTCCGGCGCGCGCAGCTGCGGCGCTGCGCAGCCGGCGAGGATCAGCGCCGCCAGCAGCGGCGTCACCAGTTTCGGCAGAAATGTTGGCATCGTCATGATCGTGTTCTTGTTGGTTGTCATTTACACGGCTCCTTCGGTTTGGGCCGGCAGGACAGCCGCCGGCTTTTCGAAGCGCTTGGCGAAGGTGCGCAGCAGCACGTAGAACACCGGCGTCAGGAACAGGCCGAAGAGCGTCACGCCCAGCATGCCGGCGAACACCGCCACGCCCATCGCATGCCGCATTTCCGCGCCGGCGCCGGAGGAGAACACCAGCGGCACCACGCCCATGATGAAGGCGATCGAGGTCATCAGGATCGGGCGCAGACGCAGGCGGCAGGCTTCCAGCGCCGCATCCACCACGCTGCGGCCGTGCATTTCCAGTTCGCGGGCGAACTCGACGATCAGGATCGCGTTCTTCGACGCCAGCCCCACCAGTACGAACAGTGCGATCTGGGTGAAGATGTTGTTGTCGCCGCCGGTCAGCTTCACGCCGAGCAGCGCGCACAGGATCGACATCGGCACGATCAGGATCACCGCCAGCGGCAGCGTCCAGCTTTCATACTGGGCAGCCAGCACCAGGAACACCAGCAGCACGCACAGCGGGAACACGATCACCATGGTGTTGCCGGCCAGAGTTTCCTGATAGGTCAGCTCCGTCCATTCATAAGTAATGCCCTTGGGTAGAACTTCCTTTGCAATCTTTTCCATGGCCGCCTGTGCCTGGCCGCTGGAGATGCCGGGTGCCGGGCCGCCGTTGATGTCGGCCGAGACGTAGGCGTTGTAGCGCTGCACGCGGTCGGGGCCGTAGCTGTCCTTCACCCGCATCAGGGACGACAGCGGGATCATCTCGCCCTTGTTGTTGCGCACCTTCAGCTGCGCGATGTCTTCCGCGTGCGAACGGTAGGGCGCATCCGCCTGCACCTTGACCTGGTAGGTGCGGCCGAACTGGTTGAAGTCGTTCACGTACAGCGAGCCGAGGTTGATCTGCAGCGTCTGGTAGATCGTCGACAGCGGCACGCCGAGCTGCTTGGCCTTGGTGCGGTCGATGTCGGCGAACAATTGCGGCACGTTGATCTGGAAGCTGGAGAACACGCCCGCCAGTTCCGGCGTCTGCCATGCTTTCATCTGCAGCGCCTGCACCGCCTTGTACAGCTCGTCATAGCCGAGGTTGGCGCGGTCTTCGATCATCAGCTTGAAGCCGCCGATGGTGCCCAGGCCGTTGACCGGCGGCGGCGGGAACACCATGATGAAGGCGTCCTCGATGCCGCCCAGCTTGGCGTTGATCTGCTGCGCAATCGCGCCGCCCGACAGCTCCGGCGACTTGCGCTTGTCGAAGGCGTCGAGGCCGATGAAGACGATGCCGGCGTTCGGCGCATTGGTGAAGCCGTTGATCGACAGGCCGGGGAAGGCGATCGAATCCTTGACGCCCGGGATGGTCTGCGCGATATCCGACATGCGGCGGATCACCGCGTCGGTACGCTCGAGCGAGGCGGCGTCGGGCAGCTGCGCGAAGCCGACCAGATACTGCTTGTCCTGGCCGGGCACGAAGCCGCTCGGCACCGACTTGAAGACGAACACGGCGGCAATGCCCAGCACCGCATACACGGCCAGCGCGAGCGCCTTGCGGTTGAGCACGGTTTTCACGCCGCCCTCGTAGCGCTCGGAAGCGCGGCCGAAGACGCGGTTGAACCAGGCAAAGAAGCGGCCGAACACCTTGTCCATGCCGCGCGTGAGCGCATCCTTCGGCGCGTCATGCGGCTTGAGCAGGGTCGCTGCCAATGCCGGCGACAGCGTCAGCGAGTTGAATGCGGAAATCACGGTCGAGATCGCGATCGTCAGCGCGAACTGGCGATAGAACTGCCCCGACAGGCCGGACACGAAGGCGATCGGCACGAACACCGCGCACAGCACCAGCGCGATCGCGATGATCGGCCCGCTCACTTCCTTCATCGCCTGCACCGTCGCATCGCGCGGCGACAGGCCGGCGTGGATGTTGCGCTCGACGTTTTCCACCACCACGATCGCATCGTCGACCACGATACCAATGGCCAGCACCAGGCCGAACAGCGACAGGGTATTGATCGAGAAGCCGAACATCATCAGCACGGCAAAGGTACCGACGATGGATACCGGAACCGCGACCAGCGGAATGATGGAAGCGCGCCAGGTCTGCAGGAACACGATCACCACCAGCACCACCAGCGCAATCGCTTCCAGCAGGGTGTGGATCACCGCATTGATCGACTCGCGCACGAACTGCGTCGGGTCGTACACCACGTTGTATTCGACGCCTTCCGGGAAGTCCTGTTTCAGTTCTTCCATCTTGGCGCGCACGTCGGCCGACAGCTGCAGCGCATTCGACTGCGGCGCCTCGAACACCGCAATCGCGGCGGCGGACTTGTTGTTGAGCAGCGAGCGCAGCGCATAGTCGGTGGAGCCGAGTTCGACGCGCGCCACATCCTTGAGCAGGGTGACGGAACCGTCGGCGCCGGTGCGTACGATGATGTCGCCGAATTCTTCTTCCGACTGCAGACGGCCTTGCGTATTCACGGTGAGCTGGAATTCGGAACCCTTCGACGGCGATGCGCCGATCACGCCGGCCGCGACCTGCACGTTCTGCTCGCGGATGGCGGCGACCACGTCGCTGGCCGTCATGCTGCGCGCCGCGATCTTCTGCGGATCGAGCCAGACGCGCATTGCATAGTCGCCGGCGCCGAACAGCAGCACCTCGCCCATGCCGGGAATGCGCGACAGCTGGTCCTTGATGTTGAGCACCGCGTAGTTGCGCAGGTAGACATCGTCATAGCGGCCGTTGGGCGAAGACAGATGGACCACCATCGTCAGGTTGGGCGAGCTCTTGACGGTGGTCACGCCGATCTGGCGCACCTCTTCCGGCAGGCGCGGCAGCGCGCGCTGCACCCGGTTCTGCACCTGGGTCTCGGCCTGCTCGACGTTGGTGCCGATCTTGAAAGTCACGGTCAGGGCCAACGCGCCGTCGGAGGTGGCCTGCGACGACATGTAGAGCATGTTTTCCACGCCGTTGATCTGCTCTTCGAGCGGCGCGGCGACGGTTTCGGAAATCACTTTCGGATTGGCGCCGGGATACATCGCGCGCACTACCACCGACGGCGGCACCACGTCCGGATATTCGGAAATCGGCAGCTTGAACAGGGCAAGCACCCCGCCCACGAAAACGATGATCGATAGAACGGCCGCAAAGATGGGGCGGTCGATGAAAAATCTTGAGAAGTTCATGAAGGCTCTCGCGTTCAATTAAATTGGGTCGGCTTGCCGCTGCATTTGCAAATGCGTTTGCAAGGGCATTTAAAAGCGCAGGGACAAGCGCCGCTCGCCAGCGTCGTCTACCGGGATCCGGGGTGAACGACGCTGGTCTCCGGCTTGCGCCGGGAGACGGCAATGTAGGTGTTACGGGGTCGGTCTTGCGGCGGACCGGTCAGGACTTCGACGATGCGGAATCGGTCTTGGCTTCCGCTTTCTGATCGGTCTTGTCGCCCTTGCCGGGAGCGCTGTTGCTTGCCTGCGGCGGCGCATCCATCGGCACCATCTGCGCGGTGACCGGCGCGCCGGGTCGTACGCGTTGCAGGCCGTTGACCACGATCTTTTCGCCGGGCTTGAGGCCGTCGCGCACCACGCGCAGGCCGTCGATGACCGGGCCCAGCCTGACCGCGCGGTATTCGGCCTTGCCGTCGGCGTTGATCACATAGACGAACTTGCGGTTCTGGTCGGTGCCGACCGCGCGGTCATTGATCAGCGCCGCCTTTTTCTGGCCGCCGCCATCCGCCAATTGCACGCGTGTGAACAGGCCGGGAGCAAGCGCGTTGTCGGCATTGCTGAAGGTGGCGCGCATGCGCACGCTGCCTGTTGCCGGATCGACGCGGTTGTCGACGAATTCCAGCTTGCCCTCGTGCGGGAAACCTTCTTCATTCGCCAGTCCGATGCGCACCGGCACCGGCTTGCCGTTGCGGGCCTGGGCGCCGACGCGCAGGAAGGTGTCCTCGTCGCCGTCGAAGCTGGCGTAGATCGGGTTGTTCGACACCACCGAAGTCAGGATCACGCTGCCGTCCACCAGGTTGCCGGTGGTGACTTCGGCCTTGCTGACACGGCCGCTGATCGGCGAATGCACCTGGGTGAAGCCGAGATTGAGCTTCGCGGCTTCATAGGCGGCCTGGGCGGCGCGTGCCGTGGCTTCCAGCTCCTTCACGCTGGAGGCTTTCTCGTCGGCTTCGCGCTGGGCGATTGCCTTTTCAGCCACCAGCTTTTCGGCGCGCGCCAGCTCCAGCTTGGCCAGATCGGCCTTGGCGCGGGCGGCCAGCGCCGCGGCTTCGGTGCGGCTGGCTTCGGCCTGGTACGGACGCGGGTCGATGACGAACAGCACCTCGCCTTTCTTGACTTCGGCACCGGGCTTGAAGTTGACCGATGCGATGAAACCCGACACGCGCGGACGGATTTCCACCCGGTCCACGGCTTCCAGCCGCCCCGAAAACTCCTGGGTTTCGACGACCTGTTTTTCGAGGACTTCGGCAGCCGAAATCGGCGGGCCGCCCGCAGGCTTGGGCGCCTCTTGGGCGGATGGCTGTCCGCAACCGGACAGGATGAATGCGGCGGCGCTCAGGGCGAGCGCCGCAGGCAGATGGCGCAGTGTGGTCGAGTTGGCAATATTTTTCATGTTCTTGTTCCTTGGACTGACAATGTGGTGATTCGGCAATTCGGCAATTCGGCGACGAGTATCCGGCCTCCCGCAGTGGGAGGGTCAAGCGCTCGATCGATCAAGCTATCTATCAGGAGGCTGGGTCGGGCCGGAGTCCGGCGATGAAGGTTTCCACTTCATGCAGCGCGCTTTCCTTGCGCGCACAGCTACATCGGGCATTCGGATCATCGAGCGCGATCGGCGCAAGCCGGCGCACGGTCGTCGGTACGCCGGCGGCGATCAGCTTGGCGCCGTAATGCTCGGCCTCGTCGCGCAGCGGATCGTCGTCGGCCGACAGGATCAGTGCTGGAGGCAGGTGCTTCATGCGGCTCGACTGCAGCGGCGACGCATACGGATGCACGCGGTCGACCGCATGCGGCAGGTAATCGCGATAGGATGCGGCGCAGGCATTGGCGGCCCGGACGCCGCCGTTTCTTGCGGCAACGGTGCGCATCGAACAGGTGGTCAGGCCGGGGTCAAGCATGGGCATCATCAGGATCTGCGCTGCCAGCGCAGGACCGCCGCGGTCGCGCGCCATCAGGGCCGAGACGGCGGCCAGGTTGCCGCCGGCTTCCAGGCCGGCCACGATCAGGCGGGCGGCGGTCCATCCCTTGCGCTTGCAATAACGGCCGGCCCAGGACAGCACCGCATGCGCATCTTCGGCTGCGGCGGGAAAGGGCTGCTCGGTCGCCAGCGTATAGCTCGATGCCAGAACGGCAAGCCTGGTGCGCGCCGCGAGCACGCGGCAGAACAGTTCGCACATTTCCAGCTCATCGGCGATGAAACCGCCGCCCGGGAAATACACGATGAGCCCTTCGGCGGCAGCCGGCGGCTGGAAGAGCAGCGACGCAAGCTCGCGCTGCGCGCCCTTGACCGGCTGCCGGCGCACTTTTACCTGCGCGGCCAGCGCATCCAGGTCCGGCGGAAGTTCAGCTCGTTGCACACCCATGGTATCGACTCATGCCATTCAATGATCCATCATGGGCCGCACTATAGCGTTGTTCTTCAAACTGGATAAATAGCAGTGCAGCGAATTGACTGTTCGGCTTCCTGAACAATACGTCGTGCTTTTAGCGCTTGCCGAAGATGAGTTACATTGCTGTTTCGGCGGGAGCTACCCAAAAGGCTGTTTCCTGCGTTCATTGGTTTTGAGGGAGATCCCCATGGACAAATTGCAGGCAATGGAAGTCTTTGTGCAGGTCGTCGATGCCGGCGGCTTCACGCGCGCAGCGGAAAACATGCAGCTGCCGAAAGCGACGGTGTCGACGCTGATCCGCAACCTGGAAACCGAGCTTGCGGTCAAGCTGCTCAACCGCACCACGCGGCATGTGAGCGTGACCGCCGACGGCGCCGCCTATTATGAGCGCTGCCTGAGCATTCTGGCGGACGTGCGCGATGCGGAAGAATCCTTGTCCCGCAACCGGGCCAGTCCCAGCGGACGGCTTCGGGTCGACGTGCCTACCGGCATCGGACGCCATGTGATCATTCCTGCCCTGCCGCAATTCTTCGAGCGCTATCCGGAAATCGAGCTGGAAATCGGCTGCGGCGACCGGCTTGTCGATCTGATCGAGGAAGGCATCGACTGCGCGCTGCGCGGCGGCGTGCTGGCCGACTCCAGCCTGATCGCGCGCCGGGTTGGCATGCTGCATTTCGTCACCTGCGCGGCGCCGTCTTATTTGTCCAGGCATGGCCGCCCCCAGCATCCCAATGACCTGATGCAGCACCGCTGCATCAATTATTTTTCGGCGAAGACGGGCAAGATCTACGAGTGGGATTTCGGCCGCGAAGGCGAGCGGATACAGATCCGTGTGCCCGGACGCGTCGCCGTCAACGATGCCGATGCGTATATGGAAGCCAGCCTGTCGGGACTTGGCATTGCGCAGGCTTCCCTGTTTGCGATTCAGCCCATGCTGGCTTCAGGCGAACTGGAACTGGTGCTGGACGACTGGTGCGTCGACCCGGTGCCTCTGCATGTGGTGTACCCGCAGAACAGGCATCTGTCGGCGAAGGTGAGGGTGTTCGTGGAATGGGTCGCCGAGCTGTTTGCAACCTGCGACGGCTTGCAGAACGGCGTGGGGCGCTGCTCGAAGATGCTAGGGAAAATACAGCCGAAGGCTGCGGAGCCGGCCGCGGTGCCCTTGCCCCTGCTGGGGGAAGGGCAACCGCTGGTCCATGGACTGGCCGGCGACGCCTAGCGGCCTGAATGCTTAGGCTGCAGCCATCGGCTGAGTGGTGGCTGCGGCTGCAGCGGCGGCTTCGGCGCGTTTCTTGGCGCTGTCTGCCTTGGCGCGGACGCGGGACGGCGGCAGGCGGCGCAGTGTGCGCAGCGACTGCAGGTCGTGGATCACGATGGCGCGCTGGTCGACCGAGATCATGCCGATCGCGTTGAATGCCGAGAACGTGCGGCTGACAGTCTCGAGCGTCAGGCCGAGATAGTTGCCGATTTCCTGGCGTGTCATGCGCAAGTTGAATTGCGAGCCGGAGTAACCCATTTCGGCGAAGCGCTCGGACAGGAAGACCAGGAAGCGTGCCACGCGGGCTTCGGCGCTGAGCGAACCCAGCGTACCGATCATGCCCTGCTCGCGCACCAGTTCGCGGCTCATCACGCCGTAGATCGCGGCTTCGAGTTCGGCGTGGGTACGGCCCAGGGTGGAGAAGATCTTGAACGGAACCAGGATCACGTCGCAGTTGGTCAGCGCCACGGTTTCGGTCGAGTACTGCTTGCGGTGGATGCCGTCGATGCCGAACATGTCGCCCTTCATCGGGAAGCCCAGCACCTGTTCATTGCCGAGTTCGTCGATCATCACGGTCTTCAGGAAGCCGGAGTTGACGATGTAGAGCATGTCGAACGGCTGGCCGATGGTGTGGATGCGCTGGCCGGCCTTGAACTGCATGTGCTGGAACTGGAAATCGTCGTTGGTGATGCGCGCCGAAATGCGCAGCAAGTCGCACACTTCTTTCAGGCTGGACCACAGTTTCGCCTGACGCTGCCATGCGGCGCCGGACGGGGAAGGTGTTGCCAGGGAGATGCCGTTGGAACGTACGTCGGTCATGTGCGAAGTCAACATTGCTGTACCTTTTTCAAATAATTGGTGGTTATTCTTCGCCGCAATTTGTTTGCGACGTCGCAATCAGTGGTTGAGATTATGTCCATTCAACTGATTCTCGGAAATCAGCGAGAGGATGATTAGCAATGTCGGTACACAAGGCGCCTGTATCAGATTATTCCTACAAACCGGCTAACACTTTGTTACTGCTTGGAATAAAAATTGCTGGAGGGAATGGAAAATGCACATGAAGAATCGGGCGAAAGCCTCATTTCATGCGGGTTTGCGGGGAATTTGAAATAGCCGGGTGGGCGGTTACGTCTTGTTACCAGCTTGCGCTTACTCAGCGGGGTTGTTTGACGTGGCTGCTTGACGATGTTGCCGGGCAATCTTGATGATGGCGTTGCGGATGCTTGTCAGGACGGTAGCGCCGTTGAAAGGCTTGACGATGAATCCCTGCACGCCGCTTTCCATGGCCCGCTGCACGGTCGCTGCTTCCATCTTGCCCGACACGAGAAAGATCAAGGCTTTCGGCAAACTGCTGCGCAGGGTGTCGAGCCTGCCGAATCCCTCGTCGTCCGGCGTGCCGATATCGATGCACACCAGCTGCGGCTGCAGCTTGATCATCGCCGCCATCCCTGCCGCACTGGTATTGGCGTCGCCCACCACGTCATGTCCGCCGCTCGTCAGTACGCTGGTCAGCAGGTTGCGGGAGATTGCATTGGCATCGATGACGACAACTTTCAGCATCGGACAAAATCCTTATTGTGAACGGGACGGCTTTGCCTATCATGGAATAACTAGCCTCCAGTGTATGCGAGAAACTTTCCTTGTGGCATTTTCGTGTCTTTTTTCACATACAATGCCTCGACTTGCCGGACAATTGCCGAATATTCAATGAGGAGCCGACCATGGTCACACACCTGATTCTTTCGGGCCTGCTGCTTGCCGCAGCGGCGCCTGTGATGGCGCAGCCGGATGCGGCCTGTCCGGCGCTCCTGAACCAGCGCTTCAACCGGCTGCAGGACGATGCGCCCCAACAGCTCTGCAAGTATGCGGGGCAGGTGGTGCTGGTGGTGAATACGGCCAGCTATTGCGGCTATACCAGCCAGTACGAGGGACTGGAAAAACTCTACGCCAAATATCAGCCGCGCGGCCTCGTCGTGCTCGGCTTCCCGTCCAATGACTTCGGCGGCCAGGAGCCGGGCGACAGCAAGCAGATCGCCGATTTCTGCTTCAATACCTATGGCGTCAAGTTTCCGATGTTCGCCAAGAGCTCGGTCACCGGCAAGGAGGCCAATCCGCTGCATGCGGAACTGGCAAAGATCACGGGGACTTCACCCAAGTGGAATTTTCACAAGTACCTGATCGACCGCAGCGGCAAGGTGGTAGCCAACTACGGAAGCCGTGTGACGCCCGATGACAAGCAACTCGTATCCGACGTCGAAAAGGCGCTGGCGCAGAAAAATTAAAAAGCCGCCGTCGATCATTCATCATGCGCTGGCAGCGCACGCAGCCTGACATTGCGCAAAACCGATTGCCGAAGTCCACTTGCGCTGTATGATGAATCAGGGAGTCAAATTTTTAACATCGCGGCCAAGCGCGCGTACTTACACATTCACTTACCAAGGGGGCAAGCATGTATCAGAAAATACTGGTCGCCTATAACGGCACGCCGGAAAGCCGGCTCGCGCTGCAGGAATGCATACGGCTTGCGCCGGGGCCGGCCGCCCAGGTGCATCTGCTTGCGGTAGTATCGCCGACGCCGATCGTTCTGGCCGGGGAATTCGTAGCCGCGGTGCCGACCATGGACGAGGAACTCGCCGAACGCGATGCGATGGCGCAGGTGCTGGAGTCCGGCCGCAGGATGCTGGCCGAAGGCGGCCTGAGCGTGACGCCGCATCTCGAGGTCGGCGAGCCTGTGACCGTCATCGGCGACCTCGTCAACCGCCTATGCATCGAGCTGGTGATCGTCGGCCACTCGCGCCACAAGCCGTTCGCAATGCGGTGGTGGCGCGGCGCCATGGATGCGGTGCTGGTGGAGAAAATCCGCTGCAGCGTGCTGGTGGCCGCGGAAGCGAAGCAGATCTAGCAGATCCGGCAGCTTCACGTTCTTTGGATGACGTGAGACCGCTTCAAAGGCGCAAGGCTTAAAGGAAGCGGTCGAGGATCTTCTTGCTGGCCTTGTCCAGCGCCTGCGTGTCGCGGATCAGAAACTGCACGCCGTGGCTGTCGGCGATCAGCAGCGTCGATTCGGCCACGCGCCGGATGTCTTCCTCGCCCTTGAGCACGAAGCTGGCAAGGCCGCGGTCGGTTTCCACCTTCCAGGTGCTGGGCACGGCGAACGTCGACACTTCGACGATGCGCCTGATTTCCGGCAGGAACTCGCGGCTTTTCAATTCCTCTTCCAGAAGGGTCCGGGTCGCCTGCGGCAGGTCGGCCAGCCGCTCGATCCAGGCGAGCTCATGCCCGTCGGTGTCCACCAGCGCGATGCCGGTGTCGGGCGCGGCAATCGGAAAGGCGCGCACCGGCACCACGCCCACATGCGTGCCCTGCTCCGAGGCAAACACCAGCTTGCCGAAAGGATTGCGAGTCAGTGTGAAGTCGTTCATGCCATGTCCTCGCTCATTTCAACCAGTCCTTCGTTTTCGGCCTGGCGCTGCTGCGCCTGGTACAGCTTGAAGTAGGCGCCGCCGCGCGCCAGCAATTCCTCATGCTTGCCGACTTCGACGATCTGTCCCTTGTCGAGTACCACGAGGCGGTCCGCCTGGCGCAGCGTCGACAGGCGGTGCGCGATGGCGATGGTGGTGCGGCCGCGCACCAGGTTGTCGAGCGCCTTCTGGATTTCCTTCTCGGTGCTGGTATCGACCGAGGAGGTCGCTTCGTCGAGAATCAGCAGCTGCGGATCGATCAGCAGCGCGCGGGCGATGGAAATGCGCTGGCGCTCGCCGCCCGACAGCGTCTGGCCGCGTTCGCCGACCATGGAGTCGTAGCCGTGCGGCAGGCGCAGGATGAATTCATGCGCATTGGCCGCGCGCGCTGCGGCGATGATGTCTTCGCGCGTCGCGTTCGGCTTGCCGTAGGCGATGTTGTCGGCGATGGTGCCGAAGAACAGGAAGGGCTCCTGCAGCACCAGGCCGATGTGACGGCGGTACTCGGCCACCGGCAGCGAACGGATGTCGACGCCGTCGACCAGGATCGCGCCGTCCGAGACGTCATAGAAGCGGCAGATCAGGTTGACCAGCGTGCTCTTGCCCGAACCGCTGTGGCCGACCAGGCCAATCATCTCGCCCGGCTTGATCTGCAGATCGACGCCGCGCAGCACCGCACGGTTGCCGTAGCGGAAGCCGACATCCTTGATGTGGATGCTGCCCTCGATGCGCTGCAGGTGCACCGGGTTCTGCGATTCCGGCACGCTGGAGACATGGTCGAGGATGTCGAAGATGCGCTTGGCGCCGGCCGCCGCCTTCTGCGTGACCGACACGATGCGGCTCATGGAATCGAGTCGCGTGTAGAAGCGGCCGATATAGGCCAGGAAGGCGGTCAGCACGCCGACGGTGATCAGGCCCTTCGATACCTGCCAGATGCCGACCGCCCAGACGATCAGCAGCCCGATTTCGGTCAGGAAAGTGACGGTCGGGGAAAACAGCGACCATACCTTGTTGACGCGGTCGTTGATCTGCAGGTTGTGCTTGTTGGCTTCGCGGAAACGCGCCGCTTCGCGCTTTTCCTGGGCAAAGGCCTTGACCACGCGGATGCCGGGAATGGTGTCGGCCAGCACGTTGGTGACTTCGCCCCAGACCCGGTCGATCTTCTCGAAGCCGTGGCGCAGCTTGTCGCGCACCACATGAATCATCCAGGCGATGAAGGGCAGCGGCAGCAGTGTCACCAGCGCCAGCCAGGGATTGATCGACACCAGGATCACCGCCGTCATGCCGATCATCAGCACGTCGGTGGCGAAGTCGAGCAGGTGCAGCGACAGGAACACGCAGATGCGGTCGGTCTCCGAGCCGATGCGCGCCATCAGGTCGCCGGTGCGGCGGCCGCCGAAGTACTCGAGCGACAGCCGCAGCAGATGCTCGTAGGTCGAGGTGCGCAGGTCGGCGCCGATGCGTTCGCTCACCAGCGCCAGGATGTAGGTGCGCGCCCAGCCGAGCACCCAGGCCACCAGCGCCGCGCCGAACAGGCCGGACAGATAGAGCGCGACCAGATCGACATCAATGGACTGGCCGTTCTGATAGGGAATCAGCACGTTGTCCATGAGCGGCATCGACAGATAGGGCGGCACCAGCGTGGCCGCGGTCGACGCCAGCGTCAGCAGGAAGCCCAGCAGCAGCTGGCCCTTGTACGGCTTGGCGAAACGCCACAGGCGAAACAGTGTCCAAGTCGATGGCGGGGTATGAATTTCCCGCGTGCATATCGGGCAATCTTCCTGGTCTTCCGGCAAGGGCGCCTTGCAGCTCGGACAGACGGCCTGTTCCGGCTCCCTGTGAGCATGTCCGCTCAGCATCGCCTCGCGCTGCTGCTCGAAGTGCTTGATCAGCCGCAGCGCCTCGGGATTGTGGCCGAGGGTGTATCGCCAGGCGGAGAGCCGATGTTGACTGTCATGCAATTCCAGCGTGCCCACGCCGGCATGGTCATGGTGCGCCAATGCCAACTCGGCCCGGAACGGCCACTCCTGCCAGTCGGCATCCGCTCCTGACGCCGCCAGCAGGCGCCGGCTGGTCACGATGACAATGCCCGCGGCGAAGCGCAGGTTCAGGTCGAGATCGAGTTCAAGCGCGGCAATGACGGTTTCGCCGTCGCGCAGATGCGGATGCAGCTTTTGTTGCCATGCCGCCGGAAGCGGACTCTTGGCAGGCAGTGCCATGGGGGATGCTGTGTTCATTCAAGCTCTGAAAGGGCAAACAGGAGGTAATTTGTTTGCAGAATGTAAATTTGGCGTGCGGCCGGTGCACTGATGTGGCGCCAAGTATACCGAGAGGCGATAATGTTGTTTTGCAGGAGCGGATTCTGTCCGATAATTTTTTCGCGCTTTCAGTAAACTATCGTCCTTTTGATGCGTTATCCATACACCGGCCAACAAGAGACAGTTTAAAAGATCCTCGGAAACCAACGGCCCTTACTTGGCACTTATCCTTAAGCCTCTCGTATTAAATGAACAACAAAACCATTGAGATCATCAATGTGATGTCTCTGCGCGGCCCGAATATATGGACCTATCGTCCGGTGATCGAGGCATGGGTTGACATCGGCGACCTGGAAGATTCGCCTTCCAACACCATTCCCGGATTCTACGACCGCCTGACCGCCTGGCTGCCCGGCCTGATCGAGCATCGCTGCGGCATCGGCGAGCGCGGCGGTTTCCTGCAGCGCCTGCGCGACGGCACCTGGCCGGCGCACATCATGGAACACGTGATGATCGAGCTGCAGAATCTTGCCGGCGTGCAGACCGGTTTCGGCAAGGCGCGCGAGACGTCCAAACGCGGCGTCTACAAGCTCACCGTGCGTGCCCGCTACGAAGAGGTCAGCCGCGCCGCGCTGGTCGCCTCGCGCGACCTGGTCATGGCGGCCATCGAGGACAAGCCCTATGACGTCGAAGCCACCGTCAAGAGCCTGAGCGAGCTGGCCGAATCGGTTGCGCTGGGCCCCAGCACCGCCAATATCGTCGATGCCGCCGTCGACCGCGGCATTCCCTCGCTGCGCCTGAACGAAGGCAACCTGGTGCAGCTCGGCTACGGCAGCCGCTCGCGCCGCATCTGGACCGCGGAAACCGACCAGACCAGCGCAATCGCGGAAAGCATTTCGAGCGACAAGGACCTGACCAAGAGCCTGCTGTCGTCCTGCGGCGTGCCGATTCCGGAAGGCCGCCTGGTGGACAGCATCGAGGAAGCCTGGGATGCCGCGGAAGACATCGGCATTCCGGTCGTGGTCAAGCCTTCCGACGGCAACCATGGCCGCGGCGTGTCCACCGATCTCAATACCCGCGAGGAAGTCGAGTCCGCCTACAGGCTGGCCGAGCAGGAAGGCAGCGGCGTGATCGTCGAGCGTTTCATCCGCGGCAACGAACACCGCCTGCTGGTGGTCGGCGGCAAGATGGTGGCCGCCGCCAAGGGCGAGCTGGCGACCGTCGTCGGCGACGGCGTATCGAATGTGACCGAGCTGATCAATTCCCAGATCAATACCGATCCGCGCCGCGGCGAAAACGAGGAATTCCCCCTCAACCTGATTACCTACGAGGAAGACCCGACCGTGCTGCTGGTGCTCGAGCGCCAGGGGCTCGGCCCCGACTCGGTGCCGCCGGCCGGCAAGACGGTGCTGATCCAGCGCCACGGCAACGTCGCCTTCGACATCACCGATGAAGTGCATCCGCGCGTCGCGGCAGCCGCAGCCCTGGCCGCGCGCATCGTCGGCCTCGACATCGCCGGCGTGGACCTCGTGGCCGAAGACATCTCCCGTCCGCTGGAAGAACAGGGCGGCGCCATCGTCGAGGTCAATGCCGGCCCCGGCCTGCTGATGCACCTGAAGCCGGCCAGCGGCAAGCCGCGTCCCGTCGGTAGCGCCATCGTCAACCACCTGTTCCCCGAGCAGGAAAACGGCCGCATTCCCATCGTCGGCGTCACCGGCAGCCGCGGCAAGACCATGGTGTCGCGCCTGATCGGCAGCCTGATGCGCCTGCACGGCCTCAATGTCGCGGTCGCCGGCAGCGACGGCCTCTACCTCGGCCAGCGCCGCATGGACAAGGGCGACTGCGCCAACTGGAAGTCTGCGCAGCGCGTGCTGATGAACCGCGCGGTCGATGCCGCCGTACTCGAAGCCGGCTACCGCTCCATCCTCACCGAAGGCATCGCCTATGACCGCTGCCAGGTCGGCGTGGTCACCAATATCGATCCCGAAGCCAGCCTGCCGGAGCTGTACATCGACGATGCGGACCAGATGTTCAAGGTCGCCCGCACCCAGGTCGACATCGTGCTGCCGGAAGGCGTCGCGGTGCTCAACGGCGCCGATTCGCGCGTTGCCGAGATGGCTGAGCTGTGCGACGGCGGCGTGATCTTCTTCAGCATGTCGCCCGACAACGATGTCGTCGCCCAGCATCGCGCGCAGGGCGGACGCGCGGTCTTCGTGCGCGGCGGCCAGATCGTGCTGGCCAACGGCGCGCATGAAACGCCGCTGCTGAAGATCGCCGGTCTCGGCATCAAGAATCTCGACCGGCGCGGCTACGTGGTGGAAAACATCCTGGCCGCGGTCGGCGCCGGATGGGCGCTGGGCATCGCGTCGGATGTGATTCTGGCCGGCGTGGAAACCTTCGACTACAACGGCTGAAGCGGCTAAGTACTGCAGTACCTATCATCCGCGCCGTATCGCTGCGGCGCGGCGCATAACGAGAAAAGCAGGAAATGCCCGGCCGCAATGCTGCGGGGTCCGGGCAAGCAAGGAACATACTGATGGAAATTTCGCGACTCCGCGCACTGCGCGGGCCTAACTTGTGGAGCCGGCATACGTCGATCGAAGCAGTCGTATCGTGCGACGAGACCGAGCGCAATATCGCCGGGCTGCCGAATTTCGAACCGCAGCTGCGCGCGCGCTTCCCCGAACTCAAGTTCCAGGAACCCGCCGATCCCGGGCATCCGCTGTCGATGGCGCATGCGCTCGAAGCCGCCGCCCTCTGCCTGCAGGCCCAGGCCGGCTGCCCGGTCACCTTCAGCCGGGCGGTGCAGACGGTCGAGACGGGCACTTACCAGGTCATCGTCGAATACACCGAGGAAGACGTCGGTCGCCTCGCCTTCGAACTGGCCGAGGAACTCTGCCGCAGCGCGGTGGAAGACAAGCCCTTCGACCTCGACGGCGCACTGGCCCGCCTGCGCGAACTCGATGAAGACATCCGGCTCGGCCCCAGCACAGGTTCCATCGTGCAGGCCGCAGTGGCCCGCGGCATTCCCTACCGCCGCCTGACCGAGGGCAGCATGGTGCAGTTCGGCTGGGGCAGCCGCCAGCGCCGCATCCAGGCCGCCGAAACCAGCCGCACCAGCGCAATCGCCGAATCCATCGCCCAGGACAAGGAGCTGACCAAGATGCTGCTGCATGCGGCCGGCGTTCCCGTGCCCAACGGCCGCTCGGTCACCGACGCGGAAGATGCCTGGAAGGCCGCCTGCGAGATCGACGGTCCGGTCGTGGTCAAGCCGCGCGACGGCAACCAGGGCAAGGGCGTGGCAGTCAACATCCGCACCCGCGAGGAAGTGCTGGCTGCCTTCGATGTCGCGTATGCGATCAGCACCGACGTCATCGTCGAGCGCTACATCACCGGCCACGACTTCCGCCTGCTGGTGGTCGGCGACCAGCTGGTCGCCGCCGCGCGCCGCGCGCCGCCGCAGGTCACCGGCGACGGCAAGCACACCATCGGCCAGCTGATCGAGCAGGTCAACAAGGACCCGCGCCGCGGCGACGGCCATGCCACTTCGCTGACCAAGATCCGCGTCGACGACATCGCCCGCGCCACGCTCGCCAAGCAGGGTTACACCACCGACAGCGTGCCTCCCAACGGCCAGCTCATCGTGCTGCGCAACAATGCCAACCTGTCGACCGGCGGCACCGCCACCGACGTCACCGAAGATGTGCATCCCGACATGGCGGCGCGCGCCGTCGAAGCGGCGCAGATGGTCGGCCTCGACATCTGCGGCGTCGACGTGGTCTGCGAAACCGTGATCAAGCCGCTGGAAGATCAGGGCGGCGGCATCGTCGAAGTCAATGCCGCGCCCGGCCTGCGCATGCACCTGCAGCCGTCGTTCGGCAAGGGCCGCCCGGTCGGCGAGGCGATCATCTCCACGATGTTCAAAGGAGACGACGACGGCCGCATTCCGGTGGTAGCGGTGGCCGGCACCAACGGCAAGACCACGACCGTGAAGCTGACCGCGCATATCCTCGCCGAAAACAAGTACCGCGTCGGCATGACCGGCACCGACGGTGTCTACATCGGCGACCAGCGTATCGATACCGGCGACTGCAGCGGCCCGCGCAGCGCCCGCAACGTGCTGATGCACCCCGACGTCGATGCGGCCGTGTTCGAAACCGCCCGCGGCGGCGTGCTGCGCGAAGGCCTCGGCTTCGACCGCTGCAATGTCGCGGTCGTCACCAACATCGGCGCCGGCGACCACCTCGGCCTGAATTTCATCACCACGGTCGAAGACCTGGCGGTCGTCAAGCGCGTGATCGTGCAGAACGTGGCGCCGAACGGCATGGCCGTGCTCAATGCCGTCGACCCGATGGTGGCGGGCATGGCCGCCGTCTGCCCGGGCTCGGTGACCTACTTCGCCAAGGACGTGCATCATCCGATCATGACCACGCACCGCGCGCAGGGCCGCCGCGTGGTCTATGTCGACGGCAATGCGATCGTCGCCGCAGAAGGCAAGCGCATCCACCGCATTCCGCTGGCCAATATCCCGCTGACCCGCAACGGCACCATCGGCTTCCAGGTCGACAATGCGATGGCTTCCATCGGCGCGGCCTGGGGACTGGGGCTGGACTGGAAGGTGATCGAAGCCGGTCTGAAGTCATTCGTCAGCGATGCGCAGAGCGCGCCCGGACGCTTCAACCTGTTCTCCTACAACGGCGCAACGCTGATCGCCGATTACGGCCATAATCCGGATGCGATCCAGGCGCTGGTCAATGCGATCGAGAGCATGCCGGCCAAGCGCCGTTCGGTGGTCATCAGCGGCGCGGGCGACCGGCGCGACATCGACATCGTCCGCCAGACCGAAATCCTCGGCGACGCCTTCGACAGCGTGATTCTTTACGAAGACCAGTGCCAGCGCGGCCGCGAGGACGGAGAAGTCATTGCGCTGCTGCGCCAGGGGTTGGCCAATGCAAAACGCACCAAGGCAGTCCAGGAACTGCGCGGTGAATTTGTTGCCATCGATGCGGCGCTCAAGGACTTGTCGGAAGGCGATTTGTGCCTGATCCTGATCGACCAGGTCGACGAAGCGCTGGCTTATATCGGCGAGCGCGCCACGAAGTAAAACCTTGACCTGCGGCGTGCCGGGGTACGCCGCAGGCAAGTGCCGAGCCTAAGCGGGGCAGCAGAGGCTGTGTCACGCGTCGTGTCTTTCTCCCTTCTCCCGCAGGCGGGCGTAGGCAGGGTTTCGCAAACCACAGGTTTGCGCTGCTGAAGCCGACATGGCTTGCAAGCCATGTCGTGGGGCGCGCAGCGAGGGGCGGAGATAACGGGGATAGCGAAACCTTCTGCTGGCTTGGCAACCGCCCTCACCCCAACCCTCTCCCGCCTGCGGGAGAGGGGGGGCGAAATAAAAATGCGCTGAGGTCTCGTCAAAAAGTACTGCGTACTTGCTTAAGTACCCGGGCGCAGCCTGATCAGCTGGCCGTCATCATGATCTGTCAGCAGGTAGAGCAGGCCGTCCGGCCCTTCCCGCACATCCCGGATGCGCTGCTTCAGGTCCTGCAGCAGCTTTTCTTCCTTCACCACCTTGTCGCCTTTTACTTCCAGCCGCGCCAGGTATTGGAACTTCAGCGCGCCGACGAACAGGTTGCCCTGCCAGTCCTTGCCGTAGCGGTCGCTGCGCAGGAAGGTCATGCCTGAAGGTGCAATCGAAGGGTTCCAGTAATAGACCGGTTGCTCCATGCCTTCCTTCTCGGTCAGGCCTTCCCCGATCTTGCCGCCGCCGTAGTCGAGGCCCCAGGAAATCACCGGCCAGCCGTAGTTCTTGCCGGCCTGCGGAATATTGACTTCATCGCCGCCCTGAGCGGCATGTTCATGCGTCCAGAGCTTGCCGTCGGGAGCGAGGGTCGCGCCCTGAGAATTGCGGTGGCCGTAGCTCCAGATCTCGGGCAGCGCACCCGACTTGCCGACGAAGGGATTGTCCTTCGGCACCGTGCCGTCCTTGTTGATGCGCACGACCTTGCCGTGATGATTGTCCAGCGTCTGCGCATCAGCCTTGCGCTGGTAGCGATCGCCCAGCGTCAGAAACAGCTTGCCGTCCCTGGTTTCGACGATGCGGCAGCCGAAGTGCGCGTTGCTGCTGAATTTGGGTTTCTGGCTGAACAGCACCTTGACCTGTTCCAGGCGCGTCGCATCGGTCGACAATTTCGCCGACGCCAGCGCGGTGGAATTGCCGGAGCCGCGCTGCGCCGGCTCGGAGAAGCAGAAGTAGACCGTGCGGTTGCGGGTGAAATCGCTGTCGACCTGCACATCCAGCAGACCGCCCTGGCCGCCCGCATCGATCTTCGGCAGGCCGGCAAGAGGAGCGCCGAGCTTGCCGTCGGCCTGCACCACGCGCATGCGTCCCGGGCGCTCGGTGACCAGCATGCGGCCGTCGTCGATGAAGGCCAGTCCCCACGGATGCTCGAGACCGCGCGCAACGACTTCGGTCTGCAGCTTCGGTGACTGCGCCAGGCTGGCAGCGACGGCGGTCAGGCCGGTGATGCCGGTCAACAGCAGCAGGCCGGCGCGAAGCGGCGCCGGCCGGGCCGGGTTTGCTTTTTTCATGAATTCCCCTTGTGAGCAAGAACGCCGGAGCGGCATGCCGGCAGCGGGGCAATGCACTCCTGGGCGTTTATTTCGCATCTTTGTCTTGCGACTTCTCGGCATTCTTCTTGTCGATGTCCGGAGTCGCATCGTCGATTTTCGGGTCGACGCGCCGCGGCGGTGCGGTCACCATGGCATCGGAAGCCGTCTTCGGCGGCACCACGACGATACCGGAATTCGACGGCGCCTTCATTGATTTGTCCGGCATGCTTTTCATGCCGGGATCGGACGGCGTCCTGATCGACGGATCGGATTTGCCGCCGGTCTGCGCATGGGAAACGCCGAGGCAGCCAAGTGCTGCGAATACGGCGGCCAGTGCGGCAATCGGATGTCGGATCATGGTCATCTCCTTGGCTGCCGGCGAGGCCGGTCAGGGCAGCGGCGCAGCCGAAGCGGTCTCATCCTTGACCTCGGTGCGCGGCTTGCCCTGCATGGCCAGTTCTTCCTGCCGCGCCAGCATCTGGCCGCCGAGTTCCTTGCGCTGATCTTCGCCGATGATCTTCAGCACCGCGGGGAACAGCTTTTCCTCTTCTTCCTCGTGGTGATGTTCGGTCTGCTCCTTGAGCACCTTGAACTTCGCTTCGAAAGCCTTGTCCGCCGGATCCATCTCGAGCAGATCGGCCAGCAGGCGCTTCAGCGACAGGTGCTCTTCCAAGGACTCCAGCAGATCGTCTTCGGTACGGGCGCGATGCACCGCCGGGTAAAAGATTTCCTCCTCCGACTTGATATGCATGGTGAGCTTGTCCGCTGCTGCGGCGAACAGGGATTTCCTTTGCGCATCGTCTGACTCCTTCACCTGCTTCAGCATGGCTTCCATCTCCCTGTGCTGGGCGGTCAGCATTTCTACGGCATCGGTTGCATTATTGCTTGTTTGATCGCTCATGGCCTTATGCTCCGGTATGTTTAACTGACAAGCTTAGAGAAACTGCAAGGGCACAGGTTCAGGATGCTTGGCATAAACCTGATGCCACGCAAAAAGGCGACCGACATGAAAAAGTTGCCGCGCTTAAAATAAGCGTTTGCTTTGCTATGAGGATCATGATGGCCGACCGCAAACCGCTCGATGCCTTCGCCGTTACCGTGATGCTGACGCTCTGCGTGCTGTGGGGACTGCAGCAGGTGGCCGTCAAGCTCGCCGCGCCGCACATGGGACCGATCATGCAGATCGGCCTGCGCTCGGTGGTCGCTGCGGCGCTGGTCTATCTGCTGGTCGCCGTTCGCGGCGGCAAGATGTCGTTCCGCGACGGAACGCTGGCTCCCGGACTGGCCGCCGGCGTGCTGTTCGCGCTTGAATTCCTTTGCGTGGCAGTCGGCCTGCAGTACACGACGGCTTCGCACATCTCGGTATTCCTCTATACCGCACCCATCTTCACCGTACTCGGCCTGCACTGGTCGATCGCCGGGGAGCGGCTGGGCAAAGTGCAATGGGCAGGCATTTTTGCAGCCTTCGCAGGCATTGCCTTGGCATTTTCAAACGGCTTTGCGGTGCAGGGGCGCGACTGGGCCGACATGCTGATCGGCGATGCATTGGGCGTGCTGGGCGGCATACTCTGGGCGGCGACTACGGTGCTGATCCGGCGCTCCACACTGTCCGAAGCGCCGCCCGCGACCACTCTGTTCTACCAGCTCGGCGTATGCGGACTGATTCTCGTGGTGATCGCCGCCGCAGCAGGCCAGGGACACGGCATCGAGATGACCGGCATTGCCTGGGGCAGCCTGGTTTTCCAGGCGGTGATCGTTGCCTTTCTCAGTTACCTGGTGTGGTTTTGGATGCTGCGCAATTACCTAGCTTCGCGGCTGTCGGTGTTTTCCTTCCTTACGCCACTGTTCGGCGTTGCGTTCGGCGTACTGCTGCTGCACGATCCTCTTGATCCCCGCTTTGTCGCAGGCGCTGCGCTGGTCATGCTCGGCGTGGTGATGGTCAATGTCTCGCCGCGCCGGAAACATGCCTGATAAATGCAGTGCATTGGCCTGCATGAAAGTTTCTATGGCACTTTCCGCCCATGTTGCAGCCTAAGTCTGCTGGCACGATGATGTGCTTAGCCTATTGATGGAGTGTTGCCATGTTCTTACGTTTGGGTCGCCTGTTCCGTACCGTTGGCCGTGAAATTCTGGTGTTGTGGTACGCATGCCGCAATCCTGCAACACCCGCAGTGTTTAAGTTCGCTGCACTGCTGCTCGGACTCTACGTGCTTAGCCCGATCGACATCCTGCCCGACTGGCTCGCATTGCTTGGCCTGACCGATGACGTGGCGTTGCTGGCCCTGGGCGTTCCCGCGTTGCTGCGCATGATGCCTGCGCATGTGGTGCAGCAGGCGCAAGCTGCAGCAGATGGCTTGATGTCGCGCTCCCGCGCCGGTTCGCGCGGCTGATACCGCAAGTATACGATTCGCAAAGCAACAGGTCCTGATGCGGCGCCATGCCGCTCAGGACCTGTTGTCGTTTCAGGGAGATAATTTCATGCGCCGACCGGCGTGAATTCGCGGACATTGTCTTCCAGCCAGCGCTGCGACAAGTCGCTTTCCTGCTGGCTCGGGTGAAAGTCGCGGCGCAGATAATCCTTCCACGGCTTGTAGCTTTGCCGGATCAGGCCGCGCTTGCCGAACAGGTATTCACCGGCGCTCTTCCAGGTGCTCCATTTCCACAAGGTGCCGTCGCGCCGCAGGTTGTTGACGGTCTGGCGCATCGTGTCGCCGAGGAAGATCAGCGTCACGCGGCGGAACCAGATGATTCTCCATGCATGCGAGCCGCCGAGCGCCTGGTACAGGTCGAACGCCGTGCTCTTGTGTTCGGACTCTTCCGCACTGTGCCACAGCCACATGGTCTTGAGGCGCGCCTCGCTGCCGTCGAGCCAGTCATGATTGCGCAGCATCCATTCCGCGAAGATCGCGGTGAAATGTTCATTGGCCGCGGTAATCGCCAGCCAATGCCGGGGATCGGCCCCTTCCAGCAGTTTCAGCCGCTTCAATGCGCGCGGCGCCCATGCATTGACCAGACCCTGCTTTTCCAGATGCCCGTTGAACAAGGCATGGATGCGGCGGTGCGTAGCTTCCTGCCCGACGAAGCCCTGCACTTCGCGCTTGAAGCTTTCCTGGCGGTCGGCCGGCAGCGCCTTGAATCCGTTGCGCACCGAGTCGATGAAGAACTGTTCGCCCACAGGGAAGCTCATCGACAAGGCATTGAACAGGGCGGTGCGGAAGGCATCGCCGCCGCACCAGTGACGGGCGAAGGGCGTTTCCAGATCGATCAGCAAGCGGCGCACGACGAGTTCGGTCATCAGCAGGCTCCAGCAAAAAGTTAACTAGGTACCAAAATGTACCGTTACCATCATGGTGGAACAGGAGTTTGGTACTGTCAAGTACCGATTCTTCAAATCAGGCACCTCCTCAGCGTAAAAGAAAAATCAGATGGTTTTTGCATTGAAAGAACAGCAACGAGAACCGCAAGGCAGTCCGCCGACGCACCGCCATCGCCTGCTCGAGGGCATGGCGCAGGCCGTGGCGGTCAAGGGCTATGCGGCCACCACCATTGCCGATATCGTGCGCGAAGCCGCCGTATCGCGCCGTACCTTTTATGAGTACTTCAGCACCAAGGGAGACTGCCTGGTCGCCCTGTACACCGCCGCCAGCCACAATGCACTGGACGTGCTGCGCAACGCCATCGATCCGGCGCGCGACTGGCATGAACAGGTGGAAAGTGCGATGCAGGCCTATTTCGACTGCCTCGCGCAGAATCCGGTCCTGATGCGCACGCTGTTCATTGAAATCCTCGGTCTGGGTGCAGGCGGACTGGCTGCCCGCCGGCGGGTCAATGAGGAGATTGCCGCCTTCATGCTCAAGGTCATCAACGAGCATGCCTCCGCACCGCGCCGCCGTACGCCCTTGTCCGCTGAAATGGCGATGGCCGTGGTCGGCGGCATCAATGAACTGATTCTCCAGGCAATCGAGCAGGACCGCGTCGCCGACCTGTGCAAGCTGACCGTTCCCGCCATCGAACTCGTTCACGCGGTCACCCGGGAATGAGCCGTCTCGAACGCCAATAGCCAGTCCAAAAACGCCTCTTGAAACAAGCTGCCACCAGAACACGACGCAGGCCTGCCGATCCGGCACGCCGGGAAGGCAAGGCTCCCTTGCTGTTCGCCGCGCTGTTCATCGTCTGTCTTGCCGGTGCGGCATGGTTCGCCTATCTTCCGCCGGTGGTGCCGGCGGCCTACGGCATCTTCAGCATCAGCGCTTTTGCCGTGTATGCAATCGACAAGTCGGCGGCGCGCCACGGCCGCTGGCGCACGCCGGAAAAAACCCTGCATCTGCTGGCGCTGATTGGCGGCTGGCCCGGCGCATTGCTGGCGCAGAGGACCCTGCGCCACAAGTCGCAGAAACCCGCCTTCCAGACGGTTTTCCTGCTGACCGTGCTGGCCAACTGTGCACTGCTGGGCTGGTATGCCTATGCGAGTTTCATGCTGCCCGCGTCTTCCTGATGCCCAGCCTGTCCTTCATCGCCGCGGTCAGGTTCTGGCGCGTGCCGAAATAGTCCTGCCAGGGGTCGCTCTTCAACGTGTCCAGCCTTGCCGGCAATGTGCGTATCGTCCATTCGGCCGCGCCGCCGATACTGTCCAGTTCATCCCAGCCTATCGGCACGGCGACGCCCAGCCCCGGCCGCGCGCGCAGGGAATAGAGCGCAACCGTGCTGGCATGGCGCCGGTTGCGCATGTAGTCGATGAAGATCTTGCGCACGCGGTTCTGCTCGCCCATCTTTGCGCTGAATAGCTCGGGCTGCGTGCTCGCCAGCTGCTCGGCGACCGCCTGCGAAAATGCGGTCACGTCATCCCAGGCATGGCGGCGCGACAGCGGCACCACAATATGCAACCCCTTGCCGCCGCTGGTTTTCAGAAAGCTGGCCAAGCCGAGCTCGTCGAGCAGCGCTTTGACCAGTCGTGCTCCTTCCGCGACCCTGGCCCAAGGCAGGCCCGGATCGGGGTCGAGATCGAAGACCATGCAGTCCGGCCGGTCGATGCGGTCGGCAGCCGCATTGCAGGCATGCAGTTCGACCGTGCCCATCTGGGCGGCACCGACCAGCGCGTGTGCGTCCTCGATCGCCATCAGCGGACCATGGCCGGGGTCGAGCGAAGGATCGAGCTTGCGGATGCCGGCAATCGCCAGCCTGTTAATGTGCTTCTGGAAGAAATGCTCTCCCGCGATACCTTCCGGGCAGCGCAGCAGGTACACCGGGCGCTTGCGCAGAAACGGGAGCAGGCAAGGTGCAACGCGCTGGTAGTAGCGGGCGACGTCGAGCTTGGTAGCTCCGCTTTCCGTATCCATGACGCGGTCGGGATGGGTGATGTCGACATCCTCGATGCGCTCCCGCCGCTTTTCCTCTTTCCGCGGGGAAGCCTTGCGGGTTCTGGCTGCCGGTGCCGGTTTGCTGCGGGCAGGGGTTTCATGCGGGGCATGCCGCCGGCTGTTGCCGGAGCGGACATCCTGCAACACGCTGTCAGGCAGCGCCTCGGTGATGTCGTATTCCTGCGCCGAACGCGCAACGCCGTCCCTTTCCTTGATCAGCAGCCATTGCTCCTTGCCGCCGCTGCCGCCGAGACGGGTACGCACCAGCGTCCAGCCGCCCTGCAGCTTCTCGCCGTCCAGGCGAAACTTCAGCTTGCCCGCTTCATAGTCCCGCTGCGGATCGCCTTGCGGCTCCCAATGGCCGATATCCCAGACCTCGACCCGGCCTGCGCCGTACTGCCGCTCCGGTATGTCACCTTCGAAATCGATATAGCCGAGAGGATGGTCTTCCACGTGCACCGCGAGGCGCTTGTCGGCGGGATCAAGGCTGGGACCTTTCGGTATGGCCCAGCTTTTCAACGTGCCGCCGATCTCGAGCCGGAAATCGTAATGCAGGCGTCGTGCATCATGTTTCTGCACCACGAATCGCAAGCGTTCCCCCGGCATGGCAATTTCACCTGCCGGCTCCGGCGTGAGGCGGAAATTACGCTTGGCATGGTAGGCGGAAAGTTTATCGGGCATGGCTTCCTCGGATGGCTAGGGCTGACCGTGTTGTCTTGCAATGTTAATGGTTCGACATCTCCTGATATGTCGAGTTCGACCGACCGTTCAAGGCATAAGTATCAGTTTTTATCGAAGAAAAAATCAAGATTAATTCGCTTTTTCTAATTTCTGACCTTGCGTAACATGGCATGCGTTGTGAAGGGTGTGGAAATGCCTCCGCCTCTCGCACAATGACTAACTTCTGGAGGAAACATGAAAAAGTTCTTGGCCACAGTGATGATTGCTGTGAGCGCGCTGTCGATGGTGGTGTCCGAAGCCCAGGCCAAGCGTCTCGGCAGCGGCAACTCCGTCGGCAAGCAGTCTTCGCAGCCATACAGCCGTCAGTCCACAACTCCCGCGCAGAACCAGGCGCCGGCCGCATCGCAGGCCGCCGCGCCTGCAGCCGCCGGCTCCGCCGCTGCCGCGGCAGCCAAACCGTCCAGCCCGTGGAAGGGCATCCTGGGCGGCGCCCTGCTCGGTCTGGGTCTTGGCGCACTGCTCTCGCACTTCGGTCTAGGCGGCGCACTCGCCAGCGCAATCAGCACCATGCTGATGATCGCCCTGCTGGCCGGCGCGGCGTTCTTCATCTACCGCATGGTGACACGCAACAAGCGCAACGGCGCGGCGCAGGCGCACGGCGGCATGCAGCCTGCCTACGCGGGCGCGGCTTCCGACAACGGCATGGCACGCACGGCCACGCCTGAAATCGGTTCGCGCATCGAGCCCGCGCAGCCTTCGGCACTGCAGTCGCCGGTGAGCTCGGCCTCGGCGTTCTCGGCGGTGAACGATGCGCCGCAGGGAAGCATTCCTGCCGACTTCGATACGGCCGGTTTCCTGCGCCATGCGAAGACCTACTTCATCCGCCTGCAGGCGGCATGGGACAAGGGCGACGCCAACGACCTGCGCGAATTCACTTCGCCCGAGATGTACGCGGAGCTGAAGATGCAGCTGCAGGAACGCGGCGCATCGGCCAACCACACCGACGTGGTCTCGCTCAATGCCGAGCTGCTGGGCATTGAAGACGCAGGCAGCGATCACCTGGCCAGCGTGAAGTTCAGCGGCATGATCCGCGAGTCGGAGAACGTGCCGGCCGAACCCTTCACCGAGATCTGGAACCTGTCCAAGCCGAGGGCCGGCGAGGGCGGTTGGGTACTGGCAGGCATTCAGCAAGTAGCATAACGAGGCGCATGATGCGCTTCGCCTGAAGCGCATCGCGTCTCTTCAAGAGAAGAGGAAAGGGCCGGGAAACCGGCCCTTTTTTCATCCGTATCAAGCCGCAGCGGATAGCGCATCAAAGCCGCGCCGGCCCAAGCGCTGTTTTGGTGCGCGTCTGCATCGTCGTTTTCAAGCTTGCACCAGAATCAGGCGCGGCCTGCTCCCTTACCTCATTTTGTGTACAAAAAAAGCGTACTAAAAACGTGCCCAAAGCAGGCACGAGATTTGCTGTCCGGAAAGGATGTCGTCGTCAGCACTGCCCGCAATCATGCGCGGCGCGCTGCCACGTCGCTGTTTATCGCGCTGCAGAGATAGAGACGGCGCAACAGATAAAACAGACAAAACAGACAATCATCCATCATCGAAGGACAGAAATGAAAAAAGCGCAAGTAGCAATGGGACTGATCGCATGCATGACCGCCGGAGGCGCCCTTGCCCAAAGCAATGTCACGGTCGGCGGGCTGGTCGACAGCTTCGCAGGATCGCTGAAATACAGCGGCGACGCCGGCCGCCGCGCGGTGGTCGGAAGCGGCGGCATGACGACTTCCTGGTTCGGTTTCAAGGGCGTGGAAGACTTGGGCGGCGGCCTGCGCGCCGAATTTGCGCTCACCGGTTTCTACCGCGCCGACACCGGCGAAAGCGGACGCTTCGGCGGCGACAACCTGTTCTCGCGCGACGCCAATGTCGGCATCGCCGGCGGCTTCGGCAAGATCCAGCTGGGACGCGGCCTGGCGCCCAACTTCCTGCCCACCGTGCTGTTCAATCCCTTTGGCGATTCCTTCAACTTCTCGCCGCTGGTGGTACACATGAACGTGCCGTCCGGCGCTTTCGGCGCGCGCACCTGGACAGCTTCCAACGCCGGCGATACCGGCTGGAGCAACCAGATCATCTATACCACGCCGAAGCTGGGCGGCCTGACCGCCAACGTGCACTACCAGTTCGGCGAGGTCGCAGGTTCCACCGGCCGCAACAACATCGGCATCAATGCGCTGTACTTCAGCGGTCCGTTCGCCGCGACGGCCTTCTACCATGACGTGCAGATCGCCAATCCGAATCCGGGCGCGATCATCGACACCACCGCGCCGATCGCCGCGATCAACCGGCAGAAAGCCTACTTCGTCGGCGCCAGCTACAACTTCGAAGTGGTCAAGCTGTTCGCCACCTACCAGCGCAACAAGAACGACACGGCGACCGCCGCCGAGCTGACCGACAAGGTCTACAGCGTCGGCGCCAGCGCCCCGGTCGGACCGGGTGCCGTGCTGTTCAGCTATGCACGTACCGACCGCTCCGGCTCGCTGATCGGCGGTGCCGAGCGCGAGCGCGACACCTTCTCGATCGGCTACGACTATCCGTTCTCCAAGCGCACCGATCTCTACACCGTGGCGATGAACGACAAGATCACCGGCGCCTCGCGCGCGACGAGCTACGGCATCGGCCTGCGCCACAAGTTCTAATTTCTATCCAGGTGCAATGCGGCGCGCACGGCTCTTGCATGCGCGCCCCTCATGACGTCGCCGTGGTGCGGCAGTCGCGCACAAAAACGCACAGAAAGGAATCCACATGCGTTCATCACGCCCATCCCTCATTTCGCGCTGGGCAGCCGGCCTGCTGGCCGGTGCGCTGGCCTTGCCCGCACTGGCCCAGGAAACCAAGGTCAAATTCCAGCTCGACTGGCGCTTCGAAGGGCCGGCCGCGCTGTTCCTGGTCGCCAAATCGAAGGGCTACTTCGCACAGGAAAAGCTGGACGTGACCATCGACGCCGGCAACGGCTCCGGCAATGCCGTCAACCGCGTCGCCTCCGGTTCCTACGACATGGGCTTCGCAGATCTCGCGGCGCTCATGGAGTTCACCGCCAACAACCCGACCGCGCCGAGCAAGCCGGTCGGCGTGATGATGGTCTACAACGACACCCCGGCCGCCGTGCTCGCGCTGAAGAAATCCGGCATCAAGTCGCCCGCCGACCTGACGGGCAAGAAGCTGGGCGCGCCGGTATTCGACGCCGGCCGCCGCGCTTTTCCCATTTTTGCCAAGGCCAACCAGCTCGACGCCGCCAAGGCCAACTGGATCAGCATGGACCCGCCGCTGCGCGAAACCATGCTGGTGCGCGGCGATGTCGACGCCATCACCGGCTTCACCTTCACCTCGCTGCTCAACCTGAACGCGCGCGGCATCAAGGACGAGGACGTGGTCGTCATGCCTCTGCCGCAATACGGCGTCAAGCTGTACGGCAATGCCATCATTGCCTCCGACGCATTCGTCAAGCAGAAACCGGAAGCGATCAAGGGCTTCCTGCGCGCCTTCGCCAAGGCGGCCAAGGATGTGATGGCCAATCCGGAAGAGGCGATCAAGAGCGTGAAGGAACGCGACGGCCTGATCGACGAGAAGCTGGAGCTGCGCCGCCTCAAGCTCGCCATCGGGAGTTCGATCGCGACCGCCAATGCGAAGGCGGAGGGTTTCGGCCAGGTTTCCGCACCGCGCATGTCGCTGATGGCGTCGCAGGTATCGGATGCGTACAACACCAAGACGCGCGTCGATCCGAATGCGATCTGGAATGCTTCGTTCCTGCCGAATAAGTCCGAGCTGAATGTCTTTCCGAAGTAAGAGTATTGATCTACGTATCCTGGAGTCTTGACTCAGGAAGAACCCCTCTCCCGCAGGCGGGAGAGGGGCAGGGGTGAGGGCGGTTGCAAAACCGCAGTAGGTCTTGCCATACTCCCTCATCCCCAACCCTTCTCCCGCTTGCGGGAGAAGGGAGCCGGTCACATCGGCGAAATGTTTAAAGGTTTTTATTAGTCAAAAACCTCACCCGCCCCCGCAATGAAGCGCGGGCGTTTTCACGAATACACAAGCCAACCATGTCCGCCACTTTTGTCGATTTCAACCATGTCTTCCTCGCCTATGACGGCTCATCCGAGTTCGCGGTGGAGGACATCAACCTGCAGACGCGGCAGGGTGAATTCATTGCCATCGTCGGCCCTTCCGGCTGCGGCAAGTCCACCTTCATGAAACTGGCTACCGGCCTGAAGCCGCCGACCCGCGGAAAGGTCGCCATCGACGGCGCACCGGTGACCGGCCCACTCAAGATCGTCGGCATGGCTTTCCAGGCGCCGACGCTGCTGCCCTGGCGCACCACGCTGGACAATGTGCTGCTGCCGCTGGAAATCGTCGAGCCCTACCGCAGCAACTTCAAGCGAGACAAGGCCAAGTACGTCGAGCGCGCGCTGGCGCTGCTCAAGACCGTCGGCCTCGACGGCTATGCCGACAAGTTTCCCTGGCAGCTGTCGGGCGGCATGCAGCAGCGCGCATCGATCTGCCGGGCGCTGATCCACGAGCCGAAGATGCTGCTGCTCGACGAACCCTTCGGCGCACTCGACGCCTTTACCCGCGAGGAGCTGTGGTGCGTGCTGCGCGATTTGTGGACCGAGCGCAGGTTCAATGTCATTCTCGTCACCCACGACCTGCGCGAAGCCGCCTTCCTCGCCGACACGATCTACGTGATGAGCAAGCGCCCCGGCCGCATCGTCGCGCGCAAGGAAAATCCGCTGCCGCAGCCGCGCGATCTCGAGATCACCTATACCGAGCCGTTTTCCGAGCTGGTGCACGAGCTGCGCACCCATATCGGCCGCGTGCGCAGCTCGTAAGCTCGCAATCATCGGTCTGCCTCGCAGGTACAACGCAATATTGCAATACGAGTAAACATCCATGACTTCCAAATCCATCAAGACCTTCGCCCCCTGGATACTGCTGATCGCCATCCTGATTCTCTGGCAGGTCATCTGCAGCGCCTTCTCGGTGTCCGAGTTCATCTTTCCCAGTCCGTATGCCATCGGCCAGTCGATGGTCGAATTCGCCGGCCCGATCGCCGGCCATGCGCTGAGCACCTTCTGGGTCACCATGGCCGGCTTTGCGATCGCGGTGGTGGTCGGCGTCGTGCTCGGCTTCGTCATCGGTTCCTCGCCGGTGATGTACGCCGCCTTCTATCCGCTGATGACCGCCTTCAACGCGCTGCCCAAGGCGGCCTTCGTGCCCATCCTCGTGGTCTGGTTCGGCATCGGCGCCGGTCCCGCGATCCTCACCGCCTTCCTGATCTCTTTCTTCCCCATCATGGTCAATATCGCTACCGGCCTGGCGACGCTGGAGCCGGAACTGGAAGACGTGCTGCGGGTCCTCGGCGCCAAGCGCATGGATGTGCTGCTGAAAGTCGGCCTGCCGCGCTCGATGCCGTATTTCTTCGCCTCGCTCAAGGTGGCAATCACGCTGGCCTTCGTCGGCTCGACGGTGTCGGAAATGAATGCCGCCAACGAGGGCATCGGCTACCTGCTGGTGTCGGCCGGTTCCTCAATGAAGATGCCGCTGGCCTTCGCCGGACTGGTCGTGATCGGCGCCATGGCGATGGCCATGTATGAACTGTTTGCCATCATCGAAAAGCGCACGACCGCCTGGGCGCACCGCGGATAACGCAGGGCAATGTGCCGTCAAGGAGAGACGCCCGTTCTTTCCTCAAGTTGTTTTGCTGCCATTGAAGCGGCAGCTTTGATCCCAAGATAGGAAGACACTCTGCAGCCGGACTCGGACGGGCCGGCTGCGGCCCCGTTTCCGATTTCTTGACATCAACTGCTCAGCCACCATGCGCATACGCGGTTCCACACTCTTCGTGCTGGCCTTGCTCGGCCTGCTGCACTTCTACATCGGCTGGCGCATCCTGCCGGTGCTCCCGGTTGCCATCGGCTGGAAGGCGCTCGGCGCCGCATGGCTGGCAGTGTCCTGGTTCCTGATTCCCGCCAGCATGATGGCCCATGCCATCACCAACCGCGAAAAGGCCGATCACCTGTCCTGGGCGGGCATGCTGGCGCTCGGCCTGTTTTCCTCGCTGTTCGTCTCGACCCTGCTGCGCGACATCCTGCTGGCCGCGCTGGGCATGCTCGGCTTGTACAGCGCGGACGCGGTGCTGTGGTCGGCGGCCGCGGCGCCCGCGCTTGCCGGCATGGCAACGCTGATCGGCTTCTTCAATGCCCGCCGCGTTGCGCGCGTGGTGCAGGTGGATGTGCCGATCGCCGGATTGCCCCTTGAACTGGACGGCTTCACCATCGCGCAGATCAGCGATATCCACGTCGGTCCCACCATCAAGCGCGGCTATCTTGATGCCATCGTCGATCGCGTCAATGCGCTCAAGCCCGACGTGGTGGCCGTCACCGGCGACCTGGTGGACGGCAGCGTGCGCCATCTCGCGCCGCATACCGCGCCGCTGGCGCGCCTGCAGGGCAAACATGGCGCCTACTTTGTCACCGGCAACCACGAGTACTACTCCAACGCCCATGCCTGGATCGAGGAAGTACGCCGGCTCGGCTTGAAGGTACTGATGAACGAACATGTCGTACTGCCGCACGGCGGCGCTTTCCTGCTGCTGGCGGGCGTCACCGATTACACCGCGCATCACTTCGACCCTTCGCACCGCAGCGACCCGCATGCGGCGATCGCGGGCGCGCCAAGCGATGTCGGCGTCAAGGTCCTGCTCGCGCATCAGCCGCGCACGTCCACGGCAGCGGCGGATGCCGGATTCGACCTGCAGCTGTCTGGCCACACGCACGGCGGCCAGTTCTTCCCCTGGAATTTCTTCGTGCCGATGCAGCAGCCGTATGTCGCCGGCCTGAAGCGGCTGCGCAACATGTGGGTGTATGTGAGCCGCGGCACCGGCTACTGGGGACCGCCGAAGCGCTTCGGCGCGCCGTCGGAAATCACCCGGGTGCGTCTGACGCGGGCTTGAGTTCGGATCCGGGCGCTTTATGTTCAGTCGGCGTCGATGATTACGTTGCCGAACCACATCTGCCGCCAGCGCTCCATCTTTTCTTCCACTGACAGCATCTTCGGCGACACCCTAGCCGGATCGCCGAAGGCGGCCATCTCGTCGAGCGTCCGGCTGTTGAGCGTGCCGCGCAGGCGGCCATCGATGCGGCAGACCATGCTCGCCAGCACGCCGCATCTTCCGCAGAAAAGACATTCCGCATTGCCGCTGCCCTGGCGATAACGCCTGAGGCTGTCGTGCCCCTCCGCCCGGATGACCAGGCGGCCTTCCGCATCGGACAGGTAGGCTGCGCCATGCCTGGTGCAGAACGAGCAGTCGCAGGCGCGCGGACGATAGCGGCTTGCGTCATTGCACAAGGCGGCTTCGACGGAAATGGCGCCGCAGCCGCATCCGCCGCGATAGGTGAACAATGACATGAAGTGTGGTCAGCCGCGCAGAAGATGTGCGGAAAGGATGAAGGCCGCCGACGACAGCAGGATGTTCAGCAGCAGGTTCTGGCGCAGCAGGGCGATGATCACCAGGAAAGCCAGCGCCGCGGGTATCGTTTCCTTCAGCGCTTCGGAAAAGAAGCAGTACACGAACATGTTGATGAATACCGCGATCGAAATGATCTCGATGGCGCGCGGCGGGATATCGATGCGCGTTCCGACCAGCGAAGGAAAGACGCGCACGATCAGGCTGATCAGCAGCAGCAAGGCAATGCCTTCCATCATGGCATGACTCCATGGTTTTCATTGCTTCTCTCCTCGCCCCAGCGGCACAGGTAGAGGATCAGGCAGACGCCGACTATGCCGGGAATCCAGAACGCATCCTTGCCGAGGAAATGGATCGTGGCGGCGGAAAATGCGGCGCAGGCCGACATCAGCACCAGCTTGGCGGCAAGTCCAAGCTGCAGGTTGCCGGCAATCGCGCCGTCGATGCGCTTGACGGCGAGAATTGCGAGAATGGCCGTGGCCGGAAACAGCAGGTACTGCGAGAATGAACCTATCCATGCAGCGGGAATGAGCCGGCCCGCCACCACGCCGCATACCGTCGACAGCACCCAGCTGGCATAGATGATAGCCCTCACCGTGGCCCGCAGTTCCAGGCGGCCGTAACGGGGCTCGATGGCGAACGATTCGTCGCTGATGAAATGCGACAGCACCAGGCGCAGCAGCCGCCTGCCGTTGTCGGCCGCATTCCATGCGGCGAGCGACATCGGCACGTAGCGGATATTGAGCATCAGGATCACGAAGAACATCGACAGCAGGCTGGCCTGCTCGTTGGCCAGTTTCAGGTAGAAGAACTGTCCGCTGGCCGAGAAACCGAACATGCTCAGCAGCAGCACGTCGCTCCAGCTCCAGTGATTCTGCTGGGCGACCACGCCGAACAGCACGCCGATCGGGAACAGGCCCAGCGCCACCGCCGCGGCCTGCATCAGCAGCTTGCGGTTGATAGTCTCAGGCTGCATGGCAACCGCATCCGAGCTCGCGTTCGCGGCGCATCCTGGGCTGCGCTTCTCCGAAGATGATGTCATTGCGATGGTTGTGGATCACGGTTCCCGGCGTAATGATGTCGAGGTGGTACTGGGTATAAGGCGTCAGGCCCAGGCCCCAATGCATGGCGCCGTTGCGCCCGCCGTAGACTTCATTCATCGCATGGTTGCCGCGCCGTATCTGCAAGCCGCAGTTGACCGCAAAACCGATTTCCCAGATGACGCTGTAGCGGGAATCGACTTCGAACATCGCTTCGAGCATCTTCCGCGCAGGCAGGGCGCCGGGATGCGTTTCCCGCAGCGCGGTGATCTGTCCCTTGTTCACGTCCGCGATCAGCGCATGTTCATGAATGGCGTCGAGCGCTTCGAAGATGCGCTGCTGGTCGCTGCGCAGGTACGACGGCGTGCCGTTGTGGAGCACGCACTGGCCCTGCAGGGCCAGCCTGCCGTTGATATCCAGCCTCAGGTCTTCATTGAATTGCTGGATGTCCAGGGGAAGCACGCTGATTTCCCCGGCCGGCGCAATCTGCTGTTCGCCCCAGTCGATGTAGCCGGTCTGTTCATTCCACAGATAGCTGTCGTCCAGATGACGGAAAACGGCTTCGGTATCGTGCTGGCTGTTCCGGAACAGGAAATGCTCGCTCGCCTCGCCTTCCTCGAAGAAGCGGTCGGTTCTGCGCTTCTGGTCTTCCGGATCGGTGTCCTCCTCCATCGTCTTGATGAAGTAGGCGATCGTATCGATCGATGTCGGCGTGGAATTGCAGGCCATGACCATCAGCTTGCGATGCGGGCCGAGCAGCTCGGGGCGGGGCGACTGGAAGAATACGTCCGGCGCAATCACCAGGATATGAGAGCGCTCGGGAATCACCGACGATGCGAGCAGGACTTGAAAGTCTTCCATGCTGCCGATGATGTTGACTTCACGCGATGCATAGGCATCGTCTCCGGCGATGACGATATGCGATGCGATGGAGGCCGAGGTCACTACGCGGAAATGCAGGCCCTTCGTGTCGCCGAACTGTCGCAGGCGGCCGGGATTCAATTTGATCTCGCTCATGGTCTCGTGTGGTGAGAGGTCTTCGTGAAGATTGGGTCCGGACTATGCGGACTGCCGCGTCCTTCCGGAGAAGGGCGGCGAACCGCCTTCCCCGGAAGGGCTCGATCAACCCAGCAGGGTGCCGAGGTACTGTGCGTTTTTCTTGCGCTGTTTCATGATGTTCTCCCATGAAGACATTGAAAGACCACTGACGTGGGCGGAGTCGCTTGCCGTTTCGGCAATCGACGGAGCCCATGCTAATATCGTCACGCCTCGCCGGTAACCACCATTCCGGCACTACAGTCCTTCCTTCTTCGCACATGGCGACAAACTCTCTCGACGATCTGATGGTCTTTGTGCGCGTCGTTGAACTGCGGTCCTTCGCCGCAGTGGGGGAGAGCCTCGGCATGCCGGGCTCGGCTATCAGCAAGCAGATCAAGCGGCTGGAGAAGAACATCGGTGCGCGCCTCCTGAACAGGACCACCCATGGCGTGAGCCCGACCGAAGTGGGACGCGCCATCTTTGACCACGCCTACAACATTTTGCTGGAGGCGAAATCAATCGATGGCGTGGTGAGCGGCTTCCAGAATGAGCCGCTCGGACTGCTGCATGTCGCCGCGCCGGTGGCGTTCGGTAACGACCACATCGTTCCGCTGCTTCCCGAATTCCAGCTGCGCTATCCCGATGTAAGAATTTCTCTCGACTTGAGTAACCAGTATGTCGATGTCGCGGAAAACGGCATCGACCTGGTGATCCGCATCGCCAACGATCTCAAGCCCAACCTGATGGCCAGGCCGCTGGCGGCGGTGCGCTATCTGCTGTGCGCGTCGCCCGCCTATCTCGGCGCGAACGGCAAGCCCCGGTCTCCCGCCGACCTGCAGCAGCATCGCTGCCTGATCTACGGCCGGCTGCGCACCCAGGACACCTGGCATTTCACCGATGCCGCCGGGGACAGGCTCAGCGTCAGGGTCAGCGGCCCTGTCGTGGTCAACAGCACCCAGTCGCTGCGGCAGCTGGCGCTGCAGGATCAGGGCATTGCGCTGCTGCCGTCGTTTTCGGTGGCAGCCGACCTGAACGAAGGAAGGCTGCTGCAGGTTCTGCCGGAGGTGGAAGCCCAGGGGCAATTCGGCGATACGCTGTATGCGGCCTATCTGCCGAATCCTTTTCTGTCGCCGAAAGTCAGGGTCTTCATTGATTACCTGGTGGAAAAGTTCGCAGTGGAAAAGGTTTAGCACTCTTTCGAATACGCAACGGCTGTTGCCGCCGCTTGCATTTGCCGCCGCTTTTTACTGCGCTGCAACAAATCGATACATATCGACAGGAAAAAGGTTTTTGAGAAACGAACCTGAGGTTACGCATCGGGTCGAAATCCAGCAAGCCAATGACATTGACATGCATCGCTGCGATGGCGGCATGATCGGCATTGGCGCATGTGGAAACTGGGAACCTGTAAGGAGATTGACGTGGGCATACTTGGCACCCTCATGGGAAAGCGCGAACCGGAAGTCAACTATCGCACCATCGACGGCGGCCATCCGGCACCTTATCCCGACATGACCGACGAGCAGCTGTACAACTATGAAATGACATTCAACGTGCCGCGGCGCACATTCGACAAGCCTCCGATGCCCTCCAGGCCGAGGGAAGACGAAGTCACCATCCGCCGTGAACCCCGCTTGACGGCGAGGCCTTTTCCGGATGAAGCGACGGTGGCTCCTTCGCCGCCGTTGTCACCTTCACCTTCGCCCGCGCCCGGCAGAAACTTCGACGCGCCGCGCTATACCGCGCGTCCAGCGCGGGAAGCCCAGGCTGCCCCTGACGCCGCTTACACCGCGGGCACCACCACTGCTGAAGCCGCCGGCAGCGCAGCCGCCGTGCAGGAGCAGGCACAGCTGCAGCCGACGCAAATCCCGCCCACCCAGATGCCGCCGCCGCTGGACTTCAGCAAGCCGGTGCGCCTGATCACGACCAAGCAGCCGGTGGAAATCATCACCACCCGCGCACGCCACCCGGTCTACAAGGTGCACGGCTACATCGGCGACGATGACGTGGTGACGGTGTTTACGATCGACGGCCGCCTGTCCGAGACCGGGCTGCGCTACCTGGAAAACGTGCCGCAGCAGGCGCGGCTGTATGTGAACGTGTATGCCAACACCGATCCGCTGAGCCGGGAACGTTACCTGCTGACCCAGCACGAGAGCCGGGAGGATGCGGATGCGGCGCAGCACCCGGGCAGGCTGGCCTGCGTCGCGGTGGAACTCGACAAATAGCAGCCGGTATCGGCGCAGCGGACAGGGCGCCCGGCGCCGGCCCGCTCCCCCGCAAGTCAGCCCAGCTTCGCCCCGGCGAACAAGTCCTTGAACTCCCTCGGCTGCGAGCGCCAGTACTGCGGCGGCGCATCGACCTGCGCGCCCAGCTTCGCCGCCGCATGCCAGGGCCAGCGCGGGTCGTACAGCATCGCGCGCGCCAGCGCCACCATGTCGGCGCGGCCGGAGGCGAGAATCTCTTCCGCCTGTTCCGCTTCCGTGATCAGGCCGACGGCGATGGTCGGAATGCCGGTTTCCGCCTTGATGCGTTCGGCGAAGTGCACCTGGTAGCCGGGCCCGAGCGCGATCTTCTGGTGCGGCGACACGCCGCCGCTCGACACGTCGATGAAGGCCGCGCCGCGCTTCTTCACTTCGTGCGCGAAGGCCACCGTCTGCTCGAGATCCCAGCCTCCCTCCACCCAGTCGGTGGCCGACACGCGTATGCCGACCGGCCTGTCGGCGGGAAAGGCGGCCCTGACGGCATCGAAGACTTCCAGCGGAAAGCGCATGCGGTTCTCGAGCGAACCGCCGTAGGCGTCATTGCGCCGGTTTGACAGCGGCGACAGGAACTGGTGCAGCAGGTAGCCGTGCGCCGCATGCACTTCCACCGCATCGATGCCCAGGCGCGCCGCGCGCTGCGCCGCCGAGACGAAACCGTCGCGAATGCGCTTGAGGCCGGCGGCATCCAGTTCCTGCGGCGTGTCGTCCTGTTCGGCATGCGGCAGCGGCGAGGGCGCGCAGGTGCGCCAGCCGCCCTCGGCCGCCGGTATCGAGTGGCCGCCCTGCCAGGGCACATGCACCGAGGCCTTGCGTCCGGCATGGCTGAGCTGGATGCCGATGCGGATGGGCGAATGCTTGCGCACCGCCTGCAGCACCTGGGCCAGCGCGGTTTCGGTGCGGTCCGACCACAGGCCCAGGTCCTGGGCCGAGATGCGTCCCTCGGGTTCCACCGCGGTGGCTTCGAGAATCATCAGGCCGGCGCCCGACAGTGCAAGGTGGCCCAAGTGCATCATGTGCCAAGCGGTGGCTTCGCCTTCTTCGGCGGAGTACTGGCACATCGGTGCGATTACAATGCGGTTCTTCAACGTCAATGATCCCAGCGCGATGGGAGAAAAAAGTGTGCTCATCGATGGCGTCCTGTTTCGGGGAAAATCGGGGTTCGTCGCAGCCTGATTCCGGAAGGCATGGTTCGCAGGGTGTTCGTCGGCGTCTTTTTCTTATCGATCGCGCAGTCCGGACAAGCTCATGGCATTTCAAAACAAGACCCATTTAACCATCATTGCCTCCTACCTGCTGGCCGCCGCCGCGCTTCTGATCGTGCTGTACAAGGGCTTGCTGGCCGCGCTGTTCTCGGGGCTGCTGGTGTATTCGCTGGTGCATGTGCTGGCGCCGCCGCTGGCGCGCAATATCAGCGACCACCGCGCGCGCATGGTGGCCGCCATCCTTCTCGGATCGCTGATCGTGCTGCTGCTCTCGCTCGGCATCTGGGGCGCCGTGACCTTCTTCCAGAGCGATGCGGGCAGCATCAGCACTCTCCTGAAAAAGATGGCCGACATCATCGAGGAGTCCCGCGCGCAGATGCCGCCCTGGCTCAAGGAGCATGTGCCGGCCAGCGCCGAAGGCATCCGCGCCATCATCACCGCCTGGCTGCGCGACCATGCGTCGCAGGCGCAAACCATCGGCCAGCAGGCGGGGCGCACCATCGCGCACCTGCTGATCGGCATGGTGATCGGTGCACTGGCGGCGCTGTACGACGCCACCGTACCGGACAACAACAAGCCGCTGGCCGCAGCCCTGCAGACGCGCGTGGTCAACCTGCAGGACGCCTTCCGCCAGATCGTGTTCGCGCAGGTGCGCATCGCCGGCATCAATGCCATCTTCACCGGCCTCTATCTGGCCGTGGTGCTGCCGCTGGCCGGCGTTCGCCTGCCGCTGACCAAGAGCATGATCGCCATCACCTTCGTCGCCGGCCTGCTGCCGGTGGTCGGCAACCTGATCTCCAATACCGTCATCGTGGTGGTCAGCCTGTCGCATTCGCTCGGCGTGGCGCTTGCATCGCTGGTTTTCCTCATCGTCGTGCACAAGCTCGAATACTTCCTCAATGCAAGAATCATCGGCGCCCACATCAATGCGCGCGCCTGGGAACTGCTGGTCGCGATGCTGGCGATGGAAGCGGTATTCGGCTTGCCCGGCGTCATTGCCGCGCCGGTGTTCTATGCCTACGTCAAGAAGGAACTGGCGGACCACGATCTGGTTTGAGGCAGCAACAAAAAGGAAACTTTCGACATCTCCCGGCATCGCATGGATACGGGCATCGACGATGATGTCCGCGATCCGAATTTAACTGGAGAAATGCAATGTCGAATTCGAAGAGAACTTCCGCCGAAGACGAAGACAAGAAGCAGCCGGCCTCATCTAAAGGCGACAATTCCAAGTCGGTGACGCCGAAGGATGTCTCTGCCCAGGATGCGACGTCGCGCGATGTGAAGGAGCGCAAGATCCATTCTGCCGACCAGAAGGAAAAGGAGGAGGAGCAGCTTGACGATGCGGTGGACATGACCTTCCCGGCGAGCGACCCGATTGCCATCCCGACGCCGGAGGATGTTCAAAAGCGCAGCCCGGGCCGCGGCGCCTGAGCGGGCCGTTAGCAACCCCTCCTGAAATTTCCGCCGCAAGCACGGGCTGATGCGGCACCGTCCGCCTCAGCCCGGCACCCGCATGCCTTCCCTGAAAATCTGCCAGTTTCCCCTGCCTTGCCCTTTTGCGTAATACATCGCGCAGTCGGCCGCGGTCAGCAGCCGTTCGGCGGTGTGCGCGTCGCGCGGGTAGAGGCTCACGCCGATGCTCGGCGTGACCACCATCCGGTGGCCGTCGATATCGTAGGGCTGCGACAGCGCCGCCAGCACCTTCTGCGCGGTCTCGGCGGCGGCGTCTTCCTCATGCATTTCCGGCAGGACGATGACGAACTCGTCGCCGCCGACCCGCGCCACGGTATCGACCGCGCGCAGCAGGCCGCGCAGCCGGGCCGCCACCGCCTGCAGCAGCAGGTCGCCGACATGATGGCCGAGGCGGTCGTTGATCGGCTTGAAGCAGTCGAGGTCGACATACTGCACCGCCACCAGATGCCGCTGGCGGCGCGCCATCTCCAGCGCCTGTCCCAGCCGGTCCTGCAGCAGCCGGCGGTTGGGCAGGCCGGTCAGCGCGTCATGATGGGCGAGATAGCGGATGCGCTCCTCGGCCAGCTGCCGCTCCTTGATTTCGGCCTGCAGCATCTCGTTGGCGCGCGCCAGTTCGGCGGTGCGCTCCTGCACCCGCAGCTCCAGTTCGTCGTGGGCGCGCCTGAGCGCTTCCTGCGCGCCGCGGCGCTCGGTGATGTCTTCGGTCAGGTAGATCGCGCCCTTGCCCGGGTCGGACGAGTCGATCGACTTGGCCAGCACGCGGCACCAGAACAATGTGCCGTCACGCCGCTTCATCTGCACTTCCAGGTCCAGCCGCCGGCCGCTGGCCAGGATGGGGCGCGCCGTCTGCACCAGTTCTTCATAGGCCTCGGGCGAGGAATACAGGACATGGGTGGGCTGGTCCATCAGCTCCTCGCTGGTCCAGCCGAACATCTCCGAAAAGCGCCGGTTGCAATGCAGGAAGCGGCGCTTGCGGGTGAAGGTCACGCCCAGCGACGCGTTGTCGAGCATGGCCTGGTATTCCAGCAGCAGCTGGTGCTGCGCTTCGGCCGCTTCCTTGCGTTCGGTGATGTCCTCGGTGATGAAGATGGCGCCCTTGCTGGCATCGCGGGGGTCGATCAGCCGGCCCAGCATGCGGCACCAGAAGATGGAGCCGTCGCGCCTGGCCATCTGCACCTCGGTATCGAGGCGGCGGCCGGAACGCAGCACCGGCGCGGCCATGCGCAGCCAGCGGTCGTAGGCCGCCTGTGAAGGATAGGTCAGGTTGGCAGGCTGGCCGACGAGTTCATTGCTCTCCCAGCCGAACATTTCCGAGAAGCGCTGGTTGCAGTGCAGGAAAGTGCGGCGGCGGGTGAAGGTAATGCCGAGCGAGGCGTTGTCGAGGATCGCCTGATACTCCAGGAGCTTGTGCTCAAGCCCGGATTCGGATGCATCGCATGACGGCAGCGCATAGCTGGTAGGTGCGGAAAAGATAACGCCTCCTGAAGTCTCCATGCCTGGTTGCCGCGCCGGCGGTGCAATAACGGCAGCTGCGGCAACAAGCTTTTTGTTCTGGAAATCGGCCAACCCGCTATGGTACCTTTTCCGTACGGAAATAGCGTTGACAATTGGTTATGCATCTCCGGAACATTGCAGAGGCAGACAGAGGAGGCGTCCGCCGCTTTACCAGACCCGATACACCTTGCCTGTCTGCAAGCCATCCACGCTGCGGACATAGGCCTGCGCCACCCGGCTGGCAGGAACGGCTTCGAAGCCGTGGAAATACGGACCATAGGCGTCCATCGATTCCTGCAGCACCGAGGGATTGACGGAGTTGATGCGCAGGCCGCGCGGTAGTTCGATCGCCGCCGCCTGGACGAAGCCGTCCACCGCCGCATTGACCACCGTGGCGTTGACTCCGTAGCGAATGGGCTCGGCACCGACGATGCCGCTGGTCAGCGTGATCGAGCCGCCGTCGTTCAAGTGGCGCTGGGCGGCCAGGGCCACATTCACCTGACCCATCAGCTTGTGCTGCAGGCCGACATTCATTTTCTGAGCATTGAGCTCGGCCAGCGGACCGAAATGCAGGTCGCCGGCGGCAACCACCACCGCATCCGCCGGACCGAGCTTCGCAAACAGTGCGTCCACGCCGGCCGGATCGGCGATATCGACCTGATACTGGCCGCCGCTGCGGCCGACCCGGATCACTTCATGGCGGGCGGCGAGCTGTTCCGATACGGCGCGGCCGATGGTGCCGGTGGCACCGATGACGATGACTTTCATGACATTTCTCCTGGTGATTGTTGATGGCTGAACGGGCTGCCGGCCTGAACTTTCGTCGAACGGTCTGCTGCAGCGGTCAGTGCAGCCATTATCAATTTCGTCATCAAAGGAATAAATACGCTAGCATGAACAACATTGCTAACTCATGGTTTGGAATATGGACAAGCTGCGCAGCATGGAAATCTTCGTCGAGGTGATCGATTCCGGCAGCTTCACGGCGGCGGCCGAGCGTTTCGGCCTTTCGCCGGTCATGATCGGCAAGCATATCCGGGAGCTGGAGGAGCGGCTCGGCGCCCGGCTCTTGACGCGCACCACCCGCCGCCAGAGCCTGACCGAGATCGGCCGCCAGTACGGCGAGCGCTGCCGCCAGATACTGGCCGACATCGCCGCCGCCGAAACCGGGGCCGAAGCCATGCGCGCCGCGCCGCGCGGCCTGCTCAAGGTCAGCGCGCCGGTGACCTTCGGCTCCCAGCTGCTGGCGCCGGCGGTGGCCGACTATCTGGCGCAGCATGCGGAAGTTAGCATCGAACTGGTGCTCAACGACCGCGTGGTGGACATGGTGGAGGAGGGCATCGATGCGGCCGTGCGCATCGGCGACCTCGACGATTCCAGCCTGGTGGCGCGGCCGCTGATGCCTTACCGGATGCAGATCTGCGCCTCGCCGGACTACCTGGCCCGCGCCGGCGTGCCGCAGTCCCCGTCAGATCTGATGCGGCATCAGTGCCTGGATTACCTGCACTGGAGCCGGCACCTGCGCTGGAAGCTCCGCCGCGGCGATGGCGAAGGCGGGGCAGCCCAGGCCGATGTGCCCGCCAGCCGATTCCGCTCCAACAACGGCCAGGCACTGCGCATGGCGGCACTGCGCGGCTACGGCATCGTGATGCAGGCCGAAATGCTGCTCGACGAAGACATCGCCACCGGCCGCTTGCAGCCCCTGCTGCAGGACTACCTGCCGCAGCCGCGCGCGATGCACCTTCTCTATCCGCGCGACCGCCGGCCCACGCCCAAGCTCACCAGCTTCGTCGATTTCATGCTGGCGCGTTTCGGCGCCCGGCCCGCAGTTCAACCCGCAGTTCAACCCGCAGTTCAACCCGCAGCTCAGCCTGCAGCCTGAATCTGCTCTACACTCGCCGGATTCATGCGGAGGGCTTATGAAAGTTGCAGTCTACGGTTTCGGCGCCATCGGCGGATTGATCGGCGCGCGCCTGGCATCGGCGGGATGCGAGGTCACCGCCATCGCCAGAGGGCAAACGCTGGACGCACTGCGCCGGCACGGCGCGCGGGTGCAGACGGAAAAGGGGCTTGAGCAGGCAGCGCTGCGGGCGGAGCAGGACCCGGCGGCGGCCGGCGTGCAGGACCTGGTGATCGTCGCCGTCAAGGCGACCGGCCTGGCCGACGTCGCCGCGCGCATCGGGCCGCTGATCGGTCCGGATACCCTGATCCTGACCGCGATGAACGGCGTGCCCTGGTGGTTCTTTGCCGCCGGCGACGTTCCCCATGCCGGCACCCGGCTGGTCTCACTCGATCCGGACGGCGCGCTGCTGCGGACCATGCCGGCGAGCCAGGTGATCGGCTGCGTGGTGCACCTGTCGAGCTCCTGTCCCGAGCCGGGATTGGTCAAGCTCGGCTTCGGCAACCGGCTCATCATCGGCGAACCGGCGGGCGGCGTCTCGGCACGTGTCGAGCGGCTGGCCGCGCTGCTGACGAAGGCCGGTTTCGATACCGAGGCCAGCGCCGATATCCGCGCCGACATCTGGTACAAGCTGTGGGGCAACATGACGATGAATCCGATCTCGGCCATCACCGGCGCCACCGCCGACAAGGTGCTGGACGATCCGCTGGTGCGGGAATTCTGCCTGGTGGCGATGCAGGAAGCCGCCGCCATCGGCGAGCGCATCGGCTGCCCGATCGGCCAGAGCGGCGCCGACCGCATGGACGTCACGCGCAAGCTGGGGGCGTTCAAGACATCGATGCTGCAGGACGCGGAAGCCGGCAAGGCGCTGGAAATCGATGCGCTGGTCGCTGCCGTGCACGAGATCGGCGGGCTGGTCGGCGTGCCGACGCCGGCCATCGGCGGATTGCTGGGGCTGGTGCGCCTGTTCGGCCGCACCCACGGGCTGTATCCGCAGGCTTGACCTGAGAAATCGGAGAAGTCAGAAGCACTGCATGAAGCCGCCGTTGTTCTGGCACACCTTGCCGCCGCGGTCGGTGTAGATGCCGCCGCTGCCCTGATAGCGCACGCCTCCGCTCCAGCAGCCGCCGGCATCGCAGCCGGTCACCGGGGCGGGCGCCGGCGGACCGACCGGGGTCGGCGCCGGAATTGCCGGGGCGGGCGGGTTGGCAGCAGGGGCCGGCGGTGCCGGCATTCTGGCAATGGTGGCCGGCACCGCGCGGCGCGGCGGTACATGCTTCGGTGCTGCCTGTTCGGTGCTTTCCCGCTGCTGCTGTTTCTGCTGCTGTTGTTGCTGCTGTTGTTGCTGATGCTGTTGGGATTGCCTGGGTTGCTGCGGCTCCAGCCGGGCGGCCCAGGAGTTGCGCGGCTCTGCAGCGTCATCGGCCTTCGCCGCACCGGCCGAGACCGCCAGCAGCAATGCCAGCAGGCATGGTGTCAGGTTGTTCATCGCGGCACTCCGTCGTCGGACCGATATCATGGATCGACAACGGCAGGCAGCCGGCGTTCAGCCACGCATCAATGCACGGCCTGCGATCTCAGGAAAGCCGGCACTTTTGCCGCGCTCAGTCCGGCCACGCGCGCCAGCAGCGCCGCGTCGACCTGCGGCACGCCGTAATGGGTCTTCAGATGCGAGCCGATCTGCAGCAGCACCTGGGCGCTGACCTCGGCATCGGCCTCGGCGCGGTGGGCATTGCCGCTGAAGCGGATGCCTAGCGACGACGACAGCATGCCCAGCTTGTAGCTCGGCAAGCCGGGAAACACGCGGCGCGAGAGTTTCAGCGAGCACAGCAGATGGCGGTGGCGCGGCATGAGGCCGAGATCGCGGCTTTCTGCAATCAGGAATTTTTCATCGAAGCTGGCGTTGTGCGCAGACAGCGGATGTTCGCCGATGAAGCGCAGCAGCTCCGGCACCACCTTCGACACGCACGGCGCGCTGTCGACCATCTGCTGCGTGATGCCGGTCAGGCTGGTGATGAAGGGCGGAATGCGTACATGGCAATTTACCAGCGAGACGAAGCGGTCGACGATGCGGTCGCCCTCGATCTTGAGCGCCGCCACTTCGGTAATGCGGGCGCCCATCGCCGGCGACAGGCCGGTGGTTTCGAAGTCGAGCATCACGATGGGTTGCTGGTACATGGACATGGCCGGGCAGATGAATCAGAAAAGAGGAAGAGCGGGAATCAAGCCGGCGATTCTACGCGAGGCGCCAGCCGGAAGCGATGGCGGAATGGCCAGATTGCCGCCGACGGCACCCGGCTTGCGTTAGCCCCGCGTGCAATTTTGCCAATCACTTAAAATCCCGGCATCTCTGACTTTGCGCATCCCGCCCATTGCGATGTTCCATCATTCCCCTGTTGAAATTCCGCGCCGCGCAGCCGGGCTCGCCGCGGTAACCGCGGTGGCCGCAGCCGCCTCGCTTTCCCTGCTCGCGCCGGCCGCCCATGCCCAGCAAGTCGCCGATGCCATGGCCAAGCGCGTCGCCCCCTGCATGGCCTGCCACGGCAAGGAAGGCCGGGCTGCGGCCGACGGCTACTATCCGCGCATCGCCGGCAAGCCGGAAGGCTACCTCTACAACCAGCTGCGCAATTTCCGCGACGGCCGCCGCCAGCAGTATCCGCTGATGGTCTACATGGTGCAGCACCTGTCGGACGACTATCTGAAGGAAATGGCCGGATTCTTTGCTTCCCAGCACCTGCCGTATCCGCCGCCGCAAACCGTGGATGCCCCCGCCGCAACGCTGGAACGCGGCCGGCTGCTGGTGCAGAACGGCGATCCGTCGAGGAAGATTCCGGCCTGCGCCGCCTGCCACGGCGAGGCGCTGACCGGCGTGTCGCCAGCCATCCCCGGCCTGCTGGGCCTGCCGCGCGATTACATCAATTCCCAGTTCGGCGCCTGGCGCGAAGGCACGCGCCGCGCCGCCGAACCGGACTGCATGGGGCAGATTACCCGCCAGCTCACGCCCGAGGATGTGGCGGCGGTGTCGACCTGGCTGTCCAGCCGCAGCGTGCCGGCCGATGCCAGGCCGGCTGCCTCCCTGCCGGCGAAGCTGCCGGTCGCCTGCGGCAGCGTCCCGGAAACGAAATAAGGGGATATAGATGAAACGTTTCTTCCTCGGCGTGCTGTTCCTCCTGCTGGTTGCGCTCGGCATTACCGCATGGCTGGGCCTGCGCGAAGACAATACCGATGCCACCGCCAATACGCCTGCCAATACCGCCGACTTCGTCGCCCGCGGTGCCTACCTGGCCCGCGCCGGCAACTGCATGGGCTGCCACACCGCGCGCGGCGGCGCCGAGTATGCGGGCGGCCGGGCGATCCAGACGCCGTTCGGCGCCATTCCCGCGCCCAATATCACGCCCGACCGCGACACCGGCATCGGCAGCTGGAGCGCCGACGATTTCTGGCGCGCGCTGCACAACGGCAAGTCCAAGGACGGCAAGCTGCTCTACCCGGCCTTTCCCTATCCGAACTACACCCGCGTCACCCGGGCCGATTCGGATGCGATGTATGCCTACTTCCGCACAGTGGCGCCGGTACGCCAGGAAAACCGCGAGCCGGAGCTGCGCTTCCCGTTCAACCACCGCGTGCTGCTGGTCGGCTGGCGCGCACTGTATTTCCGGCCGGGCGTACACGTGGACGAGCCGAAGCAGAACGCCGAATGGAACCGCGGCGCCTACCTGGTGCAGGGGCTGGGCCACTGCAGCGCCTGCCATGCGCCGCGCAACTTCCTGGGCGCCACCACCGGGGACAAGGACCTGAGCGGCGCAATGATCCCGATGCTCAACTGGTATGCGGCATCGCTTTCCGGCGACAGCGGCGCCGGCCTCGGCGGCTGGGAAGTGCAGCACATCGTGGACCTGCTGAAGACCGGCGTCTCGGCACGCGGCGCGGCATCTGGGCCGATGGCCGAGGTGGTGCGCGGCAGCCTGCAATACCTGGAGGAAAAGGATGTGCGGGCGATGGCGGTATACCTGAAATCGCTGCCGCAGAATGGGGAGGCCGAAGCCAGCGCGCCGCCGAGTTCCAGGCCGGAAACCGAACAGTTCCTCCGCACTGGCGCCGAGCTCTATGAAAAACATTGCGTCGAATGTCACAAGGCCGACGGCAAGGGCGAGCCGCCCGCCTATCCGTCGCTGGCCGGCAACCGCGCCCTGACCCTGGCTTCGCCGGTCAATCCGATCCGCGCGGTGCTGCACGGCGGCTATCCGCCCAGCACCCAGGGCAACCCCCGGCCCTACGGCATGCCGCCGTTCAGCGCACTGCTCAACGACGAAGAGATTGCCGCGGTCGTTTCCTACGTCCGCAACAGCTGGGGCAACCAGGGGGCGCTGGTCTCGGGCGGGCAGGTCAACAATTACCGGGCAGTGACGCTGGATTGACCGCCATCGCTGCGGCCGGCGCGGGGCAGTGCCGGCCGCTCGGTTGGGTGGCCGGTTGACTGTTCGAGTTTTTGAATACGGAACGGCAAGCGCCGCGCGTTACACTATCGGCTTTTCCGCCAACCGATTCAGCCATCGCCAGCCATGACCAGCTTCCACGTAGAAAACGTCAACGTCGCCCGCTTCGATTCCATGCCCACGCCCGAGGACCTGCACGCCAGCCTGCCGCTGACCGAGCGCGCCGGAGCGTCGGTGCTCAAGGGCCGGGAAGCGCTGCGCAACATCCTCGACCGCAAGGACCCGCGCATGTTCGCCGTGGTCGGCCCGTGCTCCATCCATGATCCGGTCGCCGGGCTCGACTATGCGCGCCGCCTGAAGCAGCTGCAGGAAGAAGTGCAGGACACGCTGCTGCTGGTCATGCGGGTGTATTTCGAAAAGCCGCGTACCACGACCGGCTGGAAGGGTTACATCAACGATCCGGACATGGACGACTCCTTCCACATCGAGCGCGGCATGGCGGCCGCTCGCAAGTTTCTGCTCGACGTCTGCGAACTGGGCTTGCCCACCGCGACCGAGGCGCTCGACCCGATCTCGCCGCAATTCCTCGGCGACCTGATCACCTGGACCGCGATCGGGGCGCGCACCACCGAATCGCAGACGCACCGCGAAATGTCGTCCGGCCTGTCGACCCCGGTCGGCTTCAAGAACGGCACCGACGGCGACATCGGCATCGCCATCAACGCCATCCTGTCGGCATCGCATCCGCATTCCTTCCTCGGCATCAACGGCCAGGGCAAGGTGTCCATCGTGCGCACCAGCGGCAACCGCTACGGCCACGTAGTGCTGCGCGGCGGCGACGGCCGGCCCAACTACGACACGGTGTCGGTGGCGATGGCCGAACAGGCGCTGGCCAAGGCCAAGCTGCCGGCCAACATCGTGGTCGACTGCTCGCATGCGAACAGCTTCAAGAACCCCGACCTGCAGCCGCTGGTGATGGCCGACGTGGTCCATCAGGTGCGGCTGGGCAGCAAGTCATTGGTCGGCGTGATGATCGAGTCCAACATCGTCGGCGGCAAGCAGGCCATTCCGGCCGACCTCTCGCAGCTCAAATACGGCTGCTCCGTCACCGACGGCTGCGTCGGCTGGGAAACGACGGAAAAGATGATCCGCGACGCCGATGCGATGCTCAAGGACGTGCTGCGCACCCGCCTCGGCTGAGCACCTCAGTTGAGCGCCTCAGCCTTGTGTCTGCCTGCAGACATAAGGCAAAACGATGCATTGCCGATCGACCCGTCGGTCGAAAATGGCAAGAAGCCGGCTTGGAAACACGAAAGTATTTACACACGGAAATAAAGGCTGAAAATTTTTCACTGGCAAGCTTGCCGCCATGTTTTTTTGCGGTATTTCTAAGGCATCATGTAGTTGCTAACAACACTTGTGCCGCCATGCACTCGGCTTCGCTGCACTGACTGCAGGCATGGCAAGAACGGGGGAGGGGGCGTGAATACTGCATTTGCCGAATTCTTTTCTGTCAATAACGCGCTGCTGCAAGCTGTGTGCGCACAGGCAGGCAACAGCTGGCTGAAGGCGCACGTGCTGTCCAGCATCAGCAGCGGTCTGGCTTTCTATGCGATGTCCTGCGGCTTTCTCGTTCTGGTCAGCCGCAAGCCGCTGCGCTTCAAGGCCATCTATGTGATGCTGGCCCTGTTCTTCTTTGTTTTCGGGAGCACGCATTTCGCCTCCCTCTGGACCGTTTCCCATCCCGATGCGCAGCTCGAGGCCCTGCTCGACCTGGTGGCCGCCGTGTTTGCACTGCTGACCGCCGGCATGCTCGTGGTCGTGATCGCCAAGGCGGCCAAGATGCCGACGCATCCGGAACTGCAGTCGGCAGTGAATCAGCTCGAGCGCGAGATCGCCGAACGCAGCAAGGCGGAAGAGGCGCTGCAGCATTCGCAGTCGGTGCTGCGCGAGCTGGCCGCCTACCAGGAGCGCATCCGGGAAGATGAACGCAAGCGCATCGCCCGCGAAATCCACGACGATCTCGGCCAGAACCTGCTGGCGCTGAAGCTGGACGTGGTCAGCCTGCACCAGCGCATCGGCGCGCGCCACCGCAAGTTCAAGGAACGGGTCGCCTTGGCGCTGGACCAGCTCGACGCCACGATGAAATCGATCCGCAGCATCATGAACAATCTGCGGCCGCCGGTGCTGGACCTCGGGCTGCAGGCCGCGATCGAATGGCAGGTCAGCCAGTTCGAATCGCGCAATGCGATCCGCTGCGAACTGGTGATGGAAGGCTGCGGCGAAGGGCTGTCGGATGCGCATGCCACCGCCGTGTTCCGCATCCTGCAGGAATCGCTCAACAATATCGGCCGGCATGCGCGTGCGTCTCAGGTGCACGTCGCACTGCATATCGACCGCAGCTGCCTGAACATGACGATCCGCGACAACGGCGTCGGCATGTATCCCGGCGACCGCCGCAAGGCGCATCATTTCGGACTGATCGGCATGCAGGAGCGCGTTGCCATCCTCGGCGGCGAGCTCGACATTCAGAGCATGCCGGGGCAGGGCACCGTGCTGGCCATGTCGCTGCCGGTCAAGGCCGCGGCCAGTCCGCGCGAGCCGGCGCCGGCCTCGCTGAACGCGTGAATGAACGTCCGCCTGGACGGATGCGTCATACAGGCGAGCAAACAAGCACAAGGAACGGAATGGAAAACCCGGCAACCATCATCGAATTCTGGTTCGGTCTCGACGCCGACGACAAGCTGACGGCGGATCGCCAGGCCAAGCTGTGGTGGTCGAAGAATGAAGCGCTCGACGCCGGCATGCGCGAGCGTTTCGGTCCCTGGCTGGACCAGGCTGCCGCCCGTCGGCTCGACGGCTGGGCCGATACCGCCGCCGGCCGCCTGGCGCTGATCCTGCTCACCGACCAGTTTCCGCGCAACATCCATCGCGGCACGCCGCAATCCTTCGCCTACGACGCCCTGGCGCGGACCTGGTGCAAGGAAGGCTTGCGCGAAGGCGTGCAGGCCAAGCTGCGGCCGGTCGAGCGGGTGTTCTTCTACCTGCCGCTGGAGCACTCCGAATCGCTCGCCGACCAGGAACAGGCGGTGGCCTTGTTCGCCGAACTGCTGGACGGCGTGCCGGAGGCCCATCGCGAGACCTTCCGCGGCTATTACGATTTCGCGGTGCGCCACCGCGAAGTGATCAGCCGCTTCGGCCGCTTCCCCCACCGCAACCAGATCCTGGGCCGGGAATCCACGCCCGAAGAACTCGTATTCCTGCAGCAGAAAGGCTCTTCCTTCTAGGAGAAAGGCAGCTCCTTCCAGCGTTGTTCTGCGTTGCATCAATTGACATGGCTCATGCCGGCACGGAGCAACCCGCGTGCCGGCTGCATGTCAAACGGTGCACCATGACCACCGCCACCCCTCCCCTGCAGGAATCGCCACAGGTCGCGCGCCAGATCGGCCTGCGCTATGTCACCGACAATAGTCCCGGCCTGACGCGGCAGGCGCGCAGCGGCGGTTTCCGCTACCTGGATGCCGGCGGCAAGGAAGTGCGCGACGAAGCCACGCTCGCGCGCATCCGCTCGCTGGTGATTCCGCCGGCCTGGACCGACGTCTGGATCTGTCCCTGGGAAAACGGGCATCTGCAGGCCACCGGGCGTGACGCCCGGCAGCGCAAGCAATACCGCTATCACCCGCGCTGGCGCAATGTGCGCGACGAAGCCAAGTATGAACGCATGATCAGCTTCGGCCAGGCGCTGCCGGCTATCCGGGCGCAGGTCGACAAGGATCTGAAGCTGCCCGGCCTGCCACGCGAAAAGGTGCTTGCCACCATCGTCTATCTGCTGGAAGCGACCATGATGAGGATAGGCAATGAGCAGTACGCGAGGCAGAACAAGTCCTTCGGCCTGACCACGCTGCGCGACCGCCATGTGCGCATCGACGGCAGCGAAGTCGAATTCCGCTTTCGCGGCAAGAGCGGCGTGCAGCATGCGATCAAGGTTGACGACGCGCGCCTGTCGCGCATCATCCGCCGCACCCGCGACCTGCCCGGGCAGGAGCTGTTCCAGTACATCGACGACGAGGGCGAGCAGCGCAGCGTCGGCTCGGCCGATGTCAATGAATACCTGCGCACCGTCACCGGCGAGGATTACACCGCCAAGGACTTCCGCACCTGGTCCGGCACCGTGCTGGCGGCGCTGGCGCTGCAGGAATACGAAAAATTCGACTCCGAAGCCCAGGCCAAGAAGAACGTGGTGCGCGCGATCGAGTCGGTCGCCGAGAAGCTCGGCAATACCCCAAGCATCTGCCGCAAATGCTATGTGCATCCGGCGGTGATCGAGTCCTATCTCGACGGCACCATGCTGCAGGCGCTGCAGCAGCGGGCCCGGCAGGAATTGCAGGAAGACCTGCATGCCCTCGAACCGGAGGAAGCGGCGGTGGTGGCGCTGCTGCAGCAGCGGCTGAAGGCGTCGGCGGATAAGGCCGATGCACGTCAGGCAAAGGCCAAAACCAACGCTCAAACCAAGGCCAAGGCCAAGGCCAAGGCCGAGCCGAAGGCCGAGAAGGCCAGGCCGAAGCCGAAAGCGGCCCGGACAAAGACCGGCAAGGCGCCGCCTGCGCGTTCCCTGGGGAAGATGCAATAATTCCGTTTTGCATTTCTTTCACAACAGGACGTACAGGAACCATCATGATTCTCGAACTCGCCGACATCCGCATCCAGCCCGGCAAGCAAGCCGAATTCGACGCCGCCATCCAGCGCGGCCTCGACCAGGTGATCTCCAAGGCCAAGGGCTTCCAGGGTTATAAGGTCAACAAGGGCATCGAATCGCCGGAGCGCTACGTGCTGATGATTTTCTGGGAGACGCTGGAAAACCATACCGTCGATTTCCGCGAGTCGCCGGCCTTCCAGGAATGGCGCGGGATAGTCGGCCCCTATTTCGCCTCGATGCCGGTGGTGGAGCACTTCACGCTGCTGACGAAATCCGCCTGAGTCGACGGTAAAAGGCGCACGCTGCCGTCCGGGTTTGTCCTACGCGCCGCCCGGCGTGCAGCACAAAACCGGACGGCGGCCACACTCCGGCCTCACATTTGCACCGATTCAATTCCATCCGTGTTTTCCGGTGATATGATCGTGTTCAATCCGCTCTGCAGCGCATCGCCATCTCCACTAAGGTCGACCCAGAATGCCATTCCAAGCTGACGCCGTTACCCTGACGCTCATCGTGCTGCTGCTCGCACTCGTCATCGGCATTCTTGCGGCGGCGGTCTCGGCGAAGTCGAAGGCCAGGCGCGCGGCGAGCGACATCAGCGCCATCAACGCCACCATCATCGATTACTTCCGCCGCAGCGGCGTCGCGGTCTCCTGCGACTCGACCCGCCTGGCCGGCGCGAAAGCCTTCATCGCCGTGGTCGAGTCCGAGCCGATGAAGCGCTTCCGCCTGTCGCATATCATCGAGATGACGCTGCGCGACCACGTGCGCAAGAGCTGCGGCCTGCAGCTGGAAAAAATCTACTGGCGCTTCCCGATCAAGGAAGCTGCGCAGGCCGGGCAGGCGGTGTCTGTCCAGGCCGGCGTCAAGCCCGCCAGCGAAGCGGCCACCGCAGCCGCAGCGGCAGCGGCCAAGGTCGACGAGACTTCCGATGAATACATCAATGAAGGCCTCGAGAACTACCGCCATATTCCCAAGCCCGAAGTCACCGAACTCGACTGGGAAACCTTCGAGCAGATGTCGACCCAGGAACGCGTCAAGAACGAACAGCCTGGCAATTCCTGAGCAGGACTCTCCCTGCATATTTCCCGCCGGCCATGCCGGCCTCCAGAACACCAAACGCTTCGCCTTCCTCCATGCCGCGATGCCGCTATGCAATGGCGAGCCGTCCATGCCCGCGGTTTTCTCCGCGGCTGCCCCGCAAGGGGAACTCCCCTTGTTGATTGTTTGACTAACCGGTCATTCAGAACTTGTTTCATCGATAACAAAGGGTGCGGTGGCCGGCAAGGCTGCTGAAGCATTGGCCCGGTCGATGCGGCGGGTGACAGAGATTTGTTCCGGCGCTTGCGCCGGCTTCGCTTTTCCTTTTCATATCCTCACGTCCTTCCCGCGCCGGCAACGGTATGCGGGCGGGGCGCGCGCAACGGAGGGAACAACCATGCAACATCAGGCAGCAGGCCCGGCGACCACGGGTGCGGCACCCTATCAGGCAGGGCATCACTTACCAAGCGCCAATGACTTTCTCGGCAGTGACCCCGACGCCTTCCAGACCGGATCGTCCTACGACCGGCAATACCCCGCGCCGAACGCGGCACGCGCCGAGCAGCTTGCCAAGGCGCTCGGCTGGTTCAGCATCGGCCTGGGCCTTGTCCAGCTGCTGGCGCCGGAAAAGGTTTCGCGCGCCATCGGCGTGGCCGACAGCCCCAAGCTCATGCGCGCCATCGGCGCCCGCGAACTGAGCGCCGGCATCGGCATTCTTAGCCAGCGCCGCCCGGCCAACTGGCTGTGGAGCCGCGTCGCCGGCGATGCGATGGACCTGATGCTGCTGGCCAACGCCGCGCGCGACCGCGGCAACGACCAGCGCCGCATCGCATGGGCGGCAGCGGCGGTCGCCGGCGTCACCGCGCTCGACATCATCGCGGGCATGGACAACCAGCAGCGCAAGCTGATGGGCCAGGGTCCGGACACGAGCGGCTACGTCAATGTGGAAAAATCCATCACCATCAACAAGACGGCCGACGAGTGCTACCGCTTCTGGCGCGACTTCGAAGCCTTCCCCCGCTTCATGACGCACCTCGAATCCGTGCAGGCCGTCACCGGCAACCGCTTCCACTGGAAAGCCAAGGGACCGGCCGGCAGCAGCGTCGAGTGGGATGCGGATGTTACCGTCGACCAGCCCGGCCGCGAACTGGCCTGGCAATCGGTGGAAGGCGCCGATGTCGACAATGCCGGCCGCGTACTGTTCGAGGCGGCGCCGGGCGGGCGCGGCACCATCGTCCGCGTCGTCATGCATTACAAGCCGCCAGGCGGCGTCGCCGGCGCGCTGATTGCAAGCATGTTCGGCGAGGAACCTTCGGTGCAGATCGATGAAGACCTGCGCCGCTTCAAGTGGCTGATCGAAACCGGCGAGATTCCGACCACCGTCGGCCAGCCGTCCGGCGAGCGCGGCGCATGGAACCGTCTACTGTTCAGGAAAGGAGCACCGGGATGAGAGCAGCTGTCTGGCATGGAAAACGCGACGTGCGGGTCGACAACGTACCCGATCCGGAGATTCTCAATCCGCGCGACGCCATCGTGAAGATCACCTCGACCGCGATCTGCGGTTCCGACCTTCACTTGTACAACGGCTTCGTCCCGACCATGGAAAAGGGCGACATCCTCGGCCATGAATTCATGGGCGAGATCGTCGAACTCGGCAGCGGCGTCACCAACCTGAAGGTCGGCGACCGCGTGGTGGTGCCGTTCCCGATCGCCTGCGGCAACTGCTTCTTCTGCAACGAGAAGCTGTATTCGGTGTGCGAAAACTCCAATCCCAACGCGGCGATGGCCGAGAAGATGTGGGGCCATTCGCCAGCCGGCATCTTCGGCTACTCGCACCTGACCGGCGGCTATGCCGGCGGCCAGGCCGAGTATGTGCGCGTGCCCTACGCCGATGTCGGCCCGATCAAGGTGCCCGACGGACTGACCGACGACCAGGTGCTATTCCTGTCCGACATCCTGCCCACCGGCTACATGGCGGCGGAAGCCTGCGACATCAAGCCGGGCTCGGTGGTGGCGGTCTGGGGCTGCGGCCCGGTCGGCCAGTTCGCCATCCAGAGCGCCTACCTGCTCGGCGCGGAACGGGTGATCGCGATCGACCGCTTCCCGGAGCGGCTGCGCATGGCGCGCGAGGTGTCCAAGGCCATCACGCTCGACTACGAGGAAGTCGATATCTCGGCAGCGCTCAAGGAGATGACCGGCGGACGCGGACCGGATGCCTGCATCGATGCGGTCGGCATGGAAGCGCACGGCATGGGCATGATGGGTGCATACGACCGCGTCAAGCAGGCGATGATGAACGAGACCGATCGCCCGGTCGCCCTGCGCCAGGCGCTCATGTCCTGCCGCAACGGCGGCGTGGTGTCGATTCCCGGCGTGTACGGCGGCTTCCTCGACAAGGTGCCCTTCGGTACGGTCATGAACCGCTCGCTCACCATCCGCACCGGCCAGACGCATGTGCAGCGCTACATGCGTCCGCTCCTGGAGCGCATCCAGAAAGGGGAAATCGATCCGGCGGTGATCATCACCCATCACATGTCGCTCGAAGATGCGCCGCATGGCTACGACATCTTCTGCAACAAGGCCGACGAGTGCATCAAGATCGTGATGAAGCCCTGACAGCTGGTCTTTCAATGAGCAGGGAGCGGCGCCGCGTGCGCCGCTTTTTCATGGGTCCCGCAGCAGCCGTTCGAATGCTTCCGGCGGCAGCGGCGGACTCCTCAGATAGCCCTGGTACATGTCGCAGCCCAGCGCATGCAGGAATGACAGCTGCTCGGGTTTTTCCACGCCTTCGGCCAGCACCCTGAAGCCGAGCGAATGGCCCATGGCGACGATGGAAGTGGCGATCGCGCCGCGGTCGGGACCGTGCGGAATCGCATCGACGAAACCCTTGTCGATCTTCAGCACATCCAGCGGAAAGCGCTGCAGGTAGGCCAGCGAGGAATAGCCGGTGCCGAAATCGTCGATCGCCAGGCGCACGCCGGTTTCGCGCAGCCGCTGCAGCAGCTCCGCCGCATCCGGCTCCATCAGTGCGCTCTCGGTCAGCTCCAGCTCCAGCCGCGTCGACGGAAAGCCGGTATGCGCCGTGACCTCGGCCACGGTGACGCTGATGTCGCGGTGGCGGAACTGGCGCGGCGACATGTTGACCGCCAGCGTCAGCGCCGGCAGACCGGCGTCCATCCACTGCCTGCCCTGGCGGCAGGTTTCCCGCAGCACCCATTCGCCGATGGCGTCGATCAGGCCGGTGCTTTCGGCTACAGGAATGAAGCGTGCCGGCGGTATCAGGCCTTCCTCGGGATGCTGCCAGCGCACCAGCGCCTCGGCGCCGACGATGCGGCCGGCGGCAACATCGACCACCGGCTGATAGTGGACGCGCAGCTCGTTCTGTTCGATCGCGCGATGCAGCCGGGCTTCGAGCCGGATACGCTCGCGCGCCGCCTGCGTCATGCCTTGCGAGAAATAGCGGAAGCGGCCGCGTCCTTCCTGCTTGGCCTGGTACAGCGCCGCGTCGGCATGCTGCAGCAATTCCTGGGTGCTGGTACCGTGGTCCGGGAAAATGCTGATCCCGATGCTGACGCCGACGCGCACCTCGGTGCCGTCGGCCAGCGTCCAGGGCTGCTTGAGCGCGCCCAGGATGCCGTTGGCGACGATGGCGGCGTCTTCCGCATGCGCCAGCTTGGGCAGCACGATGCCGAACTCGTCGCCGCCCAGCCGCGCCACCGTATCCATGTCGCGCATTCTCGAAGCCAGGCACCTCGCGACCTGCTGCAGCAATTCGTCGCCGGCATCGTGGCTGAAGCTGTCGTTGATATCCTTGAACCGGTCCAGATCGAGCATCAGCAGCGCCATGATGCTGCTGTCCCGCTGCGCCAGCCGCATGCCGTGCTCTAGGTGCGACAGCAGCAGCACCCGGTTGGGCAGATTGGTCAGCGGATCGTGCTGCGACAGGAATTCCAGCCGCGTCTCCGATGCCTTGAGCTGCGACAGGTCGGCAATCACGCCGACGTAATTGGTGATCAGCCCGGCGCTGTCGGTCACGGCGCTGATGCCGAGCAGTTCCGGATAAACTTCGCCGCTCTTGCGGCGTTGCCAGACCTCGCCGCACCAATGGCCGTCGCGCTGCACCGCCGCCCATACCTTCTGGTAGAAGTCTTCGCCGTGGCGGTTGGAGCGCAGCATCGACGGCGACTGTCCGATCACATCCTGTTCGCTGTAGCCGGTGATGTCGGTGAACGCATGGTTGACCATCAGGATGCGGCGCTCCGCATCCAGCAGCACCACGCCTTCGCGGGTGGTCTCGAAGACTGCCGCCGACTGCCGCAGGCGCTCTTCGCTGCGCTTCTGCTCGGTCATGTCCATGTTGGCGCCGGATATCATCACCGCCTTGCCCTGGGCGTCGCGCAGCACCATCAGCCGCGACAGCACGGGAATGTAGTGGCCGTCCTGATGCCTGAGCCGGACTTCCAACGTGGCGCCGGACTCCTGGCCCGACCGCAGTTCGTCGACGCGGCGCCTGGCTGTCACGGAGTCGTCGGGGTGCAGGACGGTGCTCCACATCGCAATGTCGCCGCGGGCGACGCTGGTGCCGTAGCCGAGCAGGTCCCAGCAGCGCGGCGAGAAGTAGATTTGGCCGCTGGCAAGGTCCCATTCCCACCAGCCGTCGTTGGTTCCCCTGAGGACGCGTTCCAGCCGGTCGCGGTAGAGGTCCGATGCCCGCTTGGTGCGCACCAGCGACGCATGCCATGCGCTGAGCAGCAGAAACAGCAGGCCGCTGGTGATGCCGACGAAGATCATGCCTTTCATCGTTCCGATGCGCACCAGCTGGTCCGGATCGCGGAACAGGAAGCGGATCGCACGGTCGGAGCCGGCAATCCAGGCTGCGGCAAACAGCAGATAAAGCAATACGATGCCGCCTGGGGAGCGGAGCCGTTGCCGGAGATTGCCGCGGAGGTCTTTCATGCGTGTCGGCTGAGGCATTGAAGAAGCGCTCCACTATAACAGCTAGAGCGCTTTCGGCTTGACTAAGAAGCCGTGGCCGGCTTCGTTTTCCGCCTGCCGCAGATGCGGTTTCATTGCACTTCGATGTGGTACAGGCCCCAGGGGCAAGTCGCGAAGCGCTCGCTGAGCGGCTTGGCCGCCATGTCCTTGAAGCGGTCTGCGTCATACACCGCCCACAGCGGCCCGAGTCCGCCGAGCGGCATCGGCCTGCGGTCAAGGTGGGTGGCGACGATGAAGCGGTACTTCTGCAGATCCGAAGCCGGGACGGCGACTGCGTAGCCGTCGAGTGCGCGCAGGACCAGCTTGGTCTTGTCGCCCACCATGCCGCCGGCGGCCTTGACCACATCGAGCAGCAGGGGGCCGCGCAGGGCATGGACCTGCCTGTCGTATTCCAGCGTCGGCCGTATCAGGTGCGAGGGCAGCGCGGTCAGCGCGCGGAAGTCGAAGGCATAGGCGCGTTCGAATTTGACGCCCTGCTTCTTCATCAGCTGGTCGAGCGCGGGATCGAGGCCGCTGCGGTTGCCTCTCTGGATGGCGCCGGTCACGGTGAGCAGGGCCGGTCCGCGGGAGACGTTGCGCGCCGGCCGGCCGGCCGCCGCCGCTGTTGCCGCAGGCAGCGCGAGGCCGCCGGCAATGGCGGCCGCCAGGAAATCACGTTTGTTCAAGCATTCCTCCCTGCGTCGATTCATGAAGCGCAAGATTCTACGCCCGTGCGCATCTCTGAGCCAGATCAAACCGGGGCTTGCCGGCTTGAGAAAATGCCGGAATGCATGCGATTATCCCGGGGGCGCGGGATATGCCAATCTGAGTCCGTTCCTTGGGATCGTTATCTCCCGCATCATTCAAGCCTTTAATAAAAACGAAGCAAAGCAATAGAAGGAGGTTCACCATGCGACTCGTCGCCAGCCTGCTGCTCGGCAGCATCGCCCTTGCCGGATGCGCCGGCATGTCCGGTCAGGGCGCCGGCAATCCCAAGCCGATTGCGGTATCCCAGCTCAATCCCACCCAGGGCAACAAGACCGGCGGCGCGGTCAGCTTCGTGCAGAACGGCGACCGCATCCTGGTCGATGCCCGCGTCGACGGTCTCACTCCCGGCCTGCATGGCTTCCATGTGCACGAGAAGGGCGACTGCAGTTCGCCCGACGGCATGAGCGCCGGCGGACATTTCAATCCCGGCAGCAAACCGCACGGCGGCCCCGACCACTCCGACCGCCATGCCGGCGATTTCGGCAACCTCGAAGCCGACGCCAACGGCAACGCGGTGCTCAAGCTGAGCATTCCGGCGAGCCAGGTCAGCCTGTCCAGGGATGCGTCCAACAGCATCGTCGGCAAGGCCCTGATCGTGCATGCCGATCCCGACGACTACAAGACCCAGCCTACCGGCAATGCGGGCAAGCGCCTGGCATGCGGCATCATCGCGCTTCAGTAGCGCCTATGCAAAAACACGCATGTCCCGGGAAGGGCATGCGTGTTCGAAGCGAGTGTCTTGATGCTTGCGCGAATGCGCGGGAAGAAGGGCAGGCGCCGTACGAATGCGGCGCGTTGAGGCATCAGAGGTAAATGATCAGGGCCAGCGCGGCAATGATCAATGCGCCCTTGGTCACGTGGTACACATTGCGGTTCCATGCCTTGAAGCGGCGGCGGTACTGTCCCATCAGCCAGGAGATGCGGAACACCTTGTTGACGCCGCCGAGCTGGTCGCCAGTCTCGTTGGGCGAGCTGGCCGCGGTCATCATCGTGCGGCCGAGGAAGCGGTTGATGGCCTGCGCCCAGCGGTAGCGCATCGGGCGCTCGATATCGCAGAACAGGATGATGCGGTCGCTCTCGCTTTCATTCCTCGCCCAGTGAATATAGGTCTCGTCGAAGATCACGCCCTGGCCGTCACGCCAGCTGTAGCGCTGGCCGTCGACTTCGATGAAGCAGCGGTCGTCGTTGGGCGTCGCCAGGCCGAGGTGATAGCGCATCGAGCCGGCGAAGGGGTCGCGGTGGCGGTTGAGCTGGCCGCCCGGCGGCAGCTCGGCGAACATCGCTGCCTTCACCGAGGGAATATTGCGCAGCAGGGCCACGGTCTGCGGGCAGAAGCGCTCGGCCGACGGATGGCTGGCGTCATACCATTTCAGATAGAAGCGCTTCCAGCCGGCCTTGAAGAAGGAATTGAAGCCGGCATCGTCATTCTTTTCCGCCGCCTTGATCTTTTGCAGCGTCAGCAGGTTCAGCGCCTCGGCGCGGATCACTTCCCAGTTCTTCTGCAGCGGCTCCAGCTCCTTGAAGGTGTCGACCGGCAGGTAGGGCGTGGACGGCACCCGCGAAAACGCATGCATGAACAGGTTGATCGGCGCCATGAACGACGAATGGTCGAACATCTGGCGGAAGAAGGGCAGCCGTACCCGGCCACGGAAATGAATGTGGAGGATAGACAGCAGGTAAAGGGTAACAATGGTCCATTTCATGGAGCAGCCTCGAGTAAAAATGGCGCAAGACGCGGTCTGGTGTGCCGCGGCGCCCTGATGGACGGTATTGTGCTATAGCGGCGGAAAGTGTGCAGGATCAGGGGGTTAACACTACGCCGGTTCCTGGTATTTCTTCAAGATCGCGCCGTAGACGCCGCTGCGGCGGATCGCCTGCAATCCCGCGTTGAAGGCATCCCGCACCGCCGCATCCCGGAACACCGCCATGCGCGGACTGGGCGGAAAGAGCGGATAAATGGTGATCGCCTGCCTGATATCGATCGGCGTTTCCATGTGGCGGGTTAAATGGCGAAATACCAGGCGGTCGCCGACCACCACGTCGACCCGTCCGGTGTAGAGCAGCTTGTTCTGAGTCAGTTGCTGCGGATACTCCCTGTAGTCCGGATGGCTGTCGGCGACGGCGCGGAATTCCTCGCCGAGCAGCATGCTGGCATTCTGGAAAGCCGCGAGCGACAGTCCGCGCAGGTCGTTGACGCCGCGGATGCGCAAATTCCGGCTGCTGAGCGCAATGGCCACATTCTGGTAATGCAGATAAGGTTCGGAGAAGTATTGCCTGCCGCCGATTCCTTCGGTGACGGTCAGCATGCCGTCCAGGTGACCGGCGCGCAGCAGCGCCAGCGCCCGCGACGGCGGCAGATGCTGCGCCGCCATCCTGTATCCGCCGGCTTCCAGTGCCTTTTCCGCAATTTCGTATTCCATTCCGCCGGCATCCGGGCCAAGGAAATACGGAGGCTTGAACAGTCCCACGCCGATCTGCAGCGTGGGCAAGGGTTCCGCGGCGAACGCCCGCGTCGGCAGGTACAGCACCGTTGCCGCATAGGCAGTACAAGCTGCCAGAACGGCAAGCCGGCGTCGCGGCGGCAGGGACGGCGCGGCAGTGGCAGGGAATAAGCGGCGGCGCCGTATCATGTGGTTGATCTCTTGATGAACAAGGCATGGTGCCCTGAGTTGCCTTGAAAGCCTTGCGTTGCATTGCAGCAAAGCCGGGAGCCTGGATTATAAGCCTTGCCGGTACGGCCGTTACCTACCGCTGTCCTGCCCCGCAGGTTCCGGGCTTGCGGCCTGCGGCAAGAAGCGACCTGTGCGGCCCCGGATGCCATAAGCCAGCACGACGCACTGGGCGGCAGCGTTCATGGCAGTGACACCGGCGAACAGCCTGCTCTTTTCCACGAACACGGCGTACAGCAGCGTAATCAGGGTCACTGCGATCCAGCCGCTCCAGGAGACGACCGAAATCGAACGGCGGGCTTGCGGGTCCCGGTGATAACGCAGCAGCTGGGGCAGATAGCAGCCCAACGCCGCCACACCGGAAATACCGTACAACATGCTTAATACCTGTTCCATTTTTCCGCTGCGACCTGTTGCCTATATTGCTTGTTGGAAATTACGCTCGGCAGTAGACTCCTGCCCGCGATGTTCGTTCCCTACCGGCAAGCATTTGTGGCGAAAAAGGTTGATGCGCGCACGCGGCTGGCTTCAGGCTTGTGTTTGCACAACGGCAGCACGGCCAAGGCATTGAATAATGCTCTGGCAGGAAGCGGCATGGATGGCCGGCAAGGTGCGGCAAGACTTGCCCGCCATGCATGACAACAAAACAGGATCCCGCACGGGAGAAAGAATGAAGCAGGCAATCAACGCGCAATATCATCTGACGCCGGGCGGCGCCTTCGTCGACAAGATACTGGCATCGCAGCGCCGCAAGCTGTTCGACGCCTTCCTGCAATTCAAGCAGGGCAACGCCAACGACACCACGCTCAACGTCGGCATGATGCCCGGCCCGATCTTCGAAAAGCCGGATCTTCTTGAAGCCTGGTGCGACCAGAAGGAGCGTTCGCGCATCCTGTCCTACCAGATCGAGCCGCCGTCGGCCGCCGCTTCCTCGCCGTCGTCCGCGCCGTCATCCGAATTGCAGCTGCCGTTTTCCGACGGCGCCTTCGACTGGGTTTTCTGCAACGAGGTCATCGAACACGTCGGCGGCGGCGAGCGCCAGTTCGCGCTGGTCAGGGAACTCTACCGTGTCGCGCGCAAGGGCGTGTTCGTTTCCACTTCCAACCGCAAGCATCCGATCGAATTCAACACCGGCCTGCCGCTGCTGCATCTGCTGCCGCAAGGCGTCTGGCAGCGGATGCTGCGCGCAGGAGGCAAGCGGCACTGGACTGCGCCCGGCGTGCTCAACCTGATCGACGCCCCGGCGCTCTACAACTTTGCCGAAAGGCTGCCCGGTTCGCCGCAGCATGACGTGGGCCACAAGCGCGTTTTCGGCGCCAAGGCGCATTTCTTCCTGATGGTGAACAAGCCGGCCAAAACCGCCTGAGCGCGGCGGGCGAAGGCCGCACCCTCCCGGCGCCCGCCCATGTCGACCGAATCCGCAATGCCGTACCGCCTCGCTTTCATCGCCGCCTCGCTTGCCGCGTCCCTGTCGTTTCCCCGGGCAGCCGCCGCGGACGAAGGCTGGTTGATGGCCAAGCCGTTCTCGCCCGCAGTCGGCGCGCCGACCTCGCTCAGCCTCCATGTCGGCGAGTACTTCACCGGAGAAGTTCTGCCGGTCGACGCCTCGCGCACGGCAGCCATTCTCCTGTACTCGAGGGCGGCGCCAACCGACCTCGGCGCCCAGCTGCCAGCCGATCAATCGCTGCCGGAACTGAAGCTGTCGCTGCCCGCTGCCGGCACTTACATGCTGGCCTACGACAGCAATCCAGACCAGGCCACCCTGTCGGCGGACAAATTTCATGCCTACCTGCATGAGGAAGGCCTCGATGCGGTCATTCGCCAGCGCGAAGCCGACGGCAACGCCGACCAGGCGGGACGCGAACGCTACCGCCGGCATCTCAAGACGCTGCTGCGCGTGGGCGGCAAGTCGGACGGCACCTATTCCGTCCTGACCGGACAGCGGCTGGAAATCGTGCCGGCTTCCGATCCGCTGGCGCGCAGCGCCGGCGACAAGCTGACCTTTACCCTGTTTTTCGACAGCAAGCCGCTGGCCGGCGCGCTGGTGAAGGCCTGGCACAGGCAGGAGGAACAGGTGCTGACGATACGCGCCCGCACCGGCACCGACGGCAAGGTCGGATTCAACCTGCCTTATGCCGGCGTCTGGATGATCAGCGCCGCGCATATGCTGCCGGCCAGCGACGCGCCGGATGTCGACTGGGACAGTTTCCAGGGAAGCCTGACGTTCGATCTGGCCGGGAAGCGCTTCGGGCGTTGAAAATTGTTATCCCGCGAAGAAAAAACGCCTCGAGACCGAGGCGTTTTTGGTTGTTGACGAGGCCGCAGCTCGGGACTAGCGGGTCACCGGCTTGTAGCGCACGCGCTTGGGCTTGGCGCCTTCCTCGCCGAGGCGCTTCTTCTTGTCGGCTTCGTATTCCTGGTAGTTGCCGTCGAAGAACACGACCTGGGAATCGCCTTCGAACGCCAGGATGTGCGTTGCGATGCGGTCCAGGAACCAGCGGTCGTGCGAGATCACCATCACGCTGCCGGCGAACTCGAGCAGCGCATCTTCCAGCGCGCGCAGGGTTTCCACGTCGAGGTCGTTCGACGGTTCATCGAGCAGCAGCACGTTGCCGCCCATGAGCAGCGTCTTGGCCAGGTGCAGGCGGCCGCGTTCGCCGCCGGACAGGTTGCCGACGATCTTCTGCTGGTCGCTGCCCTTGAAGTTGAAGCGGCCGAGATAGGCGCGCGACGGCATTTCGAAGCGGCCCACGGTCAGGATGTCGGCGCCGTTGGACACGTCTTCCCACACCGATTTCTTGTTGCCCAGGTCTTCGCGCGACTGGTCCACCAGCGACAGCTTGACTGTCGGTCCGATCACCACTTCGCCGCTGTCGGGCTGTTCCTTGCCGGCGATCATCTTGAACAGCGTCGATTTACCGGCGCCGTTGGGGCCGATGATGCCGACGATCGCGCCGGCCGGAATCCTGAAGCTGAGGTTGTCGATCAGCAGGCGGTCGCCGAAGGCCTTGGAGACGTTCTTGAACTCGATCACTTCATTGCCCAGGCGCTCGGCCACCGGAATGAAGATTTCCTGGGTCTCGTTGCGCTTCTGGTATTCGTGTTCGGACAGTTCATTGAAGCGGGCCAGACGCGCCTTGCTCTTGGCCTGGCGGCCCTTCGGATTCTGGCGCACCCATTCCAGTTCCTTCTGGATGGTTTTCTGGCGCGCCGATTCGGTCGCTTCTTCCTGCTTCAGGCGGTTTTCCTTTTGTTCCAGCCAGGAGCTGTAGTTGCCCTTCCAGGGAATGCCGTGGCCGCGGTCGAGTTCCAGGATCCATTCGGCGGCGTTGTCGAGGAAGTAGCGGTCGTGGGTGATGCCGACCACGGTGCCGGGGAAGCGCTGCAGGAACTGCTCCAGCCAGTCGACCGATTCCGCGTCGAGGTGGTTGGTCGGCTCGTCGAGCAGCAGCATGTCGGGCTTGGACAGCAGCAGCTTGCACAGCGCCACGCGGCGCTTCTCGCCGCCGGACAGCACGCCGACCTTCGCATCCCAGGCCGGCAGGCGCAGCGCGTCGGCCGCGATTTCCAGCTGCTGGTCGAGGTTGCCGCCGCCCGAAGTCGCGATGATCGCTTCCAGCCGCGCCTGCTCGGCGGCGAGCGCATCGAAATCGGCATCCGGCTCGGCATAGGCGGCATACACCGCATCGAGCTTGGACTGCGCCTCGGCGACCTCGCCCAGGCCGGACTCCACCGCCTGGCGCACCGTCTGTTCCGGATCGAGCTGCGGCTCCTGCGGCAGGTAGCCGATATTCAGGCCCGGCATCGGCACGGCGTCGCCGATGATGTCCTTGTCGATGCCGGCCATGATCTTGAGCAGCGTCGACTTGCCCGAGCCGTTCAGGCCGAGCACGCCGATCTTGGCGCCCGGAAAGAAGGACAGGGAAATGTCTTTGAGAATCTGGCGCTTGGGCGGGACGATCTTGCCCACCCGGTTCATGGTGTAGACGTATTGAGCCATAGAGGTAGTCGGTAGCTGGTCTGCAAAAAAGGGGAGAGGTGCAAGGATAACCGATGCGCGCGGCTGTTGGAGGCGAGCGCGCCATCGGCCGGCGCTTTCACCATCGATTCAGATGCTCACGGTCATCAGTGGCGGCTGCCCCGGCCTGCGGTTCCGGAGAATTCGTTCCCTGAAAGGAAAAGCAGGCGGCCGGCACGGCAAAACGGCGCGATGGAACACTTGAAAGATCGGCAAGCAGGAAAGGATCAAGCCCTGCTCGCACCGGCCCCGCCGGCTGCCTTCCTGCTCCACGCCTGCCACAAGCCTTCCAGCGAGTACACCGCCAGCGCGCCCCAGATCAGCGCGAAGCCTGCCAGCCGGGCGCCGCCGAAGGGTTCGTGGTACAGCCAGACGCCCAGCAGCAGCTGTATCGTCGGACCGATGTACTGCAGCAGCCCGAGCAGCGACAGCGGAATGCGGCGCGCGCCCGAGGCGAACAGCAGCAGCGGCACGGCAGTGATCGGGCCCGCGGCAGCCAGCAGCAGCTGCGTCGAGGTCGATGCGCTGGCAAAGCTGTTGTGCCCCTGCAGCGCGAGGAACACAAGATAGCCGAAGGCCACCGGAAACAGCACCAGGGTTTCCAGCGCCAGGCCTTCCAGCGCGCCGAGCGATGCGGTCTTGCGCAGCAGGCCGTAGAGGCCGAAGGTGGCCGCCAGCATCAGCGCGATCCAGGGCAGATGGCCTGCCTGCCAGGTCAGCCAGGCAACGCCGCAGGCGGCCAGCGCCACCGCGCACCACTGCACCCGGCGCAGCCGCTCGTGCAGCAGCAGCGAGCCGAGCAGCACGTTGAACAGGGGATTGATGAAGTAGCCGAGGCTGGCTTCAACCACGTTGCCGTTGTTGACGGCCCAGATATAGATGAACCAGTTCCCGGCCAGCAGCAGCGCGCTGGCGGTGAAGCCGAGCACCACCTTCGGCTTGCGCAGCACCTCGCCCAGCCAGGCCCATTGCCGCTTCCAGCCGAGCACCAGCGCGACGAACGCCAGCGACCACACCATCCGGTGCAGCAGGATTTCCAGCGGCGGCACTTCCTGCAGCGACTTGAAGTAAAGCGGGAACACGCCCCACAGCGCATAGGCCGAGGCCGCGTATAACATTCCAGTATTCATGCGGATTTGATCATTAGGCAGGTGAACTTCCAGTGCCTGGATTATCCCAGCAATGCAGGGAGTCCGTCGGCAGCGGTCGAGAATGCCGCAAGAATGGACAAGCACCCCGTGATTGACGCATGCACGGGATGCCGTGTTGCCGCAAGTAACATCCTGTATCGGGATCGACGCTTGGGTAAAAGCCTGTAACGGCTTGCCGGAAAGGCATGGCCTGACCCTAGACTGGTCTCCGGTCGGGACGTGCGGTCCCTCCTCTTCGTCCCGACCGGCCCGCCAATCGATCCCTCCCTGACTGGCGGGTTGCTTCGCTCATTTTCATGCAGCGTGCGGAATTCCTTCCCGCATCGCTGCATATTTTTTGAGCAGTGCTTGCCTGTCCTCGCGGTACTTCGCAACGGCTGCTTCCTTCACATGGCCGAAGCCCCTGACCTTTTCCGGCAGCGAAGCGATCTCCACCGCCAGCGGCAGCCGCGCGACATCCAGTCCTTCGACCAGCGACAGGATCATGTCGCGGTATTCCACGATCAATTGCCGCTCCATCCTGCGCTCGGCGGTATGGCCGAACACATCCAGCTTCGTTCCGCGCAGCTTCTTCAGCCTGGCAAGGAGCTTGAAACCCTGCCATACCCAGGAACCGTACTCGGCCTTCAGCAGATGGCCCTTCGCATCCTTCTTCGCCAGCAGCGGCGGGGCGAGGTTGAACTTGAGCGTGAAGTCGCCTTCGAACTGCTGCCTGAGCTTGTCGACGAAGCGGCCGTCGGTGTACAGACGCGCCACTTCGTATTCGTCCTTGTAGGCCAGCAGCTTGAAGTAGGACCTGGCCACGGCACGCGCCAGCTTGTCGCCCTGGCCAAGCTGTGCCTCGGCCTGGCGCACGCGTTCCACCAGTTCTTCATAGCGCGCCGCATAGGCTGCATCCTGATACTCGGCGAGGAAGGCGGCATGGCGCTTCATCAGCGTGTTCAGGCTTTCCGGCATCTGCAGCGTCACGGTCTTGGCCGGCACGGCGATGCGTTCCACGCGCGCCAGATCGACGGCGGCGCGGCGGCCCCAGAGGAAGGCCTTCTTGTTGGCGTCGACGGCCACGCCGTTGAGCTCGATCGCGCGCAGGAGCGCCGCTTCCGATACCGGCAGCGCCCCTTTCTGGTAGGCGAAGCCGAGCATGAACAGGTTGGTCGCGATCGAGTCGCCCATCAAGGCGGTTGCCAGGCGCGTCGCATCGATGTAATCGGCGCGGTCGGCCACCGATTCATTGATCAGCGCGCGCACTTCCTCGAACGGGAACTGCCAGTCGGGCTGCTTGGCGAAATGCCCGGTCGGCTGCTGGTGGATGTTGAGCACCGCGCGGGTGCGGCCGGCGCGCATCTTGGCGATCGCATCCTGTGCGCCGGCGGTCAGCATGTCGCAGCCCAGCACCAGGTCGGCCTCGCCGGTGGCGATGCGCTGCGCGCGTATCGTGCCCGGCACGCGCGCGATGCGGATATGCGAAGTCACCGAGCCGTTCTTCTGCGACATGCCGGTCATGTCCAGCACCGACACGCCCTTGCCTTCGAGGTGAGCGGCCATGCCGATCAGGGCGCCGATGGTGATCACGCCGGTGCCGCCGATGCCGTTCAGCAGGATGTTGTAGACCGAGTCGCAGGAAGGCAATACCGGTTCCGGCAGCGGGCCGAAATCGTCCTGTTCGGTGTTGGCCTGGGCGCCAGTCTTCGACTTCCTCAGCTTGCCGCCCTCGACCGTCACGAAGCTCGGGCAGAAGCCCTTGACGCAGGAATAGTCCTTGTTGCACGACGACTGGTCGATCACGCGCTTGCGGCCGAGTTCGGTTTCCAGCGGCAGGATGGACGTGCAGTTCGACTGCACGCCGCAGTCGCCGCAGCCTTCGCAGACCGCATCGTTGATGAAGAGGCGCTTGTCCGGATCGGGGAATTCACCCTTCTTGCGGCGGCGCCGCTTCTCGGCCGCACAGGTCTGGTCGTAGATCAGCACCGACACGCCTTCGATTTCGCGCAATTCGCGCTGCACCGCATCCATGTCCTTGCGGTCGTGCAGCGTGACCTGCGCCGGCAGCGAAGAACGGTCGGCATAGCGCGACAGGTCCTCGGTAACCAGCGCGATGCGCTTGACGCCTTCGGCCGCCATCTGCTGCGCGATCAGCGGCACCGACACCGTGCCGTCCACCGGCTGGCCGCCGGTCATTGCCACCGCATCGTTGTACAGGATCTTGTAGGTCATGTTGACCTTGGCCGCCACGGCGGCGCGAATCGCCAGGTAACCCGAATGGAAATAGGTGCCGTCGCCCAGGTTCTGGAACACATGCGGCACCTTGGAAAATGCCGCCTGGCCGATCCAGGGCGCGCCTTCGCCGCCCATGTGGGTGGTCAGCTTGTTGAATTCCGGGTAGATGGCCGTGGCCATTACATGGCAGCCGATGCCGGCCAGCGCGAAGCTGCCTTCGGGCACCTTGGTCGAGGTATTGTGCGGACAGCCGGAGCAGTAATAAGCGGGCCGCGGCGGCGTGTTCACCGCCTTGGTCAGCACCTTGTCCTTGGCTTCGAGGAAGGCCAGTCTTGCCTTGATCAGGTCGTTGGTCTGCGCCGGCAATTGCAGGCGGGCGATGCGCTGCGAAATCACGCGCGCGATCTGCGCCACCGAAAAGTCGGCCTTGGAGGTGAGCAGCCACTCGCCGCGCGGATGCACCCATTCGCCCTTTTCGTCGAACTTGCCGATCACGCGCGGGCGTACGTCGTCGCGCCAGTTGTAGAGCTGTTCCTTCAACTGGTATTCGACGATCTGGCGCTTTTCCTCCACCACCAGGATCTCGTCGAGCCCCTGCGCGAACTCGCGCACGCCGTCCGGCTCCAGCGGCCAGGGCATGGCCACCTTGAACAGGCGGATGCCGATCTCGGCTGCCAGGCGCTCGTCGATGCCGAGTTCTTCCATCGCTTCCAGCACGTCGAGATAGGACTTGCCGGAGGCGATGATGCCCAGGCGCGCCTGCGGGCTGTCGATGGTGGTGTGGTTGAGCTTGTTGGCGCGCGCATAGGCGAGCGCCGCATAGATCTTGTAATCCTGCATCAGCGCTTCCTGCTTGCGCGCCTGCACGCCCAGCGTGTCGGTCGACAGCCGCGTGTTCAGGCCGCCCTCCGGCATCACGAAGTCGTCGGGGTAGGCGATCTGCAGGCGGAACGGGTCGGCATCGACCGATGCCGTCGATTCCACGGTATCGGCCAATGCCTTGAAGCCGACCGCGCAGCCGGAATACCTCGACATCGCCCAGGCATGGAGACCAAGGTCGAGGTATTCCTGCACGTTGCAGGGATACAGCATCGGGATCATGCAGGCGGAAAAGATATGGTCGGACTGGTGCGGCAGGGTGGAAGAATAGGCGCCGTGGTCGTCGCCCGCCACCAGCAGCACGCCGCCGTGCTTCGCCGTGCCGGCATGGTTCATGTGCTTGAACACGTCGCCGCAGCGGTCCACGCCCGGACCCTTGCCGTACCACATGGCGAACACGCCGTCGTACCTGGCCGGGCCGATCAGGTCGACCGTCTGCGTGCCCCAGACGGCGGTCGCCGCCAGGTCTTCATTGACGCCGGGCACGAACTTGATATGGTTTTCCTCGAGCAGCTTCTGGGTTTTCCAGAGCGTCTCGTCGAGGCCGCCCAGCGGCGAGCCGCGATAGCCGGAAATGAAGCCGGCGGTATGGAGCCCGGCAGCCAGGTCGCGCTGGCGCTGCATCATCGGCAGGCGCACCAGCGCCTGTATGCCGGACAGAAAGATCTTTCCCGAAGTGGAAGTGTATTTGTCGTCGAGCTTGACGGGGGCGAGGGCAGGCGTGCCAGCGTTCTTGGCATCAGCTTGCCCAGCAGTGGCCACTGCTGTGTCGGCTTGCATTGACTTGTCTCCAAAAGGTTATTTCAGATAGCGCCTGGCAAGGAGGTTCGACGGGTAAGTCGAAGTCGTTGCCAGACTGCTGCACCGCGGTAGCGGATGGCATTCACCGGTGAGTAAGTACCATGGAGGGAAGTGTAGGCGGATTGCCGAGTCACGGCAAATAGGGAATGGGGATGGGGGTATAAGGGAAAATGATACCCCTGTCGGCCACACCACTACACGATAATGCCAGTCCATGGAACATGAATGTCGATGGACATGGTGCATCCATCGACTTGGCTCAAGCATCAGATTCAAGCTATTTGCCTTGGCCCTGTCGGCGAACGCAATGATCGGCAGCGCATTGGAATCACTGCCGGTGAACCCTGACAGGTCGGCATCAGCCGAACGTTGTCAAAGGCGGGCTAGAACTTCCTGCCGTGCGTGTTGAGTCCGTTTGTCGCATTCGCCTTTTAGCAACACTGCCGGCGGTGCGTGCGGACCCGGTGCTTTGGGTGCGAACTTGCTGCTCTACGTCCGGGTAAGTGTCACCGGCATCGTCATGCACCAGCTGTTCGGTGGTGACCATAACTCCCTTGCCTTTCTTCCCAGGCACCGCCCTCGTCTCGGAAGTTTGAGCAGGATTTGCATCATCCGCCGTTGCCTGCCCGCGTGCCGCTGCCATGTGCGCCTCTGCCTGTGTCCGGCTGGTTTGTGCCGCCAGATGAAGCACACCCAGCATCTCGTATGTCCATTTATCCGATAGATTGCCTGCAACCATGGCAGCCCAGCTGTTTTCCAGGCCATTTCCCCGGCCCCGCGCAAACTGCTGCCTGATGAAATTGACGGTCTCGTCCGTATAGCTGAACTCCACATTGCTGACCTTGCCCGCCGGATTGCGGACGGGAGTATGGGCCCGGTCGTATGTCTGGTCGCCGATCCTGGCGGTCAGCAGGCGTGGCGTGTCCGAGGACAAATTCTCGTGGTCGCGCACCATTGCGATGGCATCCTTGCGCGACATGGTATCGGCGACGACGTCATGCACAATCAGGTAGCGGATCCTGAGATCGTCGAACTGGTTTTTCGTATCGGGCCTGAACCTGCGTCCCAGTTCGGTCGCGTATGCCGTCAGCTTGTCATGAAGATCGCTGCATGCCTTGTACCGTCCTTGAACGTGATTGAGTTCGTTTGCCAGCGAGCCGGCGTAGACATTCAGTTGCTCCAGCAGCGCCTCTGCCTGTGCATCGGAAGCATTTCCATTCATCCCGCTGGCTTTTGCAAACTCGCTCAATCCGCTGGTGACTTTTTCCAGTTCGCCGGACAGCTCATCGACATAGGTCTGCAGCCAGTTCAGTTCGTGCAGATTGCTGTGATACATGAATATGAACTGCTCGTCCTTGGTCTCTTCCGCATGACGGGCAATCACCTTGGCCAGTTCCTTACGATGAATATCGGGCGCCAGCCAGCGCAGCTTGCGTGTTGTCTTGAACGTCTGGCGGAACTGACGTCCTTCCGCCAGGTCGCTCGCCTGAAGCGCTCGGTCGCTGATCTTGTTGATGAGTTCGCTGGCCATTGCGGTCTTTGCGCCCAGGTGATGGAGCGCCCTGTTGCGGCGAAAATTCGTAGTGAGAGAGTTGCCTTTCAGCAGGGTGGTGTTTTCCGCCGCCAGCGTTGTGACGCCGCGCCATTCCCGCCGCGGCGGCAGATAGGCTCCCGCCGCGCCGCTGAAGATCATTGCACTGCCCACGCCGATCAGAACGGGACCGACCGGCGCTGCGGGCGTAGCCAGCAATCCAGCCCCCACGGCCGCCATTGCCCCGCCGGCTGCGAGTGTGGACTTCGCCCCAATATCCCACATCAAGGCTTGACGGCGATTCTGCAGTGCCGTATTGAGCCTGCGCCGGATTCCGCTATCGACGCCCAGCCCAGACCCGGTGATGTCAGGAGTGACCTTGCTATCCTTCAGAAGCTCATGCAGGCTTCGCGCCGCGCCCGCCGCGCCGAATCCCGCCAGCAGGGCGCCGCCGACAGGGCCGCTGGCGATTGTGGCGACGCCGGCCAGTCCCAACGCGGTGGTCGTGAGTCCCGCGGCAGCCGCCAGCGACAGCAGCGGGTTGTTCGCCATGTTGAAGGCGTGGGCATGCGACGCCTGGCGGAGAATGTTGAGTTTGTTTTCGACGGCATCCATGCGCGCGGCAACGGTATCGACAAGATTTTCGATTCTTTTCCGGTCGAGTGGCGACTGGCGCGCTGCTTCCTGTGTCGCTTCCCGAGCAGCTTCCGATCCGGTTTCCCCGAGCTCCGTCTTGATGGCATCGATCGATTCCTGCAAACTTCTTTGCAGTTGTTCCAGCTCCGTTTTCTTTGTCTCATAAGCCGGAATGGTCTTGTCGATGCGCTGTTTTCCATACATTGCGTTCTTGGTGCCTTCCACGCCGGCGAGGAAGAGCGTGGTGCTGAACAGGGTGGCGTCGGCGGCGGTCAGCGCTGTGAACGCCTGGCTGGCGGCTTCCGATACATTTCCTGCAGCTTCGTTGATGGCATTCAATGTCGAATTGAGCGGGCCGCTCGTGCCGACCGTGGCGGTCACTCCCGTCCCCAGCTGCCAGCCTCTGGCATGAAGTGCGCGGAAACGCAGCTGCGGTCCATCGGCGACCTGGTCTTTTGGCGTGCTGCCGTAGGCTTGGATCATGTCATTGAGGGATCTCACCTGCGCGGCGACGGACTCGATGACGGCGAGCCGGTGCTCGATGTCGACGTGCGCCGCTGTTTCGTTGAGCATCTCCCGATCGTTCAGCAACCGGTTGAATTGCGCGGCCCTTTCTTCCTGCGTGTTGCCGAGATGATCAAGCAAGCCCGTGCCGGCCAGGACAGTGGCGGCATGATTTTTCCATGCTTGGACGTCCTCGATCGGCTTGCCGTCGAATACAGCCTTGATCAGCTCCCGTGCATCGAGTGTCTCGGTCAGTGCACCCAGCAGTTGCTCATCCGCCTTCGGAATCGCGACAAGCTTTGTCGATGGTCCTGCATTTCTCGGCAATCCAGGTGCCCGCGGCTGAACGGCTTCGGATGCGTCCGAGTTTAAAGTCTCCCAGGCGGCAAGTACATCATTGATAAACTTCAAGTCATCCGTGGACAAGGAATTCTCGTTGGCACGACGTCTTTCCAGCTCTGCTGCCAGCGCCTCCTTTTCGGCACGATGTTTTTGAAGCTCTGCTGCCAGCGCCTCCTTGTCGGCGCGTGTCTGTCCTGTCTCGCTCCGACTGAAGTTCTGCCCAGCGAAAAGCTCGTAAGCCAACTGTCCCAGCGTCGCCTGTGCGAGTGGTGCTTGCGAATCCCGACGGAAGCGGTGATAGAGGGCGTCGTTACGTGTCTGCAGCGTTTGCAGCCGCGGCGCCTCAATGACCTCCGAGGGGTGCAAGGCGGTGGTTTCGATCGTTCGAAGACGGGTTCGCGCCGCGTCGAGAAATTCAGTCATCGTGCGGTTCAGGTTTTCGGCATCCATGGCCGAAGCCATATCGCGCAAGGACTTCAACGCCGCCTGGCAAGCGTCCGGGGCCCCCAGGCTGATATTGAAGCTGTCCGGATTGAGAACATTTACAAGCTCTGAAAGCTGGGCAATCCGCGCCTGAATTGCCGCGTCGGTAAGGTACTCCAAAGAGCGATTTTCATTGTCAAACGTTCCGATGCCGTGAATGCCGTTCAAGTGGGATTGCAGTCTCGCGCGCAATTCAGCACTAAACAAGGAATTGAAATGTTTCCCCCGTAAACCAGCAACGTCCAGCGGAGTGTCTTCGGTGTGAGAGCTGTCGGCGACCGGCTGTTGCAATGCCTGCTCCAGGGCCGTCCGATAAGTCAGGATGGCGTCATTCAGAGCCGATACCCCTGCTGGAAGCCTGTCAAGCATCGAGGCAAGCTCTGTTCCTATCTTCGTAGCGAGAGATTGGTCTTGGGGAAGGGCCAGGTTGCGCAATGCAGTGAGGCTGTCTGGATAAGCGCCGACAAGGCGGTTCATGTCAAAACCGTCCAGATAAGCAAGCGTGGCTTCATTTCCCCGGGGTTCTTGCGATCTGACCGCATCGCCCGCCGTCTTGATTTCCGCGACCGTCCTGCGAAGATTGCGCAGGTGCATGCCGGTCAGGACGCCCTCGGCATTCCCTTGCCTTTGCCCCCTGTATTCGGGACTGATTTCCGTGGAAAGTCTTCCGACGGTGTACGGATTGGCTGCAACCCGATTGCCATTGGCATCGACGCCGCCTTCTTTCTGGAGCATATCCGAATGCGGCTGATGCGAAATGACGCTGTGTCCATGTCCCAGCACATTCAGCGCCGTTTCGTTGATATAGCTTTCTCGCGGCTGGCTGGGGTTTGCGGCAATCGGATGCGGCGAAGGATTGTTCAAGCTCACGCCAAGAAGATGCCGCCTGCCGCCCGGAATATCGTTGGGCTTGACGGCGCTTCCCGTCATCTCCACAGCCCCGGCCGGGCGGTCCCATGGCGTATTGATGCCGTTCTGCGAATGGACGCAATTGATCCTTGTGTACATCGGATCCTGCAGGATGGCGACGTCAAGGTTCTGCTCTTCCACGCTCTGCACCCGCTTTTCATAGGTGCAAAGAACATGTTCGTTTTCATCGAGCCTGGCCTTGTCCTTATCGGTCGGCACCGACAGCGGAACCCGGACCCAGCGTTCAATACCGGTGATCCCGAACTGGATGACCGGCTGCCTGTCGCGCTGAAGGGCGACAGGCAGCGCCGCCGGATTGCCGCTGCCGTCAAAGAAGGCGGGAGGGGCAGTATCGGTATAGCGAGGAAAGACCCGGCTGCCGTTGCTGTCATGCCAGATGGGCTGCAACTTGCCCTTCTCGTCCGGCTCCATTCTGTACACTTCCGTCGAGCCTTCCTGCGGGACGATGCTGATCTTCTCCAGCAGTCGTACCGGCTCTCCTTGTTCGTCGAGAACCGGGCGTCCTTCGTCGTCTTTCAGGCCGTATCCTTCCGGCAGCTCATGCTTGAGTTCGATACGCTGCCATGTCGCCAGCTCCTTGGCTTCAGGGAATTTGCCGTCTTCAAGCTCGACCGTGGTTCCATTTGCGTCGATGCCGGATGCGAGTTTGAGGTTGCCGGAGGCAATCACCGGGCGGCCTTCATGATGGAAGGTGAACGGGCGCACTTCCATCACCGTTACGGGCTTGCCGCTCTCATCAAGGACCGGCTGACCGGTAAGCGGGTCGATGTCGGGTGTCCTGCTCAACAGCGGCAACGATAGCGGAGCGGCTTCGCGCGGTGCCCAGACGGCCCGCTGCTGCGCATCGGTGCCTTGATCGTCATCGCGGCTTCGGGCAACGGAAAAATTGCGTTGTTGAGCAATCGGTGTGTGCGGCGTGGCGCCCCGCAGGCGGTCCGGACCGTCATCGGCCTGGTCGATCGGCTTTTCGAAAATCGCCGCGCTTAGCGTGTTGGGCTCAATGGCCGCGTTGGACTGTTTTTCCTCGACCGTAAAGGGATCATTGGCGTGTCTGGAATCGGGCAGATACGTCTTGCCGAGCATGTCCGGAATGTTTCCGATATGCACCCCGCCGACGTTGTAAAGCAGATCCTGATGGCCGCCGCATGAGGCGATGATGGCCAGCTTGCCTTCTCCGGCAAGCTCATGCATGAGTCCCATCATGACACCGCGATCATTGACCGCCAGGTTTTCGCCGTAATGATCGTAGTTGTAGGAAAAGCCGGTCATCTGCACGCTGGTGATGTTTCTTCCGCCGATGTCGGCAATCAGTGCCTCCTTCAGCGGGCGGTACACGGACTTGCGCACCTCTGCCATCAGCGCCTGCTGTGCCTTGTACTCGCCATAGAGCTCCGCGAACCCGGATTTGCCCAATTCCGTATGGTCATTGAAAAGGCGGCCCAGATCCGTTTTGTTCATGTACTGATCCAGCACCGGACGCGCATCGGCCGGATCCTCGGGCAGGGGAATCGGCGTGGACTCTCCTTCTTCTGAAATGCGCAGCAGCTGCATCTCAAAACGGCGGGACCCTTCGGGTGCGGTGAATCTCAGTTCATAGCCCACAGGCTGAAATTCATGTTGTCCGTATGGCTGGCGCAGGCGAAAGGCGAAACCGTCTCCCTCCCTGCCCTTTTCCAGGAACAGCGAGCCGCCATTGATCACCAAGGTGGCCGCGTCTGCCTTCAGGCTGCGCGCGACGGCTGTCTGGTGCACACGTTCCTGCATGACCGCTTCGGCAATCTCGTATGTACTTCGGTTGGCCGGAAGGCCATTGTCAGGCGCGCCCCAGGGAATTTTCCGTAGCAAGGCGTTGCGGTATTCGGCAAGCACCTCCTGCTTGGCCGCGTCCGTGGCGGCATGTCGAAAATTGGCCTCAAAGCGCCTGGCTTCGTTTTTCTCCAGCGACACCTTGAAATATTTTTGGAAAAACACCTTCAATGACGACGGCGTGTCGCCACGCGGCGCTACATGCCTTCCGTCTGCAACAAACAAGTATTGCAGCTTCTCGACATCGCTCGTCAATTTGTCCTGCACGTAATCGATCACCCTTTTATCGATTGCCAAGCCTTTCTCAAAGCGTTCGCGATTCTTGCGTTCCAGATACGTCATGCTTTTCAATGTGGCGTCCGGATCGGCATGCTGCAGGTTGTAGGTACTGGTCGCGACGTTTTTCAGCGCCTCTCGGGCGCCAAACGGCAGGGAAGAGAGCTTCGAGGGAAATTTCATTCCCTGAGCCTTCAATTCCGTCTTCAATGTTCGCACCCCGGCGCGGTAGGACACGTCATAGTCGATCTCGGACATGTCGATGCCTGGACGCGGCGCTGCCGGATCGCTGGCGACGACCGGGGTGCTTCCTTTGAGTTGCCGCATGAATGCCTGATGCCGATGCATTGACTGCTGGGCCGCCTCTCTGGCCTCATTCACTACACGTCCGGTTTGGGTCGCATAGACGTTCCGCTCGGGGTCGCCTTTTTTGTCCAGAAAGGTATAGGCCGCATTGCCGACGCGGCCTTCAGGTTGCGTGGAAGGTACTGCGGGTGCTACGGAGGGAGCCGTGGACCTGAACAATGGAAGTCTCATGGATGGTTTTCCTGATGAAGATATATCTCGAAGGCAGGCCGGACTTGACATGCATATCGCGGCTCCTATGTGTCTTGTGGTTTGAAGATTTCAAAAAATCAGTGTTCGAAACCGCATCGAAAGCAGCGTTGCTTGTCTGCCGAACCTGACATGAGCAATCAAAGTCGTAGGCCATTTCCAACTTTGTAGGGTATGTGTGTTGCCTCGAACGCACATGTTCCATCGCATTTTTTTATGCGAGGTATCAGGATCGCGTGTGCTAATTCGGGGATTTTGCGGAAGGAGGAGGGAGATACGCACCCTGACGGTGCATTTTGGCCAGTTAATGGCGTTGCGGGGGGAACAGGAGAGCTTGTCTTCCTGTGCAGATTCGGTATCAGCCTTGCCTGGATGTTGCCGTGGACTTCGCCCCCAGCCAGCGCCCGCTCGTGCACAAGTCATGTGCAACATTGATCACCAGCCGCTGCACCGCATTCCCCGCATTGGTCAGCGGAATATTCCTGGAAGAGCAGAGCGTCACCGAGCGGGAGATGACCGCGCCGGTGATCGGGTAGGCCGTCATCTGCCCATGTTCGATCTCCGACAGCAGCGGGGCAACGGGCAGGATGGTCGCGCCCAAGTCGGCCAGCAGCGCCGATTTCAAGATGGCCACCGAGTTGATGTCGATGACGTTGTTGATCGACAGGCCTTCGGCGCGCACGATGTTTTCGATGCGCGGACGCACGCCGTGCTGCAGGCCGGGCAGGATCAGCGGCAGCTCCACCGCACTGGCCAGCGGAATGGATTTCTTCTTCGGTGCGAACCGCGACCCGGTGCGGGTAACGAACATCATCTCTTCCTCTACCAGCGGCGTGCCGGCGAAGGCGCCCAGCTGGCCGTCGTCGAACAGCACGGCCAGGTTGATGCGGCCGGACTTCAGCTGCTCGATCAGGGTGCCGGACAATTCCTCGGTCAGCTGCAGGGTGATGTCGGGATAGGCTTCGCGCACCGCGGTCAGGAGGGGCAGGGCGAGGGCGCTGGAGACGCTTTGCGGAATGCCGAGGGCGACCGTGCCGGTGGGTTTGTCGGAAGACTGGGCCACGGCCGACCTGGCATCTTCCACCTGCTTGAGGATGGCTTGCGCATGCTCGTAGAAGGTCTTGCCGGCATCGGTGGAGATCACGCCCTGGGCGGAGCGGTGCAGCAGCTGCGCGCCGAGCTCCTCCTCCAGCTGCTGCACCTGCTGCGTCAGCGCCGGCTGCGCGATATGCAGCACGCGCGCCGCGCGAGACAGCGAGCCGTGGTCGACGATGGCGACAAAGTAGCGGAGTTGGCGCAGTTCCATATGCGAATGATAGCCCGACTTACCGCGCCGGCTTGATGGCCTTGCGTTCGATGGATGACGACAGGATGAGCGAGGTGGATGTCACGCCGCAGCGGGTCAGCTCGACGATGACCTTTTCCAGCTCGCTCACCGAGGAAACCACGACTTTCACGATGCTGCAGTCGTCGCCGGTGATCGAATGGCATTCGATGATCTGCGGCACCTGGGCGGCGACCACTTCCACCGGCGTTTCATGGCTGCGCTTGGAAACCCGGATGAAGGCGGTGATGCCGTAGCCCAGCGCGGCGGGGTTGACCTTTGCGTGGTATCCGGAGATCACACCGGAAGCTTCCATGCGGCGCACCCGCTCGGCGACCGCCGGCTGGCTCATGTGGATGCGCCGCCCGATTTCTGCCAGCGTGGTGCGCGCGTCCGCCTGCAGGATGTCCAGAATCCTGGCATCCATGGTGTCGAAGTCAATGTTCATGGAAAACCCGCTTCATTTCGATGAGATTCAAGGTGCAAGGCCGTCATTGCCTTGCATTATCCATTCATTCTGCGCTTTTTGGTAACTACACTAGATCTCCGTACAAAGCCAAACCAACCGGGGAGAACGATATGAGCTGGGATACTTATCTGATTTTTGTCATTACCACGGCGGTGGTCTGCCTGACGCCAGGGCCGGCCGCCTTGCTGGTGGTGGCGCAGGGGATGTCGCGGGGCTTCCGGCCGTCCTACTGGGCGATTGCCGGCATCGCGCTGGGCAATGCCGTGTATTTCGGCCTGTCGGCGACCGGGGTGGCGGCGCTGATCGTCGCCAGCGGCACGCTGTTCTCGGTGATCAAATGGATAGGCGTGGCCTACCTGTTCTATCTCGGCCTGTCGGCGCTGCGCAGCAAGGCCAGCGCCCTGACCGTCAGCGGCGACGCCCGGCAGGCGGCCAGCGGTCCGCGCGCCTTCTGGCAGGCGATGGTGGTGGAACTCTCCAATCCCAAGGCGCTGCTGTATTTCGTCGCGCTGCTGCCCCAGTTCATCGATCCCGCGCGTCCCGTCGGCATGCAGATGCTGGTCTTCGGCGTCACCTGCATCGGCCTGGATACCGCTGCCTACAGCCTGTACGCCTGGCTGGGCAGCAAGACCCAGCGTTTCACCGCCAACGAGCGCTTCGTCCGCACCAGCAACCGTGCGGCAGGCAGCCTGCTGATGCTGGCGGGGGCGATGATGGCGACGGTCAAGCGGGTGGTGTAATGTCATTGCCCGAAGTGACGCTGCAATCAGTTCGATGAAGCTCATGTTGAAGAAATGAGACGACCGAAAATACCACTTTGACAATTGCAATATCGGCAATAAAATTGCCTGCTCAACAATTCCTGCGTTTGGCTTTTCTCGCATCAGGAGTCCAACTTGAGCAGTGCAATCTACAAACTTCTTCCGTTTCTGCTGCTTGCCGGCTGCACCGAAACCCTGCAGCAAGTCAATCGCGATCTGTCTTCAATCAACAGAGGCATGGCGAATGCGGCGGGTGCGCCACGCGCCGCGAGGCCTGCCGGCAGCGCTCCAGGGGTCGTCCCGATCTCGGCCCGGCAGCTTGAACAAATTGACGCCGCCTTACGTGCGAAAGACCAGAATCAGGCAATCGCTCAGGCTATCACCGAGGCTGCTCCCGTCATCAGGGACTTCGTCAAGATCCATGGCTGCCTGAACGGATATAACGGCACGTTTCTCAATCCCTACTTCGTGCCCGGAAAAAGCGAGGCTGCATTCAACTACATCGGTGCGCCCATGCAGCAGATGAGGTACCACGACAAATCGAGCTGCGTGACGGTGCTTCGTTTCGGCGGCTGGACCATGCCCGCCCGGAACGCACTCCAGTTTGAAGTGGTGTATCAGGCGGAAGACAGTGGCGAAACGGTGAAGTCGCACCATGAACTTCGCAAACAGCCCGGCAACGAGTGGCTGTTCTCCCGCTGATTCTTTAGCCAGCCAAGGCCGCAGCAGCCTTTTCCGCTCTACCGCCGTCGAAACGGATGACCCATCTTTAGAAAATGACCCATGCTGAAACTTACCTGTACAGCCGTACTGATTGTCGCCCTGACGGGATGCTCGGACCCGAAACAAGCCAGTGACAAGAACTTCAAGGCTGCCATCCAGGAGTACTTGAATACCGCTTATCCCAAGTGCTACTTCAATGAGAAGTTTCCCGTGCAGATTGATACCGATTCCTTCGGACGGCGCGCCGCACTGCAAAGCCTCGCGAAGGCGGGCTTGTTGTCGGAGACGGAATTGTCACGAAGAGAGTTCAAGGATTGGAACGGTAACGTCAAGTTGATCATCAAGTCCGAATATGCGCTTACCGATACCGGACGAAAATTCTATAACCCGAATGCGCGGCAAGTCATGAACAGGGAGATCGGCGGCTTCTGCATCGGCAAGGCGAAAGTCAGGGAGATCAACCGCTTCACCGAACCCGCCGACATGCTCGGCCACCGCATCACCAAGGTGAATTACTCCTACAGCATCGACGAGCTTCCTGAGTGGGCAACGATGCTTGAAGTGAAAGCGGCGATTCCTGGGCTGAAGGAGGCGGCAGATTCGACGGCGACGCCAATCAAGGAGACGGATACCCTGGTGCTGACCAATAACGGCTGGGTGCATGAGCGCCTGTTCGCCAAGTAAGAACAGGCCAAGAAAAAGCAGCCGTCGATTTCAGAAAAATTCGACCGTGTCGTTGGAGATTTCCGAATGCAGCTCGCCGCTGCTGACGAGTTCGTCGTAGAAGCAGACGCGGTTGCGGCCGTTGGCCTTTGCATAGTAGAGCGCCTGGTCCGCATGACCGAGAATCATCACCGGGGATTCGGTGGAGATGCTGGCGAAGCCGACGCTGACGGTGACGCGCCCCACCTGGGGAAAGTCGTGCTGCTCCACGTTCGCCCGGAAGCGGTCGAAGATCTTGCGGGCGTCTTCCAGCGTGGTCGAGCGCAGCAGCACGACGAATTCCTCGCCGCCGAAGCGGAACACCCGGTCTTGCGAACGAAAGGACTGGCGCAGCAGATTGGCGACCAGGATCAGCACCTCGTCGCCGTAGAGATGGCCGAACTGGTCGTTGACGCGCTTGAAGTGGTCGATGTCGACGACTGCCAGCCACTGGCCGATTGCGGGAGAAGACTGCAGGCGCCGCTCCTCCTGATCCTGAGGCGTGGCGTCGGGTACGTTGGCGGCCAGCAGCCGGGAAAATTTCTCGTCGAAGGTCTTGCGGTTGAGCAGTCCGGTCAGTGAGTCACGCTCGCTGTAATCCAGGATGTTCTGGAAATTCCGGTAGACGCACAGGATGCCTTCGATCATGCGCAGCGTATCGCCGCTGTAAGGCACCGGCGAGCTGACCTCAAGGCAGGTATTGACCTTGTCGTTCAGCCAGACCGGCAGCCAGAGCACGTGACCGCCGTCCGGACCGGACTCTTCCGCATGGTTCTGGCGCTGCTTGATGCATTCGACCAGCGCCGCATAATGCGTGATCGGTTCGCCATGGCTGTCCGGTCCTTCTTCCTGGGAGACGATCTTGTCGTCCCTGATCCATGCGCGCGGACGGACGAACAGTTCATCGCGATAGCGGAACAACTCGTGCACGCGCACCTGGGAGGCGCCGGCCAGTTCCCGCAAGGCGGAAACGATCGAGGTGTCGAGCAGGGTGTGGTCGCGTTGGCAGGTGATGTCCACCAGGTGCTTGAGCAGGGCCTGCATCGTCAAGCTCCGAAGTCACCGGCGGCAGAGACAGGAATCAGGGTCGGCCGGACATGTGCGCAGAAATGGTTCAGCATGAAGCGGATGGTCCTGATTCTTGTGAGCGGTGGCAAAAATGCGGGAAGCGTTCGTCACGCTGCAAACTTAAACGGTGTAAATCGACGCATTCCTTGATAATTGTTCATACGACCTTGGGCTATTCTATCCCGAATCCGGGGAAGTGTAGACGCTTGTCGCATTTATGTCATCCGGGCCGGACCCGTCTCTCGGCGCAAGACGGACGGCGTCGGACAATATCTCGGGCAAACAGGCGGACAAGCGCGGGAACTGGTTAAAATAGCACCGGACATGCCTATCCGGAGTGCCTGCTAATGACCACGAAAACCCCCGCCAGCCGACGCCTGCTTGTTGTCGACGACGACCCGCTTATCCTGTCCTTCGTAGCCTCGATACTGAAGCATGCCGGCTATGACGTGGCCCAGGCCGGTACCGCGGAAGAGGCGCTGCCGCTGGCGCTGGAGAATCCGCCGGACCTGGCTCTGCTCGACGTGACGATGCCGGGCATGTCCGGCATCGAACTGGCGCAGCGGCTGCAGCAGGAGGGCGCCATTCCGGCGATGTTCCTGTCGGCCCACGGCGAGACGGATATCGTCAAGGAGGCCACGGCCTATGGTGCGGTCGGCTACCTGGTCAAGCCGGTGGAGGCTGCGCAGATCGTGCCGGCGGTGGAGGCCGCGCTGGCGCGTGCCGACGACATCCGGCGCCTGCGCCGCAGCGAAATCAATCTGACCGCCGCGCTGGCGGCAGGCCGGGAAACCAGCATGGCGGTCGGGCTGCTGATGGCCCGCTACCAGACCGACCGCGATACCGCATTCGAAGTGCTGCGCGACCATGCGCGTTCCCATCGCCGCAAGATCAACGAGGTGGCGAATGAACTGCTCAAGGCGGAGGAAACCCTGAACGCCTTCCGTCCCAGCTTCCTGGAGCATGGACGCAGCAAGTAGCGCAAAGGCCGGCGTTGAAAAAGGCCGGCCGGCATTCAGGGTTGGGCATTTCTCGAATGAAATGGTTGCTTTGGTACAAGATATTGCGGTATCGTTGTCCGGTCTGCCCATTGTCTTGCCCCGTCGGCCGCTCTTCGGAGCAACAGCTTTGAAGCAAAAGCTCCGAAGCAGCAGGAATGCAACAGGATCCCCATCCCGATCCTTTGCGTGACACCAGCAAGTCTCTTCAAGGTCGCCCGTTCCCGCGTCCGACAATTGTTTCTCGGCCTCGCTTTGCCGATCTGCCGTTCCGGCATGTTGAATCGCACGAGGCCGCCATGTTTCCGTTTCCTGATTTTCATACCAATTCCCACCTGACCGTCCGCCACCGCATGGCGGAGCTTGAAGCCATCTTCGGCAGTGCCGAGCTTGGCGGCGCGTCCCGGGCACAGTGTGCCGACGCCTTCATCCACCGTATCGGGCGGACCGACTTCTGGCAGGACAGCAGCAGCTTCGGTCCGGGCATCACCTACAGCCCGGCAGCCTTGGCGTACCTGGAAGCGCGTTTCGGCATCAACGGCGCAATGAACTTCGAAGAGTACATGCGCGTCTGGGCACAGGGCTTCTTCAATGCCAGGCAGGATCCCGACACCGCCGCAGTCGTGCTGACGCTGTTTCTCCACGAGAACCTGGCGGCGCTGCGCGATATTTACGTCCTGAGCGAAATCGGATGCCAGCACGCGGGCAGCGAAGACATGCAGCACTGCCTCAAGGACAGCAGCAATGCCGAGCTGCTGAATGGCCCGGAATTCGCGAACTGGGTGCTGTGGGCCTGGCTCCCTTATCATTTGCGTCAAGCCTGCGCCGGCTGGACCGCCCTGGCGGCCTGATTCGTCCTGCTCGATCGGCCGGTCCGCCGCTCCGGGAAGCGGACAGGCCGTCTCGGCGCCGCGCTCGGCATCCCTGGCATGCCGGGCGGCAGTATGCCGGCGCAGGCGCAGGCCGCGCCGTTGCGTTTCCTCACTTTTCACCGCATTACAAGAAACCCCGAGGTTGGACATATTGTCAGAATGACGTGTGTATTTATTGCGTCACTGAAAAACCTTAATGAAACTCTTGTTCCAGGAGCCGATTCAAGCCGAACAGCTCTATCGACTCATCATCGACAATGCACTCGATGCCTTCATTGCGATCGACGGGGACAGCCGCATCCTCGACTGGAGCAGCAAGGCCGAAGAGGTCTTCGGCTGGAGCAAGGAAGAAGCGGTGGGCCAAAGCCTGACCGATACCCTGGTGCCGGCGCGCTACGCCGAGGCACACCGGGCCGGCATGCGCCGCTACATCGAAACCGGCCAGGCGCAGGTGTTCAACAAGCGCATGGAAATGCCCGCCCGGCGCAAGGACGGCAGCGAAATCCTGGTCGAGCTGACCGTGACGGTGATCGCATCGACGGACCGCCCGGTGTTTCTTGCCTCGCTCAAGGACATGACGCAGCGCGAGGAGCTCGAAAAGGAAATCCATCGCCAGACCAACATCACGCACTCCATTTTGCACAGCATGGCCGGCGCTGTCGTCGTCGCCGATCTGCAGGAGCGTCTCATCCTGATCAATCCCGCAGCGCAAAGCCTGTTCGGCCTCGATCCGGCCGTCGTCATCGGGCAGGGCTATCTCAGCGTGATCAGCCTGTTCCGGCCCGACCGGACGACGGCCTACCTTCCCGAGGAGCGGCCGATGCTGCGCGCGCTGCGCGGCGAGCATGTCGATGGCCTGATCGCCTTCGTGCCTGCGGCCGACGGGAGCGGCGGCACCTGGGTCAGCGCCAATGCCAGACCGATGCTCGACGGCGCAGGCGCTCCGGTGGGCGGCGTGGTGGTCTTCCATGACATCACGGAACTGCGCCGCCGCGACGAAGAGTCCGCCCGCCAGGCGCGCCTGCTCCAGAAGCAGGCCAGCCTGCTCGACCTGGCCCGCGATGCCATTCTCTCGCGCACGACCGACGATGTGATCACTTACTGGAACCGCAGCGCGGAAAGGCTTTACGGCTACAGCCGCAGCGAAGCGCTCGGCAAGGTCGGCCATGAACTGCTGCGCACCCGCTTTTCCGTCCCCCTGGAACAGATCCGCGATACCGTGCAGCGCGAACACTACTGGGAAGGCGAAGTCATCCATACCACCAAGGACGGACGGGAACTGACGATCTTCAGCCGCTGGGCGCTCGAATTCCATGACGGCGAGCCCTACCGCTACCTGGAAACCAATGCCGACATCACCCAGCAGGTGCAGACCGAGCGGGCGCTGAAACGGTCGCAGCAGGATTTCCGCATGCTGGTCGAGGCGTCCACCGATCATGCGATCATGATGCTCGACACCGCCGGCCTGATCGTCAGCTGGAACAGCGGCGCCGAGCGCATTTTCGGCTACGGCGTGGAAGAAGCGCTCGGACAGCATGTGGAACGACTGTTCACCAGCGAAGACCGCGGCGCCGGCGAGCCGTGGAAGGAAATGGAAGAAGCCAGGAGCCGCGGCCGTTCCGACGACGACCGCTGGCATCTGCGCAAGGACGGCACGCGCTTCTGGGCCACCGGCGCCGTCACCCCGCTGCTGGACACCGACGGCAGCCTGCGCGGCTTCGTGAAAATCATGCGCGACCACACCTCTCACCGTCTGGCGGAGGAACAGACACATTTCCTGGCCAACCACGACGTGCTCACCGGCCTGCCCAACCGCGTGTATTTCAGCAACCAGCTGCACCAGTCGATCGCGCTGTCGCAGCGCAACGACCTGCCGATGGCGCTGCTGCTGCTCGATCTCGACCGTTTCAAGCATGTCAACGATACCTTCGGCCACCATACCGGCGACCTGCTGCTCAAGGAAGTGGCGCTGCGCATCCGCTCGTCGCTGCGCGAAACCGATTTCGTCGCGCGTCTCGGCGGCGACGAATTCGTCATCATCCAGAGCGACGTCTCGCAGCCGCATGCTTCCGAGACCCTGGCGCGCAAGCTGGTGCTGGAACTCGGCCGGCCCTATGAGCTGGAAGGGCAGGAAGTGCTGAGCGGCACCAGCATCGGGCTCTGCGTCTATCCGAAGGACGGCAAGAATTCGGTGGAACTGCTCAAGCGCGCCGACCTCGCGCTGTACCGTGCGAAAAACAGCGGGCGCCACAATTTCCAGTTCTACACCTCAGATCTGTTCTCGGAGCAAACCTGGAAGCGCGACCGCGAAGCCGCGCTGCGCGCTGCGCTGAAGAACCATCAGTTCGAACTGTATTACCAGCCGCTGATCGATCTCAGCAGCTGGAAGATCACGGCGGTGGAGGCGCTGCTGCGCTGGAATGCGACCGAACTGGAGACGGTCCTGCCCAATGATTTCCTGGAAATCGCCGAACAGACCGGCCTGATCATCGATATCGGCGAATGGGCATTGCGCGAGTCCTGCCACCAGGTGCGCCGCTGGCAGGCCGACGGGCTTTCCGAGCTGCGGCTGTCAGTCAACTGCTCGGCGCGCCAGTTCAGCGATCCGAAATTCGTCACCATGATCCCCTTCGTCCTGGCCGATGCCGGCATTGCGCCGTCCAGCCTGGAACTGGAAGTGCCGGAATCGATGCTGGCCCAGCATCCCGAGATCAAGGAGCAGCTGTCGCACCTGCGCACGCTGGGCATACGCCTGACCATCGACAATTTCGGCACCGGCGCGACCGCCCTGAGCGACCTGGTCGACTTCGAAATCGATTCCCTCAAGATCGACAAGGCTTTCGTGCGGCATCTGCCGCACCGGCGCGAAGACTCGGCGATCACGTCGGCCATCATCAGCCTGGCGCACAACCTCGGCATTGCCGTGGTCGCCGGCGGCGTCGAGACGGCGGAGCAGCTCGCTTACCTGAAGGCGCGCGACTGCACCAGCGCGCAAGGCTTTATCTTCAGCCCGCCGGTGCCGGCGCAGGAATTCGAGGACTTGATGCAGAACGGCAACTGGTCGCGGATGAACCGCTTTCCCGGAGGCAGCGAGGCCGCAGCCGGCAGTCTGCATTGACGTTGCATCGGCCCCGTTCATCCCGCGCTCCGGGCATTCCTGCCGGCCGGGAATGCACTCGCTATACTGTCGGCTCCTTATTGACTTGATCACAGAGTTTCATGAACCGCAAGCCGACCTTCCTGGCACGCCGCCGCAAGCTGGCGCTGGCAAGTATCTCGACGCTGGCCGCACTGGCAACCGGCGCCCACATCCCGTCCGCCCTGGCGCAAGGCGCCGATTTCGCTCCGGGCGGCAAGCCCGTCAATCTGGTTGTTCCGTTCCCGCCGGGCGGGCCGCTCGACGCGGTCGCCCGCATCGTCGGCGACGCGGTACGGCCGACCCTGGGCAATGTCCTGATCGAGAACCGCTCCGGCGCCGGCGGCAACATCGGCATGGATGCGGTGGCCAAGGCCGCGCCGGACGGCCATACCCTCGGCATCGGCGCGCTGTCGACGCATGCGATCAATCCCTGGCTCTATCCGCGCATGCCCTTCGATCCGATCAAGGATTTCGCGCCCGTCACGCTATTGGCCGACCTGCCCAATGTGCTGGTGCTCAACAACGAATTCGCCAGCCAGAACCGAATCGCCAATGTGGCCGACCTGATCGCCTACCTCAAGCGCAATCCCGGCAAGGTCAATTTCGCCTCCGGCGGCAACGGCAGCGGCGGGCATCTGGCGGCGGAGCTGTTCAAGCAGCTGGCCGGCGTCTACATGGTGCACATTCCCTACCGCGGCGCGGCGCCTGCCCAGACCGCCCTGCTGAGCGGCGACGTGCAGCTGATGTTCGACAATCTCGGTTCGGCGGCGCCGCGCATCCGCGAGGGTCGCATCAAGGCCATCGGGGTGACGACGCAGAAGCGCAGCGCATCCTATCCCGACATGCCGACCATCGCGGAAAGCGGCGTGTCCGGCTTCAAGGACTTTGAAATCACGACCTGGTTCGGCATTTTCGCGCCGGCCGGCACGCCGGCGACGGTGATAGACCGGCTCAACCGGGAATTCACGGCCGCGCTGCGCTCGCCGGCGGTGCGCGAACGCATGCTCAAGCTGGCGGCCGAGCCGGCGCCCACCACCCCGGCGCAGTTCGCCGAGCTGGTGCGGCGGGAGAACAAGCGCTATCAGGACGTGGTCAAGCGCTCCGGCGCCAAGCTCGACTGACACCCATCCCGACCCTTCATGACCGAACCGGCAAGCGACTTCGACATCAGCAGCATCCCTTTTCGGGGCCTGGTGGAGCAGGCGCTGGCCGGGGTCTACATCATCCAGGATGAAGTCTTCCAGTATGCCAATGCCACCTGGGCGGCGATGACCGGGCATACGCCGGAACAGCTGATCGGCCAGCCGGTCAGCCGTTTCGTGCCGCCGGACGATGTGGAAGAAGTCAGCGCCCGCTATCACCGGCGGGTGTCGGGTGTCGAGCCCAGCATGCGTTTCGTGGTGCGCGGGCTGCACCGCGACGGCAGCATCGTCTTCATCGACGTGCACGGCATGGCCCTCGAATTCCGGGGCCGGCCTGCGGTCGTCGGGGTGGGCATCGAAGTGACCGAGCAGCTGGAGCGCAACCGCCAGCTGGAACGTTCGCAGCAGCAGTACCAGGAGCTGGCCGCCTACCTGATCGCCGTGCGCGAACGCCAGCGCTCGGCCTATGCGCGCGAGGTGCACGACGTGCTGGGCGGATTGCTGACTTCCATGAAGCTCAATGTCGGCCGCATCCTGCGCCGCGCCGCGCCCGGCGAGATCCGCGAGATCGCCGACGACCTGAACGGCCTTCTGCAGGAAGCCATCAACAGCGTGCGCGAAATTTCGGAGTCGCTGCATCCGCAGGCGCTCGAATACCTCGGCCTGGCGGCGGCGATGGCGTCCTACCTGGAGCGTTTCGAGAAGCGTTCCGGCGTCCATGCCGCCATGTCGCCGAAGGAGCTTGCCCTGCCGCTCGACAGCTCGCGCGCCACCATGGTCTACCGAATCTTCCAGGAGGCGCTGACCAATGTGGCGCGCCATGCGCAGGCGACGGAAGTGGAGGTGCGCCTGGCGGCGGAGCAGGGCGTGCTGCACCTGCATATCGAAGACAACGGCCGAGGCATGCCGGCGGCCATCGCCGAGGCGCCCGAGTCGGCGGGCCACTGCTTCGGCCTGCTGTCGATGAAGGAGCGCGCCCGCGAACTCGGCGGTGCGCTGGCAATTGCATCCACCGAAGGGCTGGGCACGCGCATCGTGCTGCGCGTGCCGCTGCAGGGGCCGATCGAACCGCACGGGCACGGCGGGCAGGGCGAGCGAAGGGAATCACCGCATGATTAAGCTGATGATCATCGACGACCATCCGATGTTCCGATCGGGCCTCAAGAAAATGCTGCACGACGAGCCGGACTTTGCCGTGGTCGACGAGGCCGGGGACTGGGCGGACGGACTGGCGCGGCTGCGCAGCCATGCCGACCTCGATATCGTGCTGCTGGATATCAATCTGCCGGCCCGCAGCGGCTTCGATCTGCTCGAGGCGATACAGGCGGAGCTTCCCGAACTGAAAGTCATCATGCTCAGCATGTACTCGCAGCAGCAGTACGCGCTGCGTGCGCTGCGCGCCGGCGCCCATGGCTACGTGGCCAAGGACATGGAAGCCGCCGACCTGATCGGCGCCGTGCGCCTGGTCGCCAAGGGGCAGAAATACATGACGCCTGCGGTCACCGAGATGCTGATCTCCTCGCTGCACGGCCCCGACGACAATCCGGGCGAACAGAAAAAGCTGTCGATCCGAGAATCCCAGATCTTCGACATGCTGGTGCGCGGCGAATCCCTCACCATGATCGCCGCCAAGCTGTCCATCAGCGTCAAGACGGTCAGCACCTACCGCAGCCGCATCCTCGAAAAACGCGGCGTCAGCAGCAATGCCGAATTGATCCAGTACGCGGTGCGCAACAAGCTGATCGACTGAGCTCTACTCGATCACGCAGCGGCTTCCGTTTGATCCGCCGCAATCTCCCATCAAGCCGAAAGGCGTGCCGCCTGCCTGCCGGTATCTCCACTTGCAGCGCGTACGCTGACGTTGCGGGAAGATCGCAGTGCAGCATGCGAGCGATGCCGGCAGCTGTCAGAACATTCTGACAGCCGCACCTGCGCTTTCCGACTTGTCTGCCCCTCCAAGGCTTCCTATCATTTTTTTCGCCGTCTTGCGCCCGATAAGACGCGGGACGCGGTGCGTCGACGACGCATACAACAACAGACAGGAGACAAACAGATGGTTGACATCAAGCCGTGGTCGCGGGTCGTTCCCGTGACTGCAATCAGCATGATCCTGGCGGCATGCGGCGGCGGCAACAGCACCGCGCCCGCGCCTGAAATCAAGGTCTTGTCCAGCCGGGCCGACTTCGTCAGCGGCGGCGACGCGCTGGTGGAAGTCAGCGTTCCGGCCGGCGTGAATGCCTCGGACATCAAGGTCGATGTCGGCGGCCGCGACGTCAGCAGCGCCTTCGCCCTGCGCAACGGCCGCTACACCGGCCTGGTCACCGGCCTGGCCAACGGCGACAACACCATCACCGCCCAGGGCAGCGGCATCGCCGCCTCCACGCTGAAAGTCACCAATTACCCGATCGGCGGCCCCATCATTTCCGGACCCCAGGTCCAGCCCTGGGTATGCGCGACGCCGACCGCCCAGGCCGAATCCGGCACCACGCCGTCGACCAATGCCAGCGGCCTGTCGACCACCGCGACCGATGCCCAGTGTAACATCCGCACCGAAGTCGCCTATTTCTACAAGACCACCGCCGCCGGCTGCGCCAGCGTGCTGCCCGACCCGGCCGCGCCCGCGACTGCGCCGGCGAATGCCTGCTTCAAGCCCTACGATCCTGCCGCAGCCAGACCGGCCGATCTCGCCAACACCACCACTGATACCGGCCAGACCGTGCCTTACATCGTGCGCCGCGAGCGCGGCACGGTCAACCGCGGCATCTATGACATCGCGGTGCTCGCCGACCCGACCAAGCCATGGACCGCAGCCGCGCCGCAGTCGACCTGGAACGGCAAGGTGCTGTACCAGTTCGGTTCCAGCACCGGCCAGCCGCGCAAGCAGTTCCGCCCGCAAGGCTCCTGGGCCGACGACAAGTCGCTGTCGCGCGGCTTCATGGTGGTGCAGAACAGCCTGACCGACTCGCAGTACAACTCGAACCGCGTACTGATGACCGAAACCCTGATGATGATGAAGGAGCGCATCACCGAGAACTACGGCCCCATCAAGTTCACCATGGGCACAGGCTGCTCGGGCGGCTCGATCAACCAGTACACCGCCTCGTCCATCATGCCCGGCCTGCTCGACGGCATCCAGCCGAGCTGCACCTATCCGGATTCGGAAACCACCACCATGGAGGTCCAGGATTGCGTATTGCTGGTCGAGATGTACCAGCAGCCGGCCTGGCTGAACCTGATGACCGGTTCCGGCTACACCCAGGCGCAGGTCAATGCGAAGAAAGCGGCGATCAACGGCCACGTCGACCAGACCGCCTGCCATGCCTGGAACAACCTGTTCGGCAACAACGGCAAGCCCGGCAACTTCTTCGCCCGCGTCGTCGCTCCTGCGGACAATGCCACCGGTGCCATCACCCAGTCGCCGACCTCGGCCAACAACTGCGGCCTGCCGGCCAGCGCGGTCTACGATCCGGTCACCAATCCGACCGGTCCCCGCTGCGGCGCGCTCGACAGCGCCGTGTCGATCTTCGGCAAGGTGCCCGGCACCAACTTCCCGCGCGATACTCGCGACAACATCGGCGTGCAGTACGGCCTGAAAGCCTTCACCAGCGGTGCGATCACTGCGGAAGAGTTCGTCACGCTCAACGAGCAGGTCGGCGGCATCAGCCGTGATTCCGTCCGTACGGCCACCCGTACCACGGCCGACCAAGAAGGGCTGGAAATCGCCTACCGCGCAGGCATCGTCACCAGCGGCAAGCAGCTGGCCAAGACGGCCATCATCGACATGCGCGGCTGGGATGATTCCTTGATCGTTCCGCTGGCCACCGGTGCCGCCGGTTCGGCTGCCGGACTGACGGGCATCCACCATGTCTGGCGCAGCTTCGAGCTGCGCGACCGCCTCGACAAGGCCAACGGCAACCACGACAACCATGTGATGTGGCGTTTCGGACGGACCGGCTTTGTGCCGTTCCCGGCCATCACGCTGGACTCCTTCCTGACCATGGACAAGTGGCTGACCAACCTGAGCGCCGACACCAGCACGCTGCCGATCGAACAGAAGATCGTGCGCGCCAAGCCGGCCGAGGCCAGGGACTTCTGCTACCTCAGCAGCGATGCCGCGCAGTCGACCAAGGTCACCGACCAGGCCGCCTGCAATGCCGATCCCTTCCTGCGCCCGGCCAGCTCGCCGCGCCAGGTGGCCGGCGGACCGCTGTCGGAAGACATCCTGAAGTGTCAGCTCAAGCCGCTCAACGTGGCCGACTATGCGCCGCAGACCCTGAGCGCCGCTCAGCTGCAGCGCCTGCAGGCCGTGTTCCCGAGCGGCGTCTGCGACTGGAGCAAGCCGGGCGTGGGCCAGCAGGCAGCCGTCTCGCCGCTGAGCTATGCCGCCGGCTCGGGCGGCCAGCCTATCCCGGCGGCACCGGTATCGGCGGCTCGCTGATCCGCCTGTTTCACCCGTTCCGGCCGTTCCGGCTGTTGCAACGGGCATGAAGCATGGTCCGCACCCTGTCCGGGTGCGGACCATTTTGCTATTCTGAGCACTGCATACCTGCCCATAACAAGGAAACTAGGAGACATCCCATGGCGCAATACAAAGTGAATCGCAGGCAATTCATCAAGGCATCGGCTGCCGCAGGCGCCGCCATTGCCTTTCCGGCCCTGGCTCAGGCCCAGAGCAACTATCCGAGCCGGCCGATACGCCTGATCTGCCCCTGGCCGGCCGGCGGCTCCACCGACGTGGTCATGCGCGCCTTCGGCGACAGCTTCTCCAAGCAGATCGGCGGCACGGTCATCATCGAGAACAAGCCGGGCGCCGGCGGCATCCTCGGCGCAGGCGAGCTGGCCAATGCCCAGCCCGACGGCTATACCCTGTCGCAGCTGCCGCTGGGCATCTTCCGCCTGCCGCACATGCAGAAAGTGTCCTTCGATCCGATGAAGGACCTGACCTACATCGCCTGCCTGACCGGCTACACCTTCGGCATGGTGGTGCGCTCGGACTCGCCGATCAAGAACATCAAGGATTTCGTGGATTACGCCAAGGCCAATCCCGAAGCGTTGAGCTACGGCTCCACCGGCACCGGCACCACGCCGCACCTGGTGGTCGAGCAGTTCGCCAAGCGCGCCGGCATCAAGCTGCTGCACGTGCCGTTCAAGGGCAATGCCGACGGCATGCAGGCCTTGCTCGGCGGCCATGTGATGGCGCACAGCGACGCCACCGGCTGGGCTTCGGCCGTCGAAGCCGGCCGCGCCCGCCTGCTGGTGACCTACGGCAGCAAGCGCACCAAGCGCTGGCCGAACGTGCCGACCCTGCTGGAACTCGGCTACCAGACCGTGTCCGATTCGCCGTTCGGCATCGGCGGACCCAAAGGCATGGATCCGGCGCTGGTCAAGCGGCTCCAGGATGCATTCAAGAAAACGCTGGAAGATCCTGTGGTGATCGCCACGCTGGAAAAGTTCGACCAGCCGATCATTTACATGGATAGCGCCGCCTATACCAAGTTTGCACAGACCACCTTCAAGGAAGAGAAGGACATGATCGAAAGCATGGGGCTGGCGAAGAAGGCCTGATGCAGCCGAAACCGACTGCCGGCGCGAGGCCGGCGGTTGTCGGAAGCTGACTTGGGCGGCATGGCGTTACCTGCCGTGCCGCCCGGATTTTTTCTGCGCATGCCACCTTTGTAGTTTGCGTTGGATCAGCCGTGTAACAGGAGGATTCAATAATTGACTCTGTGCAACATCTTGCTTAGCCTGATGCGAAAGGATCGCGCTTCTACTCGCGATTCCGCTCATTTTTCATTCGGGACATCATCATGCAAGCATCGAAAATTACTGCACTGTTCATTGCCGCCGTAACGCTTACCCTATCCGGCTGCGTGGTCGTACCTGACGTGCCGTCCGCGCAAGTCGTCATCACCGGAGGAGGGGGCGGCGGAGGCGGCTATCATTGCCCGCCCGGACAGGCGAAAAAGGGGCGTTGCTGAGTTTTCCGCAGGAGTCTTCATGACAGCAACTGCTGTCACCGGTGGTCAAACAGAAAACAGGAAAGCCGACATGCAGTTGCCTGCATGTCGGCTTTTTCATTGCGGCCGGATTGCACGCCGCTTGCGAAGCAGAGAAATCGGAGCGCCTCCGCGAAACGTCGCAGAGGCTCGGCTTGGTTCGCGCCGGCCGATTACTCGACCGTCACCGACTTGGCCAGGTTGCGCGGCTTGTCGACGTCGGTGCCGCGCGCCAGCGCGGTGTGATACGCCAGCAGCTGCAGCGGCACCACGTGCAGGATCGGCGACAGGGCGCCGTAGTGTTCCGGCATGCGGATCACATGCACGCCCTCGCTGGGCATGATGCGGGAATCGGCATCGGCAAAGACATACAGCTCGCCGCCGCGGGCGCGCACTTCCTGCATGTTGGATTTCAGTTTTTCGATCAGCGTATCGTTGGGCGCCACGGTGACCACCGGCATTTCCTTGGTCACCAGCGCCAGCGGACCATGCTTGAGTTCGCCGGCCGGATAGGCCTCGGCATGGATGTAAGAGATTTCCTTGAGCTTGAGCGCGCCTTCGAGCGCGATCGGATAATGCAGGCCGCGTCCGAGGAAGAGGGCGTTTTCCTTGCGTGCGAATTCCTCGGCCCAGGCAATGATCTGCGGTTCCAAGGCCAGCACCGCGCTGATCGATACCGGCAGATGGCGCATCGCCTTCAGATGCGCGGCTTCTTGGTCTTCGCTGAGATGGCCGCGCACCTGCGCCAGCGACAGCGCCAGCAGGAACAGCGCCGTCAGCTGCGTGGTGAAGGCCTTGGTGGACGCCACGCCGACTTCGACGCCGGCCCGGGTGATGTAGGACAGCATGCATTCGCGCACCATCGCGCTGGTCGAGACATTGCAGATGGTCAGGGTGTTGACCATGTCCATCGACCGTGCATGCTTGAGCGCAGCCAGCGTGTCGGCGGTTTCGCCGCTCTGGGAAATGGTGACGACCAGCGCATTCGGATTCGGCACGCTGTCGCGGTAGCGGTATTCGCTGGCGATCTCGACGTTGACCGGGATGTGGGCGATCGATTCGATCCAGTACTTCGCGGTCAGGCCGGCATAGTAGCTGGTGCCGCAGGCAAGGATTAGCACCGAGTCGATCTTCTTGAAGACGCCGTAGGCCTTGTCGCCGAACAGCTCGGGCATCACGGCGGAAACGCCTTCGAGCGTGTCGCCGATGGCGCGCGGCTGTTCGAAGATTTCCTTCTGCATGTAATGGCGGTAGGGGCCGAGTTCGGCGGCGCCGGTATGCGCATGCACGGTGCGCACTTCGCGCTCCACCGGCTTGCCGGCGGCGTCGACGATCCAGTAGCGCTGCAGTTGCAGGTCGACCACGTCGCCTTCTTCCAGGTAGATGATCTGGTCGGTGGTGCCGGCCAATGCCATCGCATCGGAAGCGAGGAAGTTCTCGCCCTTACCGACGCCCACGATCAGCGGCGAGCCCTGGCGCGCGCCGATCACGCGGTGCGGCTCGTCGCGGCTGAAGACGGCGATCGCATAGGCGCCCTGCAGGCGGCGCACGGCCTGCTGCACGGTCTCGAACAGGTCACCGGTGTACATGTGGTCGACGAGGTGGGCGATGACTTCGGTGTCGGTCTGGCTTTCGAACACATAGCCGGCTGCCGTCAGTTCGGCACGCAGCTCGTCATGGTTCTCGATGATGCCGTTGTGGACCAGCGCAATGCGCTCGCGCGAAAAATGCGGGTGCGCATTGTGCGAGGCGGGGGCGCCATGGGTCGCCCAGCGGGTATGCGCAATTCCGGTAAAGCCTTCCAGGCTGGCCTTTTCGACCTGCGATTCGAGGTCGGCCACGCGCGAGGTGCTGCGCGAACGCTGCAGCTTTCCGTCCACATGCAAGGCGACGCCGCAGGAATCGTAGCCGCGGTATTCAAGCCGTTTCAGGCCTTGAAGAAGAATCGGGGTGATATTGCGCTGCGCTACTGCGCCGACGATGCCGCACATGACTTGCTCCCTTGGTGATGATGGTGACGGTGTTATCGTAGAAGACTGAGGGTGAAATAAGCAGTCTAAATTTAGCTGAATGTGAATTTTTATTTCAATGATTGATATATGTGAAATATAATTTCACCTATCACAGGATTTTAAAATTTTTATATGTCAATTGAACTGGACGATCTGGACAGGCGCATTCTGAACGCGCTTCAAATGAATGCCGCACAGACAAATAATGACCTTGCAGCAAGTGTGCATGCTTCGCCGCCAACATGCTTGCGGCGAGTCAAGCGTTTGATTGAGGCAGGCGTGATCCAGCGGCAGGTGGCCATTCTGGCGCCGGACACCGTCGGCAAGACCCTGACCGCCATCGTTGAAATCACGCTCGAACGGCAGGGAGCGGAATATCTGGCTGAATTCGAGGCGCTTGTCGCCAGGGAAGAAGAAGTCCAGCAATGCTACCGGGTTTCGCAGGGACCCGACTTCGTGCTGATCGTCCAGGTGGCCGACATGCAGGCCTACCATGCGCTGGCGCATCGGGTGTTTGCCGGCCATGCGAATGTGCGCAACGTTCGCAGTTTCTTTTCGGTTCACCGCAGCAAGTTCGAGACGCGCATCGCCGTTTGACGCGGCGGGAAAGTGCCGGGAACGTGGTGAGGGCTTCAAACGCAGACGATCCGCCATCCCGTGAATGAGATGGCGGATCGTCATGGATACATCGGAGAAAGGAAAGCTTACTTCTTGACCTTGACCGGGCGCTGCCAGTTTTCGATCGTCAGCTGCTTGGGCCGCGACACGGTCAGCTTGCCTTCCGGCGCATCCTTGGTCAGCGTCGTGCCGGCGCCCAGGGTGGCGCCCTTGCCGACGCGCACCGGAGCAACCAGCTGGGTATCGCTGCCGATGAAGGCATCGTCCTCGATGATGGTGCGGAACTTGTTGGCGCCGTCATAGTTGCAGGTGATGGTGCCGGCGCCGATATTGACGCGGGACCCCACGGTGGCATCGCCCACATAGGCCAGGTGATTGGCCTTGCTGTGCGCCGCGATCTGGCTGTTCTTCACCTCGACGAAGTTGCCGATATGGACATCCTCGGCCAGTTCCGTGCCGGGACGCAGCCGGGCGTAGGGGCCGATCTGCGAAGCGGCGCCCACCACCGCATCCTCGATATGGCAGAACGGCTTGATCTGCGCGCCCTTGCCGATGCGCGCATTGCGGATCACGCTGTGGGCGCCGATGATGGCGCCGTCCTCGATTTCCACCTTGCCTTCGAACACGCAACCCACGTCGATGGTGACGTCGCGTCCGCAGCGCAGTTCGCCGCGCACATCGATGCGTGCCGGATCCGCCAGCGTGACGCCCTGCTCCAGCAGCGCATTGGCGAGGTTGCGCTGGTGGATGCGTTCCAGTTCGGCAAGCTGGACCTTGCTGTTGACGCCCAAGGTTTCCCAGACGGCAGCGGGATGGGCCGATACCACTTCCACATCGTCGGCCACGGCGCGGGCGACGATATCGGTCAGGTAGTATTCCTTCTGGGCATTGTTGTTCGACAGCGTGCTTAGCCAGGATTTCAGTTTCGCGGTCGGCACCACCATGATGCCGGTGTTGACTTCCGTGATTGCCCGCTGCTCTTCGGTTGCATCTTTCTGTTCGACGATGCCGACGATCTTGCCGTTTTCCCGGACGATGCGGCCGTAGCCGGTCGGGTCTTCGAGCTCGACAGTGAGTATCGCCAACTTATTGCTGCCGGCACTGTCCAACAATTGCCGAAGCGATTCCCCGGTCGTCAGCGGAACGTCGCCGTAGAGCACCAGCGTCGGCACATCGTCGCGCAGATGCGGCACCGCCTGCATCACCGCATGGCCTGTTCCCAGCTGCGGTTCCTGCTTGGCGAAACTGACGTCCGGCGCCTGCACCGCCTGCGGCACGACATCGCCGCCGTGGCCGTAGATGATGCAGAGCGAGCTCGGCGAAAGCGTGCGCGCGGTATCGATGACATGGGACAGAAGCGGTTTGCCCGCGAGAGGGTGCAGAACCTTCGGCAACGCGGATTGCATGCGCTTTCCCATGCCGGCGGCGAGGATGACAACGTTCATAGAACACCAATGAAAATAATGCAAAAGTTTATCATGCAGCCCTATCGTGCCCTTGTGCTCCGATACGGCATTTTCCTGTTCGCCTGCGTGCTGGCCGGCTGCAGCGCGCTGCGGCTGGGCTATGCCAACGGCGATACCGTAACCTACTGGTGGCTCAATTCCTATATCGACATCAATGAGGAGCAGAAGCCCTGGGTCAGGCAGGATATAGAACGCCTGTTCACCTGGCACCGCAAGACGCAGCTTGGCGACTATGCGCAATACCTCGAACAGGTACAGCAGCGCCTGCATCATCCGGTCAAGCCGGATGATGTAATGCAGGATTACGCCGGCATCAAGAAACGCTCCCTGGTCTTCATCGACAAGGCCCTGCCGGAGTTGACCCGTCTTGCGATGGATCTGCAGCCTGAACAGATTGCCCATCTGGAAAAGAAATTCGCCTCCAACAACGAGGCTTATCGTAAAGAGTACCTGAAGGGTAACCTTGAGGACCGTCAACTCTTCCGTTTCAAGAAAGTGCTGAAGCAGGCCGAATACTGGTTCGGCAATTTCACTTCCGAACAGGAGGCGCAGATCCGCAAGGCGTCCGATGCGCGGCCTCTGGACAATGAACTGTGGGCGGAAGAGCGGCGCCAGCGCCAGCAGGAACTGCTGCGCATCCTGCGCAAGATCCAGTCCGACAAGCCGTCAAAGGAGGCGGTGTCGGCCATGCTGCGCCAGTATGTCGAGCGGAGCTTCGACAACTTCACCTATGCCGAGCACAAGGACTTCTTCGACGGCATGCGCAACGGTTCGGCGAACATGGTGGCTGTCATTGCCAATGTCGCCACGCAGGAGCAGCGCGAGCATGCCCGCGAGCGGCTGCAGAAATGGATCGATGACTGCCGCGCGCTCGCGGCGAAATGAAGACAAAAGGATAAAGCGCCGCAGCCGGCCCCGTCCAGGGTGCCGGCTGCGAACTTGCCTGCTTAGTCGTCCAGCCCGGAAAACTTCACCACATTGACGCCGGTGGAGCAGGGCTCCTCATCGAAGGCGATATCGCCGTTGGGCACCGATTCTCCGGTGGCCTGCAGGCCGGAGAAGCCGAACAGGTCGCGGTCCATCAAGTGCGAAGGCACCACGGTCGACAATGCGGAGAAGGTGTTCTCCACGCGGCCGGGATGCTTCCTTTCCCACTCCCGCAGCATCGCCTTGATCTGCTTGCGCTGCAGGTTTTCCTGGCTGCCGCACAGGTCGCAGGGGATGATGGGGAATTGCTTGACCTCGGCATAACGCTCCATGTCGGCTTCCTTCACATACGCCAGCGGCCTGATCACGATGTGCTTGCCGTCGTCCGACTGCAGCTTGGGCGGCATGCCCTTGAGCTTGGCGCCGAAGAACATGTTGAGGAAGAAGGTCTCGAGGATGTCGTCGCGATGGTGGCCGAGCGCGATCTTGGTCGCGCCGAGTTCATCGGCGACCCGGTAGAGAATGCCGCGCCGCAGGCGCGAGCAGAGCGAGCAGGTGGTCTTGCCTTCCGGGATCACGCGCTTGACGATGCTGTAGGTGTCCTGGTTTTCGATATGGAAGGGTACGCCGATCTTGGTCAGGTATTCCGGCAGCACATGCGCCGGGAAATTCGGCTGTTTCTGGTCGAGGTTGACGGCAATGATGTCGAAATGGATGGGCGCCCGCTCGCGCAATGTCAGCAGGATGTCGAGCAGGCCGTAGCTGTCCTTGCCGCCCGACAGGCAGACCATCACCTTGTCGCCTTCCTCGATCATGTTGAAGTCGCCGATCGCCTGGCCTACCTGCCGGCACAGGCGCTTGTGCAGCTTGTTGTTTTCATAGGCGAGCTTTTCCGCCTTCTTCGCGCTGATCGCGGCATCGTCATGCAGGACGTCGTTCATGTTCCGTTCCATCCTTATTGCTTGATGTGAATGACTTCCACGCCGACGCTGTCGCAGTCGGGATAGACATCCGGCTTCTCGGTCGACACCCGCACCGCCCGCACCTTGGGATGGGTCAGCATGGCGCGCGCGACGTCGTCGCACAGGGTTTCCTGCAGATGAATATGGCCCTGCGCCATGCGCTTGGCGATCGTGTCGCGCATGAAGTCGTAATCCACCACTTCATCCAGGTGGTCGCCCTTGGGCGTGGATTCCGCCAACGGAATGAAGAGATCGACATTGACCAGCACGCGCTGCTCGCCTTTCTTTTCAAATTCATGGACGCCGATATTGATCATGACTTCATAGTTGCGCAGGAACAGGCGGCGGCAGTCGGCAAGGCTGGGATGCGAAAGAGTGGAAAGCATAGGTATGAACGGTTATTTGGCGATGAACATCACATCGCGCTGAAGGGGAATCAAATGCTGGCCGCCGTCGACGACCAGCGTGGTGCCGGTGATCGCCGGCGACTCGGCAACAAAGCAAACGGTGGAGGCGATATCCTCGGTCGTGCTGGAGCGGCCCAGCGGCGTGACCTTGTGCGCCTTGGCAAAGCCGTCCTGCGACTGCTCGCCCGACACCAATGTAATGCCCGGCGCCACGCCGACGACGCGCAGCTTCGGCGCCAGCGTCTGGGCCAGCATCACTGTGGCCGTCTGCAGCGATGCCTTCGACAGGGTATAGGACAGGAAATCGGGGTTCAGGTTGAACAGTTTCTGGTCCAGGATATTGATGACGACGGACTGTCCGCCTTCGGGCGTCATCTCGTGCAAGGTCTGCGCCAGCAGGATGGGGGCGGCAAGATTGGCATGCATGTGCCGGTCCAGGGTGGCTTGGGAAAACGTGGCCGCGTCGTCGAAGGCGAACAGCGAGGCATTGTTGACAACGCACGACACCTGTCCCAGCCGCGCCGCCGCCTGCGGCAGCAGTTTCCGGACGGCCTCTTCGTCGGCCAGGTCGCATTGAAACGCGGCGGCGCGCCGTCCGATCGCCTCGACGTCGCGCACGGTCGCCTCGGCTTCCCGTTCCGACGTGCCGAAGTGGATGGCGATGTCCCAGCCGCGCCGGGCCATCTCCAGCGCGATCTCACGGCCGATGCGCTTGGCCGCGCCGGTGACCAGAGCCACTTTCGCGGCGTTGGCGACCTTGTCGTTTCCTGTTGTCATCGTCATGTCTGTTGTCGATTATTTGATCAGTCGGTTATCCGGGATGGCGGTCGATGCGTTCGAATTTTCGGCCGGGAAGCGCCGGCATGGATTAATTTCCGCGTGCCGCGCCGTTTTCAAACCAGATTTCAATACAATACGGGGCATGCAACTGCAACTCCCCGCACCTTCTCCCGACGCCCTGGCCGCGTCGCATTCACTGCACCGGCTGATTGCCGACGACATTGACCGCAATTCCGGCTGGATTTCCTTCGCCCGCTACATGGAACTGGCGCTGTATGCGCCCGGGCTCGGCTATTACAGCGGCGGCGCGGCGAAACTGGGCAAAGACGGTGATTTTACAACCGCACCCGAAATCACGCCGCTTTTCGGCGCCGCATTGGCGCAGGTCGCGGCCGGCCTGATGGCGCAGACCCGGCCGCAGATTCTCGAATTCGGCGCCGGCACCGGCAAGCTGGCCTTCGACATGCTGACCGAAATGCAGGCCATGGGCGTTGCCGTGGAGCGCTATGCGATAGTCGAATTGTCAGGCGAGCTGCGCGCCAGGCAGCAGGAAACGCTGCGCGCCTTTCCGCAAGTCGTCTGGCTCGACAGTCTGCCCGAGGCATTTTCGGGTGTCGTTTTCGGCAACGAGGTTCTCGATGCGATGCCGGTCAACCTGGTGGTCAAGACCGCCGGCGGCTGGCTGGAGCGCGGTGTTGCGCTGGATGAGAGTAACAAGTTCGTATTCCGCGACCAGCCCTGCAGCAACGATCTTGCGCGCCAGATTCCGGAAGCCGGCGCCTTGCCGGAGGGGTATGTCACCGAGGTGCACGCGCAGGCTGTCGGCTTCATGCATTCGCTGGGCGCCATGCTCGCCCGGGACGGAAACGCAGGCGCCGCCATCCTGATCGACTACGGTTTTCCCGCGCACGAGTATTACCATCCGCAGCGCAGCCAGGGCACGCTGATGTGCCATTACCGGCATCACGCGCATCCCGATCCTTTCTACCTGCCGGGTCTGCAGGACATTACCGCCCATGTCGATTTCACCGCAATGGCGCAGGCCGCCGTCGACAGCGGCCTGGAGATGATGTCCTATACCGGCCAGGCCGCCTTCCTGCTCGATGCCGGGATCGGCGACCTGCTGCTGCGCACGCCGCCGGACGACGCGCAGCGCTACCTGCCTCAGGCCAATGCCTTGCAGAAGCTGGTATCGCCGGCCGAAATGGGTGAACTGTTCAAGGTGCTGGCGGTCGGCAGGGGAGCGGCCCTGCCCGGCAGGTTCGCCCGCCATGACCGCAGCCATCGGCTCTGACGGGCTTGCCATGTCCGCCACCGCCGCAATGTCCAACCCGCCCTCTAACCCGCGAGGTCGCGAATGATTCGATGGATCCTGACCATTTTCCTCGGCCTCATCGTCTTTTCGGCGGCGCTGCCGTGGCTGGAAAAGCTGGGCATCGGCCGCCTGCCCGGCGACATCCGTTTCACCCTGTTCGGCCGCAAGATCCTGCTGCCTTTCGCCTCCACCATCCTGCTGTCGCTGGGTTTCGTGGTCTTGGCCCGCCTGTTTTGATGGGGTTCCGCTCATGATTCGCTGGGTCGCCGCCATCTTCATCGCCTTGCTGGTCTTCTATCCGTTGCTGCCTTTCCTCGACAGGCTGCGGGTCGGGCGGCTGCCGGCGGACATCCGCTTCCGCCTGCGCGGCGTGGTCATGTGCCTGCCCTTCGGCTCGACCGTGGTCTGGTCGTTCATCGTTTTTCTCATCGCCGAGATCGTCAGCTACACCTGCATTTTCTGCTGATACGGTTGCAATACCTCTGTTGCGCGGATGGCTGCATGGGACGTGCGCATGAGCATGTCTTTGCCCGCCGGCAAACGGCCGGGTTGGCAAACCCATATACTATCCGGCTGTTACCACCCTCCCACCCCTCAATGCAACCAACCCTGGAACAACTGCGGCAGCGCTATGGGCAGCGCTACAAATGGCTGGTGCTGATGACCGTGATGATCGGCACCATGGCGTCGATCCTATCGTCGACCATCGTCAATGTGGCCGTGCCGGACCTGAGCCGGCATTTCACGCTGGGCCAGGAACGCGCGCAGTGGGTGTCGGCCGGCTTCATGCTGGCCATGACGCTGTCGATGCTGACCACGCCCTGGCTGCTGCTGCGCTTCGGGCTGCGCCGCACCTACAGCGGCGCCATCCTGCTGCTGCTGGCCGGCGGCATCATCGGCGGTTTCAGCGTGAATTACCCGATGCTGCTGTCCATGCGCGTGGCGGAGGGACTGGCCGCCGGCGTCCTTCAGCCCATTCCCTCCATCGTCGTGCTGCGCGCCTTCGAGCAGCACGAGCAGGGCAAGGCCATGGGCCTGTTCGGCTTCGGCGTGGTGCTGGCGCCGGCGCTCGGGCCGAGCGTGGGCGGCTTTCTGGTGGAGCATTTCGGCTGGCGTTCCATCTTTTTCGTCGTCGTGCCGTTCTGCCTGCTGGTGCTGTTTCTGGTGCAGCGCCTGCTTGCAGTGAACTCGCCGATGATGGGCGAACGCCGTCCGCTCGACTGGAAAGGCTTGGTGCTGGCCAGCGTGGGCGTGACCAGTCTGCTGAACGGCCTGGTGCACCTGCACGACAGCCTGACCCAGGCTCTGGCCATGCTGTCGATCGGCATCGGCGCCGTGGCAGGCTTTGTCTACTATCAGGTCAACACCTCGAACGGACTGATCAACATGAGCCTGTTCCGGCATCGCCAGTTCGCCATGGGCGCGCTGGTGGCCTTCATCTATGGCGCCGGATTGTTCGGCTCGACCTACCTGCTGCCGGTGTACATGCAGATGGCCCTGCATTATGCGCCGTCGCAGGCCGGACTCGTTCTCCTGCCGGCCGGCATGGTGCTGGCGGTCACCATCATCCTGGCCGGAAAGCTGGCGGACCGTTTTCCCCCTCATGTGCTGGTGTCCATTGGCCTGGTCCTGCTGGCGCTGTCCTTTGTGCTGATGGCCGCCGGTTCGACGGCGTCCAGCTACTTCGCCCTCGTCCTGTGGGCCATCGTCGGCCGCATCGGGCTAGGATTCGTTCTGCCCGCCCTCAGCTTGGGCGCCATGCGCGGCATCGAGTCCGCAATGATCGCGCAGGGCGCCAGCACCATCAATTTCCTGCGCCAGCTGGGCGGCGCCATCGGCGTCAGCCTGGTCGGCATCGTGCTGCAATGGCGGCTCCTGGTGCACCAGGCCGCGCCGCCGGGTCAGCAGAACGCGCAGATACCCGCTTTTCATGAAACCTTCCTGCTGGTGGCATTCCTTTGCGCTGCAGCAGTGCTGGCCGCATGGCGTATGCGCCCGGCCATGACAGCGCCATTGGACGGAAACCGGCTTCCAGACAATTGACCGCGGGTTCGCCGGCTATTTCCGGTTTTCTTTTCCTGGTGACAATGGTATTTTGGCGTACTGGCGCCTGAGGCGCTGCTGCCCGGCATTTGCCGTATCCGCGCCGATTCGCGCGCTGCATGCGTTGGCCGGCCTTCTTCCCAGAACAACTTGCGATGCATGGAAGTCCCAGAGAATGACCTCGCTTCGAAGTTTGACCGCATTGATCATCGAGCCGCAGTCCGGCATGCGCGCCAGCATGCACAACATGCTGAATCTCTGCGGCGTCACGAAAATCGACCATGCGGTCAGCTCGGGAACGGCGATCAGGCCGCTCAAGAACCGTTCCTACGACCTCATTCTCTGCGAATATGATCTCGGCGACGGCCAGGACGGCCAGCAGCTGCTGGAAGACCTGCGGCACAACAAGCTGATTCCGCTGTGGACCGTCTTCATCATCGTGACCGCCGAACGCGCCTACGAAAAAGTCGTGAGCGCGGCCGAACTGGCGCCCACGGACTACATCCTCAAGCCGTTCACGGCCGACACCCTGCTTGAGCGCATCGCCCGCGCCATCGAGAAACGCGCCGCATTCCTGCCTGCGTATCACCTGATGGAGCACGGCAACCTGCACGAAGCTATCGAGATCTGCCTGCTCGGCGAAGAAAAATACCGCCGCTATGCGGTCGACTTCATGCGCCTGCGGGCCGAATTGCATGTCATCCTCGGCGAAGCCGAAGCGGCGGAAAAGATATACCAGGACCTGCTCACGACCAAGGCTGTCGCCTGGGCGCGTCTGGGCCTTGCGAAGACCCTGTTCATGCAGAACAAGTTCGGCGAGGCGGAAATGCTGCTCAAGTCGCTGGTCGAGGAAAACAGCAAGTACATGGATGCCTACGACTGGCTGGCCAAGACCCATGAAGCGGCCAACAACCTGGATGAGGCAAAGGGTGTGCTGGCCGATGCCGTCAGCGTATCGCCCCATGCCGTGCGCCGCCTGCGCAAGCTGGGTGACGTAGCGCTTGAAGTCGGCGACATCGATACCGCGGAAAAATCATTCCAGAAAGTCATCTCCAAGGCCAAGTATTCCGAATTCCGCGATCCCGAAGACCATGTCCGCCTGGTGCGGACCCTGGTGAAAAAAGGCGATACCCAGACTGCCGCATCGGTCATCCGGGACATGGAGAAATCCCTGAGCAATCTCGACAAGACGCCGGCCTGCAAGGCGTTTTCCGCAGCCCTGGTGCATATCGAGCTCGGCAATTCCGACCAGGCATCCGACGCATTGACCGCGGCGGTCACCGCATGCCGCGACACGCACGGCATTTCCAATGACATGAAGATGGAACTGGCAAGAAATTGCCTGGAACGCAATATGGACAAGGGCGCGTCCGAAGTGATGCGCGATGTCATGAGCAATGCGTCCGACGAAACCGCCTTTGCCAAGGCCATGAAAGTGTTCGAACAGACCGGCAAGATGCAGCTGGCCGAGACGGTCGTCAAGGAAAGCCGGCGCCAGGTGGTTGAGCTGGTTTCCTCGGGGGCGGAGAAGGCAAAGCAGGGCGATTTCGAGGGCGCGGTGGAATTGATGACCGCGGCCGTGCGCAAATTGCCGGAGAACCCGCAAGTCGTCTTCAACGCCGCCGTCGCCGTTCTAAAGTACCTGGAAAACCTGGGTTGGGACAACAGACTTGGCGATCAGGCGCGCGGGTATATCGAATCGGCCCGGCGGCTCGACCCGAGCAATCCCCGGCTGGTTCCGCTCAAGGAGCTGTATCAGTCCATCATGAAAAAATACGGGATCCGACCGGTCGGCATGGAGTAATACCAATCCCAAGGCATACTATGCCATGAGATCGCGTCTTTTTTCGCCTGCCCGCGTTGTGCTCGTCGTCCATAGCCCCGCTATGTATTCCCGAGTTGCCACCTCGGCCTTGCCTGACGAAAAAATCCACCGATCTCATCTGACACGTTACACCTTGGGACTGGTATGAGACGCTGCCGCGCCTTTACCGCAAGAAGTCGTGCAGCAGTTCCGGCGGACGCGCAATAAGAGCCTTTTCCCGATAAACCACGATCGGCCGCTGCAGCAGTTTGGGGCAGGCCGCAATTGCATCCAGCACCTTGTCCTTGCTGTCAGCCGGCGAGAGGCCCATGGCCTTGTACTCGTCTTCGCCCTGGCGCACCATCGCCTCCGGCGGCGTGCCCAGTTGCTCAAGCAGAAGAGCAAGCTCCCCTTTCGTGGGGGAATTTTCCAGATATTTGATGATTTCCAGAGGCATTCCGTGCCGCTGGCAGTACTGCTCCACCACCGCTAGCGCTTCCCGGGACTTGGAACATCGCGGATTGTGATAAATCTTGACCATTTTGCAACCCTGCATCGATGTCAGGCAAAATCCCATTTTATCCCGCAATTGATCAGCGGAATTGAACCGGTCAAATCCGTTCATGTCAGAAACATTTTTCTGAAAAAACCGCTTCGCAATACGAAGCAGCGGTCCGCCAACAGCCGTTCACCAGCTTTCATTTTCTATGTCAGACGAAATCAAGCCTGAAACCGACGCCGCGGGCATCGCGGCACATGACCAGCCTTCTTCCCTGCGCAACAGCGACAGCGGTGACCGCACCTCTTCCTACAATGACAATATGCGGCGAAACGAGCAGCCTTGGGCGCAGGCACAACGGTTGTTCGGCGCACGCATGCGCTCGCTGTCCGACCGGTTCTTCCGCCGTATTACGCACCGAACTCTGAAAATCGGCATCTCGGCGCGCATCTTTCATCCGGAAGCCGGTGCCAAAGGCTTGAAAAGCAAGACCTTGCAGTACCTTGAGGAGTCGATCGCACACTGGGTCATGTCGCGCAACGTACTTGTTTTCATGATTCCCACCGTCAATGCATCCGGCTTGCTTCATCCCAGCAATATCCGTCTGCGGGACTATGCCAAGCACCTTGACGGACTTGTGCTGCAAGGCGGCGCCGATGTCTCGCCGCAGACCTATGCGGAAGTGGCAACCAGGCCCGAGTGGAGCGGGGACCGCGCCCGCGACATGTACGAGCTTGAACTGCTTCATGAATTCGTCGAGGCGGGAAAGCCCGTGCTCGGCATTTGCCGGGGCTGTCAGTTGATCAACGTCGCTTTCGGCGGCACGCTTTACCAGGACATCGCCTCCGACGTTCCCGCCGCCATCGAGCATGTCAACGATCTTTACGACAGCCACTACCACATGATCCACTTCCCGCAGGGTTCGGCGCTGGGCAGGCTGTTTTCATCCCGTCCGGATGCACTGGTCAATTCGATTCATCACCAGGCAGTGAAAGACCTTGGAAAAGACCTGGTAGTCGAAGCCGTATCCGGCAAGGACAACATCGTCGAAGCCATCCGCTACCGGCGCGCACGCTTTGTCATGGGACTGCAGTGGCACCCGGAATTTCATCGCGGCGGCAGTTCCGAACTGCTCGACTGCACACCGATCCTCGACGACTTTCTCAGCGCAGCCCGCGAAACCCGATTCTAGAATTGTGAGCAAATCGATAACGCAAAACGCGGCTCCTCATGACAGAACCGCCACGGAATTTTTCGTCTAGACGAAAAATTACTCGCCAAACAGATTTTGGAGTTGACGAGGGTGGGTGATTAGCCTATAGTTTGGGGTTCCCCGACGGAGGGGTGGCCGAGTGGTTAATGGCAGCAGACTGTAAATCTGCCCTCTTACGAGTACGCTGGTTCGAATCCAGCCCCCTCCACCAGTGGTACCGCGGGAATTGCAGTAGAAATGAAGTGCGGCTGAAGTTGAAGGTCCTTGCGGGTGTAGCTCAATGGTAGAGCTGAAGCCTTCCAAGCTTATGACGAGGGTTCGATTCCCTTCACCCGCTCCAGTTTTTGAATTGGACGTATGCCAATACGGACAATAAAGATCTTCGGGGAATTTTGCTTTGCGAATTCTCGAACGATCCTGAAAGCCCTTGTAGCTCAGTGGTAGAGCACTCCCTTGGTAAGGGAGAGGCCACGTGTTCAATCCACGTCAAGGGCACCAGTTTTCTGGTTTTATCCAATGCAAGACAGTCAGGCACGTGCCTAGACATTCTCATCAAATCGTTAGGAGTCTAAAATGGCAAAAGGCAAGTTTGAGCGGACGAAGCCGCACGTGAATGTGGGCACGATTGGTCACGTTGACCACGGCAAGACCACGCTGACTGCAGCAATCGCAACCGTGCTGTCGGCCAAGTTCGGCGGCGAAGCGAAGAAATACGACGAAATCGACGCAGCACCCGAAGAAAAGGCACGCGGCATCACCATCAACACCGCTCACGTCGAGTACGAGACGGCTGCCCGTCACTACGCGCACGTTGACTGCCCCGGCCACGCCGACTACGTCAAGAACATGATCACCGGCGCAGCCCAGATGGACGGCGCGATCCTGGTGTGCTCGGCTGCTGACGGCCCGATGCCGCAGACCCGCGAACACATCCTGCTGGCCCGTCAGGTCGGCGTGCCGTACATCATCGTGTTCCTCAACAAGTGCGACATGGTCGACGACGCCGAGCTGCTCGAGCTGGTCGAAATGGAAGTGCGCGAACTGCTCTCGAAGTACGAGTTCCCCGGCGACGATCTGCCGATCGTGCGCGGTTCGGCCAAGCTGGCACTCGAAGGCGACAAGAGCGATCTGGGCGAAGGCGCGATCATGAAGCTGGCCGAAGCGCTGGACACCTACATCCCGACTCCGGAGCGTGCCATCGACGGCGCCTTCCTGATGCCTGTGGAAGACGTATTCTCGATCTCCGGCCGCGGTACTGTCGTGACCGGTCGTGTCGAGCGCGGCATCATCAAGGTTGGCGAGTCGATCGAGATCGTCGGCATCCGCGATACGCAAACCACAACCTGCACCGGCGTGGAAATGTTCCGCAAGCTGCTGGACCAGGGTCAGGCAGGCGACAACGTTGGCGTGCTGCTGCGCGGTACCAAGCGTGAAGAAGTCGAGCGCGGCCAGGTTCTGGCCAAGCCGGGTTCGATCAAGCCGCACAAGCACTTCACCGGCGAGATCTACGTGCTGTCGAAGGATGAGGGTGGCCGTCATACACCGTTCTTCAACAACTACCGTCCGCAGTTCTACTTCCGTACCACGGACGTGACCGGCGCGATCGAGCTGCCGGCGGACAAAGAGATGGTCATGCCTGGCGACAACGTGTCGATCACTGTGAAGCTGATCAACCCGATCGCGATGGAAGAAGGTCTGCGCTTCGCGATCCGCGAAGGCGGCCGTACCGTCGGTGCCGGCGTCGTTGCCAAGATCATCGAGTAATATCTGAACTGTTGCGCTGCATGTCCTTGAATCAAGTTCGAAACTGCAGCGCAATCAATTCACGCAAGTTTTACGCGTAGGGGTATAGCTCAACTGGCAGAGCGTCGGTCTCCAAAACCGAAGGTTGGGGGTTCGATTCCCTCTGCCCCTGCCACCGATATCAAGGTGCAGGGCACCGAAAGAAATCACTAGTATGTCTAACCAACCCGTAGAAACCGTTGGTACATCGAGCGACAAAGCAAAGGTCGCTCTTGCTATTTGTGCCGTCATCGCGGGTATCGTCGGTTTTTATTTTTTATCGGATAAACCCACGGTCGTTCGTGCCGTCGCATTGGTCGCTGGTCTGCTGGTGGCGGTCGGTGTGGCATGGACTTCCCAGCCCGGTCGCGACTTCCTGAATTTTTCCAGGGAATCCGTGCGTGAGGCGAAGAAGGTCGTTTGGCCGACACGCAAGGAAGCTGTGCAGATTACTGCAGTCGTGTTCGGTTTTGTGCTGGTCATGGCGATCTTCCTTTGGGGTACCGATAAGATTCTTGAATTTGTGTTGTACGACCTGATACTGGGCTGGAAAAGATAAATGAGCGAAAACGTACAAGAGAACGCAGTGGCTCAGCCATCGGGTGGCAGCAAGCGCTGGTACGTTGTGCACGCCTATTCCGGCATGGAGAAAAGCGTCCAGCGTGCATTGGTCGAGCGCATCGAACGCGCCGGCATGCAAGATAAATTCGGACAGATTCTTGTCCCGACTGAAGAAGTCATTGAAGTCAAAAACGGTCAGAAGTCCGTGACCGAGCGTCGCTTCTTTCCAGGCTACGTTCTGGTCGAAATGGAAATGACCGACGAAACTTGGCATCTCGTCAAAAACACCAGCAAGGTTACCGGCTTCATTGGTGGAAAATCCAACAAGCCCACCCCGATTCCACCGCACGAAGTTGACAAAATTCTGCACCAGATGCAGGAAGGCGTTGAAAAGCCGCGGCCGAAAGTGCTGTATGAAGTCGGCGAAATGGTCCGCATCAAAGACGGTCCCTTTACAGACTTCAACGGCAACGTGGAAGAGGTCAATTACGAAAAATCGCGGGTTCGCGTCTCCGTCACGATTTTTGGCCGCGCCACTCCAGTCGAGCTGGAATTCGGCCAGGTCGAAAAGGTCTAAAAGCCCCCTCCGAATCAAGATTACAATTTGCGCCCTTGGAGCGTTGCGGGTGGTTTGCCCGCAAAATCCAGTCAGTTGTACCAGCAGTAAAGAGGAGCCCCAGTAGTTCATTGTCAAGTGAACGAGCAGGCGCTATCACTCAATCAATGTAGGAGCCATCATGGCAAAGAAAATTATCGGTTTTATCAAGCTGCAAGTGCCGGCTGGTAAAGCCAATCCGTCTCCCCCGATCGGTCCGGCGCTGGGTCAGCGCGGCCTGAACATCATGGAATTCTGCAAAGCCTTCAACGCGCAAACACAGGGTGTTGAGCCGGGCCTGCCGATTCCCGTCGTGATCACAGCATTTGCCGACAAGTCCTTCACATTCGTGATGAAGACGCCGCCGGCAACGATTCTGATCAAGAAGGCTGCCGGCATTCAAAAGGGTTCTTCCAAGCCGCATACCGACAAGGTCGGCAAGATTACCCGCAAGCAGGCAGAAGAGATTGCAACAACAAAGATGCCGGATCTCACGGCAGCTGACATGGAAGCCGCCGTGCGTACAATCGCCGGTTCCGCTCGTTCCATGGGTATCACGGTGGAGGGTCTGTAATGGCTAAGCTTTCCAAGCGCGCTCAGGCAATCAAGGCAAAAGTTGATCGTACCAAGCAGTACGCATACGACAATGCCATCGCACTGATCAAAGAATGTGCAACTGCCAAGTTTGACGAGTCGATCGACGTCTCCGTGCAACTCGGCGTCGACGCAAAGAAATCCGATCAGGTTGTTCGTGGTTCCGTCGTTCTGCCGGCAGGCACAGGCAAGACCGTTCGTGTCGCCGTGTTTGCTTCCGGCGACAAGGCTGAAGCAGCAAAAGCAGCCGGTGCCGATATCGTCGGCATGGAAGACCTGGCAGACCGTATCAAGGCTGGCGACATGCCCTTCGATATCGTCATCGCATCGCCGGACACCATGCGTATCGTCGGTACACTGGGCCAGATCCTCGGTCCGCGCGGCATGATGCCGAACCCGAAGGTAGGTACAGTGACACCGGACGTCGCGACTGCAGTGAAGAATGCCAAGGCTGGTCAGGTTCAGTACCGTACCGACAAGGCCGGTATCATCCACGCAACGATCGGCCGCAAGTCCTTCAGCGACGCAGACCTGAAATCCAACCTGCTGGCACTGATCGACGCACTGAACAAGGCAAAGCCTGCAACCAGCAAGGGTGTGTACCTGCGCAAGGTCGCCATCTCCTCGACCATGGGCGCAGGCGTCCGTGTCGATCAGACAACGCTGGCTGCCTAAGCAAGAATCAAGTCCTCGTACGCAACAAGTGCGAGGCGAATCTTTGGGCTGGTTCCGTTCCGATGTATTCAAGTCCGGAATCAGATTATCAAAGACCGTTGGGCGGCGTGCATTGCATCTGGATGCACAAAGTTAAAAGCCGGCAGCGCAATCTCCGGCACCCAACGCAGATGGTGACCCGAACAAGTTTTTGTAGTCTCAAACTGGATGCATGCCAGTACTGAACTCCTGAACTTCGGACGCCGTGTTCGAACCGATGTAAGGCATTCGCCGAACATCATTTTTGGAGGTTGATCTTGAGTCTCAATCTGAATGACAAGAAGGCCGTCGTCGCCGAAGTCTCCGCAAAAGTAGCAACTGCGCAGACTATCGTCGTGGCCGAATACCGTGGCATCCAGGTTGGTCACTTGACGCAACTGCGCGCCAAAGCGCGTGCCCAGGGTGTGTACATGCGCGTGTTGAAAAACACGCTCGCACGTCGCGCCGTCGAAGGCACGCCGTTTGAAGGCCTTGCCTCCGAAATGACCGGCCCGTTGATCTACTCGATCTCCGAGGACGCCGTTGCAGCCGCTAAAGTCGTTTTCGACTTTGCGAAAACCAACGACAAGCTGGTTGTTAAGGCAGGCAGTTACGCAGGCAAGTCGCTTGATAAAGCAGGCGTTGCCGCGTTGGCCAGCATTCCGAGCCGTGAAGTCCTCATCGCCCAGCTGCTGGGCGTCATGCAGGCTCCGGTTTCCGGCTTCGCCCGCGCCTTGGCTGCTCTCGCAGCGAAGAAGGAAGCCGAAGGCGCGTAACCGCCTTTTGCACTTCTTGCGTCAGTACCGATTAGATGTAATTACCGAATCAAATTTAGGAGTTTCAAATGGCAATTAGCAAAGACGATATCCTGGAAGCAGTAGGTCAGATGTCCGTGATGGACCTGAACGATCTGGTCAAGGCTTTTGAAGAGAAGTTCGGCGTTTCCGCAGCTGCAATGGCAGTTGCTGGCCCGGCAGCAGGCGGCGGCGGTGCAGCTGCAGCAGCTGAAGAGCAGACCGAGTTCACCGTTGTTCTGGCCGAAGTGGGCGCAAACAAGGTTGGCGTCATTAAGGCAGTCCGTGAAATCACCGGTCTGGGTCTGAAAGAAGCGAAGGATCTCGTTGACGGTGCACCGAAGCCCGTCAAGGAAGGCATCGCCAAGGCAGACGCTGAAGCCGCCAAGAAGAAGCTGGAAGAAGCTGGCGCGAAAGCTGACCTCAAGTAATATCGGCTTGTCAGGGCAACCTGAATATCGCCGGAGCCAAGGCCCGGAACTCTCTCGAAAGGGCGAGTTCGGCCTTGGCTCCTTTGTCGTTTTCGAGTTTTGAAGAGCCAACCCCGGGCTCGATGCGGCAAAGGCAACAAAAGCGGTCTATAAGGACAGCAGGTGTTGCAAGTCGTATCAGGGGAAGAGCAGTCGGGCAAAGGCGGCGTGCAGTTTCGGAAGGCGCCGGTGATGCAAAGGAGTCCAGTCGGCCGGGGACGATATGCGTCTTGCGGCGTATTGGGCAGCAAGCAGTCTAGTTAAGTCAGAAGAAGGGCAGAGACTTGAGGTTTCGCAGGTGGGAGCCATGTAGCATTTCCATCCGCAGCGAATCCTGAATTCTCAATCCTTCCTGTCACTCACGGAGTGTCCATGCACTACTCATTTACTGAGAAGAAGCGCATTCGCAAATCGTTTGCAAAGCGCGCTAACGTTCACAACGTTCCGTTCCTGCTGGCGACTCAGCTCGAGTCCTATACGAGCTTCCTGCAGGCCGATAAAGTTACATCGCAACGTAAGAACGAAGGTCTTCAGTCCGCCTTCACATCAATTTTCCCAATCGTATCGCACAATGGTTTTGCACGGCTAGAGTTTCTCTCGTATGTGTTGGGCGACCCTCCGTTTGACGTAAAAGAGTGCCAACAGCGCGGCCTGACATTCGCGTCCCCGCTGCGTGCAAAGGTCCGCCTTGTCATTCTGGACAAGGAATCTCCGACCAAGCCGGTCGTCAAGGAGATGAAGGAACAGGAAGTGTACATGGGTGAACTGCCGCTCATGACTGCAAACGGCTCCTTTGTGATCAACGGTACTGAGCGTGTGATCGTTTCTCAGCTGCATCGTTCCCCGGGTGTGTTCTTCGAGCATGACCGCGGCAAGACGCACTCGTCCGGAAAACTGCTGTTCTCGGCTCGCATCATTCCTTACCGCGGCTCCTGGCTGGATTTCGAATTCGATCCGAAGGACATCCTGTTCTTCCGCGTCGACCGCCGCCGCAAGATGCCGGTAACGATCCTGCTCAAGGCCATCGGCATGACGCCGGAACAGATCCTGGCGAACTTCTTCGTGTTCGACAATTTCACCGTCCGCTCCGAAGGCGGCGAGATGGAATTCGTCGCCGAGCGCCTGCGCGGTGAAGTTGCCCGTTTCGACATTACGGACAAATCCGGCAAGGTCATCGTCGCCAAGGACAAGCGCATCAACGCCAAGCACGTCCGTGAAATCGACGCGGCCGGCATCAAGCATATCTCCGTGCCGGAAGACTACCTGCTGGGCCGCGTGCTGGCGAAGAACATCGTCGATGCCGACACCGGTGAAGTCATTGCCAACGCCAACGACGAGTTGACGGAAGAAGTGCTCGCGCGCTTGCGCGACGCCGGCGTCACCGACATCCAGACGCTGTACACCAACGACCTGGACCAGGGCGCCTACATCTCGCAGACCCTGCGCATGGACGACACCGCCGACCAGATGGCCGCGCGCGTTGCCATCTACCGCATGATGCGTCCGGGCGAACCGCCGACGGAAGATTCCGTCGAGGCACTGTTCAACGGCCTGTTCTACAGCGAAGAGCGCTACGACCTGTCGGCCGTCGGCCGCATGAAGTTCAACCGCCGCATCGGCCGCGATGAACTGACCGGCGCAATGACGCTGTCGAACGACGACATCCTGGCTGTCATCAAGATCCTGGTCGAGCTGCGCAACGGCCGCGGCGAAGTCGACGATATCGACCACCTCGGTAACCGCCGCGTGCGCTGCGTCGGCGAACTGGCGGAAAACCAGTTCCGCGCCGGCCTGGTCCGTGTCGAGCGCGCCGTCAAGGAACGTCTCGGTCAGGCCGAAGCCGACAACCTGATGCCGCACGACCTGATCAACTCGAAGCCGATCTCGGCAGCGATCCGCGAGTTCTTCGGTTCCTCGCAGCTGTCGCAGTTCATGGACCAGACCAACCCGCTGTCGGAAATCACCCACAAGCGCCGCGTCTCCGCACTCGGCCCGGGCGGTCTGACCCGCGAACGTGCCGGCTTCGAAGTGCGCGACGTGCACCCGACCCACTACGGCCGCGTGTGCCCGATCGAAACACCGGAAGGTCCGAACATTGGTCTGATCAACTCGCTGGCGCTGTATGCCCGCCTGAACGAGTACGGCTTCCTCGAGACGCCATACCGCAAGGTCGAAGCGAGCGGCGTGACCAACCAGATCGATTACCTGTCCGCGATCGAAGAAGGCCGCTACGTGATCGCCCAGGCGAACGCCACGATCAACAACGAAGGCAAGCTGTCCGATGAGCTGGTCTCCGCCCGTCAAGCCGGCGAAACCATTCTTGTGTCGCCCGAGCGCGTCCAGTACATGGACGTGGCGCCTGGCCAGGTCGTCTCGGTTGCGGCATCGCTGATTCCGTTCCTCGAGCACGATGATGCGAACCGTGCGTTGATGGGCGCCAACATGCAGCGTCAGGCGGTTCCCTGCTTGCGCCCGGAAAAGGCGTTCGTCGGTACCGGCATCGAGCGTACCGTTGCGGTCGATTCCGGCACGACAGTGCAGGCGCTGCGCGGCGGCGTGGTGGACTATGTCGACGCGGGCCGTATCGTGATTCGCGTCAACGATGACGAAGCGGCGGCAGGCGAGGTCGGTGTTGATATCTACAACCTGATCAAATACACCCGCTCGAACCAGAACACCAACATCAACCAGCGCCCGATCGTCAAGGTCGGTGACCGCGTGGCCAAGCATGACGTGATCGCCGACGGCGCATCGACCGACCTCGGCGAACTCGCGCTCGGCCAGAACATGCTGGTGGCGTTCATGCCCTGGAACGGCTACAACTTCGAGGATTCGATCCTGATCTCGGAGCGCGTGGTTGCGGACGACCGCTACACTTCGATCCACATCGAAGAGCTGTCCGTCGTAGCCCGCGACACCAAGCTCGGCGCGGAAGAAATCACCCGCGACATCTCGAACCTGGCGGAAAACCAGCTCGCCCGTCTGGACGAGTCGGGCATCGTCTACATCGGCGCTGAAGTCGAAGCCGGCGATACGCTGGTCGGCAAGGTGACGCCGAAGGGCGAAACCCAGCTGACGCCGGAAGAGAAGCTGCTGCGCGCGATCTTCGGCGAGAAGGCATCCGATGTGAAGGACACCTCGCTGCGCGTGCCGTCCGGCATGGTCGGCACCGTCATCGACGTGCAGGTGTTCACTCGTGAAGGCATCCCGCGCGACAAGCGCGCCCAGCAGATCATCGACGATGAACTCAAGCGCTATCGCCTCGACCTGAACGACCAGCTGCGTATCGTGGAAGGCGATGCCTTCCAGCGTCTGGAAAAGATGCTGATCGGCAAAGTCGTCAACGGCGGTCCGAAGAAGCTGGCCAAGGGTGCGCAGATCACCAAGGAGTACCTGGACGATCTGGACAAGTACCACTGGTTCGACATCCGTCCGGCTGAGGACGATCTGGCCGCCGCCCTCGAAGCGATCAAGGAATCGATCGCCGAGAAGCGCCACCAGTTCGACCTCGCGTTCGAGGAAAAGCGCAAGAAACTCACCCAGGGCGATGAACTGCCGCCGGGCGTGCAGAAGATGGTCAAGGTCTACCTCGCCGTCAAGCGTCGCCTGCAGCCCGGCGACAAGATGGCGGGCCGCCACGGCAACAAGGGTGTGGTTTCCCGCATCGTTCCAGTGGAAGACATGCCTTACATGGCCGACGGTACGCCGGCCGACATCGTGCTGAACCCGCTGGGCGTTCCGTCGCGTATGAACGTCGGCCAGGTGCTGGAAGTTCACCTCGGCTGGGCATCGAAGGGCCTGGGCCTGCGTATCGGTGAAATGCTCAAGGCGCAAGCCAAGGCGGCCGAACTGCGCAAGTTCCTGACCACGATCTACAACGAGTCGGGCAAGTCGGAAGACCTGGACAGCTTCAGCGATGACGAGATCCTCGCGCTGGCCGCCAACCTGAAGCACGGCGTGCCGTTCGCGACACCGGTGTTCGACGGCGCGCATGAAGACGAAATCCGCCGCATGCTCGACCTCGCCTATCCGGACGAGATCGCCAAGCAGCTCGGCATGACGCCGTCGAAGAACCAGGTCACGATGTACGACGGCCGTACCGGCGAAGCTTTCGAGCGCACCGTCACCGTCGGCTACATGCACGTGCTCAAGCTGCACCACCTGGTCGACGACAAGATGCACGCGCGTTCGACCGGCCCGTACTCGCTGGTTACCCAGCAGCCGCTGGGCGGCAAGGCGCAGTTCGGCGGCCAGCGTTTCGGTGAGATGGAAGTCTGGGCGCTGGAAGCCTACGGCGCGTCCTACGTGCTGCAGGAAATGCTGACCGTGAAGTCCGACGACGTGACCGGCCGTACCAAGGTGTACGAGAACCTGGTCAAGGGCGACCACGTCATCGACGCCGGCATGCCGGAGTCCTTCAACGTGCTGGTGAAGGAAATCCGCTCCCTCGGTATCGACATCGATCTGGAACGGGACTGATCCGAAAAGGATCATGCAGTAAACCCTGCCGGCGGCGCCGGCAGGTCGCAGGAAGCAACAGCTACGTAACAGCAGCAAGCAGTTTGGGAAGTCGCGTTTGTTCCCGGTATCGGCGGAACTTGTGCCACAAGCGGTGGCAAGGCCCGCCCGCCGATGCGAACAGGGTTGCAGCAAATCACGCTTCCTCGCAATACCGCGAAATGATTTTCACGCCTGACTGGAGTGATACAAATGAAAGCACTGCTCGATCTATTCAAGCAAGTACAGCAAAGCGAACAATTCGACGCGATCAAGATCGGCCTCGCGTCGCCTGAAAAAATCCGTTCCTGGTCCTACGGCGAAGTCAAGAAGCCGGAAACCATCAACTACCGTACCTTCAAGCCCGAGCGCGACGGCCTGTTCTGCGCCAAGATCTTCGGCCCGATCAAGGATTACGAGTGCCTGTGCGGCAAGTACAAGCGCCTGAAGCACCGCGGCGTCATCTGCGAAAAGTGCGGCGTCGAAGTCACGCTGGCCAAGGTGCGCCGCGAGCGCATGGGCCACATCGAACTGGCTTCCCCGACCGCGCACATCTGGTTCCTGAAATCGCTGCCGTCGCGTCTGGGCATGGTGCTCGACATGACGCTGCGCGACATCGAACGCGTTCTCTACTTCGAAGCCTACGTCGTGACCGATCCCGGCATGACCCCGCTGAAGAAGTGCCAGATCATGTCCGAGGACGACTACGCCTCCAAGTACGAAGAGTACGGCGACGACTTCACCGCATTCATGGGCGCCGAGGGCATCCGTGAACTGCTGCGCTCGATCGACATCGACCGCGAAGTCGAGACCCTGCGCCAGGAACTGAAGGATTCCAAGTCCGAAGCCAAGATCAAGAAATACGCGAAGCGCCTGAAAGTGCTCGAGGCATTCCAGCGTTCCGGCATCAAGCCGGACTGGATGATCATGGAAGTGCTGCCCGTGCTGCCGCCGGAACTGCGTCCGCTGGTACCGCTGGACGGCGGCCGCTTTGCGACCTCCGACCTGAACGACCTGTACCGCCGCGTCATCAACCGCAACAACCGTCTGAAGCGCCTGATGGAACTGCGCGCACCGGAAATCATCACCCGCAACGAAAAGCGCATGCTGCAGGAAGCCGTCGACTCCCTGCTGGACAACGGCCGTCGCGGCAAGGCGATGACCGGCGCCAACAAGCGTCCGCTGAAGTCGCTGGCCGAAATGATCAAGGGCAAGGGCGGCCGTTTCCGTCAGAACCTGCTGGGCAAGCGCGTCGACTACTCCGGCCGTTCGGTCATCGTGGTGGGTCCGCAGCTCAAGCTGCACCAGTGCGGCCTGCCGAAGCTGATGGCGCTCGAACTGTTCAAGCCCTTCATCTTCAACAAGCTGGAACTGATGGGTCTCGCAACCACCATCAAGGCTGCGAAGAAGCTGGTCGAAGTGCAGGAACCGGTGGTCTGGGACATCCTGGAAGAAGTCATCCGCGAACATCCGGTCATGCTGAACCGTGCGCCGACGCTGCACCGCCTCGGCATCCAGGCGTTCGAGCCGGTCCTGATCGAAGGCAAGGCGATCCAGCTGCACCCGCTGGTCTGCGCGGCGTTCAACGCCGACTTCGACGGCGACCAGATGGCTGTCCACGTTCCGCTGTCGATCGAAGCACAGATGGAAGCCCGCACCCTGATGCTGGCCTCCAACAACATCCTGTTCCCGTCGAACGGCGAACCGTCGATCGTGCCGTCGCAGGATATCGTGCTGGGCCTGTACTACGCGACCCGCGAAAAGATCAACGGCAAGAACGAAGGCATGATGTTCCCTGACGTGGCCGAAGTCATCCGCGCCTACGACAACAAGGAAGTCGAGCTGACCACACGGATCACCGTGCGCATCACCGAGTATCCGAAGGATGCCGCCACCGGCGAATTCGTGAAGACCGTCAAGCGCTACGAGACCACCGTCGGCCGTGCCATCCTGTCGGAAATCCTGCCGAAGGGCCTGCCCTTCACCGTGCTCAACCGCGCGCTGAAGAAGAAGGAAATCTCGAAGCTGATCAACACCTCGTTCCGCAAGTGCGGCCTGCGTGCGACCGTAGTCTTCGCCGACCAGCTGATGCAGTCCGGCTTCCGTCTCGCGACCCGCGCCGGCATCTCCATCTGCGTGGATGACATGCTGGTGCCGCCGCAGAAGCACACCATCATTGCCCAGGCCGAGCATGAAGTGAAGCAGATCGAGCAGCAGTACGCATCCGGTCTGGTCACCGCAGGCGAGCGCTACAACAAGGTGGTCGACATCTGGGGCAAGGCCGGCGACGAAGTCGGCAAGGCCATGATGGAACAGCTCAAGGTCGAGGAAGTGACCAAGCGCGACGGCAGCAAGGGTACCCAGGAATCGTTCAACGCCATCTACATGATGGCCGACTCCGGCGCCCGCGGTTCCGCAGCGCAGATTCGCCAGCTCGCCGGTATGCGAGGCCTGATGGCCAAGCCGGACGGCTCGATCATCGAGACGCCGATTACCGCGAACTTCCGCGAAGGCCTGAACGTGTTGCAGTACTTCATCTCGACGCACGGTGCACGTAAGGGTCTGGCCGATACCGCGCTGAAGACAGCGAACTCCGGTTACCTGACACGCCGTCTGGTCGACGTCACCCAGGATCTGGTGGTGATCGAAGACGACTGCGGCACGGCCAACGGCGCGTCCATGAAGGCGCTGGTCGAAGGCGGTGAAGTCATCGAAGCGCTGCGCGACCGTATTCTCGGCCGCGTCGCTGCGACCGATGTCGTCAATCCTGAAACTCAGGAAACCGCATACGAAGCCGGCACCTTGCTGGATGAGGATGCAGTGGAAGACATCGAGCGCCTCGGCATTGACGAGGTGAAGGTCCGCACGCCGCTGACCTGCGACACTCGCTATGGCCTGTGCGCCAAGTGCTACGGCCGCGATCTCGGCCGCGGCATGCTGGTCAACTCCGGCGAAGCGGTCGGTGTGGTTGCAGCGCAGTCGATCGGCGAACCGGGTACCCAGCTGACAATGCGTACCTTCCACATCGGTGGTGCGGCATCGCGTGCGGCGGTTGCTTCTTCCGTGGAAGCCAAGTCGAACGGCACGGTCCGCTTCACCGCGACCATGCGTTACGTCACCAACGGCAAGGGCGAGCAGATCGTCATTTCCCGTTCCGGCGAAGTGCTGATCACCGACGACCACGGCCGCGAGCGCGAGCGTCACAAGGTGCCGTACGGCGCGACCCTGCTGGTCAAGGATGGTCTCACCATCAAGGCCGGCACCGCGCTGGCGACATGGGATCCGCTGACTCGTCCGATCATCACCGAATACTCCGGTACGGTGAAGTTCGAGAACGTCGAGGAAGGCGTGACCGTGGCCAAGCAGATCGACGAAGTCACCGGTCTGTCCACGCTCGTCGTCATCGACGCGAAGCGCCGCGGTCCTAGCACCAAGGTGGTTCGTCCGCAGGTCAAGCTGCTCAACGAAAAGGGCGAGGAAGTGAAGATCGCCGGCACCGAGCACGCAGTGACGATCGGCTTCCAGGTCGGCGCGCTGATCACGGTGAAGGACGGTCAGCAGGTTTCCGTCGGTGAAGTTCTGGCGCGTATCCCGACCGAGTCGCAGAAGACCCGTGACATTACCGGCGGTCTGCCGCGCGTGGCTGAACTGTTCGAGGCGCGCTCGCCGAAGGACGCCGGCATGCTGGCGGAAGTCACCGGTACGGTTGCGTTCGGCAAGGAGACCAAGGGCAAGCAGCGCCTGGAAATCACCGACATGGACGGCAACAAGCACGAGTTCCTGATCACCAAGGACAAGCAGGTGCTGGTGCACGACGGCCAGGTGGTGAACAAGGGCGAGATGATCGTGGACGGCCCGGCCGATCCGCAGGACATCCTGCGTCTCCTGGGTATCGAAGCGCTGGCTCGCTATATCGTCGACGAAGTTCAGGACGTGTACCGCTTGCAGGGCGTGAAGATCAACGACAAGCACATTGAAGTGATCGTGCGTCAGATGCTGCGCCGCGTACAGGTGGTCAGCGCCGGCGATACCGGCTACATCCCGGGAGAGCAGGTCGAGCGCTCCGAGCTGCTGGACGAAAACGATCGCGTCATCGCCGAAGGCAAGCTGCCGGCCACGTACGAGAACGTGCTGCTCGGTATCACCAAGGCATCGCTGTCGACCGACTCCTTCATCTCGGCCGCATCCTTCCAGGAAACCACTCGGGTGCTGACCGAAGCCGCGATCATGGGCAAGAAGGACGGCCTGCGCGGTCTGAAGGAAAACGTCATCGTCGGCCGCCTGATCCCCGCCGGTACCGGTCTGGCTTACCACCGTGCCCGCAAGGAAAAGGAAACATGGGAAGCGGAAGAGCGCAGCGCTCTGCTGCAGGCCGAAGAAACAGCCCGCGCAGCGGAAACCGAAGCGACGACCGAAGCGACCATCACGACCGACGGCAATCAGGACAACAACGAAGCCTGATTTAGTCAGCCTTACGGCCCCAATGAAAACGGCACCGGAAACGGTGCCGTTTTTTTTACGCTGACGGAATGCAGCCGCTCCCAAGCCGGCATCGGACTGGCTGCTGCTTACTTTACCTGTGGCAACGGCTTGTCCTTTGCAATGACTTCACGGCAGTCGCCCCGAAAGCTTGCGTTGTCGTAATCGGTCCAGCCATAGCTGTCGACATACCTCTTGTGCCGCTTGAATCGGGAGCTGAAAAAGCTCCATTCCAGTCGCTCTGTCTCGTAGCGTATGTCTGCCATGTCGAGCAGAGAGTGAAAGACGTTTTCCGTGGACAGCTTCGCATGGCGGTTCCGGACCAGTACCTTCACCTTTTCCGCGTGACGCTCGCGATAGGCGTCGGAATACCAGACCAGTGCAGGCACGTGAAATTCATGCTGGTTGTTGTGTCCATGAAAAGCCAGTCTGCAAGTGCCGTCATACAGCGTCTGGCCGTGATCGGCAACATACATCATGCCGGCCACCTGCCCCAGCGCCTTGAGCTCGCCAAGCACCCGGGAAAGAAACCAGTCGGTATAGAGAATGGAGTTGTCATAGCTGTTGTTCAGCCGCGCTTTCATTGCCGGGTCGGTATGAACGGGATTGTCCAGGTCGAACAGCGAAGGCTGCCATTTGTCGAACTCCCGGGGATGGCGATGACTGTAATTCCAATGGCTGCCAAGCGTATGCAGGACGATCAGCTTCTTCGGCGCCGGATCCTGCAACGCGGCAACCAAGGGCTTCAGCAGAACCTCGTCATAACTCGACCGCTGTTTGTAACTGCCGAGATTCTGGAATTGAACGACATCCGCTTCCTTGGCAAACACCGATACCGGGGTGTCGAATTTGCCGAAAGACATCTGGTTGGACACCCACCATGTCTTGTATCCCGCCTCGCGGAACGCGCTGACAAAAGATTTTTCGGAGAAGCCGGCCTTGAGGCTGTCAAGGGCGGGCTTGCGCGACACCAGCACGGGAACCGACAAGCGGGTGGCTGAAACCGAGGTGACCACATCGGAAAGCGAGACAAGGTTGGGCTCCGATCTCAACAGGGGAGTGGTATCGCGAACATATCCGTTCAAGCCCCATCGGTCATAGCGTGATGACTCACCGATGACCAGCACGATCGTGCGGCGCGCATCGCCTTCTCCTCCCTGAACCGCGCCGAACCGGAATGCGCGGTTCGTATCCGCAAGCGCGGCAAGATGATTGCGCTCGCTCCTGAACTCATGTGCCGCAATGGCCAGTCCGAGCGGACGACTACGCCCGAAACGCTCCGCATCAAGGGAAATCGCGAGCCAGCGAGGCAGGGCCGGCAACTCTGCTCCAAGAGCCGACAACCAGTTCCGGTCCGCGGTGCGCAGCGCATCTTTTTTGCCCAGGTCGTATGCCGATTGATACAACATCAGTCCGGCCGCCAGTCCGAACACCGCCAGAAGGACAGTACGGGAGCTATCCGTCCAGTCCAGGCCGTTATATCGGCGGCACAGCTGCCAGCATGCGCACCACCAGGCCGATGTACCAATCAGCACCAGTACGAACAGCCAGCCAAGATGCCCAAGAAACTCGCGCGCCTCGCCGGGAGACGTTTCAGCAAGGATCGCCAGATGATGCGCAGACAGACTCTGGCCATAGTACGCCTGCAAATACAGCTCGGCGGGCAGGGCGAGGAAAGCAGGCAGCAAAAGCAGATGGAAGTAGAGCGGGCGCTTGAACACGGCCCAAAGCGCCATCCAGGCAATCACTTCCGTACCGAGAAGCGGCACCCAATCCGAGATCTCCCTTCCGAACAGCAGAGGGAGGAAAGGCGTTGAGGAGACTAGCAGATAGCTGAACAGAACAAACAGCTCGGCTCTGGAGAGCGGGACGGACTGACGCACGGCAATGTGCTGCGGCAAGGCAACATTCCAGTAAGAAATACCATAGTGTATTCGGAAGTGCCGCCACCGTCGTTGCTGTCTGCCGAGGCGAAACTATTCGGCAACTGCAGATTCTCAATCCTCCCTGCAGCCGGATTCAGTCCGTGACGGTATCGAGGAAAATATCGTGTGCACGCGACTGATTCTCCTGACAATACAAGCACATAGCACGGTTGACTCGATTCGGCAATGGGCATATACTCGCGAGTTCTCGATTTTAAGCTCTTCGGGCTTAAGCGTTCTTTGGTCAAAGTTTCCCGCCTCCGCGACGCTTGTTCCCTTTTCAGTTTCGAATCGACGCGCCTAGCGCAATGGTTTCCCCTCAGCTTCGGGCAATCGATTTCGAAGCTGTATTTATCAACGTTTCATTTTGTTGGATTAAAGACCGATGCCAACCATCAATCAACTTATTCGCAAGCCCCGGACTTCCGGCGCTGTGAAGAGCAAATCGCCGGCGCTGGAAAACAGCCCCCAGAAGCGCGGTGTTTGCACTCGTGTGTACACCACCACTCCGAAAAAGCCGAACTCCGCGCTCCGTAAGGTTGCCAAGGTTCGCCTGACCAACGGTTTCGAAGTCATTTCGTACATCGGCGGTGAAGGCCACAACCTGCAAGAGCACAGCGTCGTGCTGATCCGCGGCGGCCGTGTCAAGGACTTGCCGGGTGTGCGTTACCACATGGTTCGCGGTGCACTGGATACCCAGGGCGTCAAGGATCGTAAGCAGGCACGTTCGAAGTACGGTGCCAAGCGCGCGAAAGCTGCCAAGAAGTAATTGAATCTTCCGCATGGAGGTGTGCCTCCCGGTGCTTCACCGCGCGGAATGTGAGTCGGCCCCGACTGGGTCGAGTAAGTGGATGGTCATGATGGCCACCGCGAGCGAACGGTAAATCACTCAGTGCCGTCGCTCAACTGAAGAGTGAAAGGAATAGAAATGCCACGTCGTCGTGAAGTCCCGAAACGGGAAATTCTGCCGGATCCGAAGTTCGGCAATGTTGAAGTTGCGAAATTCGTCAACGTCCTGATGCTGTCCGGTAAAAAATCGGTCGCCGAAAACATCATCTATGGCGCGTTTGACCATATCAAGCAAAAGTCCGGCAAGGATCCGCTGGAAGTGTTCACCGCAGCACTCAACAACTGCAAGCCGATGGTCGAAGTCAAATCCCGTCGCGTCGGTGGTGCAAACTACCAGGTGCCGGTTGAAGTGCGTCCGGTCCGCCGCATGGCTCTCTCCATGCGCTGGCTGCGCGAAGCTGCCAACAAGCGCAGCGAAAAGTCCATGCCGCAGCGTCTGGGCGGCGAGTTGATGGAGGCTGCGGAAGGCCGCGGCGGTGCGATGAAGAAGCGTGACGAAGTGCACCGCATGGCAGAAGCCAACAAGGCGTTCTCCCACTTCCGTTTCTAATAGCAACAACACAATAGTTGCCTTCGCATCGTTGAAGGCTCTGCAATGTAACTTGGTTAAAACCGGGCGCATCCCTTGAAAAAGTGGCGCTCGGTTTTCTACCATTAAAAGACTTAGGATTGAATATGGCTCGCAAGACCCCTATTGAGCGCTACCGCAATATCGGTATTTCCGCTCACATCGATGCCGGTAAGACAACCACTACCGAACGTATCCTGTACTACACCGGTGTTAACCACAAGATCGGTGAAGTGCATGACGGCGCAGCGACCATGGACTGGATGGAGCAGGAGCAAGAGCGCGGTATCACCATTACCTCCGCTGCAACGACCTGCTTCTGGAAAGGCATGGCCAACAACTTCCCTGAGCACCGCATCAACATCATCGACACCCCGGGCCACGTGGACTTCACCATCGAGGTGGAGCGTTCCATGCGCGTCCTGGACGGCGCCTGCATGGTGTACTGCGCAGTGGGTGGCGTGCAGCCGCAATCCGAAACCGTATGGCGTCAGGCCAACAAGTATGGCGTACCCCGTCTGGCATTCGTCAACAAGATGGACCGTACCGGCGCCAACTTCTTCAAGGTCTATGAGCAGATGCGCGCTCGCCTGAAGGCCAACCCGATCCCGATGCAAGTGCCGATCGGCGCCGAAGAAAACTTCGAAGGCGTGGTCGACCTCGTCAAGATGAAGGCCATCTATTGGGACGACGCTTCCCAGGGCATGAAGTTCGACTACCGCGACATTCCGGCCGAACTGAAGGCGACTTGCGACGAGTGGCGCGAGAAGCTGGTGGAAACCGCTGCCGAAGCCAGCGAAGAACTGATGAACAAGTACCTTGAAGAAGGCGAGCTGTCGGAAGCCGAAATCAAGAAGGCAATCCGTCAGCGCACCATCGCCGGCGAGATCGTCCCGATGATGTGCGGCACAGCGTTCAAGAACAAGGGCGTGCAGGCCATGCTCGACGCCGTGATCGAATACCTGCCGGCACCGACCGACATTCCGCCGGTTGAAGGCACCGACGAGAACGAGCAGCCTGCACTGCGCAAGGCTGACGACAACGAGAAATTCTCGGCGCTCGCGTTCAAGATCATGACTGACCCGTTCGTCGGCCAGCTGATCTTCTTCCGCGTGTATTCCGGCGTCGTGAATTCGGGCGATACCGTCTACAACCCGGTCAAGGGCAAGAAAGAGCGTATCGGCCGTCTGCTGCAGATGCACGCCAATCAGCGCGAGGAAATCAAGGAAGTTCGCGCAGGCGACATCGCCGCTGCGGTCGGTCTGAAGGAAGCTACCACCGGTGAAACCCTGTGCGATCCGGAAGCTGTCATCACGCTCGAGCGCATGGTCTTCCCTGAGCCGGTTATCTCCCAGGCCGTCGAGCCGAAGACAAAGGCCGACCAGGAAAAGATGGGCTTGGCGCTCAACCGTCTGTCCCAGGAAGATCCGTCGTTCCGCGTCAAGACAGACGAAGAATCCGGCCAGACCATCATTTCCGGTATGGGCGAGCTGCACCTGGAGATTATCGTCGACCGTATGCGCCGTGAGTTCAGCGTGGAAGCGACCGTCGGCAAGCCGCAGGTGGCCTATCGCGAAACCATCCGCAAGACATGCGAAGAAATCGAAGGCAAGTTCGTCAAGCAGTCCGGCGGCCGCGGCCAGTACGGTCACGTGGTTCTGAAGATCGAGCCGCAGGAACCGGGCAAGGGCTTCGAATTCGTCGACGCGATCAAGGGCGGCGTGGTTCCTCGCGAATACATCCCTGCAGTTGAAAAGGGTATTCTCGAAACACTGCCCTCCGGCGTGATGGCGGGCTACCCGGTTGTTGACGTCAAGGTTACGCTGTTCTTCGGCTCCTACCACGATGTTGACTCCAACGAAAACGCCTTCCGCATGGCGGCTTCGATGGCATTCAAGGACGGTTGCCGCAAGGCCAGCCCTGTCCTGCTCGAACCGATGATGGCAGTCGAAGTCGAAACACCGGAAGAAAAAATGGGTGACGTGATGGGTGACCTCTCCTCACGCCGCGGCATGATCCAGGGTATGGACGACATTCCGGGCGGCGGCAAGATCGTCCGCGCCGAAGTGCCGCTCTCCGAGATGTTCGGCTATTCCACGACGTTGCGCTCCCTGACTCAGGGCCGTGCAACTTACACGATGGAGTTCAAGCACTATGCCGAAGCACCGAAGAACGTCGCTGACGCGGTGATCACTGCCAAGGGCAAGTAAGACCAGGCTGCATCAAGCCATGACGTTCATGGATTGATGCACCGTATCAAAAACACTTAACAAATCGTTCTTTTTGAAGGAAAAGTAAAATGGCAAAAGGCAAGTTTGAGCGGACGAAGCCGCACGTGAATGTGGGCACGATTGGTCACGTTGACCACGGCAAGACCACGCTGACTGCAGCAATCGCAACCGTGCTGTCGGCCAAGTTCGGCGGCGAAGCGAAGAAATACGACGAAATCGACGCAGCACCCGAAGAAAAGGCACGCGGCATCACCATCAACACCGCTCACGTCGAGTACGAGACGGCTGCCCGTCACTACGCGCACGTTGACTGCCCCGGCCACGCCGACTACGTCAAGAACATGATCACCGGCGCAGCCCAGATGGACGGCGCGATCCTGGTGTGCTCGGCTGCTGACGGCCCGATGCCGCAGACCCGCGAACACATCCTGCTGGCCCGTCAGGTCGGCGTGCCGTACATCATCGTGTTCCTCAACAAGTGCGACATGGTCGACGACGCCGAGCTGCTCGAGCTGGTCGAAATGGAAGTGCGCGAACTGCTCTCGAAGTACGAGTTCCCCGGCGACGATCTGCCGATCGTGCGCGGTTCGGCCAAGCTGGCACTCGAAGGCGACAAGAGCGATCTGGGCGAAGGCGCGATCATGAAGCTGGCCGAAGCGCTGGACACCTACATCCCGACTCCGGAGCGTGCCATCGACGGCGCCTTCCTGATGCCTGTGGAAGACGTATTCTCGATCTCCGGCCGCGGTACTGTCGTGACCGGTCGTGTCGAGCGCGGCATCATCAAGGTTGGCGAGTCGATCGAGATCGTCGGCATCCGCGATACGCAAACCACAACCTGCACCGGCGTGGAAATGTTCCGCAAGCTGCTGGACCAGGGTCAGGCAGGCGACAACGTTGGCGTGCTGCTGCGCGGTACCAAGCGTGAAGAAGTCGAGCGCGGCCAGGTTCTGGCCAAGCCGGGTTCGATCAAGCCGCACAAGCACTTCACCGGCGAGATCTACGTGCTGTCGAAGGATGAGGGTGGCCGTCATACACCGTTCTTCAACAACTACCGTCCGCAGTTCTACTTCCGTACCACGGACGTGACCGGCGCGATCGAGCTGCCGGCGGACAAAGAGATGGTCATGCCTGGCGACAACGTGTCGATCACTGTGAAGCTGATCAACCCGATCGCGATGGAAGAAGGTCTGCGCTTCGCGATCCGCGAAGGCGGCCGTACCGTCGGTGCCGGCGTCGTTGCCAAGATCATCGAGTAATAT
>NZ_JACYXF010000062.1 GCF_015352985.1 Noviherbaspirillum malthae | reverse complement strand
TCAAGCTGGCTATCTGCGCCGAGCAATCGTTCCGGCGTTTGAAGGGATTCACCTGGCTGGCAGAGGTGATTCGAGGAGTGAAGTTTGTCGATGGAGTTCGTGAGCATCAGCAGCTGGCCGCCGCCTGATCAATCACCGTCTATCCACAACATTTGACGATACCTCCTGTTGCAGACACACATGGCGAATGAGTAACAAATTGTGTAAAAAAGGAATTTATTTCCTAAGATCAATGTCCCATGGGTAACATTGAATAAGCTTGGTACACCGCTGGCAAGGCGCTTTTCCAGCGAGTCCAACGAAAACATGGGAGAAGAAAGCAGTATGAAACTGCAATATCGGCATGCAGGCACCGGCGCAGTTCCAGTCCGGTCCAGCCTGAACGAACGCGAAGTGGTCAGCACGCAAAACAAGCTGGCCCTCATGACGCTGTTATCGGGAGTCGTGATGGCCGGCTTGCTGGCTCTGCTAATCGGCTGGTCGATGTTCGACATCATTTCCGACTTCAAAAGTGCGGCTACCCTCAAAGCCCGCAATCATGAACTGATCGCGACATTCAACAAGCTGCAGATTCACCTCGGCAATGCGGAGAAAAGCGAGCGCGGGTATATCGCAGGCAGCGAGCTTTCGGTAGCGCCCTATGTCGCCGCGGTCGAAGAAGTGCGCTGGACGACAGATCTGGTTCATGCCCTGGTATCCAAGGACCCCTTGCAGCGGAAAAGAGCGGTACAACTTGAAGAACGCGTGGAAGCCAGGCTAGCCACTCTGCAGTTCCTCGTCGAGATGCGGGAAGCCGGCAACATGCGGTCGGCACAACTGCTGATGTCGTCCGAGCAGGACAATCTCGAGACCGAGCGCGTCAACGACATGCTCAAGGAAATGGAGAATCACGAAAATACGCTTCTCAACGAAGCGCTGCTTGTCCGGGACAATGCCTACGGCAAGATCTGGAGCATGCTCGCCGCCGTGACCTTTTTCCTGTTCGGCGGCGCCGTCTGGCAGTACCGCCGGGTAAGAAGGTTCATGCATCATGCGGCAAATTCCCTGGCGGAGATGCGTTACCTCGCAAACCATGATGCCTTGACAGGCCTCCCGAACCGCAGGCTGCTCCAGGACAGGCTCGATGCCCACATCGGCAACGCCGGCAAGGACTGCAAGTCGCTCGCTGTGATGTACATGGACCTTGATGGTTTCAAGAAAGTGAACGACACGATCGGCCACGATGCCGGAGATGAACTGCTGCAGCATGTGGCCAGGCGCCTGAAGGCGAGCATTCGCGCGAGCGACACCGTAGCGCGCATCGGCGGAGACGAATTCATCGTGGTGGTTCCGGAACTGGACGGGCCGGCCACTGCCGCCCATATCGCCGGGACGCTGGTGGAAGCGATTTCGAAGCCGTATTCAATCAAGGGCAGGACCGTCAGCATATCGACAAGCATTGGGATCAGCCTCTACCCCGGCAACGGCACCTGCTCCGGCGATTTGCTCAATTCCGCAGACCAGGCGTTGAACCAGGCGAAAAACAGCGGAAAGAACCAGTATAGGTTTGCACTCGACCCGGCATCCTCATCTGAACCAGTCTCCGCGTCTGCGTCCATGCCTGCGCCTGCGCACTGACATGTCATGCGCAGACTTTCCGGACCCAAGCGACTGTCTGGATATCGCTGCGCAGGCATTCCCTCAGTGCCATGCCGCAGCGCTCGAAGACACGTAGCTTCCTGCCCGCGCGGGGAGGATGTTCGCCTTGCGCAAGAGCCGCCTCTCGGTGGTCGCATCCTGCAGATACAGCATCTGCGCCGCCAGCTTGTCGTATATCGGAACCTCGCCCGTGGGATGAACGCACAACTGGTGCTTCACCGTGCCATTCGGATAGAGGACGTCGATATTCGAGAATGGATCGACCCGAATGCGATACCGCACGCCGGTGCAGCCGCCGATGACATGAAACTGCCTCGACCTGCGGAACTCCCGCCGCTGCTCGTCACTGAGCAGTTTCAGCAGTAGACAAAGCGAGCGGCGCTTTGCCCGGCGTTCCTTCTGCAGCGCATCCTGCCAGGCCTGTGCATTCTTGCGCTGCGCATGCAGAAAATATTCCTTGATAGTGTCGCAGAGCCGGAAGAATCGCCTGAACCTGCTGCGCGAGAGAGATTGGGCGGCGCGGCGTGCGCTGTCTTCTTCAGTGAGATCGGCGCGGGCGGCCGACGCACCGCCCCGGCCGGGCCCGACGATATGCCGGCACAGGGAACGCCATAGCGCGTTCACGGCGGGCATGATTCAACCGCCGATGATCCGCGGTACCAGCACGACGTCTTCCATGCTCGAATCGAATTCATGGATCGCATGCTTGGGCGCCGCCTTGGTTTTCGAACCGAATGCGGAATAACCTTTTCCGATCAGCTGATTGAACACATCTTCGGCCGCGGCAGTCTCTTTGAGACTGTCCATGTGCCACTTCAACTGCGTGTGACCGGAACGGTTCATCACGCTCATTTCGCCAATGCGCGATTGCGGTGCCTTATCCATCATTACCTCCTTGCCAACTGATTGCAAAGCGAGTTCCCTGCTCGCCTGATGATGATTTTTATGATGTGCCGTACCGTTTCCGGTCCGTTCTACCTGGACGCGCCTGCGCCGCTCGAAACTCCACAGGCTCAGGTCATGCCTTGCCTGGCCGCGATGCCTGAGGAGTGATGAGTAAAGAGGAGCGGCGCATACTTCATGTTTACAGAATAGTGTTGTTGTCGGGCGGGTCTTCCTTCTGCTGAAGAAGGCATGATTTCGGTCAACAAGGAGCGGATGCCGTCTGCCCGCGTTGAGTTTTCCCACGCGCGACCGTCATGCCCTCCCGCCGGATACAAGGCGGAGTGGAACGGGAATTCCGGCACTGGAACTTGGCGATGCAGGACATATACTTCAAGCAGGTCCTTCACATGACGGGGGCGGTTATGTATCGAAAGATCCTGGTTGCCTATAACGGCACACCCGAGAGCGCGTCCGCATTGCATGAATGCATTCGCCTGAATCCTGATGCAAGCGCAGAAATCCATTTGCTGGGTGTCATCAATGACCCCACTCCGCCCATCGTGGGCGATTTCGGGACGCCTGCCAGCTTCAATCCGGATGAACAGATCGCGGCAGACAAGAAGAAGATGGACCGCGAACTGAGCCTGGGGCTGAAGATACTGCAGGAGGCCGGCCTGGCCCCGATTGTTCATCTCGAAGTCGGCGAACCGGTCGCCGTGATCGAAGAAACGGTTCGAAAACTGGGCATCGAGCTGCTGATCGTCGGGCATGGCCGCCACCATTCATGGGCCGCCCGCTGGTGGCGAGGCTCGACGGACGCCACCCTGATCGAGCGGATTTCCTGCACGCTGCTGATCGCGCCCGAGCCGCACCGGCGGTAGCCGCGAGCCAAGGTTCGCGGCGGCGGACGGTGTGCCGGACTTCGGCACGCCTGTCCAGTCGCCGGCTTTTTATTGCCCAATTGAAATAATTGGTAACTGTTTCTCCACCGCGCGGCTTCCTGGATCAATATCGGAAAGCCTCCACCGGCATGCTCTCTTCGTCCGCCGGCTCAGGCAACCGATAAAGCAAAACGTCTGAAAGATAAAATGAAAAACGAGATGGCGCCGGAAGTACGCAATGCAAACGACCTGTTCGACATGATCATTCGCGACCAGGGGCTCAAGAACGACGCCGCACTCAGCAGGGCCCTCGAAGTTTCGCGGCCTGTCATCAGCAAGATCCGCAGCGGCCGCGCGCCCTTCAGCGACATCATGCTGATCGTCATTCACGAATCGACCGGAATGAGCATCAGGGAGCTGAAGGCAGTGCTGCGCGACGGCCTGCCAATGAAATTCCGGGTGCCGCACCCGCACCGGAACGCCGATTTCCACGCCCTGGTTTCGCACCGCGACGCCCGCCTTCCCCAATCCGCTTCGCATTACGCGGAACGCTGATCCCGCGCTTTCCGCCGTTACCACCGGCAACCGAAGCCCGCCACCGTACTCAGGCCGACGATGCATTGAAGCGCTGGCCGAGCTTGTCTTCGCGGAAGCGCGCAATGATGAAGTCGACGAAGACCCGTGTCTTCGCCGGCAATAGCCGCTGCGCGGGAAAATACAGAGCCAGCATGCCGGTATCGACATGCCAGCCGGGCAGGACGCGCATCAGGCGGCCGCTTTCCAGAAAGGGAAGCGCATGCGGCATGCCGGCCAGCGCGATGCCCATGCCCATTTCCGCAATGCGGCAAACCGCCTCGGGATCACTCATGGTCATGCGCTGGCGCAGTGCGATCGGCGCCTGGTCACCGGCCCGGTTGCGCAGGGACCAGGGCCGTACCCGCCCGGTCTGCGGAGAGCGTACCAGGATGCCGTCGCAGGCCTGCAGGTCGGCTGGCGAATGAATGGGGCCGCACCGCGCAAGATAAGCCGGCGACGCAAGCAGCACCCGGTGCGCGGGCCCGAGTTCGCGGGCAACCACGCCTTGCGGGATGTCGAAGCCGCCGCCGATGGCCGCATCGAAGTTCTCCGCAATCAGATCCACGGGCCGGTTATCGAAATGCCAGTCGGGCGTGATGCGCGGATGGCACCGCAGGAACTCATCCAGCAGCGGGACGATGTAAGTCAGCCCGAAGGTGGTGCCCATGCTGACGCGAAGCGTACCCGCCGGCTCTCCATCGGCGCCCGCCAGGTTCGCAACCGCGCCCTGGATGGTGCTGAGGCCGCCCCGCACTTCCTCAAGAAAATTCTGCCCGGCTTCCGTGAGCGAGAGCTTGCGCGTACTGCGGTGAAACAGCCGCACGCCCACCCGGGTTTCAAGTTTGGCGACATTCTTGCCCACGGCGGCTGACGTCAGGCCGAGCCGGCGCGCGGCCTCGGAAAAACTGCCGGCTTCGGCAGTGCGAACGAAGCATTCGATACTGTTCAGGGTTTCCATAGGGTCCAAAGTCTTGAAGTCGCCAGGCAGCTACCAGAATATGCTGGCCTTGAGAGCGGTATGGAACGCAATGGTAACGCTTCCCTGAAAACCAATCGCAGGGCACTGAAGGTATCCGTCAGTCCAATGCTGAAGATTCGGATCAGGCAGTGCTTGTCACCGAGCCTGATCTGCACCTGATGAGATCCGGGACGCGATCTCCGGGAGATTTTCAATGGAGGAGAAGGACCGCCCCGACGATGTCTTGTTCTGCAGCGTTCAACTTCGCCTGTCGACTCAATTCCATCGGCCCAAGGTCCCGCCGATGCTGTATTTTCCTGCGCCGAACAATGCGATGGCAATCGAGAGGATCAGGAAAAAAGCCTGCAATTCCAGGCGCCAGCCAGCGAAAGCAGGCAGCCCCGCGAATTGCCGGCTGGGCGTCACCAGGATGGAAAGGAACATGTTGACGGTGATGATCAATGCCGCCATCCGGGTCCATATGCCGAACAGCACCATCAGTGGAGCAAGGACTTCACCGACGTAGACGATACAGGTCTGAAATGCCGCCACGTCATTTTCATTCAAGGCCACCATGACCGTAACGAAGCCTTCGTACATCAGGCAATACCGATGAAACAGCAGCAGCGTTGCCACCGCCGCTCGCAACATCAATTTCCCAAGGTCGCCAGCGCGAGTTGCATCCCCCATCGGTCGGGAGCTGGCAGTCGTTGTTTCGCCCGGATATCCCATGATTATCGACTGTGCATGTGTCCAGTGCGCTCAGATCATCCATCAAGTCTTGGTTCGACCGATTCGGTTAGAGCGGTCATGCTCTCGTGCATGCACTTCGTACCACAGAACCGGTTGCGCCTCACCGGTACCAAAGCACGCATCGTCTCTCATGTTTTGCGCAGTGGGGGTGTCTGCTATTGCGCTGCGGACCTTCCTCTGCCATCGCTATGCCGCCGCCAGCAGTTTTGCCAATGCGCTCTTGTCATGCACTTCCAGTTTCTTGTAAATGCGGGAGATCTGCGTTCTGACGGTGTTCGGGGAGGTTCCCATCTTGAGCGCAATCTCCTTGTAGCCCAATCCCTCCTTCAGGCTGTGGGCAACGACTCTTTCCGCTGGTCCCAGCGTGTGCAAAATTGACAGCGACACGGCTTCGCAGACCAGTATGTCCTGGCCTATCTGCTGCTTGACCACGATACTGATGGCCTTGCCTTCGAAGGATCGCTTGCCGAGCAAGTCAAACATTGCGAGCGGCGGCAGCGAGCGACCATTCACTTCGGGCCACTCCTTGTTGAACAGAGCCTGAAACCGCTTGTCGGCCACCGATACCTTTCCCCGCCGGCTGATCAGCGCAAGCGATCTTTGCTCATGGCGCGTGTCATTGATGTCCAGCTGCCTGGCGAGATTGGCACGGAAGGCGCGCAGCACATGCGGCCAGACGGCGCGGAGCAAGAGCACATTCTGGTCATCAAAACCGTCGTTGACCCGCTTGATCACCGCCATCCAGTTCCCGACCTGTCCGGCATGGGAGCGATCGATATGAAACAGCGTCTGGCGCACTCCGTGCGGTGCACTCATTTCTTCATTTCGTCGATCTGCACGAGTCCCCTCGACAAGCCATGTGACGGCCGCGACATGCTGGCCACCGTCATCAATGGCACGGTTCAGGATCACCGGCTTTACCGGAATGTTCCATCGCCGGACACGTCCCCTCACGCGCCGGTATCGGCAAGTCTGCTGTTGAGCGACACAGGTACCAGGAGCGATGGAGCGGCCTTCGATACCGAATGCAATCTTGTCAAAGTTGATGAGCCTGCGTAACGCATCGGCTGCCTCCGCCGCAAAATCGCTCGCCGACTTTGCCTGGGCAGCAGCATTGAGCGCAGAGACCACTTCTGAGAATTCATGTACGTTAGTCATTTTCTTTTCCAAACATCCGGACAAACAAAGGCAGGCCGTGGAAAAGAGAATAGGCTTAAAGGGAAAAGCGGATAAGGGTGCGGTGTACCGAAATGACCGGTACAAATGCACTGGGTATGATCAGTACACCTGTACTCGCAGCGCAGTCAAAGAAGAATCATTTTCGGCAAGCCGGCGCAAGCCTTGGCAAAGTCATTGCAGCCAACATTTCAGCGGTACAAGGCATCCGTTTCCACGGAATGCGAAGCAAGCAGGGATGCACCATCGGGCGCGGACAGAGGTCGAGATGGCGCAGAACCGTGCAAGGCTTTTTCAAGCCAGGCTCTAGCGATAGTGCTTGCTTGCAAATACGTACAGGCCGAGCCGATTCTCGACCTGCAATTTCTGATAAATGGAACTCAGATGGTTGCGAAACGTAAATTCACTCATGGTCGCGCGCTCCGCCAGCACCTTGTTCGGCGCCGTGGAATCGCTGAGCAGGACTTCAATGACTTTGCGTTCCTTCGGTGTCAGCGTCAGTAGCCGTTCCTCCTCGAAAGACTTTTTGGTTTCCTTTTCAATCAAGGAGTCGAAAACCCGCGCCGTGGATTCCCGATCGACCCATATCTGTCCTGCCGCCACTTTTTCGATCGCCCGCAACAGAATGTCAGTCGACTCCTCCTTGCGCACCACGCCGCGCGCACCGCGAGCAATCGCATCGTCGAGGATCAACTGATCGCGCACACCGGTAATCATCAGGATATTCGACTGGCCGCATTTCTTGAACTCAGGCAGCAGATCAAGCGAGTTCCATTGGCCCAGATCGATATCAAGAAGAATCACATCGGGATTGAGTGACGATGCCAGCGCCATGGCCTCCTTGGGTTCGGAAGCAAGGCCGACCACCTTGAGTCTCGAGCCCTGGCTTTCCATCAATTGCTGCAGCCCCCACAGAACAGTCTTGTGGTCGTCAACCAGAAGAATCGTTATCGGCTCGCCCATTCTTCCTCCATCACATTGGTATGCTTATTCTGACCGTTGTTGCATTGGACTTTGCCTTGATCAGCACCGTACCCCCAAGCGATTCCGCCCGGCGTGCAATCGATCCCGGGACGAAGAGCTTGTCGGTGGCCGGTTCGCCTTGATTGACGATCTCGACCATCAGGGCATTCTTGTGTGCGGCAACGCGAACGGTCGCCGTCCTGGCATTGGTATGCTTGTAGACGTTACTGAGTCCTTCGGCGATCATCTGCAGAATTTCGACGGTAAGTCGATCGGCAACCACCAGGTGTTCATCGACTTCAATCTGCGCGTGCAGACCATAGTAGGCAGCGAATTTTTCGACCTGGCGGTTCAGGGCACCATACAGCGATTCCCTTACCCCGCGGTTTCCGCTATTGAGATCAGCCACGTACTTGCGCAGATCGGAGATGACATGGGCTGTCATTTCGCGCAAGCCGTGCAGATGAGGATACAGCGGGTTGTCCTCGGTAGCCCTGCGGCAAACGCCATCCAGTCCCATCCTCAGGCCGATGTAAGGCTGAATGGTACTGTCATGCAGATCGCCGACGATGCGCTTGCGCTCTTCGCGCGCCGCATCGGAAGCCAGTCGGTCGACCAGTTCAAGCTGCTGCAAAACGGTAAACGCCTGGTCGGCGATCTGCTGGAGGAGTACGACATCTTCCTTTTTATAACGCTTGCGTTTGGCTGCAACGAACACGCGCCCCGCTCCCTTTGCCGAAGGAATGGGAACGGAAATGAAAGAGCGCACTTCAAGAAAATCGGCAATCCCTTGACTCAGTTTCCGGTCGCCCGCATGCCATCCCCCATCATCGAATACGCTGTATATGGAGTGCACCTTGCCCAAACGATTATAGGTATGCAATACGATTTCGTTTTTTTGGTAGGCAAGCAGCAGCGGCTGAAGTCCTGCCGGCAGCGGTTCCGGCTCTATCTGCTCCCGGGTTGTCCCGGTCTGCCTGAACTGGTAGCTCAGCGTCTCGTGCTGATATGAAACCATCAGGCATATGTCGGCCTGAAAGTGTTCCTTAATCTTGCGCAAGACGGTGATCGTACTGAGATTGACTCCAAAGCGCGGATTCGAAAGACGTGTGACTTCCTTGAGAACATTAAGATAGTCCTTCAGCGACTTTTCGGCACCGCCCCAATAAGAAATCAATAAGCCGATTCCCAATAGAAACGTACATCGCAATAGAAGACGATCCCACGGAATCTCCTGATTCCACTCGTAAAGGATAACAAGCATCCCATAGAGGCAAACGGTCGCAAAAGTAACTCGTCGTCCCTCACTCAAGCCATAACTGAAGGAACCGACAACGATCGCAAAAACAAAAAACAGGAAGAGAACGGAAAGAATCGGAACAGTGACCCACACTAGAGTGCAGTAGAAAACAATGTCCACCCACAACATGCGGTATTTCGCCTTTTTGCTGCTTAACAGACCTGGTATGAGAAGTACGGCTGCGACGATCACATATCCAAAAAGAACGAAATTGGTCTCTGTTGAGACACTGTCGTAGTAGCCGAGAAACGCCGCGAAGGCCAGAATAAATCGGAGTCCATTGATTTCCCGTGCATCAACATCGCTCCGTACCAGTCTGTTGATATCCCCGCGATCATGCATGTTTGCAACCATAGGTATATCGATATTTTTTATTAGAATTCAAACTACATTGTGTGATATTTGCGATTACATTCAAAACGATATTTAGAAAATTTCGCAAATAAAGAACAGCCTGACAAGCCGGCTTTGCACTTCTTTGATTTCAGTAAAGCCGGCGGAGCTGCTCCTTGCGTCTACGGCTGCTTGCAAGCAAGATGCGGCAGCAGCTAGACCTCCATGACCAATGGCCTAAAGCAATTTGAACGGCTATCCGTTGCAAGGAAGACAGGGAGGGTTCTAGATGCAAGGAGCAAGGTTGCGACCGCTTTATGCCAGCTTAGGTTGTGCCACTTTTGGCCTGACGGGCGAAGCTATCCTGCAATGAAAGAATTGCCCTCACTGCGTCAAGATGGCCATGGCCAGCAAGACAGGCCATTCTGCTCTTGACTTGTTGAAGAGGGATTGCCGAGCAGTTGATGAGCCCGCGTTCTCTAATAAAGGGAATCAATAACGCAAGCCAAGGAAAGGAAACAGCCGGAAATCGGACTGGAAACGCTTGTTCCAGCGATATACAAGAAGTCCTTGTGTCGACCACTGGAGAGTTGGAGACGCAAAGTTATTTCCGGCCGAGGTCAATGACCTGACTCCCGGCCGGCATGGATGTAGCGACGTGATCCGACAGAAGCCAACCTCATAAGGACAAGGTGTGGCTAACGGATTGATAAAGGAATGGATTCAGACCATGGATACGGAGCCGGGGCCGGCGAACCTGTTGGAGCAGGCGGACTCTGGACCTTCGCCCTGATTACAGTCGGCACCGCTGTCGCCCGGAAATTATCGTTCTTGTAGCGGTACAAGCCATTGCCCGGGGCCGCCGGATCGAGCGTGCAGGCGACGTCCATTCTGATCCAGTTCGGTTCGGTGGTGTTCGGAACGGTCGTACTCGGTTTGGTACCGCTTAAAATTTCAAGATTGACCGTCTGCGTGGTGGCGGTTCCCGTGAAGGTGCATCCGCCGCGGACTTCCACCTTGTAATTGAAAGTAGCGGCATTGCGCGTGACGAGATCGGCACGCTGTATGGTCGCCAAAGGCGCCGTCGTATCGCCGGCCTGGTCTCCGCCGCTGGTTTCGATTACATAAGCGTACAGCGTCTTTCCGTCATCGCTCAGGTAACCTTCGGCCGAACTGAGATCGCCTTTGGGGACTGTCTCGAGCTTGATCTCGACACCGAATTCATTCTTCGGCGGCTTCATCACCATCAGGCCGCCCGTATTCTCCTTGGTCAGCGGAACGATGGTCACGCCACGCAATTTCATGGGCGTAGTCGCGGTGGCCGGTTCCGAGACCTCACCGACGATGACGTTTTCGGCAGGCTCCACATACACCGACGATGCCACGTTGTCCTCACCAGTATTCGTTCCCTCGATAATGCAGGTTCCCTTGTCCCAGCCGACTACGGAACGGCCTGGAAAAGTCATGGTGGTCAGGAGATCGGCCAAGCCGATTGAATTCGTCGGCGTTGTGACGGTTGCGGTGGGTGGAACGGTGATGGCAACTCCATTGCATTGCAGTTTGACCGCACCGGGGTTGGCCGGATCAGGAGCGATATTTGAAATTCTTCCTTCAACCGATAAGTCGCCTGCCGACACGGTGCCGGCGGCTGCTGCCAATGCGCTGAGAACGATGATGCGCCGCTTGTTCAATGTAAACATGATAGTTCCTCAAGAGTAGTAATGATGACCGATCTTCCCTCAGGAGAATCAGCCCGCAGACGCGCCGTCTGCACTGTCAATGGCACAGGCATCGCTGCGGATGCTCGCCCTCGTTGTAATGCCTTTGGGTGGCTTGCCTGCGAGGCTGCTCGTTCTGGCCTGCCGCTGGCATTTTCGGTCCTCCATTTTTTCACTGGCTTTGCTGTCGGCGGTCATTGGCAATGCCGCCGAAGCCGTTTTCCTGGGCACCACCGTCAGCGGTGCCGACAGAACCCTCGTATGCGTGGTGCTGTTGAAAGTCGCTTCTTCCGCGGTAACGAAGCCGTCAAGCGACCCGCTTGAAGAATCACCGCCTCCGCAGCCGGCCAGCAGCAAGCCGAGCGCGATGACTTTCGCCGGATGTAACATTCGAAACATTGCCGGCATGCTTGATGTCGTCAGGCTTCTGTTCATATCTGCTCCTTCTTTCATTGAAAGGAATGTGCAGTCCCGGCTCATCCTGCCCGACCTCAGTCATCGAGCTTGATCTTGCTTGCGACGAGACCCGTCTGCGAAGCCGTGCCTTCGACCTCCACCAGCATCCCGGCGGCCAGCTGCCCGGATGAAACGTCGTCGAACTCGGTTGCAGAATTCCATGTCACTGTCGCGCCGTTGACCTGGAAGCTCCTCGCGGCAGCATTGACATTCGATATCACGCCCTCGAGCTTGCTCTTGCCGAAACTGTCGTCAGCGTCCTTGCTTTCGACCTTGGATGCCACCAGCACGCCGAGACGCATCACGCCTTCCACCTCGGCCCTCGTACCGTTGCGCAACACACCCTTGGTCTCGGCTCCAGCAGCATTGACCTGCAAGCCGTTCACCATGAAGCTGTCGAGCGCCTTGTAATCGGTAATGACGCCTTCCTGCTCGGTGCGCAGGCCATCCTTGGAAGACGACGAGGAATCGACGGCTGAACGGATTTCCTCTGCCGCAAACAGAACCTGGCCGGTCTGCGTGCCCTTGACACGGACCATCGCGCCATTCATCAAGCCGTTGGGGAAATCCTCGGCCTCTACCTTGGCATTACCGTAGCTGACCGTCTTGCCGTAAAGGGAGAATGTTTTCAAGCTCGTATTCAGATTCGCTACCGCCCCTGTCATGCGCAAATCTTCGCCGCCGGTCTTCCTTTCGATCCGCGTCGCGATCGCGCCGCCGGCTGCATCCGCGAAGCCGTACACCTCAAGGTAATCGCCGGCCCGCAGCGTGGTATCGAGCAGGCCGGTGAAACCTTCGAATACCGTATCGACAGGCACATTAATGGTGACGCCGTTGACGATCAATACACGACGCACGGCATCGTAAGCATCGAGGCGTCCCTTGAGGAAGCTGTGCGCGGAGATCGAGACCGCCGTCGGAACCGCATCGGCGGCGCTCCTTGCCGATTCGATTTCCACCACCATGCCGAGCTTGATCTGGTTAAGATCGCTGTCCGCATAGTCGATGCGCACGCTGGCCTGGCGGGCATCGTACCGGGCGCGCTTGACCGTCAGGTTGGTCGTATCGGTCACTCTTCCAACCACGACAGTCGTGCTGGCTGCCGCCGGCGCCGTTGCACCGGGAGTCGCTGCGGGCGCCGCAGCCGGCGTAACGGCAGGTGCAGGGACGGCAGGAACGGCCGCAGCCGGAGCACGGATGTCGTCGTCGAAGAGCCCGCTCTTGCTGGCGACCGTGGTCCCCGGCGTCGTGCCGCTGGTCTGCGATCCGTCGCTGCCGCCACCGCCGCACGCGACCAGCATGCACGCCACGCCGATATTGATGGCCACAACGCTTTTCCGTGCAGTCCACACAGTGAAATACCTTTCATGTTTCTTCATGATGCATCCTCAGTTAAACACCAGGTAATAAGTGACTGTGCCAGCCAAAGGCGCAGCCGCCGTTCGAATCATTAAACTGATCGAGCTTTCGGTCGTTTGAATGCTGCCTGGCGCGTAGAACCGGCTGACAGCCAGGTTTTCATCCAGGGATCCACTGCCTCTGCCGTTCATGCTGGAGTCTGTCGCCGGCTCGTTGCTGAAACAGTGCGCCCCTTTGCTAAGAAGAGTAGTTCGATCGCCAACACAGGCCAATAGTACGGATGCAGTACGGTCGAATCATTCAGTGCTTTCATGCCCGGTGCCTGCGGTGCGTCGATGCACATCCGATGCGGCGCAAGGACGTCGCATCCGGTTCGCTCTGTGCAGAGTGCTTGCCGGCCGCGCGCAATCAAACGATCGACGGCAATCGACGGCGATCGATGAAAAAAAGAGCTGCCGCAATTTCATGCAGCAGCTCCAACCCGGCATGCCTTGGCCATGTCCGGGCGTCTGCCCAGGCCGGTACCCTGTATCCCGACCGGGCAATACAACCCTACGCAATCCTTGCCAGACCTCGATGCTCACTCATTGGGCGCCCAGACACGGACATAATTGACTTCGAATGCGTTGTTCTTGCCTTGCGGAGTCGAGTCGTCGGGCGTGCCGCTTGCACTGCCGAACCAGAGGTCGAGCAGCAGGTACATCGGATCGCCCATGCTGACATTGACCGACAATACTTCCTTTCCGTCGAAATAGAAGGTCTGGCGATTGGGTTCCCACTTCAATGCATATTTGTGGAATCCCGCCGACAGATCCATGCCAGTCTGGTGCATCTTGGTGCCCGCGTGGTTCTCACCCTGATTTCCCGCAGGCCAGACGGTAGGCGCAAACGTATCGGGAATGTGAACACCGGAAGAGTCCATTCGTCCCCATCCCTCGCCGCCCGGATAGGCTTCCAGGATATCGATCTCCGGCCGGCGATCAGCGATATGGTTGAACAGCCAGAAGGCAGGCCAGGTTCCCTTCCCGCGAGTCAGACGGGCTTCGATCTCGAAGTAGCCGTAGGTCTGTGCGAAGCGTCCGTCGGTGTCGAGCGTGCGGTTGAAGAAATTGCCCGATGCATCGCGTTGAGGCCATATTTTCAGCACGCCGTCTTCCACTGCATAATTCTTCGTCGGATTTGGTGCTTCGTACCAGATATAGTCATTCCATACTGCCGTACTGAGTTCGGTGTCGAATTCATCCGCGAAGGTCAGCGTGTATTGGCTTGCGTCCTGGCCATAAGGCACGCGTCCTGCCGGGTCAGGCGGGGGAAGCGCAGTGATGACGGAGGCGCGGTTGCTGCCGGCGATGACGGTGGCTGTCTCCGACGTGGGCGTCGAGCGGGCCGTCGCCGACGGCTTGGGCTGCGCTCCCCGAGCGACTTCTTCCTGCTCCACTTTCTTTACCTGTTCCTCGCAGCCGCGGTGGGTCTTGACGCTCTTTGATGCGTCGCTGCCGTCGCTCTTCTGTGCACAGGGAGACGGCTTGTTGTTGGCGAGCTCCGGCGGCAATGCAACGGGGGCCTTCTCAGGGGCAGTCGGCGCAGTCGGAGCAGCGGGCGATTGCGAAGGCCCGGATGGAGAGACGGCATCCTTGGTTGCGGGCGTCTTTGTATCCGGAGCCGGGGTTGGGTCTACCGGTGCCGAAGGGAACGGGGGCAGCGGCAGCGTTGAAGGCTTGATGCGAATGATTTTATCCCGCTTGCCGTCCTTTCCTGCTTGTCCTGCTTGTCCTGCTTGTCCTGCTTGTCCTGCTTGTCCTGCAGTACCTGTGGCCGCCGCACTGTTCGATGTGTTTGCCGTAGTTGCCGAGTTCGACACCGGCACGGTAGGCGCAGTCAGCACAGGTGGGTTCGTAACGGGCTTGGAAGGTGCGGATGCGGAAGGCGAGGTGGTGGCCGGTGTTCCTGGCGAAGAGCCAGTCGCTGATGTAGTAGTGGTTGCTTTAGTTCCCGGTGACGCAGCGCTGGTGACAGGGGCCGTCGATGAAGAAGTTGCGGGAGTTGCCGGGGTAGCCGATGTAGCCGATGTAGCCGGAGTAGCCGATGTAGCCGATGTAGCCGATGTAGCCGATGTAGCCGATGTAGCCGATGTAGCCGATGTAGCCGATGTAGCCGGAGTAGCCGATGTAGCCGGAGTAGCCGATGTAACCGGAGTAGCCGATGTAGCCGATGTAGCCGATGTAGCCGATGTAGCCGGAGTAGCCGATGTAGCCGGAGTAGCCGATGTAACCGGAGTAGCCGATGTAACCGGAGTAGCCGATGTAACCGGAGTAGCAGGAGCAGCCGATGCTCCCGATGTAGTAACGGGCGCTGCCACAGGAGTTGATGCCGTCTTTGCAGGTGTGGCGGCCGTTGCTGTCGAAGTCGGGGCCGTCGCAGTCGAGGCCGCCGGTGAGGAGGTAGCTTGAACCGGAGCCGCAGGCGTTGTCTTGGCAGCCGTGGTCGACGTAGTCACCGGTGCGGTTGCTGCCGGCTTGGCTGCATCTTTGCTGCCTTCGCTTTTCGTATCGGGCGGCACAGGGGATGTCGTGCCCTGGTTCGCCGGCTTGGCAGTCGCGACGGCATTCGTATTGGTGGACGAAGAGGAAGCTGTCGCCGCCGCGGCGGGAGCCGTCGTTGACTGGCTGCCGCTTGCGCTCGACGTCGCCGTGCCTGCGGCGCTTGTCGTCGTCGACTTCGACGCGGCCGGCGGCGCGGCCTTTGATGATGAGGACGTGGTTTCGCTCGCCGCCGCGGGAAGCGCGCCGGCAGGCGCGGCATTTGCCGTCGGCGGCGTATCCTTCGCGGCCGCCGTGACGGTGCCCCAGGGATTCGGGAGCACTTGTGCTGCAGCAGGCGCACTGGAAACTTCGGCTGCCGGGGTGACGGTGGCCGCGCTGCTTCCGGAAGCCAGGTCGGCAGCCAGTGCGGACATCGGTAAAGACAGCAGTGCGATATATGAAGCCAAAGATGAGGGAAGCATTATTCTTTGAGATGTAGTGAGCATGGCGATCGCTTCGCTTTCTGATGGGGTTAAACACAGGGGAAGACGCAATGTGCTTCGCAGACAGTCTTCAGCGCGCGTCAGGCATTGCGTTGATTGAATGGTATTGGGCTTCAATGCGCTAACCAATAGTGCATTTGGGTGACAAGATTTCAGATACCTCCGGTGCAAATGAAAAGCAGCATGACTTCGCCCCGCAAGGAAGCACCGAGTGCGCAACGCGGATCTCCAGAGCGATGTCCTGGAGGCTTGCGTGACGCCAGTCATGCATTTGCACTATTGGTGCCGGCACCTGCGGCTTATAGGATGGACCTCGATGCTCGATATCGCGCCTGTTGCCGGCGCGCCCGCAAGCTTGCTGCGGCCTGTCGAAGCGCACCAGCTATCCGAAATTCTTCCCGGGATGATCCGTCATGAACACACGACACACTGCCGAACCTGCGGCCACTGAGACTATCGATCCGGCCGGCGGCTCCGCACGGCAAGCCCAGGCGACAATCGAATACGAAGTCATGCCCCGCCATCACAAGTTCATGCAGTTCGGCCTGCTGACGGGAGCGGCTGCAGCCGTCCTGGTCTTTGCGCATCAGTCGCTGCAGGCGCAGGTGGCGGACCGGCCGGAAGAACTGGCGCCGTTAAAGTCACTGCCTGTGCCAGGATTGCCGCAAGAGGTGCTGTCGGAGTACGTTTCCGACAAGCAGGCCGCAATCCGGCTGGGAAAGCTGCTGTACTGGGATACGCGCGTCGGCAGCGACAACAAGACATCCTGCGCGTCATGCCATTTCCATGCAGGCGCAGACAACCGCAGCAAGAACCAGATCAACCCGGGGCTGCTCGCGGGAGACAAGAGCTTTCAGCTGGGCGGCCTGAACTATCAGCTGACCGAAGCGGACTTTCCGCTGACAAAGTACCTGCCAGCCCCGCTGGACACGGCGTCGGCCCGCATTGCCGACACCAATGACGTGATCGGATCGCAGGGTGTGTTCACCACGGCTTTTACTTCGACGGAAGGTGGCGGCAAGGAAGATAAGTGCAGCAGCGAGTCCGATGCGATCGGTCATGGCGGTACCGGCTTCAATATCGGCGGAATCAATACCCGGCGCGTCGCACCGCGCAACAGCCCTTCCGTCATCAATGCCGTCTTCAACTTCCGCAATTTCTGGGATGGGCGGGCAAACAATGTCGCCAACGGGGCCGATCCGTTCGGCATGCGCAACTCCACTGCGCTGGTCTGGAAGCACGAAAACGGCCTCCTAAGACAGCAGCAGGTGACGCTGCCGGGCGCATCCCTGGTTTCGCAGGGCTCGGGGCCGCCGCTCAGCGCCAATGAAATGAGCTGCGCCGGCCGCACCTTTGCCATGCTGGGCCGAAAACTGCTCGACAGCGTGCCGCTGACGGACCAGGAAATATCTCCAACCGACAGCGTGCTTGGCAAGTTCGACAAGAGAAAGACACCGTACTCCTCGCTGATCCGGCAAGCCTTCAAGGCACCTTACTGGAATGCTCCGTCGATCGTTCGGATGCCGCCGGGACGTCAGACCGCATCGCAGGATCTGCGCCGCAGCATTCCCTCTCGCGTGCCGGACAAGACCACGCCGACCGACCAGGTGAGCCAGCTCGAGGCCAACTTTGCCCTGTATTTCGGGATCGCACTGCAGCTTTACCAGGAAACGCTGGTGTCGGACGATACGCCGTTCGACCGTTTCGCGAGCGGCGACCGCAACGCCCTGACGGAGGCGCAAAAGCAGGGATTGATTCTCTTCCAGGGCAAGGCGAAGTGCATCAACTGCCACAGCGGCGCGGCAATGACGAATGCGTCTTTCCGCAATGTGATCAATGAGCGTCTGGAGCCGATGGCGATGGCCGGCTCCGCCGTCAAGACCTACGATAACGGTTTCTACAACATTGGCGTCCGGCCGACCGAGGAAGACATCGGCCTCGGCGAGACGGACCCGTTTGCGCTGCCGATGTCCGAAACGCTCATGTACGCCCAAGGCAAGGAAAGCCTGCTTGGCAACGGCTTCGATCCAGGCAAATATCCGCGCCCGAGCGGCAACGGCGATGTCAGTACGCGAGGCGCCTTCAAGACACCGGGCCTGCGCAATGTCGAACTGACCGGCCCATACTTTCATAACGGCGGCAAGGCCACGCTGATGCAGGTTGTCGATTTCTATAACCGCGGCGGCGATTTCCGGAACGAGAATGCAGCCGATCTTGCGCCCGACATGCAGCCGCTCGGCCTGACGGAAGACGAAAAGCGCAATCTCGTGTCATTTCTGCTTGCGCTGACCGACGACAGGGTTCGCTTCGAGCGCCCGCCTTTCGATCGCCCCTCCATTTGCATCCCGGACGGCCATGAGGGCGACCATCGCAGCGTAGCTGCGGCGCCCGACAAGGCTGGCCAGGCGAAGGATGTGATGCGTTGCCTGCCGGCCGTGGGCAGCAGCGGCAACCGTACCGGCCTCAAGTCCTTCCTCGGGATTGATCATTACAAGCACTGATGTCAAAGCAAATGTCAGGTCCACACGGATAGCACGGTGCAGCGCTTGCCATTGTTCTTGCAAGGTGTTATCCGGGCTATTCCTGCAGGGAGAAGTGAAAGAAGTGAGAGAAGTGAAAGGCGGGAAAGGAAGAGTTCGGTGCGGCGCCTCTGCGAATGCAATCGCAGAGGTGTCAGTCAAGGCGGCTTCAGGACGAGAGCGTTTGCCGGTGCAGCGGATCGAGAAACAGCAGATGAAGCAGATGAAAAACCATATCGCATGAATGCATCAGCAAAAAGCCATGTTCCGGTCAGACTGGTCGCTGAACAGCGTGATCAGTGCGACCTTGCAGTCGACTTCGAGCTTGCGATAGATGCTGGCGATCTGGTTGCGGACCGTATTGGGCGATTTGCCAAGCTTGCTCGCAATCTCGCGGTAAGTCATGCCTTCGGCGAGATGCCTTGCTATTTCCTTTTCCACCGAGCCGAGGGAATCGAGTGCCGATACGGATTCGGCGCGGCAGATCAGCTTGTCCTCCTCGATTCTGGCGATGATGGTCATTGCCTGTCCCCGAAAGACTCCCTCGCTGGCCAACGCCTCCAATACCCTGGATGGAATGCGGCCGGCGGGCTCGCGAATGCATTCCGCTTTAAGCAATGTCAGGAATTCGGGATCGGCGACTTCAATCATGCCGTTCCAATTCACCAGCGCCATTTTCCTGGCAGCCATCTCGGGATCGATGCGATTCAAGGCCTTGCCGAGGTTGAGCGTAATAGCCATGTTCAGATGCGGCCATAATGCCTGCATGAGACTGCTCGCCTGGTCGCTTAGACCATCGGACTTGTCACAGCAGACCAGCAGCCAACGCAAACCCGAAGTGTCTTTCTGATTATTGCCATAAAACATGCCGGTAAAGGAGCAATGCTGCTTGCCGTCAGCGTTCTGGCTTGAACTGCAGAAAATTCCTTCCGAGGCAAGATTGCTCCGAAAGATGAACGGCTTGCCTTCATCACCGGATATGACTTCGGCGCTTCCAATAGCGGCGGCGATGCAATGCCGAAGTTCGCTGAAACTGGAAGGAAAGTCCTTGCCGGTATCGATTTTCAGGTCAGGACTGGAATAAAACACCTTGTTCTCAGTACCGAGCACAACGTAGCTGGCATGGAATTCCTTCATGACAGACAGGCACAGCATCTGTGCAAATGCATCCGGAGCGGATTGTTCCGCTTCCGCGTAAACTTCTGCAATCTATCTGGAAAAACTCAGCATTTTGAAATCCTCGATTTAGAAAAACAGGCTTTCGTGGCTTTGCCTGAATTTTGCGGCATCAAACCTGCACGGCTTGAAGACCATCCACGACACTTGAACCGTGATCTTCAGCCGGTCTGCATTAACAATCATGCAGATGACATTAAGGCCATAATTTATCATTCCTTATCCAGGGCGCGCGCGGTGCGGTCGTACTGGAACACCCGGTACAATCGTACCGTTTCCTGCTGTTAAACAAGGATGTACATGCCTGTTTTCCAATCGTTTATCAATTAAAGCTCTGCCTGCCGATGCTCAAACCGCATTGGAAACGACAGGGCAAAGTCCCGTCTCATGAATGCCAAAAATTGCATGAGTTCCAGTATCGTTAAACACAATTAAGGCAATCCGACATGCTTCGAAATTCCGGAAAAGAGCACCTTCCAAAGATGCTTTCCGGATCTCTCGTTGAACATGTTTCGCTTCCTATGCCGAACAGCCTTGATCAATGCATTGCACCTGAACGCACCGTCTCGAACGGTACTGCATCCGTACCATTGGTCGAAAATAGTTTTCTGGTTACGCTAGTCTCAACGCTTCCGTTTCATGCCATGGAAGCAACTGCGCTATTGCGATATCAGCCGCGATCAGCGACGTCATATCGAGTGCACTCGGCTGGCGATTCCCGGACTTCCCGGCCTGAAGCCTGCCGAAATCGGATTGGAGGTGAACTGTGACAACCAGGATATCTGCCCTTTTGGCGACACTGCTTTGCTTGTCGATACCGGCAAGCGCAACAACGTTTTCGCTGGTCGACATCGAAGGCCGCAATCATCAGCTGGAGAACTATCGCGGCAAATGGGTATTGGTGAATGTATGGGCGACATGGTGCCCGCCGTGCGTGGCCGAGATGCCTGAACTTGAAGCGCTGCACAAATCAAGGAGTGATCTGACCGTTCTCGGCGTCTCGGTCGATGGAGAACCGGCTGCAAAGGTGACCGATTTTGCCGGCAAGCTCAACATCACCTATCCCATCATTGTCGGCAACCTAAGTATTGCCCAGCCATTTGCACCCAAGGGATTTCCCACGACCATACTCTATGACGGCAATGGCCAGGAAGTCTTCAACAAGACAGGCAAGATCACGAAGGAAGAAATTACGCGCGTGATCAAGCAGGCGTCCGCCGCGCGGCGCCAATGAAACACCGGTGCAGGAGCACATGCGCTTCCATCCGCATCCCGGTTTTACGACTTTAATGAATTGAAAGGCTTATCATGTTTTCTCCCAAAATCAGTGCCCTAGCTTTTGCCGCACTCCTGGCCACCGCTGTGCATGCCCATGAGTACACGGTGAAGAACATCAGCGTGGGACATCCGTATGCACGCACGACGGTTCAAGCGCAGACTGCCGGTGCTGCTTACCTGTCACTGGAGAACAAGGGCGGTACCGCAGATCGCCTCGTTGCCGTTTCCGTTCCGGCGGACGTTGCAGCCGCGGCTCAAATTCATACCATGAGCCAGCAGGGCAACGTAATGAGGATGTCGGAGGTGGATGGGATCGACCTGACGCCATCGGCAAGGGTCGACATGCGTCCCGGCGATGGATATCACATCATGCTCATCGGCTTGAAGAAGCCGCTTGCCGCCGGCGAGAAAGTTCCTTTGACCTTGACATTCGCGAAGGCAGGAGCAGTTGAAGTCAATCTGCACGTGGAAGCAGGAAAGCCCCTGGCCGCGCCCAAATCGCAGCAGGAAGATAGCCATCTTCATCATTGACGGTGGTGCGACGCATGACACTGAACATGACGCAGCATCTTCGGCAGCATTCGCATTGTTAACCGGAACTGGGAGGAGGCACGCATGGCAAGCCAGGCGGATGCCTCCTGTCTATCCCAGCGACTCGTCAATTGAAAGCGATGGTTTCACACCAAGCTGCAGCAACGGGAAAGCCGCCTTTCCTGCTTCAAGCAATCGCTATGGAAATCCTTGCCTTCGCTCCTCTTTACCGTCCGCTACTTCTCGGCGACATATTGTGTTGGCGTCATTTTTTCTGATTGTTAACCAGACTAGGTCCGATTTCATTTAATTTGGGTTCCAGTCGGAATCAGGCGCAGTGCGCCGGCGCACATGCTGTTTTTGCACATTCCGCAAAGGGTGCGCCATCCTCCATTGTTTTTCATGGGCAATGATTCTCCGCCATATAATGATTTAAGTTAATAAACTTGAAGTATATTAACGGCAACCTTTCAAAACATGCATCTCTGGTTGCAATCAAATAGCTCTTGGAATAGGATCAAATCAGCATAGAGGGATTGCGAGAGAGGTCGGGATGCATCGAATCACCATGAACGCGGCAAGCCTCAAAGAACGGGTCGCTTCTGCCGATCGGTCTAGGGATTACGCATGTGCATTGTTGCGCATCGGCTTCTCTTTTCTGCTGCTGTATCACGGATATCTCGATGTGGGAAGCGGTGCGCAATTTGTCATCCATGCGCTGCCGGGAGCTGGCATTCCCGAGCAACTCGTAAAGCTGACGTATATCGCTGAAATCATGGCGCTGCTCATGATTATTTTCGGCGTGTGGGCAAGAGCGGCAGCACTTGCGATGGCCGTGAACCTGGCCATCGCCATTCCTTTCATCTACTTCGACGAGGCATTTTCACTCCGGGTACGAACCGGCTGGATGCTCGAGCTCCATCTGCTTTACCTGGCCAATGCCATCGTCGTGGCACTGCAGGGTGCCGGACAGTACAGTATCGGCGGCACAAACGGCAGGTGGAACTAGGCGGTCAATTAACGGTACTGCTGCTCGCAGCGCGTACATGGCGATCCAGGGAAGCACGTTCATTTGCCGAGCTGACCAGGCAGATTGCCTTGATGGTCGCCTTCAGGTTTCCAGCCTTCGATCCAGCCGATGAACGAGGATGGATCATCTCGGTCTTCACCCTTCAAGACCTCGCCAGTACGCTGCATTCCGCAGGGCTTGCCGATCCTGCCGGTAGCGGAGCGCTTCCCGCTACCATGTGTTTCATGCGGCATGCACCTGTCCGTTCTTCCGGCGGCTGACTCCCTTGCCCTGTCCCGTTCCGTACCCAGCCTTAACGGGCTTGCTTCGGTAACTTGACCATTAGCTTTTCCCCTGCTTGCGTTCGATTTCGCACTCGGCTTTCCGAACGAAGAGAAATTCGAGCGAGCCGACTTCGTCCCTGTACAGCATATGCACTATTGGTCGTCATTGTCGAAACGACTATTCTCATCACATACGAAACGCAAAGGCAGCATCAGAAATTCACACCCGATGCAACGGTCCGTGTGCCCGCACCGCGCCGTGAATCGATCAACCACATCCAACGTTCATTCAAAGGAGAGCTGCAATGGACAGTTCACTCGATTGCGACAGCGGCGTCAGCCGCAGGAACTTCATCAAACTCGGCGTGGCGGCCGCCGGCACCGGAGTCGTTGCGTCGCACATTGCTGTCAGCCACGCACAGACCACCACCTCCAACGGCGGCTATAACACCACGCCCTGGATGGACCCGCTCCCCGTCAACAGGCCGCTTGCACCGTTGGCTGCCTTGACCCCTGCACCTGCAGGAGACTGCGACGAGGCGAACGGAGAATGCGGACGGCTGCACCACCAGCGCTGGGAGGAATTCCAGCCGAAAAAGTTCTACGAAATCAATGTCGTTCAGGCAGAGCATCAGTTTCATGCGCAGGGTCCGAAGAGTGTGATCTGGGGCTATAACGGCACGCTGCCAGGTTCAACGATCGTGGCGCGTTATGGCGAGCCTGTCTGCGTCCGCTTCCAGAACAACCTGCCTGCCAATGCAGTCGGCTACGGCTCGCCGGAGATTTCAACGCACCTGCACAACCTGCACTGCGGCTCCGAAAGCGATGGTTTCACCGGTGATTACTTTAGCCCCACGAAAGCCGGCCCCTCGCTGACTGCACCCGGACGATGGAGGGACCATCTCTATCCGAACATGTATGCCGGCGGCGACCCGCGTGAAGCACTCGGCACCTTGTGGTTCCATGACCACCGAATGGATTTCACCTCCGGGAACGTCTATCGCGGGCTCGCCGGATTCTATCTGCTGTTCGATCATATCGATTCGGGCAACGAGACCGATCCCAGCCCGACAGCGCTGCGCCTGCCCAGCGGCGTCGGTGACTTCGATATTCCGTTGATGGTTCAGGACAGGCAGTTCGATGCGGGCGGCAATCTGAAGCTCGATCAATTCAACAACGACGGCATCCTCGGCAACAAGATCTGCGTCAACGGAAAGATCCAGCCGTTCTTTGATGTCAGGCGCCGCAAGTACCGGTTCCGCATTCTCAACGCCAGCCCGTCGAGGCAGTACGAGTTCTACATCATGTACAAGGGGCGCGCGCAGAATTTCACTTACATCGCCAACGACGGCAACCTGCTGCCGGCGCCATTGACGATGCAGAAAATTCGCATCGCGCCGGCCGAGCGCGCCGACATCATCATCGATTTCAAGGCCTTCGGCAATATCGGTGCCGATGATGAGGTGTTCCTCGTGAACCGGCTGGAACAGGTCGACGGCAGGAAACCGACAGGCAAACTCCTTACCCCCGGCGACGAGATCCTGAAGTTTAACGTCAAGGCCGGCGCAGTCGATGATCCGAGCCGGGTCCCGGCGACATTGCGCGAGCTTCCGCCTATCGATACCAAGAAGGCCGTACGCAGGCGCAACTTCGAGTTCGATCGTTCCGGCGGCAGCTGGACTGTCAACGGCAAGCTGTTTGACGTGACCAAGCCGCTGTTCACCGTTAAAAAAGGGACGGCCGAAATCTGGACGCTGGAGAGCAAGGGCAGCTGGCTGCACCCGGTGCACATTCACCTGGAGGAAGGACGCATCCTGTCGCGGGACGGCAAATCGCCGCCGGCCCATGAACGCGGCCGCAAGGACGTATATCCGATTATCGATGGCGAAGAGGTGGAGGTGTTCATCCAGTTTCGCGACTTTACGGGTAAGTACATGATGCATTGTCACAATATCGCCCATGAAGATCATGCAATGATGGTGCGCTTCGACGTGGTTGACTGAACGGTCGCCCATACGGCCTGATGATGGCCGCATTCAAAACTGAAGGGTGTTGCGATGAACGGCAAACGAAATTTCCTGAAGGCGCTGACCGGCGCCACCTTGATCCCCGCAGTGGCGGGAGCGGCCAGCCTGACGGGCGCCGCATCGATGGTGGAAAACGGCCGCAGCCAATTTCCCAATGTGTGGCTGAAGACCCACGAGGGCAAGGATGTGCGGTTCTATGATGATCTTCTCAAGGGCAAGAATGTCCTGATCAATGTCATGTACACCGCCTGCACCAGGTCCTGTCCGCCCAACACGGCCAGCCTGCTCCAAATCCAGGAAGCCTACGGCGCGCGCATCGGACGCGACATTCACATGTACTCGCTCACGATCCAGCCCGAGCTGGACGATCCAAAGGCATTGGCGGCCTACGTCAAGGAACATGGCATCAAACCGGGCTGGACCTATCTGACCGGCCGCCGGGCGGATATCGATCAGGCACGCCGCAGCCTGGGCTTTTTCGACAGCGATCCGGCGCGCGATGCCCAGCCCACGCGCCACACCGGCATGGTTCGCATAGGCAAGGTACCGCTGGACCGCTGGGCGATGGTTCCGGCGCTGTCCAGCAAGGAACACATGCTGGCCGTGATCAACGGCGTGATCTAGCCGAGGCATTTTTAAACCGTTTGGATCAACTGCAGCGCCACATTATGGGCTAGTAAGGATAAAGTCGCTGGAAGATACTGAACTCCCTTACCAATCAACCGGGAGTTCAGCATGACCAACAGGATCGATCTCACAGGAAAAGCCGCATTCATCCAGGGCGGCTCGCGCGGCATCGGCGCGGCCATCGCCAGGCGTTTCGCGAAGGAGGGAGCGGCAGTCGCCATCAGCTACGCCAATGCGTCGGCGCAGGCACAGGCGGTGGTTGACGCGATCCGCGCCGACGGCGGACGGGCGCTCGCCTACCAGGCCGACAGCCGCGATGCGGACGCTCTCAGGAGCGCAATCCGCAGCGCGGCGGCGGAGTTCGGCGGCCTCGACATCCTGGTCAACAATGCCGGCGTGCTGGCGCTGGGGCCGGTCGATGAGCTCGCGCTTGAAGACTTCGACCGCACGCTTGCGGTCAACGTGCGCAGCCTCTTCGTGGCCACGCAGGAGGCCTCCCGCCATCTGCGCGACGGCGGACGCGTGATTCACATCGGCAGCACCAATGCCGAACGCATGCCCTTCCCCGGCGGTGCCGCTTATGCAATGAGCAAATCGGCGCTGGTGGGCCTGACCAAGGGCATGGCGCGCGACCTCGGTCCGCGCGGCATCACCGTCAACAATGTGCAGCCGGGGCCCGTGGATACCGACATGAATCCCGACAGCGGCGAGTTCGCGGAGACGCTCAAGGCGATGATGGCGCTGCCGCGGTATGGCAAGGCGGAGGAAATCGCCGACTTCGTGGCTTACCTCGCGAGCCCGGCGGCCGGGTATATCACCGGTGCGAGCCTGTCGATCGACGGCGGCTTCTCGGCCTGATGTCTCAAGCCGGGGTTCAGCCGGGTACGCGGCGTATCGTGCTCAATGCACCTCAATGCAACTGCTGCATCCGCACCCGGCGCGACTGCTCGACCATGCGGATCAGGTCTTCTTCCGGCAGCGGCGGTGCGAACAGGTAGCCTTGTCCATAGTCGCAGCCGGCCTCGGTCAGGCATTCGAGCTGTTCGCGGTTTTCTATGCCCTCGGCAATCACCTTCTTGCCGAGCTTGTGCGACATCATGATGATGGTCTCGGCGATCGTGCGGCTGCCGGCATCGGTGCTGATATTGCGGACGAAGGATTGATCGATCTTCACATAGTCGATCTGGAACTTCTGCAGGTAGGACATCGATGAGTAGCCGGTGCCGAAATCGTCGAGCGCCACCTGCACGCCGGCATCGCGGTACTGCAGCAGCTTGTCGGTGACGCGTGCCGATGCATGCAGCAGCACGCCTTCGGTGATTTCCACAGAGATGCTGCTGCCCGGCATGCCCTGCTCCGACAGGTACTGCAGCCAGTTCATGTCGCCGTCGCGCGCCATGAACTGGATCGGCGACTTGTTGACGCTGATCTGGAACGGCGCGCCGGCGCGGTCGGTGCAGCGCTTGCAGCAGCCGGCGGCTTCGCGAAACACCCAGTTGCCGATCTGGCGTATCAGGCCGGACTCTTCCGCCATCGGAATGAACTCGGCCGGATTGACGTCGCCCATCGTCGGATGACGCCAGCGCAGCAGCGCCTCGGCCTTGACGATGCACTGATCGGCCAGGTCGACCACCGGCTGGTAATACACGGCCAGCTGTCCATCCCTGAGCGCATGGCGCAGCTCGTGCATCATGCGCAGGCGGTCGCGCGCCCGATCGTCCATCTCCCTGGTGAAATAGCTGAACTGGTTGCGCCCGGCGCGCTTGGCCGCATACATCGCCTGGTCGGCCTTGCGCAGAAGATCCTCCGGCGTGACGCCGTCGTGCGGAAACAGGCTGATGCCGATGCTGCAGGAGACATAGGCGGTTTCCTTGCCGAGGCGAAAAGGGTCGGCAAGCCGGGACAGGATGGCCTGGCAGACGAATTCGATGCGGTCGAGATCGATGTCGCCGGCGAGAATGACGGTGAACTCGTCGCCGCCCAGGCGGGCCACGGTATCGCGCTCATGCACGCAGGCGCCTATGCGGCGGGCCGCCTCCACCAGCAGGCGGTCGCCCGCATCGTGGCCATGCAGATCGTTGACCTGCTTGAAGCCGTCGAGGTCGACGAACAGCAGCGCGAGATGATCATTGTCGCGCCGCTTCCTGCGCATTTCCACGTCGAGTCGCTCGCGGAACAGGCGCCTGCCGGGCAGGCCGGTCAGCGCATCGAGGTTGGCATGGCGCCAGGCCAGTTCGTCGGACTCCTTGCGGGCGGTGATGTCGGTCAGCGTGCCGGTCATGACCAGCGGCTTGCCGTCCTCGTCGCGCTCGACGATGACGCCGCGCGCGCGTACCCAGATCCAGGTGCCGGCGCTGCTGCGTACCCGGTACTCGCAGGCATAGACCTGCACGTCGCCGCCGGCGCAGGCCTGGAAGGCGGTGCGCACATGGGGCAGGTCGTCGGGATGGATGCGCTGCTGCCATTGGTCGGCGCTGCCTTCCAGTTCTTCGCAGGCATGGCCGAGCACGGTCTCGAGCCCGCCGGCCAGCACAAAGGAATTGTCGCTGAAGGTCCAGTCCCAAATGCCTTCCCCCGATCCTTCCATGGCCAGCTTGAGCCGTTCGCCCATGATGTGCAGCTTGTCCTGCGACTGCCGGAGTTCGGTGATGTCGCGCAGCACGACCTGGATGGCGGGCTTGCCCTCCCACACCATTTCGCCGGCCGTGCTTTGCAGCCATACATATTCGCCGTCGAGCCGGCGCCAGCGCATCTCCACCAGCGGCACGGGCGAGCCGCTGGTGGAGATGTTGGCGCTGCGCTCCCGGACGAAATCGTGCCGCGCGGGTTCGATCAGGTCATAGGGGCTCAGGCCGGCGATGTCTTCCATTCGGCTTGCGCCGAGAATGCGCAGCGCCGCCGGATTGGCATAGACGAAATGATCATCGACGTTGACCATGATGCCGTCGGGATTGAGTTCGGTGATCTGCTGGAAGCGCTGCTCGGCTTCCCGCTCGCGCGTGGTTTCCACGCATGGATTGAGAATGCCGATGATGCTGCCGTCGCCGTCGCGCACCGGCAGCAGCGACCAGATATAGAACGCATGTTCTCCCGAATCCCTGCGCACGACCTGGAAGGGATTGTCCTGAAGAATACCCGGCTCGCCCGCGAGAGCCCGCTGGAGCAAGGGATCGAGCGTCGGCAGCAGTTCCTGCCAGACGGTGCGGAAGGAGCGGGCCATCGCATCCGGATGCCGGTGGCCGAGCAGTTCCGCATAGGCGTCGTTGTAGAACAGCGCAAGTTCGGGGCCCCACGCCAGTGCCGTCGGCTGCAGCGAATCGATCATGAGCTGGAAGGCGGTTCGGACTGCGGCGGGCCATGTCTCGGGATGGCCTTGCGGAAATGCCGTCCAGTCAAGGGCGTCCAGATGCCTGCGCATTCCGCCATTGCCCGAAAGTAGCTTGCTGTCGCCTGGCATGGGTGGTCCTGCATGGGTTGGAAGAATGAACGATTGTATGCCTATCAAGCTGCGGCTGGAAAGACGGAGGCGGCGCCGGCCAAGCTCCGCCGCGCCTCGACACGCAATGCATCGGCGCCGCAATGTCTCAACAAAGCTCAATCTCTCACCATTCCTCATCAAATTGCCTTGAGGAAATTAAACGCAGGTATCTTGTCGTCACAGTAAAGGCAGCGCACTACAACACATCGACCCGCTGCCCTTGGGAACGTATCCATACACCGCCTGAGAGACAACCATGACATTCGATACCACTGCCAACGACACCCTGGTCCACATCGAAGCCCTCATTGCAAGCAGCGCCGGCAGCTCCAGCAGCGACAGGCAGGCGCCCGCCGCCGAGCAGCCCGCCATCGATGTCCATGCCCTGTTCGTCAAGCACCAGTCGCAGCTGCTGCGCTTCGTTCAACGCTACGTGCGCAATCCGGAAGATGCAGAGGATGTGGTGCAGAACACCTTCGTCGAAGCCCTGCGCTGTGCCGACCGCTTCTCCGGCCTGTCCAAGCCTTCGACCTGGCTGTTCGGCATTGCACTGAACCTGGCGCGCAACCAGGTGCGCCGCACCTGTTCTTCGCTCTGCGATCCGATCGACGAGGAAACGCTGGAGCAGGTGGTCGACCCTTACCGCATCGATCCGATGGCGCTGATCGCATCGCGCCAGATTGCAGGCAAGGTGGATGCCGTTCTCGACCGGCTGGACCCGGAAATCCGCGCCACCTTCGAGGCGGTGCTCGAAGGCGACGTCACTTACGAGGAAGCGGCGCGGCAGCTGCAGATACCGGTGGGCACGGTGCGCTCCCGCGTTTCGCGGGTGCGGGCGCTGGTCAGGGCGGAATGCCTGTGATCCCGCTGCCGGGCATCGGGAATCAAGACCTTGGCGAGCTTACTCCTTCTCGATGCCGGCCTTCTTCACGATCTCTTCCCACTTCTTCGACTCGGACGCCTGGAATCTGGCGAGTTCATCCGGCTTGGTGATGAAAGGCTCCACGCCGCTGTTGGTGAAGAACGTGTTCGCGGTCGGGCTGGTCGCCGCCTTGGCGAACAGTTCGTTGAGCTTGTTGACGATGGGCTGCGGCGTCTTCGCCGGCGCATAGGCAGCGAACCAGTAGCCCATGTCATAGCCGGGCACGCCGGCTTCCTCGATGGTCGGCACGTCCGGCGCCAGCGGCGAGCGCTTCTTGGTGGAGATGCCGAGCGCGCGCAGCTTGCCGCTCTTGATATGCGGAAGTCCGGTTGCCGTATCGGTGATCATCATGTCGATCTGGCCGCCGAGCAGATCGGTGACGGCGAAGGTATTGCTCTTGTAAGGCACATGCAGGATCTGGATGCCGGCCAGCTGCTGCAGCATTTCACCGGCGATGCGGCTGGATGAACTGCCGCTGCCGAAGGTCAGCTTGCCGGGGTTCTTCTTCGCCGCCGCGAGAAAGTCCTTGACGCTGGTGATCGGCGATTGGCTGTTGACCACCATGATCTGCCCGCCCTTGCCCAATCCCGTGATCGGCGAGAAATCCTTGACCGGATCGTAGGGCAGCTTCTTGTACAGATGCTCCGCCGCCGCATGCGTGGTGTTGGTGGTGATGAACACGGTATAGCCGTCGGGCGCGGCCTTGGCTGCTTCGCTGGCGCCGATGAAGCCGTTGCCGCCCGGCTTGTTGTCGACGATCACCTGTTGCTTGGTTTCGACGGTGATGGCCTGGCCCAGCGCGCGGGCGATCTGGTCGGTGGCGGTGCCGGATGCAAAGGGAACGACGAAGCGGATCGGCTTTTCCGGATAATCGGCGGCGGCGGTGCCGGAGATGAAGAGGAAGGCTGCGGACAGCAGCAGCGAGGGCAATCGAGCGAGTTTCATTGGATGTCTCCTTGTATGGGATTCGTGAGAATCGGTTGGTATTGTTAAGGTCCTGGTTATTCGGATCCTGCAAGCAGGGACTGCAGATGAGCCGGCACGGCGACCGGTGTCTGCAGCAGCAGGAAGGCCAGCGCCTTGCCGTGGGAATCGAGGTTGAGGGAATCGTTGACGCCGCCGTCGAGCACGCCGTCCAGCACGAAGTTCATCGCCCCCAGGTTTGGCAGCAGGTAGCGCGTCACAGTCTGCGGCCTGCGTTCGGCGAACACTTCCGCCACCAGGCTTTCGGTCAGTTGTGCCTCGATCAGCGGATAGAGATCCTTGTGGTAGGCGACGACGCTGATGTTGGAGCGGTTGCCCTTGTCTCCCGTGCGGCCGTGTGCAAGCCGGTAGAGCGGTACCGTCACCCGTCCATTGTCTTGAGTATCAATCTTTTGGTCGCTCATCGTCACTCCACAAAGCTGAATCGTTCGGATACCGACTCCCGCGGCACTTCGCAGGATGTGGCGTTCAGGCGCGCGCGCAGGCTGGTGCGCACGCCGCCGCCGCCGGCAGGACCGCAGGTGTAGAGCGCCACCACTTCGCGCAGCAGCAGCGAGGCACCCTGCTTGTCTTCATGCGTGCAAGCCGCGCGCAGGCGCACGTCGCCGGCCTGCGCCAGTGCAGCCGCATCGAGCTTGTCGAGACGCGCGCCGCTGTCGTCGCCGAACACGCTCAGCACGCCGATCAGGTCGAAGCGGATCTTGAGCCGGGGCAAGCGCTGCCGCAGGATGTCCATCGCCAGACGGGCGCGGGCGCCGGCGCGCGGTCCGGCATAGGAAATCTCGCCCTCGGCCAGCCAGCCGCCCTCATAGAAGATATTGGCCTTGAGCGTCGCCGGACGCGGATGGCCCTTGATGCCGCTGACCGCGACGCGGTTGCTGCCGGTCTGCCGCACCCGCGCTTCGGTGATGTCGGCCACCACGTCGGGCGTGAGATAGGCGGCGGGGTCATGCAGTTCATACAGCAGCTGCTCGGTAACGGTGCGCGTGTCGATGATGCCGCCGGTCGGTTCCGACTTGCCGATGTCGAAGTCGCCGTTCTCGTCGATCTCCACGATGGGATAGCCGACGTGGGCAAGATCGGGCACATCCTTGTAGCCGGGGTCGGCGAAGTAGCCGCCGGTGACCTGCGCGCCGCATTCGAGCAGATGGCCGGCCATGGTGGCGCGGGCCATGCGGTCCCAGTCGTCGGGCTGCCAGTTGAAATGCGCCATGACGGGGCCGAGCGTCAGCGACGGATCGGCGACGCGGCCGCAGACGACGATGTCGGCGCCGGCACGGATCGCATCGGCGATGGCGGACGCGCCGATGTAGGCATTGGCGCAGACGAAGCGGGCCTCGTCGAAACCGTTGCCCATCTGCGCGCGCAGCAGCGCCTTGCCCTGTTCATTGGCGATCTCGTCGCCCGAGACGATGGCGATCTTCGGCCTCGGCAGATTCTGCTCGTCGGCCAACTGGTGGATACGGCGCGCCGCGCCGGCGGGATTGGCGGCGCCGAAGTTGCTGACGATGCGGATGCGGTGCTGCAGGCATTTAACGAGTATCGGCGCCAGCATGTCAGCCAGCAGCGGCTCGTAACCGGCGTCGGGATTCTCGCGGCGCGCGAGCTGGGCCAGCGCCAGCGTGCGTTCGGCCAGCGTCTCGAAGATGAGCGCGGCGGGACGGCCGCGCCGGATCAGGGTATCGACCACGGCGGGCGCGGCATCGGTGCGGTCGCCCGAGAAGCCAGCTGCGGATCCGACCAGAAAAGTGTTCATGTGAAAAATCGCGTTTCGTAGTGATCAGGAAATGATAGGCCATGGCCATGCCGGATGGCTGCGGGAAGGATGGTCCTGCATCTTCCCCGCAGCCACAGCCATTATGGCAGCACAGGCGCCGCATTCGCCTCGCGGATGATGCGCTCGGCATCGCGCTGCAGCAGGAAGCGCTGCGTTACCAGCGTATTGGCCGCCTGCGTCACCGCCGCCACATAGCCGGCCTGGTTGCCGTACAGCGATTCCAGCGAAGGCCGGGTGTCGCCTGCAGCCAGCCTTGCCGCTTCCGTCCTGTGGAAGGGAATGAAGGCGCCGCCCAGGTTGGACAGGTCGACGATGCCGGGCGTGGCGACGTAGTTGAACTCGATGCTGGTGCCCAGCGGCGCCTGCGCCTCGACACTGCGGATGCCAGCCTGCGTCAGGCCCGTTCTTGCATCGACCTGCGGCACCAGGATCGCATAGTCCTTGCCGGTGTAGAACGGCGGCAGCTGGGTGGCAATGCCGGACTCGTCCTGCGGCTTGTACTGCGGACCGAAGTCGAGCAGCGGGAAGCCGTTGTAGCGGGCGAGATAATTGAATTCCGGAATCGCGGTCTGCGTGCCCGGCGTGCCCTGCGTACCGCCGACCGCCCAGGTCAGGCCCTTCATCACCGGGAACTTCAGCTGCTCGGGCCGTACCAGCGTGCCGTCGGCGATCTTCGGCACCTGGCTCGCAGGCGGCGCGGTGTTCTTCGTTACCCAGTCTTCCAGGTCCAGGAAGAGCGCGCGGAAAGTATCGTTGAAGTGCACCACGGTGCCGCGCGGGTAAACGTCGCGCGTCGGATCATAGCTGATGCTTGCCGTGCCGCCGGGGCCGCCGTGCTGCGTGCTTGAGTAATAGTAGATGCGCGCATTCTCCGGCTGGGCGAGGTCGCGGAATCCATAGGTATCGGTCAGCACCGGCGAACCCTGCAGCTGCCAGAACTCCGTGCCCGACAGGCCGAGGAAGAATTTCGGACAGGTAGTGGTGGCCGCGCAGCGGGCCATGACGCCGCCCTTGCGTCCGCTCAGTTCGTCGACATAGTCCTTGTCGAGTCCGCGCGGCGCGGTCTGGCCGAAGGCGGTGTGGTCGGTGCGCAGTCCGCCGCCGCCGCCGGGTACCGCGAAGCGGGTGTTCACATTGGTCTGGCGCGCGGCGACATGCGCATACATGCCGTCGAACACCTTGCCGCCGTCAAGCGCCTGGTTGAAGCCGAGATGCAGGAAGGTCTTCATCGCGTTGCCCGACTGCGATGTACCCTGTCCCAGGGTATGCGTGATGCGTCCGGCCAGCGGATTGGCCTTGCCCGCCGCGTCGGCCGTCTTGGAGCGGAAGAAGCTGACGGTGTCGCGCAGCGCAGCCAGTCCCACGCCCATCACCAGCGGGTCCTTGGCGACGTAGACGACCTCATAAAGGTATTTCGGATCGAAGCCGCCCTTGAGGCAGATGCGGGTGGGGTCGGGCGTGCCCGGGAAGGCGTTGGCTGCGTTATCGCAATTGGCGAACTTCCAGTCGGATGCCGGAATCGGCGTGCGCGGGTCGGTCTCGTTGGCGCGCCGCGTCAGCGTATAGCCGGGCTGGGTATTGTCGAGCGAGGCCGGTGCGTACGGGATCATGGTGCCGTTGAAGACGCCGCCGGGCAGCGTCAAAACCGGCGAGGCCGCGGTCGGCACGAGTTCGGCGCGGTACGGCCCGGTGATGGAGGAACCATCGGCATTCTTCGCGACCGGCACGCTGACGGTCAGCCGGTTCGGATTGCTCTTGGGCACATCGCCCTGCCAAGCGGAATACAGAATCACATAGCCGCGCTCGAGATAGACGGCATCGCTTGGCGATGCGGTCGGATTGACCATGGTGAGGATGTTGCCGCGGTTCGGCGCGTCGTAGCGCAGCATGCCGCTGGCCTTGCTCATGTCCTTCGGCTTGAGCATCACGAAGTCGGCGGTGTACTCCACCATGCCGTTCGCGTTGACCGGCGCCAGCGCCAGGTCCTGGATGATGGCGTTCTTCGGATCCTTCGGATCGACCTCGCCCTTGATGGTTCCCGTGACCTGCTCGTAGGCGCCGACGGCGCCGTAGCTTGTTCCGGGCGTGAAATCCTGGGTCGATGTGATGTTCAGGAACTGTTTCGGCACGCCGGTGGTGACCGACGGCGCGCTGACCGATGCCGCATCGCCGCCTGAACCGCAGGCGGAAAGCATCGACACCGCGGCAATCGCGGTGGCCAAGGTAATGGTTCTGTTCTGCATTGTCTCCTCGCTGGGGGTATGTCCGGGTATTCCGGTACGTCCGTTGCATGTGCGAATTGCTTGACTGCTTGACTGCTTGACTGCTTGACGGATTATAGGCAGCCTAGTCATTCGATTTACGGGTTATTTGGATTAATTAATCGGCATATCAGGTAAATGATGAACATCTCCATGCGTGATCTGCGCGCCTTTATCGCAGTGGCGGAACAGAAGAATTTCACTCGTGCCGCAGAGCAATGCCATCTTTCGCAATCGGCCTTTAGCGCGCTGATCCAGAACCTGGAAAGCGAACTCGGCGTGAAGCTGTTTGCACGCAGTACGCGGCGCGTCGAACTGACAGCCGAGGGCAAGGTGTTCGCCGACTCCGCCAATCGCCTGCTTGCCGAATTCTCGCTGGTGCAGAGCGAGATGAAGGATCATGTGGAAATGCGCAAGGGCCGTGTGTCGGTGGCCGCCCTGCCCTCGCTGGCGGCGGGATGGCTGCCGGTGGTGCTCAAGGAATTCCGGGAGAATTATCCGGGCGTCAGTACCGAGCTGGCGGACACCCTCTCCGATGAATGCCTGGAGCTGGTGCGCGCCGGACGCGCCGATTTCGCGCTGTGCGCCGCCGGCACCGACATGGCGGGCCTGGAAGCCGAACCGCTCTGCACCGACGAATTCTATGTGGTCATGCATCGCGAACATCCCCTGGCGCGCCGCAAGTCGCTGTCGGCCGCCGACCTGCTGAACCAGCCCTTCATTCACCTGGCGCACACCAGCAGCGTGCGCCAGCTGCTCGATGCGGCGCTGCATCCGGCACGCATCGCCGGCATCATGGAAGTGGCGCACCTGGCCTCGGTCGCTTCGCTGGTCGGCAACAATGTCGGCATCAGCGTGATTCCCTTCCTGGCTCTGTTCCAGTTCTCGCATCCTGATCTGGTAATACGGCCGCTGAAGGAGCCGAAGATCGTGCGCACCATCTATGTGATACGCCTGGCGGATCGCCCGCTGTCGGTCGCGGCGGAAGCCTTTCTGGCCTTGCTCAAGAAACGCAGGTCGAAGATACGATCCGAACTGGACAAGGACGAACGCCGGCATTGAAAGCGGGTTATGCTTGCTGCCGTTCAGATCAACTTCCCGCCAACTTCAAACCGACACGACATGGACAAGACTTTCTTCGCGCTCGGCGCAATTTTCGCCTTCATCGCCGTGGGCGCCGGCGCCTTCGGCGCGCACGGCCTCAAGACCAGGCTCGACGCCAACATGCTGGCGATCTTCGAAACCGCGGTGCGCTACCAGATGTACCATGCGCTTGCGCTGCTGGCGGTGGCATGGGCTTATACCCGATGGCCCGGTACGCTGGTGACGGCCAGCGGCTTTTTGTTCGTGGCCGGCATCATCGTGTTTTCCGGCAGCCTGTATCTCCTTAGTTTGTCGGGCATCCGCTGGTTGGGCGCGATTACGCCGCTGGGAGGTTTGGCAATGCTGGCGGGATGGGTCTGCCTCGCGTGGGCGGCTTTCAGAGGATGAATATATAGAGCATTCGCATCTACAAACGATAAGAATCCATAGTGAAGCCATGGATGACCAGCACAACACCACCAAGCAGGAAAAGATGCGCTTCCAAGTCGTAGCGTGACCTGGGTTTGGGACAGGTAATTGTCCCTGCTTTTACAACCAATGGCCGCATGCGACGCCATTTGGGACTTCACATCTGATTTAGTTTCCTTTCCCCTTCGCTTCGGCCCTTGGTCGAGCCGGCGGATTTTCCTTCATTTCCAATACGATCCATTTTACCCATCCGGGAACTACCTTCATCGCCGATTTACTCACTAGTGTGCAGTATGAAGTTAACAAATACTACACAACTACATAACCATAGTTATCCAATTGAAGGGAGTAATCACCATGAAAATTCAGTCTAATGGCAATCTGGCATCAAACGTACAGGATCCGCAAAACAGCTCCAAGACTCCTGCAGAAAATGATCCGGAAAAACTGAAACAAACTCTGAAGGATGGCAATAATTCTGCGGAAACCAACATGCAGACACTTCAGAAACTCCGAGATTCGTATAGCGAAAAAGATAAAACTGGCGGAGCCACAGAGGCGGAAAGGGATCAGCTTAAGCTCATCAATAACTTCCTCATGGGCGATCTTTCCAATTCGAATATTCAGAACCTTGCGTCTTCGCTCGGCATGAGCAAAGAGAAGCTCGATGAGGTTGCAAATTTGGTAAAGGGTCCGGGTGGTGATGACAATAATCTTAAGGGCAGTAACAGTATATAAATCTTCAGTTGAATTAGCGTAGACATATGCATTGCCAAAACAGCGCGACTGGAAAATCTGTTTGCTCTGTTATGGCAGTGCATGCTTTGGAGATGCCTTTCATTGAGAGATGACCAATTAAGCTGAGCAGCAGTTTTTTCTCATTCGGTTTTTTCTGAAGGGTCGAACAAGCCAAGCATCTGATGTGCGCAAGCGTGGTGATACAAGCAAACTGGCTTTGCCTTGTGTAGACAACGTTCAACATCCAAGCTTTCAGGACATACTCTTCAAGGACTTTTTAATAAAGCCGTTTTTGAGTACAAGGGCAGCGGCGGCATGCCCGCAAGTGACCACATCCAAGACATAGAACTCATTTCATAAATGGCGGCGAAGCAGAATCATGATGAGTGAGAGATGAACAAAGGCGGTGTAATGTTCGATGCAGCGGTCCCAACGTGTAATGACACGCTTGAACTTGTTAAGCCAGGCAA
>NZ_JACYXF010000061.1 GCF_015352985.1 Noviherbaspirillum malthae | reverse complement strand
CAGCTTCGGGACGCAGTCGGTGCGTGGCTCACACTATGTCGAGCGCATCATGACGGTCGTCGGCAGTTGCAAGCTGCAAGGTCGCAATCCGCTTACCTTCCTCACACAGGCCATTCAAGCACATTGGAGAGATGGCGTTGCTCCTTCCTTAATCCAAGACAGCTTCGCCGAAGGGTGAACGGTTACGAAAATTCAGTGGACGCTGATTTGGCATTCCATATCACGATTGCAGAGGCGTCGAGGAATCCATTAGTAATGGCCGTCCTCAAATCACTACGCAATCAGATATCCTTTGCCATGGACTTGTCTCGTAAATTTTCGCCTTCTCATCAGCCACAAAGGAAAGAAGCCGTGGAGCAGGAGCACCGGCGAGTGGTAGAGGCAATTGTCAGAAAAGACCCCATCGCCGCAGAAGCAGCAATGCAATTTCATATTGATATGGCTACAGTCCGCTTAGTCGGTACTTGACGGCAATGGATCTGACAGCATCAATCATTCCGAAAGTGCGACATAAACACTGAAGATTGCTGAGTCGTAGGCCTGTATGGCGTGATACCCCATCGTACATCCGCCTCGCAATGAGCATCACAAATGGTTAGCGAAAACACACTGGCGCCGTTAGGCATACTAACCTGCATGAAGTCATGCGCATAAAGCTGGGGCAGGAAGAACTGATCAATTGAAGATGTGTTGATGACACAAGATTGTCGTCATAACTAGGCATTCGATGACGTCGACAGGGTCCATGATTTCATTTATTGAGCGATATTGTTAATCGCCTGCCGAATCGCCATCTCAGCCCCAACAATACTCTCCTCTAGAGTAAATCCAAAAGAGAAACGGTAGTAATACCATGTGCTGGCTGTGAGGTAGTAGCGTATGGTCGCGACGGCAAATCGACGTTCCTGGACGCCGGACTCAGGCGCCAGTCCGTCAATGATGTCCTCGATTGCGATTCCTGTTCGAGAACCCTGGGACTCACGTATGCGGTCAACGATCTCAGGATGGAGCGCCGCTTTCGTAAGAGCCGTCTTTTTGTCAAAAGCAGAGAACAGCTGTCGTGGGGCGACGAGTAACTCGTCAAGCGTAGAAGGCGGCGACGGTAAGTTGAGTTTGCGGTGCATTTCTTCAGCGACAGCGTCGAGGAGGTCATCACGCGAAGAGAAGTAACGAAAGACCGTCCGTTCTGAGATATTGGCCTGCTTTGCTGCCGCGCGGACGGTCAGTTCATGAACCGGTGCTGCTTCTACCATCTCGATAGCTGCATCCAAAATGAGCTGGCGAGTAAGGTCGTTTTTACGGTCGGTAAGGGATGCTAAATTTTTCATTGACACAGTGCGGGACGAGATGTCATAGTGTATGACATTGTAGGCTCTATGACAAGGAAATCTATCATGCACAAGAAGATCGTCGTCAGAAAACAGGGCAACCGCCAGTCAGACTTGCTCAACATTTAGGAACGCAAATTCAGTTCCTGTGCTCTGCAAATGACACCAGCAAGGGCTGGTCTTTGATAGAAGCCGTTCTGCCAAAGCATTCCGGACCGCCACCGCATTGCCATCCGTGGGACGAGACGTACTATGTTATCGAGGGTGAGATTCGTTTCGTTATCGCAGGGCAGGAGCACATCGTTGGTCGAGGTGATTTCATTTATGCCCCGGGCGGCACCGTACACAGTTTCAAAGGTATGTCTGATAGCCAAGCGAAAATGCTGATTTTTGATGCGCCTGCCCACTCTGAAGCATTTTTTCAGGTCATCGATAAAGAAATAAGGGAAATCCCTCATGATCTAGGCAAGATGCCCTCCATTGGAGAGCAACATCAAGTTCAATTCATGACTTCCTGATTCAAACGGCAAGTAGTTCACGACGACTCGGCTGCTTGATTAACAACCGTCGAGTCAAGCGGCTTTTGCGTACGCATCTTTTTCACTTCAGCGCTGTCCGGAGAGCATCTAGATCGAAAGGCTTGGTCAGTATTTTTGCACCGAGTTTCAATGCAGCACCCTTGATGTCCCCGTATCCGGACGAGAAGATAATTTCCAGCTGAGGTTGTTCCAGTCTTGCCTTCCTTGCCAATGCAAGACCATCCATGCCAGGCAGCTGGTAGTCAGTAAGCAGTACATCGAAGTGCCCTTCGGAGAGCAATTTCAATGCATCTTCTGCGCTGGCTACCGCCTGCGTGGAATGTCCAAGAACATGCAGCAGCTCGCATGTCATTTCCTGCGAATCGATCATGTCCTCGACCACCAGGACACGACGTGCACTTGCTCGCGGTGCGCTCCCCCGTTCCGCCAATATGGTCATTGCCGCTAGAGACTGCGCCTCGCGTGCCCTGCCTTTCAGAATCTGGTGCACTTTCAGTGCAAGCTCTTCCCGGCGATACGGCTTGCTCAATAACTGCACGCCAGGGTCTAGCCTCCCGCCATGGATAATGGCATTTTGTGTATAGCCGGAGGTGTACAACACCTCGAGGGAAGGTAGCAGAGCCTTTGCCTGCCTGACCAAGTCTGGGCTTTTCAGCTCACCTGGCATGACAACGTCAGTGAACAGTAAATCGCAATGCACGCCGGCTTTCAATACCGCCAGCGCTGTCGTCGCGTTATCAGCCTTCAGTACTTTATAACCAAGGCTGCTCAGCATCTCTACCACCGTCTGCTGCACCGTCAGATCGTCTTCGACGACGAGAATCGTTTCTGTTCCGCCGGTCACTTTCGTAGGAATCGGAGCCGAGAGAATTTCCTCGCCTTCATGCGAGCGCGGGAAGTAGATCTTGATCGTTGTACCATGCCCAAGTTCGCTGTAGATCCTGAAATGACCGTTGCTTTGCTTGGCGAATCCAAAAGCCATGCTCAATCCCAGTCCTGTCCCCTGCCCTTCAGGCTTGGTCGTAAAAAACGGTTCCACAGCGCGTTCAAGGACTTCCTTTGTCATCCCGGTGCCGGTATCGGTGATGGCTAGCATGACATATTGCCCTGCTGGCACGTCAATGACCGTCGTCACGTACGCATCGTCCAATACGGAGTTACCCAGTTCGATGGTGAGCTTGCCTCCCCCAGGCATCGCATCGCGCGCATTGATCGCTAGGTTCAGAATCACGTTTTCCAATTGGTGCGGATCGATTACTGCATTCCAAAGTCCGCCTGAAACGATAGTTTCAATACCGATCGTCTCGCCAAGGGCGCGACGAAGCAAGTCTTCCATGCCGCGTAAGACGCGTCCCATGTTGATCACAATCGGCTGCAGCGGTTGTCGTCTTGCGAAGGCGAGTAATTGGGAAGACAGCTTGCCGCCTCGTTCTACCGCGTTCAATGCCACTTGAGCATGACGGTGGGCCGCCTCGTTCCCCTGGATCGCAGCCATCAGCAATTGCAAATTCCCGCCGATGACCTGCAAGATGTTATTGAAGTCGTGTGCGACTCCGCCGGTCAGCTTGCCGATCGATTCGAGCCGTTGAGCACGTTCCAACGCCGAGCGCGTCTCCTCGAGCATCCTGCGCTCGGAAACATCCCGCGTGATCTTTGCAAAGCCAATGAGAACGCCATCGTCATTATGAATCGCATCGATGACAACGCTTGCATAGAACCTGGTGCCGTCCTTGCGCACCCGCCAGCCCTCCGCTTCGAAGCGTCCGGTACTGCGTGCGGTCTCTAGTCCGTGAGCAGGAAGGCCTTTTGCCCGGTCCTCGTCCGTATAGAAACGGGAAAAATGGGTGCCGACGACTTCATCGGTCGAATAGCCCTTGATGCGCTGAGCGCCGGTATTCCAGTTAGTAATTTCCCCGGTTGGCGAAAGCATATAAATGGCATAGTCAACCACGCTTTGAACAAGCAGGCGGAAATTTTCCTCGCTTGCATGGAGTGCATCCTTTACGCGTTTCTTGTCGGTGATGTCGCGCGTAATTTTTGCAAAGCCGACCAGGACGCCGGTATTGTCAAAGATCGGATCAATCACCACCGAGGCCCAGAAGCGACTGCCATCCTTACGGTAGCGCCAGCCTTCCGCCTCGAACTTCCCTTCCCTGATCGCCGTAGCAAGTGCTTTGGCGGGAATTCCGGCCATCTGGTCTTCGGCAGAATAGAATCGTGAAAAGTGCTGGCCAATAATCTCTTGGCTCGAGTACCCCTTGAAACGCGCGGCACCGGCATTCCAAGTCGTAACGAGCCCTTCCGGACTCAGCATATAAATCGCATAGTCCGTTATCTTCTCGACCAACAGCTGAATGCGCCGCAGCGAATTGAAGTCCGCAGGCTGGTCATTGGGGTGAGTGATCATGAATGGCTTCGTTAGCTCAAACGACAACTATATCATTTAATACAAGCGGCTATTTCCGCTGAGAAACATGCCCTGCCCACGGTGCATGGCAGAATGGTTTGTGCCGGTAGCGTCCATTCGTGTCATAGGCCGCTATAGGCTAAGTCGCAGACCGCCAGATTCGAATGAGAAATCCTGTTGCTCACATGAAATGGCTATTCGGTGGCCTCGCTAGTGACATTTTTGCAGTGAATTGGGCTTTCTGTCAGGACGTCAATTGGTAGATTGATGGCGAATGGGGATGCGAGGTCTGTTCCACTGATTATCCCGAGTCGCTGCTTTACGACTCTCAGTCACGCTATGCACATAGGAAAGACTAGCGGCCTTTAGTTCCGCTTGTCGCTTCCCTTCGCCATTTCCGTCAGCCGGAACACATGAGACAGGACTCCAATTGATCAAGGGAAATGGGCCTACCGACCATTTCCCATAAGCGCCATCGCGAAAGCACTTAAAATATTGCTATATTTGCATCAATTTCGAACTAAAATTGTTGAACCCTAGAAGTCTCTTCCTCATAGGAGCGTTCTCAACAGAAAGCAACCTACAATGTGGTTCTGGAAGTTTCTGAAGCGGCCTTGTGACGCTGCATCAATGCGGTACTTGGCTGGAAAACCTTTAATGCCTCTTGTCGAAATGTTCGATGAAAACTCGTAGCTACATCATCCTAGTCATCGCTCTGGTGCTTTTGCCGCTCGTCGCCCTTTCAGCTTGGGGACTTCACCTGTTATTGGAGCAAGAAAAGGAAACCCAACTGCAAGGCATTGAAGAGAAAACCCGATCTATCGCTCTTGCAATCGATCAAGAGCTTGCTGACGCCGAAGGTGCGTTGCGCGTCATTGCTCAGACAGACCATATGCATCGGGAAGACTTTGCCTCTGTGTATGCTCTTATGAAGCGAACCATTACCACATCGGATTCGTGGGCCGTCATTTACGATGGCAACGGCGACATGCTGGCACATACGCATCACCCGTTCAAGAGCCAACTATCAGAGCCTTCCAATGAATGGGTGCCAGCGGCGATCGCGTTACAAAAGCCTAGCGTTTCCAACCTGCGCGAAGGACGTGCGGGTAAGTGGAAAGTCGTTTCTGTCAATATTCCAGTCACCACTTCTACTGGTAAAAAATTCCTGCTTGCTCATACTTTCCACGCCAATCACTTTACCAAACTTCTGCATCGAAAAGATATGTCCGACACATGGGTAGTCGGCGTATTTGGATCGGACGGCATCACGATAGCACGCAATCTTCGTGAGAAGGAGTTCACTGGCACACCGGTCAAACCGCAACTATTTGATGCCTCGGTAAATCAATGGAGCGGCAGGATCGAGAACTTTACCCGTGATGGGTTTTGGGCATACAACGCATTCACCCATACCTCCCGCGCCAATTGGACGGTCGCGATAGCGGCGCCAATGTCAGAGATTAATCGCTCGGCTCGTACTGCGACGCTGTATGCCGCGCTGGCCCTGTGCCTGGTGCTTGGTTGCGCCGTGGTGGGTATCACGATTTTTGCGCGCCGCATTACCGGATCGTTCAACCTGACCCTGGCGGCCGCGAAGGCACTTGAGCTTGGCGGAATTCCTCAACCGAAGACCTCCGGCGTATTGGAAGCGGACCGGTTGCAGCGCGCTTTGCAGGAAGCCGGTATAAAGCTCACTGAAGAGAATCAGGCCCGTAAGCGATTGGAACAGGAGCGCGAAAGGCTGTTGCATAGCGAACAGGAAGCACGGCGTCTGGCAGAAAATCAAAATACCGCCAAAGACGAGTTCCTCGCCATGCTTGCGCATGAGCTACGCAACCCCTTGTCTCCTATTGCAGCGGCTGCCGAACTCCTGAAACTTGCAGGGAAAAATGAAAAAATCCTGCAGCAGTCCAGCGACATCATTGTTCGTCAGGTGGGACAGCTCAAATCGCTTATTGATGACCTTTTAGATGTCTCGCGTGTCACTCGTGGCCTGGTGGTCCTCGACAAGAACAAGGTTGATATCATATCCGTCGTTTCGGTTGCGATCGAGCAGGCACGACCCTTGATAGAAGCGCGTGGCCATGACTTGCATCTTCATATGCGGTCTTCGCATGCGGCAGTGATGGGGGATGAGACTCGACTTATTCAGGTCGTCACCAATCTACTGAATAACGCTGCCAAGTACACGCCGCAAGGCGGACAGATCACCTTGACTGTTGAAGCGCAAGCTTATGAGGTGAAGCTGAGCGTAGCTGACAACGGCATCGGCATTGAACAAGAGTTACTGCCACACGTGTTTGAGCTCTTCAGGCAAGCACAACGTACTCCAGATCGATCTCAGGGTGGACTAGGTCTTGGGCTGGCACTGGTACGTAGCATTATGTCGCTACACGGGGGGCGCGTGGAGGCTGAAAGTCCTGGAAAAGAAAAAGGTGCGCGCTTTACCCTGTATCTTCCCCTGCTGGGTACCGGTCATGGTGAAACAGACTTAACCGACGAATCCCTGGGTGCCTCAATCGCGCCAGTGCGTCTGATGATTGTGGATGACAATGTCGATGCGGCACAAACGCTTGCCAATCTCCTTTCGGCAAAAGGCCACTCCGTCGTTATCAGAAACGATGCAAAGAGCACAATAGAGTACAGTCAAACCGATCCCCTTGCGTTGTACATCCTCGATATCGGACTGCCCGACATGGACGGCTATGAACTCGCTCGTCGGTTACGCAAATCCTCAGCCACCGCCAACGCAACGCTAATCGCACTGACCGGGTACGGCCAGACCCATGACAAAGAATCGGCCCTGGCCGCCGGCTTTGATGATCACTTTGTCAAGCCAATGGATATAGAAGCGTTGGACAAGATCCTGGCGTCGAAATCACCCCTTGGCTTTGAAGATACCGTTAGCCATAGCGACCAAGCTTCAGAACACCACATTGGATAATCCGCCTTTGCTTCGTCGCATAATGTCTAAGTATTCCCTACGGGAAACTTTTCTAGCCTGTTAGGCTTCTGGATACAACCGAACTTGCGCTAGACTTTCGCTAATATTGAAGGTTGATGACATGCGTCTAATGGCAGTTTGTTGTGCGTCTTGGAAAATTGCCGTCATGAGGCCGTGCTGTGGCAGAATCTAGAAACACGACGGTCGGAGAGAATGATGGCTTACTTTGCAGGCCCACGAAGAATGCAACTCCTCGATACATCTTCTGGGCGAGCTGATGCGGTAAGGTAAGAAGCGCCCAGACGAATATGCACGAATACTCCGTATCGAAGCACAGGTTCTACTTTGACAGCCAAGGTATCGCATGTATGTAGAAACAAGTAACGCCCTACCACTGCTCAGAAATGAGGAGCCGTGCATCGTGATGACAAAGGATGGTAGAAAACGCAGTGCTGCTTGGCTTCGTCCTCTCAGTAAATTTTGGTACAAAGACGAACCACAGGGCTTGGCTGATCCGTCCGATATCAAAGAATGGTGGCCAACTGCTTTCAAGCGCTAAGCTGGCATGTGCTCAGAAAAGGCGGCGCGTATCCCCCATTAGGTTGCGCAGTTCACGAATACTCAGGCCTGACATCTCGTGCATGTTGAGCAACATTTCTGCTGAAATGTCGGCATGCTTGTTCCGTATCTTCGAAATAATGCTCTTTGTGACGCCTAATGCAGCTGCCAGACCAATATCATTCTGGCCCGGGACGACGCTTATTAACCTATCCAGCAATGGATTCGGGTCATAGGATTCTAGCTTTAACACACGATTGGGACGGGCCATAAGTAAAAGTACCGAGTCGATTAAACGGATTCCTCTCCATTCAGTACGCTATCACGGATGGAAATCAGGAATGACAGCCACTCACTTTCCTTGACGTACAGTATGCCGTCAACATTGATGGTATGACCATTCGGTACGTTTGCAAAAATAGGGGAATCATCGGGAACAGGACGACAAAACTCTATACCATCTGAACACACAACTTGCTCCAATATGTTTTTTTTTGGAACTAATTTTCGCATACCTTTGGCCCAGGTGCTGATCGTTTCATCATCGTGGTGTATAGAATAGGCGACAGGACAAACTCTTATCCCTGCTAGTCAGGCGGCCTGTCATGGCCATTGCATACCGCTTGAACGTGAATGACAGACAAGTGTCCGAAAGCAGACGAATCTATCAAAGAACCTTGTCGCTCCCTTGTAAAATGTCAGCTTCATCCTGAGCTTCAATCTCTCATGGCAGGTCTAAAAAATTTAATTGGTCAACGATTTGGACGGCTTGTTGTGGTGTCGCGAGCACCGAACGAGCCCCGAAAAAACGCGAAATGGAACTGCCTTTGTGACTGCGGAAGTACTACTGTGGTGGCTGGTAACAGCTTATTAAGTGGGCGAACCCGATCCTGCAAATGCATCAGTGTCGAGATCATCAAAAATGTATTCACCGACCACGGGAAATCAGACTCTGTTGAATGGGAAGTTTGGCAGGGAATGAAACAACGCTGCTATAACCCGAATAATTCGAGATACTCAATTTGCGGTGGTCTTGGCATAAGGGTATGCGAGCGCTGGCTTGATTCATTTCCCAATTTTCTTACAGACATGGGAGAACGTCCAAGCCCAGATCATCGCTTCGGGCGCATCGACATCAACAAGGACTATTCCCCGGAAAACTGTCACTGGGTTACCACAAAAGAACATGCATTCAACCGCCGCAGCACCGTGATAGTGGAAATGAACGGCGAATCACACCCTATCACCGAATGGATTCGCCGTTTGGGGCTGAACACATCAACTGTCTATAAACGACTCGGTCGCGGCTTAAGCCTAGTCGAAGCACTTCAGCCACCGAAACCTCGAAAAAACTCCATTCAGGTTAAAAGCCGCGCGTCCTCATGAATCAGGGCGTCGAGGATGTGCGGCCCGGCCAAGGGCCAGGTCCTACATCTGCAGCATTTTTACGCCGTACGGGTGTCTGAGCAGTGCGAGGACGATGCGTGGTGGCCGGCGTCATGCAAGAAGCGCCAAGGCGGCGATTCCTCAGAAGAAGCGGCGATTATCACCCATGAGGGTACGCATGTGACGAATACTCAGCCCAGAAATATCATGCATTCTCAGCAAAACCTCTGCCGAGACAGGCTTGCGCTTATTGCGGATCTTCGACATTGCTCCTTGGGTAATACCTAATGCCTTGGCCAATGCATTGTCACTCTTGACCGAAATCGCTTGGCTGATTGCATCGAGCAAGGGCACTGGATCATATGACTCCAACTCGAACAGCGGACTTGGAAGCTTCATGGAATTGGAAACTAAGTTGTGGCAAAGGTATTATGTCTCAATCCCAAGGACAAGGCAGTATTCGCGTTTGGGGCATCGACAAAGCAATTTGGTACGGCTGACTCCTTCCTGAGCGTCCCGACAAGTACAGAGGTACGAGGTTGCTATCTTGGCTTCCTGCGGCCGGCTACGGCCACAGCACAGTGCCGGCGCTGCCAGTGAGCGAACTCAAACCTGAGGACAGCCAGCTACACAATGAGTTTCCCAGCGTTAGACTCGATATTGAAATCCTGTAAAAGGCAACGGCCACAGCGGCAGGTCGATCGGCTGTTCGCATCTGCTTGTCGACTTGGTCTTCGCGAAATCATCTCAATTGCAGTCGATTGCAGCCTGATTTTCAGTGGCCTCCATGGCAGCAAACTTGTTGTCAACCGGACGAAGACGCTGTGCGATCACCTGTCGGGCACGGGAAATAAAGGCTGCCATCCCAATACGGTAAGTGCAATATTGGATCATTAGGTTGCTACCCGGCCTGAGGGTTGCAAATTCCTGCTCTGGCACATGTTGCATGCCGAATGACTGCGCGAGGGCCGCCGATCTTGTATTGAGTACTCGTGTCTGGACGTTGACAAAATTGAGGCCGGGAAGCTCGTTACACAGCGCTTGAACGGCCATCGACGAAAGCAGTTTGGCGACTCCTCTGCCTTCGACTTGGTCGAGTAGTGCATAGGCGATATTGCATCCGTGCGTGCTGTCGCCGGCGATGATGTGTCTGGCCCAGGCTGCAGCTACGACCTGGTCATGCAAGACTGCCGTGAAACAAATAGGAGCACTCGCCGCGCAATGCCAGCCTGCCTTGTTCACGGCGTCATGGCCCGGGCCGATGACATCGGCGAAGCGTCTGGTATCTGCCCAAACAAGCTCTTGCGCGCGCCGGGGAAAGAGGCGGCGACCTTCGAGAAAAATCTGAAACTCCGCAAAATAGCCGACCGGCACCGGCGCCAGATCATTCGCATTCCAACTAATACGCATGCAACTAAAAGCTTGAATATAAGGGTGTTATTTGGCGTCAACCGCTAGAACGGAAGCTGTGGTTCCAGAAAAGCGGTCATCACTGGCTATTGCACTCCCCGGGCGCCGGGCACGGGCAGCTTCCTGCCTAGCTTACGTGGAGGCTCAAAGTGGAAGCAGTCAATGTGTGGTCCGTGCTGTCAAATTACTTTTGTGGCGCGTCGGAGCTCTCTTCCTTCAGGTGCTCTTGCAGAGCAGCCCGTACCGCTGCGATTCGTTCCTTGCACACTTGGTAGGCTTTCGCACTTTCTTCGACAATCGGCACCAAGCTGTCAATATCCAGATCGTCCTGACGCCTCAGCTTTTCTGCGTTGGCTTGCAATATCTTGTAGGCGGCGTTAAAGCCATTGATGTCACTCATGTGGATTCCTTTTGTACGCGTACTGTCCCGTCGCGGAACTGTATGTTCATCGTTTCCTGTTGCTGAGCTACCTGGCTGCTCGATATCGGCATGCCTGTACTGTCCTTGACTACGGCGAATCCACGCTTGAGCGTCGGATCAATGCCATGGGCCAGAATCGTAGCCATCACATCCCTGGCCTGTTCCTGTGCATCGTCAAGTGCCTTACGTGCAAAATGCCGTGTATCGGCCATGTCACGTTCCAAGTAATGTGTGGCCGTGCCCAGCATCCGGTCCGCAGTGGCCGCGACGCCGAGCCACTGGTCCTGCAGGTGCTCGTCAATGCCGTCGATACTGCGCCGCGCTGCCAGCGTAATACTGTTGAATGCACCCATGACGTCGCGCTCGACGCGCTCTGCTGTGCTTTGCGCGCGGTCCTTGACGCTGATCGACAAGTGCTCGGCCCTAGCAGCTATTATGTCGACCTGGGCGCCGGCTGCCGTGAGCACCATGTCATGCAGTCTGTCTGCCTGTTTGACCGCGAGATCCAACAAGGCGGTTCCCTGCCGGCTAACCGACTCCTGCTGTCTACTCGTTGCGGTTTCGGCCTGTGCAAGGCGCCGCTCGGTCAGTGTGCTGATTTCGTTTCTCTTTTGCAGCGCCCTGCTTTCTGCCAGTGCCAGGTATGCCTTTGCAGCATGGACGATCGCCTGCCAGTCTTCCAGTCCCCGGAGTGCGCGCGTGGTGATCTGCTGTCGAATATGGGCAATCACTTTCGATGGCGTGCCAAACGAACGGTGCGCATACTCGTCGAGGATGGTCGTGTCCCGCTCATGCCCGATGCCGACCAATACCGGGCAGGGAAACTTGCATACCATGCCGGCGAGGACATACTCGTTGAGCCAATGCAGGTCAGCCAGTGCACCGCCACCGCGGATCAGTACCAATGCACAAAAGGCGGAATGCCGGTGTTCGCCCAGTGCAGCCATGAACGCTTCCTTGAGAGACTCCTTGGCCCGTTCGCCCTGGAAGACGGCGTCGAAGTAGGTGAAGCGGCATAGACCAGCTGCCTCCAGCCGGCCAGCTTCTGCCTGGAAGTCCCCCTTGCCTGCCGCATCCGGCGGGCTGATCACGGCCACATTGGCGAAATCGGCGGGCGTCATCAGTTGCTTGTTGCGCTGCGCGAGTCCTTCGGACTTCAATCGTTCACGGATGCGCTTCAGACGTGCTTCCATATCCCCCAGCGTATAGTTGGGATCGATATCGACGATGTCCAGCGAAAAACCGTATTCTGGCTTGAAAACCGGCTTCGCATAGACCAGCAGCTTGATGCCTGAAGCCAGCTCGATGCCCGTCTGGCCAGTGAATTTGCGAATGATACCCGGAACACGGCTTGCCCAGATTTGGGCACGGGCCTTGGCTTTTTCCTTGCCGTCCTGGTCCCTGTCGACTGCAGCGATGTACAAGTGACCGCTGTGCATCTGCAACTGGCTGATCTCGATCCGCACCCAGATTGGATCCTCGAATGCGGTTTTGATGGCGCCACTGACCCGGCTCAGCAGGTCGCTTAGTGAAACGCCGCGGCCCTGCAATATCGATATGGCGAGGCGCTCCCGACTCGATGGCAGCCAGGCAGAAAACGGTGCCAGTGCCAACCCTTGGGGCACGAACAGCTGGCCGGTCGCTGTGTCGAGCTGAGCCCCGCACGACAGGGCCAGTTCACTGTCTTCCGCGGGAACGGACAAGAATGTTTTCATTGCGATTGCGTCAATCCAAACTTGGGAAGTACTTATCAGTTCGTTATCCAGTATGCATGTTTGAGCAGGTACCAAACAGTCAGACTATGTATTCACCGAACACTTCTCACGAACATCGAATATTACGCGAAGCCAATAACAGCCGTCATGGGCCCACCATCCCATAAAGCCTTGCGTGACCTGCCATTTGTCGCCATCGCGTTGAAGCATTCATACTATCGCCCGGGCCAGCTGAAATATCGTACATACTGTACATATATACAGTATAATCGATTAGAAGCATTCCCTATCCTGTTTCAAAGCCAGGTTTCCGCTAACACCCATGAAGTCTCCTTCCCACTACTTGATAGACGGTGCCACACTCTCGGCTCAACAGCGTAATGCTTTTCGAGTCACGTCCTATACCGTTCGCCTTCCACGCCGGCTTAAGCTACAGGCTGGCATACGAAATTCCGAACTGGCGCAGCTGCTCAGAACGCAAGGCGCAGCCACTGCGGCTGTCATTACGGCCTGCAATCCGGCGGGATGTCCATTGCCAGCCACGAAAAACAAGGCGCGACACGCGGAACTTGCCACTGCGATCGAAGAGCTGAAGTTGAAGTCTCTTCCCGCAGAACGCCAGGCAGGAGACAATGATGACGATTCTGATGAAGCTTTCCTTATACTTAATATCAGCGGTGGCCAAGCGGAAGCGTTAATGATGGAATTCGACCAGTACACACTATTGTGGTGTAACCAGTCCAGTCCGCCCGAGCTGATGTTGCATCCGCTAGTCCGGCAGCGGGGACAGTAAAGGTCGACGGCAGTATCGATCATCTCCAGTTTGGCCAAACGCGGCGCATTGAGCATTAGGACAATTCGTATGTGAGCTGCACTGGTTTCTAGCCGATGATTTTTGCCTTCGGCAGGAACTCGATGTTGGTTCTGCGGACCAGTTCTTCATAACTGATTGGTTTGCCTGCCCGTGCCTGGTCAGTATTTTCAATCCAGTGCGCCCATGCACGGCCTGTAGCAGCGTCATATACTAGTTTGTAGAGGTATTTCGGCACCCAGACACGATTGTTTCCAATGGTCTTTGGCTTACCCTCATATATCGGGCCGCTAATAACGTAGACGTCCCCTTTTGCCCGCATGGCATACTTGCGTGTCGCCTGCTCGATCCCGTTCCAGGCTTTCTGGTTGTTCTTCGGCGCTTGAGGAACCACGTTGGCCAGCGAAAAGCTTTGGGCCATCGCACGTGCACTTGGCATGTCGCCCGCAGGTGCCATGTGGCCACGGTCAAACCCGCTACCCTTGTAATCATCCAGTTCCGCGCGCTCAGCCTTGCGCAGTCTCGCATCGGCAAAGAACCGGTTCGTCCGTTTTTCATCTTTCGCGTCTTCCAGCTGTGCCCGGTTCAATCTTTCGGCGACAAACACCGGCGTCTTGGAAACGCCGGAATACAGAATTGCGAAAGACTGATAGCAAAGCGCGCGCGGAGCTACCTGAAACGACTTGTTGACACGGGGGGAAGTCGCTGCGGCGAAAAACTGGGGACAATCGCGAAATTTTGGGGTGGTGGTGTTGGAAGATGCTATCTCCCTGGCGTGTGCGGAAATCGAAGCAAGCAGAACTAGCGTCAGGATGATTTTTTTCATGGCGAGATTCTAGCGACACAGCCTTGGCCTGCGGGAGCGACAAGCTACTGAATTGGTATCAAAATGCAACGCCGATGATGCAATGCGGTCGTTTGCATCAACCCCGCCCAATGAGAGCTCGATACGGTGCTGGCGCACTTTAAGCTTGAGTGCGCCTAGAATGAGATTCAAGTATCGTTCGTGGGAGCTCGCCCAAGCCCGTCCGAAGAACGCCTCCTGTTGCCATAACGTTAAAAAGTTCCAATAGGAAACGCTATGTCCTCGGGACGGACAGCGTGGTAATAGTGGCAGGCGAAAAGCCCTGAGCAGAAACGCCGTCCGGCGCTGCGCAGTCCTGTTCTACATACTGCACCTTCAAAGCTTCTCGCATGTGTTCTGTAGCGAATAAAACACACTCATCTACATGATTAGCACGGTATATCGGGTCGATTGCGAATTCGCAAGCGCACCGGAGGGGTACTTTGGAATGCTACACCAACAATTACAAAAAGCGTCAGGGAGCTAATCCATCTGAAGTCAGGTTCTTCGAAAGCCCCAGTCAATTCTAAAAGCAATATCGGCAATTTCTCTTGGTCTTTTACTTTCAGCTTGCGGTGGTGGAGATGGTAGTTCCGCATCTTCCGGTACCACGAAACTTCTCCCGGGCCCTACCTTCACGACTGGTGGGTTGAAATCAGCACCGTCTAATGGAGCTACTCTGTCAGGCATAGTCCGGTTTGAAATCGGCGGTTACCACCTTTCCAACGTCAGGTTGTTGCCAGCAAATGCTACGGAACCAGTGTACGGCATATTCAACGAAGTTTTCGGCTACGAATTTGCCGGTAATAGCGCTTTTTTGGATCTCGATACCACCAAGTTGCCAAATGGCCCGTTGCAAGCTCGTATTGTTGCGTATGATCGGTTTGACCCGACTCGTCAGGTCGAGTTGATGAGTGCGCGTACATGGAACATTAACAACGCGAGCACGACTTCGAACTTCACTGTCAACACTGTCGTGGCACCGCCCGGAGGTGCCGCGATAAGCGGTACAGCCCGTCACGAAGTAAGAGGAAGCGGCTTAGTCAATGTCGAGCTGCTTCCGGAAAGCGGCTACGATCTCAAACTGGGTGTATTCAACGTCTCGGACGATCGGACCTTCGCGTGGCTTGATCTTGACACCCGCTCCCTGCCAGACGGCATACATGCGGCGCGAATCAGCGTCTTCAACGTAACGGCTGGCCAGCCAGGGGCCATCGAGGCAATCGCCATGGCACCGCGCCGCTGGACTGTACAGAACGGAACCGCCCCTGACTTCAATGTAAGGTTGCTGAGCGCGCCGTTGCATGGTGAAACCGTTAGCGGACGGATCTTGTTGGACGTACGCGGCACCGGCATAGAAAACGTCGAATTGTTGCCTGCGAACGGCTATGAGCCAAAGTACGGAAAGTTCCGGGTCTATACCACTGAAAAAGCAGTTTATCTGGAATTCGATCCAAGCATTCTGCCCCCAGGTGTTCACGAATTCCGGATAAGCGCATTTAATCGCCCGGCCGGCGCCGCCGATGCACAGGAAATGGTGATCATGCCAGTCAGGCAATGGAGAATTCAGCCTTAATCCTGATTTGTGGAGAATGGTCTTTTGAATATGGACGCCCGCCTGTTGGTGGGTGTCTGTCCTTAGATAACGCACCCAAGATCTGCCTTGTGGGGGTAAAACAGCATCCAGACGAACTGGTCATAAGCTACTAAGCGTCCGATTTGAAGTATCGTCGCAAGGCCGGATGTGACCGGTCCTTGTCCGTGGCAGACCTTTCACGATGGGCTTCTTATCACCCCCTTTCCGACGTACGATCCTGAAGCTATACGCATAATGTCTACCAATTTCCATTATGCAACTTTCCTCCGAATTCGAAACTCTAACCTATTAAGCGGCTAAGAGGATATTCGGGCTTGAGAGTGGCATAGGGCGCAATGGTGGAGTGTTCATGCTAAACCTCGCCCTGTTATCCTAATTCTTGATTGATCCCATGCGAAGAATCCGAACGCAGCAGCATTTCTCAGGAGGCCCACCGGAGGGATTACGGAGAAACGCGGTGGCCAGATCGATTTGTGGCCGAGTCAATGGAGTGACCCAAGAGGAGCACTTTCAGTACAGGAGAGTAGCTTCGGGCTTTAATCAGACCATCGGCAAGCTACAGGAGGCAGCCCCATAAATATGGGTATACCTTACCAATGGTTTACGCTTTAATTGCTTATTTGCAATTTTTGGGGCGATGCATGAAGGTATCTACGGTATTTGCATTTGCAGCTTTGTTCAGTATTGGCGTTTGCTCATTTGCACAGACTGAAGCGCCTAAACTCCGGAAGGCGCTTGTCAAGCGTGGCCAAGAAGCTGTACTTGAGCAGCTCAAGGATCCGGATTCGGCCAAATTTCGGAATCTTTTCTCTGGAAAGTACGACTCCTTCCTTTGCGGCGAAGTGAACGCTAAAAATTCCATGGGTGGCTATATCGGGTTTAAGCGATTTTTCGCCGCAGAATCAGCCGGAAATTATGTCCGATTTGAAGGCGATTCGTCCTTTGACGATGGCTGGAGTAACAACTGCCGGCTTTTCGATCCGAAGAATCAATTCAAGTAACCCATGTCGCTTTTGGAATTCGGCCTCTGCAGCATACTTTCCATCTGTCCTATAGGGGCGTCTAGGAATCTAGGTAATATGAAGAATTTTTTTATTGGCACCCTGCTAATAATGTCAACCAGCCCCTGCTTTGCACAAAGTGAGGTGTTTCTATGTGTCGATGAAACTGGAAAAAAGAGTACAAAAGCACTGGAATAACTAAGGGCTGTAGGAAAGTTGATTTGCCTGGGATTACAGACTTTGTTAGCGTAGGAATGCGTCCAAACGAAGTGATCAAAATCTGGGGCCATCCCGATAAAGTTAGCAAAAGTGCTGACAAAACAGGAGAGATTTGGAGCTACAAGCAGGGCCATTCAGTCCAGTTCCAACATGGCGTTGTTATGGCGGCTCGCCGCTGCGAGAAGCGGCAGGTTCCCAATCTCGCGAAGGGCGACTATGAATGGCGGCAGGTTTGCTTCTGAAATATGCCGCTTTAGGAATCTGGAGTGGCATGGGATGTAGGACGAAATCTATCCCATATCTTGGGTATAGGAAATCGGTAAGAAAAAGGTTTTAATTGCACCCTTGACACTTGTTGCGATATTGATTAGGCCGCTAGTAATGGCATCACAATGAAACTAAAATGATGTCATCATGAAAGCAAAAAAGACATTCGAATTTAGCTTGGACAGGTGGACGCCTGGCACGCTGCCAATGGCGCGGCTTGGCCAATATCTAGAAAAGCTTGCAGCGCTGGCTGGGAGCAAGGAATCGGTGCATTTCGAATCGATTACAAAAGGCAGTGCTGTTCAGAAATTCTATTCGGATGAGGTTGCTGCAGAAGCTGTATCGAAGCGGATGTGGCTAGTTGGATCGCCAGACGCTCCCGCTGACATCGTCAAGACACAGCAAGAACTTAACCGAATGCTGCAGGAAGATGGGTGCGTTGCAACTTTGAAGGTCCACGGCGGCGGCATCATCTATAAATTTCCAGGAAGGAAAACTCCGATCCTAGAAGAGGTCACCGTACATGAGTTTGGCGAAGTTACAGGTGAACTAATTAGGGTTGGCGGAAAGGACGGTAGCGTTCCAGTATGGCTACAAGCTAGCGATGGAACGATCTACCGATGCACAACAAATAAAAACGTGGCAAGGGATCTCGCCCGACTTCTCTTTGGACCGCAAGTACGAGTTAGCGGAAATGGGAAGTGGCGACGCAGTGCCGATCGTAAGTGGCATATGGAAGAATTCATAATTAAATCGTGGGAAACGGTCGAGCAAGATGATCTTGAAGCTACCGTTGCCGCACTGAGAGCTGTTGAGGGGAGCGGCTGGAACGCTATGAAAGACCCGCACGCAGAGCTTCGCAAGCTGCGAGGCGATGAATGAATGTTCTCTTTGACAGCTCTGTACTCATCGATCTTTTCAACGAAAATCTTAAAGGCGACCATCGAGCGAAGATTGATGACCTTATTGCATCCATCAAGCGAAGCAAGAAAAAGATCCTCGTTCCGACACCCACGCTTACTGAGCTCATGGTGCATGCCGGACCGGCAAGAGAGAAGTATTATGAGTTTCTCTCTAAGTCGACGACATTTCAGATTACGCCTTTCGACGGTCGGGCGGCCATGGACTGCGCCCTAATGCTGAATCAGGCATTTTCTAAACCAGAACAAAAAAAGGTTACTCGTACGAAGTTCAAGTTTGACTGGCAGATTGCAGCCATTGCAGCCTCAAGAGATGCTGAAATTATTTACTCAGAGGATTCAGATCTTGAGCGATGTGCAACCCGAATAGGAATCGCGTTCTTACGACCTTCAGAACTCCCGCTTCCGGAATCGGCCCGACAAAAGTCATTGCCCTTATCTGAAACCGCAGAAGAGTCAAAGTAAGCACCCCTCCCCTAGCAAATTTTTTTGCAAGGTGCAAGAGGCCTCGCCCATATAAATGGGATTTTTTATAAAAAGCATGTGATGTGACATGACCACTATTCTTATGCCACGATTGGAACGCAACCGAACGGGGAACAACGTGTGCGAGTGTTAGAGGTGCAGCTCGCTGAAAAGACTGTGTTGTCAGAAAGGGTAATTGATCTGCCGGCTGCCGCCGCGGTATAAGCGGAATGATTCTCACGGCAGGTACGGAAACTGGAATTGACGCATGCAACCACTCAAGCCAGGCTGTAAGCACAGCAAGCTTTGAACGAGGAGATACGCAGCTATCTTAAGCAGCAGAACCGCACTAAGAACGAATAAAGCAATTAGTGCCCCTAAATTGAGGAAGGCCTGCAATCACGAACAGACGACCAGCCTTGCAATAACGTCGGCATCAAAAGTCCGTCCCAGAGCATTGGCATAACTGAGGGTTTCGTCATGACCATGAAGCGTGATGATATTGCCTTCCTGGCGAAGCCGGATCCGACAATAGTGGTGGACAAGCTTGCCAAGGCGTTTAAACATTACCTTGAACGGGCCCCAATATTGCAAGAAAATGTCGTTCACCAAAGGAATTCCGCCCCAAAGCTTATTTATCCAGCATGACGTGAGCACATGTCCTGTGATACGGAATCAAAGTCAAATATTGCCAATGTAGTTCAGGTACAGCGTAACAGCGCAAATATTCATTCCGCATGGGTCTGTAGGCAGAATTGCTGGGATTCTTATATCTTAAAGCATGCGTATCGCCTTACTTGCAAAAGGGAATCATTGCTCGAACTTTTTAGTACCGTCGTAATCGTCACTTATAGTAAATAGACAAGCCCCGTAGTGCATGCTGTCGACAAACACCCAGAAATTATTAAAAAGTATGATAATGGACGAATTATGGTTCGAAATATGCTTTTGACAGGTCACAACGGTTTGACTTTCGAATGCGAAAGTCACACCGAGTGCTCAAAACAATAGTGGTTAGGATGGAGTTGTCAACATAATGACGCGATTCTTAAAAAATACAACGCTTGCTTCAATAGAAGAAGCCTACGGACAACTTCATGACGATTCGTCAAAGTCGCTTTCGCTTCCGAATAGCTTTGATAACGAGGGCGGTCTTGGGATTACTGGAGCGTTAATTCAATACTTGGCTGCTTGGAGTCGTGCGCATTCAGACTCAACATTGAAAGTGTCTGGTACACCGGATTCTCCTGATATCTACAACTTAGCTGGTGAACCGTTTGGTACTGCGGCTATTTATTTTGCTTCCCGAATTGAGTTCCATAGCGGCGAGATATTAACGCAGCAGGAAGCGAGACGGTATCTTTTGCCGTCGGTAAAGGCAATGCAAGCTTGGGAGCTAAGGAAAACAATGAAGCCTAAGGGTGTTCATCTTGTGTCCTTTGGCGGTGCCGCAAACGAATTCATCTTACCTTTCTATGCTCGTCGAGACGAACTCTCCTTACGTGACGAATCAGGTTTCCGTTCACTTACCGAGAAAATGCTGAATGCGTTCTCCCCACTTACGGCCAGTCGTTTGGACGAAGTAGGGTTAACACTGATTTCACAAATAATATTCGAGCTGTTTTCTAATACACATGAGCATGCTCGATTGAGCGAAGCGGACAAGCCGTACACGCAAAATATGCGTGGAGTTCTATTCCGCGAAATTGACTACCGTGTAACGGTGAATTCTCAAGTACTGGCCGCTGATGTCCCAACACAGCAGTATTTCGCTCGGATGGCTCTGAACAAAGCCCACCATAAAGCAGATCGTGCTATTAACGAGGCGCGGGTGGATAAAATAATGAAAGGAATTCAGGAACCGAAGCGATCTGTCTCAAGAGGTGCTACGCGATTCTTAGAAATTACAGTTTACGATTCCGGGCCTGGATTGGCACGTAACTGGGCACGAAGAAAGCTAAAACGAGACATCGCAGAGGTGCCCATTGCCGAAGAAGACGCACTGGTCCGCCAGTGTTTTGGCATGCATATGACTACTAAATCAGGGAAAGGCCGGGGGGGCGGACTGACGGGCACGGTGAGTTACTTAAGCTCGCTGGACGCGTTTATGGTTCTGCGAACGGGACGGCTTTTGTTATATCAAGATTTCTCACGCTTCAAGGAATTTTCTCCTAACCATTGGAACGTGAAAGAACCGCCTCTATTCGAGGCCCCTGGCGCAACATACACATTAGCGATTCCCCTAGGAACGGGCAAGGCATGAGTGGATATTTCGGTTTCGGTTGGGAAAGCCCAGCCCAGCATCAGTTTCGCTTCCTGTTCAAGGCCCATGGTACGACAGTAGTTGAGGCGCTTTCACTAGAAATTAAGCGCAGTGTGCAACGCGTACCCTTTCCTGATGTGATATCTATCATCTGTAGCGATGACGACTACGAATCCTTGATTGCGGCCTTTGAAGATAAAACGGTAAGCCTTGCACTGCGTCGGTTATCCTCAAGGACCCAACTCTATGTGGTATCTTTCGATCACACCGGGTCGCCAATTAATCTAGAACGTATTGGGTCATGGGGAAGTGAAGACGACTTTAAACCGGACATAATCAATAATTTCAACGAAATCAAAAAACAGGGCATAAAAGCTTTATTTGAGTCCAAAGAAGTTGTAGTGCCGGCTCCCGCAGGATTTAGGTTCCGCAAGCCATCCGGAGATTACTCAACGCATTTCATCAGAGCGGAGGAGGCGCTCAGCGACAGCGAATCGGTAGAATTTCTAGCTTTTTGCTTACTTGAACGGATAAGTCATCGAAGCGTCGCGAATCAGGCATTGGAAGTTATCTTTGTCGACACCATGGCAATTGCAAGTGTGGCGTATGCATTACGCCAAACTCTGGTACGACTTGGACAAAACCCAAGGATCGAATCATTTCATTCGCATGAAGGCATTGAAATGATTCAGGCGCCAGTTCCTGGCACTGCATTCTGTATTATTTCGGCCTCTTCATCAATGTCGCTACAGCGGAAATGGAAGGAACATGTGGAGTGCGACGATTGTGATGTCGTTACGCTAGTTACATTGGCAGGCGCTATAGATGAACACTTGGCGTTGTTTGCCTACACTAGACCAGTCGAATGGAAGTCCGGAGAAGATGAGCTTCCCGACCTACAGGACTTGCAGATCTTTGGCGAACGATTTCAACCGCAGCAAATGCCGATAAAAAAGGCGAAGATTTCTCTTACAGTACATGACTCGCCCACTGCGAAAGCCATTGTTGACGAATACCATGATTTAGATGTTTTTCGGGTCAATAAGCGCAGCGGTGAGAAAATACGAGCGCTTTGGGTTGATGCACAGAAATTTATCGCTGGCCCGCAATTCACGATGTGGCTTCAGGGTAAACTCGCAAAAATTGATCCTTCATCCGTGCAGGCAATTGTATATCAAGGTGACGATGCCAGCGAAATCCTTGCGCAAATATGCGGCTCCCTCTTGAGAAAGGGTGAGGCTGGCAAAGAAATCCAAATTATCCGTGACGCTGACTTGGAAACAGAAGGAAGTTTCGATCAAAGCCGTACATTGCTTATTGTTAGTGCGGTAGCATCTCGTGGAACTAAATTACAATCCATTGCACGAGATCTGCGTGACAGACATCTTGGGAAAAAAATATATTTAATAGGATTGCTATTAACGCGTAAGCTTGAAGAAAGCGTTTTCTGTGAAGCAAGTTTAAGACAGGCAAAATTAGTAAATAATGACGTCAACGTTTACCGTTCTATCGCAATAGGTACTGCACTAGCAAGTGCGTATGAAAGTGAAGCAGCGCTTTACCGTAGAAATGCATCCATAGAGAAGCTTGTACCTCACCGTGCAGCTCTACTGTTCAACAACGAAGAGATACCAAGTGAATTAAGTTTGTCACCTGACAATCTCGGCAACCCTATGCAATTACGCAAAGATTTTGCATACTGGAATGATCATTACACCCAAGGACCTCAACACGCACCACTCGTACTTCTCACCATAGGTGCAGTACTTCAACATGCACGAGATGGTAAGTTCAAAAATCCAGACCATTGGCTGAGATCGCACGCAATGCAACAGGTCGTTTTAGAGCCGCTACTTTTCATGAGGTACAATGACGGCGTTATTCAGGCCGCTATTCTACGACAAGCTAATCCATCTGAACTAGATTACTCGGCACTACCGGATGAAAGCAGATTAGTCCGAACAATACTAGAGGGACAAATAATATACAGAAACAGACCACAAGGCGAAGCAGCTGTTGAATTTCTTCTTGCACTGCGTACTGGCCGATTAAAGTTAACCAAACAGGATAGCATTGAGTTTAAGCGGTTTGCATTAGAAAAACTGACCGATGAATCAGATCAATTATTGGTAGCCCTGATTGCGGAAGAAAGGCATGCAAGTGAGGATGAAGTATTCTAATTGACGGTATATGGCTCGTCTTCGTATTTTTTAAATCTATTTCGAAAGTAGGTTTAGGCGTTGCCAGCAGTCGAGAAAGTTATGGACTTGCAGGCACCGCCCCTTAGGGCGCGTTTGCGCTGGCGAACGCAGTTTTTGAAAGCGATCCGCAAGGGATTGAATCAGTTGCTGCTTCTGGCCGCATCGATTTGACGCGGGCGAATCAGTGCGACGGTCGCCATAGAGCGCTTCGGCAGTGCGGCCCAGGGGGATCCGGTACACAGGGCAGCGAATCACCTTGGGAACGCATCAAAGCATGCTAGGACGAGCGACTCCTCACCTAATCGTCGCCTTATCTTGCCAAGTCGCATATGGAGGGACGCATCGTAATTGTCAGCACTCAATGATGTTGACGGCAAGGCCTCCGCGCGACGTCTCCTTATATTTTGTCTTCATATCTGCTCCGGTTTGCATCATCGTTCTGATTACCGAATCAAGAGAAACATAATGACTGCCATCGCCATCCAGTGCCATGCGCGCAGCATTTACAGCTTTCACCGCCCCCATCGCGTTCCGTTCAATACATGGAATCTGCACCAGTCCACCGACTGGATCGCAGGTTAGGCCGAGGTTGTGCTCCATTCCTATTTCAGCCGCATGTTCCACTTGGGCGGGCGTTCCGCCCATCGCTGCACACAAACCTGCGGCTGCCATTGAGCAAGCCACCCCTACTTCGCCCTGACATCCAACCTCCGCACCGGAAATTGATGCATTCATCTTGTATAGCGTGCCTATCGCAGCCGATGTAAGCAGGAATTCGAAGATACCGCGCTCATTGGCTTCAGACACAAAACGGATGTAATAATGCAATACCGCCGGAATGATCCCCGCTGCGCCATTCGTCGGCGCTGTCACAACACGGCCTCCACTCGCATTTTCTTCATTGACTGCGAGCGCAAATAGATTCAGCCAGTCCATTCCAGAAAGAGGACCTGAGACACCGGTACGATCTCGATCTACCAATTTCCGGTGCAAAGCCGGCGCCCTGCGCTTGACTCCTAAGGGGCCGATAAGGCTTCCTTCGGTTCTGCAACCTCTCTCCACACACGCTTGCATGGCATCCCATATTCGCCGTAGCCCACTAATAATCTCGGTTTCAGGCCGGAGCACAAGTTCGTTTTTCATCATTAATGCTGCGATGGAAAGGTCGTTGTGTTCACACAAGGCGAGTAATTCTTTGCCACTAGAGAACCGAAATGGGAGTTCCAGGAAATGCTCCGCCATCTGTCGATTATCCGCTCCTGCAGGGATAACAAATCCACCGCCTACTGATAGGTACACCGTCTCCCGCAATATATGGTTGCTTTTGTCAAATGCAGCCAACTTCAGGGCGTTGGGATGTTCCGGCAATGCTTGTCGGTAGAATGCAATATCGCGACGCGCATTGAAATCGATTGGATGGGTACCACACAGCATAAGGCTTCCCGTCTCGCTTATCGATTTTGAGATGGTTACGATTCTGTCCGCTTCGACAGTGTCGGGCGCTTCACCATAGAGACCAAGTATGACGCCCTTGTCTGTTCCATGCCCCTTCCCCGTTGCGCCAAGTGATCCATATAACTCGACTCGGACACGTGCGACCTCAGTCAGCTTTCCTAGCTCGGCAATTGCCGTTACAAACATCAAGGCGGCACGCATAGGACCAACCGTGTGCGAGCTGGAGGGCCCTATGCCGATCTTGAACAAATCAAATACGCTTACAGCCATGGTAACTTCCTATTTCTGCTCTGTTGGCGTCACTTGCATCGCCGGCTAAGTGCATGCATCTGTGCCCAGAATGCATGCCATTAATCGACGCTCTTCGCTGCGCCGGAGACTTCTACGGCCTTTTTCCAGGCATCGTGTTGCGTCTCAATGAATTTGGGAAGTTGAGCACGTGGAAGATCCATTGGGACCAATCCAAGGTCTGCCAGTCTCTTCCGTACGTCAGCGTCTTTGCTGATCACTTCCATCGCATTGGTTATTTGATTAGTGATGGCATCAGGCGTTTTAGCCGGGGCAACAAGCGTAATATAACCTTGTACGTTTAGATCCGTTATGCCCTGTTCCTTCAGGGTAGGAACGTTAGGTAACGCGGCGATCCGCTCGGACGTGCTCACTCCCAATGCTTTGACGGACCCAGCCTTCAACAGCCCCTGAACGACAGGGACAGTATCCGACATAAAATCGATGTGGCCTCCCTGCAGGTCTGTAATCGCCTGTGATCCACCTCTATACGGGATGTGATTAGCCTTCATTCCTGTTTGGTTCAGGATCTGTGAGATAGTCAGATGAACCGTAGTGCCAACGCCCGACGTTCCATACTGTAGTGGTTTGGCTTGCTGCTTACCATAGGCAACGAATTCCTTGAAATCTTTGACTGGAAGGTCTTTACGGGCAATCAGGACTTGCGGTGCCCATGCTATGGAACCGACGGTCGTGAAATCTTTGACTGAGTTATAAGATAGCGGTTTGGAGTGGGTCCATGGGCTCACATTCAGTGGGCCGGCAGCACCTACGAGCAGGGTGTATCCGTCAGCTGGCTGCTTTGCGGCGTAGGAGGTCCCAATGATCCCAGCTGCTCCAGTTCGATTTTCGACAATGACAGGCTGCCCGAGTTTTACGGACAGCTTTTCTGCGTAAACCCGCGCGGCCACGTCTGAAGAATTACCGGCCGGAAAAGGACAAACAATTGTGATAGCACGTTCTGGCCACTTGGCATTGGCAGCGAAGGCAACGCTACCAGCAAAGATGGCAACAGCAGCATGGAAAACCTTTTTCATATTGAACTTCCTTCAATGATGGTCTATCCCGGATACTCCGGCTTATTACGAATCTTTAAGGACAATTGCATTGGCACCGGATAGGTCACCAAGCTTTTCACCGTGGGCCAAGCGTTCGAGGTTTGTTTGGCCGCGAGCCTGTTTTTCAAGCGCCATAACGGCGGTTTCTTCAACATCGCAGGGCGGAAGTACTAACACACCGTTCTCATCACAAATTACGATATCGCCCGGATTGACGACGACGCCGCCACATGACACCGGCATGTTGACCATGCCACCTAAGCCATAGATTCGAGTGGTAATGGGCGAAACACCGCGGCTCCATACCGGGAACTTATGCTCTTCTATTTCATAGGGGTCAGTGCACGGACCATCGATCACTACTGCGGATGCCCCCGCGACGCTGGCTGCTCTCGTCACGCCGCCACCCCAGCACGCATGCTTGTGGTCACCGAGTCGGTCAATCACAACAATGTGGCCAGGCTTTAATTGCCCAAGCACATGATGTAACGCCGTAGAATCTTGTGCGGGTAGCGCTAACGTAACGGCGGTGCCAACTACCCGTTTGCCTGCACTCAGGGACCGAATCTCTGGGGGCATGAATCCCCAATGACGAAAATGCCCAACTGTCGCGGTTTCCACTTCCAGCAAGCGGTCACGGAGAGCAGGTTCAATTGGCGCCGGCATGTCGCCGATAACAAACTTCTTCATGTCAGAGCACCTTATGAGAGGCCAGCGGAATTTGTTTGCGTGTTTCTACGATGCGCGCAGTTTCAATGCGTGCAGAAACGAACCCGACTCCATCGGACGCGCGGGCTATCACGTGCCCCCACGGATCGCAGACAAGGGAATGACCGTACGAGTATCGTGTCTCACCGTTCTGCTCAAACGGCCCTGTCATGCCTGCTGCCAAAAAATAGCATTGCGTTTCGATTGCACGCGCCCGGAGAAGAACTTCCCAATGGTCCTTGCCTGTCTGCAGAGTAAAGGCTGCTGGAAGTGCGATCGCTTCTGCCCCGTCAAGACGGAGCTGTTGAAACAGCTCAGGGAAGCGTAAGTCATAACAGATGGCCAAACCGAACTTGATTCCGTCAATATCGACTACCGCCGTAGCGGTTCCAGGCGCTACGGCGTCGGATTCACCATACCGCAGGCCGTCTGGTGTGTGAATGTCGAACAGATGAATCTTCCGATAGCGAGCAATCTCCTGCCCTTGTGGGTTGAACACAACCGATGTGTTATAGACCCTTTCGCCACCTGGCGCCGTTTCGTAGAAGCTGCCGCTGTGAACAAACACTTTGCAGTCCTGCGCCAGTTTGCGGCACATGTCATAGGCAGGACCATCGCGTTCAGCTTCGCCTGCGGCGACCTTGTCTTTTGGAGTTCCTCCGGCCCAGTCGAAATGCTCCGGAAAGATTACGAGCTTGGTGCCATCTTGGTCGATGGCTTGGCGCGCGAGCTGCTCTGCATCCCGCAGGTTCTTCGCCTTATCCTGGCCCGAATTCATTTGAATTAAAGAGACTTTCATTATTTGCCCTAAAGCTAATATTGTTGGCGCAGTCAGTTCTGCCGAGTACTATGGTTCGCTATCAATGAGATACCGTGTGTTGCAGGAACTCGATCAAAGCTCCGACAGCCCTATTCTCGTGTTGGGAACTCGGCGTAAATGCACCAATCTCGACATGTTCCGCAGGTATGAGCGGCAAAGCGAGAAGGCCGGAGTCCTGCCTATCTGGAAAGCTGAAGCTGCTGACAATGGTGACGCCAAGGCCACCACGGACAAGCTCGATCGCCGTGCCAGCGTCCCCAACTTCAATAACATAGTTGGGCTTAACACCGGCTTGTGCGAACCAGTTCTCCACTTTTGGACGAATCAGCCCGTTACTCTTCAGTGCCACAAATGGCACATCCTCAAGCATATTTGCGTCCACATTTGATGCGCCGTTTAGTGGTCCGGATGTCGATGACACACAAAGCAGCTCACTATCAAATAGTTTCGTGAACGTGGCATCGACGCCGGACGACCGGGAAAAGATTCCCAAGTCGGCTTGCCCGGTGTTGATTCGGTGCACAATGGTAGTGCGATGGTCGACATCAAGAAACAGCTTCAGGCCTGGATGGGCAGCAGCGAACTGTCCGATGCTATTGACTATTCGCCCTGCCGAGAGCGCTTGCGTAATCAGTATCCGAATAGACGACCGTTCGTAGTTAGCTATCTGAAGCGCTGCCGATTGAATCGCATCGAGTCCAAGATAAAGCCGGTCGACCTCAGCCATCAATTGAATAGCCTCAGGCGTTGCCGTGAGCTTTCCACCTTGGCGGCTAAACAGTGTAAAGCCGACCGCCGCCTCCAAGCTTCCAATCAAATAGCTCACCGCAGGTTGCGTAATCGACAACGCCGCACTGGCTCGCACCATGCTTCCTTCGCGCATGACTGCTCTGAAGGCTTCAATCTGTCTAAGTTTGAGGTTCATGGTACGTGTATGGGAGTGAGTCATCGAACCCAATGATCTACCTGAAGATGCTCTGTCCAGTCAATTACAGCGATTCAGTTTTCAATACGGAAAGCCTGCGTTGAGTTCTAATTCATTACCGTAGCCTTTCCTTTGTCGGTCATGCCGGTATTGGGCGCTCACCTTCTGCTGTCGTACGATGCATAAGACGAATGGTATTGGGATCGAAGGGATCACGGCGATGCATTGTGCAGCGGTTATCCCACATCATCATGTCGCCCGATTTCCATTCCTGAAACCAAACGTGTTCGCGTCGTGTGGCGTGCTCCCATAGCTCGTCCAGAAGCTCTTGGGCTTCGCGCTGATCCATTCCAACAATGGACTGGTGCTTGGGATCGCCGCCCAGATAGAGACACGGCTTCCCAGAGTCGCCGTGACGACGCACGATCGGATGGTCGACACCAGGCCAATCAGCGAAGTTTGACGAAGTCGGTCGCTCTTTCCCCAGGCGGACCTCGCCGCGACCGTCATATACCGATTGATGGTGAATCGACAGACCACGCAACCGTTCTTTCATCGAGGCAGGCAACGTTTCATACGCAGCATACATGTTGGCCCAGTACGTGTTACCACCGTCGGGAGGCAGTTGTACCGAACGCAAGATAGCAGCTGATGGCGGACGGTCTACGAACCAAGTGTCCGTATGCCAATTCACTTCCCCATCACCCAAGTCACCAGCGGCTGTACCATCGGCCTTCTTTTTATTGCTAATGACCAGAATTTCAGGAAACTCGGTATTCTTTCCCTCTTGCAACTGACGGGGGTGAAAAACAGGGGCGCCGATTGTTTTGCTAAAGGCTACTTGTTCCCGGTCGCCGATGTTGACATTACGGAAACGAATCACTGGGTATTTTGTCCATGCAGACCGCAGTTCACTGACCACTTGGTCATCCAGCGCATTAAACGGGAAGTCCTCGATTTGCCCTACAAAGTTGGGCACTATTTCCTTGACGTTGAATCTCATACCGCTCTCCTTTGTTACAGATCCGTGACCAATCACGATGAAGAAATTTTATTTGGGCCACGCGATTAGCGATAATCAAAAGGTTGGGCTAGGCTATAAGTGGGTTTGATAGGCTAGCTTGGACAGACTTACAGCCGGCACAGATCAACCAGTCCCAACATATCGCTGTCGTGAGTCGACGACGGTCTGTAGGTACCGCTGGCCTGGCTTGGCCGCTTATTGCAGAGCTGGATAACAGGAAAGAGTGGAATGCAAGCTTGCGTGCGCAATCACATTCAGCTTCGCGCCGAATTTGCCTACGCTGATATGGAACGGTGCGCATTCTTCACTGCCCGGTGATGCGCTATCGTCAACGGAACATGACAAGAACGGTCTGACATACGGTGAAGACCTAAAGTCGTCACCGTACGGGTAAGAAAAAGCCGGCTAGATGCCGGCCGAACCCGCTGGAAGAGGAGATATTCAATGCAACGATAAGATTGCGCGGATAGCGGTGATCCAGCGCGTACACCCCTGCCTGATGCGCATCACCGTAGTTCTCTCGCAGAGGCACCGGGCCTCGTACCCGGCGCCTTCCACGGCTTCTTGCTTTTTTAGAACCGATGATGAACGCCGATTCTGTATTCGCGCAAGTTGTACGCGCTGGTGGCAACGGTCCCGGTTGCCAAGGACTTTTTGCCCGTTGAATCGGAAGCCGTTGCATATAATGCGGTACGTTTAGACAGATTATGTATATAACCGGCAGAGATAATACGCACATCGCCCTCATAGTCCACACCGGTAGTAGTCCGGTATGGTTTGCCGTCGCGGTACTGATATGACGCCATGAATCGCCCATTAGCAGCACCAAGCGGCGAGCTGACGCCCAACATGTAACTGTTCGCATCAGGCCGATCAGTCGGCCCGCTGGCCCCTACGGCGCTCAGATCTTGGGTGATTGGAGAGTAGATTGAAAGATTCGTTTGCCTCGCGTAGGCGGCGTGCAATGCGGCGACTCCAAAGTCATACTGTGCGCCTACTTGCAGATGTTTTTGTGTTGGATTCTGCCTACCTGCGAATGGGCCTGTAGCGAGTACTGAGGGTTTGAAGATATCATACGTAACCGCTGCGAACAATGGCCCGGCGGCGTAGCGAGCGCCAAGAGCAACACTGCGATTATTATTACGTGAACCTGCATTTTCCGATACCACTGCGTTTGGATCAGATTGGAATGAATACATAATGCCGGCCTGAAGACCATTGAAGTCCGCAGACCGGTAGGCTATCGCATTGTCAAGGCGCACTGCACCAGACGAGAAGGTACGATTCAAGGACGCCACACCAAAGGCAGTTGTGAAGGGGTCAATTTTGGACCACATATCAAACGTGCCTGTACCCGAGGAGAACGTTCCAAAACGACCCAAAGCAAGCGTACCCAGCTCCTTGCTTTCAAGTCCTACCCATGACTGGCGTCCAAATAACCTTCCGTTGTTACCGAGGGCGCCGGTGTCAGTCGAATAGCCATTTTCCAGGGTAAAGATCGCACCAATACCATTTCCCAGATCTTCTCTTCCCCTGAATCCAATGCGGTTTCCTGCAGCGCCACCGCTATCAAGAAGGAGTCTATTGCCAATGACGTTGCCTTTGAAGTCGTTATACGTCACACCAGCATCAACAATGCCGTAGATGGTTACGTTGCTCTGAGCGTAACTCACGGTAGAACATGCGATCAAAGTGATGATGCCAACGGCGTGTTTATACATTTTGTCTCCTTTACGTATTCACTATCAGAATTGTTGTTGCTGGGGGCGGTCCTATCCAACGCAGCAGGACAGAGGTGTAATTAACGTTAAACCGGCCACTGCCCATAGACAGAAAGCCGAATGCTTAATGAAATAGGCACAGTTCGCTCTTTATGAGGCGCCTGAGTATTGGGTGGCTCCCACTCACATTGCGTCCTTAAGGCATGTTTTGTATGAAGTTGGCAGGCATCCTAGCTCCCTACTAGGATTTTTTATGCGTGCCTTGAGGCGTAGTACTTCTCTTACTCGGTTTGCTTGAGCTTATCGGTCACCTGTGAATGGTTTGATTCCTAAGATGCAGACCTGCCATTTCTTGCGACGGCGCTCTACACCGGCCCAACAGCTTTGGGTGCAGGCGGCGAAGCGGCGCCATTGATATTGGTGCTTTTAACAGAAAAACGCCTTGCTTCCACAATGATTCATTAGCTCACATTTACAAGACTTTCTCACTCTTCTCTTTTATCGCTAGTGAACGTATTTCGATATTGGGAAGTGTATTTAAGCGGCCCAATGTAAGGAAATCAAAATAAAGGGCAGCTCTATAAACGAATTTGATAGGGTCTATTTACATGGCCCGAGCACGCGCTGGAATAGGGCCGTATAGGCACATGTTCGCTTTCCGATTAAACGGCAGCCATTATCACGATATGAGTAGGAGAGACACTGCGCGAGTCCGTCAGGCCCGTGGCCAATCCAGAGGGAAGATAGCCCGCCATACACCCCGTCGGTTGAAGTTTGTCGTTGAGACCGACTGCACTATTGCCATGATGAGCCGCCGCGGTCGTGCAACACCTGGTGTTCGTGTCAAGAACGCTGTATTGGAAAAGTTCGGTCGCAATGTGATGGTATTGGACCAGCATAGGCTCTTGAGTCAGAGAGCCTTAATCACCCGAAGCGCACTAGTTTGCTCAACAAGTACGCTTGCCCCTAATTCACCTACTCACTCTCGCAGCGCCATGGCGCGCAACAAGGCGTCGATCTGCCCGAACGCATCTTGCTGCCACTGTTCCGGTGTACGATCACCCAGTAGACGGGTGTCTTCAACGAAGCGCCTCACGCAGGTGGGCCCGTGCCCGTCAAAGGTGTCAAACTTGTCGGCGATATGCCGGAAACCACGCTCGCCACTGGGATGCCCGAGTAATTGGCGACATTCATGTGCCAGGGCCTCGATACCTGCAGGATAGTTCCGCACGCAGTAATAGATGTCGTAGGCGTCCTTCTGCTTGTAGCGTCCTGCCAGTGCATGGCCCTTCATTGCCAGCAGAGCGGGGATGGAGCACACCGCGATTTCCACGCGGTTCGTTCCTCCGTGCGGCATCGGGCCTGCTACCGCAACCAGTTGGTAGAACCGCATCGCCAGGTCGGCGCCATCAGCCCGTTGTACGGCGAAGTCGCTGATCAAGGGAGGATTGTTTTTGACGATCTCCGCATCGCGCGGCATCAAGAAATCGACCACAACGTCGATCGCTTCGCCGTCATCGCGCGCGGGCACTTGGCGAACCAGTTGGAAGCGTCGAAGCCCTTCGCGCTGAGCGTATCCGTGGCCTCGAAGCGCACCAATCAGGGTCGCGTACTCGCCATCGCCGAGTGCTTCCGCGTCCAGCCCGACGTCCACGTCGAGTGTGCCGACGTGCGGCATGTCCTCGTTGGCTAGTAGTAACCAGGGAACCGCCCCGCCGATAATGGCGAACTTGCCCTTGAAGCTGCCAAGGATCTGGCCCATCTCGATCAGCACAGACTTTACTGCTGCAGTCGTGCGGTCGTCATATTCAGCGGCAGACTGTGGTTCCTGGGATGTTATTTTGGCCATGTAAGCCTTTCTTGGCGCAAGTAGCCGGCGGCTTCAGCGCCGCGTTCGCCGGCAATAGAGAGGTCGAGGTATGTCTGAATCAGGCTCGTGCAGACCGCTCCCGGTGCAGGTTCAGTCGTGTCGGTGAGCAGCCCCGCATCCTTTGGCACGATGACAACCACGTTTTCGCCCTTCGATGTGGGAGCGAGTTTCAGCGCAGCCTGAAGCTTCTGCAGACCGTTCTCATCGGAAAAAAAGTAGTGCGTACTGGTACGTCCGTAAGGAGCAAGCCACTGGGCTGCCGAGAAGGAGGCAAAGACCGCGCGCCCGGGACTGCCTTCAGATTGCATTGCCCTGCGAGCTGCATCTTCGAGTGCGCTGCCATGCAATGGCGTGTAGAACCGCAGCCGCTCACCTAGAGGCGCGGTGTAGCTATCCCGCCATGCGTCCAGGAGTGCGTCGGGCTCTGAAAGGACGAGGCCATCGTCCGAGGCGCAAGCCCATTCCCGGTCAATCAAACCGGTGCGCACATTGCTGACGTGCCCTAAGCTGACCCCGGAGATTTCCGACAGCTCGGTGACGCGCCATGCACGGCCAGGCTCACGCAGCAGGACGCGCAAAACCTGGGCCGACTTGGGCCTGAATAGCGACTTGAGTTCACGTTGTTCGGCCACAGGTTTGTCCGACACCATGCGCTCTATGAACACGCCGCCAAAAGTGATCCGGGCATTTCCTTCCAGATCGAGGTAACCGACACCCTTTTCTTCACACAACTGCCTCACCGTGGGTGAGATGTAGGGTGCGATGAAGATGGGCGTCGCCCCAGGAGCTCGCTGCGCAATGTAGTTATCCAGTTCCAGCAGTGCAGTGCGGGCGTAGCGTGGTTGCCCATTCGGCTTAAACCCGCAAATGAGCAGGTGCTGACGCCCGTCCACGCGCAGACGGGCGGTCAGGTCCGGACCCAAATCGCCAGACATGCCCTCGGCTTCAATCTCTTCGATCTGAAGGATTGGTATTTTCTCAAGCAACCGCTGCAGTGCCTCACCGGCACGTACCTCTGCTTCTTTCATTGCATGGACCTCTTTCAGCATTTGCTGAAAATAGCACGTTTATTGAAATTTCTGTTGAGATTTCACTGCATCGGGCTATTTCAGCGTTTGCTGAAATGAGCGTTTTCTTTGAAAAGTTCTGAAAGGCAACCTAGGATAGTACCGCGTGTGGACATCAATCAATCTATCCTTACACTCGAGCTCCATAGGTAGATGGCTGAAAGTGGATAGTGAATCGCAAAAGCCATTCACAAAGCTTATATCTTCGCATCACCACTTGAAATTGGGAATGTTGCTTGTCGAAGCCTATATTGTCTCTACAGCAAACGACATTACGACCGAAAGAAAGGTACAGCCATGACAGCTCTTGCACTCAACACCGCGAACCGCTCCGCCGCCTTCTTGAGCTCCTTCATTGCTGCCTTGGACAAGGCCATCACCATGGCAAAGGCCGTTCACCATGACAGCCCGAACGCAGCGGATATGAAAAAAGTCCGTGCGATCGCCGAGACTATCTAACGCGTCAGTCCGCATTCCGCCAGCTAGGTATTTGACCAAAACTGGTGCCGCATGTTGATGCGAGCATTATTGCAAGGCCTGTCATCCGCTAGGGATCACAGGCCTTTGTCAATTTTGGGACGTCACTTGCCTTCGTCTTTCTCGGTGCGGTTCTGCTGTTTGAGATAGCTGCGCAATTCCTCATTCAGAGCCTGCTGTGCCTCCATTCTGGCTTGCGTGGTAGCCAGCGACAATTCCAACTCCCGTACTTGCCTTGCATTACCCTCTGACTGCGCCGTCGCTGTCGCCAGCTGTTCGGTTAAGCGTTCAGACAACACGGTCTTTTCTGCCAGCTGCACCTCCAGCACCCGCGCACGCTGTTCCGTGTCCTGCAGTGATTCCATACGCTGCGCAAGCTGCCGGCTATTGGCCTGCTCGTCATGCAGTGATTTGCGCGTGTGAGACAGGTCCGATACCAGACGCACGCCGTCCTGGTTCAGTCGGGTCACTTCTTCCTGCCTGACCACCAGGGATTGCTGCAGCTGCCGCATCTCGGCTTGCAACTGTTGCACCTGCTGTTCGTGCCGGCGCTGGTCCTGCTCCCGCTGTTCCTTGACCGAGCTGCGGTAATGCTCGAGCGATTGCCGCGCATGTTCGTGTTTTTGCTCAAGAGACTGCCGGTGCTGTTCATTCTCGTACAGCCGCTCTTCCAGGCCGACGATGCGCTGTTCGGCAGCGCGGTGTGTCACGGTCAAATCCTGGAGGGCTTCGCGAGTGCTGGCGTGGGCAACCTGCTCTTGCGCTAGCGCGTGATGGGCTTGTGCCAAACGCTCGGTAACGGCCGCCACCTCCGTACGTAGTTCAGCAATCAGTTCGGCCTGCGTGCGGGTCTGCTCCTGATGCTTTGCATTAGCTTGTTCGAGTTTTTCGTTAGCCTCAGCTTGAAGCTGACCCGCCAAGCGCTCGACCAGATCCTGCAGCACCTCGCTGATCGAGGATTTACGGTCGACACCTTCTTCTTCCTGAAGCTCCCGCAGATACTTGTGGATTGTCGTCTTGGAGCCGGTATTCCCAAGGGCGATACGTACGGCATCGACGGAAGGATGCTTACCTTGGGCGAGAAGAATCTCGCGCGCCTGTTTTACGTCTGTTTTATATAGCCCTGATCGCCCCACAGCACACCTCGATATATGGTTACGCATTACATGATACATATTTACGTACGATACAATAACGGCGTTCGCTTTAATTTTCAACATGCCTATAACTGGATAATGCGGGATTAACCGGCATTGACGCCATTTTCCGGTATATTTGGGTGTATTGATCCGTAAAACCCTATTCACCAGCTACTGCATGACCAAGCTCGACCAGTACGTAAAAGCCGCCACCCGCGATAACACTCGTAAGGCCTACCAAGGTGCGGTCCGTCACTTCGAAGTCGAATGGGGCGGCTTTTTGCCAGCAACCGCGGAAAGCGTCGCCCGCTACTTGGTCGGCCATGCCGAAACGCTGTCAGTCAGTACGCTGCGCCAGCGGTTGGCCGCCCTCGCCCAATGGCACCTGGACCAAGGCTTTCCCGATCCAACCAAAGCGCCGATTGTGAAAAAAGTGCTCAGAGGTGTCCAAGTACTCCACCCGTCCCAAGAAAAACGCGCCAAGCCGCTGCAACTGGACGGGTTCTGGCGTGGCTTTCGCGGCGATGAACTGACCCGGCTGCAGGCCGAGCATGTGGAGATCGTGCCTGGCCAGGGTATGACCTGTTATTTCCCGATCACCAAGACTGATCGGCAGATCAAGGGAACGACGTTCAAGGCGCCGGCCCTGGAGCGACTCTGCCCGGTCGAAGCCTACCTGGCATGGGTAGGCGCTGCGCAGATTAGTGATGGTGCGGTTTTTCGGAGCATCGACCGCTGGGGGCATGTCGGTGACGTTGGCCTACATATCGACAGTCTGGTACCGCTGCTGCGCTCGATCCTGAAAGAAGCTGGTGTTGTGTCGCCTGAACTCTACAGCGGCCATTCACCGCGGCGCGGCTTTGCGACGTGGGCCAGCGCAAACGGTTGGGATGTGAAAATGCTAATGGAATATGTTGGCTGGAAGGATGTGCATTCGGCCATGCGCTATGTCGACAGTGCCGATTCATTTGCGAGGCACCGCATCAGTGAAATGCTGGCGCTCGATTCTTCTGCAGAATGAAGCCTTTGGCAAAACTTTTCAACATTCAAAACCACGCCGGCAAAGAAACGTTCGATACCAGCTCGGAGAGGTGCCGAATAACGTTCGGCTTGTCGTTGAAAGTATTTTTACAACCTTCAATGGCGAAGAGCTACCGAAAAAGTCGCCCCTTAGTGCCGTCCCACTCTCGCATATTTCGGTCATGGTACGGACTCTGGCTGCTACCGGAACCTGCATAGATTGTTAACCGCCCCGGATTTGTGAAAGGCTTTGACAAAGCAAGCCTCGACGTCTATGTTGCATATTGTTAATAGCCGTTCCACAGGGCCTTTATGGATCAGATAGGCAAGCCCACCCTGCTGATTGCTGTCAGTCGCCAAGACACCCCGCTTGTTCATGATGTCTTGGACGACGAATTCAATCTATTGGTTTGCCATTCCTTTCAAGACGCCAAAACACTCTTGGCGCAAGACATCAGCCTGGTGACTTGTGGGGTGCACTTCGATCAAGGCCGGATGTTTGACCTGCTGCAGCTGGTGAGGTGCGACCCGAAACTCCACGAAGTGCCGTTCCTGCTTGCCTTGGGACGTGAAGTCAAATACTCGCCGGCGATCCTGCAAGGCATTGAGACTGCCGCCGAATCACTTGGTGCGACAGCATTCATCAATATGCTGGAATTGGTTTCGAGTATGGGCAAGGAAACCGCGTATGAAGACATCCGACGCACAGTTCGCAGGCTGCTTCATCTGAATTCGCTTAATCAATCTATCAGCTCCCGGGCTAAGGCAAGCCAATACGATTCAGACGCAGAGGAGACACGGGCGGCGTAAACAATAAGTTTCAAGTACAGCTTTTAACATTATCGCTCAAACGCGCGACCTACGTGCTCCAAGATTGAAGTAGTACCAGCTTGGACAAGGAGTCGTCCGAGAAACTAAGCATGCGATACAGGTTTAAAGGTTCTCGAAGATCTCGATCAATTTAAGTGCTGCGGGTGACAAATAACTGTTTCTCCTATAAGTGACCACAAGCCTTCGGTGCATGGTTGTTTCTTTCAGCTGCACCTCCTTCAATGGAGTGCCGGCTCCCAAATGGTGTCGGGAAATAAAGCTTAAAAGTCCGGTCTCTGAAATTAATGCAGGCAGAATCAGAAGCATGCTGGCTTCGACCTGAACGACCGGGCGGGGCAGCTTCTTGCGATCAAATGTCTGGTCCAGCCAGTCCCGTGTCGGCGCGCCGGCTGGTTGCAGTACCCATCGGTAATTCAACAGATCCCCCATAATGTCGCAAAAATGCCCTTTTGCTAACAATGTCGATAGTCGGGTTCCTAGGCCTCCCTCCCAGCACAGGAATCTTAAATACGGCTGCTACTTGTTCAATTCCAGCCATTGCCGTTTAACCGACTAGGTTCCGACGCGTCGCATTGCTTTCTTCCGACATTCTCCGAAGTAAGCGCTCGGGTACCGTTAAAGCGGACCGGTGCCATGAGACAGGCTTTTCATATTTATCTGAACGCAATTTCTAAAATGCAAATTCACATACAATCAGGAACCTTGGAAAAACAGCGTTTCCGCAACACCCCGCCAATATTATATAAATTGCAATGAAAGTCCGTAGCTACCTGCTGTTGCTTGCATTGATCATTCTAGTTCCAGTGGTAGTCTTCTCCGGACTTGCGGTCGCGCGCCTTCATGATGCTTTTCATCGGTCTTCGGAAGAAAATCAGATGGAAATTGCCCACTCTGTCGCGTTGGCCATCGACCAAGAGCTGACAAGTGCCAAGTCTGCTTTACGGGTACTTGCTGCATCCAGCTTTCTGGAAGCGGAAGATTTTGCAGCCTTGTACCAGAATGCGAAGGTCGCAAATATCGGCGAGACGGGCTGGGTCATACTTTATGATGCCAAGGGCGATCAGGTCGTCAACACGCGCGTTCCATATGGCACCCCGATTTCTACCACGAGGTATCGTCAAATGTTGTGGATAGACGGTGATTGATCAGGCGGCGGCCAGCTGCTGATGCTCACGAACTCCATCGACAAACTTCACTCCTCGAATCACCTCTGCCAGCCAGGTGAATCCCTTCAAACGCCGGAACGATTGCTCGGCGCAGATAGCCAGCTTGA
>NZ_JACYXF010000060.1 GCF_015352985.1 Noviherbaspirillum malthae | reverse complement strand
GCCCAACTGCCGAATGGTCGCATTTAGGCGTTTTCCGAGCTTTATATACAGTTTTACTGCTCGAACGCGGTCTTCGTATGAGTACATGAACTACCTCCAAGTAGTCCAAGTTTTTGTCCGCACCCCCTATTTACGCGTTGATTAATTTTTTATCAATGCAAATCTCATCACCGGAAAATACCCAAGCCGCCGAGCACGGTCTTCCACCCTGCCGGCGAACTGCATCATCCACCATGCATTTTCTGTGACTACAGGTCAAATTTACCAGCGTGGCGCATATCCAAACCGTTTAGCCCTGGTGCAATAAAGAATTGCAATCGGCCCTTCATGATCGCCGGAAAAGGAACCGGACAACCTTGCCAGCACTGCCTTTGCCAAGGTTTGCACAGAATTCAGGCACAGAAGCAGACCGTTGCAATGGTTATCCTCGCTGCACCATGTCAATAACAAGGGGATCAATCGCTTCTATCGAAGCAGTAGACCGATAGACAAAATGTTTTGGATGTCATTAATACAACGATCTACACTCAAAAAGCCGGCGTGTGCTTATTTCGGAAGATCCATATTTTCAGCATCCCAATAATCAACGATAAGTTGAGGAGAGGATTTTATGCGTCTTACTAAACTTGTTAGCTGCATGCTTATGGCAAGTTCCGGCATTGCTGTTTCTGGCGTTGCCGGCGCGGCAGCGCCGAATTTGACAGCGACTACCGTCTTGTCCAAGTTGAGCAACCCGTGGGACATGGCTTTCCTTCCGGACGGCACGATGTTCTTTACCGAGAAATGCAACGGACTCTCCGTGCGAACGCCGTCAGGCACCGTCAACCGCTTGCTCGGCATGAAGGACTCGAAGGATTACGATACCAAGGCCGACGATTTGTTCTGCGACGGCCAAGCCGGCATGAACGGTGTTGCGGTTGACCCCGACTTCGCAAAGAACCGCTTCATTTATGTCTACTCGGCCTCCAGCATGGCGCAGCCGCAGACTAACCATGTCATACGCTTTGTCGTCAACGATGACATGACCAAGCTTTCCGGCCGCAACGACATTGTCAACGACATCCCCTACAAGACTGCGCCGAGCGACCATCCGTTCGGTGCGTCGGGCGCCCACAACGGCGGCCGCATCCGTTTCAGCCCCGGCGACGGGTTCCTGTATGTAACCACCGGCGACACCCACAATGGCGAAGTGCCGCAAAGTCCAACGCGCATCGGCGGCAAGGTGCTGCGCATCGACCGCGACGGCAAGCCTGCTCCAGGCAATAATGCGCCGCAGGGATTCGACCCGCGCATCTTCACGTATGGACATCGCAATCCTCAAGGCATCGCTTTCCGTCCTGGGAGCAACCAGCCGTTCACGGCTGAAAACGGACCATGGCATACCGATGAGGTGACTGCACTCAAGGCCGGCGGCAACAGCGGATGGGATCCCCGCTCCAACGTCAACGGCCGCGGCGACTGTCCTGACAAGTATTGTGGCTACAGCCCCAATCAGATGGGCGCGATGGATCCGAAGGAGCGGTCCAAGTTCATGCCCATGACTGACCTGAAGACCTATCCCAAGGCGATGAAGCCGGCCTGGACCAATGAAGGAATGTCCCAAGGCATGTCATCCGCCACATTCCTGAGCGGCAAGCAATGGAAGGACTGGAACGGCAAGATGGTAGTTTCCTACATGGGCATCGGCATCCATGGAACACCGGTGGGCAACCGCCTGGACGTCCTGGACATCAGTCCCGACGGCCAAAGTGCGAAGCGAACCAAGGTATCGCTGCCGATGCCCGCAGGACGCTTCCGCTCGGTAGTTCAGGCACCTGACGGCAACTTGTACGTCGCGACCGACGAGGGTGAAATCATCAAGATGACCCCGAGCTGATATGCAGCAGCTCCCGCTGCTGAACCGGCGATGCCGTTGCAAGTGGAAGTCTCTCCGACCAACGCGGTTTTCGGCAAGCCTTGCATGGTGATCAGCTCCCCGCTCGCAGTCCCGCTTCATGGCGGGCGGGCTGACATCTCAGGTGCGCCATGTCGCGTCCGATATGAGGATCATGTTCATGCACAAAGTTTTGGCGTTATGTGTCGCGTCTGGCTATCTGCTTTCGACAGGTCCGGCTCTTGCCGATGAGGCCTTGTTTAAGAAATCGAACTGCATGGCCTGTCACGCCGTCGATCAAAAACGGGTGGGCCCTGCGCTGAAAGATGTGGCCGCCAAGTACAGTGGCGACAGCGGTGCCGCAGAAAGGCTGGCCAAAAAGATCAAGGCTGGCGGCTCGGGCGTCTGGGGCCAAATGCCCATGCCGCCGCAGACGCAAGTCTCGGATGCGGATGCAAAGGCGCTGGCCGAATACGTGCTGTCTATCAAGTAGCGTTGCCCGGACTGCAGGCTTCAATCTGAAGCGTGCATGGCTGCAGACCATGCACGGGGCAGGGTGGGTGCGATCACGGCACGCTTCTTTATCCTGACGAAGACCGTGCCTGGCATGCGGAATGGGATGGTCAGCGCTTCAAAAATTGTTCCAGCCGCTGGGCGCCGTCTTCGAGGCGGTCGAGCGAACTGGCGAAGCACCAGCGGATATAGCCTTCACCTTCGGGGCCGAATGCGCTTCCCGGCGCAAGACCGAGCCGCGCTTCCACCACCAGCTGCTTGCACAGCGCCAGCGTATCCTGCGCGCCGTCGACACGGAAGAACAGGTACATCGCACCCTTGGATTTCGGTGCGCTGATGCCCGGTATGGCATTGAGCCGCGCATGCAGGAAGTCGCGCGCGGCGCGGTAGCGTTCCACGGTATTGGCGATGATTTCCTCGCCGCGTTCGACCGCGACGATGCCGGCGCGCTGCGCGAAACCCGGCGCGCAGGAGGTGTTGTATTCGATCAGCTTGCCGAGGTCGGCCATCAGGGGCTCAGGCGCCACTACCCAGCCGAGCCGCCAGCCGGTCATCAGCCATGACTTGGAAAAGCTGTTGGCCGAGACGATGCGGTCTTCCGGATGCGACAGGTCGAGGAACGACGGCGCGCAGGCGCGCGTGTCCGGGGCCGCGTCGTAGACCAGGCGCTCGTAGACATCGTCGGCCAGAATCCAGATGCCGTGCCGGCGGCAGTGGGCCAGGATGATTTCCTGCTGTTCCTTCGTGATCACCCAGCCGGTCGGATTGTTGGGCGAATTCAGGAACACGGCGCGGGTGCCGGGCGTGAGCGCATCGAGCAGCTGCTGCACATCCAGCTCCCAGGTCTGGCCGAAGCGTAGCGGCACCTTGACCACCTCGGCGCCGAGTATCTTCGGTATCTCGACCAGGTTGGGCCACAGCGGCGTGACGGCGACGACGCGGTCGCCGGGACTGACGATGAGCTGCGACAGCAGCATCAGCGCCGATACGCCCGACGACGTGACGGCCACGCGGTTCACATCCACCGGGCGGTGCAGGGTCGACACATATCTGGCGATCGCTTCGCGCAGCGGCGCAATGCCGAAGTTGTGGGTGTAGAAGGTGTCGCCGGCGTCGAGCGCCTCTTTGGCCGCATCGCGGATGAAGCCCGGTGTTTCCTGGTCCGGTTCGCCGAACCAGAAGGGCAGCACGCCTTCCATGCCGATGCCGGCATTGGCGACTTCGCGGATGCGCGAAGCGCCCAGGTTTTGCACGACGGCGCGGGCGGAGGGAAGAGCGGATGACGGCGCGAGCGGATTCACATGCATAGGATGATGCGGTTGGCGAGATCGAAGACGAAGGATGGACGCAGGTAGCCGATGAAGGCCAGCGCCAGCACCGCGGCCAGGACAGCGCCGAGCAGCAGGCGGAGCAGGCGGGGGCGGAGGGCGGCAGTGTTCATGGCGGCTACTGAAACAGGGTTCAGGCCAGCGCCGGCTGCTGCCGGACGATGGCCTTTTCATTGATCGGCAGGTTCACCAGCGCGGCGAACACGCCGAGCGCAATGGTGATGCCCCACACGGTGTTGTAGTTGCCCTCGAGCGTGAACAGGTAGCCTCCCAGCCAGACGCCGAGGAAGCTGCCGACCTGGTGCGACAGGAAGACGAAGCCCGACAGCATCGACAGGTACTTGACGCCGAAGATGCCGGCGATCACGCCGTTGGTCAGCGGCACGGTGGACAGCCACAAGAGGCCCATTGCGCAGGCGAACACGTACACCGAGACCGGTGTCAGCGGCGCCAGCAGGAACAGCGAGATCACGACCGCGCGGGTGAAATAGATCGAGGACAGCAGGTAGCGCTTGGGCAGCATGCCGCCGAGCTTGCCGGCGTAGTAGGAACCGAAGATGTTGAACAGGCCGATCAGCGCCAGCGCCATCACGGCGACGTTGGGGTCCATGATGCCCTTGTCCTTCAGGTAGGAAGGCATGTGCACGCCGATGAACACCACCTGGAAGCCGCAGACGAAGTAGCCGGCCACCAGCAGCAGGAAGGGACGGTAGGCGAAGGCTTCGCGCGTGGCTTCCAAGATGCTCTGTTCGCCGCCGGTCGATTTCTGTGCCGGCATCTCGCGCAGGAAGAAGGCCATCGGCACCATTACCAGCGCCACCAGCGCGGCCAGAATGTAGAAGGCGTTCTGCCAGCCGGCCTGGGCGATGAGCTGCTGTTCGACCGGCATCATTACGAACTGGCCGAAGGAGCTGGCTGCGGAAGAGATGCCGAAGGCCCAGGAACGCCGGGATTCAGGTGCGGCGCGGCCGATGATGCCGCTGACGGCGCCGAACGCGGTGCAGGCCAGCGCAGCGCCGCCCAGCACGCCCGAGCCGATGACGAATGCGGTCGGCTGCGATACCAGGGACATCCACAGCAGGCCGCCGACATAGAAGGCCGCGCCCGCCAGCACCACGCGGGCGGTGCCGATGCGGTCGGCCGCCATGCCGGCGAAGGGCGCGAACACGCCCCACATCAGGTTTTGCAGCGCCATCGCCAGCGAGAAGGTTTCGCGCGTCCAGCCATAGGCCTGCGAGATCGGCTGCAGCCAGAAACCATAACCGTGGCGCACGCCCATGGCGAGCGTGAGAACAAGTCCGCTTGCGATCAGGACGGTCTTCAGTTGCGGAGGGCGGGTGGCTGTCAGCATGGCGGTTTCTCGGCACGGTACGGGAATATGGGAAATCGAGTGTAGCGCAAAGCCGGAAAGCATGTGGCCTGCCGGTTTGACCGGGCCTGTTGAACTTGCGGGAGGCGGAACGGCAGGAAAGACGCCGGAAAAGAAGCGGCTTACGGCATGGAAAGGCGCTGCGCGTTCAGCCAGGTGCGCATGTCGGCAAGGCCGTCCGCCAGTGCCCGCTCGGTCGTATCGAAGAGATTGTCAATGCCATCGTCGGCGACCCCATCAGGCGCTGCCTCTTGCCGCGAGCGCAGTGCCTGTTCAGTCTCCAGCGAGGTTGCCGCGAAACGCCGCAGCCCGAAAGAACCGAGCGAGCCGCGCACCGTATGCAGTTGCCGCATTGCATGGTCCGCCTTGCCGTTGCGCCAAGACTGCCGAGCGGCATCCAGCGAAGTGGTGCCGTTCCTGAGTATCGACTCGAGCAGTTCGAACACGAAGTGCCTGTGCTCTTCGCCGTCCTGCATCAGCATCAGCAGCTGGGTAGGATCGAAGGCTGGGGGGAAGGAGGGCGTTGACGAAACAGACACGATTGCCGGCGAAGAAAACGGGATCGTTCCATCATACACGCGGCCAGGGCGGAGCGTCAGGCAGGGGCGCCCGGAAAAAAGAAACCGCGGCAGCTTGCGCTGCCGCGGTAGAGTTTGCCGCATGCTGCAGCACCGTCCTGCGGTGCGCAGCATCCTTGGTTTGTTGTTATTGAGCTGCCTCGCCTGCCTTACTGCGCCTGGCGTGCCACCATGAAGCCGCCGATTACCAGCTGGCCGGTTGTCCGGTCGGTCATCTGGAAGGTGCCGCCCATTTCCGGCGGTGCGCCGTTGGTGACCGGTCCGAAGTAACGGCCGCCAACGCCGCCCCTCAGGTTGCCGGCCGTCGCCGTGCCGGTCAGGTAATTGGCGACGTTGGTATTGGCTGCGCCCATGCCGGCCGTCGTGGTGAAGGCGACCGGCAATGCTGCATTGGCCCCGTCATTGGAGTTGGTATTCTGTACTGCGACCGTGACTGCGCGGGTGGCGAAATTCACGGTGACGGTCGCCGTGCCGATGAAGATCGTCGGATCGACGGTGGCATTGTTCGAATACCAGCCGTAGGAGAATCCGGTATAGGTAACCGTGCCGGTGGTCGGTACAGTGGCCGGGTCGGTCACCGCGCCGTAGGCAACGAGGCCGCGGCGGTTCTTGTTGTGCTCGTTGCCGGCACGCGCCCATTCCTCGATGATCACCGTATCCTGGGTGACCCAGGCGCCGAGGTTGGTATAGCGCAGGCTCCAGTGGTCGATGTCGCGGTAACCCTTGGAGCCGGGGAACGGAATGCCGATGCCGTTGCCGCCGTCCAGCCAGGCTGGCGTCGAGCCGGGTGTCGCGTTGCCGGCATGGATGTCGCCGTCTTCGTGAAAGCGGCTTGTGTAGAGATTGTCCGGCCGGGCAGCATTGCCGGTTCTCCATTCACCCTGCGACTGACGCGTGGCAATGATTTCCTCGGTTGGGCAGGAGGTGACCTCCGGCGCGCAGCGCGATGGATTGCCGGTGCGCGGGAAGTACCGGTTGTTCGCATAGTTGAGCTGGGTGGCGCGCGGGCCGAGCGTTGCAAAATCGTAGTAGCTGAGATCGGTCGGGAGCGGCAGCGCGTTGTTGGTCGTTACCGTGCCGTCCGCCGCCAGGATGGTGCGTCCCTGCGTATTGTTGAAGGTTTCAACGATGGGCGGGCGGTCATTGACGTTGTCCCATGACAGGCCGAGATTACGCAGAATGACGATGGGCGAGGAAGCCGGCGCATCGCCAACTTTTGTAACGCGGATTTCAGCCGAGCCGCCGGATGCCGGCTCGAAGCCGGTTGCGCCGGTCCTGACCACGATGGGCGTGGCAAGGTCGCTGGTGGAGCGGCCGTAGGCCTGCACGCCGGAACTGGTCAGCGAAATATTGTTTTCGGTACGGATGATGCTGCCGCCGCTGCACTGCACGTTTGCGCCGCCCGGGCAGGACATGACCATGGAGGCGGTTGCAGGTACCGGTGCGGGCGTGCCGGATGTCGGTGTGCCGGGATCGGGCTGAGTACCGCCGCCTGGAGTCGTACCGCCACCGGGAGTCGTGGTACCGCCGCCCGGTGTCGTGCCTCCACCGGGAGTCGTGGTGCCGCCGGGCGTCGTGCCGGTCGAGGGGGCTGTGCTGTCGCCGCCGCCGCCTCCGCAGGCGGACAGGAAGCCTGCCGCAATGAGCGCCAGGCAAAGCGGTTTCAAGTTCAGGCTGAATGTTTTCATTGTCATCTCCCAATGTCGCTGTGCCGCGGCGGTGCCGTTGGCAATGGCTCGTGTAATGGAATTGCTGTTGTTCAGGCCGCCGCTGCAAGTCCGTTCTCCGTGAAAGTGGCCGGCCGCCGCGTGCTGCATGGGTTTTTTGCATGCGCCCGGAAAGCGAAGGCGACACGCATCGGCACATCTTGCCGTTCTTTAATTGACGGGTTCTTGATCAGCGTTAAGCAATCCTCAGCAAAGCTGCCGTGCCGACACACGGCGGCTGCGAGGCCAGGCCGAAACCTGCGTCATTAATGAAACATCCGGCGCATGTCTCGCTGCGAATACAACACCGCCGCAATAGAAATCCGGGACTTAGCGCAGCCTTTTGAGGACTCACAAGCCGGCAGCCTCTCGCACTGGAAAAGCCGGCGCGAGCACAGCATGATGAATAAGGCTATGCACCTTTGCGCTGCATCCTTACGGTTTGCACCGGGCCTTGTTACGTCTTGCGCTTATGAATTCTGGCTGCGTCACCATTTCCGATTTTGAAAACGACTTTCCCGATGAACTGGAACGCCTGCTCGAGAGTCTGTACCACAGCCCTTTCGCCACGCTTGCGCATCATCGGCACTACTGCGATCTGCGGCAGGGCGTTCACGCCTATGTCGCGCGCGGCGGGAAGGATGGCGCGCTCGCCGCGCTGCTGTGGCGGTGCGACGGCCGTATCGCGCGCGTGCTCAACGAGCAGATCGGGCTGCCGCAGGAAGAGGTAAGCCGCTTCGCGCGGCATGTCTTCGCAACGCACGAAGACATTGATGTAATCGAATTCCACGCAGTGCATGCGGAAGGCTCGCCTACGCCGGACCTGCCGTTTCCGTACCAGCATTTCGACTGCGCGGAAGACATCGTGCTGCGCCTGCCGGACTCGGTCGATGCCTACCGCTCCAGCCTCGGCAAATCCACGCGCAGCTATCTCAGCCGCTACATGAACAAGCTGCGGCGCGATCATCCCGACATGCGGCATGAAGTGCTGGAAAAGGACGGTATTGACGAAGACGCGGTGCGGCGCATCGTCGAGCTCAATCATGCACGGATGCAGGGCCGGCACCGGGCTTCCTACATCGACGAGAACGAAGTCGTGCGCGTCCTCGAACTGGTCAGGCGTTACGGCCTGCTGACGCAAGTGATCATCGGGGGCGAGGTCCGCGCCGGGGCCATCGAGCTGCGTCTCGGCAATCACTACTTCCTGCAGGTGCTCGCCCACGACAGCGCATTCAACGGCTACGGCCTCGGCACGCTCTGCTGCTACTTGGCCATCTGCGAATGCATTGCGCGCGGAGGCGAGGAATATCATTTCCTCTGGGGGCGCTACCCGTACAAGACCCGGCTGCTCGGAAGGCAGCGCAAGCTGCAGCATATCGCCCTGTATCGCGACCACGCCTGCCTCGCGCGCCACGGCGGCTTGGCCGTGGCCAACGTCTGGCGCGCGGCAAGATTCCGCAATCACGACTGGCTGGTGGATCGTCTCCACCAGCCAGATCTGCTGGGCCGGGGGCTGCGCGCCGCGGCGCAGGGCGCGCACGCGGCGCGCGGCCTTCTGCAGCTTCCTCGCACGATCGCGCATGCCGTTTCTCATGCGGCGCGTTCGCATCAGAAAGCGGGTTAATAATAGTCCCAAGCCATGGCATGGCAGGACTTGGGATTGGTATCAGTTCATTCCAAGCGCCCGCCCCAATTCCTCCTGAGTGATCGCGCGTGAGAACAGAAAACCCTGGCCATAGTCGCAGCCTGCCTCCATCAGCGAAGCCTTCTGCTCCGGCGTCTCTATGCCTTCGGCGATCACCTGGAGCCCGAGCTCGTGCGCCATGGCGATCATGGAGCGCACGATCGCACGGTCTCCCGGGTCGGTGGCCACGTCGCGCACGAAGGATTGGTCGATCTTCAAATAATCGATGTCGAACCTGCGCAGGTAAGCCATCGATGAATAACCGGTGCCGAAGTCGTCGATGGCCACCTGTATGCCGGCGTCGCGGTACTGCAGCAGCCGCTCGGCAACGCGCGAGGAGGCGTTGAGCAGCAGGCCCTCGGTGATTTCCACCGATATGCTGCTGCCCGGCAGGCCCAGGTTCTTCAGGTGACTCGGCCAGTCGGCCTGTTCCGAGCGCGACATGAACTGCACCGGCGACTTGTTGACGCTGATCTGAAACGGCTTGCCGAGGCGACTGCCGAAGTGGCGCGAGCAGCGCGCCGCCTCCAGAAAGACCCACTCGCCGATCTCGTTGATCAGCCCCGACTCTTCGGCGAAGGGAATGAAACGGGGAGGATCGATCATGCCGAGCTTGGGGTGCTGCCAGCGCAGCAGCGCTTCCGCCTTGCTGATGGCGCCGGTGCGCAGGTCGATCACCGGCTGATACAGGACGCGCAGCTGGTTTCCCGCCAGCGCATTGCGCAGGTCGCCGATCAGCCGCAGGCGGTTGTGCGCTTCCTGCTGCATGGAGCGGGTGAAGTAGCTGAACTGGTTGCGGCCGTTGCTCTTTGCCGCGTACATCGCCTGGTCGGCATTGCGGATCAGGTTTTCCGGCGTGGCCGCATCGTTCGGGAACAGGGTGATGCCGATGCTGGCCGACAGATAGACCACTTCATTGCCGAGCTGGAAAGGCGCCGCCAGGGAATCGATCATTTTCTGCGCCACGATCTCGACATGGGTCAGGTCATCGAGATCGGTCAGGATCGCCGTGAATTCATCGCCGCCCAGCCTGGCCACGGTGTCCGAGGCGCGCACGCAGCCGTTGATGCGGCTGGCCGCCTCGATCAGCAGCTGGTCGCCGATGTCGTGTCCGAGCAGGTCGTTGGCTTCCTTGAAGCGGTCGAGGTCGATGAACAGCAGGGCCAGCGGTTCGCCGCTGCGCTGCGATTTCCTGGCGTCATGGTCGAGCCGGTCGCGGAACAGCCGGCGGTTGGGCAGTCCGGTCAGCGTATCGAAGTTGGCATGGCGCCAGATGATTTCCTCCGAACGGCGTTTCTCCGAAATATCGGACACCGTACCTGTCATGCGCAGCGGCTGGCCGTGGACATCGCGCGCCACCACGACGGCGCGCGTCATGATCCATTTCCACTCGCCGTCCCTGCAACTCATTCGGTATTCGCTCTGGAAGGAGGCGGATCTGCCCGTCAGGCAGGCGCGCAGCGCGGTCAGGGTCGGATGCAGGTCCTCCGGATGCACGCGCTGTTCCCAGTCGCTGTAGCCTTCCAGCACGTCGTCTTCGGACAGGCCGAGAATCTCCTTGAAGCGCGGCGAATACAGCATCTTGTTGGTCGGAATATCCCAGTCCCAGATGCCGTCGCCGGATCCCTCGATGGCAAGCTTCAGGCGCTCGTTGCTGACCGTCAGCTCCTCTTCCGCCAGCACCGTTTCGGTGACGTCGAGCGAGATGCCCACATGCCCGGCATAGCTGCCGTCTTCCTGGAACCAGGGCGAAGCATGGGTAGCCAGCCAGTGCCATTGACCTTCCCTGTCGCGCACCCGGAAGCGGTAATGCAGCGACTTGCGCTCCTGCTGCGCCTGCGTCAGCGCCTCGATGTAGCCGGGCCCGTCTTCCGGGTGCAGGAAGTCCCGCCAGCCGGCGCCTAGCAGCTGCTCCGTTGCCACGCCGGTCAGCTCGCTGGTGCGCGGATTGACATAGCGGACATGCCCCTCGGGATCGAGATGCCAGATCAGGGCGGGCGAGGTTTCCGCCAGCGCACGGAAGCGCGCCTCGCTGTCTGCCAGCGCCTGCTCGGCCAGCTTGCGCGCAGTCAGGTCGACGGTCACGGCCAGCAGCGAACTGGGTTGCCCTTCCTCGTCGTCCAGGCGGGAAATGCTGCTGCGTGCAAAGACGATGCCGCCGCCGCTGTGCAGGTAGCGCTTGTCCAGCGATGCCGCTTCACCGGTGCCGAGCAGTACCCCCAGGGCATCGATGCTTTTGGGAATATCGTCGGGATGCGTCACGTCCGGCACGCCTTTGGACAGCAGCTCTTCGCGCGAACGGCCGAGCATGCTGCAGAGTTCGTCGTTGACGCGCAGGAAGCTTCCGTCGAGCGACAGCTCCGACAGCCCGACCTTGGCGCGCGCGAAGATCTCCGACAGCCTGGCTTCGCTGCTGCGAAGGGCCTGTTCCATCAGCACGCGCGGCGTCGTGTCGGTGATGATGGCAAGCACGCCCGCCGGCTCGCCGCTTTCGCCCGGCACCGGCGAAAAATCGAGATTCAGCCATACCGGCTGCAGGCCGCCGTTGCGCCTGACGAGGAATTCCTGGTCGCGGTACGCCAGCGAGCGGCCGCTCAGGACGGTCTTAAGCACGGTGGTGTGGAAATCGGTATGTCCGGTCGAGCCTTCCTGCACCTTGCGTCCGAGCAGCCAGGGATGGCGGTCGCCGGCTAGCTCGGCATAGGCGTCGTTGTACAGCATCACGCCTTCCGCGCTCCACAGCAGGATGCCCGGCATGGGCAGCGCAAGCAGGATGTCCGCCGTATTGCGCAGGCATTGCGGCCAGCGCGGCAAGGGGCCCAATGCGGTGGAAGCCCAGTCATGCCTTCGAATCAATGTCCGCATTTCGCCGGTTCCGACCGGCCACTCCGGATTAGCGCTTTTTGTCATTTCTCCCTGCTCCGGCACCATGTGTCTGGCCTGCCGTGCTGCAAGCAGCTTCCTATCGATGCGGCTCGTCGCCGTATCGACCCCATGCGCTCCGGTACGCATTGCGTCGGTGATATGCGCTGTCTTTGATGGTTGTGCCGTCCGCGCGCATCTTGTGGCGCTCGAACGGATTGCGCATTCATGGTAGGAAGAGCGGAATGTACCGCAAAAGTTCAGCCGGCCGGTCGGCGGCGAAGGCTGTTACCATGACTCCAGGTCATTCAGCGCACCGCATTCAAAACAGGACAAGGGAGGTCCGCATGCTGCTTGCACGAATACTCATCGGCGTTGTGCTTCTTATCCACGTCTACATCTTCCTGCTGGAAACCGTGCTGTTTCGCACGCGCGGGCGCAAGGTATTTGGCCTCAGCGATGCGCAGGTGGAGTCGATGGCGCCGGCGATGTCGAACCAGGGATGCTACAACGGCTTTCTCGCCGCCGCGCTGGCAGTCGCGCTGCTGCACGGCGATGCCGCGGTAGCCAATGCCTTTGCGATGTTCGGCCTCTCGTGCGTGGCGGTCGCCGGCATTTGGGGCGCGCTGACGGTCCAAAAACGTATCTTGTTCGTGCAGACCGTACCGGCGGTGCTGGCGTTGACTGCGCTGTTGGCCGGCGTCTGATATACGCCGGCGCTTGATTCAGCGCTGCAGAAAGTCGCGGATCAGGCCGATCTGTTCCGGCACGTTGAGCGCGGGCGCGTGGCCGCAGCCGGGAATCACGGCCAGCGTGGCGCAGGGGCCGCGCCGCGTCATTTCCTCGGCGGTCTCCTGCAGCAGCAGGTCTGAATCGATGCCGCGCATCACCAGCGTTGGCATCGTCAGCGTGTCGTAATGATCCCACAGCGCATAGTCGTCCGGATGGACGAAGAACTGGCGCACCATCGCCGGATCGTAGTGCGGCGTGATCTTCCCGTCCGGCATGCGCCGCGCCGAGGTCTCGGCCATGCGGCGCCACTGCGCATCGCTCTGCCAGCCGTAGGGCTTGTAGACGGTGCGCAGGAATTGTTCGAATTCCTGCATGGTTCCGAACATCGGCGGATGGCCGGCATAGGCCTTGATTCTTTCGATGGCTGCGCCGGCCAATGCCGGGCCGTTGTCGTTGAGTACCAGGCGGCTGATGCGGCCCTTGAGCGTGGTGGCCGCAGCCACCGTGCCGATGGCGCCGCCCATCGAGGTGCCGACCCAGCGCATGGTGCCGAATCCCAGCTGATCGGCGAGTTCGCGCGCGATGCGCGCGTAGAAGGCGAGGCAGTACTCGTTGTCCGGGTCCGGGCTCCATTGCGAAAAGCCGCGTCCCAATGTATCGGGGCAGATGATGTGATAGCTATCGGCCAGCGCCTCGGCCAGGTCGTCGAAATCGCGCCCGGTGCGCGCCAGGCCGTGCCACATGATGACCGGCGGCAGGCCGCGCCTGCCCCATTCGACATAGTGGATTTCCCGCTCGCAGCACCGCAGGTAATGGGAGGAGGGCATCATGCGGCGCTCCTGCTGCGCAGCTTGCCGACCAGCCCGGTCGGGAAGAAATAGACCGACAGGATGAACAGGATGCCGAGCCACAGCAGCCAGCGGTCCGGCGACAGCAGCGCCGACAGCAGCGGCACCGACTGCGTCGCTCCCGAAGCCAGCCCCATCAAATCCTGCAGATAGCTTTGCGCCAGCAGGAAGGCGGTGGCGCCGAAGATCGCGCCGTACATCGTGCCCATGCCGCCGATCACCACGATGAGCAGGATGTCGATCATGATCTCGAAGGACAGCGAGGTATCGGGACCGTTGTAGCGCAGCCAGATTGCCAGGAGGCAGCCGGCAAGCGTGGCGAACACCGCCGCCAGCACATTCGACCAGGTGCGGTAGACCACCGTGCGGTAGCCGATCGCCTCGGCGCGGAAGTCGTTCTCGCGGATGGCCTGCAGCACGCGGCCGAACGGCGAATTGACGATGCGCAGCATGGCCAGGAACAGCAGCGCGGCAATGACGAACACCAGGTAGTAGGTGATCAGCCTGCCGTCGAGCGAAACGCCGAGGAAGAGATTCTCGCTGAGCGAGAACGAGGGCGCGAGCACGTCGGGCAGCTTGAAGTTCAGGCCGTCCTCGCCGCCGGTGATTTCCGACAACTGCGAGGCCAGCGTCTGGAAGGCCGAGGCCACCGCCAGCGTGATCATCGCGTAGAAGATCGCGCGCACCCGCAGCGAGAACAGGCCGATTACCAGCGACAGCAGCAGCGACAGCACCACCGCGCCGGCGGCGCCAATCACCAGGCTGCTCCAGCCGGCGCCGAAGCGCGTGCTGGCAATCGCAATGCCGTAGGCGCCGATGCCGAAGAACATGGTGTGGGCAAACGACACGATGCCGGTATAGCCGAGGAGCAGGTCGTAGCTGGCGACCAGCACGATAAAGATCAGGATCTTGGCTGCCACGTTGAGCGACTTCGCGCCCGGAAACAGGAAGGGCGCGAAGGCCAGCCCGAGCACGATCACGGTGAGGATCACCGCCAGCACGCGGCTGCGCGGCATGTCATGGGAAAGGAGTCGGCTGATCATCTGCTGGTCACCGGATAGACGCCCTGTGGACGCCACAACAGGATGGCGACCATCAGGATGATGTTGGAAAAGAGTGCGACCTTGGGTGCGAGGAAGCCGGTGTAGTTGGCCAAGAGGCCGACCAGCAGGGCGCCGAGGAAGCAGCCGCCGGTGGAGCCGAGGCCGCCGATGATGATCACGATGAAGATCAGCACGTTGACCTGCGCGCCCATCTGGGGAATCACGTTCTGCTGGTACAGGCCCCACATCACGCCGCCCAGGCCGGCCAGCGCGGAGCCGGCGATGAAGACGCCGACGAACAGGCGGCGGATGCGGTAGCCGAGGCTTTCCACCATCTCGCGGTCCTGCACGCCGGCGCGGATCAGGAGGCCGAGCTTGGTGCGGTTCAGCACCAGCACCAGCGCCGCGAACACCGCAAGGCCGACTACCACCGCGATCAGCCGGTATTTCTCGATCGCCGCATCGCCGAGCAGCACCGAGCCGCGCAGCGCGGCCGGCAGCGGCAGCGGGATCTGCGCCGGGCCCCAGATGACCTTGATCAGTTCTTCGCCGACCACCATGCCGCCCATGGTGATCAGGATCTGCTTCAGGTGCTGGCCGTAGACCACCCGCACCAGTACGCGCTCGAACACCGCCCCGAGCACGCCGGCCACGATCATGGCCGCAACCATGGCGGCCGCCAGCGCGCCGAGGTTCAGCAGCAGGCTGTCGGCGCCGGCCCAGTCGGGCAGCGCGCCCATTACCGATACCGCGACGAAGGCGCCGAGCGCGATGAAGACGCCGTGGCCGAAGTTGAGCACGTCCATCAGGCCGAAGATCAGCGTCAGGCCCGAGGCGATAATGAAGATGATCATGCCCATCGCCAGGCCTGCGGCGGTGAGCGTGATCCAGGTCGGCATCGAGCCGATGAAGGGCAGGGCGGCCAGCGCGAGCGCCGGCACCAGCGCCAGCGGCGCCCAGTCGATCTGGCGGGTGACGGGCAATGCCGCCGGTTCGGGTGCGCCCGAACCGGCGGCATTGACGGTATTGGGGGCGGGCGCGGGCGGAACCACGGGATTGAGAGTAGGCGTCTGATCCATGAAGTGTCCTTAGTGGTGCGCGGCCAGCGACAGGCCGAGCAGGCGCGTTTGCAGCGCTTCATCCTCGGCGAGTTCGGCCATCAGTCCGGTATGCACGATCCTGCCGTCGTCCATGACGGCAACGGTGTCGCCGAGCTGCCTGGCGAAATTGAAATTCTGCTCGACCAGCAGGATGGTGGTATCGGTCTGCTTCAGCTCTCGGAAGGCGGCGATCATGTTGGCGATGATGGCCGGCGCCAGGCCCTTGCTCGGCTCGTCGATCAGCAGCAGCTTGCGCGGCTCGACGATGGCGCGCGAGACCGCCAGCATCTGCTTCTGTCCGCCGGACAGCTTGCCGGCCGGATGCAGCCAGAATTTCTTCATCGCCGGAAACAGCGTGAAGATCCAGTCCAGGCGCTTGCTGTCGATATCGTCGATGCTGCGCGCCGAGCGCGCGGCCAGCAGCATGTTTTCCTTCACCGTCAGGTCGGCGAAGATGCCCATGTTCTCCGGCACGTAGGCAATGCCGGCCTGCGAGATATCGGGCGTGCTCGCGGCCGTGATGTCGCGGCCGTCGAAACTGATGCGGCCCTGCGACGCCTGCCACAGGCCCATGATGGTGCGCAGCGTGGTGGTCTTGCCGGCGCCGTTGCGGCCGAGCAGCATGGTCAGCTGCCCGCGCGGCACCTCAAGGTCGACGCCGTGCAGGATGTGATAGGCGCCGATGTGCGTGTGCACGCCTTCCAGTTTCAGCAGCGGCTGCGATTGCGATTGGTTCATGCGGCTTCCTCCACCGGCGCCAGGCCGAGATAGGCTTGCTGCACCACGGGTGAGGCGATCACGGCTTCCGGATCGCCGTCGGCCATCAGGGTGCCGTTGTGCAGCACGATGATGCGGTCGGCGAGTTCGCGCACCACATCCATCTTGTGTTCGACCAGCAGGATGGTCTTGTCGCCGCGCGCCTTCAACGCGCGGATCAGGTCGAGGATCACCGGCACTTCGTCGACGCTCATGCCGGCGGTCGGCTCGTCGAACATGTAGACCTCGGGGTCGAGCGCCATCAGCAGCCCGACTTCCAGCTTGCGCTGGTCGCCGTGCGGCAGCGCCGCCGCCTGCACGTCGCGCTTGGCCGCCAGCGCCACGCTTTCCAGCAGCTCTTCGGCGCGCTCGATCAGCGTGCGGTGGCGGCTCCAGACGTTCCACATGTCGAGACCGACCTGGCGGCGCGACTGCAGCGCCAGCCGCACGTTTTCCATCACGCTCAGGTTCGGGAACAGGCTGGTCAGCTGGAAGGCGCGTCCCAGCCCGGCATGGGTGCGGGCCGATGCCGGCAATGCGGAAATGTCGCGGCCGTTGAGCAGCACCTGTCCTGCGCTGGCTTTCAGCTGGCCGGAAATCAGGTTGAAGTAGGTGGTCTTGCCGGCGCCGTTGGGGCCGACGATAGCCGTCAGCGTGCCGGGCGCGAAGGTGCACGACACCGCATTGACGGCGACATGGCCGCCGAAGCGTATCGTGAGATCGCGGGTTTCCAGGGATGAGGCTTGATGCGCGGGCATGCAGAGTCTCCGCAAAGTCGAAACAAGCCATCCGCCGGCGTTGGCGGGCGGGTGGCTCGGGTCTTCAGGTTTTCAGCTGCTTGGGGTGTGCTGCGATCAGCGCTTGTTCCTGATCGGGATGTTCATGTCCTCGATCTTGATCTCGCGCACCAGGTCGGGCACGCCCCACGGGAAGGCGGGATCGACCTTGATCTTGAAGTGGTACATCGACTGCAGCGCCTGGTGGTCTTCCTTGCGGAAGGTCATCTTGCCCTTGGGCGATTCGAAGCTCATGCCTTCCATCGCGGTGATCAGCTTCTCGGTATTGGTGTCGCCGTTGGTCTTCTTGAGGGCCTCGACCAGCGCGATGCCGGCCGACATGCCGCCGGCGGTGAAGAAATCGGGCGGAGCCTTGTAGCGCTTGTAATGCTCGGACACCAGCCAGTTGTTGACCGGGTTTTTCGGAATGCCGAAGTAGTAGTAGGTCGCGCCTTCCATGCCGGGGAAGTTCTTGTACGAAGCCATGGCCGGCAGGATGTTGCCGCCGGTGGCGATCTCGATGCCGTAGCGTTTCGGATCAAGGTCGGCGATCTTGAACGGATTGCCGGCGCCGGCCCAGATGATGAAGATGACCTTGCGGCCCGGCTTGTCCTTGAGCGAATCGAACAGGCGCTGGGCACCGGCGGTGAAGTCGGTGGTGTTGGTGGGCAGGTATTCCTCGTGCACCACCTTGGCTTTCTTCAGCGCTTCCTTGAACGCCTTCACGCCGTCGCGGCCGAATGCATAATCCTGGGCCAGCGTGGCAATCGTGGTGCCTTCCTTGTCCAGCGCGACCGCGTTGGAGATCGCATCCTGCGAGGAGTTGCGGCCGGTGCGGAAGATGTAGCGGTTCCACTTGTCGCCGGTGATGGCGTCGGCCACCGCCGGCTCGACCATCAGGATCTTCTTGTATTCCTCGGCGATCGGCAGCATGGCCAGCGCCACGCCGGAGCCGGTGGGGCCGACCGCGATGTCGGCCTTGTCGTCGGCATAGGCAGCCGAGAGCTGCGACTTGGCGACGTCGGGCTTGCCCTGGGTATCCTTCTCGATCACGACCAGCTTGTTGCCGTTGACGGTCATGGTGCCGCCGGTGGCGTAGTCAAGGCCCATCATCAGGCCGATCTGCGTCTGCTTCGCATAGGCTTCGAGCGGGCCGGTCTTGTCGTAGACGTGGGCGATCTTGATGTCTTTTGCGTGGAGTGCTGTGGTGCAGCAGATCGCAGCGGCCGCTGCGAGCAGGTGAAGTCTCATGTCTCGTCCTTTGTAGGTTTTCTTGATGCCGGATGTTGATGGCCCCGCAGACGCAATTGCGGTTCCAGCCAGATTACTCCAAACAGGTGTGTCCGGGAAAGTAGTAGAAATACGATGGGACGGATTTACGGCAGCCACGCAACGGAATGCCGGCGCGGACTGCCCGGATGGTGTCCGAAAACGGCTAGACGCTCCTCCGGCCCGCGCGTATAACGTCGCATATGGATACCTCACCCACGCACCCGGACCCGCCATTCGCAGACAGCCTGCGCGGCCTCGATAGCGACAGCTGCTACCGCGCGCTGGCGGCCAAGGACACGCGCTTCGACGGCGTGTTCTTCACCGGGGTCACCACCACCGGCGTCTACTGCCGGCCGGTCTGCACCGTCAAGACGCCGCGCCCGTCCTCCTGCCGCTTCTTCAGCAGCGCCGCCGCGGCCGAGGCGGCGGGTTTTCGCCCCTGCCTGCGCTGCCGTCCCGAACTGGCGCCGTATGCGCTGCAGGAGAACCTTGCCCATGCGGTGTGGCAGCGCATCGCCGGCGGTGCGCTCAACGACGGCAATCTGGAACGGCTGGCCGGCGAAGTCGGGCTGTCTTCCCGGCAGCTGCGGCGTGTGCTGATGCAGCATTTCGGCGTGACGCCGATCGAGCTGGCGCAGACGCAGCGCTTGCTGTTTGCCAAGAAGCTGCTGCAGGAAACCCGGCTGCCGATGGCCGATGTCGCCTTTGCCGCCGGCTTCGGCAGCGTGCGCCGCTTCAATGCGCTGTTCGCGCAGCGCTACGGCATTGCGCCCGGCGACATCCGGCGCGCCGGCGAAAGCGCGGCGCCGGCTGCCCCTGGCGCGCTGACCTTGCGGCTCGCCTACCGGCCGCCGTTCGACTGGGCGCGCATGCTGGGCTATCTGTCGCACCGCGCCATCGCCGGCGTGGAGCAGGTCATTCCGGATAAGGATGGCAGCGGCAGAGGTGGCGGAGGCGGCAGCTATGCGCGCAGCGTCAGCCTGGACGGAAGCCACGGCTGGCTGAGCGTGACGCACCGGCCCGAGCGCGCGCAGCTGGAACTGGAAGTGGCGCCCTCATTGGCCGGCGTGCTGATGCCGCTGGTGGCGAGGGTGCGCGCGCTGTTCGACCTCGATGCCAATCCCGCGGTCATCGTCGGCCACCTGGGCCGCGATGCCTTGCTGGGCGAGCGGCTGAAAGACATGCCGGGGCTGCGCGTGCCGGGCGCCTTCGATGCCTTCGAGCTGGCCATACGCGCCGTGCTCGGGCAGCAGGTCAGCGTGGCCGGCGCCACCACGCTGTCCGGGCGCCTGGTCGCACGTTTCGGCATCGCAGAGGCAACGCCGTTCGAACGGGTCACGCATGGTTTTCCGATGCCTGCCGCTCTGGCCGAGGCAAGCGCGGCCGATATCGCCGCGATCGGTTTGCCGCAAGCCAGAGCGCAAACCATTCTCAATCTGGCGCGCTTTGCCGCCGAAGGCGGCCTGCACATGCCGCCCGGTCTCACGCTGGAGGACAGCATCGCCAGGCTCAGGACCGTGCGCGGCATCGGCGACTGGACCGCGCACTATATCGCGCTGCGCGCCCTGCGCTTTCCGGACGCATTTCCCGCCGGCGACCTCGGCCTGCAGAAAGCGGCTGCGGAGGATGGCGGACGCCTGACCGAAAAACAGCTCGCCGTACGCGCCGCCGCCTGGTCGCCGTGGCGCGGTTATGCGGCACTTGCACTATGGATGGGATGAATCATGATCAGCTATACCGAATACGACAGTCCGCTCGGCACGCTCTTGCTGGCCGCCAGCCCGCGCGGTATCACGGGGCTCTACTTCGAGGAGCACAAGTATTTCGCAGGTCCGGGAAATTGGCAGCGCGATGATGCGCAGCCGCACCTGATTGCGGCGGTGCGTCAACTGGAGGATTATTTTCGCGGCGAACGGCATGACTTCGATCTGGCGCTCGATGCGTCGGGCACGCCTTTCCAGCAGGCGGTATGGGATGCGCTGCGTTCGCTGCGCTTCGGCACGACGGCCACTTATGCGTCGATTGCCCAACGGATCGCCAGGCCGAATGCGATACGCGCGACCGGCACCGCCATCGGCAGGAATCCGATTTCCATTATCGTTCCCTGCCATCGGGTGCTGGGTTCTTCAGGTTCTCTGTCGGGATTCGCGGGCGGCTTGCCGCGCAAGCGGTATCTGCTCGATCTCGAAAGCCGCCATGCGTTCAAGTTGACGTAAGGGCGAGTCGGGAGCCGACGTCGCATCGACGCAAACGCTTGGCTACACCGTGGACACGGGACTGCGCCGACGGGAATATGAGGCAGGCAGGGGATGGGAAAAGAAGGGCTTTCGAACTTCAGTGTTGAGCTTCAAGGGGTACAAGGCGGAACAAGGCGGGATGCCGGCATCCCGCCTCGAATAAAGGTCTTGCCGGTGTCGCGCTTACTTGCCGGAGGAGCCGGAGCCTGCACCGCCCGTGGAGCCTGTGCCGGTACCGATGCCGGTGCCCGAGCTGCCGGTTGCACCTGCGCCTGTGCCGGGATCGCGCGTGGTGCCGGAGCCCATTGCGCTGCCGCCCGAAGCGTTGCCCATGGAGCTGCTTGCACCGGTGGCGCCGCTGCTGGAGGAGCCCATCGAGCTGCTGGAGCCATAGCTGCCGGAGCCGCTGGTGGCGCTCGGAGAGCTGCTAGTGGATCGTGTGCTTGAATTCATGCCGGAGGTGCCGCATGCGCTGAGTACCATTGCGCATACGAGAGGAATTGTCCACTTCATCATGAGAGTTCTCCTTAAGGAATCAATCGATAGTCGGTAACATGTGGCAGATAAGCTCATGCCAAAATTGCATGCTGCGAGTGTGAGAATCTTTCAATAACCGAAAGTTCCGACCGATGCATTTGGTTACACCGCGAAGAAATTGATGCGTATTCAGGTGTGAGAAGAGGCACGGCAATCTTCTTCGGAAGAACCGGTTGAGGTCGGCTCAAGGCAAGGGAATGAGGCGCCGTGGATCACGGCGGGACTTGCCGAATGCGGATGAAGCGCTTTCCTGTCCGCATTCGGGCAAGGAGGGGCGGGAGAAGGATCAGCTTGGGAACTGCTTACTTGCTGATCTGGTTGCCGACCACGCCGCCCACGGCTGCGCCGCCGATCGTACCCAGTGTGCTGCCTCCGCTGATGGCATGGCCGGCCGCACCGCCAAGGACTGCGCCCGCGCCGGTGCCGACGGTATTGCGTGAAGGCGTGCCGCATGCGGTCAATGTCGAGGCGAGCGTGACGGCACTGATCATCGATATCAATAGACGTTGTTTCATAATATCCTCCGGTGAGTTGGATCACGTTGCGTATTCCAACGAGGCTGGCGGTACCCGCACCGCGAAGACGACTGAAACAGCAAGCAGCAAGAAGGTGGTGTCTTCGCGCACCGTTGGAACGATAGTGGAAATGCAATCGTTCGACTGCCGATTATTGGCATGAGTTCCAGTACAGGATTTCCCTCAAGAAGCGGGACCGAGGGAAGAGACGAAATGACTGAGTAAAGGCAAGCAACGGCAAGTAACGGCCGGGCAAGAGGAGAAGAGCATGATGCAAGGAAGCTGCATGTGCGGCGGCGTGCGCTATGAATACGAGGGCGCGTTCGGCACGATCACGGTCTGTCATTGCAGTGACTGCCGCAAGGCGCAAGGCGGCGGCGGCGTGATTGCCGCGCCGGTGGAAAAGGAGAAATTCCGGTGGACGCAGGGAGAAGACCTGATCCAGGAATACGAATCGTCGCCCGGCAAGAAGCGGGCTTTCTGCCGCAGCTGCGGCACTCCGCTCTATTCGCGGCGCGACGCCGAGCCGGCGGTGCTGAGGCTGCGCATGGGCAGCCTCGACAGCGAGGTGGACGCCACGCCGGCAGCCCACATCTTCACCCTCGACGTGCCGGAATGGGCGGCCATCAACGACAACCTGCCTCACTACGATACGCACGAACCGGGACGCATCAACGTCTCCGAACAGCTGGCCGCACCCGCATTGCGGCAACGCAGCGTCGAATAAAAACGGCCTTCAACATGAAGGCCGTTCGGTTTCCTGCGATGCAGCAGAGGAATGGGCGGTGCGTCAGGCTGCCTTCTTGGCCGCCGCTTTCTTGGCGACTGCCTTCTTGACGGCGGGCTTGGCCGCGGCAGTCTTCGTCGCCGCGGTCTTGGCGGCCGTTTTCGAGGCCGCCTTCTTCGGTGCTGCGGTTTCCGCTTCGTCCTTGTCCTCCGCCTTGCCCTTGGCAGGCACCTTGCCCTTGCGCTCTTCGAACTCGAAGCTCACCTTGCCGTTCTTGTCCTTGACCAGATAAGCCTTGAAGGGACGGCGCGTGCGCTGCGAAATGAAGCCGGGCAGCAGATCGGTCTTGCCGTCGTTGAGCAGTTTGGCCATCTGCTCGGGCAGGATTTCCTGCTGCAGGATGATGCGGCCGCTGCGGAAGTCGCAGGCCTTGGGTTTGGCGACGGTCTTTTCGCAGACATAGGCCAGTCCCATTTCATAGACGCCGCTGCTGCACTTCGGGCAGGCGCCGAGCGGCGTCTGTTCCGAGAAATCGACGCCTTCGCCGTCCTCGCCCTCGTCCTGGTTCTGGCCGAAGTCGAATTCCAGCTTGAAGTTGTTGATGTCCGCATCGCGCACGATCTTCAGGATGGCGGCGAAGGGACGGCCCATCTTCGAGCGGAAACCCTGCAGCGGACCGATCTCGCGCTTCTGCAGCAATTCCTCGACTTCCGCGATTTCGAACTGGCGGCTGCCGGGAATCTTGCTCATCGAGAATTCGCACTTGGTGCAGGCGAAGCGGCGATAGTTTTCCTTCACCACGCCGCCGCAGTTGGGGCAGGGCGTGTTCAGCGTCGCATAGTCGCCGGGAATGGTCTCGTTGTCGTATTCCTTCGCGCGCTTGACGATGATCTGCGTCATCTGCGCGATCTCGCGCATGAACTCCTCGCGGCTGATCCTGCCGCGCTCCATCTGCGACAGCTTGTATTCCCATTCGCCGGTCAGCTCCGGCGCCGTCAGTTCATTGACGCCGAGGCCGCGCAGCAAGGTCATCAGCTGGAAGGCCTTGGCGGTCGGAATGATCTCGCGGCCTTCGCGCAGCAGGTATTTCTCGTTCAGCAGGCCTTCGATGATGGCCGCCCGGGTCGCCGGCGTGCCCAGCCCCTTGCCGGCCATCGCTTCGCGCAGTTCCTCGTCGTCGACCAGTTTGCCGGCGCCTTCCATGGCCGACAGCAGCGTGGCTTCGGAATAGCGGGCGGGCGGTTTCGTGACCAGGCCGTTGGCGGTGACCTTCTCGGTCTGCACCTTCTCGCCCTTGGCCACCGGCACCAGCGTGCCCGCGTTTTCCTTGTCGTCGTCGTTGGCGGCTTCGCGGCCGTAGATCGCCAGCCAGCCGGGATTGGTCATCACCTTGCCTTCGGTCTTGAACTGGTGGCCCGAGACTTCGGTGTAGCGGGTGGTGACCAGGAACTCGGCCGCCGGGAAGAATACCGCCATGAAGCGGCGCGTCACCAGGTCGTACAGCTTCTGTTCCGGCTCCGACAGGTTCTTCGGCGCCTGGGTGGTCGGGATGATCGCGAAGTGGTCGCTGATCTTGCTGTTGTCAAAGATGCGCTTGTTGGGCTTGACCCAGTTCTTGTTCAGGATCTGCGATGCGAACTGCTGGTAGTTATGGTTTTCGGCAACCACTTCCAGCGTCTGCCGCACGGTAGCCAGATAGTCTTCCGGCAGGTGGCGCGAATCGGTACGCGGATAGGTCAGCACCTTGTGCTTCTCATACAGCGCCTGGGCCAGGCCGAGGGTGTTCTTGGCGGAAAAGCCGAAGCGGGCATTGGCTTCCCGCTGCAGGCTGGTCAGGTCGAACAGGGCCGGAGCGATCTGCGTCGCCGGCTTCGATTCCTCGGTGACCGTGCCCTGCTTGCCGCGGCAGGCGGCAACGATGGATTCGGCCGCCGCCTTGCTCCACAGGCGCTCGGCCCGCTTTTCCGGATCGGTTTCGTCCTTCTTGAACTTGGTGTCGAGCCAGCGGCCTTCATAGACGCCGGCCGCGCAGATGAATTCGGCGCGCACTTCCCAATAGTCGCGCGGCACGAAACTCTTGATCTTCTCCTCGCGCTCGACCACGATCGACAGCGTCGGCGTCTGCACCCGGCCGACGGTGGTCAGGTAAAAGCCGCCTTCCTTCGAGTTGAAGGCGGTCATGGCGCGCGTGCCGTTGATGCCGATGAGCCAGTCGGCTTCACTGCGGCAGCGGGCCGCATCGGCCAGCGGCAGCATTTCCTGGTCTTCGCGCAGGCGGTGGAAGCCGTCGCGGATGGCGCCCGGGGTCATCGACTGCAGCCAAAGCCGCCTGATCGGCTGCTTGGCCTTCGCATACTGGGCGATCAGCCGGAAGATCAGTTCGCCTTCACGGCCCGCGTCGCATGCGTTGATCAGACCGGTGACATCCTTGCGCTTGATGAGTCTGGTCAGCACCTTCAGGCGCGATTCGGTCTTGGCGATCGGGTTGAGCGCGAAATGCGGCGGAATCACCGGCAAATGGGTAAATGTCCATTTGCCGCGCTTGACGTCGTATTCCTCGGGCGCGCCGATTTCGACCAGATGGCCGACAGCCGACGAAAGCACATACTCGTTGGATTCAAAGTACTCATCGTGCTTTGTAAAGCCGCCGAGCGCCTTCGCGATATCGTTCGCGACAGAGGGCTTCTCTGCGATGATGAGGGTCTTAGTCATAAAGTATTCTCGAAAGTGGCGCGGATAGGCGCGCGGTCATGCATGAAAAGCGGCCGGAGCAGGATTGCTCAAACGCAATCCCTACTAATATAACAACTTATCCGGTGAATTAGCGGCCAATGATAAGCGCGTTGCGGGAGAATCCGCAAGCAAGGAGAAGAGCGGCACCCGCCACGCGAAAGATTGAGTTTTCGACAACAGCGGGTTGATATTGATCTAGTTTGACAAGAGATAAGCGAAATTCAGTGCAGCAGGCGCGGTTCGGAATCTTCGTCGTCGGAAAACAATTCGTCGAAGATCAGGCCATCGGGTTCCTTGCCCTGGCTCCACAATACCATCAGGACGATCACCTTGATCTTGTCGAGCGATACCTGGGGGTCGCTCGCCGCAAGTGCCCGTTCAATGATGATTTCGCGCTGGATCGAATCGATGACCTTGGCTGATTCGAGAAACTGCAGAAAGCCTACCGTTTCCGTGCCCAGCACATCCATTTCCTGCGGCGCGTAGATGCGCATGCCGAAGGAAAACGCCGTTTGCTGCGGATAGCGGTCGGAAAACTCGTTGGTGGTTTCGGCAAGGTCGGTCAGCCAACCCAGTGCCTTGGAAATTTCTTCTTCGTCGAAACCGACGGCCGATAGCTTCTTGACCAGGGCATCCGAGTCAGGGCAGGCTTCCGGGCGGTAATAGGTTTCGTAAAGGTAAACGAGAACGTCGAACATGATTTCACTGTACCGTTAAGGCCGTGACGCCGACTGCGCGCCAAGACCTGGTTGCGAATAAATGACACTCTCGTGTTCATCTTTTCTTGCATATCGACACCGAAAAAGCCAAGAAAAGAGGTGCCATGCCAGCGACAGTACAAATAAATATTGCAGTCTTGCGTTCCAAGCATATCCGAAATCCGGAAATGCCGACAGCGAGTTTTTGGTTTCAGGATGTTGCCACTCGCCGTACGATGCTTCCGGGAAGCATTTCTACCATGCCATTCAGTTCATGATTCAGTAAAGCCGATTGCAGCTCGGCAATGCCCATATTGCATCGTTCGGCCAGCGTGTCCACATGCACCGGGTCGAATCCCAGGGCCGAAAGCACTGCGCATTCGGGAGCGCCGGTTGCATCGGCTTCCTCTTCGCGCTCGACTGCCGAAACGGAAATTTCTGGAAGAGCGGGTGCGAAGTGTGTCAGCTCCTCAAGAATATCCTGCGCCGACTCGACCAGCTTTGCGCCTTGTTTAATAAGCAGATGGCAACCCTTGGCCAGAGGAGAATGGATCGATCCGGGGATGGCGAAGACGTCGCGTCCCTGGTCGCCGGCCATGCGTGCGGTAATGAGCGAGCCCGAGCGTGCGGCGGCCTCGACGACGAGCACGCCCTGCGCCAATCCGGAAATGATCCGGTTGCGCCGCGGGAAATTGGCGGCAACGGCCGATGTGCCGAGCGTGTATTCACTGAGAATGCATCCGGTCTCGGCGATGCGGTGCGCCAGTTCGCGGTTGCGGGCCGGATACACGATGTCGGCGCCTGTACCGATGACGGCCACGGTCGAGCCCTTGCCGCGCAAGCCGCCGTGGTGGGCCGAGGTATCGATGCCCAGTGCCAGGCCGGAAATGATGGTCAAGCCGGCTTCGCTGAGCGCTTCCGAAAACTTCTCGGCGTTGATGAGACCTTGCGTGGTGGCATTGCGGCTGCCGACAACGGCGACGGCGGGCGCATTCAGCAGATCGGTACGCCCCTTCGCATACAGCACCAGCGGCGGATCGGAAATATCCAGCAGCGTCTTGGGATAGCAGCCATCACCCAAAGTCAGCATCTGGTTGCCGGACTGGTTCGCCCACTCCAGCGTCTTGTCGATCTGCGCCTGCAGGGCAGCGGTGACCGGAGTCGCCAGCGCATCGGCGATGCGCGGCGCCACCCATTGCGCCAGCGCATGGAAATCGGCTTCGAAGACCGCTTGCGGCGAGCCGAAAGCCGCGAGCAGCTTGCGGCCGGTCTGGTTGCCCACGCCGGGTGTCTCCACCAGCCTGATCCAGTACCCCAGTTCCTGGGCTTGCGAGGATGACAGCATCAACGGTGTCAAATTATTCCGGCGATTTGGCGACGTCGCCGACCTGCACCGTATCGGTCACCTGCATGACCAGGCCGTAGGAAATGTTGTCGAAAATCCTGAAGATGAACAGGCTGCCGTACTGGTTGTCCGGCAGCTTCACCTTGGGCTTGCCCCAGGAGCCGACCGAGAAGACGGAGCCTTTTTCGGTACGGTCGGTCACGACCTGGCCGTAGCGGTAAAGCTCGAGCACCGTGCCGAGATCGATGCCATCCTTGCTGCCGCGGTTGACCGTTACAATCTGGTTCTGGCCTGCCTGCGAAACGCCCCCATATACGGAGACGATGCGGGCATCGACCGGTTTTTCCGGCGGATGGGGCACGTAGTTCAGGATGGGAGCGGGTGGTACCGGCAGCAGTCGGTCGCCCACGCCCATTTCTTCCTTCACGGTAACGACACGGAAGACGTGGGCTTCATTGGCCGCCTGCGCCGCACGCTCCAGCTTGACGGTGCCGAGATAGGCCGCTTCATAGCCGATGACCTCGCGGCTGACCGGGTCCTTGAGCGGCGTGCCGGGACGAAATACCTGGAAGGAGGTGCCGGACTTGAGATCGCCGCGCACGAAGGCCTTGTCGTTCTTGCCAAGGATGACCCGGCTTTCATCGGTTGCCATGATGCGCGGCGCATCCTTGAGTTCACCTTCGGCGACGACCAGCGGCTGCGACAGGAAGGGCTCGATCACGCTCGAGGGAATTGCGGGGACGGCGTCCTGTCCAAGTCCTTCGGTACGAAGCTGCGGCGACAGGCGCACCGTCGGCACGCCGTCGGCATTGCCCTGATTACCCTGGCCAACCGGGCTGCCGAGGCGCAGCTTGCCCGAGGCGCGGTCGAGATAGACGGTCTGGCCGGGGTAGATCCAGTGCGGATTGCGGATCTCGTCGCGGTTCATGCCCCAGACCTGCGGCCAGCACCAGGGATGCTGAAGGAATTTGCCGGAAATGTCCCAAAGCGTGTCGCCGCGCACGACGGTGTGCTGATCCGGCGCATTTGGCAGGAAAGCACAGCGCGGAGACATTGTTGTTTCCCCGGCGGCATGCGCGCCGGAAGCCGATGCGAATGCGAGGAGAAGAGCTGCTGTGCTAAACTTTTTCATAGATCGATCCAATGAAACGTGGCGCATGTTTTTCTTCTTGTGTCTTTGCCACGGCATGTTGCCAAGCTGTAAATGATTACTTGGCCATAACTTGCCAAATTGAATCAAATTCTGCACATAAATCCTTGAACTAGCAAGAGAATCGACACCCCGTTACAACGGGTCTGTTGCACAAAAGCCGTATGTCCCTACTGAATATTTTGCGTTACCCCGATCCGCGCCTGCACAAGGTCGCCAAACCCGTAACGGTCTTCGACGAGCGCTTGAAGAAGCTGGCCGCCGACATGGCCGAGACCATGTACGACGCGCCGGGCATCGGCCTGGCTGCGACGCAGATCGACGTTCACGAACAGCTGATCGTCATCGATACTTCCGACGCGCATGATGCGTTGCAGGTGTTCATCAACCCCGAGATCGTCTGGGCGAGCGAGGAAAAGCAGGTCTATGACGAAGGATGCCTGTCGGTGCCCGGCATCTATGACGGCGTCGAACGGCCGTCGAGGGTGAAGGTGCGCGCGCTCGACCTGGAGGGCAAGCCCTTCGAGATCGAAGCGGACGGGCTGCTCGCGGTCTGCATCCAGCATGAAATGGATCACCTCAAGGGCAAGGTCTTCGTCGAATACCTGTCGCCGCTCAAGCGCAACCGCATCAAGACCAAGCTGCTGAAAGAAGAGCGAGAGCTCAACCGCGACAAGAAGAAAGTCGCCGCACGCTGATCTGTTGATCCGCTGGTCTTGCTGAACAACGCGGCGCCCGGAATGCGGCGCCGTTTCTTTCTTCACCTGCCGGCGCCGGCTTCCGCAATCATCCCGCTTCCAGCCCATGAAAATCATCTTCGCCGGCACTCCCGAATTCGCCGCCACCGCCCTGGAGGCCCTGCATGCCGCAGGCTTCGACGTTCCGCTTGTCCTGACCCAGCCGGACCGGCCCGCCGGACGCGGCATGCAGATGCATGCATCACCCGTCAAGCAGTTTGCGGCGGCGCGCGGCATTCCCGTGGCCCAGCCGGTTTCCCTACGCCTGGACGGCAAGTATCCGGATGTGGCGAAGGAGGCGCATGCGCTGCTGCAATCCACGCCGCATGACGTGATGGTCGTCGCAGCCTACGGTTTGATCCTGCCGCGCAGCGTGCTTGACATTCCCCGCCACGGCTGCATCAACATCCATGCCTCGCTGCTGCCGCGCTGGCGCGGCGCGGCGCCGATTCACCGGGCGATCGAGTCCGGCGATGCCGAGACAGGCATCACCATCATGCAGATGGAGGAAGGGCTGGACACCGGGCCGATGCTGGCAATGGAGAGCATGCCCATCGATGCCGGGACGACCACCGGCGAGTTGCATGACCGGCTTGCCGCCATGGGCGGCAGGATGATCGTCGATGTGATGAACCGGTTGAAGCAGCAGGGCAGCCTGCCGCCGGCGACGCCGCAGCCGGATGAGGGCGTGACTTATGCAGCCAAGATTGCCAAGGAAGAAGCGGCGTTGGATCTAAGCCAGCCTGCGGCCGTGCTGCATCGGAAGATACGCGCCTTCAACCCGTTTCCCGGCGCCGTCGCTCATTTCAATGACATTCCCGTCAAGTTCTGGCGCGCCGCACTGGTCGAGTCGGATTCGTCTGCCGAACCCGGCCAGGTGCTGGCGGCCAATGCGCAGGAAGGCGTGGTCGTTGCCTGCGGCAGCGGCGCCTTGCGCATACGCGAACTGCAGAAGCCGGGCAGCAAGCGCCTGCCCGCTGCCGAGTTCCTGAAAGGATTTCCGCTGGAGGGCGGGCGCTTCCGCTGATGTGCCGCAGCGCCCCGCGGGTTCAGGCCGCCTTGGCGTTATTGTCCGCAGCGACCGGCAGCGCGAGAATATCCGCCGTGCGCAGGATTTCGCCGAAACTGTCGCTGATTTCGGTCAGCGCTGCCCGGTGCAGCTCGGCATGCCCGACAACGCCGCCATCCCAGGCATCGATGTCGCGTGTCGCGCTGGCGTCGGCCGCGACGATGACCTGGTAGCCGAGCGGCCGTGCATCGCGCGCCGTGGTCGAAACGCACATATGCGTCATCAGCCCGCAGATAATGAGTGTCTTGATTCCCTGGCCCTGCAGGCGTGCATGCAGGTCGGTGCTGGCAAAGCTGCTTGCGGTGGTCTTGCGCACCTGTTCATGGTGCGGCTGCGGCAGGATGTCCTGGTGGAATGCCGATGACGCACCATCGGCGGCGAACAGCGGCCCGCCGCTGGCGCCGACATGCTGAACATGAAACACCCTGATGCCGCTGCGGTCGGCAAAGGCGACCAGTTCGCGGGCCTTGTCGAGCGCCGAGCGGCCGTCGGGAATCGGCAGCTTGCCGCCTTCAAAATATTCCTGCTGGAAATCGATGACGATCAGTGCAGTCGTGGCGGCGTCGAGCCGGCTGGTGGCTGGGGCACCGGCGATGCGGCGCATGGTGGGATGGGTCATGGCGGAGTCTCCTTTTGGCTTGGGGATTGGCTAAATGAGCGTTCATCCTAAATCATTCCGTCTGCAGGCAACATTGGTGTGGCTGCACAAGATTTGTTCCATTCCCGCACAGCTCTGCGCAATAACCGCAGCGGCAGACCGCCGTACGCCGATTGCGGCTTACTCAAGATATTGATTTCACGTATAATTTTTTGGCGCCGATTTGATTGGAAAAAGTCAAAACCCAGCTTGCGGGCGCCAGGGTCAAGTCCCGTTAAAAATGCAGCTAAAGCGGACGTTGAACCCGGTCCCGCTTTGCAGGCCGGGTTTTTTGCTTTGAAGGGAAACCATGAAACGCGACGCCATCTCCTCCACCGAAGCGCTATTGCGCGATCTGCTGTCCCAGCGCATCCTGATTCTCGACGGCGCGATGGGCACCATGATCCAGCAATACAAGCTGAGCGAGGAGGACTACCGCGGCGCGCGTTTCGCCGACTTCTCCGTGCCCGGCAAGGAATTGTTCATCAAGGGCAACAACGACCTGCTGGTGCTTACCCAGCCGAAGGTCATCAGCGAGATCCACGAGCAGTATCTCGCCGCCGGCGCCGACCTGATCGAAACCAATACCTTCGGTGCCACCAGCGTGGCCCAGGACGATTACCACCTTGGTCATCTCGCCTATGAAATGAACGTGGCCGCCGCCAAGCTGGCACGCGCGGCCTGCGACAAGTATTCGACCGCCGACAAGCCGCGCTTCGTCGCCGGCGCGCTCGGCCCGACGCCGAAGACCGCATCCATCTCGCCCGACGTCAACGACCCTGCGGCCCGCAACATCACCTTCGACCAGCTGGTCGAGGCTTATCTTGAGCAGACCCGCGGCCTGGTCGACGGCGGCGCCGACGTGCTGCTGGTCGAAACCATCTTCGATACGCTCAACTGCAAGGCGGCGCTGTTCGCCATCGACACCTATTTCGAAGAAACCGGCAAGCGCCTGCCGATCATGATTTCCGGCACCGTCACCGACGCCTCCGGCCGCATCCTGTCCGGCCAGACGGTGGCCGCTTTCTGGCATTCGGTGCGTCACGCAAGACCCTTGTCGGTCGGCCTCAACTGCGCGCTCGGCGCGGCGCTGATGCGGCCCTATGCGGAAGAACTGTCGAAGATCGCCGACACCTTCATCTCCGTCTATCCGAATGCCGGCCTGCCCAACCCGATGGCCGACACCGGCTTCGACGAAACTCCGGACATTACGTCTTCCCTGCTCAAGGACTTCGCCGAGAGCGGCTTCGTCAATATCGCCGGCGGCTGCTGCGGCACCACGCCGGCCCACATCAAGGCGATCGCCGATTCGGTCGGCAAGCTGCCCCCGCGCATGCTGCCCGTCTCGTCGCCGACGATGAAGCTGTCCGGCCTCGAGCCTTTCGTCATCGACGAGGATTCGCTGTTCGTCAACGTCGGCGAACGCACCAACGTCACCGGCTCCAAGGCCTTCGCCCGCATGATCCTCAACGAGCAGTATGACGAGGCGCTGTCGGTCGCGCGGCAGCAGGTGGAGAACGGCGCGCAGATCATCGACATCAACATGGACGAGGCGATGCTGGATTCTATCGCCGCGATGACCCGCTTCTTGAACCTGATCGCGTCCGAGCCCGACATCGCGCGCGTGCCGATCATGATCGACTCGTCGAAATGGTCGGTGATCGAAGCCGGCCTCAAGTGCGTGCAGGGCAAGTCGGTGGTCAACTCGATCTCGATGAAGGAAGGCGAGGAGGAATTCCTGCGCCAAGCCAAGCTGTGCCGCCGCTACGGCGCGGCCGTCATCGTGATGGCCTTCGACGAAACCGGCCAGGCCGATACCTTCGAGCGCAAGATCGAGATCTGCGAGCGCGCCTACAAGCTGCTGACCGAGAAAGTCGGCTTCCCGCCGGAAGACATCATTTTCGACCCGAACATCTTCGCGATCGCCACCGGCATTGAGGAGCACAACAACTACGCGGTCGATTTCATCAATGCCACGCGCTGGATCCGCGACAACTTGCCGCATGCCAAGATCAGCGGCGGCGTCTCGAACGTGAGCTTCAGCTTCCGCGGCAACGATCCGGCGCGCGAAGCGATCCATACCGTCTTCTTGTATCACGCGATCAAGGCCGGCCTCACGATGGGCATCGTCAATGCCGGGATGGTCGGCGTTTATGATGAACTCGCTCCGGAACTGCGCGAGCGCGTCGAGGACGTGGTGCTGAACCGCCGCGAGGATGCGACCGAGCGCATGATCGAGTTTGCCGCCACGCTGAAAGCCGGCGGCAAGAAGGAAGAGCAGAACCTGGAGTGGCGCAGCGATCCGGTGGAAAAGCGCCTGGCGCATGCGCTGGTGCACGGCATCACCCAGTGGATCGTCGAGGATACCGAGGAAGCGCGCGCGATGATCGCCGCCAGCGGCGGCCGTCCGATCAATGTGATCGAAGGTCCGCTGATGGACGGCATGAACATCGTCGGCGACCTGTTCGGCCAGGGCAAGATGTTCCTGCCGCAGGTGGTGAAGTCGGCGCGCGTGATGAAGCAGGCGGTCGCCCACCTGATTCCCTTCATCGAGGAAGAAAAGCGACTGGAAGAAGAGAGGACTGGCATCGCTGCCAAGCCCAAGGGCAAGATCGTCATCGCCACCGTCAAGGGCGACGTGCACGACATCGGCAAGAACATCGTGTCGGTGGTCCTCCAGTGCAACAACTTCGAAGTCGTCAACATGGGCGTGATGGTGCCGTGCTCGGAAATCCTGGCCAAGGCCAAGGCCGAGAATGCCGACATCATCGGCCTGTCGGGGCTGATTACGCCCTCGCTGGAAGAAATGGCTTACGTGGCCAAGGAAATGCAGCGCGACGAGCATTTCCGCATGCTGAAGATTCCGCTGCTGATCGGCGGCGCCACCACCAGCCGCGCGCATACCGCGGTGAAGATCGCACCCAACTATGAAGGCCCGGTGGTCTACGTGCCGGACGCCTCGCGTTCGGTCTCGGTCGCGCAGTCGCTGCTGACGCAGGAGCAGCGCGACCGCTATATCGAGGAAATCAAGACAGACTACGAGCGCATCCGCGAACAGCATGCGAACAAGAAGGCGGTGCCGATGGTGACGCTGGCCGAGGCGCGCGCGAACAAGACGAAGCTCGAATTCGCGCCGGTCAAGCCGAAGTTCATCGGCCGCCGGGTATTCAAGAACTACGACCTGGCCGCGCTGGCGCAGTACATCGACTGGGGCCCGTTCTTCCAGACTTGGGACCTGGCCGGACCGTTCCCCGCCATCCTGAAGGACGAGGTGGTGGGCGAGCAGGCCAGCAAGGTCTACGAGGAAGGCCAGGCCATGCTGAAGAAGCTGATCGAAGGCCGCTGGCTGACCGCCAACGGCGTGATCGCGCTGCTGCCGGCGAATACGGTCAACGATGACGACATCGAGATCTATACCGACGAGTCGCGCACCAAGGTGGCGTTCACCTATTACGGCGTGCGCCAGCAGACGGCCAAGCCGGTGATCGACGGCGTCGCCCGCCCGAACCAGTGCCTGGCCGATTTCATCGCGCCCAAGTCGTCCGGCATCGCCGACTACATCGGCCTGTTCGCGGTGACCGCCGGCATCGGCATCGAGAAACATGAGAAGCGCTTCGAGGATGCGCATGACGACTACAGCAGCATCATGCTCAAGTCGCTCGCCGACCGCCTGGCCGAAGCCTTCGCCGAGCATCTGCACGAGCGGGTGCGCAAGGACCTGTGGGGCTATGCGCCCGAGGAAAAGCTGAGCAACGAGGAACTGATCAAGGAAGCCTACCGCGGCATCCGTCCCGCGCCCGGTTATCCGGCCTGCCCGGAACACACGGTCAAGGCCGACATGTTCGAAGTGCTGCAGGCCGAAGAGGTCGGCATGCGCGTCACCGAGTCGTTTGCGATGTTCCCGGGCGCTTCCGTCTCGGGCTTCTACTTCGCTCATCCGGAGTCGAAGTACTTCGTGGTCGGCAAGATCGGCGAGGATCAGGTAGACGACATGGCGCAGCGGCGCGGGGCGAGCAAGGAAGACCTGGAGCGCTGGCTGGCGCCGAATCTTTCCTGATGCAGGGAAGAAGGGAAAAGGGAAGGTCCAGGCGCGCGATGCGGAAAGCCTGGACTCAATGAAGCTGGCTGATCGGTTTCAGCAGGCGCTGCGCGCCACGTTGTCGCCCCATTCGAAGGCCGAGACCTGCAGGTTGTAGAGGTCGTGATCCGACAGCTGGAAATGCAGGATGAGATCGTCCAGCATCGTGCCGGCTTCTTCCACACGTTCCATGTGCTCGGCCAGGCGCAGCATTTCGCCGAAGGGGCCGGTGCGATGCAGCAGGGCCTCGCTGACTTCCTCCACCACCGACACCTGTTCCAGGATCTGGGCCATCGGCATGCTGAACAGGGTATCCATCAGCGACATGATGCCGACGGTGAACGCCGTATCCGCCATGGCGCGGTTGCGCGGATCGACCTGCTGCGCAATCAGCTCCAGCAGCTTACCCCGGGTGGCTGCGAGCGTCAGCAGCGGCGTCATGTTGTGGCCCTTCTTGCACGGCTCGGCATACAGCATGATCTGCAGCCAGCGCTGCAGCTGGCTGCGGCCGAGCAGCATGAGCGCCTGGCTGACGGAGTCGATGCGCCGCCGTGCACCGATGGCAGGCGTGTTGACGAGTCGCAGCAGGTTGAAGCACAGCGTGACGTCCTTCTTGACGCTGCTTTCGATGGCCGCATTGTCGGCGTCGGAGCGGACCTGGTTCATCAGGTGCATGATCGCCAGCTGCGACGGCGACAGCTTCTTGCCGCTCAGAATGAGCGGTTTGGCGAAATAGTAGCCCTGGAAATAATCGAAGCCGAGATCGAGGCAGGTCTTGAACTGGTCCGGCGTTTCCACTTTCTCGGCGAGCAGCTTCTTGCCGGCGGCCTTGAACTGCGCGGTCAGCTTGAGCAGGGCCGACAAGGGCATGTCGCGCAGGTCGAACTTGACGATCTCCACCAGCGGCAGCAGCTTGCGCACATCTTCGCCGTCGGTGATGACATCGTCGAGCGCGAAGCGGAAGCCGGCCTTGACCAGCTGCGAGACGCGGTCGAAGATCTCCGGCGTCACCTTCACGGTCTCCACGATTTCCAGCACCACCTTTTCGCGCGGCAGGAACTGGAAGATATCGCTCATCAGCACGGCGGCGTCGACATTGATGTAGCCGAGCGACTCGCCGACGACTTTTTCCATGCCCAACTGGGAGGTATGGGCAATGACCGATGCGGTCGCGGAAAGGTCGCTGGTGAAGCGCGCCGGACCGCTGGCGGCATTCCTGAACAGGAGTTCGTAGGCAACCAGCGACTGGTTGCGGTCCAGAATGGGTTGGCGGGCGAGGAAGAATTCACGGACGCGCAGCGGAATCGCCGGGCTGTCGTTGGGCATGAGATTGGCAATCATTGCGTGTGGTCTCGCCTTGTTGGAGTCATATTGCACCGTGGGCCAGCATGCCGCCAGAAAAATGCGCACAGGTCGTATGGGTCACCGTCCTTTTCCTCGCAGGAATCCCCGTCACGTTGGTCGGGAGCCGACGCATACGGCCTCTTCGCACTTGTATTGCCTGAGCAAGCCGTCACTGAATAGCCTGAATTACTTCGTAAACACTCTAGCCTATTTTTAATTGCCGCGGCGCAACTTTCGATTGTGCAGTGCAGGTTTCATGCGGGCAATGGCAGTTCAGGTGCGGATCCACGGCGAAACCTGGCGGCGGAGTCACAGAGAAACAGGCTCTCCCTCGACGAAAACCTTCATCTCGCCCTGTGCGAATTGTGTCCATGTCTCGTTGTCGGTCAGCGGCGCCGTGACGATGACCGCGACCCGGTCATTGGGCGTGGTGACTTGGGAAAAATCGACTGTCATGTCCTCGTCGGCCAGCTTGGCCATGGCGAACGGGTACTTGCGCACGATGTAGTGCAGGTTGGTCGAGCAGTGCGCGAACAGGGCCGTGCCATCGGACAGCATCATGTTGAATGCGCCGTGGGAAGCGATTTCCGCGGTGAGCTCGCGCAGGGCGGCAGTCAGGTCGGGAAGCGAGGGGGGCGTGCCGCCGAAACGCCGGCGCATTTCCTGCAGCAGGTAGCAGAATGCCATTTCGCTGTCGGTGCAGCCCACCGGACGGAAGGCACCGTTCAGCTCCGGCGCAAAATTCTTGAGGTCGCCGTTATGGGCAAAGACCCAGTAGCGTCCCCACAATTCCCGCACGAAAGGATGGCAGTTTTCGAGGGCGATCTTGCCTTGGGTCGCCTTGCGGATGTGCGCGATCACGTTCTTGGACTTGATCGGCCAGCGCTTGATCAGCTCCGCGACGGGGGAGGCAATGGCCGCCTCATGGTCGACGAAATGGCGTACCCCCGCGCCTTCGAAGAAGGCGATGCCCCAGCCGTCGTGATGGACGTCGGTGCGACCGCCCCGCGTGGCAAAACCGGTAAAGCTGAACACAATGTCGGTCGGGACATTGCAATTCATTCCAAGAAGCTGGCACATGAATGAAAAGAGATAAATGGAATGGTTGATTGCGACAACATACCATGTTCAGGACAACCGCAGCAGGGCGGAAATTCCGTGCGCGCCTTTCAGACCGCTGCCCGCAGGCCCTGCTGCATGGCCCGCGACTGCCACGGATCTTCTTCCGGTCGAGGAAACTGGCGCGCCATGAAATCCACGAAAGTGCGGACCTTGGCCGACAGCAGCCGCCTGCTCGGATAGACCAGCATCACGGGAAGCTGTCCGAGATGATGATCGGGCAGCAAGCGCACAAGCCGCCCGGCCGCAAGATCGTCGCCGAGGGCAAAGGAGGGCCGGATCGTGATGCCCATGCCGGCAAGCGCACAATGGCGCAGCAGGTCGCCGTTGTTGGAAACGACCTTGCCGGTTACGGGAATGTTGATGGTATTGCCTTCCATGTCCTTGACCGGCCAGTGATGGCGCAGTTGTTCATATGAAAAATTCAGGCAGGAATGGCGCGAAATGTCGTCCAGTTCTTCCGGCGCACCATGCCGCTTCACGTAATCCGGAGAAGCGCACAGCAGAGCTTCGGAAACTGCCAGCTGACGGGCGATCATGCTGGAGTCAAATTTCTGGAAATCGATGAAGATGCCGACATCAAAGCGATCTTCGACGAGGTCGACCGTTCTGTCCGAAAGTGTTACATCAAGTGTCACGTCCGGATATTGGCTTGCGTACGCCGGCAGCAGCTGGGCAAGCTGCTGCTGCCCGAAGCCCAGATGCGAATAGATGCGCAGGATGCCGCTCGGCTTTTTGGACTGTGCCGAGGCGATGGCTTCCGCATCCTCCACTTCCTGCAGGATCTGCAGCACGCGCTCGAGATAGGCATGCCCGGTTTCCGTCAGCGAGAGCTTGCGCGTCGTGCGGTTCAGCAGTCTTGTGCCGAGATGTTCCTCAAGGTCGGCGACATGCCTGGTCACGACCGCATTGGACAGCTCCAGCGCCTGTGCGGCGCGCGCGAAGCTGCCTTGTTCCACGACCTTCGCAAAAACCCGCATTGACTGCAGACGATCCATTCATGCCCCCATTATTCCTGCTGCGTAAATAGTAACTTTAAATTATTGGGTACTCTTGCGTGCTTTGCAAACCAATGTTGTGCTTGATGCGGATTTGTTCTCGAGCCTTCCGTGCACGGCCCCATCCATGGATCCGCTTCCGGCAACGTTGATGCAGGGCTTGTACATACTCGGACGGATTACCCGGGGTTTTTTCTCTTGCCCGCAAATACATCCGAAGAATCAAGCTCTTGCACCATCCGGCACAGGTCTTGCGATGTCTTTTCAGGACATCTGCCGGAGGCGCAGTTTCTGCACCTCCGGTCGTGAATATTTTTGTTCAGTGCAGTCTGGCTGTCATTTGTGTGTCATTTGCGCGAGGCTGCTATCCCTCTCCGGTTCCCGTCACTATCTGCGTCAAGCAGTAGTGGCGGGTTTTTTTATTCAGGAGGTGAAGTGGCGATTCAGCCTTTTCATCGTGAAAATTTGTCGCTTTACATATTTGGACAAGCAACGTAATCGTCCTGACAAACGAATGGCTGGCTTTGCGAGAAGAGCTTTTACAAAAGTTCGTTCGGATCCTGTACCGGATTGTCCGTAAATTACCGGGATTAACAGGCATTTGGAGTACGGTCGGGATGAACAATATCCGGCAGGCATTTCTTTCCCTGCTGCGCTGCAACATGCATCTCAGCCATATTTCCGAGGGGATTTCTTTCATTCCTGGCCGATACGCTTCGACCTTGCAGGGCAATTCAAAGTGATACACATTTGGACGGAGTTTTTGCGCTATCTCGAATTTACCTTGATAAATCAAAGGTTTGCTGCGCGGGCTTGGGAATTGCTATGTGAAGGCAAGCCAGAGCCTGCCACATAGCGGCGTTGGTCGACCCTGATCGCTTTGCATAGGCCAGCAATATCACGATTCGTCGAAATATAAAGGATGAACTAGTGTGGTGTCCCGCAAATAACTTTATATAAATTGAAGTGTCTATTGGCTATGCTGCTGAAACAGGAGTGTGGCCATGGAACGCGGACGTCCAAAGAAAGCGGAAATCACGCTGTCGGAGCAGGA
>NZ_JACYXF010000059.1 GCF_015352985.1 Noviherbaspirillum malthae | reverse complement strand
ATTCGACCGGAAACGGCGGCGGTGCTTTCTGTTTTTTAGGCTTCTTGGTGGTCATTACGTCAGTCATGGAACATCCCTTTCGGCATTATTTCATGACCCCGCTTTACACAGAAATCCTGACAGGCTCAAAGGAACTTCAGCATGCTGCCGACTGCATGATCAAACGCTTCCCACAGCTGCTGGAATGGACTAAGTCAAACCAGACCAATGATGTCCTGTTATTGAAGATTCGACCCCAGTTCTTTTCGGTGCTTGACTACCAAAAGGGATTTGGCCATACCGAGCTGCTGCAAGTCTGATTCTCGTAAGGTATGCCTGCCTTGCTGAAGCTTTTCAAGTACTCCTACGGTTGCGTTCACATGGCATTGAACCACAGAGCCGCGGTCGGAAAGTCGCCCCTATAGCCTATAGTTAACCGGGGAACTACCCTGTTTCTATAAGCCGAAGACCGCTAGACGGGGCTGCTGCCGATGCTTTGAGCTACCCGGACTGATCCTACCCACTACGGAATGTCCAATGTCCTATAAGACCATCCTTGTCCATATCGATCATTCGTCTCATATGGTACAGCGTGTACGTGCCGCCTCCCTTGCTGGGAAAAACACCAATACCCATATAGTTGGTGTTGCTGTCACTGGAGTTTCTCACTATCTGCGTCTTTCGGAGCGGACCCGGCAGCAGGGCAGGCAGGTCACGGATGCGATGCATGATGAAGTTGGCCGTCTGCACAAGTCAGCAGAGGCGGCTCTGGCCTGCTTCGAAGACGCGGCGCGCTCTGTCGGGCTCCCCTCTTTTGAATGCAGGTTGGTAGCAGATGATGAACTTGATGGCCTGAGTTTGCATGCCCGGTACAGCGACCTGACTATTCTTACCCAATGGGATCCAGATGCGCCGGCCCATCCTATGGCTGACGACCTACCGGAGTATGTTGCGGTATCGAGTGGACGGCCCGTTCTGGTATTGCCACATCGCCATGAAATCGAGGCACTGGCCGACAATCCATTGCTGGCGTGGGATGGCAGCCTGGAAGCAACCCGGGCCGTGCATCATGCCTTACCCCTGCTGGAACGTGCAGGAAAGGTCGACGTACTGCTCCTGCGCCATGGCAGGAAGCCAACAGGCTCGAATGATGTAGCCGGAGCCGATATCGTTCATTACCTCGCCCATCATGACATTTCAGCGAACGTGATACAGGAACACGACAGGCACAGCGATATCGGGGGCGCGCTGCTTGCATGTTGCGATACCGCGCAAAGTGATCTGCTTGTGATGGGCTGCTATGGGCATTCCCGTTTCCAGGAAATGCTGCGGGGTGGAGTAACACTGACCGTGCTTGAGAAGATGACTATTCCAGTGCTGATGGCTCACTGAATTTTCAGGAAGCGCCTGCTTGGTCGGAAAAACTCTACCAACGACCTGCAGTAGGGAGGTAAGAGGTAGTCTTAGGAAAGTAGCTTTCGCCATCTTTGTAAGGCCAGCCGCCCCGCCTGTCTACTGCGCGAATTCATAGGCAATCTCGGCAATGTGACCACGCCAGTATGGCTTGGGGCCTTCTGCCAGCATCCACATCACTTCACCGTCAAGTGGTATCGACATTCCCGCGCGTTGCGTGTAGTTCCAGAACCGTCCTTGCCAGGGAGTTTGTACAATTTTCCCATTCACACTACGACCGCGTGCGTCGGCACGGACAGACTCGATTAACCCGGCCTCGGTGAAGGTAAACAACAGGGTCAGCTTGATATTGCCGTCTTCAAGCGTGGCTTTCGCCGAGTTGGCGTCCAAGGCATGCCAACGTACCCCTTGACTGGGCAACAATGCAGTCGGATACCAGGCCGCTTCTGCGAAAAAGCGCATGAGTTCGCCTTCCGCCACATCGCTACTGCCATGCAGGTGCGCAACGGTAAATAAGCCAAGCAGCGACGCGTGAAGAATGCCATCACCAGCCAAATAGGCGTCGTGCACATGAACATTCAAACCCGGCAAGACACCAATACGTCCATCCCAGTCAAACCCGGGCCTTTGCGTGACTACCTTCTGATCCGACGTGAACGGATACCATTTGTCATCCGACTCACTCATGTTGAACGTGCCCTGGTGTCTGACGTGTACGCCCGTCACCATGGGTTGACCGTCTTTGAGCACCGTCCGAAAAAATCGTTGCACTGGCGACGGCAGAGACGAGAGTGTATTGAAGTCGACCGTCTTCGATGTGATTGGGTGCCGTGCCGCATCAAGACGGGTACGCAGTTCGCGCGTTTCGGCATTCCATTTCATTCTTCCAATACCCACAGCGGCAACTACAATGCCGGCGAAGATAGATGCTGCTGTCGACAGTTTTGCTTTCATGGCAGGAGCAAAAGGCGAGGGCGTTGAAGCATATGACGGAGAAGTCTATTGGGAAAAGGTTACGTTAGCCGGCGCGGGCAAATGAGTTCTACGTGCGCGTTGCAGCATCTTGCGAAGCTCGGATGCCCATAACACCGTACTGGCAACGACACCACAGAAGAGCCACTGCTCCGGGTCAAGTGGTGCGGTACTGAATGCAGTATTGAGCACGTTCAGATGGACGACCGCAATCTGCAGCAGGAGCGACAAGGCGATCGCACCCCATAGCCACTTGTTGGCAAACAAGTGATGAAATGCGCTCGTCATGTCCGATCTGGCATTAAAGCAGTTGTAAAGCTGGGCAAGTACCAGCACCGTAAAGCCGGCGGTGCGCGCATTGTCGAGATCTCGCGAGCCTTCGATCAAGCCGCTTGGCAAATAAAAATCGATGGTCAGCAACGTGACGATAGCCATCACGAAACCGGTCTGCAACACGCTTGCCCACATCTGTGCATCAATGATCCGATCAGTTAGCCGGCGAGGTGGACGTGCCATGACGTCATCGGTTTCCGGATCCATACCCATCGCTAGCGCAGGTCCTGAATCGGTCAGCAGATTGATCCATAAAATCTGGGTCGCCAGCAGGGGCAACACAAGCCTTCCTGCAGCATCAGTCAGACCGAGGACGCCTGCCAGAACCACGCCGAGGAAAATGGTCAATACCTCGCCGATGTTGGATGAAAGCAGGTAACGCAAGAACTTCCTGATGTTATCGAAGATATGCCGTCCCTCGTGCACCGCACGTACAATCGTTGCAAAATTGTCATCAGCAAGGATCATCCGGGCCGCTTGCTTGGTCACTTCCGTGCCAGTGATGCCCATCGCGATGCCAATGTCCGCCGACTTCAATGCGGGAGCATCATTGACACCATCGCCGGTCATGGCAACGACATTGCCATCGGCTTGTAGCGCATCGACGATCCGCAATTTATGCTCGGGTGCGACACGGGCGAACACGGATGCCGATCTGACCGCACTGGCAAAGGCAGCCTGGTCCATCCTTTCCAACTCCAAGCCGGTTAACGCCGGCGCCGGGGTGGCGGTAATGCCGAGGTCTGCTGCGATGCGCGCCGCGGTGCGCGGATGGTCGCCGGTAATCATCAACACTCGAATGCCGGCATGGCGGGCTTCGCGGATTGCCAGAGCGGCTTCTTCGCGTGCAGGGTCAATGATGCCGACCGTACCGGCATAGATCAGATCCTGTTCCAACTCGTCGCTTGGATGCGGGTCTTCTCCCGGCTTCAAGGAACGATAGGCGACTGCCAGGGTACGCAGGGCCGCATCAGAAAGGCTGTCGATGTCGGCCACAATGCGCTGGCGTCGGGCGTTGTCCAGCAAGACAGTCTCGGAGCCAATGCGAATCCTGCTGCATCGCGGGAGCAATACATCAGGCGCACCTTTTGTGACAATGACAATATTGTCGCTATCTTCATGATCGACCTGTAGGGTCGACATCATTTTACGTTCCGAGCTGAACGGGATTTCACCGATGCGTTCAAAACGCCGCTTGCGCCGCGCGGCAGCCCCCAGCTTCTCTTCAGCGACCAGGAATGCTGCCTCGGTCGGATCGCCCTGGATTTCCCATTGCCCGGCATCGCTTTTGCGTAGATCGGCATTGCTGGCCAGGCTGCCGCCGCATAAAACCACGACATGTTCGGAGAGCAGCGGCCCTGGTTCGAGCCGTTCGCCTTGATATAGAATCTCACCTTTTGGCGCATATCCGATGCCGCTGACATGGGTCGTTCCAGACGCTGTGATAATGCGCTCGATCGTCATTTCAGCCCGAGTCAGCGTGCCGGTCTTGTCCGATGCAATCACTGTGGCCGCCCCCAGTGCTTCTACGGAGGATAGCTTTTTGACGATCGCATTTTGCCTCGCCATCCGTTGTACGCCCAGGGCAAGCACAATCGACAGGATCGCAGGCAGGCCCTCTGGCACAGCTGCCACGGCAAGCGAGACCCCAAGCAGGAGCACCTCGACGATTTCCGCCACCCCGTGAACTGGAGTAATCAGGAGGACTGTGGCCACAACGAGCACCGCAATGAGGGCCACGACTGTACCGAGTGTCTTACCGACCTTGCTGATTTCCTTTTGCAACGGTGTCTGAGATTCTGCGGTACGGTCGAGCATACTGGCGATGGCGCCAATCTCTGTAGCCATTCCGGTGGCGGTCACAATGGCCAGACCATTGCCCTGAACAACGGTAGTGCCCTTGAAAACCATGTTAGTTCTGTCGGCCAGCGCAACCGGTTCACGCAGTACCCTCGTATCCTTGAACACGGCTTCACTTTCGCCGGTCAGCGACGCTTCCTGCACCCGCAATGCCGACGCCTGCACCAGGCGTGCATCTGCACCAACGATATCTCCCTCGCTCAATGAGAGCAAATCGCCGCGGACCAGATCGTGCGTGGGTATGCGGACAGGTTTTCCGTCACGTAGTGCCGATGACATGGCCGCCGTCATGCTAGTCAGTGCCGCAACAGCGTTTTCTGCCTTGACTTCCTGCACGTAACTCAGGATGGCATTGAGAATGATGATTGCTGTAATGACGATGGTATCAACGGGCGCGCCAGCGCGCCCTTCGATGTACCACGCAATTAGGCCAATGGTTGCAGCAGCAATCAGTAGATAGACCAGCGGATCCTGAAAGTGCAGCAGGAACTGCCGCCAGGCAGGTGGGCGGGGTTCGGCGCGGAGCGCATTGGGCCCGTCATCACGAAGCCGCTGTAACGCTTCAGTTGAGGACAGACCAGCATGGGCATTCGTCTCGAGAGCTGCGACAATGCTATCGTTGTCAAGCGTGTAGGGTTGGTCAATGCTGACGGACTGTTTCATCATGCGCTTCCATGATTGATCTTATCAACGCCGTGATGCCTTGAACGGCGAAGCAGGCGAGACAGGCAACGATGCCGCAGATTTGTTTTATGGTTCTCGGCAAGATGGGTCGGCGGCCCTCCGGCCCTCTATCGCTGCAGCACATAGGTGCCCGGCGCATCGCATAGGGCAGGCGGCATGGATGGCGGCTTTTGTTGGTGCGGCGACTGGCTGGATAACCAGCTTTCCCACGCGGGCCACCATGATCCTTCCTGCGATGGCGTCGTGCGATGCCAATCTTCGGGGTTGATATAGGGGTCAGTGGGCAAGTGTCGGGAAATCTGGTATTGCCGATTGGGATGCCCGGGCGGTGAAACCACGCCGGCATTATGCCCGCCGCTGGTCAGGCAATAAGTTACTTCGGTATCGGTGAGCAGATGGATCTTGTAAGTCGATCGCCACGGCGCGACATGGTCGGTAATGGTGCCGACGGAAAAAATTGGCACGCGTATATCGGACAAAGCAATTGGCTGCCCATTCACGCTATAACGGCCCTCGGCCAGGTCGTTGCGAAGGAACAGGTCACGCAGATACTGGATATGCATCCGGTAGGGCATGCGGGTCGTATCCATATTCCAGGCCATCAAATCCGTGACTTTCTCCGGCAGGCCAAGCAGGTAGTGATTCAGCCGACGCGACCAGATCAGGTCATTGGAGCGAAGCATCTGAAACGCACCGGCCATCTGGCGGCTATCGAGATATCCCTGTTCCCACATCAATGCTTCCAGCAATGCCACCTGGCTTTCGTCGATGAACAGCGACAGCTCGCCTGGCTCCTTGAAGTCCACTTGCGACGCGAACAAGGTCATGCTTGCCAGACGCTGATCACCATCACGTGCCATTGTCGCTGCGGCAATTGAGAGCAGAGTGCCGCCAAGGCAATAACCGACCGCATGGAGGGTAGGTGATTGCGTCGCCTTGCAGATGGTCTCGATGGCGTCCATGATCCCCAGCCTACGGTAGTCATCCATGGTGAGGTCACGATCTGCAGCGACCGGATTTTTCCAGGAGATCATGAATACGGTGTGCCCTTGTTCAACCAGATAGCGCACCAGTGAATTATGCGGCGACAGGTCGAGAATGTAGTATTTCATGATCCACGCCGGCACAATCAGTACCGGCGTCGTATGAACAGTCGATGATGCTGGCGCGTACTGGATCAGTTCGATTAACCGATTTCGGAAGATCACCTTGCCCGGCGCGGCAGCGAGCGTCTCACCGACCTTGAATGCGTGTTCGTGCGGTATGACGGAGATGTCATGGAGCCAGTCGTTGGCAGCATTCGTAGCGCCGCGGATGAAATTCTGCCCCTGACTTCGGACCACCTCATTGATCACCACGGGATTCATGCTGGCGAAATTCGAGGGCGACAACATGTCAAGTAGTTGTCGTGCGGCAAAAGTCACAACCTCCTCGTGATGTTTTGAGACACCACTGATTCCTGTTGTCGCACGATGCCACCATTGCTGGGACATCAGGAAGCCTTGGTACATGACGCTAAATGGCCACTGCTGCCATGCAGGATCGGCGAAGCGCTTGTCCTGGGGCAGAGGATCGACGCAGGGTTCAAGCGTACTGTCTGCATGCCGCATGGTGTCATAGGCATACCCCTGCCACCTTGCCACCTTGTGCCAACCATCAATGAGCAATTCCTGCTGCTTTGATGGCGACAGCTGGAGGTGTGTGATCCAGTCGATATATGCCATCCATAGGGCAATTGGCGACATGCCTCCGGTAAGTCGTCCAACCGCCGCCATCAGGATGCGGTCCAGATCCTTGTTGCTATCGTCAAGCGGACGCTGCCCCCTGTAAGGAGTTCCGAGCCAGCCACTGGCAAGCCGCTCAGGGTGGTTGAGCATGTCCCAAGGTGCGTGATCCATTGGATAGGTCTTTGAGAAGTTGATCCGCCGAAGATAAACAAACGTTTGCCAAAAAAACCTGACCTGGATCAAGTACATCGGGAATGGCGAAAATTATCCTGTCGCCTCGCTCAACGAATGCCAGGATGCCTGCATGAATGCTCGAACAGTCGAAAATTTTACGTTCGACGAAGTCGCTGTCGGAGACCACGCACAACTCGTTCGCACACTGTTACCGGAAGACATTGAACTGTTTGCCGCAGTATCCGGTGACGTCAATCCGGCGCATCTCGATCCGGTCTTTGCGGCAGGCAATCGCTTCCACAAGGTAGTCGGCCATGGCATGTGGGCGGGATCCTTGATTTCTGCAGTGCTTGGAACAAAATTGCCGGGTGCGGGCACGATTTACTTGGGGCAGGATTTACGTTTCAAGCATCCGGTCGGAATCGGTGACACCGTGACCGTCACTGTGACCGCAAGAGAAAAAGACCCTACGCGCAAGGTGATCTACTTTGATTGCCGCTGTACCAATCAGCAAGGTGAAGACGTGGTCACCGGCACGGCGGAAGTGCTTGCGCCGACGGAAAAAATCCGGCGGCCCGTCATCGAGGTGCCGGAAGTCGCGGTCGCGCACCGACAGCGTTACCGAGAGCAGCTTGATGCGAGGAACACTCAATCAACGCCCGAAGGAGGAGGTGCCACGTCGCCAGCAAATTCTTCCGGAGCGACTGCGCCGGGGATGGCACCGTTCGTGGAAGGATCGGTTGCAGCGCCGTTCAGCTTGCGCGGCCGACGTGGGCTGGTGCTGGGAATTGCCAACGAACACTCCATAGCTTATGGCTGCGCGCACGCGTTTCGAGTAGCAGGGGCCGAATTGGCAGTGACTTACGTAAATGACAAGGCCAAGCCTTTTGTTGAGCCATTGGCGGAAGCGCTTGGGTGTTCCATCATTGCACCATGTGATGTACGCATTCCTGGCCAACTCGAAGGACTGTTCGAGCGAATCGAGCGGGAATGGGGCAGGCTGGACTTCGTATTGCATTCGATTGCCTATGCACCCAAGGAGGATCTGCATGGCCGTGTCACCGATTGTTCAGCGGCGGGCTTTGCAATGGCAATGGATGTGTCATGTCATTCCTTTATTCGTATCGCACGGCTGGCTGAACCGTTGATGCGCCAGGGAGGATGTTTGCTGACAGTGAGCTTCTATGGATCGGAACGGGTGGTCGAGCACTACAATTTGATGGGGCCGGTCAAGGCGGCACTTGAGAGCACCGCGCGCTATCTGGCAGCGGAATTGGGACCAAAAGATATACGTGTGCATGCGATCTCTCCTGGACCGATGCGCACCCGAGCAGCCAGTGGTCTTGACCGTTTTGACGAACTGCTCGAAAGAGCGGCAGCGCAGGCTCCGCAGAAGCGCCTGGCGAGTATCGATGACGTTGGCGCACTGGCAGCATACCTGGTCGGAGATGGTGGAAAAATGTTAACCGGCACGGTGATTCCAGTGGATGGAGGGCAGCACGTGATGGCCAGTTAAATTCTAGGCCAGGCTAATGCAGTTTGCTGTATGACATAGACACGGATCAGTTAGAAGTTGTTCTCGGGTCGGCGTTATCGTAGTTCGTATAACAGTGGTGTGAAAAATCGTTCGATGTCCAGAATCAGAACCCGTCCCTGTTCAGCATTGAATGTCCCGTGAATTAGATTTCTAGGGTCAATATCTGTTTCCGTTTGTACCTCAATTGCGTGCGCCGGCAGCTCGATGAGCCCTCTGACTTCATCAACAATGATGGCTACGTAAAGCCTTTGTAGCTCCAGTATCACCATCGGGCGTAGGTAAGTGCCATCGCCCACCAGTTGGCCAATATCGACAACAGGAATTGCTTTCTCTTTATACCACGCGATCAAGCCACGAGCATCTTCTTTCTCCCTCAAAATGTGGGTCGAAGCGGTCGTTGTAATCAAGCGCACGTACCGAGCGTCGAGCGCCAGTTCACTCTGCCTGGCACAAAAGCGTAAAAGGGAAACCGGGGGGAATGCGATCGTCTTGTTCATCTTTATTGTCAAGCATTGCCCGCTGTCCCGGTGCTTTTCGTTTGCAATTCATTGTCTTGGAAAATCACAAATTTCAAATGTGCGGCGGGTAACGCACGCGCAAAATGAAAGCGTCACCAACGCCGTAGGCATCACGATGCGTGTGCTTACTAGCCAAGTCTATTCGGCTGCGTTTTTTCGTGCGTTGAACGTTCTGCTACTGCACAGGCAAGGAATCCTGGTCAACCGAATTGCGCAAATGCGTTGGCGGAGATGCGGGAACACTTGCACCGATGCTAAACACTGAGACCGCATGTGCAAGATGTTTTGCCTGCTCGTGAAGTGTACGCGACGCCGCTGCAGCTTGCTCCACCAATGCCGCGTTTTGTTGTGTGACTTCATCCATATGACCGACTGCGTGGTTGACTTGCTGCACGCCTAGTGCCTGTTCGTTACTGGCAGCGGTAATTTCTGTAACCCTATTGGAGACCCGCGCAACTGCTTCAACTACCTGGTCCATTGTCTGCCGAGCGCCCGTGACCAAATCATTGCCCGCATTGACTTTATCAACTGAGTCTTCAATTAAATTTTTGATCTCCTTTGCTGCGGTGGCTGAACGTTGCGCAAGGTTGCGTACTTCAGTCGCAACAACCGCAAAGCCACGTCCTGCTTCGCCGGCCCTTGCAGCCTCAACGGCCGCATTTAGCGCCAGAATATTGGTTTGGAAGGCAATTCCATCGATGGTGGCGATAATGTCAACAACGCGTCTGGCGGAGTCGGAAATCGCCCCCATTGTTTCTCCCATATCGGCAACAGTCTTATCTCCTTGGCGTGCAATGGCACTGGCTTGTTCGGCTAACTGGCTCGCCTGTTGCGCATTGCTCGCATTCGCGCTTACCGTTGCCGCGAATTGCTCCATGCTCGAGGCAGTCTCTTCCAGGCTTGCCGCCTGCGTTTCAGTACGGGCTGACAGGTCCATGTTGCCTGCAGCAATTTCAGCCGTGGCCCGGTTTATCGTAGCTACGTTGTCACGGATGTCGCCAATGGCGGCTAGCAAATTGACATTCATTTGACCAAGTGCCTGCGAAAGCAGGCCCACCTCACCTTGGCAACGTGTAATTTGATGGTGAGCCAAGTCTCCGCCAGCCAGTGATTTTGCGAGAGACGTCGCTTGTGAAAGGGGCTGGACGACTGAACGATGCAGATAAGTCCACAGAATCAAGTTTAGCCACCCGCTGGCCATGCATGCATAAGGCAGCCAGGAAGGTAGTGACCCTTGGCTACCTATCAGGTAGTAGAGGGCATACAAAGCCAGCGCGATCGACGGGCATAACGATGCGGCAAGACGTCCCGACAGCGACATACCTGTTCGCCGCACAAGTTTTGCGAGAACGGATGTAGCTTGAACCTGCCCTTTGATAACAGTCATGCGACTTTGCTGGCCTTTCTGCATTTCGGCATATACCTGTACTGCGGTTTCGATTTGCTGGCGCGTTGGCTTAGTGCGTACCGACATGTATCCGATGATCTCACCATTTTCGGTAATGGGAGTGACATTGGCGATGACCCAGTAATATCCGCCGTCCTTACGTCGGTTCTTCACCAGTGCACTCCAGAGTTCACCTCCCTTGAGGCACTGCCACAGGTCAGAGAAAGCGGCTTCCGGCATGTCCGGATGACGGACAATGTTATGTGGCGCACCCATCAACTCGACCTCTGTAAAGCCGCTGACCTCGACAAAGTATGGATTGACATAGGTAATTCTGCCCTTCAGATCGGTCTTGGAGACGATCGGACGGTTGTCTTGAAGGAGATATTCATTGTCGTTGACGGGAAAATTCTTGCGCATTGTTGCACTCCTGATTGGAAAAGCCATTAGGTCTGGGAAGTGCCTTAATGTCTCGCAGCACAGTGGTGCCCATTAAATCCATCTTGCATCTAAGAAACATTGATCTGAATCAATATCGCACGTGTGGTATATCGCGGATTTCCATGTCAATTCTCGGTAGAACGGTGTAGACCAATAGAGGCAACTGTAATGTTTTGACCTCTTGCTTCCGGCTTCTTGTATATATGTTGATAGTCATCTATTATTGTTGCAAAGGAGAAATCAAGTGCCGAAGTCAAGTAAGATGGTGTCAGCGTGCAATCGGTTGAAGATCGTCAATAGGGCGTCATATCTTTTTCGAGAAAAGGGCATCGAGAATGTGACCGTGGCGGACGTAATGCACGGCGCATCTATGACGCATGGCGGCTTCTACAAGCATTTTGCATCCAAAGCGACTCTCGCTGCAGAAGCATGCGCTGGGGCGTATGGCCAAGTCGAGGAAGTACGAACAACGTGGAAGGACAAGGAGGGGCGTCGTACGCTGGAACCGTTCATCGACAATTATCTTTCAGCCCTCCATCGTGACAACCCCGGTCATGGCTGCCCAATCGCCGCCTTGGCAGGGGATGTCGCACGGGCGGCGGAGAACTCCCAGCTGCAGGCGGAGTATGTACACGGGTTGAAAGCGGTCGCCGCAGAGCTAAGTACATGTATAGAGCAGTCAGATCGCGCTAAAGAACACCTCCCGCTTGGGATATTGGCGACACTAGTAGGTGCCTTGGTGATTGCGAGAGCCACCAAAGGGAACTCAATCTCAGAGCAGGTACTGGTTGATGCCGTCAGTTTGCTTAAAGATTTTTCATCGAACTAATACAGTGATGTCAGCGTGATTCCGCGACCAAGGAGCCTTCAACGCTGAACTCTCAGTTCAACCTGTAGCAATTTCATAGACTCGCACAAAAAGTAATACCTGAGAATAAACACTGCTAGCCGCTGACATTTCCACGCCTGGGGATATCGTCCTAAAACCCGACGAATCCGTTCCAATGAAGTTGTTCCGGCTTATTCACGCTCGCTTTAGGCGTCAATAGCTTTTTTCGACTTCAATGAAAAAGAATAATATCTTTGTCTATCGACATTGGTTTGTCGGCATCCGAAAACGCTTCGGGCTAAGCAAACAGGTATCCCTATTCACGCTTACCGCCATCATTGGATTATGGGTGGCCATTGGCATTGGCTTGTCCCAGCTATATAGGCTGGCTGAGACGGAGAGCAAAACGGAGCTCGAGAATCTCACCCTCGCATTCGCCGAGGAAGTCAATTCATCGGTCAATACCATCGATCTCTCGTTGATTGGTCTACGTTCTCATTGGATACGCGATCGTAACGGATATCGAGAGATTATCAGTCGCTTGCAAGCGCACCTTCAGGATGAAGTATCATTTCAGGTCAGCATCCTCGATGCCAAGGGAAGACTCGTCTTTTCAAGTGCCGACCCCAATGCAAAAGCCATTGATTTGAGTGACCGTGAGCACTTCAAAATACATACTCAGCGTCAAATCGACAGATTGTTTATCAGTGCTCCAGTACTTGGGAGGGTAAGCAACCAATGGTCAATTCAGTTCACGCGCTCAATTTATGATATAGCTGGCCATTTTGATGGCGTCATCGTCATATCTGTTGCACCAGCTTACTTTTCCCGGTTCTATCATCGAATCAAACTTGGTGAAAGTGCTGCTGTAACTCTAGTGCGTGCCGACGGCACCATTGTCGCGAGATCACCTCGCGAAGGGGACGGAATTGGCATGGGGACAAGGATAGCAAATTTCCAAGTGCAACGAAGCGGTCCGCATCTTACCGGCATCTACCATCGAGCCTCCGAAGTCGATGGCATTGAACGTTTGAACGCCTGGCGATCGCTCCCGAAATATGAGTTGACTGTTATTGTCGGCAAAGCTGAAGAGGTAGCGTTTGACCGCTACCGCGAGCAATATCGTGTATACATCTTATCCGGGATTGGCATGACCATGCTTATCATCGGCATTGGGTACTTCGTTCTAGCAAGTGCGCGCCAAAAGGCAAGTGCCATGGCAGCGTTAGCCGAAAGTGAGGCACGTTGGAACCTAGCGCTTTCCGGAGCTGAAGACGGCGTATGGGACTGGAATATTGGTGCCGGCACACTGCAATTGTCACGTCGCAGCAAGGAAATCCTTGGTGTTGCGGAAGATGTGCTTCCGGCCACGCCGGAAGCGCTGCAAAAGCTCGTCCATCCTGACGACCTTATGCAAGTTGAACAAGCTCTTGTAATGCATTTGCGTGCTAAAACACATAGCTACAAAGTAGAGCACCGCGTGCTCGCCGCCGAAAAAGGAGAGCGATGGGTACTCGCCAAGGGCATGGTCGTTCGCAGAAACGAAAATGGTGAGCCTGTTCGCATGCTGGGCACATACAGTGATGTGACTTCTAGAAAGCAGGAGGACAACGCAATTAAGTATCGCGCTGAGCATGACACCCTTACTGGTCTGCCCAATCGACACCTTTTTGCTGATCGATTACGCCAGTGCTTGCTACGTGCGAAAAGAGAGAACACTTGCTTCTCAGTGATCTATTTTGATCTCGACAAGTTCAAGGCTGTTAATGATCAAATGGGGCATGATGCGGGTGATCTGTTGCTCAAGGAAGTTGGACGTCGCGTAACAGAATGCCTGCGTGATTCCGATACGGTAGCAAGGATCGGAGGCGATGAATTCGTGGTACTTCTCGCTACTATCAACACAGAGGAGCACGCAGCCACAGTTGCACAAAGCATTCTGGAAGCGCTTTTGAAGCCATTCATTATTCAAGGCTGTCAGGTGTCAGTCGGAGCCAGTCTTGGAGTGGCCACCTATCCAAGCCACGGGAATACGGAAGAGGTGCTATTACGCTGTGCGGACCAGGCCATGTATCAGGCAAAGACCGCTGGACGAGGCCGAATACGTGTCCATCACAACGAAACATCAGGAGCGGCATGATGTCGGTTGCACATGACGCTGCCACGTTGTTGCATTCTGAGGTACATCAAGAATTGCGAGTCCAAGTGGATGCAGCTGATCAAAATCCTCACTTCACACACGCGGTAGCGCGAGTAGGTGAGAAGAATGAAGTCATCGCACAACAGGACATCTATGCCGAAAATGGCATGAAGCTATTGGCCAAGGGGGCAAGGGTCAATCGAAGCACTCATTTACGCCTGATAGCCCATAGGCTAGAGCTTCCTTTGGATGTGGTGCTTTGTGCGGCTGACTCAGTTGATGAAGTCTCTATGGTGCGAGATATGGAGCGCATCATTTCCGCAGATCCGATACTACGAAATATCACGATGCGGTCCGGTGATCCACAGGGTTATAAATCAATACTGGGAACGCTACATCTACCAGCGCCGTTGCTCTTTCGTCTGACGGTCATGCGTGATGATCGAAATGACCTTTATCTGCATTCTCTAAGAACAGCCGTCATAGCTCACAGTTTAGGAGTACGAATAGGATTAAGCCAGGGAACGCTTCAGGATCTATTCCTGGCATCGATCTGCCATGATTTCGGTGAAATGCATACAGACCGGACAATCTTGTCCAAAGGACGAGCGATCCAAGGCAGTGAGCGCCGCTTCATCCATGTTCACCCAATCACGAGCTATGCCATCCTATCAAAAATACAAAATATGGCACCCGGCGTATTGCAGGGCGTTTTACAGCACCACGAGCGCCTTGACGGAAGCGGATACCCTTCAGCGTTGACTGAAGAAAGAATCTGCACAGAAGCACGCATCATCGCGGTCGCGGAAACAGTAGAAACGATTGCCCGGCGCGCCAGAAAACGCCAGATTCGAATTGCAATACGATTGAATACTGGTCGGCTCGACTCTCGATACCTGTCAGTCGCAGATGAGCTTCTGCAGACCAAGGAAGACATTGATTCGACATCAGATCACAATATTGATGTGGCCGGCAAGCTCGCGAGATTAACCATGGTATTAGGCGCATGGCCGGCCCTTCAAGAAAAAATCAAACATCATAAGCAATCTATAGCGCTAGATTTCATAGGCAAGCGCGTACGAAGTATTCAGTCGCTGGCTATGCAAGCTGGACTCTCGGCCGATTTGCTTGAATGTCTTGACCTGACCGGAGATGATGCGACGGTACTTCCCGAATTGAACGTGGCGTTGGTCGAAATGGATCGCGTCATTGACGAGTTGATCTTCGAAGTTGAACGGCGAACCTCTCATCTGCCGGACTGTGGTCCTATTGTAGAGGACATTCGGAAGACTTTCGAGACGCCATCCGTTTCATTGCCGTCAGTTGAACATACAGGGAAAATGTAGGTCGCAATACCACGCGCCCGGTCTTATAGCGGCGTGTTTTAGAAATGGTCTTTGTTTCCCTGTAGTGAGACCACCGAGAGAGGATAGCCTCGTCGTCTTTAGCTACAGTTGTCGCGATCTGGTCATCATTTAACCTCAGAGTCGGCAGTGGGTCGACAGTTAGACGTCCTGCTGATCATATCAAAGAGCTCCGCACGACCGAATGGCTTGCTCAGGAAATAATCCATGCCAGCCTCAAGACAGCGTTCGCGCTCTCCCGCAGTTGCGCCTGCGGTCAGTGCGACAACAGGCGTGTGTGCTGCGCCGGTCGCTCGCTCGTGCTCCCGCAAAAAACGCGTCACTTCATAGCCATCCATGAGCGGCATCATGCAATCCATTAGCACGAGGTCGTAGTGCTCCCGTTGCAGCGCTTCCCACGCTTGAGCGCCATCCTCAGCTTCATCTACTTGATACATATTGTTGCTCAACATGATCTTGACAAGCTGTCGATTCAACTCACTGTCATCAGCAAGCAGGACACGTTGTGTACCTCCCCGTATATCGGAGCGGGTTGGAGGTGAGATTTGACGAACGGAGCTGTTTTGTAGCGAAGCCGGATCTTCTTGAGCAGCGGGTGCCGCGATACACGGCACATGAAAAGTGAATCGGGTCTCCTTATCTTGCACGCTTTGGCAGCCAATTTCGCCGCCCATCAACTTGACCAGCTGTTGCGATATAGCCAATCCCAAGCCAGTGCCTCCGTACTGTCGGCTGATTTTGTTGTCGGCCTGCGTGAATGGTTCAAAGATGATTGCTTGAGCCTCCTTACTAATTCCCAAGCCATGATCGATGACGGAGAATTCAAGCAGTAGCTTGTCAGTCTCCGCATTTTCCCTGCTTGCGAGCTGCAATATGATCTTCTCTCCGGCAGCGGAAAACTTGATTGCATTGTTCAAGAGATTGCCGAGTACCTGACCAATACGAATCGGATCTCCGGTAACCAAAGCTGACGACGGCATAGCAGTTTCCACCTCGATAACCAATTGCTTTTTCTGAGCGCTGGCTGAGTACAGGGCAACGGTTGTCTCTAGCAGGCGACAAGGGTTGAAATGAGTGTTGACGATATCAATGCGGCCTGCCTCAATCTTGGAGAAATCCAGAATGTCATCAAGAAGGCGCATCAATGCAACAGCGCTGTTGTGCACATTGCCGGCGTAGTTACGCTGCACACCATCGAGATTTGTCTCGAGCAGGCATTCGGACATGCCAATGAGCCCATGCATCGGAGTGCGAATTTCATGGCTCATCATAGCCAAAAATCGTGACTTTGATTCATTTGCAGCTTCTGCATTGGATTTGAGTGTCAGCGCTAGCTGCGTGTCCATTTCACGCTGACGCAACATCCTTGCTAACAGCATAAATACAATCAAAATTGCTGTTGTGCTTCCCATGGCGACCGCAACAATCCAAGGCTGTGTCTGGCGCCAGCCTGAAAGATACACATCTTCGGTCACCGTCACATTTATGATTAGCGGATACTTCGCAACCACACGTGCTGCTCCCATCCGGGTGATATTGGCGTCGTTTTCGACCATGCGGGGTCCAGAGGTAATCATCACGCCATGACTTCTACCATCTGACAGCATGTTGAAGGTATTGCTCGATAAATTTTGCTTGCCGATGAAGTCATCTTTCACCGGCCAGCGCACCATTAGCGTGTGATCTTGTCGGTAGAGGCTGACTGAAGCGCGGCCGTTCGGAAAAATGGAACGAAAATAATCTACAAAGAAGTCGGTTGAGATGCCGATGACCGCCAGCCCGACGAACTGGCCCTGAGCGCTGTTGATTCGGCGACTGATGTAAAAGGTCCACTTGCCATTGACAAGGTTACGAACCGGTTTACTGATATAGGGGCCGGCACTAGGATTGTCACGGTGCAACTGAAAATAATCCCGCTGTGCTAGGTTCAGAGGTGGAGCAGGGTAGGCACGCGAGAAATTGACTAGATCGCCATTTGCATCAAGAATTGTGGCCACCTCGATCTGGGGCACGCCAGCAACTTTGTCACGCAACATCATATGAGTTGCTTGGTTGCTGTAACGGTTGCGCAGCATTTCGACGTCAGATACGTTTTTTTCTTTTATTTCCTCAGCAATGCTGTCGAGTACTAAGTACGCGGAAGTCATGGCCTGAGAAGTACTTTCAGCCAAAATCAGCGATAGTGCGCTCATTTGGCGCTGCCATTCCTCGACGGAACGTTCTCTTTGAATCCAACTTGCTAGCCCCGCAGTCATACCGATAATTACAACCAGCGTACATGCAATGGCAACCAACAGACGACGCGACTTGATATATGAGACTGGTCTGCTTGGCAACGCACTGCCGGACGCTCTGTTCCGGGTAAAAATATCAGTAGAGTTCATCATGGATTGGGAGCCTGTAAGAAGAATTGTTGGCGATTTGCTGTGCTGCCAGGGAGAAAAAGCCAGGCACCTCAAGGACCATCGATTGCCTACAGTGTTGTCTGCGGCTGATGGCTATTTTACTTCGTGAAGATGAAGGCACCTCATTGTTATCAGATTGCAAATACGTACTACCACTTTAGTTCACGGACATATGGCAGCTATGCGCCAGTCCAATGGTTGCAACAAGCGGACTTGTTAGCATAGTTGATTGCCGCGCCAAGCCACCGCCGTTGAAGGCATAGATTTTTGACCTAGGTTATGGATTGCAAACATTCGAAAGCCGCACAATCTCTCGTCCTCATGATTGGAGTCAGCCATGGATGCCGCTTACGACTGTGCCGTCGATGATCATAATTACTTCTACACGTTGCTCGCCAATCTGGAAAGCGATGTGAGCCAGGCTAAATGGGATGAGGCCCAATTCTCATTGCTGGCATTCAGTACCGCATTCAGGCATCACATTGCACTCGAAGAATCTATCTACTTTCCTATGATCAAGAAGGTGGCTGGAAACGAGACGTGGCCTGTAGAAGTGCTTAGCGCAGAGCATTCTCGGCTAAAGTTGATTTTACTTCGCATGGAAAGCGCCGTATCCCTTCACCGAAAGAATGACTTCATCTTGCATGTTGAGTCGTTTCTGATTCTGATGCATACGCATAGCGTCAAGGAAGAACAGATTCTGTACAAAAATATCAAACATGTAGCGTTGTTAGCGAACGATCGACCAGAATCCTTGCTTAGTGCACATGAGGCGACCGTACAGTCTTCATCAAATATGCCGCCGAGTTTTTAAGATGTGCGCCAATTGCCAAAATTGCCATATGAATGATATATGCAGTGTTTCAGATTTTTATTTTCTACTTCCTACAGCGATCGCAAACCCTGCGAGCACATGTCGACTTGAACTATAGTCAATCGCTGAGTTTATAGCGGTAGTGTCATTCGAAACGCAATGCCAAGCACATCCGGTTCAATACTAGGAGCAAGCTTAGACAATCTGCAATCAGTCTCGCTTCCATATTGCCGTACCGTCCGCATTGTTTAGCAACGGGCCTGCGTCTTATTTATGTACCAATATGTTTTAGCCAGCATTATTTCTTCCAGGAAATCTTTTAGCATTATGCGACGTCTCTCATTAGTAGCACTAGCCTAATCGAATGCGCATGTCGGAAGGGGGCGCAGAAGCAGTCATGCATCGAAATCGCACTACAAGCAAGGACCTCCTACAAGGAGCTGCTCGTACATTAGTTTCCATACAAAAAGTGGACACGTACTGAGGCTGGCGCGAACCCGCCATGGCAAGCCAGTGTGCCTTATTGCCGTTTGCCGGACATATCCGGATTACGTGCAAAGGATGACGGTCGTATCGCAGACAAAACATTGGCGCCACCCCACGACGTCGACGGTCCCCGTATCAAGACAAGAAATAGCTCAAATGCCGAAAGCTGCAACCTGACAACGAGTCACCTGAAGCCGTTTTCACGGCTTGGCTTGCGAAATGATATTGTGACGTACTTTCAAATTCCGTAGCGGTTATCTTCCTCGGCGATGCAAAATTTGACCCGTGCTGGCAGCCCATCCCCTAGCCTTGGCTTCCTGAGTGGCGGCGGCGACATGGGGGCGATATTCCGGGGCTTCGATTGGGATTCCTCTCCTTTGGGTGCTATAGACGCATGGCCGCAATCGCTGCGGACCGCCGTGGGTATGTTGCTCAATGCACGTCATCCCATGTATATCGCGTGGGGACCCAAACTGCTACTGCTCTACAACGACGGATATCGTGGGATTCTCGGAGCCAAGGCTGCGGACCCGAGGCAGGTGTTGGGCATACCTTTCCGCGAAGTCTGGGCTGAAGTATGGGAGGTGGTTGGCCCCATGCTCGCGGCAGCGATGGACGGCCAAACGCTTTGGTTCGAAGATCAGGAGTTTACGTTGACCCGAAACGGCTATGCGGAGCAGGTATTCGCCAGCTTTTCGACCAGCCCTATTCGCGCGGAAACTGGTGAGATAGCTGGGGTACTTTGCATCTGTAGTGAAACCACTGGAAAAATCCGGTCGCAGCAGGAGCGTCTGCGTCTACTTGACGCGATTGGCGAAGCAACCCGTCTCGCTGATGATCCCGAGACCATCATGGACTACAGTACGAGGCTGCTCGGCGAGTATCTGAACGTAACCCGCGTTGCCTACGCTGACCTGGAGCCTGACAACGATCGCTTCACCATCCGCCATGACTGGCGAGTTCCAGGAGCGATTAGCACCGTTGGCGTGTACTCGCTCAACCTGTTCGGTTCGCGCGCGACGTCCAACCTGCGAGTCGGCCGCACACTGCTGATCAACGACGTCGATCATGAATTGTCAGCCGAAGACGGCGCCGACATGTTCAACCAGATCGGCATCAAGGCGATCATCTGCTGCCCTCTGGTCAAACAAAACCGGCTTGTGGCGATGATGGCAGTGCACCAGCAGCACCCGCGGAATTGGGCACCGGACGAGGTAGCGCTCGTCGAGGCCGTCGTTGATCGTTGCTGGGCTCACATTGAGCGTGTGCGCTCGATGGAAGCGCTGCGCGAAGTCGACCGGCGCCGGTCCGAGTTCCTGGCCACCCTTGCGCATGAGCTGCGTAATCCGCTGGCGCCGATTCGCAATGCGCTCCAGCTTCTGCGCCTGAGTAGCGACAAGCCGGAGATGCTCGAAAGACTGCGCGGAACGATGGAGCGCCAAGTCGACCAGATGGTCCACTTGATCAACGATCTACTCGATATTGCTCGGATTTCGAGCGGCAAAATGGATTTGCAGATCAGGCGTATCGACTTGCAAACGGTCGTTGCCAACGCAGTCGAAACCAGTCTCCCTCTGATCGAGGCAGGAGGGCATCAACTCGACCTTGACCTGCCAGCTGACCCCATCTGGGGAAACGGCGACGCCGTGCGCCTGAGCCAGGTGCTCACCAATCTCTTGTCGAATGCAAGCAAATATACGCCGGAGAGTGGTCGAATTTCTGTATCTGCCCGCACAAGCGGCGACATGGCGGTCATCGAAGTCAGCGATACGGGAATTGGAATTGCGGAACAAGACCTCGGCAGGGTATTCGACATGTTTTCCCAGACTTCTCACAGCATTGCCATATCGAAGGGCGGCCTCGGGATTGGCCTTTCGCTAGTTCGTCACCTGGTCTCGTTGCACGGAGGGACCGTGAACGCATCCAGTGCTGGGCGCGGTCACGGCAGCACTTTTACCATCCGCTTGCCTCTTGCGCCGGATGCCGCGGAGGAGCCTTCGAGGCTGAGTGCCGGAGCACCAGTGGTCTATCCATCAGGCCATCCCAGGTTGAAAATCCTCGTGGCTGACGACAACGTCGACGCGGCCGAAACGCTGTCGTTTCTTCTGCGTGAAGAAGGACATGAAGTATGCGTAGCTTATGACGGTGAAGAGGCCGTGCGTATTGGCAAGTCCTTTGTTCCAGACGTGGCGATTCTCGACCTTGGCATGCCTCGCATGGATGGCTACCAAGTTGCACGCGTCCTGTGTGCGTTACCCGAACTCGAGCATGTCAGCTTGGTGGCTCTGTCTGGTTGGGGGGCTCCAGAGGATCAAGCGCGAACAAAAGCCGCTGGCTTCGATTACCACCTGCTCAAACCGGCTTCACTGGAGAGGCTCAATGCCGTTTTGGCAACGTTGCTTCGGGTCCAAGACGAGAAACGTTAGCACTCAAATAGGCTAAGAAGCCAACAGGCATCTGGAGAGGCGTCACAGTTCCACTCCTGCTTTCTCGACAGCTCAAACGGACTTTGACTGTCCGCTCCTGGGAAATTGCAAAGACAGTTGCGGGTCGCGTCCGCGACTTAGTCAACCAGAGGCCAACAGCTGGGATTGAACAAGCAGCAGCCGCATTTAGATTTCTGTGCTGGGCACAAAGCCCGAGAAACTAATAGTCCAGACTGTTGTGATAAAGGAATTCATTAGACCTTTCGGGAAAGGTAGATTGCACAAGGGTAAGGCGTTTCACCGAAGAACGATGGGTCTTTCTTTCATCGGAACAAAATTCCCAGATGCCAATCTAATGTTGCATATATGCCAAGCCCCGGATTCGCAATCGCATGGTCGAGACCCCCGTCGCAGAGAAGGCCATTGCCGACCATCGAGAGGATACCGGATGGCTCAAGAAGCTTGGGCCTGGCCTCATCACCGGTGCTGCCGATGATGACCCGAGCGGCATCGCGACATACTCGCAGGCTGGCGCACAGTTTGGATTCGGGCTTTTGTGGACACTGCTTCTCACGTATCCGCTGATGGTCGGTATTCAGGTCGTTAGCGCCCGCATCGGCCGAGTCACCGGCCATGGCCTGGCTACTAATATTCGAAAGCATTACCCTCCATGGCTCCTGTATGTCATGGTCAGTCTCCTGCTGATTGCCAATACCATTAATATTGCAGCCGACATTGCGGCGATGGGCGATGCCGCACGGCTTGCTTTGGGAGGCCATGCACACCTGTATGCCGTCGCTTTCGGCCTACTTTCTGTCTTGCTGCAGGTGTTCGTTCCCTATAGCCGGTATGTCAGCGTCCTGAAATGGCTGACGCTGGCCTTGCTTGCCTATGTCGCCACGGTATTTATCGTGCATGTGCCATGGAGTGAACTGTTCACGAAGATCGTCTTTCCGCAAGTGTCGTGGCAGCCGTCGTATGTCACGACCATCGTGGCCGTTTTCGGCACGACCATCAGTCCCTATCTCTTTTTTTGGCAGGCGTCTCAGGAAGTGGAAGAACTGCGGGCGGATCCACATGCGCAAGCGCTGAAGGTTGATCCACGGCGGGCACGTACTGACTTCACGCGTATCAAGCTCGATACCTATATCGGCATGGGCTTCTCGAACCTGGTCGCCTTCTTCATCATGGTCACTACCGCCGTGACACTGAACGGCCAGGGGGTGACTGAAATCGGGACTTCTGCTCAGGCAGCCGAGGCGCTGCGCCCGATTGCGGGAAATTTTGCGTTCATGCTGTTTAGTTTAGGTATTATCGGCACCGGGCTGCTCGCGATTCCGGTATTGGCAGGTTCTGCCGCCTACGCCATGGCAGGTACATTTCATTGGAGGAGCAGCCTCGAGCATGACCTGTCCATGGCACCGCGCTTTTATGCCATCATCATTTTCTCGACCTTGGCCGGCGTTGTTCTTTGCTTCACCCCCATTGAACCTATCAAGGCGCTGTACTGGAGCGCCGTCGTCAATGGTGTCATTTCAGTGCCCATCATGGCGTTGATGATGGTGATGGGTGCACGTGCGGACATCATGGGGCCCCTGGTAGTGACGCGGCGTCTAAAGATCCTTGGGTGGCTGGCGACAGGCGTGATGGCACTAGCCGTCGCCGCCATGGTCGTCACGCTCGGACAATAGCGCGGATTATCGCCTTTGATGCATCACGCTTTAGATACGTAATGGGTCGCAGGTCTCCCTAGCGCAACATAGATGGACTCTCCCCAAGTACAAAGGACTGGATAGACAGGAATGGCATAAAGAGGAGCCTGCGGTCGTATAGTCGAAAGGGTAGGTCTTGCGACGAATACGACCCGCTCAGTAAAAGGCAAATCACACTAGAATGCGTCGAGAGCATGCGTACCCCAAGTAGTGCAAACATCCGCCCTTATTATTGACTATTTATTAATTTTATCTTTATTTCGTTATTCCGAAATTTATGGAAGCCTTGCCGTGAAACTGGGTATATTTCGCCAAGACGAAATAAGACGTAGTGCAGGAAAAAAAGATGTAAAATTTCGCTATTCCGAAATAAAATAGACCTGGTCATTTTTCTTGTCCCCGCTTTCGATATGTCGAAACTATGAGTACCAGAGTCTTTCTTTCCTACAACTCCAGCGGTTCCCCTAGCGATCCCCTTAAGGAAATCGGCGAAGTTGTACGGGCACAGAGAAATGCCGAACAGCTAAGAATCGACGATGCTGCCGCTTTGTGTGGAGTTTCCGTTGATTTGTTTTCGCGACTTGAGAATGGTGGACGAGTCACCAGTGATCGACTGTTGAAAGTACTAGACGGGTTGGGTCTCAGTGTCCTTATTGTCTCCAAGGATCAGACTCCGCTTCTTCAGGCGGCCTTAGAGGGATTTGACAAGGATGGAACTTCTCTCAGCCATACCCAATGAGCGAACATCGACTTAATATTTTCGACGGATCTCATCGCCTTGGTCAGATCATCTATAACGCGAAGGATGAACACTTTTCCTTCACTTACGAAGATCAGTGGATAACTTCACCGACGGCCTATCCGCTCTCTCCGCATTTTCCACTTAACGAGAAACAGGCAAGTTCCAGCACCATACGTCGTTTTGTAGAAAATCTGCTTCCGGAAGGGCGTGCACTGGATATTGCATCGGCCCACTACAACGTAACGAAGAACAATGTTTTCGCCCTTATACGTCAACTTGGACAGGAAACCGCTGGAGCCCTAAGCTTTGTCGCCGATGGTCAGGAACGCCTTGCCGATACCACGAGCCGGCGCGAGGTCTCGTCCGAGGAAATGGCTGCGCGAATCGCACGGCGGGATGAGCTTCCATTTGCACTCTGGGATGGGAAAGTTCGGATGTCGGTCGCTGGTTTCCAAGACAAGCTTGCTCTTTACTTCGAAGGCAGCCGAATGTTCCTGGTCGAGGGTGAATTTTCTTCGACCCATATTCTGAAGCCAGAGCCAACAGACAAACGAATGTCATTCCTTGTGGCGAATGAGCATTTCTGTATGACGCTTGCACGAAGAATCGGCCTTAATGTGGCACCAGTGGATCTTTTGAGGTTACCAACTCCCGTGTTGGTAGTGGAAAGATTTGACCGTGTTCGTCGTGCTCAATCCGTGACACGTTTGCATATCATTGATGCTTGCCAGGCTCTTGATTTCCCTGTCTCCTACAAGTACGAACGAAACTTGGGAAGCGGAGTCGATGTACGCAACATACGCGATGGAGTCAGTTTTCAACAGCTCTTCACGTTACAAGAAAAGTGCTCCAGTAAAGCGAGAGCGGTCAAGGTCATGACCGATTGGGCATTGATGCAGTTTTTATTGGGGAATAGTGACGCGCATGGGAAAAACTTCTCGTTCTTTTGTCGAAGGGAAGGTCTAGAACCCACGCCGTTTTATGACCTGGTATCGGTTGTGCAGTACGATTCGATTATGCACGAGATGGCCATGGCCTATGGCGATGAATTCGAACTCGAAAAAATCAGCCCGTTCGCATTAGCCGACTTTGCTCATAGGTGCGGATTGGACCGTAAGTTCCTGAGTCGTGAAATGAAGAGGCTTGCCAAACTGGCGATGGAGCAGGCGCCAGTACTGGCCGAAAGCCCGGTCTATCAAGGCGGCGAGAAACAGTTAGTTGGAAGTATTGCGGAGCTCGTTGAAAAACAAGCCAGACGGCTAATAGAACTTGCACCTCAACTTCTTGATGTGGATCCTGACCTTCTTTGACAGAGGTGATCCGTCGGCACGCCCGACCTGTTGACTGTTCCGTCACTTGACGACTGTTCATCTGTAAGGACAGCTTCCGTTCCAAGCGTTTAACTCCAAATTATCTCCTCAAATTCTAGTTTCTAGTTGTATGCGTATCAGTTGGAATGCGAATGATCCAGCGCCCATGCTGGTCGGTCAATATAAAGAGCTTCAGATTTTCCTGGAAGGGCGCCGCCTCTTTCCCCGGCGTACACAAGAACTTGTATGGGCAGACACCAAACGCTTTGCCGATGTCATTGGCCCGGGCCATGACGCCGTGAACAAGGCAGGCTGGCATTGCGCGGCGAGTGCTCCATTTTGCTTCACTGCCGCCTCGCGTGATCAGGTCGTTGCCGCAGCCTGGGCCAGACACATCCTTGCAGGCGAGGGCGGGCAGGGTTGCAATCTCGCCTATGCGCTACTCGATCACGTCGAGGGCAGGGGAGTCGCCAAGCTTCTTTCGGCGCTAGCCGTTCAAGCGCTGTTCAATGAGGTTCCCGGCCTCGATTTCGTCAATGTCCAGACACGTGTGCTCAATGCAAGATCGTCGGCCCTTGCGCAGTCATTTGGCATGCAACTCGTGCGAGAGCAGGAATTCGCGGTCCTTCGGCCGGGTAGCGACGCAATGACCCCATTTTGCACTTACCGTCTTGGGATGGCAGCCTTTATTTCCAGCGCCAGGCAGGTGATCGCAGAGCGCCTTCTCCATGTTGATAGTAACCTTGCTGCCATGGAGCCAGATGAGAATCAGGCCGCAATCGACTGGAACTGAAATGGCTTTGGGAAAACTATGTCGGCATGCAAATGCGAATAGCGAATCGACCTGCCGCTGCGCGGTATGAACGACTTCATCGAAGCGAAGGCCGGCGACTGTAATTGCACAAAGCGACTTTCACCTTCAGACCGCGATAATTTGACGCCGATTGACGTTAGGTTTTACGGGTAAAGAGGTAAGAGGGCAGATAAGCCTTATCGGCTCATCCTCACCAGCATACGGATGAAGTCTCGTGCTATCGCCTGATCGTGTTCATTTAGGCGGCGCAAGTCATTGATGAACCCTGCAGGTAGCGGGCCGCTATCATGTGAAGTGCTGACAGATGAATCATGCGGATGTGTGGTGTCCCCAAAGCGCAACCATTGCGTAGTGACACCTAACCATTGGGCGAGGGCGCGCAGTTTTTCCTGAGTCGGAATTGCTTCGCCTACCAACCATTTTCGGGCAGCGTGAACAGTGATGGACCGGCCTTCAAATCGAATGTTGAATTCTCGTGCCAGTTGCGTCGGGCCAACCTCTAGATACTGAGCTTGGCGCAAAGCTTGCTGAAGACGATCCCGGAAGCCTTCGCGTTCATCTGTTGAGTTCATGAGCGAGCCCTGTTAGCTGCCTGCTTTCAGCATATGCCATATCTATCCCTTATACCAAGTTGGTTACATTCCTACCAACCATCGCGTTTCTGGTGTTGCAATGTTGTTATGTTATAAGGAACGGCCATTCTCTTTACTATCGATAACATTTGCTTACAGGTAATACCAGCCTAGGACGTCGCGTCGCAGTAGCGGCTCTCAATGATGCTTCGTGCAATGACGATCCAATACTTAACACCCATTAGCCGGCTAAAATCAAGAGGGAATGGGATGCCCTGGCAACTGAGACGATGCCATTCCTCCATTTTCTTATTCCCTCTCGCCCTGCATATCGCGCCCGTTTCTTCCCATTCTGGCTGCAAACGAATCGCGCCAAACACCCATATGGTTCAAGCAGTCGATAGGCCGCCACCTATCTTTGCCCTGGCAGAGCTTCTGCCCCAGAAGAACGTTGGTGCCGCTTCATGTCCAATGTGTCGTCACATTACCTATGGTTGCCAATCTTCCGGCGCCAATCCTAAGATGGCTCATGTCGCAGGCGATTCGCAATGCGATTGGGTGGCAGCATGAGATGTCCATTCATTATTGATGGTTTTACCAGTTAAGTTTCCTGGCTCATCCCGGGTGCGGCCTGAACAAAATGTCATAGCCGAGATCGAAGTTCTATGATGGCGATGCGAGGTGGCGATCATGGTGGCGCGAGTGACGAAGAGCAATGGCACGGTGGTGACGATCGAGTTGACAGTCGACATCGGCGGCACGATGCTGCAGGCCGAAGAGGCGATCTGCGCCGCCCTCAATGAAGCAGGCGTGGCCGCGACTGCGGCGGCGCTGACCCGCTTCGATGCCGATGGCGAACCGATCGACATCGGCGGCGAGAAGTGGACGGCCAAGACACCCGAGGCAAAGTACTATCAGACGCCCTATGGTGAAGCTCATGTGAGCCGCTACGTGTACCAGCGCAGCATTGGCGGCAAGACATTCTGTCCGCTCGAGCAAGGGGCGCGCATCCTGCGCAACGCCACACCGCGCTTTGCCAGGATGATGGCGCATAAGCTGTCGCTGGGCTCGGCGGCCGACGTGCAGCGCGATCTGCAGGAGAACCACGGGCGGCCGATCTCGAAACTGCTGGCGCAAGAGTTGAGCGCGTTCGTCAGCGCCGTGGTGCAGGCCAAGGAAGAGACCTGGCACTATGCCACGCCGGGTCTGGACGAGGACATCACGACGGTCGGCGTGGGCATCGACGGCAGCTGCTTGCTGATGTGCGAAGGGCAATGGCGGGAAGCGATGACGGGCACGATCTCGCTGTACGACCGCGCCGGCGATAGGCATCACACGATCTACCTGGGCGCGGCGCCCGAACACGGGAAGCACCGCTTTTACGAGCGCATGGAACGCGAGATGGCGCATGTGAAACAGCTGTATCCGCAGGCGCGTTGGATCGGCATAGCGGATGGGGCGCTGGGGAACTGGGAATTCCTTGGGCCGCACGTGGATGAGCAAGTGCTTGATTTTTACCATGCGAGCGAGTATGTCACGCAGGCGGCCGATGCGATGTTCGAGGGTCGTGCGGCGGCCGAACGCAAGGCGTGGCTCGAACAGAGCTGTTCGAGCCTCAAGCACGACTGGGACGGCGCGGCCAGGCTGCTGGCGCAATGGAAGCAGACTGGCACGCGCGGCTGGAAGAAGGAGCGGAGCAAGTTGCTGGCCGAGAGCATGCGCTACTTCGAGAATCATCTGCATCAGATGCAATACAAGCGCTATGCGGACATGGGATGGCCGATCGGGTCGGGGGTGACGGAGGCGGCTTGCAAGACGCTGGTCAAGCAGCGACTGTGCCGCGCCGGGATGCGCTGGACGGAACAGGGAGCGCAAATGATCCTGAGTTTGCGCGCGCTGCTGCTGAGCGAAACGCGGTGGGAGCAGTTCTGGCACAAGATCGAGCAATACGGTGTGCCGAAAATCGTCAACTACTAGACATCAGATGGAAGTCGCACCCCTCATCCCTGCCGCCATAACCTATGCAAAGCAGCGTGCTCCGTCGAACGGCTTGCCTTCCTTAAGGATGTGGTAGCACGCCCTGGCAAGCTTGTGTGCCAACGCCTTTGTCGCCACTACCCCGTTGGTTTTTGCCTTCTTGCGCTCATAAAAGCGTCTGGCCTGGTCGTCATAACGCCGCGCGATATTGGCAGCTTCCACGAACGCCCAAGCAAGATACTTGTTCCCGTTTTTCATGTTGCCTTTCCCTTTCTTCTTGCCGTTGCTGGTGTATTCACTGTTCACACAGCGAGCATAGGAAGCGAAGTTGCCAACTTCCTTGAAGCGCTCGATAGGACCGGTTTCAAGCAAGATGACTGGCGCAAGCGTCCTGCCAATGCCGGGCACACTATTGAGCAAGCGATATTCTGATCTTGATGCAACCTGCTCATGAATGCGCTTTTCGACCACTTCAATTTGTTCACTGAGGGCTTTAACAATAGCCACATTGGCTTTCAACGCGTACTTCACATCGTCATAAAGCGCCATGGCATCGATCTGTTCGACGCCGAGTTGTTTAACCTGGTTACTGCTGATGCGACTGCCGTATTCACGTGCAGTGATGTTCTCTACCGCTAGGATATGAAGCGTGCGGTTCCTCACCAACTGCATACGCTTTCTTGCCAAATCTCGTATGGCACGCAGTTCCTTGGGCAGCACAGCTCCGGTAGGAAGAATACCCAGGCGTAGCAGGTGAGCCAGGTACCGGGCATCGGCTTGGTCACCCCTATGCTTGAGCCCGTCATATTTCTTGATGGCGGAGGGGTTGGCCAGCTTCACCTCATAACCAGCGTCTATCAACCCATCGACCAGCCAATACCAGTTGTAGGTTGCTTCCACGACTACCCAACCCAGCTCGCATCTGTAGGGACAAAGCAGCTTTAGAATGCCGGCCAAGTCATTTTGAACGCGCTGTTCCAGCAAGACCTTATCGTGGTCATCAATGACCACGATAAGGCAGTTGTTCGAATGCAAGTCGATGCCACAGTACTTCATCGTTAGCCTCCGTCCATAGGTAAAGCAAGTCGGACACTTACTTTACGCCAATGCCGTCTTGGCATTTGGTCAGCCGGCTAGATGATTTTCATTGGAAAAACATCATGTAACCTATGACGATCGCAAGTTCCGCTGTGAAGTTGTCCATCTAGGCTTTCGGAAAGTGTTAGGGCCGTGTCACAGGATGTAGTGGCGCTTCTCGGCACCTTTTCTGTTAGCAACTTAGCGTTCCCGGGAACTTCGTCAGAATGGCAACTTCTTTCCTAAAGCGGGAAGGATTAGAGTGTAAAACGTAACTCTGGAGGCGAAAATGTCAGTATCGCTAAAGGGGGAGATGAGAAACGTACAAAATGGGCTGAAAGTGAGCTTGCCTCATTCTACTTTGCCGGAATCTCCTGACTTCATGTGCACGGAGCCGGACGCACCGATGTGACAGCTACGATCTCCCGTCCAAATGGGTCAAGTTCAATATCGACAAAATTTGCCGTCGATTCTTCGACGAGTACCGTGATACAGCTTCTGGCCGTGGAGAGGGCATTCACTACACGCATTCCGAGACCGCCGTACCGAACAGTCCCTTGAGGCGAACTCAGGCAGAATTCCCTGTTTTCACGGCCGGTACGGAAGTTGTAGAGGCACCCAGTATCACTGTAGAACGCAAAGACATCGTTGTTTGCATCCACGACCTGGTTTCCGTTGCTATTTCCGGTCCACGAAATGAAGGTCGGCGCGGCAAAGTCATCGCCACCGCCTACGCCAACGAAAACGTCTCCGCCTCCACATCCGGTAAGTGTCGCCAAAATTAATGATTGAACCTTCAGCCTGGTTTTCATACCGCCCTCGATTTGAATGATGCAGTCTTGATAAGACCGCTAGCAAAGTGTTCTAGTTCGTCGGCACAAATTCATTTCGCTTAATGTCGAATAAATATAAAAGCCACCGTATAGAACGGTGGCTTCAAGGATATTGCTATGCTCCGGCTGCCTACTTCAACATAGGCCTATCGCCGATTTGGATTACTTGGATGACTGTCTGCCCGGTTCGGTACACCGTCTTTATCCCGGTCTGGGCCTACACGTGCGGTACTTGGGATATTTGGATGCTTGTCGACAATATTTGGAATACCATCTTTGTCGCGGTCGGCTCGCGGCTTTTTAGAGCTCGGGATGTTCGGATGCTTGTCTACGCGATTCGGGATACCGTCCTTATCGCGATCACCACGGGCCTTCGCTGTACTGGGAATGTTCGGGTGCTTATCGACCCGATTGGGTATTCCATCTTTATCATTGTCCACACGAGCTCGTGTGCTACTCGGAATGTTCGGATGTTTGTCTAGCTGGTTGGGAATACCGTCCTTATCGCGATCAGCAACGGTTATGAAGCTACCTCTGTCTATTAAGTTAGAGCCGTCGAGGTTGCCCTCAGCAAGAGCGTGGAGCGGAAGCAGTGCGGTACTGCTGAACACTACCGCCATAGCTGTACCTAGAATTGTTTTCATATCAATCTCCTTCAATACTATACTTTCAATATAGGAGACCAAGTTATAAAAACTATGTTTGAAGTAGATGATTACAAAAGACACAAAAATGAGATTGTTCTTGAAATGCAATAAAGCCCCAAGCCTGCATTTTCGGTTAGATAATTGGGACCGTCCAGTCGGCGCTTTGTAAGCACGATCACGACAATTTCCTACGGAGGAATACAAGCCTTGTTGTGGGGAAACGAGGACAAGTTGACACGATAAGGCTTTCCTGAAGGTGGCCACCGCCGCACAACGATGGTCTTGCAAACAACTAGCAATGCGTATCTTAGCCAAACGGTCTTGAACGTCAATGCCGTTTGTCTAGGCCATGATAAGGGATGCGTTTTCAGCTCTTTTTATTTCCTTCAATGCCGCAGTGCCGAGTTTGACGAAATGCAAGCCCCATCATGTTTCGTCGGATGGCTCGGAAGGCGAATAGCGGACAGAGATATAATAGGCAGATGGCATCGCAACTATTACTCATCGAAGACGACGAAGTCGCCACGTACCTCACGCTCAAGCTTTTGAAAAGCTGCGGCTTTGGTGCAGAAGTGGATGTCGTACGAGATGGTATCGAGGCAATGCAGTACCTGACCTGTCAGGGGCCATATGTCGCACGCACAACGGGGAATCCATCACTCATCTTGCTTGACTTGAAATTGCCGCATTTGGATGGCTTCGAAGTGCTGAAACAGGTGCGTAGTCAACCAGCATTGTCTTGTATACCGATTTTCATCCTCAGTGCGTCTGCGAGCGATGTGGACATCTATCGCAGTAATTTGTTGGGGATATCAAAATACATTGTCAAGCCGCTGGCCACTGAAGACATTGCCCCAGAAATCAGCCAACTCCTTTCATCCCGAACTGAAGGCTGATTGCAAGCTCCTATGGTATGGATCTCGCTGAGAGACATATGCTAGGTCTCTTGATTACATAAAAGGACCGCGGCCTAATGTTGATAGGCCACGGAAAAACCGGCACCGGCTGATACATCGGTGCCGGCTACAGGTAAGTGAGCATTGCTTGCGAGTGCCTGGAAGGCAGGCTACATCAACAATAGAATGACGGCACCAATGACTAGGGCGCCGGTGCTGACGGCCAGCGCAACCAGACGGACTGTATGCAGTTGCGTCCATAATAGCAATCCGGTCAACGACAACAGGATAAGGCTGCCTGCTATCGTGTCAGCCAGTATCACCCAGAAGGCATTGACTCCGACCGACATGTGAAGTCGTGTCAGGCTTCCCAGCAGCGTGGCATCAACATTTTCTATTTTGATGGATTGATTGCCTACGAAGTATTCTGCATTGATAGCGTTGGCCGGCCGCGTCAAACTGACATTCCAACGTTCAGGCTGGACCAATTCCCGGTCAGACAACACCAGTGTCTGCGATGGTTGCGTTCGCACGATCGGAGGCGATACGGGCGTAAAGCGCAGTTCCTGCTGCAACCATTGCGCCATATGTTGCGGCGACTCGAAACCTTCTTGCGGCACCTGCATCTGCATTGCCCGGACCACAGTCTTCTCAACAGGAATCTTGAGTATCGCCCGATGATTGAGCAGTACCCCCGTCACGCCAAAGAGCATGCCGAGTACTGCACCCCATAAACCGACATAGAGATGAATCTGCCTGAGCCATCTGAGCACACGTGCCCGTCTGCTGGGCGCGCGTACGCGCTCAGCAGGCTTGGCTGCACGTGCGGCTGCTCCTACTAGGGTATCGTCGGCAAAGTCGGTATCTGTTTGCATTATTGATTATCAGTCAGGCCTGGATTGAGGCGGGAGCGCTGGTCCAGCCGGGTTTCCCTTGCTCTCTACAAACGAGTAGGTGAAATGGTTGCGTAGGAATTGGTACGGCTTGCCTTCAAACTCTCCCGGCGCCGGATCGACATGGAGCACGTGCAATACATAACGCCCCCGCCAAGGCGTGTTGATAGCTACCTTGCCCTCACGGTCGGTCGTATGTTCCTGCACCCAGGTATTGGGTGCAATCACCTGCAACTTCGCCTTGCTCAACGGCTTGCCGTTGTACAGCACGATAAACTGGTTCTTGCCCTGCGGTGCAATATCGAGCGGCAGAGAAGGACCTTCGCTGCGGGAAGCAAGCGAAGCTTGCTGCAAGCGGGCGTAATAGTTTGTTTTTGCTACGCCGAGATTATAGGCGCTCAAGTCTCTCACTTCAGCAGCCTCATCCCTGACAACGACGGCAGACGCAGATCGAGGCAATGAAATGGCGAAGTGGTCCGCCATGCGAACGACCGACGGCGTCAAGGCAGCGGCGTCGCCTGTCACAATACTCGCTTGGGGCGATCGTATGGCATCGAGCTTGCCGGGCGATTTTTCCCGAACGCCTTCTTCAACTTCGCCGTAGAAGAGCTTGACAGTCTCCTTACCTGATTCAAGCCAAAGATAATGAGCCTGTGCCAGGCTGGAGACAAACAGCACTGCACTTCCTAACAGGCGAACGACTGCGACATTCATTGCCATGGCCGGTCCTTTAGAAGTTATAACGTGCAGTCACCTGGACACTGCGCGGTGCACCCGGCAGGTTCAGCAAGGGCGAGCTTCCATGTCCAGACACGATGTACTTGCGATCGAACAGGTTGTTGACGTTCAACTGGAGGTCCAGTTTTGCAAGTCGATAACCAACCATTGCATCCACCGTGGTATAGCCGGGCAGCGTCACGGTGTTGCCCGGATTGGCGAAGCGATCGGCCACATAGTTGACACCGGCACCGGCGCGATATCCGCCCTCGAACGCCTTGGTCACCCACAGGTTGGCGCTATGGCGAGGCGTCAGTGTGGGGCGCTTTCCTTGTACTGGCTGTCCGGCATCACGGGCAATCGACGAAGTCACTTTCGAATCCAGATAGGCATAGCCTGAATAGACCTGCCACCCTTGCGAAAGGTCGCCGGTAAAGGTCAACTCCAGACCATCGGTACGCTGAACGCCGATCGGAATGAGCCGGTTCGTCGTAGGGTCGGTTGCCTTGATATTGGTCCGCTCCAGACGGAATACCGAAGCGGTCGCCGAAGCAAGACCTCCTAGGAAATCAAACTTGGCGCCGACTTCCTTGTTAGTCGTTTCCTCCGGCTCGATCTGCGCATTATTGGCGGCCAGCGGGAACGATTCGCCGGAAGGCTGGAACGACTTGCTGAACGATGCATAGTAAGACTGATCAGTTCCGGGTTGATAGACGAGTCCTACGCGTGGGCTCCAGGCGGTATCGGTACGGGCCAGATTTGACTGGCCGGCACGTCGTTCCCGGGTTTCCTGCTCGAAACGGTCGTAGCGGATGCCTGCTAACGCTTTCCATTCCTTGGACAAGGTCACCAGATCCTGTACATAAGCGCTAGAGGTGGTCAGAATGCCGAGGTTGTCGGTGGCGGGCGCGGCGGTGACGGTCAACGGCAGGACTGGAAGAACCGGATTGAACAGAGCAACCGTTGCGATGTTGTTTTGCGTACGGAACAGCTGGTCCTTGTCCTGCTTGCCGAACTCAACGCCGTACAGAATCTGGTGAGTCATGCCACCCAACGTGGCTTTTTGGGTCAGTTCCGTTTGATTGAAATAGCCGTCTTCTTCACGGCGGACATTACTCCGGTTTAGTGAAGCCGTCAGTGCGGCCTCATTCACGGAGCCGACGAGGGTATTGTTGCGGTTGAGCTTGTAGTCGTAATGGCGGAATGCATTGCGAACCGACAGGCTATCGCTGAAGCGGTGCGACAGTGTAAATCCCAGTGCCGTCACGTCCGATTGCGAGGTGTCGACGTCGCGTGCGTTTGCGGCGCCGTAGTAGGTGCTGGCAGGAACATCGACCGGGCGGCCACGATAGGCGGGAATGCCGAAGTCAGTGATACGGCGATCGGACAGATATTCCGCTTGCAACAGCAAGTCGGTATTGGCACCGAGCTTGAACGCCAGAGAGGGCGCCAAGGCTTCGCGGTTCAAGAACTGCTTGTCGCGGTAGCTGTCGGCGCGTTCGACTGCACCGGTAATGCGGAATGCAATACCGCTGTCCTTGAAGTTGCGAGCCAGATCGAACTCACCACGCCGCTGGCTGCCGCTGCCAACTTGGGCGGTCACTTCGCTCTTATCAATACCGGGCTTTTTGGTGATGCGGTTGATCAGGCCGCCGGACGACCCCCGGCCGTACAACACGGATGCCGGTCCTTTGAGCACTTCGACTTGTTCGATATTGGACAAGTCACGGAAATACAGGGCGTCGTCGCGCAAGCCGTCGATGAACTGGTCAGCAATGGCGGTGAAGCCGCGGATTGTCACCTGGTCGCGTTGCCCGTCACCATGTGACAGCCCTATGCCCGGTACGTATTTCAGTGCCCGCTCCATGGAAGTGACGTTCTGATCGCGCAGCAGCTGGTTGGGCACCACGTTGACCGTCTGCGGAATGTCGCGCAGAGGCGCTTCGATTTTCGTGGCGCTGGTGGCGGTGGGCGCATTGTAAGTGGGCGGCAGTTCCCTGGAGCCTTGGACCTGCACTGTTGGCAGAGTCGCTTCAGCTTGCCCTGCCGCTGCCTGAGCAAAGGCAATTGTCGAAATATGCTGTACAGCCAGCGCCACCAGTAACGCCAGCTTCTTTTTCTTAAAAACCACGAGACACTCCGTAATAGCTGAAATAAATCAAGGCTGGCTGGAGGAGGTGCCCCTGGCTGGCGAAATGGAAAAATGTTGCAAACTTCTCTGAAATGCGACGCTGGCGCCGCAAAAGGCTTACTGAACAGTGCTACCAGCACATTTCCAGATAAGTGAATGAGAAGTGTTCTTATTCGCATTATGCGATATTTATCGCTCTTTATCAAATTGTATCGGCATGTATCTATTGGGAAGCGAATTCGGTATTGTTTGCAAGAAAATGTCTTTTATGCAACTTAACACGGTTTTGATTACAGACATTGGTAGGTCACTGCGCGTTTCTAGTCACGATGCGCCTTGGAGCCTCACGAAAAACTATGAGCACCGCGATTGCCCCGCTTGCAGCAGAAAATAGGCAGAGAGGCGTTAAACTGTCTTAACTTGGAAAGACCGGTGTACCCATGCATGGGAAAGCTGAGTCGAAGCATCGCGTAAACTGGCTCTCCATCGACCCCGGACAGCTTCCGCCGCATCGACTAAAGAATATGTCGCTTCGACGTGCTGTGAAGCGGCAAAGACATTCAAACGCGTAACGATGTTCACAGTCCGCGGTAGTCGCCAATCTAGTGCTGACGTTGCCGAGCAAGTCCAACACGGCAAATGTATCTGATGCCACCATCGACAGGGACAAGATCGCCCCCATGGCTGGACCGGATCGGATACAAAACAATAGCAATTCATCCTCCCCCATTTGTTGTACGTCAACCGAATCTGGTTGTACTGAGTTACGCTGGACCTGCTCCCAAGGGCGCAAGACGAGTTTGCCCGCAGTGCGCAAGTGCTGCAGGTTTTCTTTTTTGGTCATAGTCTGAAGCACCATATCAGGTAGGCATCGCATCCTTGCGCATAGGTATGTAGACGACAGCTACACTTGCTAAAAACTGCGCCGGTCAGCACCAGCCACCTAAGCTTGACGTTCCTTTGATACCACGATAGATGCACGTTATGGACAGAATCTCTGTCCGCGAATGATGATAGGTTCCAATGACGAGCCGTCATTCAAAGGCACATTTGGCACGCCTGTGAATTCACCGACGGCGTAGTGCGTCAAGCCGAGATTGACCGCACTGGCTACAGGCTCCATAGAGTGACATGGAGTGTTCCTGAAGGACGAACCCCATATCCTTTGCAATCTGTTTCTGCCGGTGTTCAATTTCGTCGTCAACGAATTCTTCCACCTTGCCACAAATCGTGCAGACCAAGTGGTCGTGATGACGGCCGCTGTTGAGTTCGAAGAGGGCGGCACCTGACTCAAAATGGTGCCGTACCAACAGGCCCGCTTGGGCGAACTGCATCAAAACGCGATAGACAGTGGCTAACCCGACGTCTATCTTTTCATTGAGAAGGATGCGGTAGATAGCTTCAGCAGAGAGATGTTTGATTTCAACGTCATGAAAGATCTGAAGAATTCGAAGCCGAGGAAGCGTTGCCTTTAACCCGGAGTTATGCAATTCACTGGGGATGTCCATTTACGTATGAGAGTGTCTGGTAAATTGGCAATTTGCAAAAAGCAAGGAATGAGATGAGTTTGTATAGAGGTCATTCATTCTCGCCTGCAAAAACAGGCTGATTTACAGTCCAACCGCCACAATACGCTGGTTCTTCCCAGGCTTTCATGAGAAATGAGAAGGTCATATCGTTTTCTGTACCCTCTCTTGTCAATCACCAAAAGGCGTAACGCGATGCGACGCCTATGATTCGCGGCGCTCCGTCATCAGGAAAGTCGCCGGATTGGTTATTGGTAGGCGACCTGATGGCCAACAGGTTTCAGACGTACGTGCACAAATTGACGAGCGCCCGATCTTTCATTCGCCCCACATCCGCAACAGGTTGGATATCGATTTGCTGAGTAGGTCGAAGTCGACAGATTTTCCTTCGCGATTGAACAGCGACAGGCGCGCCCGTTCCAGGTCAAACAGTATTTCACGTTGCTCGGCGCTACGGACGCGACTCTGGACCCAACCCACCGCCGCCAGCCGCTCGCCTTGCTGGACGGGATCCACCCGATGGAGGGTGGTCGAGGGATAGAGGATCAGATCGCCAGCATTGAGCTTGAACGCTTGTTCTCCTTGGGGCATGTCCATCACCAGTTCGCCGCCTTCGTATTCGGCGGGATCGGTCAGGAAGAGGGTGAACGACAAATCTGAACGCAAATTCCCCATGAATGCATCATCTACATGAGCGCCATAATGCATTCCCTCATTATATTTGCTGAAGAGAATCGGTGAGATATGTCGGGGTTTAGCTGCCATGGAAAATAACTCGTGCCTTCTTAGCGCTTGCTCCACCAGTGTTCGGGCTGTCTCGATAGCCTCATTTTCGGCTTGCAGGTTGTGCTTGACTAGGCGGGCATGCCACCCTGCCGTAGTCTTGCCATCAACAAATGTTGAACGGGCCATGAATGGCTTGATTTGATTGATCTCTTGTGCAGTGAGAACACCTTGGATGCAAAGAATCATGATTATGGCGTTGCCTCGATAATAATTCTCATTTAGATTATAGGTGAAATCGCTGTTGATTCTCGTTTTACTCAACTTGTGAGGAAAGCATGGCACAAATTAGAACAAAGCTTTGGGTCGGCGTGGGTGCTTTTATTCTGGCTGGTAGTCAGATAGATGTTGCAAAGGAGCATGACGACGTTGTGAGTGTATCGCTGTCCAAAGTTTGGGCGGCAGATGCAAAAGGGCACGCCACGCACAAGAGCGAGGGCGGCGAGGGAGGGGAAGGTGGAGAAGGCGGCGAGGGTGGTGAAAGCGGCAAAAAGAGGATGAGCGCCACGGAACGCAAGATTGATTTTCTGAAGAATCTTACGTTGGTCGAAGGGCATCTGACCGCAGGAAAAGAGTTGTACCAAGGTGGTGACAAGGAGGCTGCCAAGACTCATATGAAGCATCCAGGAGACGAGCTGTATGCGAAGCTGGCTTCCGGATTCAAGGAGTTCAACGCGCCCCGCTTTGATGCCTCGCTAAAACGTATGGCGCTCGCTGTAGAGCAGGACAAGTCGACTGAAGAGGTCAACAAAGCGTACGAAGCGGTTGTGGCCGATATTGAGCGTGCTCGAGGAAAGGCACGCCCGACATTCAAGGAGCGATTGTTAGTAGTTTCTAAGGTGACGCGTGATGCCGGCAACGAATTTGCCGAAGGCGTCAAAGACGTCAAAATCATTAACGCGCATGAGTATCAGGACGCCTATGGTTATCTGAAGGCTGCGGCGCGACTGGCCGATACTGCAAAGCCGGCTAATGCTGCACAAAAAGATGCGGTGGCTAATGTGAATCAATCGTTGAAGAAGATCACTAACACCTGGTCGGATTTGAGCGGGAAGGAAGTGGCGAAGACAAATGCGTCAGAAATCTATAGCACCGCGTCACAAGTCGAACTGGCTGCATCTTCATTGAAACCGTAGCTACCCACTATGGCAGTTGATGTGGTCAACACGTAGGGAAAGGACGACGGGACGCTGAAGGCGGCCCTTTCCCGAAACGTTAATTCCATTTTCCTGTTACGCCGCCGATACTGTAACGACCTGCACCAAGTAGTGCGATCGCAATTGCTCCAGCGAAGTAGAGCCCTTGCAGTTCAAGGGCCCAACCCCCTGTCTGTGACGTCGTGAAGAATTGCGCGGTATGCACAAGCAGAACTGCTACAACCATGTTAATGGCCACCACCAGAGCTGCCGCGCGTGCCCAGATTCCGAAAAGGATTAGTAGCGGCGCGACTACTTCACCAATGTAGACAAGGTAGCCAATGGCTGGTGGCAGGCCAAACTTGGCAAGCATGCCGGTAATAAAGCCGACGCCGCCAATCAACTTTGAGATGCCATGAAAAAGGAGAAGGATCGCTATTGCTGCACGGAGTACGAGCTTACCCGCATCATCGGTAGAAGTGGCTACTGCTGAAGTAGAGACACGGTTATTCGTGGAAGAGTAAGCGGTTTGCATGGGGGTCTTCTCCTTTGTTAGCGTAGACGTGGGCAAGATTGCTAAGTTCGGTCAATCGTGGCTCGCGGTTGTTTTATTTAAGCTGTTCGGACAGCCATGCCTGAAAGTCTTCACGCATCAACTGATTCAATTCATGGCTGGCGTCATATTCGTGGTACTGAAGCGAAGAACCCAGGGTTTCAACATAGGTACGCGCTTCACGTGCAAAGTGGATACCGAGCTTCTCGTCTGCCTTGCCGTGAGAGATGAGAGGTGGCCCCGGAAATCTGGACAGCTAGATAAGTGGAGCTTTGCTTGATGAAACCGGTCGAAAGACCGTACCAAGGAGCAAAGCATGAGCAAGAGAACAAGGCGCAACCACGCAAGCGGATTCAA
>NZ_JACYXF010000058.1 GCF_015352985.1 Noviherbaspirillum malthae | reverse complement strand
GTCCTTCGCATGGCTTGAAAAATGCCGTCGTCTCTGGAAAAACTGTGAGCGAAAGCTTCATACCAGCGAACAGTTCATTGTCCTCGCGTTCCTCGCTCTCCTGTTAAAAAGATACTGAGCACGCTCTTAGCTGTCTTAGCTGTCTTAGCTGTCTTAGCTGTCTTAGCTGTCTTAGCTGTTAAAGGCATAAAGTACACTCCCTCCCCTTCAAGGGGAGGGGTGGGGTGGGGATGGGTTGAATGCTCCCCCTACTCCCACCCGGAAAAATTTGATCAAGGTCAAGGATTTAAAGCAGCCACCCCAATAGCATCCGCCTACCGTGTCATCTCCGAAACCGCGGCCTGCCTGCGGCGCGAAGACACGCCCCCACCATCCACCACAGGCAGAGACATCATGCGTTTGCGCTCGTCCCATCCGGCAATCAACATCATCCAGCACGACCATGATGTACTCGACGCCGTCTTGCAGGGCATGCTCCAGATCATCCGTACCATTGGCGAAAGCGGCAAGGCGCCCGACCTGAAGGTGCTGCGGGCCATGCTGTTTTATATCCACGAGTATCCCGAGCGGGTCCATCATCCCAAGGAAGACCGCTTCCTGTTTCCCGCGATCCGCAAGCGCACCAAAGCCGCCGATGAAGCCATTCTCGAACTTGAGGTGCAGCACACGCTTGGCGACCGCCTCGTGCTGGATCTCGAGCATGCGCTGAACCGCTACGAACTCGAAGGCGCCGCTGCATTCGATGCCTTTGCGCTGATGGCCGAGCAGTATGCCGGCTTTTACAAGGCGCACATGCGCCTGGAGGAACAGACTATCCTCCCCATCGCCATGGAGGTATTGAACGAAAATGACTGGCGCCAGCTCGATGCCGCTTTTACCGAAGAGAAAAATCCGCTCTCGGGAGACCGAGCCGACATGCAGCAGCTGTTCTCCATGATCGTCAACCTCGCACCGCCGCCGGTCGGTGTCGGTCCCGAACTGTGATCGCATGGCCGACAGTCTTTTGCTTACTCTCAATGTTGGGCCGATCGCCGGGAGTAGAGTCTGAATCAGGGCTACCTGAGGAGGGCGTACCATGAGCGAACTGGAAGAAAACATGTCGGCCGTAGTCTTGTGGATCCGTTGCACCTTCGTCGTACTCTGCATTTACGCCGGAGCCTTATTGATCGCAGGCTGCCAGGCGCTGCAGCAATGGCTGTCGCTGAAACCTCCTGCCGCAAGCAAGCCGGAGGCAGCCCCGGCCCCCGCTTCGGCACAAAGCAAGCTTCCCGGCAGCGCCTGACCATCGCACGCTGGAAAATCCTGCAGAGCCTTCACCGACGATCGCAGTGCAGCAGCATGTCTGTGCAGGACAGACGCGAGATCAGCCGCAACATGCGTTCACTGATGAGGATGCAATGCATATGCATCGCTGGATGAAGGCATGGCCGCAGCCGTTCCAAGCTGCACCGCCTCGTTGAAATAAGCGTCCAGCGCGGCGGGGTCCGGCATGGCTCCCGCCAGCCCCACGTGCCCGTCCGGACGCAGCAGGTAGAACGAAGGCCGCGGAATGCCGGCGCGTTCAAGCTCCTGGTTGTTGACCGGGTCATCCGGTACCACGCAGATACTCAAGAGGCCACCGCTGTGGGCAGGCAGCCTGCCTGCGGGCGGCTGCTGTCCGAACAGCAGCAGGTTGAAGCGGGTATCGTCGAGCTTCGCGAACAGGTCCTCCACCGGACCTGCCCCGGTGAACTTCAGTCGCATCCAGGGAAAGCGATCACCCGGACACGGCGCCTCTTCCGGCAGGCGGGAATGCATGCGCGACAGCGGGCTGTTCCGATAGCGGATGCCGATCTGCGAAATCGTGCGGAACGCCAGCTGGCGGGTGCGGTCCCGCCGCATTGCGATCGCAATGATTCTCTGAATGATCCGCGTCCGAAAGACTTCGGCCAGCCAGCGTTCGGAAATGAGGAAGTTGAATGCCTGATCGGTCGTTCTGAGCAGGCGTTCCGCAACCGGAATGCGCTCGATTTCATAGGAATCGAGCAGGCCCTGGCCGGCGTTCCCCGACAGAACCAGCGCCAGCTTCCATGCGAGATTGTAGGCATCCTGCAAGCCGGTGTTCATGCCTTGTGCGCCGACGGGACTGTGTATGTGCGCCGCATCGCCGAGCAGGAAACACCTGCGGTCGCGGAACCGGTCGGCGTGCCGATGATGCACATGATAAGTCGAGAACCAGCGGCATTCCTGAAACGCCACTGCATCGCCCGTCTCCGACCTTCCCACCTCGTTGCATACATAGGGAGCCACGTCGTCGAAGCCAAGAGCGTCTCGCGAGCGCAGTTCCGCCGGAAGAATGCCGACCACCCGCCAGTGATCCTTGCCGCGCAGCGGAAAGAACAGGTGGAATCCGCCGCGCCATAGATAAACGTTGAGTTCATCCGGCGCCATGGAGCCCGTTGCCTGCGTATCGGCGACATAGAACACATGCTGGTAAGGTGCACCGGAGAAGGGGATATTGCATGCCTCGCGCACCGTGCTGCGCGCGCCGTCGCAGCCGGCCACCCATGCGGCCGCGATCTCGTCGAAGGCGCCGTCCTGCCGTTCTATCCTTGCGGTGACGCCGTCGGCCGATTGAACAAGATCGACCAGCTTGGTGCTCCATTGAATCTGAACGCCTTGCCCGGCAAGCACATCACCTAACAGCGCCTCGTTGTCGTCCTGCCCGAGGATCAGCAGGAAAGGATAGGGGCTCAGGTTCGATCCGATGTCGCCCAACGGCACCCGCGCCGCACGCTTTCCGGCAACCCACATGCTGGCGCCGACGGCACGCCTGCCCATGTCGATCGCGCGTTCCGCAATGCCGAGATGCGCGTAGATTTCCATCGTGCGCGCCTGCACGCCGAGCGCCTTGGTCTGCACCGAGGGACCGGAATGCTGGTCGATGATGGTCACGCGAACCGATCGCTTCGCAAGCTGATTGGCGAGCATCAGGCCAGTCGGGCCTGCCCCGACGATAAGCACTTCGGTATCCATGCTGCCCCCGATACGATGACGAGGCTTCAATGGCAGGCACATTGCCCCGAACGCGGTTCAATGCCTGCCGGCAATCCGGATGGTCCTGCCTCCGGCCTTCATTTTAGGTCCGCGCCACCGCAGTTCAAAAGGCATGCGGAGAGCATTTGATCATGCGCAGGCCTTGCGGAATCATTCCCTGGGCAGCAGACCTGCCGGCTGATGCGTACAATCCTTGTTTTTGCAAGGCATCGGTTCGCGGCGCATCAGCAACGCCGCTCACATATTGATTGAGGCGAGCACATGAAAGAGGGAAACCTTTCTTCCCAGGGACTGGACGCACTCCGCGCGCGGTTCCAGGAACAGTCGCGCAAGGCGCAGGCCTATTACACGGTCATGCACAGGGCACGGGAATTCGCGGGGAACGACGATGCCGCAAGTGCCTGGATGAACGAACCGCTGCCTGCATTCGAAGGCAGGACTGCGGCCCAGCTGGTGAACGAAGGCCGTGCGGATGACGTGCTGCTGTACATCGACTCGCTTTGACCCGTGGCGCCCACGAACTTCAGCCGAACCCTTTTTCTGCATGTAAAAAAATTTCATGCAACGATACTTCCGTCATGCCCGCAGCCGCGCATGACATTCAGATAATTCCACAGCGCCGCCGACATGACAAACATCGAAACCGCCGACATCGTTTCCAATGACATCCGGGTCGATCATCCCCGTGGCCAGCTCTTCGTGCGCATCTGGCAAGGGCCCCAAGAGGCAGCCTCGTTCCGCGAGAAGGCGCCGATCGTGCTCTTCCACGATTCCCTGGGCTGCGTCGACTTGTGGCGCGATTTTCCTGCGCGGTTGAGCGCAGCGACGGGACGCAAGATCATTGCCTATGACCGGCTCGGTTTTGGACAGTCGGACCCGCGCACGGATCGCCCGGCGCTGGATTTCGTCGCCGACGAAGCGACGACGTTCTTTCCGGTGCTGCGCGAGCAGCTTGGTCTGCGAGGCTTCATCGCCTTCGGCCATAGCGTCGGCGGCGGCATGGCGGTCCATTGCGCCGCGCGGTATCCCGAAGACTGCCATGCGCTGGTCACCGTGGCCGCCCAGGTCTTTCCCGAAGACAGAACCCTGCAGGGCATCCGCGCCGCCAAGGAACAGTTCAAGGATGAGGCGCAGATCGATCGCCTCAGGAAGTATCACGGGGACAAGGCGGAATGGGTGCTCGATGCCTGGACCGGCACCTGGCTCGATCCGGCATTTGCTTCCTGGTCGATTGCCGACGTGCTGCCCAAGGTGACATGCCCGGTGCTGGCCATCCATGGAGAGTTCGACGAATACGGCTCGACGCGTCATCCGGAAATGATAGGCCAGCTGAGCGGCGGCCCTTCGCAGGTGGAAATCATGAAGGACACCAATCATGTGCCGCATCGGGAACGACCCGAAGTGACCCTGCGCCTGGTGTCCGAATTCGCTGCTTCGACCCGGTAGAAGAGACTTCAGCGGCCTTGAACGTGGGCGGCACTGCAGCCGGTTCATGATGCCTTCACACCGGTGAAGTGCCTCGCGAATGGGTCAAGCACACGCATGCGCTTTAGCGTGACCGATACGCTTCGGCATGCATGGAATGGTCGATGCCGCGTTCGTGCACCATTTCCTTCCGCTGTCGACGCTTTCCAAGTACGCCCCATACCGCCCGATATCTATCAGGATGACTTTAGGCGAAAACCCGCGTCACCTTCGCCAAACGTCTTCCGAGCATTCGCTTTTCACACTCAGTATTTGCCTGAATGCCGCTCTTTAGAGCGCTTTCGGCTTGACTGGACTCGGTGAGGCCGAGGCGATTTGCCTGCGGAACAAGGCGTGGTGACGCGACATGGCGAGCTCGGCGCCCCCGGGCCATGGCAAGGAGGACTCGGCGTCCCCACACAACGCAGTGCCGCTGGCAAATCGTCCGGGATCGACAGTACAGTCAAGCCGAAAGCGCTCTAGAATACTGCTGCGGCAGGTTTGCGCTTGTGAGCCCTAACTTCGCGGCAGCTATAAAAGATTTGCATTGAATGGAACTGATCTGATCCGGCTTGCCACACATGCTGCCTCAACAGTGAAGATTTCCGCTCGAAGACCATGCATGTTTCCCACAGCCGCCCGACAAGTTCACCTCCAGCCGGCTCCGGTTTCAGCCAGCGGCTGCAGTTTATGCTGCAGCAATTGAATATCCCGGTGACGCCGGGACCCGCTGCCGACGCCTACCTCCTGCGTTTCACCGATGAGCCGAACATCTATGTGATGAGCGCTGCTTCAGGAACCGTGCTGCATGCCGCCTGTGAGGCTGCAGTGCTGCCGCCCGCTCCACCTTCTGCAATGCTCTCCGGACTACTGGCGCTCAATCACAAGCCGTCCGGCGACCTCGACGCAACAGTAAGCCTCGACACAAGAACCGGCACTGTTGTCGTCTCTTCCCGACATCTGCTTTCAGCGGTCGACTCGGCAATGCTGAACACCATCCTCAGTGCCATTCGGCGCAAGACAAATGCTGTTCAAGGCGTTTTGACAGGTTCTCCGGCTGCGAATATGCATAGGCCCGCACACCGCTCCTGGAAAGGTTGACTGCAGTCGCGGTGACACGCCTCGTTTCCGATCAAATTCATCTGCACCGAAATGCCATGAAAACTCCGCCAACTTCCGCTCCCACCACGCCTGCGCTTGCTCGTGCTCACGATTCCAGCCGCTCGCCAACCAATCACGGCGTTGCGCGGGCAGAACCTACTGCTCCTTCTCATATCCCGACAACCCTGGCACCGGCGCAAATAACGGTTGAAAATGCAGCAAATATTTTGCTGGGAATGCGTAACGAACCACTCGTGGTGCAACCAATAACCTGTGTTCCAGCCTCCTTGGAGCCTGTAACGAAAACAATCCCGCTTGCTGCGCCATCACAGGGCACTTCGGCAAATTTCTTGAAAAGACTTTTGCACACAGAAGGCGAAAACGCAGATAACGCTCGGCAAGGCCGCACCATGCAACACTCCTCACCTCTCGGCGAGCCTTCGTCACCTCGCACTATGCATCCCGCCAAGCGTCACAAGGGTAACGACGGCTCGCCACGTGCAGCAACCTCGGCGCCCCATTTTTTCGAAAAACAAGGCCCGGGAACGCTAACTTGCCTGCAGCAGGCGTTCAACAATGCCTGGCAAGCGCATGCATGGGAACTTCCGTCAACCGAAGCATCTCACGGCGCGGATCTTGACCTCGTGTGTACTGGAGACGGACTTGGTGAACGAAAGATGATGCGTCTAGAAATCGACAAAGACCAGCTCGCCGCGCTCAAGCCATTATTGCTTGACGAGCTTGAAAGGATGGTGATCTACCGCGGTACGGTCACGATTGATAGCGGTGTGCAAGGACATTACATTGCCTTGCTCAAGCAGGACGATCGGTGGTACCTGCTTGACTCGCTGAAGGAATGCCCCGTACAAATGGATGCTGCCAAGTATCTCGACGCTTGCCTGAGCGAAGGTACTACCCTGCTGGCTACCGTGCCGGAGCAATCTTCACAACGTGTCAGAAGCATCGTCACCAACTTGTCGCAAGGCGCGTTTCCCTATGCCTGCCGCCTTCTCGGAAAGCTCTATGGCACCCAGCCTATCGAAGAACTGGCAAGCCATCTTGAAGCGCAGGCGTCTTCCGACGTTAGATTGTCGGCATCGAGCCTGTCGACATATCTGGCGGCGCGAGGCCAGAACGCGTCGCATCAGGCTTGGACTGCAGTCGGTAGCGACAGCCAGGATCTGGAGAACGTGCTCAACGAACAATTGCCGCAGCATGCACAGGGCCTGTTGTGGGTGCGTACCGCCCCATACCTCATCGCAGTTCGTCGCCACAATGACGGTTGGCAAACGCTGATGCAGGATCTGCAGAGCAACGATGCAGCGTTCATCAGCCAGACGCCTGCAACACTCTGGTCAGCGCTGCAAGGAAAATTTAATGAAATGCACGAGGCAGCAGGCGATGTACGGAAGGCCGAAATCCAGTCTGACCGCAGGGCGGTTGATTTCATTAGTCTTGATAGTGATTTTTCCGCACGCTGGCCTGAGGCTGCCTCGGTAGAAAGCTTATCGCAAGGTCAAGTGCATGACAGCAAAGTCGGCGAGGTCCGTCTTGTGAAGGCTAGTCGTCCATATTATGCAGCTATGGAATTTGATTCTACTGGAACGCTTCGGTGCGCAGCATTTCATTTCGAGAAAGCGACAGGAAAATCTGGCAAAGCAGAAGCCAAACTAAATGCGGAGAAACGCGCTGAGGCTGCCATGGCTGAAATTCGTAATGGCGGATTCAACTTCGAAACGCATCGTGAAAAATTATGGGAGCTAAATGGTGGGAACGCGTTCAGCGCATGTCCAGGTGTAAGTTACAACTCGAGCACTAAGCGGTGGCAATTGGATTTTGGTACTCTTAAACTTGGCGAAAAGAAAACATGGACATCAAGGCGTCTTTTGCTTAAATCGCTTCAAGTCCAACACTCTCCAGGCAGCGAAGTTACCAGGGAAGACATTATGAATACACAAAGAATAATCGAGTCATACTGGGGAGACATGATGACTAGGCAAATTAGCCGAGAGCAATGGAATGAGGAGCTTGCACACAAAAACTATCCAGTCAGGAAGCCTGCAGAACATCATAGCAACGTACCGTTTGTAGATTGGGATAAAACACACACCTCTTGGGTTGTAAGTTACTTCGAATCCCCAAAGAAAGGGAGCATTAAGGTGGGAAAAACCAGGAATTTTCATGCCAAGAGTAATGAACAGAAAGACATAGATGCTGCACTTGAGAATGCTAAAGATTTTGCGAGCGGCGTCGAGCTTGGCCGTTATCCAAAAAAGCAGTCTTCGACCAAAAAAACCCGCAAAAAGTAAGAGCACCGTCGGCAACACCACGTTGTGATATGGCCTAGTAGTGTGCGCGGAGAATTCCGTCCGCATATCAAAGCGGATGATCGTTGTCGATAGCGGAAAGCGTCACCGAGGATCGCTAAAACGCCGGACTTTTTCCCCAGACGTTTAAGGCACTGTTCCGGTCGGCAATCCTTCATCTACATGCGTAATGGTATTCGGGGCGCAGTTCCCTCGAATACTTCCGGCATGCATTCAGCCCGGCAAGCCTGTCCCCCTGCTCATGCAAACAAAACCGGCAGCCGCATCACAAACCTGGCGCCGCCCAGCGACGACGTTTCCACTGCAAGCGTGCCGCCATGCAGCGACACCGCTTTCCGCGCAATGGCCAACCCCAGTCCGAAGCCGCCTGTTGCGCGGTCGCGGCTGCGGTCCAGCCGGTAGAAGGCTTCGAAAATGCGCTCCCTTTCCTCGGCCGGCACGCCGGGTCCGTCATCTTCGACAGCAATTTCCAATGCTTCATTGCCAATGCGGCTTGCGCTCAGCCTGACGTTCTGCCGCGCATAGTTGGCCGCGTTCAGCAAGAGGTTGTCGACAGCGCGCACCAGCAGGCGGCGGTCCCCTGTCCAAGCCTCCAAGCCTGTTTCAAGCACGCATTCGAGCCGCTTGCCGCTGAAAGCATGCTCGCTGCGCTGCGCGCATTCGCGCAATGCCTGCGCAAGATCGAAAGGCGCGCTCTGCAATCCTTGCTGGCCGTCCATCTGCGCAAGGCGCAGCAGTTCATTGACCAGCGCCTTCAGCTCATGCACATCCTCTTCCATGGACTGGATGCGCGTCTCGCGCTGCGGTCCGGCCGGTGCATCGCGCAGCAGCTCCAGGCCGAATTCGATGCGCGAGATGGGCGTGCGGAGTTCATGCGAGACCGAATGCAAAAGGCTTTTCTGCGCATCCAGCAAGCCTTCGATGCGAACGGCCATCTGGTTCATGCGCACGGCGAGCGGCTGCAGCGCCGAATGCCTGTTGGTTGCGGCGCGTGCCGACAGCCGGCCTTCACCGAGGCTGTCGGCCACTTTCGACAGCGCCAGCAGTTCGCGCCAGTGCGCGCGCGACCAGATGCCGAGCGGGATAAGCACGCATAGCGCCACGATGAGATAGCGCAGCAGTTCCGTCTTCAGTTCCAGACCGATATCGATCGGCAGCCGGCTCACCTGCAGCACGTCTTCGTCGCTGCCGACGTAGCGGTCTCCTTTGAGATCGACGCGGCGGTAGAAAGTCCTTGAACCAATATCCAGCACCACGCCGCCCTGCTGAAGCAAGGCATGTTCACGCGGCGGAAGACGCTCCTGCGCCGCACTGAGAGGGATCAGTTCCATGTTGAAGCCCGACACTTCGCGCACCTTGTTCAGCCGCACCAGCCATTCGTCGGCAGGCGCCAGGTCGATGTACTGCTCGAGCAGGAAGATGGGCCCGGCAGCCTGCTTGCGGGCGATGTCTTCCAGCGGGTCGCCGAACAGCAGGCGGATAGCGAAGTAGATCGCGACGGCCGCGACCGCGATTGCGGCCGCGATCAACGGCGCCATGCGGACGAAAACGCGGTTCATTTCAGTCCCAGGCGGAGGGGCTGAACAGGTAGCCTTCGCCCCAGACCGTCTTGATCCTTTCGGCCGCGGCATCATCGAACTTGCGGCGCAGGCGCGACACGCAGTTGTCGATGCTGCGGTCCTGGCCGTCGAATTCGATGCCGCGCATCTTTATCAGGATGTCGTTGCGCGACATGACCTGTCCGGCCGACTCTGCGAGAATCAGCAGCAGCTTGAACTCGACGCTGTTGAGCGCAACCGGCTGGTTCCGCCAGTGCACCGCGCGATCCGCCTTCGACAGGCGGAATGCGCCGAAGACCAGTTCGCCCGCCGGCGCGGCGCTGGCCTCGAGACCGCGGCGCAGCAATGCGCGCAAACGGGCAAGCAAGACCCTGGGCTGCACCGGCTTGTTGATGTAGTCGTCCGCGCCCTGCTCCAGGCCGGAGACCTCGTCGAACACGTCTTCACGCGCCGTCAGGATGAGGATGGGCACCCGGCTCGCTTCGCGAATCTGCCGGCAGACGACCATGCCGTCCAAGCCCGGCAGCATCAGGTCGAGCACCACGACATCGGGCCGGGTCTGGTGAAAGCGCGCAAGAGCCGTATCGCCGCGGTTCACGACATCGACCGCGAACTCGTAGCCGGCAAGGTAATCGGATACCAGTGCCGCAAGCTTTTCGTCGTCTTCCACCAGCATGATTCGATACATCGCATTCCTCCCAGCCCGCATTGTATAAGCAGAATTGCATGCCAGATATCCGGCATCGGGCTTTGTACAAATTCATGACAATTTCAGTACCGGCCCGGGAAGATTTCCTGCCGACGCTTGATTACGATGCGTGCTATAGACCCGGCCAACATGGCGGGCATGCAAACGATATTGTCTTGAAGGAGCAATCATGATGCATCAACGGTGGATGAAGTCCTGCCTGACTTCCCTTCTTGCCGTCTCGGCCGGCGCACTGATCGCCGCCTGCGGCGGAGGCGGCAGTGCGGCCCAGGGCGGCGGTTCGCAATCGCTCTCGACCGGCGCCGTCATGGCGGAAGGGCAGAGCCTGCCGTTCGAGCTGTTCTCCCCGGCCGCCGCACAGTCGGCCATCAGCCGGAAGAAGCTGGTTGCGGTGCGCGATGCGCAGGCCTGGAATGCGCTCTGGTCGGAACATGCCGGTCCGACTTTCGCATATCGCCCCGCGCCCGCGGTCGATTTCTCCAGGAACATGGTGATCGGCGTTTTCCTCGGCAGCCGCGGCGCCTGCGACCGGGTGGAGATCGCCTCCGTCAGGCAACCGCCGGGACAGGCAAAAATCGAAGTCAGCTACCGCGACATTCCGCCGTCGCCCGACATGGCCTGCATCGCCAGCATCGTCAATCTCGCCGTGCTCGCGACCGTGCCGCGCAGCGACCTGCCGGTGGAATTCCTGCAGTTGCCGGCCCGGCCCGCGAGCGATCTGGTCATCCGAAGCGGCTGGGAGTTCGCACTTTGTACCAACAATTGCAAGGCCGAGGTCGAGATTGCCAAGGAGGGAGCCACCCTGAACGTGACGCCGCGGCCGAATGCGGGCCAGCAGGATAGGCGTGGTCTCTGGGGCCAGGTATCGCCAGAGGAGTGGAATACCCTGGCGGCCAATTTCGGCAGCCTGCCCGACCTGGTAGTCGGTTGCCCCGGCTGTGCCGACGAAGGCCGCGAGTGGATCGAAGTTGAAAAGGACGGCAGGAAGAAGCGCGTTGCCGTCAGCTGCGGCATGCCCTTCCCCAATGCCGATGCCCTCGCCGGTACGGTGCGCGCCATCCGCAGCCGCCTTGCCGCCGCGCTGGGCGTGCCACAGGCTTGCTCGCCCGGCAGCATTGCCTTCGAAAGGCTGGCGCCGGCCGTGTTCACATCCCGCATCGCGGACAAGCGCTTCGTCACGGTGCGTGACGCCTCGGCCTGGACGGCGCTGTGGAACGAGCATGCCGGCGAAGGAAGCGTGCCGCCCGCGGTGGACTTCAGGGAAAAGATGGTGCTGGCGGTATTTCTGGGCCGCGAATCGGTCACCTGCGGCAGCATGCGGATAGAAACCGTCAGACAGCACGGCAACCCGGCGCGCATCGAAGCGGGCTATCGCGTCACCGATCCCGGACCGGATGTCATGTGCGTCGCCGCCAACATCAACCAGAGTGCGTTCGTGACCGTTCCAGCCAGCTCATTGCCGGTCGAGTACGTGAAGCTGCAGTAAGTGAGGCAGGTTCGGCCTTATCAGCATGACACGCCGTGCGCTCGCGATCACCTGCCTGATTGTTCTCGTGCTGACGGCATGGTGGCTGTTTCGGGAATGGGCGCCTGCGCCGCAGGGCAAGGCCGCGAAGGTACCGGCCTCTCAGCCGGTGCCGATGGTGCCGGTGCTTGGATTGCGCGGCTGATGCCGTGAAATGCAGCTGCGGGCAGTGTGATGCGTGGGCGAATCTTGCTGCCGTCTACCGGAAAAACTCCATACAATACCCGCTTTGCATGACGGCAATTCGGCCATCATTCTGGAGATCCGCAGTGACGCGCGCCCTGACTTTCCTACCCTGCCCGCACGGGCCCGCCCTGACTCTTGCCGCACTTCTGGCCGGCTTGCCGCCTGCTGCGAGCGCGCAGGCCCCCGCCGCGCGCATGATGCCCGACGGCAGCAGGGATCTTTACGTCGGCGCGGGGGTGCAGCGCGCGCCGCGCTATCAGGGCGCCGGCGAACGCGATACCGATCCGGCGCTGCTGCTGCAGCTGCAATGGAGCAACGGCATCTTCGTATCCGGCCTCAGCGCCGGCATGCATCTGACGGAAGGCAGCCGTTTCGAATTCGGTCCGCTGGTTTCCATCGAACCCGGCAGGGATGCCGCCGGCCGGCAGCGTGCTTCCAGCATCGGTGGCGCCGGCGGCCTCGACATGCCGACGTTCGGCGCGTCAATCCCGGCATCGGTGACTACGGCGGAAATCCTGCGCTTCAACCGCGTCAAGACGTCGCCGCAGGCCGGAGGCTTCCTTAACTACTATTTCAATGAAAACCTGCGTCTTGCCGGCAGTCTGCAGTACGGCGCGGGCAACGATCATAACGGTCTGCTGCTGAAAGCCGGCCTGCAGCAATCCTTCACGCCGGCCGCTCATCACCGGCTCTCGCTGGCGGCGGCGGCGACCTGGGCGAACACCCGCTACACCCGCGACTATTTCGGCGTTTCCTTTTCCTCGGGGTCGCCGATCGCCTACACGCCCGGCTCGGGTCTGCGCGACGTGCAGCTTGCCGCGAACTGGAACTGGGAATGGAGCCCGCGCTGGCTGATGGCAACGCAGCTGTCGGTGACGCGGCTCAAGGGCGATGCCGCCGACAGCCCGCTGAGCGAACGCCGCACCGGCATCGGCCTGCGCACCGGCATCGCCTATCGCTTTTGAATACGGAAACTTCATGACTCCGCTCCCGCGTCTTTTTCTGCAGCTGCTTCAGCCTCTTGTGCTGCTGCTCGCGGGAGGATGCATCGGCGCGGCAAACGCGGTGGCAGCGGAACCTGCGGGAGCAGCCGTGCAGGCGGCGGCTCCGAACGGAGACTGGATGAGTTATCGCGATGCCTACCGCACGATGATCCGCTTCGAAAAGTACGGCAAGCCCAAGCAGCTGATCCAGAGCCATTTCCGCGTCGTGCCGAAGGAAGAAGGCGTGTCGCTCGACGGCGTGCGCCTGACGCTGACCGGCCCTTCCGGCAGCCTCAACCTGCTGCTGGATGCGGCCGGACGCGCAGTGTTCCCTTTCCTGAAATCGGCCTTCGACGAGAACGCCCGCCTGCAGTTGAACCGCATCGGTGATCGCTACACCATGCAGCAGGCGGTATCGATCATCCCTCGCGCCGACGGCATCTACGATGTCGCCGATCTGCAGTCAGCCTGCGAGCAAACCCTGGCCTATCTGCGCGACATCGGGAAGCCGGGCATGCAGGGCAGGAAGTGCATCGGCGTGCGCTTCGCCTATCCGCGCCAGGCCGATGACCCGCAGGTATCGCTGCGGGGAGGCGAACACAAGGACGGGCTGCTGCAGATCGAAGAAGCCCCGGCGTTCACGGGCGATGCGGCGCCCCTGTTCAAGACCGTCACCTATCGTTTCAACCAGCGCCCGGAGAAAAGCCAGGCTCAGATCCATACCCAGCAAAGGCCGGTGGCGATCACTGCGGTCTTCGACTGATAGCACGGGCCCGCCCGCGCCACGTTTATCATTCGGTTTGACCGACATTTCCGAAAGACCACGATGCAGTTTCCATCCACGGCGAAACACGCCATTCTTCCGCTTGCAATGCTGATGCTGTCTTCCAGCGCATTCGGCCTCGACTGCCAGAAGGCAATCACCACGCCGGAGCTCAATGCATGCGCATCGATCGACCAGAAGAAGGCCGAGGCCAACCTGAACAAGGTCTATCAGCGCGTCTTGAAGACCTTGGGCCAGGGCGAGTCTGCAACGTCGTCGGAGGCCTCCCTACGGAACGCCTTCGTGGCCGCGCAGCGTGCGTGGATCAAATTCCGCGAAGCCGATTGCAATGCCGTCCATCAGAAATATGCGGGCGGCTCGATCAGGACGGTGATGTATCTCGGCTGCATGCAGAATCATGCGGAAAGGCGCATCAAGGATATTGAAGACTTCGTTTCGGAGTAGCGGCTCGGGGATCAAACATGGCAGATGCGCCGCCGGAGAAAATGTCGTCATCAGGAAAATGAGCGACAATGGCCGCTGGAACGGCTGGCCGATTGTCAGGCAGCGGGCTGCAGGACCACACCCCGGAGGAACTTGCAATGCATGAAGAGAAGGAATCCCTGTACGTCTCGGACCTGTCTGCGCTGGAGCGGATCTACGGCGTTCCCGCGGCGGCCTCGGTCAGCAAGGAGATCGACTATCTTCATCCGCACTACAGGGCGTTCATCGACGCCTCGCCGTTCCTGGCGCTGGCCACATGCGGGCCGGGCGGCCTTGATGTATCGCCCCGAGGGGATCCGAAAGGTTTCGTCGAAGTCCGCGACGACAAGACGCTGCTGCTGCCGGACCGCCGCGGCAACAACCGCATAGACAGCCTGCGCAACATCGTTTCCGATCCGAGGGTAGCCCTGCTGTTCATGATTCCCGGGATAGGAGAAACCCTGCGCGTCAACGGCAGGGCGAGAATCCTGATCGACCCGGCGGTACTGAACCGTTTCGCCATCGACGGCAAGCCGCCGCGCTCGGTGCTCGAAATCCATGTCGATACCGTTTTCTTTCAATGTTCGCGCGCGATACTCCGTTCCCGCATATGGGATGCGAGCGAACAGATTCCGCGCGCTTCGCTGCCCAGCCTGGGTACCATACTGCAGGACTTGAGCCGGCAGCAGATCGATGGAGAACAGTACGACCGGGAATTGCCCGAGCGCCTGAAGACCACGATCTATTGACATTCCCTCACCTCCGCGCGGGCAGGGCGCCCTTTCGGTATTTACCCACGCGGGGCGCGATGCTGCGCGCCCCGTCCTACACAATGCGTATCAGAAACCGTCTACTGCTGCTCGTCCTCGCCCTGTTCCTGCCGATGTTCGTGGCCTCGGCGCTGGTTGTCTGGTATGTCTATCGGGAAGAGCAGAAGTCGCAGGAGCGTTCGGTGGCGGAAACGGCGCGCGCCTTTGCGCTGCTGGTCGACAGCGAATTGCGCGTTCGAGAAGGCATACTGCAGACCATGGTGAATTCGCCCTCGCTGCAGAACAGCCTGCGCAGCAAGGATTTTTCCCTCTTCTATAGCTATGCCCGCAACATGGCGCCGAACCCCGATACCGCCATCGTTCTGAGCGAGCTCGACGGCAGGCAGATCTTCAATACACGGGTCGAGTTCGGAGAACAGCTTCCGGCGCGCCGCTCGTCCAACCTGACGGAACTCGTTCACAAATACGGCGCCGATTCCACCCTGGTGTCCGACCTGTTCTTTTCCCAGGTGGGCGAACGTTACGACTTCAACATACAGGTGCCGGTAAGGGTCGACGGGCAGGTCCGCTATTTCCTGATCATGGGTATCCAGACTGCGCAGCTGCAGGCGCTGTTCCGGGCGCAGCGCTTTCCGGCCAAGTGGATCGGTACCGTGGTCGACCGCAAGGGTACGGTGGTGGCGCGCAGCGCCGACCCCGAGCAGAACGTGGGCAGAGTGCTGCGCGAGAGCAGCCTGCAGCAGCTGGCCGCCGGACGCGAGGGCGTCTATCGCAGCGTGACGCTGGACGGCATTCGGGTGAAGGCTTTTTACAGCCACGTTCCCAACGCCGACTGGACGGTCCTGATCAGCATTCCGGAAGCGGAAGTACGCCGCGTTGCGTTTCGCGCGGCCGCCCTGCTCGGCGCCGTCATGGTGCTGCTGCTGGCACTGGCCGTGATCGCGGCGCGCCGCTTCGCCGCAGGCGTGATCCGGCCCATCGAGGATCTCGGCAGGACGGCCGACCGCCTCGGACAGGGGCAGGAAGTCGCTTACACGTCGCAAGGACTGGCCGAGGCGGATACGGTGGGCTACACCATGGTCAATGCCAGCCGGCAGATCCTTCGCGCCAAGGCCGAACTGGAACAGCGCGTTGCCGATGCGGTGTCGGCCTTCGAGCGTGCCCAGACGGCGCTGCTGCAAAGCCAGAAGCTGGAAGCGCTCGGCCGCCTCACCGGCGGAATTGCGCATGAATTCAACAACCTGCTGCAGACGCTGTCGACGGCGCTGCAGCTGGCGGAAATGACGTCGGACCGGCAGCGCATGCAATCCCTGATCGACACCTGCAAGAAGACGGTGGACCGGGCGACGTCATTGACCAGCCAGCTCAGCTCCTTCGGCCGCATACAGGATGCGCGCCTTGCCACGACCAGCGTGAAGGAACGTGTCGACACTTTCGTGCAGCTGGTGCATAACATTCTGCCGAGCAATATCACGCTCGAAGTCGACTGTGCGCCGGACCTGTGGCCGGTGACCGTCGATCCGCTGCAGTTCGAACTGGCGCTGCTCAACATCGCGCTCAATGCGAAGGATGCGATGCCCGAAGGCGGCAGGCTGCGCGTGCAGGCGTCCAACGTCGACCTGCAGCATCCGTCGCATGGCCTGCCGGCTGGCGGGTATGTCCGCATCACGGTGTCGGACACCGGTGCCGGCATGCCGCCGGATGTGCTGGCCAAGGCGCTCGATCCGTTTTTCACCACGAAGGGCGTGGGCAAGGGAACGGGTCTGGGTTTGCCGCAGGCTTACGGCTTTGCCACCCAGTCGCACGGGATGCTGGTGCTCAACAGCACTCCGGGTGCCGGCACGTCGGTCGGCATTTACCTCCCCAGGTCGGCGCTCCCGGTTTCCGTCCCATCCGGCAAGGAGGGTGCGTGGCAGGCCAACGGCATCGATGCAGGCAGCACGGACCGCGGCACGACCGTGCTGCTGGTGGAAGACGATGCGCTGGTGCGGGAAGCCGTATTGGCGGCATTGGAAAAAGCCGGCTTCCGCATGCTTGTCGCATGCTCGGGCGATGCGGCGCTGGCGATGCTGGAATCCGGCGTGCAGCCTTTCCCGGATGTCGTGTTTTCCGATATCGTGATGCCGGGCCAGATCGGCGGCATCGAGCTGGCGAAAATCGTAAGTGAGCGCTTCCCCGGAATCAGGATGGTGCTCAGCACCGGCTATACCGACAAGCGGGTCGAGATTCCCGGCGTGCACCTGCTGGCCAAGCCTTACGAGATCGGCGCCGCGGTGCGCCTGCTGAGCCGAAGCGGCAGCTGAGCTTCACGAAGGACGCGCATTGTTCCGGCCAGCCTGCATCGGCCGGTGCCGTCATCTGCGATACGCGTCAGTCGTGAATGGCAGCCAGGCTTTTCTGCTCGGTACGCTTTGGCGCTGCCATGCTGCTGGACTCGGGCGTGAAGTCCTTCTCGGGCCATCGTTCCATGGCTTCCGGCAAAGGTCGGGATATGTACACAAGCGCGGGATTGGCGGCGGTCACCTGGCCGCAATGCGGGCATTCGATCACGCCCGAAGGCATTCCCTGAGAAAAGCATTTGCTGAAATGTTCAACCTCGTAAGGCCTTCCGCAAAAGACACTGCTGCACTTCTCCAGCCGAACTGACATGGCACGTCTCCTGGTTTTTTATATAGTCTTTTTAAGTCATGCGGCTCATTCAGCATAGCGCTTATTTTCCGGAGTTCAAGGAAAGTCCTGCACGCGGAATACACCGCAGATTCTCGGGACCGGCGGCGCTCTCCTCGCTTGCCTGATTCGTATCGCCCCGACAGATCATGCAGCTCCGCGGGGTTGGAATTCAAATCATTTTTATCACTCGTTTTTTCAGGACAGCGGAGCTAGGATGTGGATAGCCGGCTCCCGCCGGCCTATGGTCCGATAACCCTGCGTCAACCCATGCGATGACTATCCAACATCAGGCCCCGGAACAAAAAATCGAAGCGCTCGAGAAAGCGTTGAACGACAGCCAGGCCGAACTTCTGCGCGTGCAGGCGGAGCTGGCCGAATCCACGGTCATGTACCGGACCACCTTCGACATGGCGGCCGTCGGCATCGCGCACACCACGACCGGCGGGAAATGGCTGCGCATCAATCCCTTCTTCTGCAAGCTGCTCGGCTACAACCTGGAGGAACTGGAAGGCAAACTGTTTCAGGATCTGACTCATCCCGACGATCTTCCGCAAGACCTGAGCGGCCAGGAAGACCTGTTGAACGGAAAGATCGGGTCCTACCTGACCGAAAAGCGGTACATCGGCAAGAACGGCGAGCCGCTCTGGGTGCACCTTGCGGTTTCACTGGTGCGTGATGAACAGGGACAGCCCAGATTTTTCATCTCGGTCGCGAAGGAAATCAACAGCCGCATACTCAGCGCCTTCGAAGTGGACCAGAGCCGTACGCGGCTCAAGGCCGTGCTCGACAGCCTGAGCGAAGGCGTCATCGTCTTCTCCAACACCGGCACGGTGCTGGAAGCCAATCCGGCGGCGCTCACGTTGTTCGGTTATGCCGACAGCAGCGAAATCAGTTCCGAAGCGCAAGACTTGCATGCAAGCTTCGAAGTCTGGACCAAGGAAGGCGTCGCGCTCCGTCCCGAAGAGTGGCCGGTATCGCTGATGCTCCAGGGCCAGCCCGTGACCAATTCGGAACTGATCATCCACCGGCGCGGTGCGGCGCGCACCTGGATCGCCAGCCTCAGCGGTTCCATCGTCAAGCCCAGCGAGCAGCTGCCGCCGCTCGGCGTGCTCACCGTGCGCGACATCACCAAGCGCCACATGGCCGAAACCGCCCTGCGCGTCAGCGAGGAGCGCCTGCGCCTGGCCTTCGACAACATTCCCGACATGGTGATCATCTATGACACCGCGCTGCGCATTCAGTATGCGAACCGCGCCGCGGCGCTCAATGTCGGCAAGAGCGAGCAGGAACTCACCGGCAAGCGCGACACCGAGGTCCGGCCGCAATCGATCCTGAACCTGTGGCGCCCCCTGCTGCATGCGGCGCTGGTATCGGCAACGATGCAGAGCGACGATTTCGACGTTCCTTCCGACAGCGGCCTGCGCAACCTGGCGGTTTCCTGCGTGCCGATCACCGACCTCGGCGGCACGGTGCGCGAAGTGATGGTGATCTGCCATGACTATACCGAGCGCCGCCAGGCCGAGGAAAGGGTGCGCCAGGCGGCCCTGCATGATCCGCTGACCGGCCTGCCCAACCGGGCGCTGCTGTTCGAATACGCGCGCCACATCTTCAGTGCGGCACGGCGATCCCGGCAGCAGGTCTCGATCGTGTTCATCGACCTCGACCGCTTCAAGCCGATCAACGACATCCACGGTCATGAAGCCGGCGACACGGTGTTGCGCCAGGTAGCGAACCGCTTGCGGGCCAGCATGCGCGGCGAAGACATCGTATTCCGCCTGGGCGGCGACGAATTTCTGGCGCTGATGCCCCATGTCAACGGCAACCATGCAAACAATCACCTGGGTCATCACGCAGGCAATCATGCCAGCCTCCATGCCGGCGACAAGATGGCGCGCCATCTGATGGATGCGCTCAGCCGCCCCTATCAGGTCGGCTCACTGGAACTCATGCTGTCCTGTTCGATCGGCATCAGCATCTTCCCGGACGACGGCGAGGAGGTCGATACCCTGATCAGCCATGCGGATGCGGCGATGTACCTGGCCAAGCAGATGGGCCGCAACAATTTCCAGTTCTATACGGCAGCCCTGGCCGAGCGCATGCACATGCAGTCGATGATCGAACAGGGGATCAAGTCTGCGCTGTCCAAGAGCGAATTCCGCCTCTGCTACCAGCCCCTGGTGGACATGCGGACCGGCGAGGTGGTCAGCGTGGAGGCCTTGCTGCGCTGGCCGGGCAACGGCCTGGGGCCGGACCGCTTCGTGCAGGTGGCGGAAAGCACCGGCCTGATCGAACGCCTCGGCGAATGGGTACTGTCGGAAGCCTGCCACCAGCACAGCGCATGGAAGAAGGACGGCCTGCCCGCGATACCGATCGCGGTGAATGTCTCGCCGCTCCAGTTCCGCAAGAAGGACTTCACCACCTATCTCGAAGACGTGATGCTCAAGCACCGCATCGATTCCGAGGCCATCCAGATCGAGCTGACCGAGACCGCGGTCATGGAAGACATCGATCATGCGATCGCGATCCTGAGGCATTTCCGGCAAAAAGGCATCAAGATTTCCCTGGATGATTTCGGGACCGGCTATTCCAGCCTCAACTACCTGAGCCGGCTGCCGCTGGACAAGATCAAGGTGGACAAGTCCTTCGTGCATCGGCTGGAAAGCGACACCGCCAGCCGTGCCATCACCGAGGCCATCATTGCCATGGGCCGCACGCTCAATCTCGAAGTCGTTGCAGAAGGCATCGAGACCGCCTCGGTGCTGGAGTACCTGCGCAACCAGGGCTGCCACCAGGCACAGGGCTACCATGTCTGCAAGCCGGTGATCGGCGGCGAGTTTGCGGCATGGTACCGTACGCGCTCCCTGCCCGACGGCGCCGGCATGCATTGAACATCTTTTAGAAAAAGCAAAACGGCCGGGCCGGTGCGGGATAGGATGACTGATGCAGGACTGTTCGCGCCTCTACCGCCGCCGATCCCCGGTGATGCACAATCGGAGCAGCCAGCCGGGTAGCTGGAGCGATTTGAGAGAAACAGTGTTCCGCCATTACCTTTAGAATCACCGGCTTGCTCATCAACCATGAAATTGGTCACCTGGAACATCCAATGGGGACGCGGCGTCGACGGCCGGGTGGATCTCGATCGCATCATCGACCACGCGCGGCGCTTTGCCGACTTCGACGTGCTTTGCCTGCAGGAAGTTTCGGACGGCTTCGCCGATCTGGCGGGCAACGATGACACCGATCAGTTCGCCGGTTTTGCATCGCGTCTGCCGGGATTCGTGCCGATCGCCGGCATCGCCACCGACCTGCCGGGCGAGGCCGGCAAGCGCCGGCGCTTCGGCAACATGATCCTGTCGCGCTATCCGGTCCTCCAGACGTTCTCGCACTTGCTGCCGTGGCCGCCGCAGGCTGGCGTCAAGAGCATGCAGCGGGTGGCGCTGGAAGCGACGCTCGATACGCCGCTCGGCGCGCTGCGCGTGACGACCACCCATCTCGAATACTATTCGCCGCAGCAAAGGCGGGCGCAGGTGGAGCGGCTCAGGCTGCTGCATCATGAGGCATGGATGCAATCTCAGAATGATCCGGTCGGGTCAGCGTCCGACGGGCCTTTTCATGTTCCGAAGCGGGGCGGCCCGGCCATCCTGACCGGGGATTTCAATTTCCTTCCCGATTCGTCGGACAAGGCGCTGCTGACGGCAAACATCGACGGCGAAACGCCAGCCTACCGGGATGCCTGGGAACTGCTCCACCCTGCGGCCGAGCGTCCGCCTACCGTCGGCCTCTACGACAAGGTGCAATGGCCGCAGGATCCGTTCACCTTCGATTTCATTTTCGTGAGCAGCGATCTTGCGCCCAGGGTCACGGCAGTGCGGGCGGATCCGCATAGCGATGCTTCGGATCATCAGCCGATGATGATCGAGCTGGAATAGGAAGGAAATCCGAAGGAAAACCAGATCAGCCGCCCTTGGGCAATGCCCCGGAGTCGAGCACCCGCAGATGCGTCAGCCTCCATGCGCCTTCCGGTGCGAGCATGCGCACGCAGGTTCCCGCGACCTCGGCTTCATACTGGTGCTCGACTTCATCATACAGTTCCAGATAGGCACGGAAGGACAGCGAATCGGGGCCCAGGGTTTCCTCCGCGGACACCATGATGGCGCCGATATGCGAAGGTCCTTCGAGATTTGCCTGTTCGCGGGCGGTACTTCCCTTGTCGCTGCGGTCAACCGCGGCAGAGATGTCCTTGTCGAGATAACGGATGGCTTCCTTGGCTGCATTGGCCGGCATGCGTTCTCCTGCGTCGGTGGAAATGTCCATGTGACCATGCATTTCCGCGCAAGTTTAATGCCGTGGGGATTGAAGCTTGCCGAGCTTAAACATCGGGAGGAAAACTTGAACCAAGACTTGAACTAAGGAAGAATGCAAAACGGCGCGAGGTGTTGCCTCGCGCCGTTGATGCTGCCCGCGCGGCACGCGAATGCCGCGCAAGTTTGAAGGAGAAGATGCCGGAATTACCAGACGGCCTTGCCGCTGCTGTCCTTGACCTGGCCCTTCCATGCGTCCTGCACCAGCTTCACCACCGGTGCCGGCATCGCGACATAGTCCAGATCCGCAGCCATCGCGCCGCCGTTCTTGTAAGCCCAGTCGAAGAACTTCAGCACTTCCTTGCCCTTGGCGGAATCCGCCTGGCTCTTGTGCATCAGGATGAAGGAGGCGCCTGTCATCGGCCAGCTGTTCTTGCCGGCCTGGTCGGTCAGTACCACGGCGAAGCCGGGCGTCTTCGACCAGTCGGCGCCGGCGGCTGCCGCCTTGAAGGTTTCATCGTCGGGCTGCACGAACTGGCCGTCGCGGTTCTGCATCTGGGTGTGCGACATCTTGTTCTTCTTGGCATACGCATACTCGACGTAACCGATCGAGTTCTTGATCCGCTGCACGTTGGCCGACACGCCTTCGTTGCCCTTGCCGCCAACGCCGGTCGGCCACTTGACTGCGGTGCCTGCGCCGACCTTGGACTTGAAGTCGGGGCTGGTCTTGGACAGGTAATCGGTGAACAGGAAGGACGTACCCGAGCCGTCGGCGCGGTGCACCACGGTGATGTCTTCGGCGGGCAACTTGACGCCGCTGTTCAGTGCGGCGATTTCAGGCGCGTTCCACTTGGTGATCTTGCCAAGATAGATATCGGCCAGCACGGCGCCGGTCAGTTTCAGCTGGCCCGGAGTGATGCCGTCGATATTGACGATCGGCACCACGCCGCCCATGATGGCCGGGAATTGCATCAGGCCTTCTGCTTCGAGTTCTTCCGCCTTGAGCGGCATGTCGGAGGCGCCGAAGTCCACGGTCTTGGCCTTGATCTGCTTGATGCCGCCGCCGGAGCCGATGGACTGATAGTTCAGGCCTGTACCGGTGGCTTTCTTGTACTCCTGCGCCCAGGCGGCATAGATCGGATAGGGGAACGTTGCGCCCGCGCCGGTGATATCGGCCGCTGCTGCATGGGAAAAGACCGTTGCCGCAATCGCGAATGTTCCGAATGATTGGATGAACTTGCCAAGACGCATGACTACTCCTTCGTTGTAAATTATCAAAACGATGGCAAAGATACCGATCAATTGTGACTTGCCTGTGACCTCATCACTTTCTGCATTGGCAAGGCTGTCATCAGCATGACATGCCGCCGGTCTAGCATGACGCGCATACGTTTCCTTCACGCTTCAGGCCCGACGCATGCGCGATCCATCTTCCGCCACCCTACACGCCCCGCGCCCTGCCGGCGACGTTCCGGCATTCATCCTGCGGCCCTCCGTCATATACGCGAAGACGGCGCGCGGCCATGAGGAAGTGGCCATGCGGTCCTTCGGCTTGACGCCCAAGCAGCGCAGGGTGCTGATCATGATGAACGGCAAGAAAGATCTCGCAGCCATCGCCGGCTTCGTTCCCTTGTCCGAATTGCGCGAGGCCGTGCCTTTTCTTCTCGCGGAGATGTTCATTGCAGATACGGCGGAAGATGCGGCAAGCAAGGAGGAAGAGGACGTGCCCGACGGGAAGGAGCGCGCGGACCATGGCGCCGCTCTTGTCCCGATCAAGCAGATGATGACGGCCGCGGCAAGCCGTCATCTTGGACTGCTCGCCGGCGATATCGTCAGGCGAATAGAAAGCGCCGGCGACCGTGCCGCCCTCCAGTCTGCGGCCGGATACTGGCACGTCGCCATCCTTGAATCCAAGACCGGCGCCGACAAGGCCGGCATTTATCTGGATGAGGTTCGGCGAGCCATCGCCGCGCTTTAGCCTGGCGGCATCCGGCTCGTCTTCGGGCGCGCCATGCGTCAGGCTGCCGAAGCGTTCAAACGCTTGATCAGCGCTGCAGTGAATTCAACGGTCGACGCGCTGCCGCCGAGGTCGCGGGTACGCACATTGTCCTCCAGCAGCGTGGCCTGTATGGCGGTGCGCAGGCGCACGGCCAGTTCCGGCTTGCCGACATGGTCGAGCATCAGTCCCGCCGCCAGCAGCAGCGACACCGGATTGGCGACTCCCTTGCCGGCAATATCGGGCGCCGAGCCGTGCACCGCTTCGAAGATGGCGCCGTGCTCGCCGATGTTTGCGCCCGGTGCCAGTCCCAGCCCGCCCACCAGGCCGGCAAGTTCGTCGGACAGGATATCGCCGAAGAGATTGGTACACAGCAGCATGTCGAACTGCCAGGGATTGAGCACCAGCTGCATTGCGCAGGCATCGACGATGCGGTCATCGACCTCGACCCGCCCTTCGTATTCCTTCGCGACTTCGCGCGCCGCTTCCAGAAAAATGCCGGTGAGCGCCTTGAGGACATTGGCCTTGTGAACGATGGTGATCTTCTTGCGGCCGTTCTTCACCGCATACTCGAAGGCGAAGCGCGCAATCCGGCGGCAGCCGTCGCGGGTATTCACGCCGGTCGATACAGCGACCGCACGCGGATCCGCGCCGACCGGAATGAAATGTTCATGCGCTACGTACAGGCCCTCGATATTCTCGCGCACCAGGACGATGTCGATATTTTCATAGCGGCCCGGGATAATGGTCTTGGCCGGGCGCAGGTTCGCATACAGCTTGAATTCCTCGCGCAGGCGCACATTGACCGAGCGGAAGCCGCCGCCGACCGGCGTGGTGAGCGGACCCTTGAGCGCAAGCCGCGTACGCCGGATGCTGTCGAGCGTCGCGGCCGGCAGCGGATCGCCGGCCGCCTCGATGCCGGCCATGCCCGCGCTGTGTGTCTCCCATTCGAACGGCGAACCCAGGGCCTGCAGCACCTCGACTGTTGCCTTTGTCACTTCAGGTCCGATGCCGTCACCCGGAATCAGGGTCGCCGGTATTCCGTTGTTCGCACTTGCCATTGCAGCCTCCTTGTTGTTCGACGGTAAGCATTCATTCAATGCACCCCGCATCATAGCTGCAATTGGCTGTCGCAGAGCTTTCAAACGTCTGGTCGACCGGTGCCCTCACCGCAACCCTTCATGCCTGCATCAGCCTGGGCCATCGCATTCCGTTCAGGGGTGAAATACGTGACCGGCAGGCGGTCTGTCCTCTGGCGGTCGATATTGATCATCTCGATGCTGCGGTCCGCCGCCTCGATAAGGTCCGCAGCCTGACGCATCATGCGGCAGCGGCGAAATAGAGCGAGCCTGACAGGCGATGCAAGTCCATATCCTGCTCATGAAATCAAGGAAAGTGGCGGCATCAGTACAAACAGTAAGGCCGTCCTCATGGACGGCCTGTTTCCAATACGGCTGCGGCAACAGAATCAGCGCAGCGTATTCGCGGGCACCATGGCGCCATGCCGGCCGCGCGGCGTGGCTTTGGTCGCCGCACCTTTGCCCTTGACTGCCTTGGGCGCCGGTGATTTCGTACCGGTCTTTGCGGCCGCCTTGTTCGCCGTCTTCACGCTGGCCTTGCTGGTTCCCTGCGCTCCGCCCTTGGATGCGGTCTTCTTGCCTTCGACCTGCTGAGCGGCGATATTGACACTCCTCTTCATGCCGGCGGAATTGGAGGTGGCGGATTTCGCCCTGGTCGTAGCCTTGGCTTTCCGGGACCCGGGCGCGGCAGCGTCATTATCCGATGCGGGCGCGGCCTTGGCGGACTGCCGTTCGAATCTGGCCAGGGTTTCCTCGAAAATCTTTTGTCTCGACATTGCATCCTTGAGCGCCGCCGGCTGGGCCGAGCCGCGGCCGGCACCTGCCTGCGTCTTGCCTTGCTGGCGTTCCACCACGGCGTGATATTTGTCTCGGGCCTTGCGTACCCGCTCCATTCGCTGCATGAGTGCCTTGTCGCTCAAGGTGCCGACAAGGGGCGGATAGCTTTCATTGACCAGTTTGAATTCGGACTCGGATACGAGTCTCATGGCCGTAGGACGTTGAATGGGCATGTCAATCTCCTTCTATCACGATGCAGGAATGGTGCTGAGATGATCGAATCGCAGGGAAGTTTCCATTTTTTCCATCATGGCTGGAAACGGCTGCCGGTCCCGGCGTTTGCATCTGCATCCACTCGTCGCCTTCATTTTCATGCCCGGGCAGGATGTGCACGATGCGCGCATCGGCGGAGGCGGGCCAAGGCCGGATGAAGACAGCAGCGCATGGCCGGTACTGCAGTTCTCTCATGCGAAAGAAGCGACGCAGTCACTGCAAGGCATGTTCTCCAGCGAGCGCAATCAGCTTCACCCGAGGTTTGTCCGCTTGCTGCGCGTGGCATAAGCAAGCATGCGAGGCAATGCGCCTTTCACATCGAGATGAGGAGGAATCGTCGACCTTATACATCGGGCCGGCATGACATGGAGCGACAAGTGCGAGGGGAATGATGAAGCGGCTTGCGCGTATGGCCGGGGACTGCCTTCGTATTCCGCTGTCGCACCGAAACGAACAGCCTTATCCGAACAGCATCCTGACGCATGAAGCCATGCAGGGGAATTCGCATGGTCGCGAAGGACAAAAAATAAAGGCCGCACTAGGCGGCCTTCTCAATCATCATGATTTGCTCCCGCCATGATGCATGCGACGACTTGATTCACATGCCATCAAGCGCAGGGCTTGTTATGGCGTCTCCACGGGGATTCGAACCCCGGTACTCACCGTGAAAGGGTGATGTCCTAGGCCTCTAGACGATGGAGACAGAAACCTGTGTTGCGGTGTTGTGTTGCGGGCGCCATTCTACTCGATCTTTTAAAAAACGCATAGCGGATTCTGAACGAAGCGGCTTAAAAGTCGTTCAGAATCCGTTTCGGGAGCCGCATTACGCTGCGCGCTGCGTAGTCATGCTGAGCAGCGAAACCTGCCACATTTGCGCCTGATCAAGAAATCGCCGTCCTGAGCCCGATTGTCGGGAAGGCACGGCCCGATGCGCAGCATCGTCCAATACGCACGCAACCGCTCCTTCTATATTCAAAGCGCTTGCGGATACGCCAGGCATGAACCCGAAGCAAGTGATTTGCACGTTCGCAGGTCACGCAGCCATCTTCACTTCCTGATCACCTTGCGCTCATGAACAACCAGACAATTGCAAAACCGACATTTCTTTCAGCGCCTTCATTGACCGGCGCCGCGATACTTCTCGAAATCGGATCGGAATACGGATTGATCGACCTGCTGCGCCAGTCGTCCAGAACGATTTCGGTCGGCGAAGCCGCGCTGCACAGCGGACTCGCCCCGGCGGCAATCACGCAGTACTTTGAAGCGCTGGTCAGCGCCGGGCTGCTGGAACGCGTTACTCCCGGCCAGACTTCCGGCACTTACCAGGGCACGTCCGCATTGACCCTGGCAATCCATGATGTCGGCTACCTGTCGTGGGGGCTGCGCGCCTGCCAGCCGCTCATCGCCAATGCAAGACGGTTCGCGATCGACCCGCGCGAGGCGCAGGAAGCCCACCAGCGGGACGGCAGCCTGGTGGCGCGCACCTCGCAGTGGATGGGCGAGCAATCCTTCTATCCGCATGCAGAAGAAGCGATCCTGGCTTTGCGGCCGCGCCATTTCGTCGATCTCGGCTGCGGCTCTGCGCGCCTGCTGGTGAAGATTCTGCGGCGTCTCCCCGAAGCCTACGGCACCGGCATCGATATCAGCGCCAAGGCTTGCGCCGATGCGCGCCATGCTGCCGCCAAAGCCGATCTGGGCGAACGGCTGCGCATCATCGAAAGCCCGATCCAGGCACTGGCCGATGATCCTTCCCCACTGGCCGGCGCGGACGTCATCCATGCCGGCTTCGTCCTGCACGATCTCATGCCCGACGACGAAGCTGTCCTCGACCGCCTGCTCACTGCCTGCCGCAACGCCGCTCCCGGGGCCACGCTGGTTGCGGTGGATGCCGTTCCCTTCGCAAGAGACGAACAGGAACGCATGTTTTCGGCCGCATTTTCCTACCTGCACCATGGCTTCATGGGCCGCGAGCTGCAAAGCGAAATGGCATGGTCGGAGCGACTCGCGCGCGCCGGATTCGGCGCGGTCGAGATCGGCAAGCTCGGCATTCCCGGCGGCCGCCTGTTCCTGGCCCGCAGCAAATAAATGCAGTCAACCGCCGTCCTAAATACGCAGCACACAACAATCGATTCGCCAACTTCCATACAACGCATCGCCAGCATCGAGGACATCACATGACACCAGCCATCCAGAACCTGATCGCGCGCATCCAGAACCACCGCTGCTATTCGCACCCGATCTTCATGCATTGGGCGCAGGTCGATCCGGAACCGGAGGTCATCGGCGCGCTGTTTCACCAGATCCAGAACTTCTGCGCGGCCACGCGGCCCGGCGGCAATTTTCCGGCAGCGCTGGACCTGCTCGGCATGAACGAGCAAAGCGGGCTCATGCAGGAAATCGTTGAAAGCGAGGAAGACCATGGACCGGAACTCGCCATGATGGCCGGCCATATCATCAACCGGGCGGCGCAGCGGAATATCCATCCGGACTTGCAGGATCAGGCCGCCATCGAAAAACGACTGAAGGAGTGTTCCGACAGATTTCTCGGCAGCCTGCCCGGCTACGATCCGATATCCGGCCTGACGGTACAGGCAAGAGCGGCGATTGCCGTCTTTGACAGGCGCCAGCGTACCGATCGCGACAGCACCTTCAAAAACATGGGTACCGCGCTGGCACTGGAAATGATCTCCAACCGCCATCTCATTCCGGGTGAGAAACTCTGCCTCGTCGACAGCGGCCTGTACCGCGCGTCTCTCGACGAACCGGAGATGCATTACCTGCTGGAGCATTGGGGCGAGATCGGCGCCGAACAGATGCATGAAAAGAACGCAATCGATGCGGTTACGCATCTGCTGGCGGAAGAGTCGGCCCGGCCGATCACGCAAGGCGCCGACGAATTCCTCGATTCCTTGGCCGGATTATGGGATGTGCTCGACGCATCGCTGCTGCGCTCCGGCTATACCGACGACAGGCTCGCCGCCTGACGAACGGCCACGCCGGCCGGCAAGGCGGGCGAGACAACCGTAACCGCATACCTGAACCCATGCGCAACCGTATCGGCCAACGAGGGCCGGTACGGACATTTCATGCAAATAAGGAGACCCAGCATGTCCGCCTATCTCATCGGAAAAATGGAAATCCATGATCACGAAGCCTATGCGCGCTACAAGGCCTTGACGCCGGACATCATCACGCGTCACGGCGGCCGCTTCCTGACACGCGGCGGCGAGAAGATCACGCTGGAAGGCGATGAGGAAAAGCGCCGCATCGTGATCGTCGAATTCGACAGCCCGCAAAAGGCCGAAGCCTTCTATCGTTCTGAGGAATACCAGCAGGCGATGAAACTGCGGGAAGGCGCGGCGGTAATGGACTTGATGATCGTCGGAGGCTTCGAGTGAAGAAGGAAGCCGGCCATGCGGCCCATATCTTGACGACGCCCGCGGCTCAGCCCATACCGATCGCCGGCCGCAAGCCGCCGTCCATTCCGCTGCTGGCGTTTGCCGCCCTGCTCCTGGGCGCGGCGGCGCTTGCCTGCGGCGGCGTGTTCATTCGCCAGAGCGAACTGCCCCCGACCGCAAGCGCGGTGTACCGCGTCGGCCTGGCAGCGCCGATGCTGTTCCTGCTGAACGTGTTCGCCGCAGGAAAGGCGAACCGGGACAGTACCCGGACGGATGCAGCAATGCTTGGCATGCTGCACGGCCACCGCCGCCTGCTCGCTGTCGGCTTCATCTTTTCCGGCAATCTCGCCCTGTATCACTGGGCGATGAGCCTGACCACGCTGGCCAACTCGAACCTGCTGGCCAATCTCGCGCCCATCTTCGTCGTCATCGGCGGCCGCATCCTCTTCAAGCAGCGCTTCAGCAGGGGCTTCCTCGCCGGCATGTTGATGGCGCTCGTCGGCGCATTCATATTGATCAGCGCCAGATTCGATCTGCGCTCGGCTTTCTTTCACGGCAACCTGCTGGGCGTGGCGAGCGGCATGTTCTATGGCGCCTATCTGCTTGCGGTCAGCCGGGTGCGCGCCGAATTCAGCACCACCGCCGTGATGGCCTGGAGCAGCCTCGGCAGTTTCATGGTGCTGCTCCCCGTTACCCTGCTGATGGGCGAGCCGCTGCTACCGCACAGCCTGCACGGCTGGGCGATCCTGCTGGCGCTTGCGCTGGTCTCGCATGTCGCCGGACAGGGCCTGATCGCTTACGCATTGGCCAAGCTGCCTGCAGGCCTGTCATCGGTAACGCTGCTGATACAGCCGGTGATCGCCGCCGGACTTGGATGGTTTCTGCTGCGCGAGCGGCTCGATACGGCGGAGATCACCGGCGGCCTTATCGTACTGGCGGGCATCGGCGTGGCGCGGCGTTTTTCTTAACCGAAGAATCAATGTGCTGCGCAAGGCTGCAACGCACAGCCGCTCGCGGCCAAGGACCCCGCTTTCAACATCCGAACCAGGAAACATCAGCATGAGCTTCTATCCCTGTCACTCCGACCCGGACTGCTTCGTGTTCTATGCCCGCATCGTTGCCCGCCGCCCCGGTGCGGTCCGCCTCGACAAATCCTACTTCTATCCCGGCGGCGGCGGCCAGCTTCCCGACCGCGGCGTGCTGCGCTGGGTTGACGGCGAGGCGGCGGTCACTCACATCGAGCTGGCCGGCGGCCGCTTCTGGCACTGCGTCGATGCCGACATCCCGGGCGACGACATCATCGGCGTCATCGACGAAAGATTCCGCAGCATGATGTGCCAGCTGCATACCGACCTGCATGTGCTCAACGCGCTCGTCTATCAACATTTCGACGGGGCGCTGGTCACAGGGGTGCAGATGTCGGCCGACGGCACGGCAAGAATCGACTTCGATCTGCCGGGCGCCGACAACCAGAGGCTGAAGGAGATCGAACCGGAACTGAACGGCGTCATTCTGGCCGACCTGCCGGTGCATGCAGTCTATGTTCCGGCCGCCGAAGCGGCGCGCGAGGCAGGACTGATCCGCAGCCGGTCGGTCGCGCCGCCGCGCCAGGAGAACGATACGGTGCGCATCATTGAAATCGAGGGGCTGGATCGGCAGGCGTGCGGCGGAACCCATCTGTCGCGCACATCGCAGTCGATGCCGGTGCGCATCCTCAAGATCGAGAACAAGGGACAGCGCAACCGCCGCGTCAGGATAGGCTTGGTTGACGAAACCGCATGATGCCTTGCCGCGCCCCACACCTGCCGGACTCAGGCCGCCTTGCCGGAGGTGGGCCTGGCACCATGCGGGGCCGTGTGCTTGACGGCGTTGACGAACTGGTTGGGCGTGATGCCGTAGACGCGCTTGAAATGGCGCACCAGGTGGCTCTGGTCGAAGAATCCGGCATTGGCGGCGGCGCTGGCTCCGTTGCTGCCGTCGGCCAGCATGCGGCGCGCATGTTCCAGCCGGATCTGCGTCAGGTAGGTATAGGGCGAGAGACCGTAATGCTTGCGGAACACCCGCATGAAATGAAATTCGCTCAGCCTCGCAACCGCAGCCAGCTCTGCCATCGTGACCGCCTGCGCATAGTTGGCGCGCATGTGCTCGACGGCCGCCTTCAGAGGCCCGGTCTCTCGGCCGAGCCTGTCGGGCTTGAAGCGCGGTTCTCCGTAGCGGCCATACAGTGCGCCGACCGCATCGAGCAGGCAGGCCTGGCGCTCGACCGGGTCGCGGCTGGTTTCAAATACCGTGTGCGCCCGCAGCATGGCGCCGGCCAGCGCCGGATCGTCGATGCAGTTTCTGGAGAAATAGCAGGGACCGGTTCTGTCGTGCGACAGCGCCAGCGAAAGCCGCTCGAGCGCATTGCCGTCGATGTAGAAGGCCCGATAGTGCCAGCCTACATCCTCGACGGCGCCGCCTTCGTGCGGCTCGTGCGGGTTATAGACGAGTATCTGGCCGGGCGTCGAGATGTCCCGGCCGTGCCTGGTCACGGACTTGCCGGCGCCGTCGAAGGTCATCGCGATTACGAATTCTTCATGCACATGCGGCGCGTACTGCAGGTTGCGGAAGTGCGCTTTCAGGAAGCTGATGCCCTCCACATCCTGGTCGGTCCAGTAATTGGAGTGATTATTGGGATCATGTTTCGCCATCCATACTCTCCGCTGAGGTACATTCTTGCCGGACGCCGCGCAGGAACCGGCACGGCCGGTTTGCAACAGTGGTAACGGCAGGCAAACACTCTAGCGACTCGTTGCCATCTATGCAATACCGCTTGAGTATGGACTGACAAGACTCGGCTGTTTCGCAGGGCTTTTATTTCCAAGGTGCAAAATATGCTCAAATCCTCGCAGTCGCCATCACCGTCAGCGCCATGCAGCTAGTCTATTCGCCACGTCTGCCCGCTTCCTATGCGGAATCCCGCGCAGGCTTTCTGGCCATGGCGGCAAAGCTGGGCGGGGATGTGACCAGCCATCCGCACGGCCCGGCATCGGGCGGCTACCGCGACCCGGCGCTCAGCACCGACTGCGCGTATTTCGGACCGGAGGATGCGGACAGCCTCATCATCATCTCCAGCGGCACCCATGGCATCGAAGGATATGCCGGCGCCGCCTGCCAGCTGCACTGGATGGAACATTTCCAGGCCAGGGCGCGCGACACCGGCCTGGCCTGGCTGCTGGTGCATGCGGTCAATCCCTGGGGGTTTCTGCATGACCGGCGCGTCACCCAGGAAGGCGTCGACCTGAACCGCAACTTCGTGGATTTTCCGGTACATCCGGCAGCAGGGGCATCGGCTTACGCCCGCTATCATGATGTGCTGGTGTCCGATTTCCGGCCCTTGCCGCAAGGCATGCTCAACGAATTGCGCCTGCTCGCGCATGGCCTCACGGCGGAGCGGCGCCGAGCGCTGCAGGCGGCGATCACGGGCGGGCAGCATGAACTTCCGGACGGCCTGTTCTACGGCGGCCTGGAACCAACCTCGAGCCGCAAGACCTGGGAAGACATCGTACGCAGCCAGGCGCTGCACCGGCGCCAGGTGTTCCTGCTTGACCTGCATACCGGCCTGGGCAAATACGGCGAGGGCGAGTTGATCAGCTATCTGCCGCCGGACACCCCGGACTTCCGGCGCATGTCTGCATGGTTCAACGGCGAGCTGAAGTCGATGGCCGGCGGAGAATCGGTGAGCGCCGCCGTAGAAGGAACGCTCACCGCGGCATTCGACCGCATGGTGCCCGGGCAGAGCTATGCGGTCGGACTGGAATTCGGCACCGCTCCCGCGCTCAAGGTGCTGCATGCGCTGCGCTTCGACCAGTGGTATCACAACCATGCGGCAGAACTGCCGCCAAGCCTGCGGGATCAGGCCAGGAAGAAGATGCGCGCGGCGTTTGCCAGCCCGGACCGCCAGTGGCTGGACCATGTCCTGACGCGCTTCGACGACGTGACTGCGCGCATCGAGGCCGGGCTGCTCTCCAAGTAAAGAAGCCGGCGTCATCAATGATGGCGCCGGCCGGGCTGATGCAACTGCGGGTTAGCCGAGTTGCAGCGGAATGAAGATCTTCACTTCGTCACGCTGCACCAGCAGCGCGATATTGCGGCCCGCCTTCGAAGCCAGCGCGCGCAGCTGCTCGGGGCTTGTCACCGGCGTGCCGTTGACCTGCAGGACGATGTCGCCGGGCTGGATTCCCGAACGCGCCGCCGGACCGGCAACGTCTTCCACCAGCAGGCCGCCGGCCACGCCGGCCTCGCGCTGCTCCTGCTTCTCCAGCGGGCGAACCGCCAGTCCGAGCCGGCCCTGTTCCTGCTTCTGCGTATCGCGCTGCGCCAGCGCCGCGTCCTTCAATTCGCTCACGGTTGCGGTCAGCACCTTGGGCGCGCCCTTGCGGATCACTTCCAATTTCACCGAAGTGCCGGGGGACGTCGCGGCCACCATGGCGGGCAGATCGGCCGACTGCGAGATTTCCCTGTCGTTGAAGCGCACGATGACATCGCCCACTTCCAGGCCGGCGCGTTCGGCGGCGCTGCCCTTCTCGACGGCGCTGACCAGCGCGCCCTGCAGCTTCTGCAGCCCGAAGGAATCGGCCAGTGCCTGGTTGACTTCCTGGATGCTGACGCCGAGACGGCCGCGAGTCACCTTGCCGTGCTTGACCAGCTGATCCTGCACCCGCGTGGCCACATCGATCGGAATCGCGAACGACAGGCCCTGATAGCCGCCGGTGCGGCTGTAGATCTGAGAATTGATGCCGATCACCTCGCCTTTCAGGTTGAACAGCGGACCGCCGGAGTTGCCGGGATTGACGGCGACATCGGTCTGGATGAAGGGGACATAGGTGTCTTCCGGCAGGGCACGCGACTTGGCGCTGATGATGCCCGCGGTCGCGGTATTCTCCAGGCCGAAGGGCGCGCCGATGGCCAGCACCGGTTCGCCCACCTTGGCGCCGGCCGGATCGCCGAGGCGCACCACCGGCAGGTTCTTCGCGTCGATGCGGATCACCGCCACATCGGTCTGCTTGTCGGAGCCCAGTACCTTGGCCTTGAATTCCCTGCGGTCGGCCAGCTTGACGGTGACTTCCGAGGCGCCATCGACTACATGGGCATTGGTCAGGATCAGGCCGTCGGGCGAGACGATGAAGCCCGAGCCCTGGCCGCGCACCATCGGCGTCTCGCGCGGGGCGCGCTGTCCGAAGAAGGGCAGCATGCCGGAGAAGGGATCGCGCGGATCGATCTGGGGCTGCCCGGCGGTCGGGGTCTGCTCGGCCTTGCCGATCACGCTGATGTTGACCACGGCCGGGCCGTAGGCCTGGACGATGCCGGAGAAATCGGTTGCGGTCGCCACGCCCGGCACCGACGTCACGACGGCCTGCGATGCGCCCTGTGCAGCAGCGCTCTGGAGCGAGGCGGCATCCACGCGGCCCCAGCCGGATTTGTCGAAATAGGCGAATCCGGTCGCGCCTGCGGCGACCAGGGACGCGGCAACGATGCCGCGTTCGACTGTCTTGCGAATCATGTTCACTCCTTGGGAAGGCTTGCTCGATGCGTGCATCCTAAGGAGGAAAACTTAAATAAGACTTAAAGGAGGCGAACTGCGTGACGGCGCTGCTTGCCTCGCTGCAAGCTTCCCGCACTGCGAAACCGCGTCCGGTTTTCGCTACCTTGCCGAGCGGGCGAACTTCAGCGTCGCCAGCAAGCCGCCCTGCAGGTTCTGCAGGCTCACCTTCGCGCCATGCCGTTCCGCCACCTGCCTGACGATGGCCAGCCCCAGGCCGCTGCCGGATACACCGGTACCGGGCACGCGGTAGAAGCGGTCGAACACCCTGTCCATGTCGCCCGGCGGAATGCCCGGCCCGCTGTCCTCCACGGTCAGGACCACGCCCTCTGCACCGCTCTGCACGCCGACCGTCACTTGGCCGCCTTGCGGCGTATAGCGAATTGCATTCTCGACCAGGTTGTTGAGCAGGATGCGCAGGGCCTCAGGATCGCCTTCCACGCCGGCATCGGCGCCGGCTTCGGATACGCCAAGATCGATGCCCTTATCCTCCGCCGTCGGCATCAGATCTGACACCACGCTGCGCGCCAGCGCATTGAGGTCGACCGTTTCATGCGCGGCTTCGGCCGCGCCCGGCTCCTGCCTGGCCAGCGTCAGCAGCTGCTGCACCAGCCGGGTGGCGCGTTCGAAGCCCTGGCGCAATTCGGCGAAGGCGGCGCTGCGCTCGGCTTCGTCGCGGGCGCGTTCGGCCAGCTGTATCTGCAGCTTGAGCGCCGTCAGCGGGCTGCGCAATTCATGCGCGGCATCGGCGACGAAGGCACGCTGTGCGTTGATTGCCTGATCGAGCCGCGCCAGCAGGTCGTTGAGCGCATCGGTCAACGGACGGATTTCCTCCGGCAAGGCCCCGGCGCCGATCGGTGCCAGGCTGTCGGCATGACGCGACTGCACTTCCCGAGCTACCCGGCCGATGGGCAGCAGGCCGGCGCTCACCGTCAGCCAGACCAGTGCGCCGAGGAAGGGGAACAGCAGCAGCAGCGGCTTGATCGTCTTGAGCGCGGTATCCGCGGCCACATCGCGCCGGGCGCTGAGCGGCTGCGCGACCTGCACCACGGTATTGCCGTGCTGCGTGCTGTAGACGCGCCATGGTCCGTCGTCGGTCTGGATGGTGACGAAGCCGAGCTCAGCCCGCTGCGGCAGTGCCATGCGCTCATGCGAATGGTAGATCCGCAAGCCGCGGCCGTCCCAGATCTGGATCACGATATCGCGCGCCACATCGGGCGCTGCATTGCGGCCCGGCGCAACCGGCGCGAACGGCTGGGTCGGCAGCGAAGCGGCGAGCTGCTTCATCTGGTAGTCAAAAATCTGGTTGGCTTCTTCCTTCGCCTGCTGGTAGAGCAGAGCCCCGACGGCGGCGATGCCGATCGACAGGCCGACACAGAGCCATAGCAGCAGAGCCTTGCGTATCGACTTCATGGCAGCTTGGGAATCATGTAACCGACGCCGCGCACATTCTTGATGAAGCCGGTACCGAGCTTCTTGCGCAGCGAATGCACATAGACTTCGATGGTGTTGCTGCCGACCTCGTCGTCCCAGCCGTAGATCTTGTCTTCCAGCTGGCTCACGGAAAACACCGCTCCGGGCCGGTCGAGCAGGGCTTGCAGCAGGGCAAATTCGCGCGCCGACAGATTCAGCGGCTCGTTGTTGAAGCTGGCCTGGTGCGATACCGGATTGAGCACCAGCGCCCCGTGGCGGACCACCGCATCCGCCCGTCCGGCCTGGCGCCGCCGCAGCGCATGGATGCGGGCCACCAGTTCATCGAGATCGAAGGGCTTGACCAGGTAATCGTCGGCGCCGGCATTGAGCCCGGCGACCCGGTCGGCCACCGCATCGCGCGCGGTCAGGATCAGCACCGGCACCGGGTTGCCCTTGCCGCGCAGGGTCCGCAGCACCTCGATGCCGCCTTTCCCGGGCAGGCCGAGATCGAGCAGCACCAGGTCATGCACGTGGTCGCCCAGCGCCGTCTCGGCGCTGCGGCCGTCCTGCACCCAGTCGACGGTGAAGCCATCCTGGCGCAGGCCCTTGCGCACGCTGTCGCCGATCATCGGGTCGTCTTCCACCAGCAGAAGTCTCATGTCGCGTCCATCATGTGAAAGCAGGATTATCGCGCCGTTTTGCGATGGCTTCAAAGCTCGGCCCGGCGAGGCCGGTCACGGGATTTGACAGGAACGCCGAAAGCCACGCATCATCGCCGCACTTCTTTGAACTCTACAAGTCCATGAACGACGAACCGCAAAGCCGCTTGCCCGCGAATGCACTTCAGGCGCAGCAATGGATAGCCGATCTCCGCATTGAGCTGGATCGGCAGGACATCCTGTTTCGCGACCCGCCGGAAGAGCCGACCAGCTGCTGCGGGCGCGGCTGCAACGGCTGCGTATGGGAAGCCTATTTCCATGCCGTCGCCTACTGGTGCGAACAAGTCCGAGGTCTTGTCCGTACGCCTTGGCGGACGCCGTAGCGAATGCAGATCGCATTCTGCTTCAGTCAGGATGGCAACCTGGCAGCGGCGCAAGCAGCAGTCATGGCCGCCAATCGGTATAGTGAGGATGGCAAACTGACTTCCTACGCAGCGAGAAGATATGATGCTCACACCGTCCTTGTTCGAATCGGTTTTCAACACCTCCCCGATCGGAAATTATTTATTGTCGCCCACGCCCGAAGCGACGATTCTTGCGGTCAATGACACTTTTCTGAAGGCATCATCACGCACTCGGGAAGAGCTGGTCGGGAAGAGTCTGTTCGAGGCATTTCCCATGAATCCGGATGATCCTGCGGACACCGGCGAGTCGGACCTGCGGCGTTCTTTTGCCCGCGTCATTGAAACGGGCAAGCCGGACAGCCTGCCGGCGCAGCGCTACCCGATCCGCGTTGAATTGCCCAACGGCGAGGTGGGCTACGAGGAGCGCTTCTGGAGCGCGGTGAGCACCCCGATTTTCGGCGACGACGGCCGCATCCAGTGTATTTCCCACAGTACCAGCGACGTGACCGGCCAGGTGCGGTCGGCGGCCGCCTTGCGCGACAGCGAGAGGCGATTCCGTGCCCTCGTCAATGCGACGGCGGACGTGGTCTATCGCATGAGTCCGGACTGGACGCAGATCCGCCAGCTCGAAGGACGCGGCTTCATCAAGGATACGACCGATCCCCTCGAATTCTGGCTCGATGAATACATTCCTGTCGAAGACCAGGAGCTGGTGCACAACACGATCCGCGAAGCGATCGAAGGCAGGAAAGTTTTCGAACTGGAACATCGCGTATTCCGGGTCGACGGATCATGCGGGTGGACACTTTCAAGGGCGGTGCCCATGGTTGACGCTTCCGGTGCGATCTACGAGTGGATCGGCGCCGCCAGCGACATCACGGAGCGCAAGGAAGCGGAGGAAAAGCTGAAGGAAGCCGACCGCCGCAAGGACGAATTTCTCGCCATGCTGGCTCATGAGCTGCGCAATCCGCTGGCTCCGATCGGGGCGGCGGCGGAATTGCTGCAGCTTGCAAACCTGAATGAAGAGCGCGTGCGGCAGACCAGTCAGATCATCGGCCGCCAGGTGCTGCACATGAGCCATCTCATCGATGACCTGCTCGACGTGTCGCGCGTGACCAGGGGCCTGGTCAAGCTGGAGAAGACGCCGCTGGATATCAGGCACATTCTCATGGATGCGGTGGAACAGGTGACGCCCCTGATCCGTGCACGGCGTCACCATCTCGCCCTGCACCTGCCGCCGGATGCGACCACGGTAACGGGCGACGAGAAGCGGCTGGTGCAGGTCATGACCAATATCCTGACCAACGCAGCCAAATACACGCCCGAAGGCGGCATGCTCGAGCTGAGGGCCGATGTGCAGGCATCACATGTTCTGATCGCCGTGATCGACAACGGCATAGGCATGGCGCCGGAAATGGCTGCCCGCGCTTTCGACCTGTTTTCCCAGGCGGAACGCACACCGGACCGGTCGTCAGGAGGACTCGGGCTGGGACTGGCGCTCGTCAAGAGCCTGGTCGAGCTCCACGGCGGAACGGTCTCCTGCGAAAGCCGGGGTATCGGCCAAGGCAGCCGGTTCACCGTTTGCCTGCCTCGCCTGCCGGTTCAGGATGGCCGGGATTCATCTCATGGTCCGGGCAGCGGTACGCAGGGAGCCTCCGACGCGCTGCGGGTGATGGTGGTGGATGACAACATCGATGCGGCAACCATGCTCGCCATGCTGCTGGAAGCCATGGGCCATCAGGTGCTGGTCGAGGAGCGGCCGGGCCGCGCGCTTGAATTGGCGAGGAAAACGTTGCCGCAGGTCTGCCTGCTCGACATCGGGCTGCCCGACATGGACGGGAATGCGCTGGCCCAGCGCCTGCGGGCTCAGCCCGAAACCGCCGCCGCAGTACTGATCGCCGTCACCGGCTACGGCCAGGAGAGCGACCGCGAGCGATCCTTTGCCGCCGGCTTCGACCATTACCTCGTCAAGCCCATCGATACGAAGAAACTGTATCCCATCCTGGCGGGGATCAAGAGGACCTGATCGGCGACCGCCGGCGCGGCTGCGGACGGAAGGCGGCAGAAAGCTTATTGCGCCGCAACCGGCGTCCCCTGCCCTCCCCGCGCCTGCTTCACCACCGCAAGAAAGTTGGCGGTCTTGGCCGAGGTATCGCTGTCCCGGGAGGCGAGCGCGAGCCGGGTTTTCACGCCCACGCCGCCGATATCCACATAGACCACGCCTTCGGCCTGTATCTGGCTGACGGAAGCCGGCACGATGGAAACGCCGAACTCGGCGGAAACGAGGCTGACCACCGACGACAGCTGCGGCGCCTGCTGGCCGAGCGTGGGCTCGAATCCCGCCTGGCGGCATGCGGTGACGATCTCGTCATGCAGCGTCGGGCTTGCTTCCCGCGGAATCAGCACGAAGGATTCTCCGGCCAATGCCGCAAGCGGCAGCTTGCGCTTTGCCGCCAGCGGATGCTTTACCGGCAAGACGATCTTCATGCGCTCGTTCTCGATCTGATAGAGTGAAACGCCGGCGAAGGAATGTCCGCCCGGGCGCAAAAATGCCAGATCAAGTCGGCCTTCTTCCAGATAAGCCAGCAACTGCGAGGTGTTTCCCTCGGTGAGGCTGAGCCCGATGCCCGGATAGGCATTACGGAAGGCGCGAATCAGCGCCGGCACTGCGGGGTTGTAGGCCGCCGATGCGGTGAAGCCGAGATTGAGCCGCCCGGTTTCGCCGCGCCCGGCCCGCTGTGCATTGAGCACGGCCTGTCCGGCGTCGTCGAGCAGGCGCTTGGCATCGGCCAGCAGCGATTCGCCGGCTTCGGTCAGCGACACGCCGTGCCCGGTGCGGCGAAAAAGCTGGACGCCCATCTCGCGCTCAAGCGCAAGAATCTGCTGGCTCAGCGGCGGCTGGCCGATACCGAGTTTCTCTGCCGCACGGGTGACATTGCCCTCCTGGGCGACGGCAAGAAAGTAGCGGATATGGCGAAGTTCCATGGCGGTATATGCAAAAAGTCTTGCAGGCAGACGTGCAAGATATTGGACAGTATAACGCCAAAGCCTCACAATATCGGCATTTGTAAGTGTTTGTAGTTTGCATTGAGCACTGCGACCTCACGGGAGCGGCAAGCCAAGAGCCAGCTTAATTCAGCTTTGGAGGTTTTTTCATGTCGGAAGCCGTAAAGAAAAATCGGCAAAAATATGGCGTCATGACCTTTGCGGACATTGCGCACTACCGTCTGCCGTTGGCAGCCTATCTGTCCATCCTACACCGCGCCAGCGGCGCTTTCCTGTTTTTGCTGCTGCCCTTCATCCTGTATCTGCTCGACCGCAGCCTCATGTCCGAGATCTCCTTCGAGTACCTCAAGGGCTTTGTCTCCGGCTGGTTCGTCAAGC
>NZ_JACYXF010000057.1 GCF_015352985.1 Noviherbaspirillum malthae | reverse complement strand
CTAAAGCAGCGCATACCGGGGTATCGAAGGGAGAACTGGCGCTTGGTTCTATCGACAGTACGCAATATCGATCAATGTTTAGACCCATGACGCCCGATTTCCAGACTTGAGCAGAGGTTCCTTAAGCTTTCATGCGGAGGGAATACCGGAGCCGGTATTCCCTCGGCCAATCAATTGATGATTGTTATATCGAATCAGAGTTTTCAACCGCGCGACAGTCTTCCATCGGGCGAATTGTGTCTGCGGTCAATGCATTGCCGGAAGACTGTCGCGTGGAGGAAATTGGAATGCTGATTCTTGATCTCAGTGAGTCAGGAACTGGTTAAACAGGAACGTCCGGGACTTTACCTGACTGAATCTGGTTTAACAGTTCCATTAGCTTCGCCATCATGTCAGGATCCGCGTTGTTCGCTTGCGGAAGCCCTTCCGGAAGCCCCTTTTCTCCTTCGCCAGCCTTCTTGCTGCATCCCTTTTCACCGCCTTTCTCCGGCGGTGGTGCGTAGTTGCTAGTGCCTGTATTTGAAACTGATGGCATACCCATAACATGCTCCTTTAATTAAATAATTTGTTGAATGTTGCACAACGATGTGCCTCTATGTGTGGAGCCGCAGGCAGGGTGAGTTCCCGATTATTTTTAATGCAATGAAATTATTTGAATGTCGTTTTTAAAGCCATCAGGCATGGAAGGTGTTCGCATCTGCTTCGGTGGCACCGGGCCCGGCAGGAAGGGGATCGGCAACGAACCATGAACCTTCAGCAATCGTCGCTGATAGACGCAAGGCTGCGCGCAATGACTGCCGCTCTTTCATTGCATGTTCGATTGCTGCGGCCTATGCTACAACCGGTATCAACGTGACCAGAACAGGAGCGTGATCATGGACGAGAGGAACAATACCGAGCTGGTGAAGCAGGCTTACGAAAGATTCCGCAGCGGCGACATTCCGGGCCTGCTGGCTCTGTGCGCCGACGATATCGAATGGGAGCTCGACCGTCATGAAGACGTGCCGTTCACCGGCAAGCGGCGCGGCAAGGATCAGGTAGCCGAATTCTTCTCCACCCTCGATGAGTCGCAGCATCCGCTGAGCTTCGAACCGCACGAGTACATCGCGCAGGGCGACAAGGTAGTTGCACTCGGTCATGCCGCATGGAGCGTCAAGTGCACCGACCGCGTATTCGAAAGCGACTGGGCGGAAATCTTCACCATCCGCGACGGCAAGATCGCGCGCTTCCGGGAATTCGCCGATACCGCCACCGGTGTCGCGGCTTACCGGACCCGCTGATTTCAGTCCGGACCGATGATCGATTGCTGCCATGCCCGCTTGAGGACAGTCAAGAAAAGGAAAGGCGGCAAGGTTTGTTTGTCAAACAGAACACACATCATCTTGATCATTCCAAAGGAGGAAGATATGGATCTCTTGTGGTTTCTGTTGATCGGCCTGATCGCAGGCTGGCTGGCGAGCGCGATTGTCGGCGGCGGCTTCGGCCTGGTAGGCGACATCGTCCTGGGAATCGTCGGTGCCTTTCTCGGCGGCTTCCTGTTCCGCACCTTCGGTGTGTCGGCAGGCGGGGGCATGTTGGGCAGCATCATTGTCGCCACGATCGGCGCCATCGTGCTCCTTCTGCTGCTGAGGCTCGTCAGGCGGGCCGGGCGCTGATTGCCGCGGACAACATCATTGCATCACCGGCTTTTTTGCAACTCCGCTGAATCTTTGGCAATACGCGGCTGTCTACGATAGCCCAATGCTTAATTTTCAGACATAGATCATCGAGGTTCATCATGACGAATGCAAGCACAGGAAACACCGGCAGCACGCCGCAGGACCAGAAGAAAGGCGCAGTCACCGAAGCCGACGTCAAGTCCGTCGACGGCCAGTCGGGGCGCAGCAACGAGACCAGCCATGATGCCAAGAGCCATACCAAGGCCGGCAGCGATGAAGGCGCGGGTGGCGGCAAGAAGCAGGAGCGCCATCATTAATCCTTACCGATGATGGCATGCCGTAACATGCAGGCATGAAAAAAGGCACCGCTTGACGGTGCCTTTCTTTTTTAACGCTGTTTCAATTTGTCTTTTCGCTTATTTGTCGAGCTGGCGCAGCAGTGCTTCCGTCACGTCGACGATCGACTTCGATCCGAAGTCCGCGCCATCATCGGGCTTCGGCTGTTCCGTTGCCGCCGGCTTGCCGGTGAGCTTTTCCATCAGGCGCGTGAATGCGCTGGCTGCGGTGCCGGCACTGACGGAATTCATTCTGCGATCTTGCATGACATCACCTTGCGGAGTCTCAAAACATCTTAGTTTCGGCTTTTCGAAAATGGTTCTGTGATGCAATGCGTTAATTTGCATCCCGCGTTGGCAGGCATGCAAAATTTCCTTCATGGTTTTACGCTATGATCGACAATCTTGTTCAATTGATAGGAAACGCCCATGGCAGGATTCAGATCGAAGAGGGGACAGCGCTGGCTGCTGTCTGCGTTGTTTGCCGGCGCTGCGGCGCTTGCCGGTGCCGTGCCTTCGGCCGCTCAGGCGGCGCCCCCGGCCAAGCAGACGACGCAGGTGCCCGGCTATTACCGGATCAATATCGGCGATATCGAAGTCACCGCTTTGTATGACGGCTATGTCGCACTCGATACCAAGCTGCTCAAGGGAGCCAGCGCCAATGATATCCAGGGCCTGCTGGCCCGCATGTTCATCGAATCGGAAAAGGGCGTGCAGACGGCGGTCAACGCCTTTCTGATCAACACCGGCAAGAATCTCATCCTGGTCGATACCGGCGCTGCCAAATGCTTCGGCCCGACGCTCGGCGTCATTCCCGACAACCTGCGCGCGGCGGGATACGACAAGGCTCACGTCGACACGGTGCTGCTGACCCACCTCCACGGCGACCATGCCTGCGGCCTGCTGGCCACCGACGGCCGGCCCGCCTTTCCGAATGCCACCATTTATGCAGCCGAGGACGAGGCTGCGTTCTGGCTGAGCAAGGACAACGGAGCCAAGGCGCCGCAGGATGCGCAGCCCTTCTTCAAGATGGCGCAGGATGCGATCGAGCCCTATGTCGCGGCCGGCAAGTTCAAGCAGTTCGATCCGGGCGATACCATCCTGCCTGGCGTGGTGTCGGTGCCGGCCCAGGGCCACACGCCGGGCCATGCCGGCTACCTGTTCGGCTCGGGCGAGGACCAGCTGCTGGTCTGGGGCGACATCGTGCACAGCCACGCGGTGCAGTTCGCCCGGCCGGAAGTCGCCATCGAATTCGACGTCGACAGCAAGAAGGCCATCGCGACCCGCAAGGCCCTCTTTGCCCGGGCTGCAAAGAACAAGCTGTGGGTCGCCGGTGCGCACCTGCCTTTCCCCGGCATCGGCCATGTGCGCGCCGAAAGGAAGGGATTCTCCTGGGTGCCGGTCGAGTATTCGCCGCTTCAGCAGAAGTAGCAGAAGTAAAAGTGATTCCTTACCCGTGCCGGAACCCTCGCCGGCACGGGCTTGCTCCTGTCCGCTTCTTTCCCCAGTCTTCCTGACACTCCGGCTTTCCCATGAACGTGGGAGATACAAGGCCGGGGTGCTCGCGTAAGCTATCGCGCTTTCATGGTATCCGGCTTGCCGCCTGTCATCTGCCGCCGTGCGCGAGCCTGCCGCGCGGCCTGCCGCTTCGCCGATTAACCATTCCACGATTCCGATACTTCGCACCAGGGAGAACATCATGTCCGCATCCACCCGCACCGTCCTTGCCGCCTGCATCGCGGCCGGCGCGCTGACGGCGCACGCCCAGAACCGCGCGCCGGCCGCGCAATACTGGGTTGACCTGTCCACCGCCAGCATGTCGATTCCCGGCATGCCCGACGGAGGCGGCATGGGCGCCGGACTGCTCGGCGCACTGACGGGCGGCAATCCGGCAGCAGCCATGGGCGGCATGGGCGGCAGCGGCAAATCCCTCGATGCCGAACTCCATGTACGCGCCAGGCCGGCTGGCGTCGAAGGCACGCATGCCATTCCTTCCGGCATGAACATGGGGCCGTCGCTGCTGCTCATGCCCTACCGTCCGCAGCCGGCCGGCCATGGCAGCACCCATTCCGAACAGCGCAGCGACACGCCGGAAAAGCCGAAAGGCCGCATCCTGATGTACTGGGGCTGCGGCGACAGCATCGCTGCGGGACAGCCGCGCATTCTGGATTTCGCCAAGCAGAACCCCGCAGAATATGCGCAGTTCTTCTCCAGCCATGCGGGCACCAGCAAGGGCGTGCAGAACCGCGCCGGCAATGCGCTGTGGCCCAACGAGCGCGACACCAAGCGCGTGCCCGACAATGCATCGCTGCAGGGCGAGCATGCGGTCAGCGGGGAAGGGGTGCCGCCCGGCCTGAAGTTCAGCGTCGGCCAGGAATACGACTTCCTGCCGCGCGCCAGCATGACCGCCAAGGGACAGCCCAGGGATGGCGTGCAGCTGAGCTGGCCATCCATGCAGCACGCCAGGGCCTACTTCCTGCAGGCGCAGGGCGCGGCTTCCGGGCCGGACGGCGCGCAGGACATGATTCTCTGGAGCTCGAGCGAAAAGCCGGAGAACGGTTGGGCGCTGATGGGCTATCAATCGCCGGCGCAGGTGGCCAGGCTGCTGCAGCAAAAGATCGTGCTGCAGCCGAGCGTCACGAACTGCACGATACCCAAAGGCATCTTCGACAAGGCCGAAGGCGCGATGGTCAACATGATCGCCTACGGTCCCGAACTGAATGTGTCGCATCCGCCGCGCCCGGCCAAGGCACCCGCCGACTGGCAGCCGGAGTGGACGGCAAGGGTCCGCATCAAGTCCACCGGCATGACCATGCTCGGCATGGCCGACGGCGCGGATGCCCAGCGCGGCGCAGGCAATACGGGCGGTATGGGCGGGGCCGGCGTGAACGGCGGCACTGCGGAGCCCCAGGAATCGGTACTGCCGTCGTTGCCCGGCGTGCCCAATCCGGTGAGGATGCTCAAGGGCTTGTTCGGCGGCTGATTTCCATGGCTTGAGCTTGCTGCTTGGACTGGAGCGGCATGCGCCAGCTCAAGCAGCCGGGATAAATGGCAGAGCCTGCGGTCCAATGCGGAATTTCCCTTCTTTCCGAGCCGCATGCCCGCACTTCATCCTGCCTCCTCAGTTTTTGTTCCGCGCGCGGCGTTCGCTGCGCTGCTGTTTCTCTTCCATGCCATGCCGGGCCAGGTCCGCGCCCAATCTCAACCTGAAGCGCAGCCCAAGTGGGAAGTCGGCCTCGGGCTCGGCGTGCTGAGCGTGCCCGACTATCGCGGGGCCGACACCCGTTCCACCTATCTGCTGCCGGCGCCTTACTTCGTCTACCGCGGCGAGATCCTTCAGGCCGACCGCAGCGGCTTGCGCGCGGCGCTGTTCGAGAGCGACCGGGTGGAGCTCAACCTGAGCCTGAACGCCAGCGTGCCGGGGCGCAGCGACAACAGTCCCTTGCGCCGGGGCATGGAAAAACTGCGGCCCATCGTCGAAGCCGGACCGACCGCCGATCTGCGCCTGTGGAGCAGCGAGCGCCAACAGGCCCGCCTCGATCTGCGCCTGCCGGTACGCGCGGCGTTCACGGTGGAATCCTCGCCGCGCCACGTCGGCTGGCTGTTTTCGCCCATCCTGCTGCTGCAGATGACCGATCCCGGGGGACTGCGCGGATGGAAGCTCGGGTTGCAGACCGGACCGGTCTACAGTTCGCGCGAATACAACCAGTACTTCTATGGCGTAAGCGCAACCGATGCGAGGTCGGACCGTCCGGCTTACGCAGCGCCCGGCGGCTACGCCGGGATGCAGGCAATGGCCACGCTGTCGAAGCGCTTTTCCCGCTACTGGGTGGGCGCCTTCCTGCGCTACGACCATCTGGGCGGCGCGGCATTTGCCGACAGCCCGCTGGTGCGGCAGCGCAGCGCCGTCACCGGTGGCCTTGCGGTGTCATGGGTGTTCGGCCAGTCGGCCGCGAGGGTGCAGGACGACGATTACAGTCTCGATTAAGGCCTGTTCACTCTTCGGGACCATCGCCGCCGATGTAGCGCGGGTCGGGTGCGATATAGGCCATGATGCTGCGGTCCAGCATGCCGGGCGGCGCCACGCGCTTGAGGTCGAACGACGATATGCTGGTGGCGCCGGTGAAGCTCCACGCAAAGGACTTGCCGCCGACATCGAACCTGACGATTTCACCGCCGGTCACGTTGACCCAGCGCGTCGAAGGCGTGATGGCAATCGTGTACTGCGCGGCTTCCGGCGGCGCCGGGTCGCCCAGCAGCCTGACCGGGGTTTCGAGTGCCGAGGCGGAAAGCGAGGCGAGGCTGAGTGCGAAGGCGCCGATGGCGGTTCGCAGGGAAGTGGTTTTCATGTCGTTCTCCGGTGAGTGGAGGAAAGCGTGAAACGACGCGGCCAGGCGGCGAGGCGGCTTCAGCCGCGGGCATGCTCATGCGGCTGGTCGACCTTGCCGCGCCATGCGCCGGTTTCCCGGCCGCGCGCTTCGATGAACGTCTTGAAGCGCTCGAGATTGTGTTCCAGCATGCGCCCGAGCAGGCCGAGCACATGGGCCATGTTTTCGGCAATGCCTTGCGGCGCATAGTCCATCTGCACGGTGACCCGCGTGCTGCCGCCGAGATCCTCGAAGAGCACGATGCCGGCATTGGGCGCACCCGAGATGCTGCGCCATGCGATGCGGCGGTCGGGCAGCTGCTCGGTGATCTCGGCCTCCCATTCCTTGGTCCTGCCGCCAAAGTCGGCACGCCAGTGCAGCCGGGTTGGATCGAGCTGCCTCACCTCGATGACGCCTTCCATGAATTGCGGAAACTCCTCGAACTGCGTCCACTGGTTGTAGACGGTGCTGACCGGCACATTGACCTGCACCGATTTTTCTACGGTCGACATGATTGACTCCTGCCAGTATTGGCCGATAACTGCAGAACACGGACGTGCCTCCGCATTGTCTGCCGGTTTGGACAGCGGATTCGGATACAAAGATTCAGTGCCGGCTCAGCGTTCGTGCGCCCGCTTGAGTTCCTGCAAGGGATAGCGCGTGCCGCGCCAGTCGATGCCGTTGCGCGCCAGCGCCAGCAGGCTGCCGCGCCACCAGATCAGCAGTTCCACCAGGCTGACGACGGGGGCGTAGAGCAGGCAGCGCCAGGACCAGCCGCGCGCCTGCAGCAGGTCGATGTAGAGCAGCATGCCGGCGAGCACGGTGGCGATGTTGAGCCAGCGGGTGGCGCCGTCAGTGACGAACATGCCTATCCACGGCCATACGCGCAGCCCGAGAATGAGCAGCGTCACCGCAAGCAGCTGCAGCAGCTGGTAATCGAAGGCGGAAAAAATGTTCTTTTCCATGCCGCGCATCATGTCGCGCGTCGTCGGATACCACTCGATGGCCACCATGTCGCTGCCGAACAGCGCATGCTGGCGGTAGCCGTGCGCCTTGATCCGTTTGCCCAGCATCATGTCGTCGAGCACCGCCAGCGGCATCGCCGCATGGCCGCCGATATCGAAATAGGCATGGCGCCTGACCAGGTTGAAACCGCCGACGCCGACGTAGCGGCTTGGCGAGTCCGCCACTTTCCAGGGCTTGAAGCGTGACATGAAGGCCGTGGCGAAACTCAGGATCATCACCTGCAGCAGGGGCGGGCGCGCAACCACGTCGAAGAACAGGGTGAGGTGATCGACACGCCTGTCCTCGCAGTAGGCGATCGCGCGGCGCAAGGCACTCGGCGCGAATACCGCGTCGGCATCGGTGAACAGCAGGTAGTCGCCGCCGGCCATCTGCGCGCCGCGCTGCAGCGCATGGTTCTTGCCGAGCCAGCCGGCCGGCAGCGATTCCAGGTGCAGCACCTTCAGCCGTGCATCGTCGGCCGCGATGCGGTCGAGCACCGCGCCGGTTGCATCGGTGGAACGGTCGTCGATGGCAATGATTTCCAGCCTGGGATAGTCGATGCGCAGCAGCGAGCGCATCGCCGGCTCGATGGTGCCGGCTTCGTTGAGCGCCGACACGACCACCGACACCAGCGGCAATGCATCGCCCTCCGCCGGCGGTACATCCCTGAGCTGGGCGATCCTGCGCCAGCCGAGCGCGACTTCGAGGCAGATGCCGGCGACGATGATGAAGCTGGCCAGCGCCAGCCAGAAGGCCGCATCATGCATGCTCATGAACAAGGGCAGCCCCCGGCCAGTGCTTGTGCCTGTAGCCGATGGAGCCGGTCAGCGTGCGCTGCTGCCGGACGGCGTGCCGGAAGCCGGCGCCGCACCCGAGCTGGTGCCCGCCGAGGAGCCCGCATTGGCACCCGCCGAGCCGCCGGCGCCGCCGCTGCTGGAGCTGCCGCCGGTCGCATTGCCCGGGCCGCCGCTGGACGGGCCGGACGGCTGGGTGCCGGGAATGTTGCCGGAAGCTGCGGTTTCGCGGCCGGTCTGGGTTTCGCCCGGACTGGACTTGACCGCCGACTGCATGCTCGCCAGTTCCTGGCGCACCTGCTGCTGCGCGGCGGTGGAGCCCAGATCGGGCCACTTGTTGTCGGTAAAGCCCTTGGCATTCTCGAGGACCTTGCGGTCGATGTTGAGCAGCAGGTCGAGGTCGGGCCGGCTGGGATAGGTGAATGCGGAGAAAGGCACCGCCACCAGCTTGTCGCCGGGGCTCCAGGACTTGTCCACTTCCATCACCACATAGGATCCGGCATTGCCGAGGTTGAGCACGAGGTCCTCGATCTCGCCGGCGTCATGGGCGGCGCGGTCGTTGATGTCCTTGCCGATCAGCGTCTTGGCCGACATCAGCTTGGCGCCGGACGGCGTGTGGCGCACGGTTTCTTCCTTGAAGAAATAGCGGTCCACTTCGCTGCGATAGCTGTCGCGGCTGAAGTTGGCCTGCTTCTTCTCGTCGTACTCCGGCGCCTTCTTCAGCTGGTCGGCAGTGGCGTTGAGGATGACGCCGTCCTTGTCGTTGCCGACCTTGAAGCTGGCGGCGGGCACCGCCACCATCCTGTTGCCGACGCCGAGCGCGCCGCCGGCGGACAGCACGACGTAGGCGGCGCGCTCATTGTCGATGTCCACCATCACGTCGTCGATCTTGCCGAGCTTGTCGCCCTTTGCATTTTTTACATCCATGCCGATCAGCTTGCTGGCGCGCATGTCGCGCGAGGTGCTGGCGCCGGTCGACGAGCGGGCAGCAGGCGCGCCGGTCTTGTCCTGGGACTGCGACTGAGATTGTGATTGCGACTGAGCCGGCAAGGACAGGGCTGCGCCGAAGGTTGCCATGATGGCCGCCGCGATCAGTTTTTTTCCGTTTTCGATTTTCATTATTCAGACTCCTCAAGAGATTCGAGACATGAACGCCAGGGCGTTCTTTCCCCGTCTTGAGCAAAATCCGAGCCCAGCGGAATGAAAACCCATGCAAAACGGCAGTGGAAGAAGGGTCAGGCGCTTTCCGGACCGCCGGCATCCGCATCGCGTTCGGCCAGTTCCTGCCAGCATGCAAGGCCATCGGCACCCAACTCGGCAATCAGGCATTCGGCTTCATCCATGCCGATGCCGCCGCCATGCGCAAGCGTGCGCGTCTTGCCGAGCAGATCCGCCTGCCTGACCGCCTGCGCCAGCGTCGAGGGGGCAGCGGCGGCAAGGCCGGCTTGCCCGGCGGCTTCCACCACCTGCGGCGGAAACGCCCATTCCCGGCCGACGCGCACTGAGAGGCGGCGTGCATTGTCTGCAAACACCGCGCAAAATTTTCCCGACTGGAGGTGTTCCTTGCCGTCATGGACCTGGTCCATCGCGCGCAGCGCCACCATCATGCCGACGTTCTGCAGCAGTCCCGCCAGGAACACCTCGAAGGCATCGGCCCCGAGCCGTGCCGCCAGGCAGCGGCAGGCCAGCGCCGTGTGAGAAGACAGTTCGACCAGCCGTGGCGCGACGGTGCGGGTGAAATGGCCGGACTGCTGGCCCAGCATGGGCTTGAAGGCAACACTGGCCACCAGCAGGCGCAAGCCGTTCTGGCCGAGCAGCGCAAGCGCCTGTTCGATGCTGGCGATTGCGGCGCGACGGCGGTAATGGGAGGTATTGACCTGGCGCAGCACCGCCGCCAGCAGTACCGGGTCCTGCACGATCTGCTGCGACAGCTGCGCATTGGAAACGTCCTTGTCGCGCAGGCTCTGCAGCAGCATCGGAATGACTGCCGGCATGCGCGGCACCAGGCCGGACACCGGCTGCCCGGTTCCGCCGGCGATGCGTCCCAGCGCCCGCGCCAGGCGCACCTCCGTTTCATTGGGCCGCAGGCCGGCGGCGGCATCGACGCCGAGCAGCCAGGGATGAAACAGGCCGTCGATATCGGTGGCCGAACGCGCCAGCATGGTGGTGGCGGTATCCAGCGTCGCCGGCGGCGAAGCGTCTTCGTTTGCCGGGGCCCGGGACAGGCCAGGTTCGCGGCCCAGCAGGCGGTTCAACCAGTTTTTCATTCAGGACTGCAGCGGAAACGGCAGCGCTCCGGAATGGAGCGGCATGCGGAGTAATGGAAGGAAAGTATAGCCTGCCTGATGGCTTTTCCCCTGCGCGGCGGAACTGGGCCGGCAGCGCCTGCCTTCGCGCTGCGAAGCCCGGGCAGGGCGCTCGATGGGAATGGTCTCGACGCCGCTGGCGCGGCATGTTTAAATCGGATGGCATTGCCCTTAAACAACTCATTGTCGAATCATGTACGATTGGCTTCGCCGCTTGTTTTCCGATTCCGGCGCATCCGCGCGCACGGCCCACCCCGCCAAGCCTCCTGTGCCTTCCGCAGGTGTCGCATCGGCCGCGTCTGCCGTGCCTCGGCGCCAGCCCGGCTTTGCCGCCGACAGCGTCTCGAACCTGCAGCGCGACCAGGTGGATTTCATCTTCGCCAGCTGGCTGTTCGAGGCGGAGAACCATCCGGACATCTTCACCAATGGCAACGAGGATGCGATTCTTGCCGCGCTGGACGGCGTGGTGAAGTCGGAGCAGGCCGGCGCCCACCTGGTCAGGCGCATGCCGGGCGTGATTCCCCAATTGCTGCAGAGCCTGCGCAACGGCGATTTTGCCGGGCCGGAACTGGCGCGCAGGATATCCCAGGACGTGGTGCTGGTGGCCGAGGTGCTGCGCCTTGCCAACAGCGCCGCCTACAGCCCCGGCAAGCCGATCACCAGCATCGACCATGCGATCCTCATCCTCGGACAGGACGGCTTGCGCCAGCTGATCACGGGCGTCGCCTTCAAGCCCATCATCAATCTCAACTCCGGCAACTTCACCCGGATGGTGGCCCCGCGCCTGTGGGCCCAGTCGGAACGCTGCGCGATCGCCAACCGCCTGCTGGCCGACGGCGAAGCGGCCGACCCGCTCGAGGTCTTTCTCGCCGGCCTGGTGCAGAACGTCGGCCTGACCGTATCGCTGCGGGTAATCGACCAGATGTCCGACGGCCGCCAGCCGGTGGGCTCGCCGACCTTCTGCAATGCACTGGCAGGCTTCGGCCGCACGCTGGCGGTCAACATCGGCAGCGAATGGCACTTCCCCGATACCGTAATGAACGCCATCCGCGAGCAGGGCGAGGCCTTGCGCCCGGCCGCCATGTCGCCGGCGGGCAGGATACTGTGGATGGGCGATTACCTGAGCAAGATCGACATCCTGGCACGCCACGGCCGGCTCGATGTTTCCGATCCGCACGTCGCTGACGGTTTGTCCGACGCGGAGGCGGATTGCCTGCGGCAGCTGGCCGACGTCGAGGAACGCGACTGGCTCGGCATGGCCGGCGGCAACCGATAATCGGGAAATTTGGTAATTTATTGTTACGCAAGCGCTTGCAATCGAAAAATAGTGACTTACATCTATTTCACCGGTGAACTACTGCCGGAGCAATAAAACTAAGCTTGTTACAAGAACATCATCGCCGATACATCAGTGAAAGAAGCCACCATGCCCGAACAGGACTCCGCCAAGCCAGACGCCAGCCAGGCAGTCGATACCGAAGGCAGGAAAGCCGGTGACGCCGCACCGCAGGTCGAGCCGCAACCCGAGCCGCAATCCGAACCCCAGCATACCCTGACCGATGAAGCCGCCGAAGCCGACACGCCGCTGGCCATGAAGGCCGCCGCCCTGATCGGCAACAACAAGGGCAAGCTCGCCATCGGCGCGGCCGCCATGCTGGGTATCGCCGTGTTCTACAAGTGGCGCGACAGCAAGCTCGCCAAGGAAGACCCGGAAGAGTTCGCCCGCCTGCGCCGCATCAAGGCCGGACTGGGAGGCGACATGAATGCAGTCGAGGTGAAGAGAACGGAAACGGACAAGAACGATTAAGATCGGGGTTTCCGTGACTCCCGAGGCCGATGCCATGACCACCCAATTGAAGATCGATTTTGTTTCCGACGTCTCCTGCCCCTGGTGCGCGATCGGCCTGAAGTCGCTGGAGCAGGCGCTCGAACGCGTCGGCGACGGCATCCGCGCCGATCTGCATTTCCAGCCTTTCGAACTCAATCCGCAGATGGCGCCGGAAGGCCAGGACATCAACGAGCACCTGGCCGAGAAATACGGCGCCACGCCCGAGCAGTCGGAGCGCACCCGGGATGCCATCCGCGCGCGCGGCGCGGAGGTGGGGTTCGATTTCCGCATGGACAGGCGCAGCCGCATCTACAACACCTTCGACGCGCACCGCCTGCTGCACTGGGCGGAACTCGAGGGGCCGGCACAGCAGGCTGCGCTCAAGCATGCGCTGCTCCGCGCCTATTTCACCGAGGGCGAGAATCCGGGTTCGCACGAGGTGCTGCTGCGCGCGGCCGTGGAGGCCGGCCTTGATGTAGCCCGCGCAAAGGAGATCTTGTCTTCCGACGAGTATGCGGAAGACACGCGCCGCCGCGAACGCTTCTATCTCGACCAGGGCATTCACTCGGTGCCGGCGGTGATCATCAACGACCGCTACCTGGTGCAGGGCGGACAGCCGGTGGAAGTGTTTGAAGATGCCCTGCGCAAGATAGCGCAGGCTTCGCAGCAGGGCTGAGTTTGAAAGCTCGGCCATTTCATTCGTCAAGGAGTTGCCATGCACCGTGAAGAGCCGCGTCCCGACCCGATGCCGATCCAGCCGAGGACCGATGTGCCGCAGCAGGATCCGCTGGTGAATCCGGGGTATCAGCCGGTGCCGCAGGAGTTGCCGGGGGAGGAGGATGAGCAGGAGCCGGGGCGGACATCCTGAGGATTTCGGTTGTAGTTTGAATCGACCGCTAAGCGGGGTGCCTAGAGATCTGTTCCCTCCCCTTCAAGGGGAGGGTTAGGGTGGGGATGGGGTTCAACTCCGGCATCCGGCGCTTGAAACCCATCCCCATCCCAACCTTCCACCTCGCGGCTTGCAAGCCGCTCCGACTACGCAGGCGCAAGGCATGCCTTGCGAAACCCCTGCTCCGTCCCCTTGAAGGGGACGGAACGTTTGAGGTCCTGGCGAGTTGAAGTTGGTTGTCGATTAATACTCTGGCCCTCCAAGAAAAAGCAACGATCAAGTCTTCAACCGATACCCCGTCCTGAAGATCCACCAGATCCCCGCCAAACACAGCAGCATGAACACCAGCGTCATGCCGAGGCTGATCCCCACGCTTACATCCGACACGCCGTAGAAGCTCCAGCGGAAGCCGCTTACGAGATACACCACAGGATTGAACAACGTCACCTTCTGCCAGAAGGGCGGCAGCATGCTGATCGAGTAGAAGCTGCCGCCGAGGAAGGTCAGCGGCGTGACGATCATGATGGGTACGATCTGCAGCTTTTCCCAGCCATCGGCCCAGACGCCGATGATGAAGCCGAACAGGCAGAAGGTGATCGATGTCAGGATCAGGAAGGCCAGCATCCACCATGGATGCACGATCGTATAGTCGACGAACATCCAGGAGGTGACCATGATGATCAGGCCGAGGATCACCGACTTGCTGGCCGCCGCGCCGACATAGCCGATCACGATCTCGAAGGCCGAAATCGGCGCCGACAGCACTTCATAGATGGTGCCCGCCCACTTGGGCATGTAGATGCCGAAGGACGCATTGGAAATGCTCTCGGTCAGCACCGACAGCATGATCAGCCCCGGCACGATGTAGGCGCCGTAGCTGACGCCGTCGATCTGCGCCATGCGCGTGCCGATGGCCGAACCGAAGACGATGAAGTAGAGCGAGGTCGAGATGACCGGCGAGGCGATGCTCTGCAGGAGCGTGCGCCAGGCGCGCGCCATTTCGAAAAGATAGATGGCCTTGATCGCGTGGAAATTCATGCGCGTCCCCTTACCAGGCTGACAAAGATTTCCTCCAGCGAGCTTTCGCTGGTCTGCAGGTCGCGAAAATGAATGCCGTGTTCGTCGAGCCGCCTCAGCAGATCCGGAATGCCGATCTGATCTCCCTGCGCATCGAAGGTGTAGGTCAGCTGCGTGCCGTCCTGCGTCAGTTCGAGCTGATAGTCCCGCAGCGCGTCGGGCACGGCGGCCAGCGGCTGCTGGAGATGCAGGGTCAGCTGCTTCTTGCCCAGCTTCTTCATCAACACATGCTTGTCTTCGACCAGCAGGATCTCGCCCTTGCTGATGACGCCGATGCGGTCGGCCATCTCTTCGGCTTCCTCGATGTAGTGCGTGGTGAGGATGATGGTGACGCCGTTCTCGCGCAGCCTGCGCACCATCTGCCACATGTCGCGGCGCAGTTCCACGTCGACGCCGGCAGTGGGTTCGTCCAGGAACAGGATGTTGGGCTCATGGCTGAGCGCCTTGGCGATCATCACGCGCCGCTTCATGCCGCCGGACAGCGCCATGATCTTCGCATCGCGCTTGTCCCACAGCGACAGGTCCTTCAGGATCTTTTCGAGATAGGCCTTGTTGGGCGCCTTGCCGAACAGGCCGCGGCTGAACTTGACGGTATCCCACACGCTTTCGAAGGCATCGGTCGACAGCTCCTGCGGCACCAGTCCGATCTTGGAGCGGGCCGCCCGGTATTCGCGGGCGATGTCGTGGCCATCCGCCAGCACGGTGCCGGTGCTGGCGTTGACGATGCCGCAGATGATGCTGATCAGCGTGGTCTTGCCGGCGCCGTTGGGGCCGAGCAGAGCGAAGATTTCGCCGCGCCGTATGTCGAGGTCGACGCCTTTGAGCGCCTGGAAGCCGGAGGCATAGGTCTTGGTGATTCCTTTAACGGAAATGACTGCTTGCACGCGTTCTCCTCAACAGCCGGAACTGGAAAGGAAAGGGCATGCAATGCGGGCAAGCCGCTCCCTATGTGACATATGTGCCATGTGTTTTTCTCCTTGTCGCAATGAATAGACGACATGGTAAGACATTGCGCGGAAACGCGAGCGGTGCCCATGTGAAGCGACGGCATGACGAGTTCGCAAGCCTTGCCATTTCGTCAGTGCATCTTGGCTGGATGGCATGCAGCAAGTGCAAGTTCATTGCTCTTCCTACTACGAACTCGGCAGTAACAATTGTTTCGATTCATTTTTTGCGTTGACGGCCGGAACCTTTTCTGTACAGCAATCTCAGAGACACGTGCCTTGCATCAACATGATGCAAGGAAAGATTTTCTGGGATGGGAAAGTTTTGAAGAACACGGCAACAACTTGCAAAGCGTTGACATCAATGCTGATGTCGGTATGTGCTGCAACAATATTAAGCGCCTGCGGCGGCGCGCCTGCCGACGACGATATGCGTCAGGCCAATGGAGCAGCCCTGCCGAAGGCGGCATCGAGCAAGTTCCACGCAAGCTCGAGCGAATTCAATCCGGCAGTCTGGGATCATCACAACTGGGACGAATGCGATTGCGGGCGCAATGCCGCGCCGATCGGCAGCGTGCCCTGGACTCAATTCAAGTGATGCATCGATGCGGCGCAGGTCCGCATGCTTCGCTCCGCATCAGCGCACGGGCAGCAGCGCGGTGCGTTCGGCACGAGCACGCTTGAGCATCGCTTCGGCTTCAGCCACGTCTTCCTTCAGCCGCTGCTGCCGGACCAGGTAGTGTTCATTCAGGCGCGAACCGCCGCCGGCATTGCCGGTGCGCTCCCCGGGCAGCGGTTCGACGCCTGCCTGCTGGCGCTTCTTCGCATCTTCCAGCAGCATCTCGGCCTTGATCACATCGCTTTCCGCGTCCTGAACGTTTCTCTGCCTGTCCAGGGCTGCGATCGTCGGCACCTTGCTGACGGGCGTGCGTTCGACGCGCGGCGGCACGACGGGGCGTTTGCCTGAATCGGATTTCCAGGTGTTGGCGGCAGGATCGGGCGACAGCGTTTCATCCAGCTTGGCGCCCTTGATCAGCTTGTCGGAGTAAACGATTTTGCCGTCGGGCATGACTTGGCGGTAGACCTTGTCTGCGGGTTTGCCGATCTTGGCGGGGGCGGTGATGGTGATCTCTTCAGCGGCGTGGACGGAGAGGGAAAAGCTTGTGAGCAGCAGGGCTGGCAGAAGGTAACGGGGGGAAGAGGGTAGGGTCATGGCACATGCCTCCTTTGCCGTATAAGTTAGCAAAGCCTGGCGGGACGGCGATGAGAATCAGCAAAGGGCAGGAGGAAACATTGTAGCCGTCAGAAAATCGAAGCGGCACAAAGTTCATTCAGGCGGTCCCGGCCTTGAGAAGGTTCGGTGCGCCTTGGCGGCGCTGAACTTTCCCGCGGCCCGCTCATCGCAGCAGTACCGCTTGAAACCATGCCGGCAGGGCTTCCGCGTGGAAGTCGCGACCGGTACTGACCCATGCATCCATGAAGCCGATACCCAAGGACAAGGCGCTCGACAGCACGCTGGCCCTGCTGCGCGAAGCGTACAACTTCATTCCCAACCGCTGCGGGCGCCTGCGCAGCGACATGTTCGAAACGCGCCTGATGGGGCAGAAGGTGATCTGCGTTTCCGGCGAAGCGGGTGCAGCGATGTTCTATCAGCCCGACCGCTTCACCCGCCAGCATGCGATGCCGCCTACTGCCTTGCTGCTGCTGCAGGATATTGGCAGCGTGCAATTGCTCGACGGCGAAGCGCACCGGCGGCGCAAGCAGATGTTCATGTCCATTCTCAAGCCCGACAGCATCGCCGGGCTGATCCGGCTTTTCGAGGAGCAATGGCACAGCCGCCTGAAACAATGGGAAAACGCGGAACAGGTGGTGCTGCATCATGAAGCCGAGCAACTGCTGTGCGGCGCGGTCTGCGCATGGGCGGGGCTGACGCTGACCGACGCGGCATTGCGCCAGCGCACCCGGGAGTTCTCCGCGATGATCGACGGTGCAGGTTCTGTGGGCCCGCGCAACTGGACAGGCATACGCCTGCGTTCCCGTACCGAAGACTGGATACGCAGCGTGATCGTCATGATCCGCGCCGGGCACATGCAGGTACCCGAAGGAAGCGTGGCGCAGACCATTGCCTGGCATCGCGATGCGGACGGAAAACTTCTCGATACCGAGGTTGCGGCCGTCGAACTGGTCAACATCCTTCGGCCCACGGTTGCGGTCGCCCGCTACATCACCTTCGCCGCGCTGGCTTTGCATCGCTATCCGCAGGCGCGCGAGCGATTGCTTTCCGGGCGTGACGATGACGACGCCTATCTGGGCTGGTTCGTACAGGAGGTGCGGCGCTTCTATCCTTTCTTTCCCGCAGTGGGAGGGCGGGTGCGCGAAGAATTTACATGGCGCGGGCTGCATTTTGAAAAAGGGACATGGGTGCTGCTCGACGTCTACGGCACCAATCACGACCCGCGCATCTGGAAAGATCCGCAGACCTTCCGTCCGGAGCGCTTCCGCGACTGGAATGCGAGTGCCTTCAATTTCATTCCGCAAGGCGGCGGCGATGTCGATCTCGGCCATCGCTGCGCCGGCGAATGGCTGACCATTGCACTGGTGAAAACCGCCACGCGCCTGCTGCTGTCGTCAATGCATTATGAAGTGCCGCAGCAGGACTTGCGCATCGACATGTCGCGCATGCCTGCAATACCCGAGAGCCGCTTCGTGATCAGCCGCGTCAGGCATGTATTCCATACCGCGCCGCCGGTCATCGAAATGCAGGCCGGGCAAGATCTGCCGAAAGCGCAGGGCGCAGGCGGCTTGCACGGCAGGCGTGACATCGGAAATGAAGGTCATGCCGCATGATCCCTCGGTGGCATGCTCCTTGCAGCCCTTCATCGTTCCGATATGAACCATGATGGAGCCAAGATGAAGATCCTTACCTCGATAAGCCTCGCGGCGCTGCTGGCAGCCGCGGGTCTTGCACAGGCGCAGACGCCGACCAACAGCACCTCGGGCATCAGTTCCCGCACCATGGGCTCGGGCAGCTCGGTAGAACCGAACAGCCGCAGCGGCGGCGATGCAAGCAGCGGATCGACCGGCATGTCGTCATCCAGCGGAAGCGGCTCGACCGCATCCGGCACCGCCCGCTCCGGCGCCGCGTCCACCGGCAGCAGCGCCGATTGTCCGCCGACGAGCAGCGCATCGGCAAACGGCGGCAAGGCCAGCGCAACGGCGTCCACGCAGACCGGCAGCGCAGGCATCAACTGCGGCACCGCACAATCGTCGGGCAGCTCGGGCAGCACGCCGAATGCATCGGGCAGCAGCACAGGCAACAGCGTCAGCGGCCCCGGCATGCCGAGTTCCAATCCGACTTCCGGCGGCGTGGGCACCATGGGCAGCGGCTCCTCCGGTTCGCCTGCCGGTCCCGGCATCGCCGGCCCCACCAACGGCATCGGCCGCTGATCCCTCAGGCAGCTTTTCACCCAGGCCGGTTTTGCCGGCCTTTTTCATTTCTCTCATTCGTCGTTTTCTGTCCGCGCATCGCAACTTGTCCCGCCTGCCGCGCTCTCATATCTCCCATGGCGTCGATGTCTTCCATCGACGGCGCGCTGCATGTTTCTGCGCCTGGCGGCGCATGATGGAACAGGAGGTTCATGATGGCAACGATTCGGCAATCGCTGGAGGGCAGGGTCACGGTCCACACCGCTTGTCACCGGCCGAGCCGCTTCGATGGCTATCCGCGCTTCATGCAGGAAGCCGACGATGTGAAGCAGCTCGACGATACGCAACCGTTGAACAGAGGCGCAATGCCGCAACCACGGCCCGGCTTCCAATAAGCGGATGGCCGGCCGTCATAAGGAGAGAATGATGCAGATGGTTTCCGAAGTCATGACGCGCGACGTGCGCTCCGTTACGCCGCATGAAAGCCTGCAGCGCGCGGCGCAGCTGATGGATGAACTCAATGTCGGGGCCTTGCCGGTCTGCGACGGCGAACGGCTGGTCGGCATGGTGACCGACCGTGACATCACCGTGCGGGCTACCGCGGCCGGGCGCTCGCCGTCCGAAGCCCATGTCGATGAAGTGATGAGCACCGACGTGCGCTGGTGTTTCGAAGACGAGCCCGTCGACAGCGTGATGCAGAAAATGGCCGATACGCAGATCCGCCGCGTGCCGGTGGTGTCGCATGATGAGCGGCACAGGCTGGTGGGCATCGTCGCCCTCGGCGACCTGATCACCAGTCCGGGTGACGGTGATCAGAAACAGCGCGTGGAAGATACCGCCGCGCGCATTTCCACGCCGTCGGAGCCGGACCGCTCCGATCCGGCGCAGCAGGCGCGTCATCATCGCCGGCCTTCGGGCGGCACGCCGTCCGAGGGCTCCAATACCGGCACCGCGACCGGTTTTGCCGGGACCGATGCCTTGCTCGCCGAGGGGCGCGACAGGGCGGAGCCGGGCGCCCTGATCGATCCTTCTGGCCCGTGGAATTCCACGCCGTCGAGCGCCGCGGGCACGGCCGGCAGCATCGACAATACCGGTGAAACCGGAGCGCCGGGCGGCACCGATGCGGCCGGCGCCGTGGGTGCATCCGGCGGCACCGCCGGCACGGCCGGTTCTGCGGGCACGGGCGTCGGCGCCAAGCCATAGCTTCGGCGCAAGTCCATTACGTCAGGCACGGCGTGGCAGGCCAATGCAGGGCGGCCTGCGCCGTGCCGGAAGTTTTCTTCATCAAGGAGATGCGCATGAACAAGGATGTCAACGGATTTCGCCGCGGCGAGTTTCCCGCCGATGCGCCGATCGAGGCGCTGAAGACGGATCATCGTTTTGTGAGAGAACTCTTCGATCGTTACTTCGCCACGCGCGATGAAGACACCAAGAGGGAAACCGGCCGCCATGTGCTGCTGCTGCTCGAAATGCACACATCGCTCGAGGAAGGCGTGTTCTATCCGCGCGTGCGCGATGCGGACCCGAGGCTGGTCGACCACTGCGAAGAAGACCATGAAGAGGCGCGCCAGCTGATCGACAGGCTCAAGCCGATGGACGAAAGCGATCCCCAGGCGGAGCAATTGTTCCGCCAGCTTGCCGACATGGTGCTGCTGCATGTCGAGCAGGAAGAGGCCAACCTGTTTCCGAAGGTAGAGCAGGCCGGGCTCGACCTCGGTGCGATCGGCCTAGAGATGCAGGCGCTGCAGACCCGCATGATCGCGGACCGCCTGCAAAAGCCGACGGCGCCCGGATTGCGGCAGTAGCGGCCGCGGCACGTCGGCGCGATGCGGCGACGCCGCGCCGCATCGCTTCCATCCTTTTCATCTCTTCAACCGTGCGGCCTGCGGCTGTTCTCGATCTGCATTTCCGCGGTGCTGAGATAGCCTTCCACGGGATTGACCTCGCGCCGCGCCGGCGTGCTGCGTGCGCGCTCCACCAGCCGCGAATCGATCATCTGCAGCAAGTCCTCCGGAATCGACTCGGCGCAGGCATCGATGATGTCGTACAGCGGCGAGGCGCTGGCCTGCTTGCCCAGCTGGACTTCATTGGCGAATCGCTCGAAGCGCATGCGCGCAAGGTCCATCAGGCTCGCGCGCATGCGCCGCGATGAAGGATTGTCTTCCGCGGCCTCCGCCAGGTTTGCATGATCGATCACCGGGATGGGATGGCCCCCGTTGCCGGCCTGTGCCAGCTTGAACGGATCGAATCCGGCGCGCAGCATGTCGGCAAGAAAGCGTTCATGGAATTCGCCGTGCCGCATCCCGTCCAGTGCGAGCGACTGGAATGAGGGGCCGCCGCCTTCGTTGTAGGCTTGTGCTCCACGCTGTGCCAGGGACTGCAGCGCACGCCAGTCGAAGGCCGAGGGGTTGCGTTCCCATTGTTCCTGCAGATCAGTGAATTCGCCGACCAGGCGATTGATTTCATGCGCGTCGTGATGAACCATGATGCGTCCTCCAAAGGCGTTTTGTTGCGCTTTGCAAGAAATCGTTCAGCGAAACGCGGCCTGAGGTTCAAGTTTCGTTGATATTTGACGGTTTTTACGTGCCGCCTGCATTCCCGGAGTGCAAGGCGGGACTGGAACCGCCCGCCATGCCGTGTCACTCATGAAATGACGGCACCCGCCAAGGGCGATGCCGGAGCCGATACAAGAGCACACAGGAAACGGAGAGCAAATGGGGATGAAGCTGTACGCAGGCTTTTACGAAGAGCGCTTGCGCATGCGCGACGCGGCGAAGGACCCGGCGCTGAAGGCGCATTTCCAGGCGGAGCTGGATGTGGTCAAGGCGATGAATGATGCCAACGACATTCGTGATACGCCGCCCGGCAGCGGCGGCATCATCGATCCGCCCGCCGCGACAAGCAACCTCGCACGGACCGGCGGCGATCCGCAGTCTTCATTAGCGCCTGCATCAACGCCTTCAGCAGCGCCGGCCTCCGCCGGAATCGACACGTCTATCCTGGGCAAGGACAACGACAGCAACAAGAAGGTCCAGACCCTCATGCCCATGTTCCAGAAGCTGTCCAGGGAAACCGGCGTACCGGCCGATATTCTTGCCGCCGTGATGGTGCAGGAATCGCGCGGCATCAGCATCGAGGCCATGAAGAATGCAGGCGGCCTGATGCAGCTCGGCCCGAACGAATTCAAGTATCTTCAAGACAAGAATCCCGGGCTGCTCGGCGGGCTGAGCCATCTTTCCACGGAAGGCCAGGTGACGGCGGCCCTGTACCTGAAGGAATTGAAAGGCAGCGGCAGCTGGGATGACGCAATGTTCAAATACAACCATGGACCCAACGCCGGCAACAATCCCGCGCTCGGCGACCCGAATTACATGAACAGCGTGCACGACCTGCTGAACAAGATCCGGCGCGGCGAACTCTTGCCGTCGTGAACAGGAGAAACGACGGAAGGGCAACAAACGATGCTCTGATGCAAGCCTCCCGTGCGGCGCCAGGCGCCGCTTGAGCAATCATAAGCATCGCCGCAGACCGGCTTTGAATCCCGTAAAGAAATGGCGTAACGTGAGGGTGGACGTGCGAAGCACTGCTCGCACGCTTTCCATCCCACCGCACTGGAGAGCCGGATGAAGAAAGCTATCGGATCGCTGCTCGGCATCATTGTTCTGGCGGCCGTCGCAGTTGCCTTTTACCTGTGGCTGCAAGGACCGACCTACCGGCCGGCGCCTTCGGCCCCCGCCGACGCGCCGCCGCCCCCGACGGTCGCCGCCGAGCCGGAAATCCTCTATCCCGTACCCGACGCACCGCCCACCGCCATGCCGGCGCCGGACAAGAGCGATCCTGTGATCCTCGGCGCATTATCGGAACTGTTAGGCAAGGCAGCGGTGAAGCGCCTGTTCCAGCCGGAGGAAATCGTGCGCCGCATCGTGGTCACGGTCGACAACCTGCCGCGCAAGGTCGTGTCAGGCCAGCTGATGCCCACCACGCCCGTTCCCGGCAAGCTGCGCACCAGCGGCAAGGGCGAGGAACTTGCGTTGGCATCGGCCAACTACGAGCGCTATACCCCGTTCGTGCGCGTGCTTGATACGGTGGACGCCAAGGCGCTGGCTGCGCTCTACATGCGCTACTACCCGCTGTTCCAGGGTGCCTACCGCGATCTCGGCTATCCCAAGGGTTATTTCAATGACCGCCTGGTTGCGGTGATCGACCACATCCTCGATGCGCCGGAGGTCGAAGGCCCGATCGAACTGGTGCAGCCGCATGTGTTCTACAAGTTCGCCGACCCCGAACTCGAATCGCTGTCGGCCGGCCACAAGCTGATGCTGCGCATGGGCGATGCCAATGCGGCGAAGGTGAAGACAAAGCTGCAGGCGATCCGCAAGGAACTGGTGAAGGGGAGCGCGGAAACGAAGCGATGATGGCCATGGCCGCACTTGGCCTGCGACGCTTGCTGCTTGCCGGCATGGCGTTATCTGCGTCCGTGCCGCCACCCCCAAGCCGCGCCGCACGCCGCCGCGGTCAATGCCAGATAGGCGTCTAGGTAATACATCCTGCCTTGTCATGCATACAGCGCCGGCGCCGATCATCCAGACGTAAAAGTAAGAAGGCTCTTTGTCGCTGACTTGTGCATGGGAGATGCAGGGGTAAGCGAGGAGCAGGGCGGTGCTGATGAGCATGCGGGAATCGTGTAGTCGGGCTGTATCTATCATTGACGATTGATCCAACGTTCTGCCGTGCTGCAAGGCTCGGAATGCGGCAGGTCCGTATTGGATACCAACAGTTGGTAACAATTAACCATTTTACAATTTTCACGGCAGGCACAATCATTGTCACGAGACGAACCCGAACATGCTGTTCGGGCGTCTAACGTGGATGAAAAGTGCCTGATGTTTCATTGCAGCTTTGAATTAAATAACCAGCCGTTGAGTAATTTTTTTGTAGTCAATAAATCATTTCCAGCTTTCTCTGGACTGGGTGAGCATGCTAACCGCCGGTCGATGACATGTGCAAAAGGCGTCGGACCGTTGCCGCTGGGGCGCTACTATATCGTCGACCGCCAGTCAGGCGGCATGCTCGGTTCTGTTCGCGATCTTATGAGCGGCAAGAGGGACTGGTTTGCCTTATATGCTGCCGACTCTGCGATAGACGACTACACATTTTGCGATCAGGTAAAGCGAGGTAATTTTCGTCTTCATCCCAAATCGGGCCTCGGTGTCAGTGAGGGCTGTATAACGATTGACAGTGCCGCAGACTTCGATCAAATCAGGGCCATACTTCGCAGCATTCAAGGGGCTTCCATCCCCAGGTCAGTTCTGAAAGCTTATGGAATGGTGACGGTCAAATGAAGACTACACCGATCTCGTTCCTGTCCTTATCGCTGCTGACCGCATGGATAGCGGCCACGACAGTTGCAGTCACTCGCATGTTGTATGTGAACCCTGAAAGTCTTCCGTCGTTAATGAAATCGCTGGGTATCGGCGTTGTCATGTTTGCCGGGAGATATCTGGATATCGATGGCGAAAAGGGAAAAGATATCGAGCTGCTTTACCTTTTCTGTATCGCGCTTGTTGCAGTGTCGTCGGTCACTTACGCGGCCTTGAGAATATATCGGCGTACACACTTCACATCTAATCCCGGTCATAAGTGAACGAACAACTTGCCATTGGCCCGCAAAGTATTTGTGTTTTCATCAATAAAAAACTTTAGAATTCCATGTTGTTTGAATTGCAAATATTCTCTCCCACATGGCGACAAAGTTTTTTCAAGTAACGGCTGTTCTTGCAGCCATTTGCACCATACTTTTCGTCGGATGGTTGTTTTACCTGTTCCATGAGGAAGACTATGGTCCGGAGCCGGGGACAATTTCCTTTTATCTGAAACTGTCTTCTCTAGTGCGAAATATTCCGATCATCGATGCCGTGTCTATGCCGTCATACCACGGCAGCATAGGCGACGGACCCAAGCCTGCAGAATCTTCCGTATGTTACGAAGCGCAAAGCAGCAAAGAAGTCTGGATCGTGGCAAATACCGGCAGTTATCTCCATGCACGTGGATTTGCATTGGCGCTGACTGACCCACCTCCGCGCATGTTTCAGATTAACGGGCGCGAACCATCACATTTGACTGCCTATGCCAATGAAGACGGTGAGTCTGTTCACTTGATGCTCAGCAGGTTTCCCAACGAAGAAGACGTTGAAGTCTGTCTTACGCATTTCAAATAGCTCGAATGAAAAAAGCCATGGCATCAAGCCATGGCTTTCAATGTGCTGCATACCACTCCGGAAGGATCACTTCCCCCAGCTATCCTTCAGCGTCACTACCCGGTTGAATACCGGCTTGCCGGGCTGCGAATCCACGCGGTCGGCGACGAAGTAGCCGTGCCGTTCGAACTGGAACTTGTCGTCCGGCAGGGCGGCGCGCATGCCGTGCTCCAGATAGGCGGTGATGACTTCCTTGGCAGTCGGGTTCAGCGCGGCCTTGAAGTCCTTGCCGCCGGCATCCGGATGCGGGTCGCTGAACAGCCGGTCGTAGAGCCGCACCTCGGCTTCCAGCGCATGGGTCGCGCTGACCCAATGGATGGTGCCCTTGACCTTGTAGTTGTTGGCGCCGTCGGTGCCGCTCTTGGAATCGGGGAAGTAATTGCAGTGCACCGCGATCACGTTGCCGTCGGCATCCTTGTCGCAGGCCGTGCATTCGACCACGTAGCCGTAGCGCAGGCGCACCTTGTTGCCGGGGAAGAGGCGGAAGTAGCCCTTGCTCGGCGTTTCCATGAAGTCTTCCTCCTCGATCCACAATTCCTTGGTGATCGGGAAATGGCGCTGGCCGCGTTCCGGATGATGCGGATGCACCGGGGCGCTGCATTCGTCGACCAGGCTGTCGGGGAAATTGTCGATGATGAGCTTGAGCGGCCTGAGCACGGCGACCGCGCGCGGCGCCTTGGCGTCGAGGTCGTCGCGCAGCGCGCCTTCGAGCGTGCTCATGTCGATCCAGCTGTCGGCCTTGGCCACGCCGACGCGCTCGCAGAACAGCTGGATGGATTCCGGCGTGTAGCCGCGGCGGCGCAGGCCGACGATGGTGGGCATGCGCGGATCGTCCCAGCCGCTGACGATGCCGTCGTCGATCAGCTGGCGCAGCTTGCGCTTGCTGGTGATGGCATAGGTCAGGTTCAGGCGCGCGAACTCGGTCTGCTCGGGCAGCGGGCGCTTGAAGAAGCCGCCTTCGGCCGCGCGTTCCAGCACCCAGTCGTAGAAGGGGCGGTGGTCCTGGAATTCCAGCGTGCAGAAGGAATGGCTGACGCTTTCGATCGCGTCTTCCAGCGGGTGTGCGAAGTCGTACATCGGATAGATGCACCACTTGTCGCCGGTGCGGTGGTGATGCGCATGGCGGATGCGGTAGATCGCCGGATCACGCAGGTTCATGTTCGGCGAAGCCATGTCGATCTTCGCGCGCAGGATGTGCTCGCCGTCCTTGAATTGGCCTGCCTTCATGCGGCGGAACAGGTCGAGCGATTCCTCTGCGGGGCGGTCGCGGAAGGGTGAGTTCTTGCCGGGCTCACCGAAATTGCCGCGGTTCTTCGCCATGTCTTCCGCGCTCTGGCTGTCCACGTAGGCGTGGCCGGCGGTGATCAGGTATTCGGCGATTTCATAGAACTTGTCGAAGTAGTCGCTGGCGAAATACAGATGCTCGCCGGTCTCGTCCTTCCAGTCGAAACCCAGCCACTTGACGCTGTCGAGGATGGTATCGACGTATTCCTGTTCTTCCTTGGTGGGATTGGTGTCGTCGAAGCGCATGTGGCAGCGTCCGCCGAAATCGCGCGCCAGGCCGAAGTCGACGCAGATCGCCTTGGCATGGCCGATGTGCAGGTAGCCGTTCGGTTCGGGGGGGAAACGGGTGACGACCGAGGGCAGGGGGCGGCCGAGGGTATCGGTACGCTGCTTGTATTTGCCGGAAGCAATGTCGGATTCGATCAGGCCGCGCAGGAAATTGGAGGCATTTGCGCTGTCGGCAGTGGCTTTGGGATCGTTGCTCATGAATTCTGGGTTTTGCTTGGATTGAAAGACTGGCAGCATTTTACCGTACGGGGAAGGAGCGGGAAGAAACCGCTTTACCCGCCCCGCGGCGCGAACATGATGATCCCCATTCCGGCCAGCGACACCATCACGCCTGCGACATCCCATGCGGAAGGACGAATGCCGTCGACCGCCCACAGCCAGGCCAGCGCGACGGTGATGTAGACCCCGCCGTAGGCGGCATACACCCGTCCCGCCGCATTCGGATGCAGGGTGAGCAGCCAGGCGAAGACGGCCAGGCTTAATGCCGCCGGCAGGAGAAGCCACGGCGAGGCGCCTTTCTTGAGCCAGAGATACGGCAGATAGCAGCCGATGATCTCGGCAAGCGCGGTCAGGACGAAAAGAACAAGGGTTTTGGCGGCGAGCATGGATGTTGTCGGTATCAAGCTAACTGAAGGTATCGCAAACTGCGACCGGCCGTAGCAGCGTCGGCCGCCTCAGGCTTTCCAGGTAGGCAGCAGGGGAAATTGGTATTACATTGCCAACGCATGATAACCCGGGAGCAAGCATGAAACTGAAACGCGAGGATTTGCAGGCGGCGGCCGAGGCCGGATTTATTGAACCGGTGCAGATCGACGGCCTGCTGGATTTTCTCGGCCGGCGCCTGAGCCTGAGCCAGGCGCCGCATCCGGGCGCCGCCCGTTTCTCGGGCACCCATGTGCTGTACTACCTCGGCGGCATGCTGGCCATCGGCGCCGCCACCGTGTTTGCGACGCTGGCGGTGGAAGCCGCCGGCATGCCGGCCCTGCTGCTGATTTCCTCGCTGTATGCAGCGGCGGCCATTGCGGTCGCCGTCATGCTGGAAAGGCGAGGCCACCCCATTCCGGCCGGGATCTTCGCCGCGCTGGCGGTCGCCCTGGTGCCGCTAGCCGTCTACGCCTTGCAGCGCGTGCTCGGCATCTGGAGCGACGGCATGCATGCCGAGCATTACCGGGACTATCACCGCTACATCGACTGGCGGTGGCTGGTGATGGAACTGGCAACGCTGGCGGCCGGCGCCGCCATGCTGCGGCGCTTCCGCTATCCCTTCCTGATGATGCCGATCGCCGTCACCTTGTGGTACATGGGCATGGATATCGGACCGGCCCTGATCGCCGGGGCCGGCGAAAGCGGAGGATGGTTCAGCGGCCGCGTTTGGGAGCTGCGGAAAATGATTTCCCTGGCCTTCGGCATGCTCATGCTGCTGCTGGCTTTCTCCGTGGACCTGCGCACCCGCCGCGGCAGGGATTATGCCTACTGGCTGTATCTGTTCGGCCTGATGACTTTCTGGGGCGCGCTGTCGCTGATGGGCTCGGGCCAGCTTGCCGGCAAGCTGGTTTATCTGGCCGTCAATGTCGGTCTGGTGTTCACGGGCGCGCTGCTTGGCCGGCGCATGTTCGCGGTGTTCGGCGGCATCGGTATTGCGCTGGTGCTGGGCGACCTCTCGTGGAACCTGTTCAGGAACAGCATCGCCTTCGTGCTCGTCCTGAGCCTGCTGGGTTTTGCACTGATCGGTCTGGGGCTGTGGTGGAGCAGGCATGAAGCCGCGCTTTCCGCGAAGCTGCGGGCATGGCTGCCGGACCAGATGCGCGAACTGCTCGATGCGAGACGGCCTTGAAGCGGCCGTGTAACCAGATTCATAACGATGAAGTAACAGGCTTTATGCCTTCAAATCATGCTTATCAAGTTCTTGTAGTTGACTTTGCTTAAAGGACTTGGCGGTTGCCTTGCGCGCCTTGATGTACATCTATTTCCTCGCATTTGAAAGTGGTTTAAATACGCCATATAAGCAAAGCGCCAAGCGCCGGATACCTTCTGAACATCATCACGCGCAGCTCCCCGCTGGTCTGCAGTCCAGCATCACAGAAGCCGGCAGCCATGCAAGGCATGGGCAACGCGGGCGCTTGTCATCATCACGGTACGCACGACCTGCGGCTGGCCCATGCCGCACGGTATTGCCTACCTGCGTTGTCAGATGCAGGACATTCAAGGAGCGAGCATGAACATTCGACGCGAGGATCTGGAAGCCGCAGCCGCGGTGGGCATATTGCAATACCGGGAAGTGGATTCGCTGCTGGTCTTTCTCCTGCAGCGCGACGTGAGATCAAGGCGCATGGAACTGAGCGGCCAGGCCAATGCGCATCCGGGGCGCATTCGCGGTGCGCTCGGCTGGTTGATCATGCTGGGCGGGCTGGCCGCCGCGGCAGTGCTGGCCTTCCAGTTCACCGGACAGGCGGTGCAGTCGCTGGGCGTCGGCGTGCTGTTCTTCCTTGCGCTGATCTACGCCGCCGGCACGTTTGCGCTGACCACCTTCAGCAGGGGTGACGTGCTCGGCAACCGTGCGCGCATGATGCTGACCCTGCTGTTCGGCGCGGTGCCGCTGGCGGTATTTGCCCTGCAGCGCGCGGCTTGAAGGATCGGCTTGAAGATTCGCCCGGTCACATCTGCCGGAACAGGTGGGCATACACGCGGCTCACCGGCAGCATCGCGTCCCTGTCGCGGAGCCTGAGCGACAGCTTGCCGCTCTCGTCCCGTATGGCGGCCTGAATGCACTGCACGTTGACCACCGTGCCGCGATGAATCTGCCAGAACCGGCTGCCGTCGAGCTGCGGCATCAATTCCTTCAGGCTGGTGCGTATCAATGACTCGCCGTCGGCGGTCACCACATTCACATACTTGTCGGTCGCCTCGAAGTAATGCACATCGGCGACCGGAATCAGCCTGATCTGGTTGCCCACCGCAGCGCGGATGATGTTCAGCTTCTCGCTCTGCTGCGACTCCACCGGTACCAGCGTGCGCAATTGTCCGACGATGCGCTCGAGCGCCGCATCCCGCTCCGCATGCCGCTGCAGCCGCGCCTTGAGCCGCTCGACGGTCTTGCCGAGGCGGGCATCGCTGACCGGCTTGAGCACGTAATCCGCCGCCGCCTGCTCGAAAGCCTGCAGCGCAAATTCATCATAGGCCGTCACGAACACGACCAGCGGGAAGGGCACCTGTTCCGGCCAGTCCTCGGCCAGTTCCTGGGCCGCTTCGATGCCGGTCTTGCCTGGCATCCTGATGTCCAGGAACAGCACATCCGGCCGCTGCGCAAGGGCTTCCTGCACCGCGCTCACGCCATTGTCGACGACGCCGCAGACCTGCATCTCCGGCCACAGCCGCTGCAGCGTCTGCTGCAGGGTGAAGGCAAGGATGGGTTCGTCTTCGGCGATCAGTGCGCGCAGTCTGTTCATGATGGAATCCTCACTTCGGCCACCGCGCCTTCCGGCGCATTGGGTGACAGTTCAAACGACGCCCGCTCGCCGTAGAGCGCGCGCAGCCGGTCGCGGATGTTGGCCAGGCCGACATGGGTGCTGTGCGCATCGGCGGGCCTGGCACCCCCTTCAAGCTCAAGGCCGAGCCCGGTATCGGCGATGCGCAGGCACAGCATGCCGCCGTCGCGCAGGGCCGACACCTCGATATGGCCGCCGCCGAGCTTGGGCTCGATACCGTGCTTGATGGCGTTTTCCACCAGCGGCTGCATCAGCATCGGCGGCACTTCCTGAGCGCGCAGCTCTTCCGGCAGGTGCAGGCTGTACTTCAGGCGCGCGCCCATGCGCACCTGCATCAGGCTCAGGTAGGCATCCATCAGAGAGAATTCATGCGCCAGCGTGGTCTTCTCGGAACGCGACGAGGCCAGGGTCGCGCGCAGGTACTGGATCAGCTGGTCCAGCATGTGCTGGGCGCGCTGCGCATCGACGGCGATCAGTCCCTGCAGGTTGGCCAGCGTATTGAACAGCATGTGCGGCTCGATCTGCGCCTGCAGCATCTGCAGCTGCGCCTGGATCGCCTGCTTCTCGATGGCGGCGGCGCGGGCCTTCTCGGCTTCGGCCTGCGCCTTCAGGTATTCCATCTTGCCCCGGCTCCAGAAGAACCAGGTGATCGCGATGCAGGTCAGCAGGAACAGGGTCATGAAGCTGACCGTGTTGTTGGCGCGCACGGCGGTAATGCTTTCGCGCGGGATGCCGAGTATCCAGCTTGCCACCGTGTTGCCGAAGAACTGGGCCGACGGCAGCGCCACGATGAACAGCAGCAGGAAGGGCAGGCGCGGCGGCTTGCCGGTGCCCCACATCAGCAGCCGGCAGCCGTCGACGATGGATACCATGGTCAGTCCGATGCACATCGATACCACGAGATTGACGTAGAACGAGCTGTGGATGCGCATGAGGTAAGTGATGGCCAGCGCGATCGCGGTATTGAAGATGCAGGTAATGCCGAGATCCGCGGCGAACCGGCGCAGCCGCGGATAATCTTGAAGTGTGTTGGCTTGGACTGTGTTCATTCGGGGCGGCGATGCTTGTTCATTTCCTGTTCGATCAGGCGTTCCTTCCATGCGGTTCCCGGTGCATGCAGGAAGACGCCGAGACCATGGAATAGTAACCCGATTCCCCAGCCGAACAGCGGCCAGACCGCCCACACCTTGTGCGGCGAGACCAGGAAATTGAGAAGCACGAGGCCGATGTTGACCATCAGGTAGACGCCGAGATGGATGCCGAAGCCGAGCTTGCGTTCCACATGGCGACGGGCGTTTCGATAGGTGGGGGAGGTGTTCATGATGTTCTCCTGTGCAAGTTCGATTGACGGTTCGGGATCAGATCAGCCCGATGCCATGCCAGACCAGGTAACCGAAGCGGCGGCTGGGCAGCAGGGTGAAGATGCCGGCGGTCACCAGGCCGATATAGGTGAAGCGCATGCCGCGCCGGTGGGCCTGGATGCGGCCGCGGGCTACCGCGTAGATGGAGCCGCCCAGGCCGGCCAGCGCCAGCACCGACAGCAGGTGGATCCAGAACAGGTGCCCCCGGCTCTGGATGGCAAAGGAGCCCAGCGCGGTCACCAGCATCAGCGCCACCCAGGTGCGGCCGAGGATGCGGTGCAGGGTCGTGCCCTTTTTCAGCGCCAGCGCGAGGCCGCCGGCAACGATGGCGCCGCTTGCCGCGAGTACATGAATGAGGATGACCGGAGTGAATTCCATGATGCGCTCCCGAAAATGCCGTGCGATGAAGGCATTGTCGGGAAGGCGCGGCGGGCTTGAAAGCGGAATGCGACGAACTGCGGTTTTCGGGCGTGAACCGCCGGTCTGCCGGAGCGAAGCGTTTGGGCGGTTAAGCCGGAATCTCAGAAACCGACGGCCTGGCCGTCGCGCCGGGTGTCGCTGGCGGCGACATAGCCGTCGGCCGTCTTCCAGATGAATTGCCCGGCGCCGAAATCATGGATGCTCTTGGTGCGGGTATTGACCCGGTGCCCGCGCGCCGCCAGTTCCGCCACCACTTCAGGCGGCATGCCGCGCTCGATGTCGAGTTCCAGGCCGGTATTGACCCGCCAGCGTGGCGCGTCGCTGGCCGCCTGCGGCTGTTGCCCGTAAGACAACATGCGCGCCAGGATCTGGACATGGCCCTGCGGCTGCATGTTGGCGCCCATCACGCCGAAGCTCATCTGCGGCAGGCCGTCGCGGGTGAGAAAACCGGGGATGATGGTATGGAAAGGGCGCTTGCCCGGGGCGACGCAGTTCGGATGCGCCGGATCGGTGGAGAATCCGCAGCCCCGGTTGTGCAGGCTGATGCCGGTGCCCGGCACCACGACGCCGGAACCGAAGCCGAGGAAATTGGACTGGATGAAGCTGATCATCATGCCGCTCTCGTCGGCGGCGGAGAGATACACCGTGCCGCCGCGCGGCGGCGTGCCGTGCGCCGCGTTGCCTGCGCGCTTCATGTCGATCAGTTTTGCGCGCTCGGCCAGATAGCCGTCGTCGAGCAGGTGTTCGGCGGTGACTTCGGTCATGTGCTTGAGATCGGCAACCCAGCGGTAGGTGTCGGCGAAGGCCAGCTTGATGGCTTCGATCATCAGATGGTGGAAGTCCGCCGAATCCAGAGGATAGCGGCGCAAGTCAAGCTGTTCGATGATGCCCAGCGCGATCAGTGCCGTTATGCCCTGGCCGTTCGGCGGAATCTCGTGCACGGTATAGCCGCCGTAGTCGCGCGAGATCGGCGTCACCCATTCGGGGCGGAACGCAGCCAGGTCGTCAGCGGTGAGGGCCGCGCCGTTCTGCTTCGCATGCAGCGCAATCGCTTCGGCCAGTTCGCCGCGATAAAACGCTTCGCCATGGGTTTCGGCGATGCGCAGCAGGGAACGGGCGGCGTCGGCGAAGACGAAGTTCTCGCCTACGCGCGGCGCGCGTCCCTGCGGCATGAAGGCCTGCGCATAGCCCGGCTGGTCCTTGAGCCTGGGCACGGCCTTTTCCCATTTGCTCTGCACCACCGGCGTAACCATGTGGCCGCGCTCGGCGACATCGATCGCCGGATCGAACAGCTCGGCGAAGGGCAGCTTGCCGAAGCGTTCCGACAATTCCACCCAGCCGGCCACCATGCCCGGCACGGTTACCGTGTCCCAGCCCAGCGCGGGAATGCGGCCGTCATGCTTGCTGAAATACTCGGGCGTCCATGCCCGCGGCGCCGGGCCGGAAGAATTCAGGCCATGCAGCTGCTCGCCGTCCCACAGGATGGCGAAGGCATCGCTGCCCAGCCCGCAGCCGACCGGCTCGACTACGGTCAGCACTGCGGCTGCGGCAATCGCCGCATCGACGGCATTGCCGCCGCGCAGCAGCATGCGCAGGCCGGCCTGCGCCGCCAGCGGGTGGGAAGTGGAAACGACATTGCGCGCCATCAGCGGGCTGCGCGTGGTCGGATACGGATTGTTCCAGTCGAAGTCGTCCATGGCAGCTCCCTGTGGTTTCGTTGGTTCCCGTGAACCGTGTGGTATCAGGCGTGAAGTTGAAGCCGGTTCAGATCGTTCCCTTGGTGCGCAATTCCCCGATCTGCTGCTCGCTGTAGCCGAGCAGGTCCTGCAGCACCTGCTCGGTATGCTGGCCCAGCGTCGGCGGCGGCGCATCGTAGCGCGGCGGCGTGGCCGACATCCTCATCGGGCTGCCGACCAGCTTGACGGTGCCGCCGCTGGGATGCGGCAGGTCGACGCGCAGGCCGCGTGCCTGCACCTGCGGATTGTCGAACACTTCGTCGAGGTCGTTGATCGGCCCGCAGGGCACGCCGGCGGCTTCCAGCGCATCGATCCATTCCTGCTTGGTCTTGGTTTTCACCATCTCCGCCAAGAGCGGCACCAGCGTGTCGCGGTGGCGCACCCGCATCGGATTGGTGGCGAAGCGCTCGTCCTGATGCAGGTCGGGACGCCCGCCGGCTTCGACGAAGCGGCGGTACTGGCCGTCGTTGCCGACGGCGACGATGATGTAGCCGTCCGAGGTGGCGAAAGTCTGGTAGGGCACGATGTTGGGATGGGCATTGCCCCAGCGCTTGGGCGCCTGTCCGCTGGCGAGGTAGTTGGTGTTCATGTTGGCCAGCATGGCGACCTGCACATCCAGCAGGGCCATGTCGATGTACTGGCCTTCGCCGGTGCGGTCGCGGTGGGTCAGTGCCGCCATGACGGCGATCGTCGCATACATGCCGGTCATGAGGTCGGAAATCGCCACGCCGGCCTTTTGCGGTCCGCCGCCCGGCAGGTCGTCGCGCTCGCCGGTGATCGACATGAAACCGCCCATGCCCTGGATGATGAAATCGTAGCCGGCGCGCTGCGCATACGGGCCGTCCTGGCCGAAACCGGTCACGGAGCAGTAGACGAGGTCGGGCTTCTCGCGCTTGAGGGATTCATAGTCGAGCCCGTATTTCTTCAGCTGTCCTACCTTGTAGTTTTCCAGCACCACGTCGGACTGCCGCGCCAGTTCGCGGATGATCTGCTGCCCTTCGGCGGAGGCGATGTCGAGCGTGACGGAACGCTTGTTGCGGTTGGCGGCGAGATAGTAGGCCGCTTCGGCGGTGTCCTTGCCGTCGGCGTCACGCAGGTAGGGCGGGCCCCAGTGGCGGGTGTCGTCGCCCGCGCCCGGGCGCTCGATCTTGATGACGTCGGCGCCGAGATCGGCGAGGTTCTGCGCGCACCACGGTCCGGCGAGGACGCGGGTAAGGTCGAGGACACGGATATGGGAAAGCGCTTGTTTGGCGGGTGTGGCGGACATGTTCTGATGATGTGTCGTGAGCAGGGATGGAGCATGGGAACCTCGCCCGGCCGGCGCGTCTACATTGCTCGCGCCGGCCGGGCGTCACCGATTCTAACCCCATGCGCATGCCCCTGCAGAAACTGCGCCGCGCACGGCTTGACTGCGATGGCGCCTGCTCAGTTGCGTCCGCTGCGCGTAATCGGCGGCAGGCCGTCGTTGAGCTGCGGCCGGAACATCTGGTACTGGTCGCGGCCGGAGCGCTTGGCTTCGACCAGCGCGATGTCGGCCTTGCGCATCAGCGTGTCGAGGTCGGTGCCGTCGAACGGGTACAGCGCAATGCCGACGCTGGCCGATATCTGGACCTTGTGTCCGCCCACCGAGAAAGCGCCGCGCATGGTGTCCACCAGCTGCGAGGCAATGTCGTCGGCAATCTTCATGTCGCTCAGGTTGAGTGCCAGCAGCAGGAATTCGTCGCCGCCCAGCCGGGCGATGATGTCGTTCTTGCGCACCACGTTGCGCAGGCGCATCGCCGCCGCCTTCAGAAGCTCGTCGCCGACATCCTTGCCCAGGTTGTCATTGACTTCCTTGAAGCCGTCGAGATCGATGAAGAAGGCCGCCAGCGTATTGGCCTTTGCGGTCAGCTTGGGGAAGATGTCGGCCGCCTGGTCGAGCAGGAAGTCGCGGTTGGGCAGGCCGGTGAGGCGGTCGTGGCGGGCGAAGTGCTTGGCCTGCGCTTCCGCGCGCACGCGCTCGACTTCCCTGAGGATGAGGGAAATCACGCCGGCCACGGTTTCGGCGAACTCGGATTCGTCACGACGCCATGAACGTGGCTGCTCGAAATGCGACAGCATCAGCACGCCCACGTAGGCATCGTTGTGCTTGACCGGCATGGCGATCACCGCCTTGATCGACTGCGCATGGAAATATTCGCAATACAGCGCGGCGCGCGGGTCCTGGTCGACATCGGCGATGACGAGCTGATGCTCGGTACGCAGCACGTGGCGCAGCAGGGGATGCAGGCTGTCGCCGCCCTGGTCGATCTTTTCCTCGATGAAATTCTGCTTCGTCTCGTCGTAGGACAGCATGCACAGCGTGCGCGGGGCTTCATCGTGCACGTCCCAGTAGGCGCAGCGATGCGTGCCCAGGGCCTTGGCCGCCGACTTCAGAATGACCTTGAGCGCCGACGAGAAATTGGCGTGGGGATTCTGCGCGATCTGCAGCAGCCGCGTCAGGTAATGCAGCTGCCGCTTCTTGTCGGCGGCAATATCCTGCTGGCGCTGGGTTTCCTCGGTGACATCGCGCAGGTTGAGCAGCAGGCCGCCGATGTCTTCATCGGCGAGCAGGTTGCGCACCTCGCCGGCCACATGCCGCCATCCGCCGCCGTGCGCCCTGATTCTGAATGCCAGTTGTTCGGTGCGGCCGCTCTCGGTGCTTTCGCCCAGCACGCTCCGGAAGAACGGACGGTCGTCTTCGTGCAGCAGTTCCGTCAGCGAATCGCCTTGCCCGCCCACGAGATTGTCGTAAGCCTTGTTGGCATAGCTGATGCTGCCGTCAGGGTCGCATACCATGACCAGGTCGGGCAGATGTTCGGTGATGGCGCGGAGCCGGCTCGGAGAGTCCGGCGCATCGACCTCGCGTTTGGACAGCAGCGGCTGCAGCACCCAGATCACGCAGCCGGCATCGGTCAGCGTATCGACCCGATTGGCGATCAGCAGAAAGTCATGGGCGGTGCCGTTCTTGTTGCGAAGTCGTATATGGCTGCCGTCGGTAGCCTCGGGCTGTACGGCATCGCCGTCTTGCCTGAGAAAAAGGGATTCCAGCGGCTGGCCCGCGAGTTCTTCCTCTTCATACCCGAGCTGCGTGGCAAGCGTGGGATTGGCATGGAGGACGATGCCGTCCCGCAAGAACAGCAGGCCGGTATCCGCTCCGCCGAGCAGGTCGGAAAAAGCATGCCACTCTGCGGGAATGATGAAATTGGATGTATCGAAAGGCGTGGTGGAATAAGTACTGTCAGCTGGCATGGCAAGACGGTTCAATGGACGCGCCGCATATCGACCGGCATGGTCGCGATACGGCCTTCGCCCTGGATTAACGATTGGCATTAGACTACGACTCGTTTGATAATATTCCGAGACATAGATCAAGCCATGTGGTTTTATCCGAAAATCATTGCCCATCGCGGCGGCGGCACACTTGCTCCCGAGAACACCATTGCCGCACTGCAGTGCGGTCTTTCCCACGGCTTTCATGCGGTGGAATTCGATGTGATGCTGTCGGCCGACGGCGTTCCCGTGCTGATGCACGACCCCCATTTCGGCCGCACGGTGCGCGGAGAAGGGCAGGTTGCGCTGACCAGTGCCGCCGATCTTGGCAAGCTTGACGCCGGCGCCTGGTTCGATGCCAGGTTCTCGGGCGAACCCGTGCCCGCCTACGAGCAGGCCGTGCATTTCTGCAAGTCCAATGGCATCTGGATGAATGTGGAAATCAAGCCGGCGCCCGGGCATGAGGTGGAAACCGGCAGAGTGGTCGGCGAAGTCACGCGCCGTCTTTTCGCCAAGGAAATTGCGGCGGCGGAAAGAAGTGCATCACAGGGTAATGCATCCGGCCTGCCGCTCTTCTCCTCATTTTCCTTCGATGCGCTCGGCCAGGCAGCGAAGGCAGCCCCCGAGATACCGCGCGGCTTCCTGCTCGACACGATCTCGCCGGACTGGCAGGAGCGGCTGGAGGCGCTGGGCGCCATTGCACTCCATACCAATCATAAAAAGTTGTCGCGTGAGCAAGCCGCCGAAGTGAAGCGGGCGGGGTATGGCCTGTTCTGCTACACCGTCAACGATCCCGAGAGGGCGCGGGAACTGCTGGCCTGGGGCGTCGATGCCTTCTGCACCGACAGGATCGACCTGATCGGACATGATTTTGCCGCGTGAAACTGCATTGGGCATTGCAGTTCGCGGCCCGGTTTTGCCAATCCGTCCACACCGCTTTGCGCCGGGCTTATCACGTATAATCAATCGTTTATACGCATACCCGCTTACCCCTTTTCGTCACTGAACATGAAATCGTCTGAAATCCGCGAAAAATTCCTGAAGTATTTCGAATCCAAGGGCCACACCATTGTGTCGTCCAGCCCGGTAGTGCCGGGCGACGATCCGACGCTGCTGTTTACCAATGCCGGCATGAACCAGTTCAAGGATGTGTTCCTCGGCTTCGACAAGCGGCCCTATACGCGAGCGACGACTTCCCAGAAGTGCATCCGCGCCGGCGGCAAGCATAACGACCTTGAAAACGTCGGCTACACCGCGCGCCACCATACCTTCTTCGAAATGCTGGGCAACTTCAGCTTCGGCGACTACTTCAAGCATGACGCGATCCAGTATGCGTGGGAACTGCTGACCGGGGTTTTCAAGCTGCCGAAGGAAAAGCTGTGGGTGACGGTCTATGCGGAAGACGACGAAGCCTACGAGATCTGGAACAAGACGGTCGGCGTGCCGGCGGAGCGCATCGTGCGCATCGGCGACAACAAGGGCGCGCGTTATGCATCCGACAACTTCTGGATGATGGGCGACACCGGCCCCTGCGGCCCCTGCACCGAGATCTTCTACGACCACGGCCCCGACGTGGCCGGCGGCCCTCCCGGGTCGCCCGATGAAGACGGCGACCGCTACATCGAGATCTGGAACAACGTGTTCATGCAGTTCAACCGCGACGAAGCGGGCGTGATGCACAAGCTGCCCAAGCCCAGCGTCGACACCGGCATGGGCCTCGAGCGCATCACCGCGGTGCTGCAGCATGTGCACAGCAATTATGAAATCGACACCTTCGTGAACCTGCTCGCTGCGGCCAAGCGGGCGGTCGATGCGGCCGGCGGCGGCGACTGCGACAAGGATTCCCCGTCGCTCAAAGTCATTGCCGACCATATCCGCGCCTGCACCTTCACCGTCGTCGACGGCGTCATTCCGAGCAATGCAGGCCGCGGCTACGTGCTGCGCCGCATCGCCCGCCGCGCGATCCGCCACGGCTACAAGCTGGGTGCGCGCAAGCCGTTCTTCCATACGCTGGTACCGGCGCTGGTCAAGGAAATGGGCGAGGCTTATCCGGAGCTGCGCCAGAACGAGCAGCGCGCCACCGAAGTGCTCAAGCAGGAAGAGGATGCCTTCTTCCGCACCATCGCCAACGGCATGGAAATCCTGGAGCGCGCGCTGGCGACCGGCGCCAAGCAGATCGACGGCGACACCGCCTTCAAGCTGCACGACACCTACGGCTTCCCGGTCGACCTGACCGCCGACGTCTGCCGCGAGCGCGGCGTGACGGTGGACGAGGCGCGCTTCAACGCGCTGCTCGACGAGCAGCGCCAGCGCGCGCGCGAAGCCGGCAAGTTCAAGATGGCGCAGGGCCTCGAATACAGCGGCGGCGCGACCACTTTCCATGGCTATGAAAAGTTGATCCACGACACCGCCAGGGTCACTGCCATCTATGTCGACGGCACGGCGGTCGACGAAGCCAAGTCCGGCGACGACGCAGTGGTGGTGCTCGACCATACGCCTTTCTACGCCGAGAGCGGCGGCCAGGTGGGCGACACCGGCGAACTGCGCAACGGCGCGGCCCGCTTCCTGGTCGAAGACACGCTCAAGATCCAGGCCGACGTCTTCGGCCACCACGGACGCATCGTCGAAGGCGTGATCAAGGTCGGCGATGTCGTCAACGCCAAGGTCGATGCCGAGAAGCGCGCCCGCACCGTGCGCAACCACAGCGCCACCCACCTGATGCACAAGGCGCTGCGCGAAGTTCTCGGCGCGCATGTGCAGCAGAAGGGCTCGCTCGTCAATGCCGAGCGCACCCGCTTCGACTTTGCCCACAACGGCCCGATGACGCAGGAGCAGATACGCAAGGTGGAAGCCATCGTCAACGCGGAAATCCTGGCCAACCATCCGACGCAGGCGCGCGTGATGCCGATCGATGAAGCGCAGAAGTCCGGCGCGATGATGCTGTTCGGCGAAAAATACGGCGACGAGGTGCGCGTGCTCGATATCGGCTCCAGCCGCGAGCTGTGCGGCGGCACCCACGTGCAGCGCACCGGCGACATCGGCCTGTTCAAGGTCGTTGCCGAAGGCGGCGTCGCCGCCGGCGTGCGCCGGATCGAGGCCGTCACCGGCGAGAATGCGCTGGCTTACCTGCAGTCGCTGGAATCGACCGTCAACCAGGTGGCCGGCACGCTGAAGGCCACGCCGTCCGAGATTTCCGGCCGCATCGGCAGCGTGCTCGAGCAGGTGCGCAGCCTCGAGAAGGAACTGGCTTCGCTCAAGGGCAAGCTGGCTTCCAGCCAGGGCGATGAACTGGTCGGCAAGGCCGTCGACATCAACGGCATCAAGGTGCTGGCGGCGACGCTGAACGGCGCCGACGTGCCGGCGCTGCGCGAGACCATGGACAAGCTCAAGGACAAGCTGAAGACCGCCGCCATCGTGCTGGCCGCCGTCAATGACGGCAAGGTCAGCCTGATCGCCGGCGTGACGCAGGATGCGACGTCCAAGGTCAAGGCAGGCGAACTGGTCAACTTCGTCGCCCAGCAGGTCGGCGGCAAGGGCGGCGGCCGCGCCGACATGGCGCAGGCCGGCGGTACCGATCCGAGCGGCCTGGCCAAGGCGCTCGACGGCGTCGGCGCCTGGGTGCGCGAGCGCGCCTGATTCTTGATCTGAAGGAGAACGGCTTGGATTATCAGTATTGTCCGATGTGCGCCGCACCGCTGGTCCAGCGGGCGGATGCGGGCGAGGGCGGCAAGCTGCGGCTTGCCTGTCCTGACGGACACTGGACGCACTGGGATAATCCATTGCCGGTGGTGGCTGCCCTGGTTGAGGTCGAGGGCCGTATCCTGCTGGCGCGGAATGCGGCCTGGCCGGAAAAGATGTTCGCGCTGATCACCGGTTTCATGGAGCGCGGTGAAACGCCGGAAGAGGGCGTCGCACGCGAACTCAAGGAAGAGACCAATCTGGACGCCGATGAAATCAATCTCATCGGCGTCTATGAATTCATCCGCAAGAACGAGCTCATCATTGCCTATCATGTGAAGGCGTCCGGCGAGATCCGCTTGTCGGAAGAACTGGTCGAGTACCGGCTCGTGGCGCCAGAGAAGCTGCGTCCATGGCGGGCCGGCACCGGCTACGCGATGGCCGACTGGATGCGCGCGCGCAATCTTCCGGTGGAATTCATGGAGCGGCCGTCAGCCTGAGCTAGCGTTTTCGCACGATTTCGCTGCATAGCCGCATGCATGCGCCGGCTCAAAGAACACGGCAATGCCGCTCCGGAGCCATGAGCTTTCGCACCATTATTTCTCTTTGGCTTGCTGCGTCGCACCATCCCTCCCATAATTGCGGTAGAATTTTCTGCCACTTTCCCATCTATCGTTTGTAAGGGACTCGAACATGGAATTTCATAAAGAGCTCGACGCCAGGGGTCTGAATTGTCCATTGCCTATCCTCAAGGCGAAAAAGGCGCTGGCTGAAATGAGCAGCGGCGAAATACTCCGTGTGCTGGCAACCGACCCGGGCTCGGTGCGGGACTTTCAGGCATTTGCCCGCCAGACCGGCAATGACCTTGTTGACCATAGCGAAAGCAACAAGGAATTTACCTTCTTCATGAAGCGCAAATAACGAGCACATGACAATGATCGCGCGCACAGACGCGGCAACCCGCTTGCGCTAATCTTTCTTCCGCGGCGAAGGCCCTGTTGCCGCGGAACGGCTTCCATACTGCAATTTCCGCCATCCGTCGGCGTCCTACGATTTCAACCAAGCCTGTTTTGGATTTTTCATTCAATTTAGTGCATACTCTCTACCAATTAAAAGAACGGTCGTGCTAAATTTCTGCATCAGTACAGATCTATTTATAATCACGATTCGGTTTACGTAAACGTCAATTGTTTCTTTACAAAGGCAAAGCTATGAAAGTTTTGGTTCCAGTCAAGCGCGTGGTGGACTACAACGTCAAGGTGCGCGTGAAGTCTGACGGCTCCGGCGTCGATATCGCCAACGTCAAGATGTCGATGAATCCCTTTGACGAGATTGCCGTCGAAGAAGCCACCCGCCTGAAGGAAGGCGGCAAGGCAACCGAAATCGTGGCCGTCTCCGCCG